>NZ_JALHLG010000001.1 GCF_022832375.1 Novosphingobium beihaiense
ACCGCCGCGCCGAGCGCCGCCCCGCGCCGCGTCAGCCCGAACGCGCCTGCCACAAGCTGCAGCGCCGCCAGCGCTGCGGCCATCCACAGGGCAGCGAGACCGAGTTCGGCGATCATTGGGTGTCGGCCACCACTTGCTTGGCCTGATCGGCCGTCATGTTCTGCATTTCGCGCGGCACATAATTCTCGTCATGCTTGGCCAGCAGGTTGTCGGCCACGAACGTGCCGTCCGCCTGCATCTTGCCTTCCGCGACAACGCCCGACCCTTCGACGAAGAGCGAAGGCACAATGCCCTTGAAGGTCACCGGCACGCGCGCCTTGCCGTCCTGCACCACGAACGCGATGGTCACGCCGTCGGGCGCGGTCTTGATCGATCCTTTCTCGACCATGCCGCCCAGACGCACGGCGCGGTCCGGCGCGGGCGGACTGGCCACGATCTCGCTGGGAACGTAGAAATAGCTCGCCTGATTGCGCAGCGCCCAGGCTGCCAGCAGCCCGGCGCCCATCAGCACAACCAGTGCGATCACGAGCAGAACGAGCCGCTGATGCTTTGCCTTGATTGCCATTGTCAGCGCTTTCTCGCTTCCTCGCGGCGCTTTTCCGCGCGCTTCATCGACAGCAGCGACCATGCGATCATCGCCGCGGTCGCCCCAATGCCGATGGCATAGGAAGCCACCACGAATGTCCAGGGATCCAACGCTTCGCGCATAGTCAGAATTCCCCTTCGCACATTACTGGAAAACCGCTTCGCTGAGGGCCTTGCGGCGCAACCGGGCCTCGGCCTGCTGATCCGCCAGAATCGCGCGCATCCGCGCCAGCACTACACCTGCGAAAATCAGCGTGAAGCCCAGCATGGCCGCCAGCAACGGCATCAGGAAATCAGCGGACATCGCTGACGTGCCCATGGTGATGCTGGGCGGCTGGTGCAGGCTGTTCCACCAGGTCACCGAATAGTGGATGATCGGAATGTTGACGGCGCCCACCAGCCCGAAGATCGCAGGCGCCTTGTTCTGTCCGCCGTCCGACGCCGCGCTCGCTTGCGACAGCGCCATCCAGCCGAAATAGAGAAACAGCAGCACCAGCATGCTGGTCAGCCGCCCGTCCCAGACCCACCAGGTGCCCCAGGCGGGACGCCCCCAGAGCGATCCGGTGATGAGGCACACGGCGGTAAACAGCGCCCCCGGCACCGCGCAGGCACGGGCGGCAATTCCCGCAAGCGGATGGCGCCAGACGAGTTCAGAAAAACTGGCGGCGGCAATCCCCATCCAGCCGGCCATGCCCAGCCAGGCCGCCGGAACGTGCAGATAGACGATTCGCACCGTCTCGCCCTGCAGCTTCTCGGCCGGAGCCTCGAACAGCCCCCAGCCCAGCGCGCCTGCGGCCACGGCGATTCCCGCAGCCATGCAAAGCGGCATCAGCCAGCGGGCGATGCGGAGAAAACGGGCCGGGTTGGCAAATCCGTGCATGACAGGCGCGCTTCTAAAGTCCCTAACGAGCGGAGCAAGTGCCTCAACAGCAAAGGCTGCCGCTTGTCACCTGCAAATTGCGCCAGCTCCGGGACACTCCCAGCGCCCCTTGCGCAAATCTGCTGCCTGATCGGAAGAAAATGGGGCGATCGATGGGGTTCGAACCCACGACCTCCGGTACCACAAACCGGCGCTCTAACCAACTGAGCTACGATCGCCACACTGCGCACCGGCTTTCATGCCCGTGCGAAAAGCACCCTCAAGGCCGCCATGCGCGGCGACCGGTGCGGGAGCGCGCCTTTGCACAAGGCGGCACGTCTTGCAAAGCAAAAAATCGGTTCATCCCCCAACTCGTGCAATTTTCCCGCAACCGCGCCGCGTCTATGAAGCCCCCATGACCGAACTTGGCGAATCACCGGCGGCTCATTTGCTTTCGCATCCAGGCGTGCAGCGCTTCCCTTCCTCACAGCTCGATCTTTTCATCGTGCGCGACTTTCTCTCGCGCGATGAATGCAGCACGCTCGTCCGGCTGATCGAGGCGCAGCACCGCCCCTCCACCGTTGCCGACAGCAACGGGGACAATGCCTTCCGCACCAGCTCAACCTGCGACCTTTCTCCCGAAACGCCCATAGTTGCCGCACTTGCCCTGAAAATCGCACGGCTGTCCGGGCTCGATCAGGCCCACGCCGAACCGCTGCAGGGCCAGCGTTACGAAGTGGGACAGGAATTCAAGGCCCATACCGACTATTTCGAGCCCGGCAGCGCGGACTACGACACCTATTGCTCTGTGGCCGGGCAGCGCTCGTGGACCTTCATGATCTACCTGAACGACGTGGAAGCAGGCGGCGCCACGCGCTTCAAGGTGATCAACAAGACGATCCAGCCGGAATGCGGCAAACTGGTGGCCTGGAACAACCGCAGCCTGGACGGCACCCTGAACGGCGCCACGCTCCACCACGCGATGAAAGTGCGGGCGGGCCGCAAGTACGTCATCACGCAGTGGTATCGCGAACGCCCCTGGGGCTGGGGCTAGGCCCAGCCCTGCCAGGGCCCGGCCAGCCCCGCCGGTCATTCCCCGGCGCTGATCACCGCGCAGGCGATACGGCCGCCCGCATTGCCCGAAGGCTGGCTGGTATAATCGTCCTGCCCGGCATGGATCACCAGTGCCGAACCATCCGCATCAAGCAGCGACTTCGGCCCGGGCGTCAGTGTGACGCCGGTGTTGAGGACTTGCGTCTTGAGCACCCCGTCCGGCCCCACATACTGGTTGGGCATATCGCCGCCGTGCGGCCCGTCCATGACCATCAGGCCGTGCTCGGGCATACCGGCGGCGAAGTGACCGCCCGACGTCTTGAACTTGGCAGCCGGGTCACACACGCCCTTCTCGTGGAAGTGGAAACCATGCTCGCCCTGCGGCAGCCCCTTGAGATCGGTAGACAGCAACACGCCCGCAGGCGTCTGCTGCAAGGTGATCATGCCCATCGCATTGCCGTCGAGACCGATCACGGTGGCATGGACCGTCTTCCCCTCTCCACCGGCCGGTTCATCGGCCGCCAGCGAGACGGACGCGGACAGGGCAAGAACACATGCGGCAGCGATTCGGGCAGTTCGGATCATTACGCTTCTCCTGTTCGAAGCCTGTTGCGGCTCCTTCGATACGTCGACGCCGCCAGCGCCCTAATTCCACAGGCCCGGCGGCCATCGTGCGCCCCGCCATCCCGCTACGCACTTCGCGCCAGCCTAGTTTTTTGCAATCGAAACGCAATCGTCATCCCGGCAGAAAACAGGGTTACCGGAATATCAAGGTTGTCTTGTGAACGCCGGTTAACGATTGCAGGCAGACAATGGCGGGCAATCCATCGGGACGCCAAGGACAAAAGCAAAATGAACGCACCCATCGGACGGCTCTATGCCGCGCAGCAGGACACACTCGACGACCGCCGCCGCGAACGCCGCCACACCACACATTTCGAAGCCATACTGGAAACCTCCCAGGGACGGCGCCTGCCAGTGCTTCTTGCCGACATCTCGCTTCACGGATGCTGCGTGCAGACTGACGGTGACGGACTGCGCCAAGGCGCCTTCATCTCCATCGGCCTGAGCGACGATTCGATGCTTCCTGCGGTTGTCCGCTGGATCCGGGGCCAGGCCGCGGGCATGGAATTCCTGCGGGCGGTGCCAGCGGAACAGACCGCATGGCACGATCTGATGGACTACGGCCTGGACGGCTGAGAGCCCGCTCTCCACACCCTTTAGGAATCAAAAAAGGCGGCCCGTAAAGGCCGCCTTTTTCGTTTTGGCGATGAGGCCCGCGTTTGCGGGCCTGCGCTCACTTCTTGGTGAGCGAGAGACCGCCGAAACGCTTGTTGAACTGCGCCACGCGGCCGCCGTCCTGAATCTGGGCCTTGCCGCCGGTCCAGGCCGGGTGCGAGGTCGGATCGATGTCGAGAACCAGCGTATCGCCTTCGCTGCCCCAGGTCGAACGGGTCTGGAAGGTGGTGCCGTCCGTCATCTGCACCGTGATCATGTGGTAGTCGGGATGGGTATCGGCCTTCATGTCGTATCTCTTTCGCATTTGGCCGGTTCCGACCGGCCTGCCTTGGAAAGCGGCGCGCATAGCGCTGGAAGCGATAAAATGCAAGGATAGAGTCCCTGCCCGGATCAAGCCGCTGCCTTGCCGCGCGGGCATCGCGGCGATGCCCGCTCCGGCGCGTCAGGCGTCCGCGATCATGGCGGTGAAGTTCACCTCACAGGTTACCTTGTCGCCGATCGAGGCCTTGCCCCAGAACTTGCACACGCGCGAACGTTTCTGAACGAAGCCCGCGCGCAGATCGAGCAAATTGCCAGGCGTTACCGGGTTGCGGAACTTGGCGTCCTCAATGGCCATGAAATAGACCAGCTTGCCGGTCCCGGCGAGCCCGAGGCTCTCGATCGCCAGAATGCCGGCGGCCTGCGCCAGCGCCTCGATCTGGAGGACGCCGGGCATGATCGGCCGGCCGGGAAAGTGGCCCTGGAAGAAATCCTCGTTGAAGCTGACCGCCTTGACCGCGTGGATCTCCTCTTCTGAAAAAGAGGCCACCCGGTCGACCAGCAGCATCGGATAGCGGTGCGGAAGCGCCGCCAGGATCTTCGCGGTATCGTAGACCAGTTCCGTTTCTTCGCTCATGCCCGGTACTCGCGCTCTATCAGCGGCCAGCCGGCTGCGTGGCCGTGCCCTGCTGAGCCGTCTGCCCCTGAGCGGCAGCCTGCTGCGCACGAGCCTCACGGACGCGGCGCGGCTCCCAGCCTGCCGGCGGCACGAGCTGCGCCGAAGGAATGGCCGTGTTCAACTCGTTCAGGATATCCTGGTTGAGATTGTAGGCCCCGCCGTTGAACGCGATCACGGCATCGGGCGAAAGCACCATCGAGATGCTGCGCTTCTTCATCGCCGACTTGAGCGCGTCGTTCAGCTTGTCCTCGATCTGCTCCTGCACATAGGCCTGCGACAGGGCGACGGGCTGAAGGATCTGCTGCAGTTCGGCCTTGCCCTTTTCCTGAAGCTGCTGGATCGCCGCAGCCTGCTGCTGCAGCGAGGCCTGGTTCGGGCTGGCGGCCTGACGATCGGCATTGAACTTGTCGACCATCGGCTTGAGCTGCGCGGTCAGCTGATCGTTGCGGGCTTTCGCCTGATCATACTGTGCCTTGTAGGTCGTTTCGCGCTGCTGCTCGGCGGTCTTGTAGGCGTTCGAGTTGACGACCACGGCATCGAGATTGGCAACGCCCAGTCCGGCAACGATAGTACCGCTTTCGGACGCCGCTGCGGGAGCGGCCTTGGCCGCCAGAGCCGGCTGCGCGGCGAGAGTAGCCAGCGCCAGGCCCGAGCCCAGCGCGACGGTCTTGATCATGGTTTTCATCAGAATTGCGTTCCCACGTTGAATGTGAAGGTCTTGGTCTTGTCGCCATCCTCCTTGAGGAGGACCTTGGAGATATCGATGCGGAACGGACCAAACGGAGAGTTCCAGTTCACACCGAAGCCCACGGCGACACGCGGCTTCCAGGTGTCTCCGGCAAATTCCTCTGCAAACTGGAATTGATACGCACCGGTTGGAGTGTTGGCGATGCCAGTAGTTGGATCAACCGCATCCAGCGTAGTTGTCTGTGTATCGTTGCCATCCGCATCGCGAACAAGATACGTTGGATTGCAACCAGGGTTACACTGCGTCAACTGCGGCTGCTTGATACCCCAGACAGCGCCCACATCGGTGAAGATGGATGGCCGCAGCCCCATCTCCCGCGCGCCCGATCCCAGCGGTATCTCGATTTCCGCACGTCCTTTATAGTAATATTTGCCGCCCAGAGCGTCGTCAGTCCAATCCCTACGCCTGTCGGATGGAGCAAGAACACCGTCGGTTTCCACGAGCCGTTTGCGCAAAACTCGAGGACCGATACCGCGAATACCAAACCCGCGCATTTGCGGTTCACCAAGAAAGAAGCGATCGGTCAGACGCACATCGTCTCCGGCAAAGCCCTTGATGATACCGCCTTCACCCGAAAGCGAGAATATAAAGCCCCCCCCCAACGGCCAATACTTGGCAGCATTGGCGCGCAAGCGAGCGTAGTGAACATCACCGCCCAGCCCTGCGATATCGACATTGACAGATGCCGTTTCACCGCGAGACGGACGGATGCGATTATCAAGCGTATCATAGATCAGCGACAAGCCAACAATTGAGCTGAGCCGCTTACCAATAGCGTCACACAAATAGCGCCCTGCGTAGAGGGGGTCGCACTGCAGAACGTTGGGATCCAGACGGTACGAGTAATATGTCCCTCTATCCAGAGCGACATCATCATAGTTAAGCGTATAGCGCCCAACCGCAGTCAGGTATTCAGTCAGCGGAACACCGGCACGAACCTGAAAACCCGTTGTGGACTGCTTGTACGTCGTATTCCGGTTAGAGTTATAATAATTGAAGCTATTATAATCACGCCGGTAGATATCGAAGCCGAGCGACACGTTCTTGTCGAACAGATAGGGCTCGACAAAGCTGGCCTGCACGCTCTTGGAATAGCGGGAGATGCTGCCCGAGAGGCCAATCGTCTGGCCGCGCCCGCGGAAGTTGCGCTGGCGGACCGAGGCCTGGAAAATGAAGCTCTCAAGGCTGGAGAAGCCTGCCGAAAGCTGCAATTCGCCCGTCGGCTTTTCCTCGACGTTGGCTTCGAGGATAATGCGATCGTCGGCGCTGCCCGGCTTCTGCTCGACTTCGAACTTCTCCTGGAAGTAGCCGAGCGACTTGATGCGGTTGGTCGAGCGCTTGACCTGCAACGAGTTGAACGCGTCGCCCTCGGCAAGGCGGAACTCGCGGCGCACGACCTTGTCTTGCGTGAGCGTGTTGCCGTTGATGTCGATCCGTTCGACGTAGACGCGCGGGGCCTCCTGGATCACGAACGTGATCCCCATGGTGAGGTTGTCCTTGTCACGGTCGTACTGCGGGCGGACATCGGCGAAAGCATAGCCGAAAGCGCCAGCCGTCTCATTCAGGCTGTCGATCGTGTCTTCGACCTGCTTGGCGTTGTACCAGTCGCCCTTGTGCATCGGCAGGTTCTTCGCCAGCTTCTCGCCGTCGAAGTCGCGAAGCTGGCTTTCCACCTTCACATCGCCGAACTTGTAGCGCTTCCCTTCCTCCACCACGTAGGTGATGATGAAGTCCTTCTTGTCCGGCGTCAGTTCGGCCACGGCCGAGACCACGCGGAAATCGGCATAGCCCTGTGTCAGATAGAACTGGCGCAGCTTCTGTTGGTCGAAGGCCATGCGATCCGGATCGTAGCTCGTGTTGGAGCTGAAGATGCGGGTAAAGCGGGCTTCCTTTGTCACCATCTCGCCGCGCAGCTTCCCATCCGAGAAATGCTTGTTGCCGATGATGTTGATCTGGCGGACCTTGGACTTCGCCCCTTCGGTAATCTCGAAGACGATATCGACGCGGTTCTGGTCGAGCATGACCATCTTCGGCTCGACTGTCGCAGCGTAGCGACCCTGGCGCTTGTAAAGCTCGATGATGCGCGCAACGTCGGCGCGGACTTTGGAACGCGTGAAAATCTGGCGCGGGGCGATCTTGATTTCAGGCCGGATCTTGTCGTCCTTCAGGCGCTTGTTGCCTTCCAGAATGATGCGGTTGACGACGGGGTTTTCCTGGACCTTGATCGTGACGTTGCCGCCATCGTTAGTCACTTCGACGTTCTTGAACAGCTCCGTCTCGTAGAGATCCTTGAGCGCCTGGTCGGCGGCGGCCTTGGAATAAGGCTGGCCAATACGCAGCTTGATGTAGGACAGCACCGTCTGCGGTTCGAGACGCTCGGCCCCGGTCACCTGGATCGACTGAATCGTCTGCTCTGCGGCCGGAGCGGCCGCAGGCGCCGGAACAGGAGCCGGATCTGCATCCTGAGCGAAAGCCTCTACGGGCACACCGGCAAGGACCGTGGTCCCCAGAAGCACGGCCGCAAGCTGCGACGCGCGGCGGGCTTCATTGCTGCGAACCATTACCCATCCCATCATTCTACGCAAAATCCCGTCTTCGCTTTCGCGATCACCCCGATGGCCCGGCATGCCCTACGCTTACCCGGCAAGCAATCGCAGCCATCTGCCCGATGGCTGCCTTCCAATCAAGCAGCCAAACCCGGCAAGACTGTGATCGCTGAACAAAACCTCCAGGCTATCCCCCGAAAACCGGGAGGGACACCAGATCATTGACCGTAACGAACAGCATAAGCGTGAGAACCAGTGCCACGCCCGTGCGGATCGCCCATTCCTGACTGCGCGCGTCCAAAGGCCTGCGACGGACCAGTTCGGCCGCGTAGAAAGCCAGGTGCCCGCCGTCGAGGCCAGGGATTGGCAGGAGGTTGATGAATGCCAAGTTAATCGAGATCAGGGCGGCAAAGCCCACAAAGGCATCCCAGCCGAGGCTGAACTGCTCGCCCGAATACTTGGCGATCTTGATCGGCCCGCCCAGTTCCTTCACCGAACGCTGACCCGTGAAGATCTGGCGGATACCCGTGACCATGGTGCCCATGATGGAAAAGCTGCGCGACACGCCCATTTCCAGCGCCTCGACCGCACCGACCGGGACGACATGCCCGAATCCCGCGCGGATGCCGAGCTGGCCGATGGTCTCGCTGCGGCCGTTCTCCCCGGTTACCTTCACCGAACCGAGCGTTACGGGGAAGACGCGTGCCTCGCCATCGCGCATGGCCGTGATCGTCACCTGCTTGCCCGGGAAAGGCTGAACCAGTTCCGGAATATCCCCGAAGCTGCGCACGTCCGTGCCGTCGATTGAAACGATACGGTCGCCTGACTTGAGGCCCGCCGCCTCAGCAGGCGATTGCCCAAAAAAGCCGCCGATCACCGGCGCTGCGAAGTCGATGCCCAGATCGCCGATCTTGGTGGTATTGCCGAACTCGTCGCTGACCTCCCGGTTGGCGAGCTTCACCGGCAGCACCAGCGTGCGCCCGTCCCGCTCGACCGCGACAGGTACAGTCTGCCCGCCGTAGTAGACAGTGTATTCGGGAACGTCGGTGACACTTTCCACCTTGTTCCCGTCAATCGCGACGATACGGTCACCGATTTGCAGACCAGCCGCTTGCGCGGGTGAGTTCTTAGTGAAATCAGCCACTTCCGGATCGGCTACCAGCCGCCCGTTGACGAAGGCGAAGGCTGCCAGGATCGCGACACAAAGCAGGAAGTTCGTCGCAGGCCCGGCGAACACGATCAGCGCGCGCTGCCACAGCGGCTTGACGTGAAACGTATGCGCGCGCTCTTCCGGCGTCAGCCCGTCCTGCTCCGCCGAGGGCGCGCTGGCCGGGTTCATGTCTCCAGCGAACTGCACATAACCGCCCAGCGGCAGCGCGGAGAGCTTCCAGCGGGTGCCGCGCTTGTCGGTCCAGCCCGCGATTTCCTTGCCGAAACCGATCGAGAAGGCATGGGCCTTCACCCCGAACAGGCGGCCGACGAGATAGTGCCCTAACTCGTGAATCAGGACCAATGGCCCCAGCACCAGCAGGAAAGCAAAGATCATCGTCAGCAGATTGGGTGATCCGGTCAAGTCAGGCAGTCTCCATCAATTCCCGCGCCCGCTCCCTGGCCTCGCTATCGACGGCAAGCACGTCGGACAGGCTGGCAGGCGGCGCAGGCGCATAGGCATTGAGCACAAGATCAACTTGTGCCGCAATCCGGGTGAACGAAATCTGACCAGCCAGGAACGCAGCAACCGCAATTTCGTTCGCGGCATTGAGTACGGCGGGAATGCCGCCCCCGGCCTGCGCCGCTTCACGCGCCAGCCGCGTAGCGGGAAAGCGCTCCTCGTCGGGCAGACGGAAGGTCAGTTCGCCAATGGCGGCAAGGTCGAGCGGTTCGCAAGGCGTATCCATGCGCTGCGGCCATGCCAGCGCCGAAGCGATCGGCACACGCATATCGGACGGGCCGAGCTGCGCCAGCGTCGAACCGTCACGGTATTCGACCATCGAATGAACGATCGACTGCGGGTGAACGATGATCCGTAACTTATCGAGCCCCACCGGGAACAGGTGATGCGCCTCGATCAGTTCCAGCCCCTTGTTGAACATCGTGGCGGAATCGACGCTGATCTTGGCACCCATGTCCCAGTTGGGATGCTTGATCGCCTGCGCCGGGGTCGCCGCGCAAAGCTGATCCCAGGACCAATCGCGGAACGGACCGCCGCTGGCGGTCAGCGTGATCCAGCGGACATGGGCCGGATCATTGCCCTGCAGGCACTGGAAGATCGCGTTGTGCTCGGAATCGACCGGAAGCAATGTCGCTCCATGCCGGACGACCGCCGCCGTCATCACTTCGCCCGCCGAAACCAGTGCTTCCTTGTTGGCGAGCGCGACCACCCCGCCCTGTTCGATCGCGGCCATGGTGGGCGCCAGCCCTGCGCAGCCAACAATCGCGGCAACCGTTACATCCGCTCCGCGCGCGGCGGCCTCCGCCAGGGCTGCTGGGCCGCCCAACGCCTCGATGCCCGTCCCCGCCAGCGCCTCGCGCAGTTCAGGCAGGCGCGCCTCGTCGGCGATAACGGCCACTTCGGCGGAGAATTCGTGCGCGAGCCGGGCCAGATCGATGGCATTGGAATGCGCCGTCAGCGCCACGACACGCCAGGCTTCCCGCTGACGGCGCACCAGATCGAGCGTCGAAGCGCCTACGGAACCCGTGGCTCCCAGTACCGTCAGAGTGCGCACTTGCGTCATCGCGGCTGAAACAACAGCATAAGCGCCAAAACAGCAAGCACTGCCAGCAAACCGTCGACGCGGTCGAAGAAGCCGCCATGGCCGGGGATAAGGTGGCCGGAATCCTTCATCCCTGCCCGGCGCTTCATCCAGCTTTCGAAAAAGTCGCCCGCCTGCGCGCAGGCAGCAAGCAGAATGCCGGTCAGCAGGCAGGTGGCAAACAACGGCACAGTGCCGGTTTCCAGATACCAGCACGGCTGCATGCCGAAGCAGGCCGCCCTGTCAGCCCCCACTCCCGCCGGTGTCAGCGAGATCACTCCGGCCTGCCAGAGCCTGGCAGCGCCGAACAGCGCCAGCGTTGCTCCCAGCATGCCGCCGATCAGCCCGGACCAGGTCTTGGACGGGCTGACGGCAGGCGCGATCTTGGGCCCGCCGAATGTGCGGCCGGTAAAATAGGCACCGACATCGACCGCGATCACGCTCGCTATCACAGTCAGCAACGGCGCCAGCGTGAAGGCGGGGTTGCGCAGAAAGAGCAGCATTGCCGCGCCCATGCCCACATAGAGCATGCCGCCAAAGTTCCACAGCCCGCGCTCGGCCGGATTGTCCGTGCCGCGCCGCGCGAGCCGCACCCATTCCCACAGCACGACGACTGCGACAGCACAAACGAACGCGATCCACACCGGCCCGCCCAGCCACAAGGCCGCAGCGGCCACGGCAAGCATCACCACTGCGGATACGGCGCGTGTGCCCAGATCGGATGCCTTGCCGCTCATCGCTCAGCGCCCGCCATAGCGCCGCTCGCGGGATACGAAGGTCTCCAGGGCATCCTTGAGATGCCCGGCGGTAAAGTCCGGCCAGAGCACATCGGTAAACAGCATCTCGGCATAGGCCGCCTGCCAGAGCAGGAAATTCGATAGCCGCACTTCGCCGGACGTGCGGATCAGCAGATCGAGCGGCGGCAGATCCGCGGTGTCGAGTTCGGCGGAAATGGTCTCCGGCGTGACCGGCCCCTTGGCCGCGGCCTTGGCGGCGGCACGGGCGATCTCGTCCTGCGAGCCGTAGTTCAGCGCCACGGCCAGCGTAGTGCCGGTATTACCCGCCGTGCGCGCCATGGCTTTTTCAACCAGCTCGACGACATCGGACTTGAACGCTCTGTAGTCGCCGATGATCTTCAGCCGCACGCCCGCTTCGGCGAATTCGTCGAGATCCGAGACGATGAAGCGCTTCATCAGGCTCATCAGGTCGGAGACTTCCTCTTCCGGCCTGCGCCAGTTCTCGGTCGAGAAGGCATAGAGCGTCAGCGCCTCCAGCCCCAGTTCGCGTGCGCCGCGCACCACGCGCCGCACCGCCTCCACGCCGCGCTGGTGCCCCAACGCGCGCGGCAGGTGCCGCTTCTTGGCCCAGCGCCCGTTGCCATCCATGATGATGGCGACATGGCGGGCGCGTGCAGGCTCATCCTTGCCCATCACACTTCTTCCACTGAAAGGCCGCGCACCGGCCTCACTTGCCCAGGATTTCCTTTTCCTTGTGCGCGTAAGCCTCGTCGACCGCCTTGATCTGCTCGTCGGTCAGCTTCTGGACGTCGCCCTCGGCCCGCTTGCGCTCGTCCTCGGAGATTTCCTTCTTGTTCTCGTCGGTCTTGAGCGCTTCCATGCCGTCACGGCGCACATTGCGGATCGCCACCTTGGCCTTCTCCGCATACTGCCCCGCGAGCTTGGCGAGTTCCTTGCGGCGTTCCTCGGTCAGATCCGGGATCGGCAGGCGCAGGGTGTTGCCGTCGTTGATCGGGTTGAGGCCGAGCCCCGCCGAACGGATCGCCTTTTCGACCGGACCGATGTTCGACTTGTCCCAGACCTGCACCGAGATCAGGCGCGGTTCGGGCACCGACACAGTCGCCACCTGATTGAGCGGCATCATCGCGCCGTAGACTTCCACCTGCACCGGATCGAGCAACTGGGTGCTGGCACGGCCGGTGCGCAGGCCCGTGAGATCGCCCTTGAGCGATTCCACCGCGCCCTTCATGCGGCGTTCGAGATCGGCCTTGTCGTACTTGGCCATGGTTCAGGCTCCTTTCTGCACGATCGTCTGGGTTCCCTGCCCGGCAAGGACGCGGGCAAGATTGCCCTTCTCGCGGATCGAGAACACCATGATCGGAATAGCGTTGTCGCGGCACAGCGCCACGGCGGATGCGTCCATCACTTTCAGATTGTCAGCGAGGACAGTGTCGTAATCGACGGTTTCATAGCGCCGGGCGTCAGGATTGGTCTTCGGATCGCTGTCATAGACACCATCGACGCTGGTACCCTTGAGCAGGGCATCGCAGCGCATCTCAGCCGCCCGCAGCGCCGCGCCGGAATCGGTGGTGAAATAGGGCGCGCCCACGCCAGCGGCGAAAATCACGACCCGGCCCTTTTCCAGATGGCGCTCGGCGCGGCGGCGGATCACCGGCTCGCAGACCTGATCCATCTGCACGGCGGACTGCACGCGCGTTTCCACGCCCAGCTGCTCCAGCGCGTTCTGCATGGCCAGCGCGTTCATCACGGTGGCGAGCATACCCATGTAGTCGGCCTGCGCCCGGTCCATGCCCCTGGCCGCGCCTGCCATGCCGCGGAAGATATTGCCGCCGCCGATGACAAGGCAGATTTCCAGCCCGGTTTCCTTGGCCGATTTCACTTCCTGGGCCAGTTCGGCGACGAATTCGGGATCGATCCCGAACTGCTGGCTCCCCATCAAGACTTCGCCCGACAGCTTAAGCAGGACGCGTTTGTAGGGAGAGGATGACATGCTGCTCGGACTCCGGGGAAATGGTGGTGCGGCTTTAGGAGGAGCGGTGCGGATTGCCAAGAGCAGAGGTTGTGGATGGCGGTGGCAGGCAAGCCCTCCCAACCAACCACCTAGAGCTCACCCCATTCCGGCCATGCGCGCATCGAAATCACGCTGCGCGCTTACAACTTGCGGAAGCCGGCTCTGCGCCCAATCGATCATGGAGCGAAGCGCATCGAGCAGTTCGCACCCCAGCGGCGTTATAGCGTAACTGACCGAGACCGGGATCGTCGGAAATACCGAGCGCTGCACCAGTCCGTCCCGCTCCAGCGCGCGCAGGGTCTGGCTCAGCATCTTTTGCGAAATGCCCGACACTTTGCGCTTCAACGCATTGAAACGCATATCTTCTTCCCCCAGCGCCGCCAGGATCAGAACGCTCCACTTGTCCGCAACCCGGTCCAGCAACTGGCGCGTGGGGCATTGCGCCGCAAAGACATCCGGCTCCCGCCCAGCGGTTTCTTCCGGGTAACCCGGTGCCTGTGAAGTGCCTTCTTGCATCGATGCTTTCCATATCACACCTGGTATATAGTAGAAACTGCTGGAGTACGAGACATGAAAATTGCCGTTCTGGGCGCAAGCGGCCACGCAGGCTCCGAAATCGCTCGCGAAGCAGCCGCGCGCGGCCATGACGTCATCGCCGTCGCCCGCCATCCCGAGAAAATCCCCGAAGCCAAGGGAATTACCCCTGTCGCTGCCGACGCCACAGATCCGGTGGCTCTGGCCGGGGTCATCGCCGGATGCGATGCCGTGATCAGCGCGCTGCATTTCGATGTTCCGGCCGAAACCCTGCTGGCCGCGCTGCGTCAGGCGGGCGTGCCCCGGCTGCTCGTCACCGGCGGCGCGGCCAGTCTGGAAATCGCCCCCGGCCAGCGCCTGTTCGATTCGCCCGATTTTCCCGAGGAATGGAAGCCCTTCGCGCAGGGCGGCATCACTTTTCTCGATGCGCTCCGGCCCGTCACCGACATCGACTGGACGTTCTTCTCCCCGGCCGCCTTCTTCGAGGAAGGCCCGCGCACCGGCACGTTCCGGACCGGCACCGACCAGCTCATCGCCAACGATGCCGGGGAAAGCAGAATCAGCTTTGCCGACTATGCCATTGCCATGGTGGACGAACTGGAAGCCCACAAGCATCCCCGGACCCGCTTCACCGCGGCCTACTGACCACCTTTACCCGCCGGAAAACAAAACGGGCCGGGAAGCATTCGCTTCCCGGCCCGCACTGTTTCGTTTCCCGAAGGAGGTGGCTGAAGGATCAGCCCGCAACCGCCGCGGCCACTTCCGCCGCAAAGTCGCTTTCTTCCTTCTCGATGCCTTCGCCGAGCTGGAAGCGCACGTAGTCCTTGAGGACGATCTTCGAACCCGCTTCCTTGCCGGCCGCATCGACGACCTGCTGGATCGGGGTCTTGTTGTCCATCACGAAGACCTGCGAGAGGAGCGCGTTTTCCTTGGCGTACTTGGCGATCGCGCCCTGCACCATCTTTTCCTGCACGTTCTCGGGCTTGCCCGATTCGGCGGCCTTTTCCTCGGCAACCTTGCGCTCGCGGGCGATCAGCTCGGCGTCGAGATCGTCGGCGGTCAGCGCCAGCGGGAAGGCGGCGGCGATGTGCATCGCGATCTGCTTGCCCAGCGATTCGAGCACGTCGGCAGGCGCTTCCGATTCGAGCGCGACGAGCACGCCGATCTTGCCGAGGTTCGGCGCAGCAGCATTGTGCATGTAGGGCACGACGACGCCATTGGCGACTTCGACCGTCTTCATGCGGCGAACCTGCTGGTTCTCACCGATGGTCGCGACGTTGTTGGTCAGCGCTTCGGCAACAGTGCCGCCCGTGGGGTAGGCCGCGGCCTTGAGCGCTTCCACATCGTCACCGGCCACGCCCAGCGCGACTTCGGTGACATTGCGCACGAAGTCCTGGAACTGGTCGTTCTTGGCGACGAAGTCGGTTTCCGAGTTGACTTCGACGGCCACGCCCTTGGTGCCCGAAACGGTCACGCCGACCAGACCTTCGGCCGCGGTGCGGCTCGACTTCTTGGCGGCAGCGGCCAGACCCTTGGCGCGCAGCGCGTCGACAGCGGCTTCGAGATCGCCGTTGGACTCGTCGAGAGCCTTCTTGCAGTCCATCATGCCGGCGCCAGTGCGCTCGCGCAGGTTCTTCACGTCAGCGGCGGTGTAGGCCATCGCTCAAAATCCTCTTACTTGGTTCGGCCGGACATGCGGCCATAAATACGAGTGCGCGCCAGGCCCATTGGACCCGGCGCGCGACAATTCCATGACGAAAGAGTCGTTGCCGGACCCGTGTCAGGCCTCGGTGGTCTCAGCCACGGCTTCCTCGGCAACCGGCTCGTCCATGGCGCCGATGTCGGCACCGCTTTCGATCACGGCTTCGCGGCCGCCCTTGGTTGCGGCCTGAGCGACGGCGTCGCAGTAGAGGCGCACGGCACGGCTGGCGTCGTCGTTGCCCGGGATAGGGAAGGCGATGCCCTGCGGGTTCACGTTGGTGTCGAGCACGGCAACGACCGGGATGCCCAGCACGTTGGCTTCCTTGATCGCCAGGTCTTCCTTGTTGGCGTCGATCACGAACATCACGTCGGGAATGCCGCCCATGTCACGGATACCGCCCAGCGACAGTTCCAGCTTGTCACGCTCACGGGTGAGCTGAAGGACTTCCTTCTTGGTGAGACCGGTGGTGTCGCCCGAAAGCTGCTCTTCCAGAGCTTTGAAGCGCTTGATCGAGCCCGAGATCGTCTTCCAGTTGGTGAGCATGCCGCCCAGCCAGCGGTGGTTGACGAAGTGCTGGCCGCAAGCACGCGCCGCCTGCGCGATCGGCTCCTGAGCCTGACGCTTGGTGCCGACGAACAGCACCTTGCCGCCAGCCTGCACGGTGGCCGAGATGAATTCCAGAGCGCGGGCCATCAGCGGCACGGTCTGCGACAGGTCGACGATGTGGATGCCATTGCGGGCGCCGAAGATGTACGGCTTCATCCGCGGGTTCCAGCGGTGGGTCTGGTGGCCGAAGTGAGCGCCGGCCTCGATAAGCTGCTGCATGGTGACGACAGGAGCCGCCATAAGTAATTCCTTTCCGGTTACGCCTCTGGAAAGCTGGAACCGTGCGGAGAGTCCGAAGACTTTTGGGCCCGCTGCGGCACCGGTATGTGTGCTTCCCATGTGGATTTGCCAGGAGCGGAAAAGCCGCGAATTCGGCCGGACCTTCCCTGACGGCGCCGCCCTTAGCCGCGTTTCGCCCGAAAATCCAGCCCCAATTCGCCATTCTCTCCATTTGCCGGAAGCAGGCAGGCGCCTATGCAGGCATGATGAGCCACGCAGCCGCCCTTGCAACCCTGCTCGAAGCCGATGCGGCGCGCATGCAGGCGTTGGCTGCCGTCCGCACGCTTGGCCTGCCCGATAGCTGGATCGGCGCCGGTTTCGTGCGCGACGCCGTGTGGGACTGGCTCCATGGCCGCGCGCCCTCGCCTCCTTCCAGCGATATCGATGTGATCTGGTTCGGCCCGGCACAGACCGGCCGCAGTATCGACGAGGCTCTTGAAGCCCGGCTGCACGCGCAAATTCCCGCACTGGACTGGTCGGTGAAAAATCAGGCCCGCATGCACTTGCGCAACGGCGACTCCCCCTATCGCAGCACAGCAGATGCCATGACCCGTTGGCCCGAAACCGCAACCGCCGTGGCGGCGCGCCTGACAACAGCCGGCCGGGTGGAAATCAACGCGCCGCTCGGGCTGGAGGACCTCTATCGCGGACGCCTTCGCCCCACCGCGCATTTCGCCGGAACCAGACGCACCATGTTCGAACAGCGGGTTCACACCAAACGGTGGCTTGAACGCTACCCCCGTCTGAACACCAGCCTGACTTGACTACTGGCTGACACCCTAGCCTTCCGGCGGCGCGCACTGTTGCCACAATTCGATCTTCACCCCATCGGGATCGAGCAGCCAGGCGAATTTGCCATAGCCCTCATCGACCGTGCCAAGCACCTCCACGTCCTTTTCACGCAGCTGCCCGACGAAGCCGTCAAGATCGTCGACACGCAGATTGATCATGAAGCCGCCGCGCCCCGGGCGGAAATAGGTGTCATCGGCAAACGGACTGATCAGCGAATAGGGCGCTTCGCCCTTCTCCTCAGACCATAGCAGCATCGGGCCATAGTCGCCGTCGATCCCCAGGACATCGCGATACCACGCCTTCGTCACCTCCGGATCCTTCACGACATAGAAAACGCCGCCCAAGCCCGTAATTTTCGCCACATGACCTCCTACCCGTCATCCGGCCGGAAAGTGCCACAGCACCTGGACTGGCGATTGGAGAAATGCCCCGCCCCAGACCCACAGGCCGCGCCCTTTGCAATCACCCGCCGAAAAACAGCTTGACAACAACGGAACAAAAATAGAACAAAAGCCTTGCTGGAACATTATTAGAACAGATTCGCGTTTTCCACAAGCTGCCCACAGGTCTGGCAACAGGGCCTGGGCCATGGTTCGAAAGGAACGGTCATGACTGCACTTGCCGCTTGCCTCTTCGCTTTTGCCGCACTGGTTTCGATCTGGACCATAGCCGCGACGTGGCGGCGCTATGGCCCGGGCGCACTTGCACTGCGGGCGCAGCTCGAAGACTGCCCGGAAAGCATCGCGATTTTCTGGAAAACCACCGAACGTCGGCAAACGCCCGCGCTGGTGCCGTTCAGGAAGGACCGAGCGGAGCGCCCTGCTCGTCGAACGGTTCAGACTCCGGGGCTGGAGTGGCCGGGTGCGGCGCTTGCCGCCTGATTTTCACATAAGCTGCCAGTCCCACCGGTATCAGCAGCAGATAGCAGATCGTGATGGCGGCAAGCGTGAACCACGGTTCGGTCAACAGTGCCGCGACAATCAGCCCGACAAGCGCAATCATGCCTAGCCGCAGGCTATTGGGCGGACGCAACCGCGACCAGCCCAGCGTCGGCACACTGGAAATCATCAGAAAAGCGATCAGCGCCATCCAGCCGCTCACCACTATCGGATTGGCGAATTCGGACCGGCCGCTGGCGATCCACAGGTACATCGGCAGGAATGCCAGCGCGGCGCCCAGCGGCGCCGGAACCCCGGTAAGGAACCCTGCCTGCTTGTGCGGCTGATCCTGCATATCGAGCCGCGCATTGAAGCGCGCCAGCCGCAGGACACAGCAAATCGCAAAAGCCAACGCCGCCATCCAGCCCACGCTAGGGACTTGGTGCAACGTCCACAGATAGACGATCAGTGCGGGGCCGACGCCGAAGGAAATCGCATCGGCCAGGCTGTCCAGCTCTGCACCGAAGCGGGTCTGGGCTCTCAGCAGCCGTGCCGCGCGCCCGTCGATACCGTCGAGCAGCCCGGCCAGGATCACGGCCTGAACCGCCCGGTCGAAATCCCCGCCGATCGCGAATCGGATGCCGGTCAGGCCCGAACAGAGCGCAGCGGCGGTAATGGCATTGGGCACGATGGCCCGCATCGAAAGCCCGCGCGCGAAACGGCGCCGCGGAGCAGGCTGCCCTTCGGCAAACCCGTCAGCTTCCTCTGCGGTACTTTCGGGCGCACTATCGCTCACTGGGCGACACCCTCGATCACAGGCGCGGCGCCCATTTCCGCCAGCACCGTCTCACCTGCCACAATACGCTGGCCCATCAGCACACGCGGTTCGGTGCCCGCAGGCAGGTAGACATCGACGCGGCTGCCAAAACGAATCAGGCCGATCCGCTGACCGGCGGCGATAATGTCCCCCGGTTTGATGAACGGCACGATGCGGCGCGCGACCAGCCCGGCGATCTGTGTGAAGCAGATGCGCGTTCCGTCGCCGCGTTCGATCAGGATATGCTGGCGTTCGTTCTCCTCGCTCGCCTTGTCGAGATCGGCATTCACGAACTTGCCCGGAATATAGATCACCCGCTGGACGGTGCCGCCGATCGGCGCGCGATTGATGTGCACATCGAAGACGGACATAAAAATCGAAATGCGCGTTACCGGGTCAGCCGGCATCGGCGCGGCGCCGCTGCCATCGTCGGCGGTCAGTTCGCGCGGCGGCGGCACTTTCTGGATCAGCGTCACCAGCCCATCCGCAGGCGCGACAATGCAGCGCTCGTCCTGCGGCGTGACGCGGACCGGATCACGGAAGAAAGCCAGCACGCACAATGTGAGCACCGCCAGCGGCCAGCCCACCCAAGGGCCCAGGATCAGCCATCCGATCAGCGCAATACCACCGGCGATAGCGCCGAACTTGCGCCCTTCGGTGTGGACGGAGGGCCATTGCCACGAAGCTTCGCCGCGGCCCTGATTATCAAGAATGTCTGAGGGCATGCCTTCATCTAGTCCGTGAGCCCGGGGACCGCAATGCCGCCCTCGAAAGGGGACCTGCTTCGTCTGGCTTCAGCTTGAGAAGAGAGCTGGTGGTGGCAGGGCTTGAACCGAACATTTTCAACAGTTAATTGAATTAATATAATTTTTCTAAAAGCCGCAATGAATACCCCCACATTCCCTCCCACAGTTTTTCGGGGTATCGCCGTCATTCCCCAGATGATTTGGGAGAATCGGGAGCGAACAGATGGGTAGCATCCTTTCCGGACGACGTGATGGCAAACCACTAGTCGAGGACTGCCTTACACTTGATCTTGCCTGGCTCATGCGACTTGGCCCGATCCGAGAGGGACAGGCTGGTGCCGGGGAAATCAAGTGGTCGCGCGGCAGGAATTCCCTCGCATCGGCTCATTTTCGGCTAGATTTGGGCGGAATGGAAAGCCCTCATTTGCTTCTGCGATATTCCGTTCCCTTGCCTGACGGGAAACTCAAGAAAGTCGTGCAAAAGATCGCACTGACATCGACCGAGCAGCATTTTGGCGGGCGGCGCTGGTGGATGAAATGCCCGACGAGCGGGAAGCGTGCCCGCACTTTGCATCTACCAACGGGCGGAAACCGTTTCGCCAGTCGGGAAGCATGGGGATTGGCCTATCGTGTTGAGCGACTGAGCCATTTTGACCGCCCATTTGAAAAGCTATTTCGGGCGCAGCGAAAACTTGGCGGCGCCGGGGGATTGGGCGCGGAGGTAGAGCGGCCAAAAGGCATGTGGCGCCGGACCTATGCTTGCCATCATGCCCGCATTGAACGCCATGACCTCGCCTGCGTGGATCAAATCGCAGCGTTGATTGAACAAGCCTAAAAGGGGACCCAGTCAGCGCCGCCCCACCCCCCGGGGGATACCTTCGATAGCGATCACGGCAGATCGATCTATGTAGAGACACAGGATAGATGTCAAAATTTCCTTTTGGAGGTCAGGCCATGCAACATGTCAGAAAAGTCAGAGCAGTTCCCCTGCGACCCCCACGGACGAATGCACATCCACTCCCAATATTAATGCCGAAAATCCAACATGAAATGGATGATAATTTCCATGGATCAGCGCTACAATTTCTACCTATCCACCAAGACGGTAAACAGAAATACAAATCATTATTGTTCCAATAAAGAATAGAAACATTTCGCGCATTCTAAGTGCGCTGTTGTGCCGCTCGAGATCTTCCTTGGTCACGATTAGAGGAAGAGAGTCACGTTGAGGCGATTCCCAAGCCATTGCCAGAACGCGTACCCCCGCAATCAACACTGCCAAGTTTGCGACAAGCGCGCTCACCCAAGACATCACCCCCCCTTTTCACCGTCTTTAGGTTTATTTTCTTTCGTCTTCAGCGCTTCCTTCAATTCTTTAATCTCGGCTTTCAAATCGGAAATTTCCTTACGCGTGCCATCAATCTGCTGGCTAGCCGTATAAACAAGGCTCAGCGTGGGATAAAGAAGACCTCCCACAGAAAGGACCAGCGCTGCGATACCGAGTAGCCCGAAGTTTCGGATGCGCCTGTCAAACGATTCTACCTTCTTCTCTGCCTTTTGCGCCGACCGTTTCACGTCCGTAATCGAACTACGGATAGGCACGCCGCCGCCCGCTGCAAAGAGATATTGGCGAAAATCCTTACCTTTGGTGTGTTTGGGCAAGTCTGGGGTGCCAAACGGTTTATGGTAGAGTGGATTATCGGTAGTCGGATATGTCTTTGTAAATTCGACCCAAATGAGTCCTTCATCCAGGGCAATGAAGTGATCATTGTTCGTAAGGTTGTGCAGAGGAATCAGAATTGGACGGTTATAGCCTGGATCGATGAGCGGCCCAGTTCCGAGGAGGATACCCCGGTGTACGTGTTTAATGCGCAGGTTGAACCTGACCGCGATATAGTTGGGAAGTCGGAAGGTCTCTTCGGTGGACACGAACGTAATGGAATTTGCCGGGAGCCGGATATAGGGCTTCTCCCCCCTGTGAACGAGCTTCTGTTCTGCCAAGTCCCCATTGTCGTCGAACATGAAAAATGAACCGCCCGGCCGCATTTCGTAAGAGGCAGGCTTAACGAGATCCTTGTTCGGCTCATTTCCTTCGTGGTTCCAACCACGGAAAGGATGAATCATTGCCGTAGTGCGAATGTATTTGAGAAATGCGGACGACCCCAACAGCGCGGACGGTATCTCAGGAAAGGGGTCGCTTGCTGCGTACTTTAAATGGCGCAAGTTGGCGTCTGCATCGCCTTTTTCACCCTCAGACCGTAGCCATTCCTCTGGCTCAAGCGTGGACATCGGCGCTGCTGATATCAATAAAAGCCTGCTCACCTGTACCTATCGCGTCGATGCGTCGACCGATCTGACGTTGCACGTCAGCGATAAACGCGCAAGCCTTGTCTGTTAGAGTTTTACCGTTGGCTACTTTATAATCGACATGGTCCAGATGGTTCATAACGATCCTCTGCGGCTGATTGATCATAATGGCGCGGAGAACGACTTCTGCATCGAATTTTCCGACCCGCCGCAATCGATGGGTCACGCTGGTCAATTCGCCCCCCCACCAAGGCCCGCCCGAACTTTGAGCGATTTCATCCCAACTTGTCTCACCGTGCAGGGGGCCTGAATCTCCTGCTACTCGAATGGGGTGAGAGCGCAGCACTAACACTACGTCATCCACATCACTCGGCGCCAATCCCGCCTCAGACAAAAATCCTGCAGCCGTGGTATCGCGGCTTGTTGCTTTAGGCCAAACATCACCATGAAGCGCCGATAAGCCAAATCCTTGAGTTCCTTCGACGACAATTCGCTCACCTCGACTTAAAGCGCCCCGCATAAGCGCCACTGTGTCGCTCAAAAATGGCCTCAGTTGATCGCATTCAGCAGCCGGTATTCCACGCGGAATGCCAGGTGCGTATCTCGCCGCCCTCGCGAGAACGGCCGCTCCAGTACCTGAACCGGTTGAACCAATCGTCTCGGTCAGCGTTGATTGTCGTTCCCATTCGCGATGTGCGTTTGTGATGACATGGGCACGAGGGTCTATGTGAATGTGCGCTGGCGAGATACCTATTTCGACAATCTCACGCAGTAGTAGGTCGGGATCAACGTATGAGCCTGCGGGGATGACGGCGCCAATCCGACCATCGATTACCGCTGCTGGAAGCTGACGCAATACATGACGCCTACCAGTGCTGCTGAATCCCGTGTGACCGGAATTGCTGCCGCCTGGTCGCACGGCTAGCGTCGACTTCGTGTCCCGCCGCACTGTGTCGAGCGCGACCTTTCCCTTCCCCTCGGAGCCATATTGGCCTCCGACTACCACACTTACTGGCATTTGAAGCTCATGGTTCTAACTGCATGAATTTGCGTATCCGCTGACGAAGAGATACCAAGGAACCATCGTTCATCAGGACATCGTCTGCAACTCCTTCTAAAGCACTGACCCCACTTTCGACAGGATGTTCCGCCGCCCACTGAAGTTCTGTCATCCGCCCGACGCTTCGAGCGCGATTAAGCCGCGCGTCCAACGGCGCTTTCACGTGCACATGCTTGAACCCACCCCCAAACCTTTCCCTAAGATAGTCGATATCCTCCGGCCAGCGGAGGCCATCAACGACGATCCGCGACGGCACCTCGCCAGGAATACGCTCAATTGCCTTTCTACAAAGCCAACGCTGACCTGGACTGCGATGAAGTTCGAGACCAATGCGCTGACGTGCTTCACGAGAGGGCATTTCCCCGCGTTCCCGGATCACATCATCAATGACCTCGCTGATCCGCGTGTAAGCGAAACCCTCATCTTCAAGGATTCGTGCAGTCGATGTCTTCCCCGACATGATCTCTCCACTCAATCCAACGACCTGAGTAGATTCGCCATTGAGCCGAGGGACGATCATCGGCTCTTCTTCTGGACCAGACAAACCCTCCGTCATGCCGGCCAAATGGAAAGCTCCGACTATCGAGCAAGTAATCGCGTCAAGTTCATCGTGGGTTACGTGCTCGGTCTCGAACGCCCCATGGATTCCGAATTCCGACATGCCCAGTTTGAGCCATTCCACACCGGCTCCTTTACGAGGAATCCCCATAATATCTTGAGCAGCGCCCGGATAGCATTCAATAACCCGAATACCGCGCTCGCGGAGTCGTGTCGCGATCTCGATTCCTCGAGCAGTCAATCGCTGCATACTGGGCAGCAGGCAGGGATAGACATTAATCCCCCTGCGCTTGAGAATTCGTTCGCTGATCCGCATTATGCCAAAATGCCGTTGGGGATCATCGTCGAAGACGGTCGTTCTGCCTGTCGGCAAGCAGAGCGGTGAGTCGATCGACACAAGGTCGGGCTGGGCAGACACAATCTTATCTACGATCTCGTCGTCCGTTGCGACTGCCTCGGTTTCCGCTTGGTTACCCCGCATAAAACACATGCCAGTGAGCCGCTTTTCGGAACCAGTTAGGTCCAAACCAACTATAGTGGCATTAGCAACAAACGTGCCACTGAACAGAGATTCGAACGTGGCAGCGGGTCGAAGGTGCACTGGAATATGTCGACGACGGCGTGGAAGTCGGTATTCGTGTCCATCGGCCAAATATTTAAAGGAATACAATGACTTTTTGTACGCAAGTAAGTCCTGCGGCACTAATTCACTGACCACGTGATCTAGGATATGGGTCATAGCTCGGACGTCGGCGCAATTGTAAGAGACGAGTTGCTCCAAAGCATGATCGTCTCCACGAAGATACCTGTGCCAAAGGAGGACGGCCATTGCGCCATCGACACCTTCCATTCCTTCGCGGCACTTTATCTGAAGCTGCTCCTCGATACGCTTCTGACCACCCACCAAACCGGCCCGGCGACAAGCGTATCGTAGATCGACATGGTGACTTGGCCAGTTCAGGTTTCCGAAGGCATCCTCGATGAATGGAAGGTCAAATAGCGTACCGTTGAACGTGACTAGGCTACGCGCACTCTCAAGGGCTGAACGAAATGACGTGATATCGTCACCTGCAAGCCAGACATCATAACGACCGCCCATCTCGTAGCCTATGGCGGTGATGTAGTCGTAGTGCCTACTCAGACCAGTCGTCTCGATGTCGAGGAACATAACCTGATCAGGATGCGCGAGAAGTGGAGCCAAATCGCGGCTTGATTTCGGACGACTGGAAAGCTTCACATCGGTCGGTATAGGCATGGCATTGGAGTTCAAATGACGCTGTCCCACGCGCTTCCCTTGAGCCGCAGGCGCTTCGCGATCGTCCAAAATTCGAGTCAGTTTCGAGCCAGATAATTTCACCGCACTACCCTAGCCTACGATTACGCCTGAGGGAACTGCAGCACTGTGGACGCACGACCATAGGAGCCCCCAACCGGTCCGCCGACAATGTTCGCAACAATTTGTAATTTATCCGAACATTTTCAGATAGCCCTATTTCTTTTCTTCCCTTCATCCACGCGAAAGGCCGAAATTTCTCTCCGCCTCCCATTTAGAAAAGTTCGGCTCGTCATAGAGCTTTGGATTGCAACGCCGCGTCGATAATGCCTTTCAGCCACCGCAATTCGCTGTCACTGAGGCTGGCAAGACGGCTTGTGATTTCAGTGAGCGGCAATCGCTGCAATTGTCCGGCTGGCAAGTGTGGGGTGAAAAGTTCGGCAGGGTCGACTTCGAGGGCATCCGCAAGTTGGACGATGACGCCGAAACGCGCACCACTGTTGCCGCTCTCGATTTTGGATACCATGTCCGTGCTGATACCTGCACGTTCGGCCAATGCTTCTTGGGTGATACCCAAACGCACACGATGCGCCTTTACCAGCCTGCCAAATCTCGTGCGCAAATCCACCATGGTGCCTCCGCGCAGATGGGTAGCGAGGAGAGGAATTGAGCATGAGGGACGTAAATTAGATTTTTTGACATTCCGGTAAGTAAAAGGCAACTATCCGCAATTAGCTTGCGATCCATGGGCGTTAGATGGGTAGCTGGCACTAAGAGGCTCGTTCGTTTTGCAACGGGTAGGAGATTGTCATGATTGTTGAGATTGCGCTCGGCATCTTGCTTGCGTTGCTTTTGCTGGCTGTAGGAATTGCTGCCCTAGTGCTGATTATAAAGGCCCTGCCGGAAATCCTTGCATATGTCGGGTGCTTAGGTTCGCTATTGCTATTGACTCATTTTCTTGGAGGTTGGGGCCTCGCGTTGTGGTTTGCTCTAATTATCGGCTTCATATGCTTCGCTGACCGAGAAGCAATTTTCAACCAAACATCGGCTGAGAGACTGGCATTGCGCGATGACTGAATGATCCCAATTTTGGACGTTCCACGTCACGACACCTGATTGGCGCAGCCACTTCCCATAGCCTCACCGACAACAACAAAGTCGCACATTTTGCCATTCGCGTCCGGACGCTGCTCGATCCTCAGTTGCCCCTTGGCAAGCATTTCTTTCAGCAAGGCTTTTGCAATCGGCTTGCCGGTTTGAACGTCGATGTGCTCGCTAATCGCGGCGGCAACAGCGTTCCCTGCCCAGTCTTTCGCTGCGGGATGCGCCCGCCAGTCGCCAACGGCAATGGCTTTCTGCACCCTGATCCGGACACTATCGTCGAAGGCGGGCGAGGACACCAGGGCGGATTCGATGAAGCCTTTTGCAAGCCGCGTCATCAATCGCGGATCAATTTGGTCCGCAGTCAACATACGTGGCGGCTTTTTGGGTCCGTCCAGGTATTTTTTGAATTTCGCCATTTTCATTCCCATCTCGAAATTCTCGGCCAGCATACTCGTCCACGAGGCATGGGGCGTTTTCTACCACGCCGGATCATCAGAAGCAGGCACGGGGGCATCACGCGAAACCCTGCAAGGTGGTGCTAGTGGTGGGTAGTGGTCCATCTGGAGGGGTGCCACTTCGCCCAGTTTCACCACTTCCCCCACATAGGCACCACTACCACCACTTTGGCAGGTTTCTTCGCGAGGAATGCGGCACAGCCATTTCCCACCAGCATTTTGCTTTTCGAGAAATTCCCCGCTGTGCCTGTCCCACCAGCTTTCCGAAATTCCAATTTCGCCGATAGCGTGGGAGCGGACATCTGCCACGGCATGCCACTCGCCCCCTTGCTCGGCGAAATAAGCGCGGAGCCAACTGCCGAAAGCTGAGAGAAACTTGCTGGCCGGGCCGCGCGCACGGCCAATCGCAGTTTGTGGCGTAAGTGCGCTATCCAGTTCCTCCCAATCCGGCCGTGTTGCGTAAATCGGTTTGCCACTGCGCGGGTCGGTGCCGACCTCGACTTTCACCGTTCTGAATTTCCATGATCCGCCTGGATGCTCGGGCAGATTGACCTTGACCTGCACTAACGCCTTGGCGTGCGGGTCTGCCCCTATGCCCTCTGCTGCCGGACGTTCGATTACCGCGCAAAGGCTTCGGCATGTTTGCGCAAAGGCTGCGGAGCCCAAGACACGATGCAACATTGCCCGTGTCGTGTCCTTCGCAAAGTGCGTGACGCAGACAATGGCGATGTTGAAATCCTGCGCCAGCCGCAGCCACGGTTCCAAAATGCTCCGCAATTGCCCGGCATCATTGAGATCGACCTTCCGCAATTTCTGCCCCGGCAAGTAACTAGTGACCGGATCAATCACCAACATGGAAAAAGGCTGGCCTTCGTCGCGAGAAAATTCCAGCCAGCGAGCGACCGCTTGAAGGTCGTCCTGCATCGAGAATGCGGAACGCTGCCCGTCAATCTGGACGCCTTGGATTTCGATAATTCGAGAAAGTTCGGCACCGCAGGCGGAGAGCCGAGGCACGGTCATTTCCTCAATGCTGTCTTCGCTGCCCAGCCAGAGAACACGTCCCGGTTCGCGCGATGCGTCGAGAGCTTCGCCGGGCCAAGACGCACCGGACGTCACGCGCGCCGTGATGTCGGCAAGGACAGTCGATTTGCCCGCGCCGGTCTCACCGGCGAACAACGTGATATAGCCCTTGGGGATCCAGCCTGGCCACAGCCAGTCGATTGCCCGCATGGGTACATTGTCCAGCGAACGGAATGCCAGTGATCGATGGCCTGTTGCACCAGTGTCGTTGGTCTCAGCACGAGTGCTTTGCGCTGGGCCGCTAGCAGGATTTTGCCAACCTTGACGTTGTGCCTCAGCAAAGACAGCCCGGTAGCCCGTCTCTGTTGGCGCGAAACTGTCCCACTTCTCGGCATCCTGCGGCTGCCATTTCTTGGAACTCTGCGACCAGCTAAGCCACAATTCCCGCCCGGCCTCGCCAAGCTCTTTCAGCGCGTGGCCCATGGCAATCCAAAGATCCCGGCTATCAGCACGAAGAAAATTCAGTGCCGAGCGCAAATCCGCGATGACCTGTGGCGAAATCGTCTTTTCGATTTGAGGTTCAGCGGATTTGGAGCGGTTGCGTCCGGCCCTTTTCCTGTGCAGGGGAACAAGAACTTTCTCGATATGATCCGCGAGGCAGACGACTTGCCCGTCGCGAATTACGTTTCCCGTGAAAGTGAAAAAGCGCCCAGCGGAATATGCCTCTATGCCGGTTCCATTCGAGCCAAGCGAACGGAATTGGCGACCGTAGCCGATGGCATGAATGCCTCTTCCGCTGGGGCTTTTCTCCACATAGCCGGGCAGCGTGTCCGCCAAATCGGAAAGGCGGTTCTCGGTGATATTGTCCAGGTCAATGCCTTGCCAAAAATGGCCGGTAGCATCCCGCCCCAAGGCAAAGCCCACCCCCCAGCCATGGCCCCGTGCAACGGCAGCCCTCCAAGCCTCGTCATGGGTTGCGAGCCGGACGGTGTCCTCCGGGGTATCAGTGGCGCCGCGCGGTGTACCGTCCGTGTAAAACGGCACCTTGTCCGGCTTTGACTTTCCGGGCTTCCGGACCTCTTGCCAGATCAGCCAGCGGCGGGCGGCTTTCATGTGGTCGAACGTATTGCTCATAGTTCGACCACCACAACGTCGAGCCCAAGCCCGCTCAGGAAATGATTGCGCGCGTTCCGGTAGTCCGGCAGCAGCTTGAGTGCAGTATCGCGGGGCGGTATGCGCGGGCGCCATTCGCTATCAAGCCTCTGCCTGTTCCATCGAAATTCGACCGCGTAGCCGAATGGCAGCTGATATAGGTGCTGGACCATACCTCAGTCCTCCCCACCAGTATCGGACTCAATTCCAGCTAGTCGCCTGACGCTGGCGATCACTACCAGCCGTCGGCCCGCAATGCGGACGGATTGGAGTTGGCCAGTCGCCAGAAGTTCGGCCCCAAGTGTTTTCCCAATTCCGAGCATCTTCCACGCTTCGGCCTGTGAACAAAGAATGGGTTCAAACATGGCTTTCACCCTCCCAATTCCTTCGGCCTTCTAGCCATTCATTGAGAACTGATAGGCGCAGCCCTACACGCCGAGCCGAGATGTGCTCGAACGGTGGAAAGCGCCCCGCGCGCTGTTCGCGATAGATTGTTGGTTCAGAGAGATTAGAAACCCTCACGATTTCGGGCTTCGGTATCATCGGGTCGATGTTCATTGCCGCCTCCTGTTTGGGAATGACGGCTTCTGACAATAGGCAGCAAACGGCGCATGTCAGCAAGAGTCTAAGACATTTAACACTGGAGTTAGTTGTTCACTTTCCAGCGCTCACTGTTCCCACCAAACCACTTAACCACCGACGGGTATAGGCCACCGCATCCCTGACGGTAGCTTCAGAAACATGAAAGCGCTTCGCGAGATTGGACCTGATCCTTTTTGCCTCCCCTCGCTTTGCAGCTTTAAGTTCCTTCTCGTAGGCCAGTCCGATCTCGATATTGCGTGAATGTAGGCCTTCACTTGGTCTTCCATCCCTTTGATGGACTGCGGAGATGCTGCACGGCGCTCCAGACCGCCCTTCAATTGCATCGGCGATCGCGCCAGAAACCTCAGGGGGAAGCGAAAAGCCATTCCTTAGATGTTCGGCGAGGGGACAAAGATCTGCATTACGCAATCCTACTTCGACTCTCATCAGCGAAAAATCTTCTGCCGAAACCAGCATTTCGTCAGAGGAGAGCGAAAAGTCGCCTTCATCGTTCATTTGCCACCCCTCGCGTTCCTGATTGGCACGACCTTGGCACCGCCAGCCACCCCGCTTGCGCAATACTGTCCCCACGCCTTCATGAGTTTCACCCGCGCACCCGGCTGGTGCGACGTACCCAAGTAGGTGGTTCGACGATAGGCCGCCTGCACCGCGTCCGGCGTCTTGTGCGCAAGGGCGGCTTCCACCACGGCATCGGCAAAGCCCTCATTTGCGGCCCAATCGGTAAAAGCCGAACGGAAGCCGTGGACATGGTAGGGCTCGCTGGCGTCACGCAGCACCTTCAACAGCGTCATATCTGACATGGGCTTGCCGCCCGTGCCGGGAAAAACAATTTCGGTGCCCGCCAGCTTCAATGCCGCCGCCTTCGCCAGAACCGCCAGAGCAGCGTCAGAGAGCGGAACGATGTGCGCCTTACCCCTTTTCATATGATCGGCTGGAATCGTCCACAGACGGCCCTCCAGGTCAAATTCAGCCCATGTCGCCAGCCGCACCTCCTGCGAGCGCACGCCGCACAGGATAAGCAATTCGAGCGCGAGCCGCCCATATGATGGTTTTCGCTGCAAGGCAGTGATGAACGCAGGCACCGCGACGTAGGGCATAGCCTTCCGGTTTTCCCGCTCCTTCACTTGCCGGGGCAGGCCCCGACCCGCCTTGAGGCTTCCGCTGCCCGATGGTGCTTCTGTCGAGCGCCAGCCCTTTGCATGGGCATAATCAAGCACAGCGCATATTCGGTTGCGCACTTGGCGGGCGGTTTCTGGAATGTCCTGCCAGATCGGCGTCAGCACACCGATAATATCAGCCGCCGTAATCCCGCCTGTCGGACGATCACCGAGCTTGGGGAAAGCGTAATTCTCCAGACTGGCGAGCCACTGACGAGGATAGACCTCGCTTTTCCAACCTGATTCGTTTTCGGCGTGGTAGGTCTTCGCAGCTTCGCGGAACGTCACCTTGGCAGCGGCTTCATCCTTCCTCTCCACCAGAACGTCACGACGTTCAACCTTTACCGCCTTGCGAAGCTCTCTCGCTCGCTCTCTGGCTTCCGCCAGTGTCAGCAGCCGGGCGGAACCAATCCCGATGTCCTGCCGCTTTCCGTCGCGCTGGAGTCGCAAAGTCCAAGATGCGCCGCCGCGTTTGTCGACTTTCAGAAACAACCCGTCGCCGTCCTGATAGGTACCGGGAATTGCCAAAGCGGCCTTAACCGCCACTGCCGTCAGCTTTCCCATGTCATTCCCCCACACTTTCCTCCCCCACATTGGAGGATCAAAATGTGGGGGAAAGCCAATCCTCCCCCACACTTCCCCCACATTCCAGCCCGGTTGCAGGCAAAATGCGGCGGGCGCAGGCGGTCCTGCACGGAGAGAATACCCCAGGATTTCCGGGATTTCTACGGGCTTTCACGTGCCATAACGGGAAAGCTGGTGGTGGACAGGGCTGGATTCGAACCAACGTACGCTTGCGCGGGCAGATTTACAGTCTGCTGCCTTTAACCACTCGGCCACCTGTCCACACCAGTTGCTGGCTAGCCGGCCATCCCGAACGGGAGATACCGGCGTTGTTTGGAGCTTCAAAAGAAGCCCCCGTTGCCGAGGAGCCGCGCCTTTGCCGAACCGAGCCTTGCCTGTCAATGGGGTCGCTGCCAAAGCGGGCACACATTTTTCACAGAAAGGACAATCGATGAACAAGCGCAGCGATGACCGGGAGGGCGGACGGGACAGCAAACGCCCAGGCCGGGCCCTGCGCGGCCGTGCGGGGCGGATGAAAAACGGGCGCGGCAGCGGCCGTGCCAGTTCGGGCATGGTACGCCTTTGGGGGCGCCATGCCGTGGAATCCGCTCTCAAGAATCCCGCCCGCAGCCACCGCAAGCTTTGGGCGACGCGCGAAGGTGTCGATTCGCTTGATGGCGAGCTGCCCAGCGATTTTCCCGTCGAATGGGCGCAAGGCGCCGATCTGGCTCGCCTTGTCGCGCGCGATGCGCCGCATCAGGGACTGGTTCTCGAATGCGCACCGCTGGATGACCTGTTCCTGGCCGATGTGCTGGATGGCAATCCGGACCGCCCCGTCATCGTGCTCGATCAGGTCACCGATCCGCATAATGTCGGCGCGATCATGCGCTCGGCCGCGGCCTTCGATGCCTGCGCGATCGTCACGCAGGACCGCCACGCTCCGCCCGAATCGGGCACGCTGGCGAAATCGGCCTCGGGCGCGCTGGAAATCGTGCCCTGGGTGCGCGTAGTCAATCTGGCCCGCGCGCTGGAAGAGATCGCCGAGGCCGGATACTGGCGCATCGGCCTCGACGGTGAAGCGGACGCCACGCTGGCACAGGCCCTGCCCGCCGGTCCGGTTGCCCTTGTTCTGGGCGCCGAGGGCGAAGGCATGCGCCACAACATTATCCAGCATTGCGATGCCATCGCCCGCCTGCCGATCAGCGCGGCGATGGAAAGCCTCAATGTCAGCAATGCCGCTGCGATCGCGCTCTATGCCGCAGCGACGCGCGAACCGGCGGCGGAATGACGCCGCAAATTTTTCAAAAGGAGACGTACATGCAGGGGAACTCACGCCGGGGCGGCGCCCGGCGCCTCACCGCCGGACTGGCCGCCGCAGCGCTGTCGCTGCTGCTGGCCGCGTGCATCTTCACCCCGGGCAAGTTCACTTCGCAACTGGACTTGCGCAAGGACCGCACTTTCGCGTTCCACTACACCGGCGAGATACTGATGCTGCCAATGATGGACTCCAGCTCAAGCAAGACCTTTTCCGCAGAAGCTTGCCATGACGAGGAGACCCTGAAGGAGCGGGACTGCACGCCAGATGAAATCGCGGGTCAAAAGGCGGAATGGGAACAGAAGCGCAGCAGCAAGCAGAAGCGCGATGCTCAGATCGCGCAGATGTTCCTGGGCGGCATCGATCCCAGCAACCCCGATTCCGGCCGGGAGCTGGCCGCCAAGCTGCGCCGCCAGGCGGGCTGGAAGAGGGTCGAATATCTGGGCAACGGCAAGTTCGATGTCGATTTCGCCCTGTCCGGCAAGCTCGATCACGACTTCATCTTCCCCACCATGGAAGGTTTTTCGATGAGCAATTCGTTCGTGCGGATCTCGCTGCGGCAGGACGGCACGGTGCGCGTCGATGCGCCGGGGTTCGGCCCTGTCGGAAGCAGCACCGCCATGACGGGCATGATGTCCGGCATGGCCAAGAACGGCGGCTCCAAAAACGGCCCTGCGGCCGAGGCTGATGGAACTTTCACGATCCATACGAACGCCGAGGTTCTCGCCAACAATACCGACGAAGGCCCGGAGCCCGGCACCCGTGGGCAATCACTGGTCTGGCCCGTCAATCCACGCACGAAGGCGGCGCCCATGGCCCTTCTAAAAATGGAGAGCTGAGGCGCGCCGGCCTCATCCAATCATACAGGCATGAAAAACGCCGCGCCAACCGAGGTTGGCGCGGCGTAATTCTTTATGGCTCGTGAGGCGTTACGAGCCGCCGGACAGTCTTAGTTGACAGCGTCCTTCAGGCCCTTGCCAGCCTTGAACTTCGGCTGAGCCGAAGCCTTGATTTCCATCGGCTCGCCGGTGCGCGGGTTGCGGCCGGTCGAAGCCTTGCGCTTGGCGACCGAGAAGGTGCCGAAGCCAACGAGGCGCACTTCGTCGCCCGACTTCAGCGCACCAGTGATAGCATCGAACACGCCTTCAACGGCCTTGGTGGCGTCGCTGCGGGTCAGGCCGCTCGAGTCGGCAACAGCGCTGATGAGATCGTTCTTGTTCATTATGGAACCCCTACCTTTCAGTGGAACCGGTTGTGTATGGAAAACTTTGAATCGCCTCTGAGATAGCGACGGAATTGAGCGGGTTTTGCAGGCTCTGGCAAGGCCTAAACCACCGGAAAATCCGCAGTTAATCGGGTTTTTCCGCCATGTTCACACCATTTTGCCCTTGTGCGGCGCAACACGTCATACAACCCGGCTAACGAAGTGATGCAAATTCCAGAATAGGCTGCAGTTTCGCTGCATTGCAACATCAAAGCGGTCTCATTCCCTTCGAAATCAGGACAGCGATTCGGATGAAAAATCTTTCATCCTGCACCCGCGCCTATGGCCCGGGCATAAAAAAGGCGGCCCGTAGCCGAACCGCCTCTTCTGCCGCCGGGCCTTGCAGCCCGGCGAAAGAGCCAAAGCTTACGCCTTGGCTTCGTTGACCTCGCGGCGCTCGGCGATGCGAGCACGCTTACCGGTACGGCCACGCAGATAGTACAGCTTGGCACGGCGCACGACGCCGCGGCGGACCACGGTGATCGAATCGAGGTTGGGCGAGTAGAGCGGGAACACACGCTCCACGCCTTCACCGAAGCTCATCTTGCGAACAGTGAAGTTCGAATTGAAGCCACGGTTCGAACGCGCGATGCAAACGCCTTCGAAGTTCTGCACGCGGCTGCGCGTACCTTCCACAACCTTCACGCCAACGCGAACAGTGTCGCCCGGACGGAACGTCGGGATATCCTTGGCGGCCTTGGCGATTTCCTCGGCCTCGATCTGCTGAATCAGGTTCATGAACCCAAATCCTCATTTTCATGCCGCGCGCCAGAGGCAGACTGGTCCCGAGCGTCCCTGTGACGCTCCCAAAGGTCCGGTCTGCGTAACCGTGTATCATCCTCCGCCTTTTGTTTCCGCCAGGTGGCGATTTTCGCATGATCCCCCGATCGCAGCACTTCAGGGATCGTGCGCCCTTCCCACTCGGTGGGCCGGGTATAGTGCGGATACTCAAGAAGACCGTCCTCGAACGATTCCTCGGTTCCGCTGGAAGGCGCGCCCATTACGCCGGGAAGCAGGCGAATGCAAGCGTCTAACAGCATCAAAGCGGCCGGTTCCCCGCCGGACAGCACGATATCGCCGACCGAAACCTCTTCCACGCCCCGGCCTTCGAAGATGCGTTCGTCGAAACCTTCGAAGCGGCCGCACAGGACCGTGACACCGGGGCCCGCCGCGAGTTCGCGCACCCGGGTCTGCGTGATAGGCTTGCCACGCGGCGTCATGGCGATCACCGGCGCATCCGGACTGAGACTGCGCGCATGGTCGATGGCGGCCGCCAGAATGTCTACTTTGAGCACCATCCCGGCACCGCCGCCCGCGGGCGTATCGTCCACCGTGCGGTGCTTGTCGGTCGCGAAGTCGCGAATTTGGACGGGGTTGATCGTCCACTTACCTTCGGACAGCGCCCGGCCCGCCAGCGAGACGCCAAGCGGGCCAGGGAACATTTCCGGGTAAAGGGTGAGGACGGTGGCGGCGAAAGTCATTCTTCAACGAAAGCCGAATTGAGGACGATCCGCTCTCCGTTCCATTCAGGCACGGCCGTCTGCGTCATGGGTACCATGAAGCGCGATATACGCCCCTTCTCGTCCGGTTTTTCCCGTTCGATCTCCAGCACGTCGCCAGCACCGAAGTTCTCAACGGCAATACAAGTACCGAGCGTTTCGCCTGTATCCGAAACCACGGGCAAACCGATCAGATCGGCGTGATAATACTCGCCCTCGCCCAGATCGGGCATGGCCGAGCGCGGCACGGTTAGCGCCGTGCCGCGCAGCTTTTCCGCCGCGTTACGGTTCGTCACTTCCTCGAAGCGGGCGATCGCGCCGCCCTTACCGTCGTCACGCAGCTTTTTTAGCGTCAGTGCGGAATCGTTGAAGGCGCGGTAGCGCTTGAGCGCAGCCACGCCTTCTCCGAACAGCTTGAGGCGAACTTCGCCCGTCACACCATGGGCGCCGGTAATGGCTGCCAGCATGACGGGGCGGTCGTTACCAGCCAAGGCTTAGGCCTCAGTAGATTCCTCAGCAGCAGCTTCGGGAGCTGCTTCTTCTGCAGCCGGAGCTTCCTCGGCCGGAGCCTCGGCAGCAGCCTTGGCGGCCTCTTCAGCTTCACGCAGCTTCTCGGCCTTTTCCTCGGCGCGTTCCTTGGCCTTTTCGCCCGGCTCACCCTTCTGCGGGTTATTGGTCGCGGCGCGTTCCTTGATACCGGCCTTGTCGAGCATGCGGGCAACACGGTCGGTCGGCTGGGCGCCAACGCCGAGCCAGTAGTTCACGCGGTCCTCGTTCAGCTTGACGCGGTTCTCGTCGTCCTTGGCGAGCAGCGGGTTGTAGGTGCCGATCTGCTCCAGGTACTTGCCGTCACGCGGAGCGCGCGAGTTGGCAACGACGATCTTGTAGTAAGGGCGCTTCTTCGCGCCACCGCGCGACAGACGGATCGAAACGGACATTGTTCTACCTTTCCTTCAAATTCGAATGCTTATTTCTTCAAAAACTTGCTGAGATCGGGCGCGCCGCCACCGCCGCCGAGACCAGGCAGTCCGCCCGCTCCGGGGCCGAGGCCCTGCCCGCCAAGACCCGGCATGGCGCCATCGAGACCGCCCTTGCCGAACATGGCGGCAAGCCCCTTGAGGCCGCCCATCTTCTTGATCTGCTTCATGGCCTTGGACATCTCCATGTGCATTTTCAGCAGCTTGTTGACGTCCTGAACCTGCGTGCCCGAGCCCTTGGCCACGCGAATCTTGCGCTTGGCGTTGAGCAGCGCGGGATTGGTGCGCTCCTTGGGCGTCATCGAGCCGATGATCGCATCCATGCGCACCAGCACCTTGTCGTCCATGTTGGATGCGGCCATCGCCGCCTTGGCCTTCTTCATGCCGGGCATCATGCCCGCCAGCATGCCAAGCCCGCCCATGCTCTGCATCTGCTTGAGCTGCATGCGCAGGTCGTTCATGTCGAACTTGCCCTGCTCCATGCGCTTGGCGAGCGCTTCGGCATCCTCGACCTTGACGGCTTCGGCCGCCTTTTCGACGAGGCTGACGACGTCGCCCATACCCAGGATGCGGTTGGCGACGCGGCTGGGATGGAACACCTCGATGGCGTCCATCTTCTCGCCGGTGCCTGCGAACTTGATCGGCTTGCCGGTGACGGCGCGCATCGAAAGCGCTGCACCGCCGCGCGCATCGCCGTCCATACGGGTGAGCACGACGCCGGTAAGCTCTACTTCACCGGCAAAGCTCTGCGCGACATTGACCGCGTCCTGACCGGTCAGCGAGTCGACAACGAGCAGCGTTTCCTGCGGACGGGAGATTTCGGCAACCGCCTTCATCTCGTCCATGAGCTGCTGGTCGACGTGGAGACGGCCCGCGGTATCGAGCAGCAGCACGTCGATCGCCTGCAGCTTCGCGGCCTGCATGGCGCGGGTGGCGATTTCGGTGGGCTGCTGGCCGGGAATGATCGGCAGCGTGGCAACACCCACCTGCTCGCCCAGCACCTTGAGCTGTTCCTGCGCGGCCGGGCGGTTGACGTCGAGCGAGGCCATCATCGCCTTCTTGCCCTGCTTCTCCTTGAGAAGCTTGGCGATCTTGGCGGTGCTGGTGGTCTTGCCCGAGCCCTGGAGGCCGACCATCATGATTACCACCGGCGGCGCGGCATTGAGATCGAGTTCCGGCGTCGTATCGCCGCCGAGCATCTCGACAATCGCGTCGTTGACGATCTTGACGACCTGCTGGCCCGGCGTGACCGAGCGCAGGACCGACTGGCCTATCGCCTTTTCCGTAACCTGATCGACGAAACGGCGCACGACCGGGAGCGCGACATCGGCCTCAAGCAGGGCGATGCGCACTTCGCGCATGGCATCGCGGACGTCCTGCTCCTTGAGCGCGCCGCGGCCCCGCAGCTTGTCGAACACGCCGCCGAGACGATCGGACAGAGAGTCAAACATTGTGCCGTACTCCATCACGCGGACCGGCCAGACCCGCAGAACGCCGAAAACGCCGGTGAGCGAAACCTCGCGGACCGGCGTGAGCGCAACATCATGCGAAAAACGCCGGCGGACGAAACCTCGTCAGCCAGCGTATCGCTATTGCGCGAAACTCATATGTCGAAATGGCGGAGCCCCAAAGCCTTCCGAAGAAGTTCCGAGGCGGAACCATTTCTTGAAATGGTGGAGCCGAGGGGGATCGAACCCCTGACCTCTACAATGCCATTGTAGCGCTCTCCCAGCTGAGCTACGGCCCCGTGCCATTTCAATTTCCGGAGACAGCCCTGGGAGGTCTGCTTCCGTATCCCCTCTCGAAAGCGTTGTGCTTCCGCTTGGGAGGCCGCCCTCTAGTGGGGGCTTTCCCGCTTGGCAAGAGGGAATTTGGAGGCACCCGGATTTTTTACCGGGCACCGGCCAAACTTGACGGCGAACTTACTCGTCGCGGTCGCCATCGTCGCTGGCGCCGCCGATTCCAAGATCGTCGTCTCCGCCCAGATCGACATCGTTGTCGGGCGAATCGCTGTCTTCATCGATCGCCAGATCGTCCTCGGCCAGATCGGAATCTTCCTGCTCTTCCGTTTCCTTCTTCTGGACTTCCTCGAAGGGAATCGGCTGCTTGGACTTGAGCACCGGCTCGGGCGTCCATTCGTAGCCGCATTCGATGCAGGTGACCGGGTCGTCCTTGCCCAGATCGTAGAAGCGGGTGCCGCATTTCGGGCAGCCGTGCTTGGCGCCCCATTCAGGCTTTGCCATGAAATGTCCTCAATCTTGCCCGCCCCATGATTGAAGGCCGGGTGTAAAATCCGTGTCTTGATGGTGGGTCCGGCGCGCAAAATCAAGCGTGCCCGCCGCATCAGGGCGCGCGCCTTGCCATAGGCTGCCCGCGCTGTCAAAAGCCGCGGCCCGGGATGCCCTCCATTCCGCCCATTCGGGCCTGCGAAACGCGATTATTCTGCGCTTCGGTGCTCACGTACTGGAAGTACGCTGCGCTCCGGTGCTCGAAAATCACGATTCCCGGCTCCGCCTGGACGAAATGGAGAGCATCCCTCATCGTTCTGCCTCTTGCGAAAGCCCGATCCTGTGAGTCACGCCGCCGATACCGATATGCGCCCCCGCCGCTTCCTGCCCGCAGGGCCGCTCAAGGGCACGATCCGCGTTCCGGGCGACAAGTCCATCAGCCACCGCTCGATCATGCTCGGCGCGCTGGCAGTGGGCGAAACGCGCGTGACCGGCCTGCTCGAAGGCGAGGACGTGCTCGCCACCGCCGCCGCCATGCGCGCGATGGGCGCCACGGTGGAGCGCACCGGCGAAGGCGCATGGTCGGTGCACGGCGTCGGCGTGGGCGCCCTGCTCCAGCCCGAAGCGCCGCTCGACATGGGCAATTCGGGCACCTCCACGCGCCTTTTGATGGGCCTTGTCTCCAGCCATCCGATCACCACCAGCTTCACGGGCGATGCCAGCCTCTCCAAGCGCCCGATGGGCCGCGTGATCGAGCCCCTTAGCCAGATGGGCGCCGGTTTCGAGGCGAGCGAGGGCGGCCGCCTGCCGCTGATCGTGCGCGGCGCCAGCCCCGCCGTGCCGATCTCCTACCGCCTGCCGGTCGCCTCCGCGCAGGTGAAGAGCGCGGTGCTGCTGGCCGGGCTCAACACGCCGGGAATCACCACCGTCATCGAGCCGGTGCCCACCCGCGATCACTCCGAGCGCATGTTGCGCGGTTTCGGCGCGGATCTGACCGTCGAAACCGATGCGGACGGTGCGCGCGTGATCACGCTGCGCGGCGAGGCGGAACTCAAGCCGCAAGTGATCGACGTACCCGGCGATCCCTCCTCCGCCGCCTTTTTCCTCGTCGCCGCACTGATCACGCCGGGCAGCGAAGTGCTGATCGAGAATGTCGGCCTCAATCCCACCCGCGCAGGGCTGGTGACAGTGCTGCGCCAGATGGGCGGCGATATCGCGGAAGTGAACCCGCGCGAAGTCGGCGGCGAGCCGGTGGCCGATCTGCTGGTGAAGCACTCCGCGCTCAAGGGCATAGAGGTCGATCCGGCCATCGCACCCAGCATGATCGACGAGTTCCCCGCCCTCTTCGTCGCCGCCTCGCTGGCCGAGGGCGTGACCGTGACCAGCGGTCTCGACGAATTGCGCGTGAAGGAATCGGACCGCCTCGCCGTGATGGCCGCCGCACTCGCCGCCGCCGGCGCGCGTATCGAGGAGCGCGAGGACGGCCTTGTCATTACCGGCACGGGCGGCGCGCCCCTGCCCGGCACCGCAGGCCCGATCGCCACGCATCTCGATCACCGCATCGCCATGTCCATGGCGGTCGCGGGGCTTGCAAGCCGCGACGGCGTGGAAGTGGACGACACCCGCCCGATCGCGACCAGTTTCCCGGTGTTCGAGGCCATGCTGGACGGGCTTACCGCATGAACGGGATCGATCGGGCCGCCATCGATGCATGCTATGAGCAGGCACTGAAAAGCTGCAACGAAGGCGGCCTGCCGATCGGCTCGGCCCTGACACGCGGAGACGCGATCATTGCGGTGGGCCACAACCGGCGCGTGCAGCAGGGCAATCCCATCCTCCACGGCGAAATGGACTGCCTGCAGAACGCCGGACGCCAGACCAGCTACCGCGACTGCACGCTCTACACCTCTCTATCCCCCTGCATGATGTGCTCAGGCACGATCGTGCAGTTCAAGATTCCCCGCGTGGTGATTGGCGAGAACAGCAATTTCGGCGGCAACGAACAGTTCCTGCGCGATCACGGTGTGGACGTGGAAGTCGCCGACGATCCGCGCTGCATAGAGCTGATGGCCCGCTTCATCGCCGAAAACGGAGCCCTATGGGCAGAGGACATCGCGGACTAAGCGCTGCCTCGTCCCCCTTGCCAACCCCGGTCCGCCGCGCCATGGGCGCGCAGATGATTATCGCAGTAGACGGCCCCACCGCTTCCGGCAAAGGCACGATCGCCAAGGCGCTCGCAGACCATTTCGGCCTGCCCCATCTGGACACCGGCCTGCTCTACCGCGCAGTCGGGCGGCAAGTCGAGCTGACGGGCGGCGATCCGGACCGCGAGGCCGATGCGCTGGCCGCCTGCGCCTTTCCCGACAGCCTGCTGGCCGATCCGGAACTGCGCTCCGAAGCGACCGGCGGCCTGGCAAGCCGCGTGTCGGTCCACCCCGCCGTGCGCCGGGCGCTTTACGAGCGGCAACGCGGCTTTGCCCTGCAACCGGGCGGCGCCGTTCTCGACGGGCGCGACATCGGCACGGTGATCGCACCGGAAGCGGAGGTCAAACTCTTCGTCACCGCCTCCGTCGAAGCGCGGGCGCAGCGCCGTTTTCTGGAAATGGAAAGCCAGGGACGCCAGGTCGCACTGGCGGACATCGCCGCAGACCTCGCCGCGCGTGACGAACGCGACCGCAACCGCAAGGACGCCCCCTTGCGCGCCGCCGGGGACGCCGCCCTGCTCGACACATCGGATCTAAACCGCGATGCCGCCATCGCCGCCGCCATTGCACTGGCGGACGAAGGAACCTCGCGCCCGGCCTGAACCTCCTCCGTTCGTCCCGAGCGAAGTCGAGGGGCAAACGGCGGTTTGTGCATCAAGCAAGCTGCGCGATCTCCACCGGCACACCTTGACCGGAAAAATCCACGCCAATACATACAGCGTTATATATCGCGATATGGAGATTCGATCGTGACTGACGCCGTTGCGAAAATGGGCCCGCTGTTTCTGGCGACCCGCCTCAAGCGCCTGGGAGAACGGATGCAGGCCGGGGCCGCCGCGATCATCGCCGAATCCGGCCTGCCCCTGCTGCCGGCCCACATGCCGGTCCTCGCCATGCTCGACCGGAAGGCAATGACGGTGGGCCAGCTCGCCGAAGCGGTCGGCACCAGCCAGCCCGGCGTGACGCGTATCGTCGGCCAGCTCGCGAAGCTGGGCTTCGTGACGACAGCCCCCTGCACCGATCAGCGCCAGCGGCTCGTTTCGCTGACCGGCACCGGCGAAGCGGCCATGATCCGCACCAAGCTGCAGGTCTGGCCCCGCGTGGGCCGTGCAGCGGAATTGCTGTGTGAGGAACTGGGCGGCGATCTCATGGCCCGTATCGCGGAAATCGAGGCCGCGCTCGCCAGACAGTCCCTGGAAAGCCGCGCCCGCGCCGTGGTGCCCGATGTCCTGTCCCTCCGCGAATTCTCGGACGATCTGGCCCGCCACTTCCACGACATCAACGCCGAGTGGATCACCGCCATGTTCCAACTCGAACAGACCGACCGCGACGTGCTGGAAAACCCGCGCGCGGCGATTGTCGATCCGGGGGGCGTAATCCTGTTCGTCGAGGCGGAAGGGCTTGGCATCGTCGGCACCTGTGCCTTGCAGAAGACGGCCGGCGGCGGTTTCGAGCTGACCAAGATGGGCGTGCGCGAAAGCGCGCGCGGGCTCAAGGCGGGCGAGTTCCTGCTGAGCGCGGCGATCCAGCGGGCGCAGGCGATGCAGGCCGACCCGCTCTACCTGCTGACCAACAAGCGCTGCGAGGCCGCGATTCACCTCTACGAGAAGCTGGGCTTTCGCCACGATGCCGAAATCATGGCGCGCTACGGCGCCCGCTATGCCCGCTGCGATGTCGCCATGCGGTTCGTGGAACCCGATGCTCCCGCAGCATCCTCCGCAACGTTTCCGGCGGCGGGATAGCCCCATTTTCCTTGCATTTCGCGGCCTGCGCGCGTAGGCCGCGCCGGTCTCGACGGCCCTTGCGGGCCTGATGGACGCTGCGGTGCGTATCCGGCGCCCGTGGCAGTTCGGCCCTTTTGGCCCGCCGATGCAATGGTGCGGATGGCGGAGGAAAGACCGGCGGAACCAACCGCCTGGCCGGAAAAATCGTTTTGAAGGAAACTCTTAATGGCATCTGCTGCCAATCCGACTCGCGATGATTTCGCGAAAATGCTTGACGAACAGCTCGGCGGTGTCGCCGATGACGGCTTCGAAGGCCGCGTCGTCAAGGGCACCATCACCGCAATCGAAAACGACAAGGCCGTCATCGACGTAGGCCTCAAGAGCGAAGGCCGCGTGCCGCTGCGCGAATTCGCGCGCGGTGAAGACGACCATGGCCTGAAGGTCGGCGACGAAGTCGAAGTCTATGTCGACCGCGTCGAGAACGCCGACGGCGAAGCCATGCTGTCGCGCGACCGCGCCCGCCGCGAAGCCGCGTGGGACAAGCTCGAAAACGAATTCGGCGAAGGCAAGCGCGTCGAAGGCGTGATCTTCGGCCGCGTCAAGGGCGGCTTCACGGTCGACCTCGACGGCGCCGTGGCCTTCCTGCCCGGCTCGCAGGTCGATATCCGCCCGGTTCGCGACGTCGCGCCGCTGATGGACGTGCCGCAGCCCTTCCAGATCCTCAAGATGGACCGTCGCCGCGGCAACATCGTCGTCTCGCGCCGCGCCGTCCTCGAAGAGACCCGCGCCGAGCAGCGCAGCGAGCTGATCGAGAAGCTGAGCGAAGGCCAGGTCATCGAAGGCGTCGTCAAGAACATCACCGACTACGGTGCGTTCGTCGACCTCGGCGGCATCGACGGCCTGCTCCATGTCACCGACATGAGCTACAAGCGCGTCAACCACCCGAGCGAAGTGATCAACATCGGCGACACCGTCACCGTGCAGATCATCCGCATCAACCAGGACACGCAGCGCATCAGCCTCGGCATGAAGCAGCTTGAGAGCGATCCCTGGGAAGGCGCGGCGGTCAAGTACCCGGTCGGCGCCAAGCTGTCGGGCACTGTCACCAACATCACCGAATACGGCGCCTTCGTGGAGCTGGAGCCGGGCATCGAGGGCCTCGTCCACGTGTCCGAAATGTCTTGGACCAAGAAGAACGTCCACCCGGGCAAGATCGTTTCGACCTCGCAGGAAGTCGAAGTCATGGTGCTGGAAGTCGATTCCGACAAGCGCCGCATCTCGCTCGGCCTCAAGCAGGCTCAGCAGAACCCCTGGGAAGCCTTCGCAGAGAAGCACCCCGTTGGTTCGCAGGTCGAAGGCGAAGTCAAGAACGCGACCGAATTCGGTCTGTTCATCGGCCTCGACGGCGACGTGGACGGCATGGTCCACATGTCGGACATCGCCTGGGGCATCTCGGGCGAGGACGCCCTGGCCCTGCACCGCAAGGGCGAGGAAGTCTCGGCCGTGGTTCTCGATGTCGACGTCGAGAAGGAACGCATCAGCCTCGGCATGAAGCAGCTTGAGCGTGGCGCTCCGGCGGCTGGCGGCGTGGCGGCTGCGAGCGGTTCGCTCCGCCGCGGCGAAGTCGTCACCGTCACGGTCCTCGAAGTCCGCGACGGCGGCCTGGAAGTCCAGGCTGGCGAAGACGGCGCGACCGGCTTCATCAAGCGTTCGGACCTCGGCCGCGACCGCGACGAGCAGCGCCCCGACCGCTTCCAGGTCGGCCAGAAGCTCGACGCCATGGTCACTGGCTTCGATCGTTCGAAGAAGCCGAACTTCTCGGTCAAGGCCCGTCAGCTGGCCGAAGAGAAAGAAGCCGTGGAACAGTACGGTTCGTCCGACTCGGGTGCGTCGCTCGGCGACATCCTCGGCGAGGCCCTCAAGAACCGTTGATCTTGAGGCGTCCTTTCTAGGACACTGAAATCACCAAGAGCCCGTCCGGCCCTTTCCTTCGGGATTGGCCGGGCGGGCTTTTGCTTTGCGCTCCAGACGCTAGACTGGCGGACGAGGAGAATTCCGATGCTCGAAGTCCACCAATTCCCCTGCCTGTCCGACAACTACGGCTACCTGCTCCACGATCCCGCGAGCGAGGAGACCGTCTGCATCGACACGCCCGATGCGGACGAATACCTGCGGCAGGCGGGCCGCAAAGGCTGGCAGATCACGCAAGTCTGGAACACCCACTGGCACCCGGACCATGCGGGCGGCAACGAGGCGATCAAGGCCGCCACCGGCTGCCGGATCACCGCCCCCGCCGGGGACGCCGCCAAGATCGCCGGAGCCGACCGGCTGGTAAAACAGGGCGACACCGTCTCGATCGGCGATCGCAAGGGCACCGTGATCGACGTGGGCGGACATACGCTGGGACACATCGCCTATCACCTGCCCGGCGCCGCAATGGCTTTCGTCGGCGATTCGCTTTTCGCACTGGGCTGCGGGCGCATGTTCGAGGGCACGGCGGAACAGTTCTGGGCGAGCCTGGGGCGGCTGAAGGCCCTGCCTCCCGAAACGATGCTCTACTGCGCGCATGAATATACCGAAGCGAATCTGAAATTCGCCCTTCACGCCGATCCCGGAAACGCCGATCTGGCCGCCTATGCCAGGGACATTGCCCGCTGGCGCGAAGCGGGCCTGCCCACGGTTCCCGCCAAGCTGGAACGCGAACTCAAGACGAATCCCTTCTTGCGCGCCGACGATCCCTCCATGCAGGCCCGCTGGGCTCCAGCCGGTCATCCCCATGATGCCATCGCGACGTTTTCCGCCTTGCGATCTGCCAAGGATACATTCTGAATCTATGGCTCAGCCTGTCCTGAGCGCCCCCTGCCGCATTGACTGTAGACCACCTGTTCCTGAGCTCCGTACTGGTCGTAGAGTGTAAAGCGGCGGCGTTTGGCACATCCGTCCAGATATGAGTCGAGCAAAGCCACTGCCCGGTCATTCAGAGGCGAGCCCTGAAGCGGAACCTGCCGCACAACTGTCCCCGGCCTTTGCGCGAGGATACGATGAACTTCTGCTAGTTGGTTTCTGCCTATCGCCGAAGCCTCTGTCATATCAAAGAGATGGGAGACAAAAACCAGTCGCGATGGAGGAAGGCTGCCGGTCAGCACATAGAGGTAGCTGAGTTGTCCGGCGACAAAGAGCCCCCCCTGCCCTTTTTCCTTGCGAACATAGTTTACCAGTTCTGCGGAAGCTGCCCGGGCCCGAATACGTGCAGGCACGTCAAGTGCAGATGAAAAAGGCAAAATCGAAGTGGCCAGACCCGCTAGAGCCAGCAGCCCCACCCGTCCTTGCTCATAAAGACCGCTCGCCATAACGCACAACGCAGGCACCAAGGCCATCAGATAGAACTCGAAGATGTTGGGATACAGCAAAATCGCAAACGCCGCCGCTCCTAGCCAACCAGAAACCAATCTGACGGTTACCCGGCCTTGATCGTTCCGCCTCAGCCTGAGCCAGCCCAGCAGCGCCACCCCCGTTGGCAGAGCCATGACAGTCAGGACAGCAGGAAGGCGGCTCAGGCGTTCGTGAGCCCCCATATACTGCCTTTCCAAGTTCGACCCTACCAGCGCATGCCAGAACGGATCGAAATATCCTGCGAACCAGAAACCAAAGGCAAACGTCAGCAACGGCGCTGCGCCAACTATGGCCAAAACCATAGAACTGCGGACAATACGGGGCAGCGGAGCACCCGCATGCCATCCTATGGCGCAATAGGCCGCGCCAAAAAAAATGGCCTCGAAAGCTGCGGATTGCTTGCACATTAGCGCTAGTCCCGCTGCGAAAAAGCCACCCACAAGCGGCAAATCCACCCGCCCTTCCCGGACTACATCAATGCGCGAAACCACACTCCAGACACAAATGGCCAACATCGGCTCATAAAACACCACCGACTGCCCGTTGGCGCCGCCGAACTGAAAGCTAAGAAGAAGGTAGGAAATACCGGCCAGGAAAGCGCCACGCCGATCGGCAAGCTTTACCGCTATCCCCTGCACCACAGTTGCGCCAACCGCGCAGAAAAGTGTGGCTGCCAGTTGGTAGCAAACCGGGGAATCCCAGATCCAGGCAAACAGTGCATACAGGTAATAGAGGACCGGCCCCTTGCGGTCCCAGATATCCACATAGAGCCGGGCCTCTTCGGTCAGGCGATGACCTACCAGCGCATAGAACTGATCATCGACTTCGAAAGTCCAATCGCCAAGCAATGCGGCATGCAGCAGCATCGACAAGGCCAGATAGACACAAAACTCCGGGATGCCATTTGCAGGCACGTCCTTGTGCCTTGCTGCTGTTAACTCAGGATAGCGCCTAAAAATACCGGCCTTGGTTGACATTCGCGGCACGCTCCTCCGGGTTGACCGGCACTGGCTTTAGCCCGAACAATCTTACCAAATTAACCACGACTTGCCCTTTGGCAGTGCAGCCCTGCTCAAGTATCCGGAAACGACAAGGTCCGGTTGAGGCGATCCATAACTTCTTCTAGCGGCTCGATCACGGTAGTACTGCGCCCTTCGCCAAAACGGAGGCGCGTCCCTTCGTCCACTTGCGAGATGAATGTCACTTGCGATGCGTTGATAACAATCGGCGTCCGGTCCGCTCCAGTCAGCTTTATGAACATGACTCACCTCTCCGTGTTATTGTCCTTCGAACCTAGCGTTTTTCGCGCCGGAAACCAGCGGGACATAAAACGGGCAAAAGAAAAGCCCCCGTCCTGCGACAGGGGCTCTCTTATCCTTTTAACCGGCCATGCGGCGGGAAATCAGATCCCGGCGATGGCCTGGTCCACCAGTGCCTTGTCGGCATCGGCGGAATGGTTGGAGGCGATCAGCCCTTTGGCGGCAGCGGCAGCAGCAGCGGCGGCCTGATTGCGCAGATCGGTCACAGCGGCCAGTTCGGCAGCGGCGATCTTGTCCTGCGCCATCTTTTCGCGGCGGACGATCACGTCAGCCGTGTCCTGCTCGGCCTTGGCGACGATCGCTTCGGCTTCATGACGGGCATGATCGAGCATCGCGGCCGCGTCCTTTTCGGCGTTCGCGATCTTGTCGGCATATTCCTTGCGCAGGGCTTCCGCCTCGGCGCGCAGGGTCTTGGCTTCCTCAAGCTGCGCCTTGATCTCGGCGATCTGGGAATCGAGGCCCCGGGTCAGCATGCCCGGAAGGCCCTTCCAGACGGCAATGGCGAGCAGCACGATCATCGAGGCACTGACAACGGCGACCGGCGGCGCGATGCCGAGCAGCGCCGGTTCGGCGTGATGCTCTACATGCGCGGTAGTCGCACCGGCGACTTCGGCACCTTCATGAGCAAGACCCTGCTCTACGGCAACATTCTCAGCCATGGACCAGGTTCTCCTTCACGGCCGAACGGACAGCGGCGTCATCGAGCGAAAGACCGGCAACGCGGCCGACGATATCGCGCGCGGCATCCGCGGCAACATCCTCGATCTCGGCAGCGGCCGAACGGCATGCCTCGGCAATACGGCTTTCGGCATCGGCCAGCTTGCCGTCGATAACGGTCTGGGCCGCTGCAAGACGGTCTGCGGTGGCTGCAGCAGCCTTGCCGCGCGCATCCGCGATCAGGGCCTGCGCCTCGGCGCGGTTGGCGTTTTCACGCGCACGCCAGGAAGCCTCTTCCTCATCCGCCTGCTTGCGGGCACGTTCCGCGGCGAGAAGGTCGTCGGCAATCTGCTTGTCACGCTGCGCGACCGTATCCATCACTTTCGGCACCATGCCCCGCCCAACGGCGAAGAAGGTAAAACCGAAAAAGATCAGCAGCCAGAAGATCTGGCTGGAATAGGTCGCGGCGAGCTGTGCGATCTGAGGCATGGATCAGCCCTGTCTCGAAGTGGCCGTAAAAATTCCTGCGGTCCGCGTCCGGCGCCCAACCAAAGGGTCCGGGCAGCCGGAGCGGCCGCTAGCACGTTGCGATCAGGCGAAGATCAGCAGCGCGGCGATAACGAACGAAAGCAGGCCCAGAAGCTCGGCACCGGCGAAGCCGATGAACAGGCGGCCCTGCTGGGCGTCAGCGGCGCCCGGATTGCGCAGCGCGCCTTCGAGGAACTTGGCGAAAACGTTGCCCACGCCGATCGAAGCGAGGCCAGCGCCGATAGCGGCGAAACCAGCACCAAGCAGCTTTGCAGCTTCTGCGTCCATTTCAAAAACTCCCTTTGGAAAACCCGTGTGGCGGTAAAATCAGTGAAGATTCTCAGCGTCATTGAGATAGACGCAAGTGAGAAGAGCGAAAACGTAAGCCTGGATACCGGCAACCAGCAGCTCAAGCGCGCAGATGCCGACCATCAGGACGAAGCTGGGCAGACCGGCAATGGCGAAGAGGCCGATGCTGGCATTGCCCGAGCTGATCACGAAGCTGGAAAGCACTTCGAGCAGGACGTGGCCGGCCATCATCGCAACGAACAGTCGCAGGCCAAGGCTGAACGGACGCACCATGAACGAGATCAGCTCGACCACGAAAATAGCCGGGATCATCAGGGCAGGCGTACCGTGCGGCACGAAAAGCGAGAAGAAGTGCAGCTTGTGCTTCACGAAACCGACAATGATCACGATCGAGAACGAAAGGATCGAAAGCACGCCGGTGGCCGAGAAGTGGCTGGTAAACGTGAAGGCGTGAAGCCCGATCACGCCCAGCGGCAGGAGGCCAAGGAAGTTCGCGAAGAGAATGAACATGAACAGCGAGAAGATGTAAGGCACATACTTCTTGCCGTTGGGGCCGACATTCGCGGCCAGCATGCCGTCGACGAAGCCGGTAAAAGTCTCCACCGCCATCTGCCAGCGGCCGGGCACGAGCTGGCGCTTGGCACCGCCCGCCACGAAGACGAACAGCAGCAGGGCCGCGATCGCCATCCACAACGTACTGTTAGTGAATGCGATGTTATAACCAGCGATATTCCAGCTATCCGATCCGAACAACGGATGGATGCTGAACTGGTGCATCGGGTCGACCTTGCCTTCGGCTGCCACGCGAATATCCCTGTCGCCTAGTGAACGGCAGCGCCCCTTCCCACCCCCCTTGGGTCAGTCAGGACGCCGGTTCGAAATCCGGATTATGTTCCTGAAGGCAATGAATATTCCAACGAACATCATCACCAACAGACCCCAGGGCGACGTCCCGGCAAAGTGATCAATCACCCAGCCCAGGAACAAGCCGCCCGCGACGCCCCCCAGCAATTCCGACAGCACGCGATTCCCGGCACGATAATTCTCGTCCGTTTCCACACCCGCCGCCGGCTGGTTGCGCTTTTCCTCTCGCTCTCGAAGGGCTTTCAGCCGCTCGTCAAGCGCGTCGATCCGCGCGTCCTCGCCAACAGGACCTCGGGCAGACGGCTCATCGTTCATGTCAGGCTCCTCCATCATGCAGGAACGTTTGACGCGTTCAACGGCTACCCGCCCAGGGCGCCGCCCCCTTAGGTTGCGCCATTTCGCGAGTCAACCTTGCCACGTGCCGCGCGGCCACTCTTGGCGCCGCACTGCGGCCTTGAGGCCACTAGACGGCTTTAACATCACGGCTAAATCCTACCAATACCGCGTTGGCGATACGGCACAATAAAGGGCCGGAAGGCAGCTTGCCCTCCGGCCCTGTTTTTCCCGAATCAACGGATACTTGCGCCTGCCTGTCTTTACCCGGCTGTCTTTACTTGCAGCCAGCCGGGCGCGGCGGCAGCCCTGCACCGCGCGTCTGCCAGGATCCGTCCGGTGCCCGGTACTTTTCGCCGGGCTTGGTTTCCGCAAGCAGGCGGCAGGCCGTCGCCGTGGCATATTCCTGCACCGTGCTCTTCGAGGCGGAAGCGCCTTCGGTGTAGACCGCACGCCGCTTGTTGTTGATATCGCGCACCATTGCCACGATGGCCTGCGGCTGACTGCCGACAACACCCAGATAGCCGTCCTGCTGCTCGCCCACCTGCCCGGCGGAGCGTGCAGCGGCATATTCCGGGCTGCGCCCCTGCGCATGGACCGCCACGGCCCCAGTGGCGAGCAGTGCAGCGGCGACGGCCATTTTCGTGGCCGCTCCGGCCTTCCTGAAACTCTTGATAGACAACCTGGTCATCAGAAAATGTCCTTGTTCTCTTCGATCGTCTTGGCCGCTTGAGCGTCCAGGCGATATACAACTTCCTGACGGATATTGATGTTCAGTTCGATCACGATCGGCTTGTCGGGTGCCGAGACATTCACACAGCCCCCGAGAATGCCGGCCATGCCTGCAGCCATCAACATCCCGCCAGCGCGAACGGCGCGCCTGCCGGACCTTTGCCCTTCCCGCTGCAATATCATCTCGTCCCGCGCTGTCATGGCCGGGTTTCTTGCAGCCGGAACGCCTCCGGTCAATTCGCGTGGCATCATGGAGTTTTCTCACTGACTGAAGGCTGAATGGCGGAAACGGACACATCTGGCTGCGGCCCGGCCTTGAGGCTCCCTCCGGTTCCGATCAGGCCAAGTGTGCGCGGATCCACCACATAGTTGGGATCGTAGAGCGAGCGAAGCGGCGCGAAGAGGCTGAAGAACGGCGCCTTGATATTGAGCACGAAACGGATCGGCAGCTTGGCGATCTGCTTCGTCAGGAAATTCTTCTTGGCGCCAAGCCCCTGGCTGATGCCGTTGAAGCTGACGCGCGTGATGATTTCACCTGCCAGCGTGCCGCCGAGCGAAATTTCCATGCGCTTGAAATCCACCGACTTGAGCATGTCGAACGCAAAATTGCCCATTGTCGACAAGTCCTTGTAAGTCAGCTCTCCGACATAGGCCACATTGCCGCCGGGCGGGCGCGATACGAGATAGCCGTTCTCGATCCGCCCTCCGTTCTCGTCGAAAATCAACGGCAATTGCCCATCGAACACACCCGAAGCATTGAGGTTGGACATATCCAGATGGCGCACGAACGTCGCAGCATCGAGCCCTTGCACCTTAAGCGTATAGTGCCGCGTTTCGGCCACTCCGATCGTCATGCGCGCAGGCTCAAGCGTCAGCGTGCCGTTCATGAACGGCCACTTTGCGCCGTTGACCTGCAGCACATAGCCTGGCTTCATCTCGAACGAGAGCGTGCCATCGGTTACTTCGATGCCGGGATTGATCGAGGCGATATGCAGCGTTTGGTCCGGAGCCGTGACGAAGCCCAGCAGGTCGGTCAGCACGACTTGCCCCGAAAGCCCCTTCACCGGACCGAATGGCGCTGCGAAATCCACACCCTTGGTGGCAATGCGGCCATGACTGGTGACGCCCTGTTCGTTCCAGTCGATACGCCCTGTGCCATCGGCCGAGCCTTCCAGGTTGGAAACCACGCCAACGGCCAGGTCCGACAAGTCCCCCGCCTGCAGCTTGTCGTCGAAGCGCAAGTCATCGACGGTCAGGTCGGCGTGGCCCGTGGTGGTAGCAAGATCGTGGACAATGTCTGCCTGCACGACTTCGCGATCGCTTTGCGGCTCCCGGATGACCGCATGGGCGGTGATCACGTTGTCCACCAGCCGCAGCGTCGCGTCGCGGGCGATCATCGGCTTGAACCGGGCTACCGGCTCGCGGTCGGTGAGCGTGAACGCCGCTCCGTCGATCGAGAGCACGCCTCCGGTATAGTGCCAGTTGCCTGCCGTCTTGAGCATATTGAGCGGCACGGCAGCCAGACGGACATCGGCTTCGCTGAACGTCCCGCCGACATCGTCTCCTATGCGCGCTTCCAGATCGCTGACGCGGAAGTGTGAGGCGCTGTCAGGCGGGCCGAGATCGACTGTGAGCGCGCTGGCCTTGATCGTGCCCGGTGCCGTTCCCGTCATCCCGAAACCAAGCGGCCCGCTGGCAATGGCAACCGGCGTTTCCCCCAGGCGCCCGGACAAATCGAGTGCGCTCACGCCCGCCGCGATCCGCAGAGCACCTCCCCGGCTGCGAACGATTGCCCCGTCTGCCGCCGGGCATACCGAAAGGCTGTGACGATCGAGCGTAAGGCTGGAGAATTGCAGTGCACGGAAAGCGACTTGTGTGCAGCGCGGCCAGATCGCGAGATCGCCATTGGCCGCCCACTGGCCCTCGACCGGAACGATCAGGCCGGCGGCCCGTCCACCGGGCAAGCCGCCTGAAAGCTCGGCCTGCCCGGTAAACCGCAGCGCACCGCGCGCGTCTTGCACCAAAGACAGACGGGGCAAGGATACGCTGTCCTTGCCTGCACGGTATTGGGGCATCGTCACATGCATGGCCAGCCGCCCGTCCGTGCCGCTTTCCATACGGCCCGAGATTTTCGGCAGCCCGCGCCCGCCCGTGGCGAAATTGCCAGTGACACGGGGCGGCCCCTGCGGCGCGAACATCGCCTGAACCCGCGAGAGCGTGAGCAAGGACGCCCCGCTGCCGCCCCGCATCGCTCCCCGGGGGACGACAAGGCTGTATCCTTCGCCCGTACGGCGGAAGATCAGACTGGCAGCAAGCGAGCTGCCGCGCGTCTCCTGTTGCAGCGCCGTCCGCATCTTCGCTGCCAGTGGCGCCACCAGCGTGCCCTCGCCAGTCTGCTGAACCCCCGCCAGCGAACGATCCAGCGCAGGACCGAGTGCCATATCCTTGCCGCGCAAATCGCCATCGATGTCGAAACGCGCCAGTCCATCGGCCGACCGGGCGCGCCCATCGAACGAAAGACTCGCAAAACGCGCCTGCGGCGTCGCAAGACCGCGCGCGGTAAGATCGTAGCGGGCATTAAGTGAGCCATCCCGGTACGTGACATGCGCCGTTCCAGAAGCGCTTTCGATGCGGTTGTTTGCATAGCGGCCGCGCTCCGCGCGCAAGCCCAGCTTGCCCTCCCCGCCATCGAACCGCTCGTTGAGCGTCACATCAAGCTTCATCCCGGCCTCGGCCAGTTGCATGGCCTTGTCCGGACAGGCGAGGTTCTTCAACCGCACCGGCCCTTCGAACCGTGGCTTGCGCGATGCCGTTGTAACCTTGCCGTAGAGACTGGCATGGTCCGCGGTGCAGCCCTCGAACGCCAGTTCCGGCACGACAGCGGCCAGTTCACCGGAGAATCCGCCGCGCAGCGGGCCCGCGCCTTCCAGCTTGGCGCCAATACGGCCGTAATCGCTTTCAATCAGGGCCCGGCCATCCTTAATCGCGACATCGAGATCGGGCATCTCGAAAGGTCCGCCTTCCCCTGAGAACAGCACTTTGTCGAGCGTGCCGAAGCTGATCTTACCGCCACGCACAGTGCCATAGAGCCGCGGCTGCACCACGGTGATCCGCCCTATCCCCGGCAGCCCCCAGTAAAGCTGCGTCGCAACGCGCAATTCCTTCACTGTCAGATCGGGTTTTTGCGGGTCGCCGATCACCAGATTACGGATAACCTGTTCCGACGGCCCAATCGACACCACTTCGTAGCGCGCGGGCAGCCCCATCGAATCGAGCTGGCCAGCAATCAAGTCGTCGGCAATATCCTTGCGCAGCGCCCACGCCAGCCCGAGCACGGCCAGCAATACGGCCAGAGCCGCAAGCAGCAAAAAGCGCCAGCGAGCGCGGCGCACGGGCGGCGCACTCGCTTCATCGGCCTCCAAACCGGGCCCGGAAAACTGGTCCTGCTCTTGCGCCATCCGCTCCATCACTTGCGCTGGCCGCGCGGGAAAGGCAATTGTTTGTGCAGCCTATGCCAGACGACGCCCCACTCTTCGATGAACGCGCCGCACCTGCGCAACGCTCCACATCGGTGGCACCCCCTGGCGATTCCGCCAACGATCCCAGCGGCCATCGCAAGCGGCTGCGCAAGCGGCTGCTCGAAGGCGGGCTGGAAGCGCTGGCCGATCACGAAGTGATAGAACTCCTGCTAGCGCAGGCGGTTGCCCGGCGCGACATGAAGCCGCTGGCACGCAGCCTGCTGCAGCGCTTCGGCTCGCTGGCAGGCGTGCTCCAGGCCGATCCGCGCACGCTGGAAGCCCATCCCGGTATGGGCGAGGCGACTGCGGCGGCTCTGCAGCTCGTGCGCGTTGCCGCCACACGCATGGCGCGCGAGAAAGTGCGCAAAGCGCCGGTGATCGGCTCCTGGCAGGCGCTGATCGACTACCTGACCATCGACATGGCCCACCTGACGGTCGAGCGTGTGCGCGTGCTCTATCTCAACGCGCGCAACATGCTGGTGCTGGACGATCTTGTCGGTGAAGGCTCTATCGACGAAGCCGCCATCCATCCGCGCGAAGTGATCCGCCGCGCGCTGGATATCGGCGCCACGGCACTGATTCTCGTCCACAACCACCCATCCGGCTCCCCCCAGCCCAGCCGGGCGGACATCGACATCACCAACCGTATCGCCGAAGCCGGGCGGCTGCTGGGCATCACGGTGCACGACCATGTGATCATAGGGCGCGAAGGGCATGTCAGCCTGCGGATGAAAGGGCTGATCTGATGTGCGTTGCCGCTCTTGCCTGGGATGCACATCCCAGCTGGCTGCTCGTCTGTGCGGGCAACCGGGACGAATTTCATGCGCGCCCCGCGGCCCCCCTCTCCCGCTGGACCGATGGAACAGGCATCCTCGCCGGAACCGACCTGACCGGCGGCGGTACCTGGCTCGGCCTCACCGACGCCGGGCGGTTCGCGCTCGTTACCAATTACCGCGTGCCCGAAGGCCCGCAGCCCGGCCGCCCTTCGCGCGGGCGGCTGGTTACCGATCTGCTCACTGGCACGCAGCCGGATAGCATGGCAGCGATGAATCCGTTCAATCTGGTGCTGGTGGAAGCAGGAAGCGCATGGTTCCTCACCAACCACCCGCAACTGGAACGAAGGCGCCTGACACCGGGAATACATGGTCTTTCGAACGGCGGTTTCGATGTCCCCTGGCCGAAAACCGTGCAAGTGGAGCGCGCCGTGGAACAGTGGCTGGCACGCGGTGAAACGGACGTTTCAGCCCTGCTGCCAGCCCTTCGCGACGAAACGCCCGCAGTCGATAGCGCCCGCCCGCATCATGGACCGGAACCGCGCTTCGCCCCCGTCTTCATTCGTAACGAGATCTACGGAACCCGCTGCAGCACGGTAGTGGCGATATCGCGCGATGGACATGGTACAATCGTGGAACGCAGCTTCTCGCCGGAGGGCCATGTTACCGGCGTACGCAAAGAGTACTTCACGTGGCCTGTCAGCCAGGCAGGGCAGGAAACTGATATGACAGGGTTTTAACTTCACCTTCTCCATTCTCAATCTTTTCTATAGACAATTAAACTTGCATAGTTTGCAATTCCCGCTAACGCCTGACACAGCCTATTTGGCCAACGTGGGGGAAAGGCAGCAACGACGATGATCCTGGGCTTCGACGTGAGTTCGCCCGCCGTGATGGGCGTCCTCCTGATCCTGCTCTTTCTGGCCTTCGCCTTCGAACTGGCCGCGCCTGAAGTGGCCGCGCTGGTGCTCGTCAGCGTGCTGCTGGTGCTGGGCGTGATCTCCACCAGCGACGTGCAGGCCGCCATGGGCAACCCGGCCCCGCTCACCATCGTGTGTATGTTCATCATCTCCTCGGCCATGGTGCGCACAGGGGCGCTCGATTTCCTGGCCACGCGCATCACCGGCATCGGCAAGACCCGGCCGATGGTTTCGATCGCCGCCTTCCTCGCCGTGATCGCCACTCTGTCCGCCTTCACCAATAATACGCCGCTGGTGATGATGATGATCCCGGTGGGCATGACGCTGGCCAGGGAACTGGGCATTGCCCCGTCCAAGATCCTGATGCCGGTTTCCTTTGCCGCCGTTCTGGGCGGCACGGTGACGCTGCTGGGCACCTCGACCAACATTCTGGTCGATGGCGTAGCGCGCAAGGCGGGGCTTGCTCCCTTCTCGATCTTCGAAATCGCGCCCGTTGGCCTGATCGTGGCCACGATCGGCGTGATCTGGCTAACCTTGTCCCACCGGCTTCTGCCAGAACGCCACACGGTCGCCGCCGTGTCCTCCTCCAGCGACAACAAGCGCTTTGTCGTCTCGGTCTTCATTGAGGCTGGCTCCCCCTACATCGGCCAGAAGCCTGCGGACATAGACCTCTTCGCGCGCCCGGAACGCCGCCTTGTCGACGTGCTGCGCGGCGACGAATCGCTGCGGCGCGGTTTCGACCGGTTCACGCTGGAAGAAGGCGACATTCTGGTGATGCGCACTTCGGCCAGCGATGTCATGACGATCAAGGAGCACGGCCAGCACGCGCTGACCGCCGCCTCCACCACCGATCCGCACCTCGTCCAGCTGTCCACGCGCAATTCGGTCATGGCCGAGACACTGCTGGCGCCGGGCGCGGAGCTGATCGGCCATACCCTGGCGGATTTGCGCCTGCGCCGCCGCTACGGCGTCTATCCCATCGCGCTGCACCGCAAGGGCACCAATCTTGAGGAACGCTACGAAACCGTTCCTCTGGAGGTGGGCGACACGATCCTGATGGAAGGCGCGCCCGAAGACCTGCGCCGCCTTGTCGAGGACCAGCAACTGGTCAACATCGCCGAGCCGACCGCGCGTGGGTTCCGCCGCAACAAGGCCTGGATCGCGGTGGGCACGATGATCGGCATCGTCATCGCCGCGGCGTTCAACGTGATGCCGCTGGCGGGGCTGGCCGTGCTCGGCGTCGCCGTCGTGCTCGGCATGCGCTGCGTGGAGCCGGACGAAGCCTTCAAATCGGTGGACTGGCGCATCATCGCCCTGATCGTGGCCATGCTTTCGATCGGCACGGCGCTGGAAAAGACCGGCATGGTCGAGGCCATCGTAGGTCTGGCCGAACCCTGGCTCGGCACCATGGGGCCTTTCGCGGCACTGGTGGTGATCTATGTGCTCAGCCTGGTGCTGACCGAACTGGTGACGAACAATGCCGTTGCCGTCGTCGTCACTCCCATCGCCGTCAGTCTCGCCCAGGCCCTTCACACCGATCCGCGCCCGTTCGTGGTCGCAGTGATGTTCGCCGCCTCGGCCAGCTTCCTCACGCCGATAGGCTATCAGACCAACACCCTGGTCTATGGTGCCGGCGGCTACAAGTTCACCGACTTCTACCGCTTCGGCTTTCCGCTGACGCTGATCGTATCGATCACCACGCTGATCATGATCCCCCTGATCTGGCCGTTCTGAGAGTCCGTTTGGAAATTCGCTGGAAGCGACTTTCGCGGCACCGGCCCGCTCCCCCACGGAAAATGCCCGAATGGGCATTTTCCAAACAGCCCCAGAGTCCTCCCTGATCAGGGGGCCGAACGCGCCAGTTCCGCCAACAGAGCCCGGTTGAACGCCGCCGGGGCCTCGACCTGCGGCGAATGCCCGTAGCCGGCAAAGCGCACGATTCGCGATGCGGGCATGGCGGCAGCGGCAGCCGCTGCCACTTCGGGGATCGGGCGCAGCCGCGCCTTGACCGCATCGGGCGCCTGTCCTTTGCCGAACGTCGTGGTGTCCTTCATGCCGATCATGAGCGTCACCGGCACGGCCAGCCGCCCGAATTCGTGCGAAACCGGCTGGGTCAGGATCATTTCCGCGGTCTTCGCCTGCGCCAGCTCAACGGCATCGCCGTCATCCGTCGCGTACTGGCCTGCCAGCATATCCACCCAGCGATCGTATGCGGGCCGCCACTGGCCGTGATAGTAGGTATTCAACTGATAGGCCTTGATAGCGGCACGATCCTTGGCCTTCTCCCGCTCCAGCAGGACTGCCAGCGGGCGATAGGGCACGCCCTGCTCCATCCGGTCCACGAGGCCCAGCGGGTTGATCAGCACCAGTCTGGCGGGCACCTGCGGATACATCAGCGCAAACCGCAAGGCGAGCATGCCTCCGGTCGAATGCGCGATAATAACCGGCTTCCCGATCCCCAGCGACGCGATCAGCCGGTGCGTAGCCTCCGCCATCATCGCGAACGAATATTGCGCGTCCCGCGGCTTGGATGACTTGCAGAAACCAAGCTGATCGGGAATCACCACGCGATAGCCCGCATCGAGCAGCGCCCGGGCGGACGCCTCCCAGGTCGCACCGCAGAAGTTCTTTCCGTGCAGGAGAACGGCCGTCTTGCCATTGGGCCGCTCAGGCCGCACGTCCATGTAGGCCATGCGCGCATCCTCGTCTCCCACCACAACCGGCAGGAACCTGACCGGCCAGGGATAAGCGAAATGCTCCAGATCGGTGCCCAGCGGCAAGACGGCAGATTTTCCCTGCGGTGCCGGTGCTGGCCCATCATCCGCGTTCGCGGCCACCGGGGCAATCAACGCCGCCGCCAGCAGGGCAGCACTATGGCGGATCGTATTCATGAAAGCGGTCTCCTGCTGCGGAATTACGGGCTTGGCTCTACCCGCCGGTGCGGATTTTCCGCACCGGAAAGCGGCCAATCGCGCGCTAAGCCTTGCCATTCGTGCGGCTGCACCTTAGCGGCTGCCCGCGTCACACCAAGGAGTTTGCAATGGTCCCCCGCTATGCCCGTCCCGCCATGACCGCGATCTGGGAACCGGAAGCCCGCTACCGCATCTGGTTCGAGATCGAGGCGCATGCCGCCGTCAAGATGGGTGAAATGGGCACGGTACCCGCCAGCGCGGGCAAGGCGCTGTGGGACTGGTGGGCGACGGACCCGAAAGTCGATGTCGCCGCGATCGACGCCAAGGAAGCCGTGCTCAAGCACGACGTGATCGCTTTCCTCGACTGGGTGGCTGAACAGGTGGGCCCCGAAGCGCGCTTCATGCACCAGGGCATGACCAGCTCCGACGTGCTCGATACCACGCTCAACGTCCAGCTGGTGCGCGCCGCCGATATCCTGCTGGCCGATCTCGACGATCTGCTGGCCGCAATCAAGCGCCGGGCCGAAGAGCACAAGTACACCCCCTGCATCGGCCGCAGCCACGGCATCCACGCCGAGCCAGTAACGTTCGGCCTGAAGCTGGCCGAAGCCTATGCCGAATTCTCCCGCGCGAAGAAGCGCCTGATCGCCGCGCGCGAGGAAGTGGCCACCTGCGCGATTTCGGGTGCGGTCGGCACGTTCGCCAATGTCGATCCGGCGGTTGAAGTCTATGTCGCCGAGAAGATGGGCCTCGATATCGAGCCGGTCTCCACACAGGTCATCCCGCGCGACCGCCACGCGATGTTCTTCGCCACGCTCGCCGTGATCGCCAGCTCGATCGAGCGCCTTGCCGTCGAAGTGCGCCACCTGCAGCGCACCGAAGTGCTGGAGGCCGAGGAATATTTCTCGCCCGGCCAGAAGGGCTCCTCGGCGATGCCGCACAAGCGCAATCCGGTGCTGACCGAGAACCTCACCGGGCAGGCCCGCATGATCCGCTCCTACGCCATGCCCGCGATGGAAAACGTGGCGCTGTGGCACGAGCGCGATATCTCGCACTCCTCGGTCGAGCGTTTCATTGGCCCGGACGCGACGATCACGCTCGATTTCTCACTGGCGCGCCTTACCGGCGTGATCGACAAGCTGCTCGTCTATCCCGAGCGCATGCAGAAGAACCTCGACCGCATGGGCGGCCTCGTCCACTCGCAGCGCGTGCTGCTGGCGCTGACGCAGGCGGGCCTCACCCGCGACGAGAGCTACCGCCTCGTCCAGCGTAATGCGATGAAGGTGTGGGAATCGGATGGCCAGCTCAGCCTGATGGAACTGCTCAAGGCCGATCCCGACGTTACCGCCGCACTGAGCGCCGAGACGATCGAGGAAAAGTTCAACCTCGATTATCACTTCAAGCACGTCGATACGATCTTCGCCCGGGTGTTCGGGGCGTGAAGAGCGCGCCCTCTCTTCCCATGCTCCCGATTCGCGCCTAGCATTCCGCCTTTCCGCAAGGGGAGCAGGAGGAAAAATGAAGATCGTCCGCACTGTCACCTGGATCGTGATCACGGCCGTCATGGTCGCCTTCATCGCCATGAACTGGAAGAAGGTGGCGGTGAACTTCTGGCCGCTCGACGATGGCAACTACCTCCACTTCGAATGGCCTGTCGGAGTGGTGGCGCTGCTGTTCTTCCTGCTCGGTCTGGCGCCGTCCTGGCTCTATCTGCGCGCGGTGCGCTGGCGGATGAGCCGCCGGATCGCCAGCCTCGAAAACTCGCTGAGGGCCAGTTCGATGCCCTCGGTCAGCACACGCTCCGAAACGCCGGCCGCCTCCGGAGCCTCGTCCCCGGCAACGCCGCTCGAAACGCCTTCAAACCCCAGCTCTGCGGAAGTCTGAACCGATGAACCATAATCCCGTCTTTCTCGCTCTCGACATGCCCCGTCTCGACGCCGCAGAGGCGCTGGCGCGAAAGGTCGCGGGCCATATCGGCGGGATCAAGCTGGGGCTCGAATTCTTCTGCGCCCATGGCCACCACGGCGTGCACGAGTTGCACAAGCTGGGCCTGCCTGTCTTCCTCGACCTGAAACTGCACGATATCCCGAACACCGTGGCGGCTGCCATGCAGGCGATCCACGTGCTTGAACCGGCGATCGTAACGGTCCACGCCGCGGGCGGACGGGCGATGATGGAAGATGCCAAGGCCGCGGCGGGCGAAAATACCAAGGTCGTCGGCGTCACCGTGCTGACCAGCCTCGATGACGACGATCTCACCGCCATCGGCGTGAAGGCCGATCCCAACGAGCAGGCGCTGCGCCTGGCCGAATTGGCTCATTCCGCCGGGCTCGACGGTATTGTCTGTTCCGGCCATGAAGTCGGCGCGGTCCACAAACAGTGGAAGGACGGCTTCTTCGTCGTCCCCGGCCTGCGCCCTGCCGAGAGCGGGAACGGAGACCAGAAGCGCATCGTCACCCCGCGCCAGGCGCGCGATGCCGGGGCCGGCGTGCTGGTGATCGGCCGCCCGATCAGCCGCGCCGAAGATCCGCTGGCCGCCGCGAAAGCCATCGAAGCCACGCTCTGAACGGGTTCAGGCTGGGGAAACCTCTTCCTGTGCAGACCGTTGATCCGGGAATGCAACAGGAGGATGTCCGATGAAACTGCCCCACCTTGCCAGTGCCCTGGCGCTCAGCCTGCCCCTGACAGCGCTTGGCGCGCCGTCCGTATCGGCGCAGACCGCCGCTTCGGTCCTGATGGAACAGGGTCACACGCTGCTCCAGATCAACGCCCAGGGCACTTCGACCCGCGAACCGGACATGGCCACCTTCTCGGCCGGCGTAACCACCCGCGGCCAGACCGCCAGTACTGCCCTGTCTGAAAACGCGGCGCGAATGAACAAAGTCATCGCGGCCCTCAAACGCGCCGGGATCGCCGCCAAGGACATTCAGACCCGCAATCTTTCCGTCAACCCGGTCTACTCGCAGCCGGCGCGGCGCCCCGATGGCAGCTATGACAGCGACGAGCGCCGGATCATCGCCTATCAGGCGGACAATCAGGTCAGCGTGCGTCAGCGCAAGCTGGACGACTATGGCAAAGTGATCGATGCGCTGGTTTCCGCCGGGGCCAATCAGGTCAACGGGCCGGACTTCACGCTTTCCCATCCCGAAGCCGCGCAGGACGAGGCCCGCATCGACGCCATCAAGGAAGCCCGCCGCCGGGCGGACCTCTATGCCGAGGCGGCAGGCCTGCACGTCGTGCGGATACTCTCCGTCACCGAATCGGGCGGCTTCAACCCGCCGATCATGCTGACGGCCGCCAAGCGGATGATGACCGACGAAGCCGCCCCCTCACCCGTCGCGGCGGGCGAAGTGGACGTTAAGGTCAATCTCAACGTCCGGTTCGAACTGGCGCCCGGAGACGCTTGAACAGCGACATATGGTCAACGTGTATCCAGCGTTGATCATCTAGCGGCTGCTTTCAGATCCTCCCCTTCAGGGGAGGATTGTCTATTTGCCCCACTTCGCTCATCCTGAGCCTGCCGAAGGTTGGAAACGCTGCACTATGCCGCCGGGGCTTCGACAAGCTCAGCCTGAGCGGGAACGGCAAACACGGCCGCACTTCCCGCTGCCTTCCTGCAATCCAACAAACTCTAAGCGGACCTTGGAAAGCTCGCTTATACCACGCCTAGAACCCAGGCCTCAATTCAGCATCATGTCCTGCGACTGGATATGATATCCCACCAGTGCAAGCTTGCCCTCGTCTTCCTTGCGGTAGACGAACTGCTCGGTACCGGTGCCTTTCTCGAACGTGGTCTGCATGGTCAGGGTCAGGAACGTGCCGCCAGTGGTAGCATTGGTGTTCCAGCCCACCTGCTTGCTTTCCTTGACCTTGCCCAGCTTGCGGTGGACTGCTTCCAGCAGCTTGCCGAAACGGTCTCGCGTAGTGGCCTTGTGCAATTGGGGATCGGCCTTGGACCACAGCTTCTGCCATTGCCCGGCATCCAGCGCCGCATGAAACTGGCCTACTTCCACCGATGCGTCCTGGAAGGACTCCTTCATGCTGCACCCGGCAAGCATTGCAGCAACGGCAAACGGCATTAGATAGCGCGCGAGACGGTTCATTCGGGTCCCTCATTCAAATATGCGGCCCTCAATCTAGGCGAGAACGCACCGATGCCAACTCCGGCGGTCAAGATATGCGGAATCAGCACGCACGATGCGCTGGAAGCAGCGGTCCGTGCGCGCGCCGCCTATGCCGGTTTCGTGTTCTTCGCCAAAAGCCCCCGCAACGTTACGCCCGCGCAAGCCGCCGAACTCGGCGCGCGGGCACAAGGACGCATCCAGCGCGTGGGCCTGTTCGTCGATGCCAATGATGCCGCCATTGCCGAAGCCGTGACCGCCGCCGGACTCGACGTGCTGCAGCTCCACGGCAAGGAAAGTCCGGAACGGGCCGCGCAACTGCGGGCGCGGTTCGGATTGCCAGTATGGAAGGCCATGCCCATCGCCAGTATCGGCGATGTCGCGCGGGCCCATGCTTATGGCGGGGCTGCCGATCTCATGCTGTTCGATGCCAAGACGCCGACGGACGCCCTTCCCGGCGGCATGGGCCTGAGCTTCGACTGGAGCCTGATCGCGCACTGGGACGGCCCCATCAAATGGGGGCTGGCTGGCGGCCTGAATGCCGAAAACGTCGGCCAGGCCCTGGCGCTTACCGGCGCGCCGCTCGTTGATACCTCATCGGGCGTGGAAAGCGCTCCGGGCGTGAAGGACGTGGACAAGATCGCCGCCTTCTGCGCCGCCGCGCGCATGGCATGAAAAAAGGCGGCCCGCACCAAGCGGACCGCCCTCCTTATCCAGCCGTGGGATGCCGGATCAGAACTTCATGCCAACGCCGATCAGGCCCATGTCAGCATCGGGAGTGCTGTCGCCGACGAGCAGGTGCTGATATTCGCCCTTCACGAAGTAGCGCGAACCCAGATCCTGCTGCACGCCCGCGCCAACGCCAACGGCGCTGTTGCAGTAACGGCAGTACTTGGACTGCCAGCTCGCCACACCATAGACCTTGGTGCCGGGCTGAACCTTGACGCCGGCGCGGCCGCCAACGCCCCAGCTGACGCGGGTGTTGCTGGCCAGCACCTTGTCGGCCGAGCCCTGAACACCAACGAAGAACTTGTCGCCGAGATCGTAGTCGTAACCGGCTGCGACGCCCGCAACTGCATCGCTGTCGCTACCGTCCCAGACCACGCCGCCGCGCGCTTCGACGCGGGCTTCGTTGGCCAGGGCGGGGGTGGCAGCAGCCGCAGCGGCAACCGCGGCGAGCGAAACAAGTGCAATACGCATAATCTTATAACTCCAGTATTTTATGCCCGGCCCTCACCGGGGAAGGCCCGCTGCGCCCCGCGCCCTTGCTGCCAGATGAACGATTTTTTTCTCCAGAAGCCAAAGTGTAAGAAAACTGCCATATAGACACATTTCCTTGTCATTTCCGCGCCTTGAATTGCATATAATGCAATTGAAATCGTCCAGGCCCACACCAGTGCGCGCGCTGCGGCCCAGGAAAAGGCGGCCATCAAAAGGCAGGCCTGCCCTCTTCTCCACGCGCGAAATTCGAGGTCAGAACTTCATGCCGACACCGGCCAGAACCGCGTCGGTATCCGGCACATGGTCGTCCACGAGATAGTGGCGGTACTCCAGCTTTCCGTAAAGCTTGTGGCCCAGATCCTGCTGATAGCCCGCACCAACGGCAACCGACTCATTGCAGCTCGCGCAGAACTTGGTCTGATAGTCCGAGAGAGCATAGATTTTGCCGCCCGTACCGGTTTTCAGCCCGACACGGCCGCCGAAACCCCAGGATACACGCGTGTTCGATGCCAGCACTTTATCGGCTGATACATCGACACCGGCAAAGGCCTTGTCGCCCAGGTCAAAGTCGTAACCGCCGGCAACGCCCGCGATCGCTTCGGTATCGCCCTTATTCCAGATGACGCCGCCGCGAGTCTCCACACGGGTCTCGTTGGCAAGCGCGGGGGTAGCAAGCACGGCCGCAGCGGCCGCGCCAAGCGAGACGATGGCAATGCGCATATTCGATACTCCAAATGGTCTTCCCGGCTATCCGGGACACCATCCGGCTAAGCCCGCCGCGCTTGCCGCCAAGTGAACCAATCAGGGCCATTTCAAGGCAAATATTCGCAGTTCGATGACGGCTTGCGACAGCTCAAACACATTTGAATTTCAACGATATTTTCTGTCGTTTCAGCGCATTCCCGGATCACCGTTCAGCCTCCGGAAAGGCGCCGCCTCCGCCCCCGCTGTCAAGCCGCCCGTGCGGCCGGTCCTGCTGCATGCAGGATAGCCTGAGCGCCCTGCATCGAGCGGCGTGCCGGTGCTCTGGCAAGGGCCCCTCTGGACAAGCCCCGGCCCCTCTGCCAAGCGCAGGCGCATGACTGCCCAACCGCCTGTGAATTCGCTGCGTTCGCTGCCCGATGCCTCCGGCCACTTCGGCCAGTTCGGCGGGCGCTATGTCGCCGAGACGCTGATGCCGCTCATTCTCGATCTGGAGAAAGAGTACCGCAAGGCACAGGACGATCCCGAATTCTGGGCCGAGTTCGATGCGCTGATGAAGGATTTCGTCGGCCGCCCCAGCCCGCTCTATTACGCCCCGCGCATGACGGAGCACTTCCGCGAGGCCGCTCCCGCCGGAAAAGGCCCGAAGATCTACTTCAAGCGCGAAGAGCTCAATCACACCGGCGCGCACAAGATCAACAACTGCATCGGCCAGATCCTGCTGGCGATGCGCATGGGCAAGACCAAGATCATCGCCGAGACCGGCGCGGGCCAGCACGGCGTTGCCACGGCGACGGTCGCCGCGCGCTTCGGCCTCGAATGCAAGATCTTCATGGGCGCGACCGATGTCGAGCGGCAGAAGCCCAATGTCTTCCGCATGAAGCTGCTGGGTGCCGAAGTAGTGCCGGTGACAAGCGGCGCGATGACGCTGAAAGACGCGATGAACGACGCGCTGCGCCACTGGGTCGCGAACGTCCACGATACCTTCTACATCATCGGCACGGCGGCTGGCCCGCACCCCTATCCCGAGCTGGTGCGCGATTTCCAGTCGATCATCGGCAAGGAAACCCGCGAACAGATCATGGAAAAGGAAGGCCGCCTGCCCGATATGCTGGTGGCTGCCGTCGGCGGCGGGTCCAATGCGATCGGCCTGTTCCACCCCTTCCTAGACGATCCCGAAGTCGCGATGACCGGGATCGAGGCGGCAGGCTTCGGCATCGAAAGCGGCAAGCACGCCGCTTCGCTGACCGGCGGCAAGCCCGGCATCCTCCACGGCAACAAGACCTACCTGCTGCAGGACGAGGACGGCCAGATCACCGAAGCGCATTCGATCAGCGCAGGCCTCGACTATCCCGGCCTCGGCCCCGAGCACTCCTGGCTGCACGAAAGCGGCCGCGTGCGCTATGTGCCGATCACCGACGATCAGGCGCTGGAAGCCTTCAAACTGTGCTGCTCGCTGGAGGGCATCATCCCGGCGCTCGAAAGCGCCCATGCGCTGGCCGCCCTGCCCCAGCTCACCGCCGAAATGGACGAGGACAAGATCCTTGTCGTCAACGTCTCGGGACGCGGGGACAAGGATATCTTCACTGTGGCCGAGGCGCTGGGGGTGGAATTGTGATCAAGCGGGACAGCATGCCCGTATACTTCTTGGAAGCCCTTGCTGTCCTGCTGGTCGTCGGTCCAGTGACTGACCTAGCCCGCTATTTGCCGTTCCACAATTTCAGCACCGAGGGCTGGACATATTGGCCTTTGGGCGACTGGTTCGCCGGGCGCTTCGATTTCCTGTCCATCTTCTTCCTCGCCGGATTGTCCTTGCTCATTGCCGCTATCCGCCGTGCTGCCTCGAAAGAACTGTTCGACGAATGACCCGCTTCGAAACCGCCTTTGCCAAAGGCCCCGCCCTCGTCTGCTTCATCACCGGCGGTGACGGCGACACTGCCGCCAATCTCGACGCGCTGGTCGAAGGCGGCGCCGATGTGATCGAGTTGGGGATGCCCTTCACCGATCCCATGGCCGATGGCCCGGCGATTCAAGAAGCCAATATCCGCAGCCTCGACAAAGGCACGCGCACGGCGGACATCTTCCGCATGGCCGCCGAGTTCCGTGCGCGGCACCCGCACGTGCCGCTGGTGCTGATGGGCTATGCCAACCCGATGACCGTCCGCGGCCCCGAGTGGTTCGCCGCCGAATGCGCCAAGGCAGGGGTGGACGGCGTGATCTGCGTCGACATTCCGCCAGAAGAAGACGCCGCGCTGGGCCCGGCCCTGCGCGGTGCAGGCGTATCGCTGATCCGTCTCGCCACGCCCACGACCGACGCCGCGCGGCTGCCCGCCGTGCTCGAAGGCTCCTCGGGCTTTCTCTATTACGTTTCGGTCGCGGGTATCACCGGCATGCAGCAGGCCGCGCAGGCCTCGATTGAGGATGCCGTGGCCCGGCTCAAGGCCGCCTCGAACATTCCCGTCGCCGTCGGCTTCGGCGTGCGCACCCCCGAACAGGCCAGCCAGATCGCCAAGGTCGCGGACGGCGTCGTCGTCGGTTCGGCGCTGGTCGATCTGGTCAAGCAGCATGGCGACAAGGCAGCGGGGCCGCTCAAGGAACTGACCTCGGCGCTGGCCGAAGCGGTGCATTCGGCCCGCTGACCGCTCCGTGACGCGGCCTTCCGACTTCGCGGTTTCGGACAATCCGCGCGTGCAGGCCCAGCTTGACCGGCTGGGGGCGCTCTCCGTGCCGCAAGGACGGATCGGGCTCGACACGATCCGGGCGCTGCTGGACCGGCTCGGCAATCCGCAACGCCACTTGCCGCCCGTCTTCCATGTCGCAGGCACCAACGGCAAGGGCTCGACCTGCGCGTTCCTGCGCGCGGCGCTGGAGGTGGCGGGCCGGACCGTGCATGTCTTCACCAGCCCCCACCTCGTGCGCTTCAACGAGCGCATCCGCGTGGCCGGAACGCTGATCGAGGACGCCATGCTGGCAGAGCTGCTGGCCGAAGTGCTCGATGCGGCCGAAGCTGCCGGGATCGCCGCCAGCTTCTTCGAAGTCTCCACCGCCGCCGCCTTTCTGGCTTTCACACGCGTGCCCGCCGATGCCTGCGTGATCGAGGTGGGCCTCGGCGGCCGGTTCGATGCCACCAATGTGATTGAGGCACCGGCGGTCTGCGGCATCGCCTCGCTGGGCATAGACCACGAGGCCTTCCTGCTTGCCGCCGAAAAGGGCGTGCCGGACGATCCGCTCACCCGTATCGCATTCGAGAAGGCCGGGATCGCCAAGCCCGGCGTACCGCTGGTGACCCTCGGCTACACGAGCGCCATGGACCAGGCTCTGGACAAACGGGCGAAACTGGCGGGCGCCCCCCACATCCAGCACGGGCGTGACTGGTTCGTCGAAGCGGGCGCCGAAAATTTCATATACCGCGACACCAAGGGCGCGCTTACACTGCCTGTACCGGCGATGCCCGGCGCCCATCAGATCATCAACGCGGGCCTCGCCATTGCCATGCTGCGCCATCAGAGCGCCTTGGCCGTGCCCGATGCGGCACTGGCTGAGGCCATGCACCGCGCCCACTGGCCCGCGCGCCTGCAGCGTCTGCACGAAGGCCCGCTCACCGCCCTGCTCCCGCCCGACACCCCTTGCTGGCTGGACGGCGGGCACAACCCCGATGCGGGACAAGCCCTGGCGCGCCACTTCGGCCGGACTGGCGCGAATATCCACCTCGTCATCGGCATGCTGGCGAACAAGGCCCCGGCCGCGCTGCTCGAACCGCTGCGCCAGCGGCTGGCCAGCGTGACGGTGGTGCCGGTGTCCGGCCACGCCTGCCATGACCTTCCGGCCTTCGAGGAAGGCCCCTCAATTCCGCGCCCCGAAGCGGCCGCCGATGTGGCCGAAGCTCTGCAAAGGCTGACTGTGGATCCAGCCAGCGGGGATATCGTACTGATTGCAGGCTCGCTCTATCTCGCCGGTGTGGTTCTGGGCGAGAACGGGGAATTGCCTGATTAATCGTCCTTGGCCCGGCGGCGCGATACCCGCCACCATTCCAGCGCCGTCAGCACGACCGCGATCAACCCGATCCAGGTCACGAAGATAAACATGGCATAGTAACCCTGCTGCTCGATCATCTTGCCGAGCGCACCGCGTCCCAGCGTGCCTACCAGCAGCGTCAGCGACGACAGCAGCGCGTATTGCACCGCGCTGTACCCCTTCGCCACCACAGAGGACAGCCAGGCGACATAAGCCGCCCCGGCAATGCCCGTCGCCAGGTTTTCCAGCCCGATCGTCGCCATCAGTGTGGCGAGCCGCGGTTCTCCCCCCAGGCTCGCTATCAGACTTGTCAGCCCCACCATTTTCGAAAAGGCCGCCATATGCGCCCCCCCAACGGCGAGATCGGCGTAGAGGAGGTTGGTGACCGCAGCGAGCACCGCGCCCATCAGCATTGTCGGCATGCGGCCCAGAACTGTCAGCAATCCGCCGCCGATCGCAAGGCCCAGCACCGTGGCGCCAACGCCGAAGAACTTCGAGGCGATCGCCACTTCGTCGTTCGTGTAGTGCAGATAGCCCAGATAGAAGGGATAGGCGAACGTCCCCCAGATCGCGTCGCATATGCGGTAGGTCAGCACGAGCGCCAGGATCAGCACAAGCGACCATCCCATACGCCCGACAAATTCCACCAGCGGCGAGAGAAGAGCGTGGTAGAGCTGATCGAGAACCGGCCAGCTTCCATCTTCCCGATGCGCATCCTCGGTCAGGACATAGCGCCCCCGGCGCTGCTGTACCGCAAGCCAGCCCGCGATCAGCGCAGGCAGCACGATCGTGGCCACAACGATCAACGGACCGGCCGTGGCGATAAACACGGTCGGATTGGGGCGCTCGTCGGGAACCGACGTCATCGACAGCACCATGAACGTGATCACGGTGACAAGCGCCGCCGCCCACAGCGAACCGACGATCAACAGCGCACGCAGCCGCACCTTGGGCGCAAGCTCGCCCCGCCTGCGCAAGGCCTGCAAGGCATCCATCTGTTCGGCCGTGGGCCCGCTCGCTTCCGCGTCGGGCGCGAACAGTCCGGCCAACCCGATCGCGAGCAGAATGACGCCCATCGTCAGGTACGTCTCCGGCCAGCCGATGCGCGCGGCCAGAATCAGCGCCAGCGCCCCCCCTGCAAGCGAGGCGAGCCGGTAGCCCATCTGGTAGACTGTCGAAAGCATATCGAGCGGTGCGTCTTCGTCCGCAACGTCGATGCGCCAGGCGTTGATCACGATGTCCTGTGTGGCGGATGCAAAGGCACCAATCGCAGCAAGCAACGAGAACCAGCCCAGCTCATCGCGCGGATTGAGCAGGCTGAGAGTGACGAGAATCACGCCCAGCAGCACTTGCGCGAGCACGATCCACTGCTTGCGCTTCCCCAGCCGCCGCATCACCGGAATATCGACCCGGTCCAGCAGCGGCGACCACAGGAACTGAAAGGCATAAGCCAGCCCGATCAGCGAGAACACGCCCATGGTTTCAAGATCGACACCGGCTTCGCTCAGCCAGGCATAGAGTGAACCCAGGAACAGCGCGAAGGGCAGTCCGCTGGCGAACCCGAACAAGGCCATGAAACCGGTCTTGCGGTTGCCAAGCGCGGCAAGCAGAACATGACGCCCCTTTCCGGGACGGCTTGCGGCGGTAGCGGACATTGAGGGCGAACTCCCTTGAAAGACGGGCCCGGGTGCAGTTCGGGCAACGATCCGGGGACGGTAGCCTATGCCACCGGCAAGGGAAGGCTGGATGAAGCCGCCATCAACAGGTATGGCGCCGGAAATGTCCAGACCACCTCAAAAATCGGGCGGCCCACGGCGCGGCGGCGATTCCCGCAATGGTTCGCGCAGCGGCGCCCCTGCTCGCGGGCCGCGCAGTGCTAGACCTTTCGGCCGGAATCCGGCAAAGACCGCTCCGACCCCCAAAGACCCCACACTTCCCGTTCGCGAAGGCGAGCGGATCGCCAAGCTGCTGGCCCGCGCCGGTGTCGCCAGCCGCCGCGAGGCGGAGCGGATGATTGCCGAGGGCCGCGTCAAGCTGGGCGAGGAGGTGATCGAGGCCCCCTCCACCGTTCTGACCAGCCTCAAGGGCGTGACGGTGGACGGCAAGCCGGTGAAGGAAGCCGAGGCTACGCGGCTGTTCGTGTTCCATAAGCCCTCAGGCCTCATCACCGCCGAACGCGATCCCGCCGGGCGGCCGACGATCTACGCCGCGCTGCGCAATGCCCTGCCGCCGGGAACCGGGCGAGTCATGCCGGTCGGCCGCCTCGACTTCAACACCGAGGGCCTGCTGCTGCTCACCAACGACGGCGAATTCAAGCGCCAGCTCGAACTGCCCGCAACCGGCGTGCCGCGCACGTACCGCGCCCGCGCTTTCGGGGCCGTGACGCAAGCCGATCTCGAAGGCCTGATCGAAGGAATCGAGATCGACGGCATCCGCTACGGCAAGATCGACGCCAACATGGAGCGCAGCAGCGGGCGCAACCGCTGGATCGAAATGACCCTGACCGAAGGCAAGAACCGCGAGGTCCGGCGCGTGCTGGAACATCTCGGGCTGGAAGTCAGCCGCCTGATCCGCACTGCCTATGGCCCCTTCCAGCTGCTCGACCTGCCCAAGGGCGCCGCCATCGAAGTCGATTCGAAGGCGCTCGAACGATTCCGCAAGACCTTGCCGGATGCGAAAGCATGAAGGGCGGCCTCAGGATCGTTGCGGGCGAATGGCGCGGGCGTAAACTCGCCACGCCCGAAGGCCACGCCACGCGCCCCACGGCGGACCGCACCCGTGAAACGCTGTTTTCGATGCTGAACAGCCGCCTCGGTTCGTTCGAAGGGCTGAAAGTGGCCGATCTCTTCGCCGGATCGGGCGCTCTGGGGCTGGAAGCGCTTTCGCGCGGGGCCGCGCATTGCCTCTTCGTCGATCAGGATGCCGCCGCGATCCGGGCGATCCGCCGCAATATCGCCGCGCTGCACGCGCAGCCGCGCAGCGACGTGCGGGCCAGTTCAGCGCTCTCGCTCGGCCCGGCGAAAGAGCCGCTGGACCTCGTTCTGCTCGATCCGCCTTATGAAACCGGCGCGGGCTCCGTGGCGATCGACAAGCTGGCCCGGCTCGGCTGGATCGGCGAAGCGACCTGGGTCAGTCTGGAAACCGCCAAGGGCGAAAATGTATCGATCAGGGGCTTCGAGGCCGAAGCCACGCGCGATGCCGGCAAGGCCCGGCTGCATATTCTGCGCCGGGCCTGAGGTTCCTGCTCTTTGTCAGGAGTCGCTGGCAAGCTGGCCCGGCCAGTAGCCGAGCGGAACATCACCGAAGCGCAAGCCTGCCTGACGCGGGTTGATGCATTCGTCCTGAACGCTGCCTTCGCAGACGGGATAGGCCTGCCCGTCGACACGCACTTGCGTCGCGCGGCCATGCGCGTCTCTGGAGAGAATCTGGGGGGTGGCCGGGGCAGCGGCAAAAGCGGTTCCGGCGATAGGCAATGCGGCGGTCGAAATGCTCAGGGCTGCAACGGTCAGGGTCTTTGCATTCATGGCGTATCTCCTCAAGAGATGCCCCCTGTCGCTGAAGAAATGCTCAGGCTGCGCAACGGTTCCCGCCTGCATGGCAGGAAGGGCGCCGCACGGCTCCGGCGCCCTTCCCTCCGGCTGCGCTAAGGCCTCAAGCGCCGCTGGGGTTGCGGCATTCGTCCTGCACGCTCTTCGAGCAAAGCGGATAGGCCTTGTTCATCGCCTGCGGCGGAACCGCGGCATCTGAAGAGCCTTGTGCCAGTGGCGTACCGTCCGATGAGGATTCATCCGGTCCGGCGGACTGGCCTGCACCGGCCTGCAAGGTGGAAAGCTGCTGCATGATCGAGGCCCAGACCTGTTCCTGCTGCTCGGCCGGAAGCGCGGCGACTTGCGCGCGCTGGTCCGGAGACAGCGCCCAGAAGGCCTTCTGCCGATCCGGAGCCAGGCTGGCGTAGTAGCTCTTGACCTCGGCGGGCCATGTGGCGAGTTCCGCCTGCTGGCCAGGCGTCAGATCCGCACCGGAGCCGGCATCATCCGGCGCGTCCATCGAACCGGAACTTTCCGGCGGCATGGTTTCGCCGGGCATAGCCTCGTCCGGCATCGTTTCATCGGGCATCGCCGACTGGCCGGACTCCACGCCCTGCGTATCGTCCGGCGGCGGCATGTCCTGCGCGATCAGCACGACTGGCGTGGCCAACAGGGCAAGCGCGCTCAACCCGGCAAAATGGATCTTTCGCATATCGTCTTCTCCTTGGGCAAACAGGTGAAGACCACGACGATTTAGCGGGGGCTTAGTTCCCCGGATGCGATGAAGCGGCCTTGCGCCACGCCGCACCGTTCCCTAGTTGTTCGCCTGTGAACGACCTGCAATCTCCCCAGCCCGCCGGTTCTGAAGACCCTCTGATCGAGGGCCTGAACGAGCCCCAGCGCGACGCCGTGCTGACCACCGAAGGCCCCGTGCTGATGCTGGCAGGCGCGGGCACGGGCAAGACCGCCGCGCTCACCCGCAGGCTGGCGAATCTGGTCCGCAGCCGCCTCGCCTGGCCGAGCGAAATCCTCTGCGTGACTTTCACCAACAAGGCCGCGCGCGAGATGCGCGAACGCGTGGGGCAGCTGATCGGGCCTGCCGTGGAAGGCATGCCCTGGCTCGGCACGTTCCACTCGATCGCGGCCAAGATGCTGCGCCGCCATGCCGAGTTGGTGGGGCTGCAATCCAATTACACGATCATCGATACCGACGATCAGCTCCGCCTGCTCAAGCAGCTGATCCAGTCCGAAGGCGTGGATGAAAAGCGCTTTCCCCCGCGCCAGCTCGCGGGCTGCATCGACCGCTGGAAGAACCGCGGCCTCAATCCGCATGACCTCGATGCCGGAGAGAACGAGGCCTATGCCAACGGCAAGGGCCGCCATTTCTACCAGATCTATCAGGACCGGCTGAAAGCGCTGAACGCCTGCGATTTCGGCGATCTTTTGCTGCACATGCTGAACATCCTGCGCACCCACCGCGACGTGCTGGAGCAATATCAGCAGCGCTTCAAATACGTGATGGTGGACGAATATCAGGACACCAATCAGGTGCAGTACCTGTGGCTGCGCCTGATCGCGCAAGGCCGCCAGAACATCTGCGTAGTGGGGGACGACGACCAGTCCATCTATTCATGGCGCGGTGCAGAAGTTGCCAATATCCTTCGGTTTGAAAAGGATTTTCCCGGCGCGAAAGTGATCCGGCTGGAGCAGAACTACCGCTCCACCCCGCAGATCCTCGCCGCCGCTTCAGGGCTCATCAACGAGAACAGCCAGCGCCTCGGCAAGACGCTGTGGACCGAGAAGCACCCCGGCGACAAGCTGCGCGTGATCGGCGTGTGGGACGCGCCCGAGGAAGCGCGCCGCGTGGGCGACGAGATCGAGCGGCTGGAGCGCGAAGGCGCCCCGCTCGACCAGATCGCGATTCTCGTGCGGGCGCAGTACCAGACCCGCGAGTTCGAAGACAGGTTCATAAGTATCGGCCTCAAGTACCGGATTATCGGTGGATTTCGCTTCTACGAGCGCGCCGAGATCCGCGATACCCTCGCCTATCTGCGCGTCATCGCCCAGCCTGCGGACGATCTCGCGTTCGAACGTATCTACAATGCACCCAAGCGCGGCCTTGGCGCCAAGGCGCTGGAAAAGCTGCACCTGCTGGCGCGCCGCCGGGGCATCCCGCTGGCTGCCGCCGCGATCGAGATCGCCGATACCGACGAACTGCCCGCCCGTGCCCGCAACACCTTCCTCGCCCTGATGCGCGACTTCGACCGCTGGCGCGATCTGGAGAAGACGGAGAACCCCGCCGACCTGCTGCGCACCGTCATGGACGAAAGCGGCTATACCGACGTTCTGCAGGCGGAAAAGACGCCCGAAGCGGCAGGCCGTCTGGAAAACCTCGTCGAACTGGCACGCGCCATGGAAGAATACGAGAGCCTTGGCGACTTCCTCGAACACGTCAGCCTCGTGATGGACAACGACGCCACGGCCGACGAGGAAAAGGTCACGATCATGACCATGCACGGCGCCAAGGGGCTGGAGTTCGACAACGTGTTCCTGCCCGGCTGGGAGGAAGGCGTTTTCCCCTCGCAGCGCTCGCTCGACGAAGGCGGCCTCGCCAGCCTGGAAGAGGAGCGCCGCCTCGCCTATGTCGCGATCACCCGCGCGCGGCGCAAGTGCACGATCCTGCATGCGGCCAACCGGCGCATCTATGGCCAGTGGACGAGTTCGATTCCCTCGCGTTTCATTGCCGAACTGCCCGAGGATCATATCGAGAGCGAAACCACGCTATCGGGTGGCGCCTCGCTGTGGCGGGCGCAGTGGTCCGAACATTCCGATCCCTTCGCCGACGTTGCCCGCGCCCAGCCCGCCCGCACCGCCACGCGCGGCCCGGGCTGGCAGCGCGCCGCGCGGCAGGACTACGATCCCAAGCCGCGCAAGATCGCCGAAAGCACCCGCAGCGCCGCCAGCTTCGCGGCCAAACCGCGCACCGACATCGTGATCGGCGCGCGCGTGTTTCACGAGAAGTTCGGGTACGGCACCGTGGCCGCGCAGGAAGGCAACAAGCTGGAAATCGACTTCGAACAGTCCGGTCGCAAGCGCGTGATCGACAGTTTCGTGAAAGCGGCAGGGTAGTTGCGGCGGGCTCAGTTCCCGCTTGCCGCCAGCGCATCCTCTATCTGATCGCGCCACGGGTCCGGGCCGTATTGCGCCGTGCCGTCCGGGGCGAAATCCATGATCGCGGCGGGATCGGCTTTCTGCTGGGGCCATTGCGGCAGGCCCGCCCCGTTGGGATCGCCGGTCTTCGCAAAGTTCACCATATAGGCGCTGATCGTGCGCCCCATCGCATCGTCGCGCGCGCTCGTTTCCGCTGCGTACTTCACCGCCTGCGTATCGAAGAAATAGGGAATGTCGGAGGCATGGCCCGCCCCCTTCCCCTGCTCCAGCGAACTGGCGACGTAGGAAAAGCGGTACTCCCACACCGGCGCGCCATGCTGTGAGATGATGCCGGAAAGCTCCCGCGCACCGGCGATCATCCCGCCCCCGATCCCGCCGATGTCATCGCTGGTAGCGCCGATGATCATCGGCACGTGATCGAACTTGCCCGCCTTGTAGGCCGCCCGCTGATCGACAGCGATACGCCCGTCGCTGAACGGACTGGCGAACGTGACGGGGCCCTTCGGCATGAACAGCGCCATGAGATTGAGCCCGTCGACGACCTCATCCGCCGGCAGCGCCCGCAGCTTTGCCAGCGCCTCGGGATCGTCCGCGGCAATGCCCTTGGACTGACCAAACGCCACGCTGACGGCCTCCGCGGAGGCCAGATCCGGCGTGGACAGCGCCGTGCCGTTACTGCCCGACATCGCGACGGCCTTTTCGAACAACCCCTCGGCCATCGGCGAAGTCACCAGATTGTGCACCGACATGCCGCCCGCGCTTTCGCCAATGATCGTCACGTTTTCGGGATCGCCGCCGAACGCCTCGATATTGCGCTGTACCCAGGCGAGCGCGGCGATCTGGTCCAGGAAACCGTAGTTACCGATCAATCCGTGGTCTTCGTCCGCACGGATCAGCGCCGGATGCGCGAAGGTCCCGAAACGGCCGACGCAGTAATTGAAGCTGAAGAACAGGACGCCCTGTTTCGCCAGTTGCGCGCCAGAATAGGTCGGCGGCGAAGCCCCGCCGTTCACGAAGCCGCCGCCATAGATCCACACGACCACCGGCAGCTTGCCCTGCGCCTGCGCCGGACGCCAGACATTGGCATAGAGGCAATCCTCAGCAGGCGGCGTTCCCAGGGGAGCGGCATCGCCATCGAACGGTTTCTGCATGCAATCATGGCCATAGGCGTCCGCCATCCGTACGCCGCTCCACGGCGCGACGGGCTGCGGTGCGCGCCAGCGCAGGTCACCCACCGGTGGGGCCGCAAAAGGGATACCCTTCCAGCTTAGCACCTGGCCTTCGGCCGTGCCTTGCAGCTTGCCGCTTTCCACAGCCGCCACCAGCGGCGCCTCTGCATCAGCCGTACCGGCTACGGTCAGTGAGACCGCAGCGGCGATAATCAATCTGGACATCATGGCCTTGCACGCTCCTTCTTCCCATCGGGCGCGCAAGTTTGCACGGGCTTAGCCCGTAAACAATCCGTCAGGCGATAGCGGACACGCTGAGAAATTCCGGAACCGGACCGTTCCAGCCATCATCGGCAGGCTCGTGCTCACGCTCGCGGCGGCGCGAACGGGCAGGTTCGTCAGCGGTTTCCTTGCGGGTCTCTTTCGCCGGAGCCTTTTCCCGCTGCGGCTTGCGCTCGCGCTTCTCGCGGACCGGAGCTTCCTCACGCACGGGCTCTTCGCTTTCTGCCTGGGCAGAAAATTCGAACAACGGAATCGCGCCGCCGGTCAGCTTTTCGACATTCTCGATCGCTTCAGCGTCCTCAGGCGCCACGAACGTGAAAGCCCGGCCCTTGGCGCCGCCACGGCCAGTGCGGCCGATGCGGTGCACATAGTCATCCGGGTGCCAGGGCGTGTCGAAATTGAAGACGTGGCTTACGCCCTTCACATCGAGGCCGCGTGCAGCAACATCCGAAGCGCACAGAATGTTGACGTCACCGGCCTTGAACCGCTCCAGCTCCGCCAGACGGGCGGGCTGATCCATATCGCCATGGATTTCGCCAGCCGCGAAACCATAACGCTTCAGGCTCTTGGCGAGTTCACGCACAGTGCTCTTGCGATTGCAGAAGACGATCGCCGTGGAAACATCATCAGTGCGCAGCAGGTGACGCAGCACTTCGCGCTTCTTGCGCGCGTTCACGGCCACCTTGTGCTGGACGATATTGGTGTTCGCCGTCGCCGGACGGGCCACCTCAATATATTTGGGGTTCGACAGGAACCGGTCCGCCAGCTTTTTGATGACGGGCGGCATCGTCGCAGAAAACAACAGCGTCTGGCGGTTGACCGGCAGCTTCGAACAAATCGTCTCGATATCGGGGATGAAGCCCATGTCGAGCATCCGGTCCGCCTCATCGATCACCAGCAGTTCGCAGCCGGTGAGCAGGATCTTGCCGCGCTCGAACAAGTCCATCAAACGCCCCGGCGTCGCAATCAGCACATCGACACCTTCGGACAGGGTCTTCAGCTGATCGCCCATCTGCACGCCGCCGATCAGCAGCGCCATCTTGAGATCGTGGTTCTTGCCGTACTTCTCGAAATTTTCGGCCACTTGCGCGGCGAGTTCGCGGGTCGGCTCCAGAATCAGCGACCGCGGCATCAGTGCCCGGCGGCGCCCGTGTGCCAGGATGTCGATCATGGGCAGCACGAAGCTGGCGGTCTTGCCGGTGCCGGTCTGCGCGATTCCGATCAGGTCCTTCATCATGAGGACCGGCGGGATGGCTTGCGCCTGGATCGGAGTCGGCTCAGTATAGCCTGCGGTTTCAACCGCTTGCAGCAATTCGTCAGACAGGCCGAGATCGGCAAAGCTCATAGGCTGTATATTTTCCGGAAAATCGAGAGTGGGAGCACCTTACAGGTTCGGAACCGGAATTGACATCCTGCCCGCAAACCATGGGTACGATTGCGGGCGCCCTATGCGCCAAAGGATACCAAAGTCAAGGATTTCCGCTCCAGTCCTGCAATTCGGGCAAGCGCCTGCGTCAGCGGCCGTCCTCAACCAGCCGCCGGATGCGCGTCAATTTGCAGTTCATTCCACTGCGCGAAAGCAGCGTGTCGCGGTCCACGCAAAGCTGGCCGTCTGGCGTGCGCGAAAGGTAAAAGCCGGAATAGAAGTCCCGCGCCCGGCACGAGCGCTCCAGATCGGCAGCGACCAGCCGCCCATCGCGCATATAAAGCAGCAGGCGGCTCCCCCGGCTGGGTTTCACCCCCGCAATCCCCGCGATCGGCAGGCACTTGCCAATCTTGCGTTCCTTGAAATGCACGCTGTAATCGCTGTCGGGCGCGTCGGCAGACATGTCCGGCCGCTGCCGAAGTGCGGTCCTGGGCGTAATCCGGATCTCCATGCGCTGTTCAATGCGCACCTGCCGGGCTGGCTGCGGCTCGGCATCCTGCCGCATCCGGCCCGCTAAAGGCCCCTGAGGCACAAAGTCCCGGGCGCGAGGCTGCGAGACGTAGTCCAGGCGCCCGCCCTGCACTTGCTGCTCCGGCAAAACGGCTTTTCCGGCCTCCACGCCGCCCCCTGATGCGCCCGCTGCAGGAAGCAGCAGCGCAGCCGGATAGAGCAGAACGGAAACGAAATTCATGCTTGAGCAGCCCCCGGGACATGGCCATGCCGTTCCCGCTGCCATAGCGCAAGACCTTGAACCGGTGCTTAACTCGGCAGGATTTGCACTGTGAGAGGATGAAACCTGCGTCCGGCTGTGCCATATCGCGCGGCATGACTACATCTGCAGATTTTCTGGAAGAAGCCGCCGCCTGCCTTGGCCCGCGCGGCCTCACGCGCGACTTGGACCTTGTCGAACCCTGGCTGACCGACTGGCGCGGCCGTTTCACGGGCCGGGCACGCGCCATGGCCTCGCCCGCCAGTACGGAAGAACTCTCCCGCATCGTCCGCCTGTGCGCCGAGCACAACGTGCCGATCGTCCCGCAAGGCGGCAACAGCGGCATGTCAGGTGGCGCCACGCCCGACGAATCGGGCGACGCCCTGCTTCTGTCGCTGCGGCGGATGAACGCGATCCGCGAGATCGACATCGAAGCACGCCGCGTCACATGCGAAGCAGGCGTCGTACTGCAGACATTGCACGAAGCCGCTGAGGACAAGGGGCTTCGCTTCCCCCTGACGCTGGGCGGCAAGGGGTCCGCGACTGTCGGCGGCCTGATTTCCACCAATGCAGGCGGATCGCAGGTCCTGCGCCACGGATCGATGCGCGCGTTGGTACTGGGCCTTGAGGCCGTTCTCGCCGATGGGCAGGTCTTCTCGATGCTCACGCCGCTGAAGAAGGACAACCGCGGCTTCGATCTCAAGCAACTGCTGATCGGCTCCGAAGGCACGATGGGGATCGTCACCGCTGCCACCCTCAAACTGTTGCCTGCGGTTGCCGAACGCGTTGTGATCTGGGCCGGACTGCCCTCGCTCGCCGCAGCCCGAACCCTGCTGCTCCATTGCGAGGACAGCGCGGGCAATGCGCTGGAAGGCTTCGAGGTGATGCCGCAGGCCTGTCTCGATGCCGTGCTGGCCCACCTGCCCTCGGCCCGCGCCCCGCTGTCAGGCCGCCATGCCTGGCATGTGCTGATCGAAGTCGTGGCCGACCGCGCCTCCGCCGCAACCTTGCGCGAACGCTGCGAGATGATGATGGCCGAAGCGTTCGAGAAGGACCTGCTGGAAGATGCCGCGATGTCCGCCAGCGAGGCGCAGGCGGAAGCCTTCTGGCTGCTGCGCGAGTCGGTCGCCCCGGCCGAACGCGAACGCGGCCCCGCCGTGCAGCACGACATTTCCGTGCCGGTGGAGAAAATGCCCGAATTCGTCGATACCACCGCTCCCATGATCGAAGCGGCATGGCCCGGCACCGAGGCCGTGGCCTTCGGCCATCTGGGCGACGGCAACGTGCACTATCACGTCATTGCCCCCAAGGTGACGGATGGGCTGTCCTGGCAAAAGAACGAAGGCAAGGCGATCAGCCGCTACGTGCATGATCTCGTGACCGAATGGGGCGGCTCGATTTCGGCCGAGCACGGCATCGGACAGCTCAAGCGCGACGAACTGGTCCGGCTTGGCGATCCCGTTGCCCTGTCGATGCTGCGTGCGGTCAAGCAGGCACTCGATCCGCAGGGCCTGCTCAACCCCGGCAAACTCGTCTGACGGCACCGCCGCCACAATCCCCGGCAGGGTAAGGCACGTGCTTGCGCGCGCCCTACCCTGCCTCTAAAGCGGCACCACGATATCCAATACTTTATATGTCCGGAGATTAACGCGATGGCCACCGCGCCGCAAAACCCTGCCCTTCCCCTGTTCTACAAGGATCTCGTCCCGCTCAATTCGCAGCAGCACGCGAATTGGAAGACGCGGGCCACAGACAAGGCCACCTGGCTCATCGGCGTCAATTCGATCCCGCTGACCGTGGAAGAATTCCCGCAGGCACAGCGCAATTTCCCGATCATCTTCACCACGGGCGACAATCCGATCCCGCTGGCGCTGATGGGAATGAACGAAGGCATCAACGTCTTTGTCGAGGAAGACGGCACGCTCAACACGCCGGTCTACATCCCGGCCTATGCGCGCCGCTATCCCTTCATGCTGGCCAAGCTGAGCCCCGAGAACGAAGAGCTTTCGCTCTGCGTCGATCCGAGCAGCGACCTCGTTGGCGAAATCGAGGAGGGCCAGCCCCTGTTCGACGGCACCGAGCCGGCCGAAGCCACCAAGAACATGCTCAAGTTCTGCGAGAACTTCGAGATCGCGGGCACCAAGACCGGCAATTTCATGGCCGAGCTCAAGAAGCACGACCTGCTGATGGACGGCGAGCTCAACATCGACACTGGTGACGGCAAGCCGTTCAACTATCGCGGCTTCCAGATGATCGACGAAAACAAGCTGCGCGAAGTGCGCGGCGACGTGCTGCGTCAGTGGAATCAGAACGGCCTGCTTCCGCTGATCTATGCCCACTTGTTCTCGCTGGAACTGGTACGCGACATTTTCGGCCGCCAGATGGCTCAGGGCAAGATGCCGCAGCCGGTTGCTACCGCCTGATTTATATAGATATTTCAGAAATTCGGGCGGAAGTTATTGCAGAATTGTCACACTTCCGCCCAATCTGATTGAGACTGCAAAGCAGCGCTGGACAAACACAGCCAATTTTGCATCCACGAATCACTTGAATGTCGCTTCAGGTATGCGTATGCTGGCATGGCCTGATCGGCGCTACCCTCATGGCCCGGTTGGGTTGGTGCACATCGTGCACCTCCTCCCTGAACCTTGGCCACCTCGCGCGATGCGCGGGGTGGTTTTTTATTGCGCGGGTTATTCCGCAGCCAGCGGCCAGCCTTTCCCGCCCTGCTCCTGCCCCATGTCCGACACGACACCGGCAAGCCTGCGCACCAGCGTGCTGATATCCTCTACCATGGCCGCCATCCCTTCGCCCGGCTCGGCAAGACCCGCATCCAGATAGCAGCTCCGGTCGATCTCGATCTGCAGCGCATGAATGCCCTTGCGCGGATCGGCATGGCGCTCCAGCACATATCCGCCTGCATAGGGGCGGTTGTGCGCGGCCTCCCGCCGCAACACCGCCATCTGGGAAAAGGCTGCCCCGATCAGCCGGCCATGGCAGGCAGCCCCGAAACGATCCCCGATCACCACTTCAGCCGGAGGCATGCCACCCCGGGCAGGAAGCGGCGGCATCGAATGCAGATCGATCAGCAGCGCCGCGCCCCACCTGTCGCGCAGATCGGCCAGCGCGCGCGCCAGCGTGGCATGGTAGGGGGCGTGGATACCCTCGATCCTGCGGGCCAGTTCCGCACTTTCCATCCGGCGGCGCCACAATTCCCCCATCCCCGCCAATCGCCGGGGAATCAGCCCCAGACCGCTGCGGACCCGGCGGCTGGATGGCCTCACAGCGCCTGCGGGACGGTCCGCCTGGGCGAACATATCCCAATCGACATCGTCGGGCGCCCGGTTGAGATCAATCATCGCCCGCGGGGCATTGGCTACCAGGAGACCGGCTCCGGTTTCCCGCGCGACACCTTGCGCCAGCCGGTCGGCATAGCGGTCTTCCAACCGCAGCACGGCCGATTCGGGATGGCGCATATCGTGCAGCAAAGCGCGGGAGTAGGCCCGCCCGCCATGGGGCACCGCAATCAGAACCGGGATCGCCGAAGGTTCGCTGGCATGCAGAACGAAAGCGGGAATCCCCGGAGCCCCGGGAATCCACCCGCGGCCGCAGCCTTGCGAATCATTCTCGCCCGAACCATCATTCATCATGGGAAGCTGGCTTTTTCATCTTGCCGAGTCAAAGCGTCCCGTTCCCGGTCAGTCCCGAATTCGGGCAAGAATGTTAACTCACAAAACGCTATATACAGCCTAACAGCACAGCCCTAGTCGCAAGCAGCAATCTGGAATTCACGCAATGATCCGCATCCTCCTCGCCGAAGACGACCAAGCCATGCGCACGTATCTGGCGCGGGCGCTGGAAAATGCCGGCTATGATGTGGTTGCCGTCGATTGCGGCTCGGAAGCCCTGCCCCATCTTGAGAGCGAGGAATTCGACCTGCTGCTGTCGGATATTGTCATGCCCGGGATGGACGGAATCGAGCTGGCCCAGCGCTGCGCTGAGGTTTCGCCAATGACCAAGGTCATGTTCATCACCGGCTTCGCGGCCGTCACCTTGCGCGCCAGCCGCGAGGCACCCCAGGCGAAGGTCCTGTCCAAGCCCTTCCACCTGCGCGACATCGTGATGGAAGTGCAGCGCGTTTTCGGCCTCAGCGCCCACGCCCAGCTCTGACGAAAATTTTCCGGCCCAAAGCGCTTGCATCGATAAAATCCCGACGCTAAAGGGCCAGTCCTCCGAACGGGACAGCCTTCACCGGATGACCACTCGGACGCTCGAATGGAATGGGCGTATAGCTCAGTGGTAGAGCACTATGTTGACATCGTAGGGGTCGCAAGTTCAATCCTTGCTACGCCCACCATTCCTAAGAAAACCCGCCGCGCAAACGGCGGGTTTTCTGCTTTCTAGCACCCTTTCCATTCCGGCTTGCGCTTCTCGGCAAAGGCACGCGCGCCCTCTTTCGCGTCTTCCGAAGTGAAGACATGCGCGACGTAGGGATTCTGGTGCGTGTTGATATCCTCGACCGGCCAGAGCCACGAATCGCGCACGATGGCCTTGGAGGCCGCAACCGCCAGCGGGCCATTGGCCACGATCATCTCCGCCAGATCGCGCGCAGCCTCTATCGCCGGGCCTTCGGTCACGCGATTGATCAGCCCCAGTTCGAAAGCCCGCATCGCCCCGATCGCCTCACCGGTCAGCGCCAGTTCCATCGCGAGCGGGCGCGGCAACAGGCGCGGCAGTTGCACGAGGCCGCCGCCCGCCGCGACCAGCCCGCGTTTGGCTTCCGGAATACCGAACCGGGCGTCCACGTTCGCCACGATAAGATCGCACGCAAGCGCCAGTTCCATGCCCCCCGCCAGAGCATGGCCATCCACCGCGGCAATCACCGGCTTGTTCGGCGTCCACGTCGTGATCCCGCCGAACCCGCCGCGCGCATCGACCGGAAGCTCGCCGCGCAGGAAGCCCTTGAGATCCATCCCCGCACAGAACGTGCCCCCGGCCCCGCTAAGGATCGCACAGCGCAGGTCGTCCTCGGCATCGAGCCGGTTCATCGCCGCCGCAATCGCCTCCGCCGCGGCCTTGGTCATGGCATTGCGCGCCTCGGGACGGTTGATCGTCACTTCCAGCACACCGCCGCGCACGGCGGCCAGCACCTCTTCACCCATGCAATCCTTCCTCCCTGCGATTTGTGCCAGGCTGGCGCCGTGAACACGGCCTGTAAAGCCGATACTTGCCTTGCTAAGCGCAATCAGCGTGCCTAAGAGACGCCCAAATTCTCGTCCCCAGTGGAGCTTTCGCGAATGGCAAAGATCAAGGTTGTAAACCCCATCGTCGAGATGGACGGTGATGAAATGACACGGATCATCTGGCAGTGGATCCGTGAACGTCTGATCCTCCCCTACCTCGATATCGACCTCAAGTATTACGACCTCTCCGTCACCAAGCGCGACGAGACCGACGACCAGATCACCATCGACGCCGCCAACGCCACCGCGCAGTATGGCGTCGCCGTGAAGTGCGCAACGATCACCCCCGACGAAGCCCGCGTCGAGGAATTCAGCCTCAAGAAGATGTGGAAGTCGCCCAACGGCACGATCCGCAACATCCTGGGCGGCGTCGTCTTCCGCGAGCCGATCGTGATCAGCAACGTGCCCCGCCTGGTCCCGGGCTGGACCGATCCGATCGTCGTCGGCCGTCACGCTTTCGGCGACCAGTACAAGGCCACCGACACCCTGATCCCCGGCGCCGGCAAGCTGCGCCTGGTGTGGGACGGCGAAAACGGCGAGAAGATCGATCTCGACGTGTTCGATTTCCCGAGCTCGGGCGTCGCCATAGCGATGTACAACCTCGACGAATCGATCCGCGACTTCGCACGCGCCTCGTTCAACTACGGCCTCAACCTCGGCTGGCCGGTGTACCTGTCCACCAAGAACACGATCATGAAAGCCTATGACGGCCGCTTCAAGGATCTGTTCCAGGAAGTGTTCGATAGCGAAGGCTTCGCCGAGAAGTTCAAGGCCGCCGGCATCACTTACGAACACCGCCTGATCGACGACATGGTCGCCTCGGCGCTCAAGTGGTCGGGCAAGTTCGTCTGGGCCTGCAAGAACTACGACGGCGACGTCCAGTCCGACACCGTCGCGCAGGGCTTCGGCTCGCTGGGCCTGATGACCTCGGTGCTGATGGCGCCCGACGGCAAGACCGTGGAAGCAGAAGCCGCCCACGGCACCGTCACCCGCCACTACCGCCAGCACCAGCAGGGCAAGGCGACCTCGACCAACCCGATCGCCTCGATCTTCGCCTGGACCCGCGGCCTCGCCTATCGCGGCAAGTTCGACGGCACGCCCGAAGTCGAGAAGTTCGCCCACACGCTGGAAAAGGTCTGCATCGAAACCGTCGAAAGCGGCAAGATGACCAAGGACCTCGCCCTGCTGATCGGCCCGGACCAGAGCTGGATGACCACCGAGCAGTTCTTCGAGGCGATCGTTGAGAACCTCGAAAAGGAAATGGCAGCGCAAGGCCTCGGCTGAGCCCACTAGCCTGACGGCTTTTCAAGGCCCCCTTCCGGCAACGGGAGGGGGCTTTTTCATGCGCGCCGCCCTTTGGGTGGAAGTTTGCGAACTTCGCCCATAGCGGCCACCGCAAGTTCTATGAAAATCGAGGAACCTTAGAGAGTTACGCAGGCCAGAACTTCACCGCGCCCACGCGCGATTTCGGGGAGAAAACAACCATTTCAAAGAGCAGGGCAAGCAGATGCCGCGCGCAGTATGACAGGCCGGTGCCGTGTAGGAAAACGGCAGGAGAAAAGAAGAATGCGAGGGCCATCGCCCTCGCGCTCCCCATACTGGGCGGCGTTGTGCGCGCGGCTTGGCAATGGCGGAAATGGGCTGTGAAAGGACCAAAAGGTTTTGAACAGCGACGGTCAAATAGCCTCCCTACCCACCGACAAAACTGCCATTGGCGGCCCCGATCCGCTCACCAAAACCTGTCGTTGGTCACGTATTGCAGGCCCTTAGAAACGGTAGGAATCGAGCTATCAAGTTAACCGGTAGAACGATGAGTTTGTTCGGGGAGGCTGACCTTGAGGCGGCAGTAACCAGCGGTTGACAGACTTGCGCCGTAGCACTGACGTCTGGAGTAGTACGTTTTGTCGACTACCAAATGACAAGAGGTATGTGAAACCTCCTATAAAGGTGAGCCTAAACGGAAGAGTGAAATATGGCCCCCTCTGCCATTGTTACCATTAAGTGCAACATATAGAATCGAGCCGCGTGTCTGCTATCACTTCTTGCCACTGCCGCCTTGGCTCGGAGGTGTGCCCGGACCAGAACCGCCCTGTCCAGTTGTGGGTTGATGTCCAGCCTGCCCTGGATTGGAGGGGGTAGTAGATACTGGCTGATGCCCATTGCTAGCGATGGTTGGGCGCGGTGTATCTTTAGACATTCTATTCTCCTTCACTTCAAAATCTACTTTTTGGCGCTGCTGCCTTGGCTTGGAGGGACAGGCGGCGGTGTAGAAGGCTCACTCGTGTCCACCGTGCGCAGAGGTGAGGGCTGAAAACCCTTTTCCAGAGGCTGATAACCAAATTTGCCCGAGTCATTATTATGAGAACTGGTATCGTCAGGCTTGCTCATCTATATTTCCTAGTTAGCTGAAAGGAACTCTAAGGACTGCAATTCACCATGCGCAATCCAAACACTACTATTTCGAGGTATCCAAGTCTGCCCATCCTCTCCGGCATCGTAGACATATTCTATAAACAGGTCTCTTTCTGCTGGATCAGATGACATAAAAGACCCAGCGCTAAGATAACCTGCCCAACGAGTATTGTCCTTGAGCGTCACATGAACCCAGCATTCACTGCATCCGCCAAATCGCCAATCCCATGCGCTCTTCACAGGGTGCACGGTGCTCAACCCTAGGCGGTTTACCAACTTTTTCGTCCACCCCTTCCGGACATTCAGACCGAGTAGCAAGCCAAGCGCAGCGGGCGCTACAAACAACAGAGCGAACCACGCCGCCCAAAACCAACCATCAATTCTGCCCGAGAGGTAAAGAGGCTGAGCAATCGGGAATGCTATCGCATGATAGACCAGAGATAGTGTGAGATAGGAAATGGCCCCCTCAGACACCGATGGGAGACGGCCTGCAAGGAATTGCGCCCGAAAATATAGGGCGATGATCCCTGGCACAGAGAACATCAAGAAAAGTGCTAGGGTTTCCGGCTTGAGGATTTCCACCATGTCGCCCTCCAAGAGCACAAATGTAGAACAAACATAGTTAAACGCAATACCGACTTGCAGTTATCCCCAACCCGAATTGTTTGTGTTCGAAACCTGCACACACCGCGAATGCAAAACTTTGTCCACACCTGAAGTCGCAACCATGTCTCGAGCGCTACGTCAAGCAGATTTAATATCAATTATACTATTGAAATATATATGATAATTGCGCCTTCAAGGCAGAATTCAGACCTGCGACCTTTTGCCTCAAAACCGCTGTGCTATCAGGCTGAACGAAGGGGCCCTCTCTTTGTCTTCGGTTCAAAGTCCGGACAGTTCTCTTCATTCCTAGCCTCAACGAACGACCAGTTCTGCGCACGCCCCTACCCCTCAACCCCCACCATAATCCCCGACCGCATCACCGCCGCATCCCGGCCCGGCGGCTCGCCGAACTGGCGGCGGTAGTCGCGGCTGAACTGGGAGGGGCTTTCGTAGCCGATCGCATAGCCGACCGAGGCGACTTCGGCGCCGTCGGCCAGCAGCAGGCGCCGGGCCGCCTGCAGGCGGATCTGCTTCTGGTACTGCACCGGGCTCATGCCCGTGGCGGCGCGGAAGTGGCGGTGGAAGCTGGCGAGGCTCATCCCTGCCCGCGCGGCGAGATCGGGCACGCGCAGCGGCTCGTCGAAATGGTTGCGGATCCATGTGACCACGCGCGCGATGCGGGCCATGCGGCTGTCGGCCAGGCCGATCTGGCGCAGCATGGCGCCATGCGGGCCGTTGAGCAGGCGCCAGACGATCTCCCGCCGGATGAGCGGCGCCAGCACGGCAAGATCGCGCGGCGCGTCCAGCAGTGCGAAGAGCCGTTCGAGCGGATCGAGCAATTCCGCGTCCAGCGCGCCGATCGCCACGGTGGTCAGCCCCGCCGCCTCCGGCGCGGTGTGTCCCTCCTCCAGCACCAGATCGGCGATCATGGCCGGATCGATTTCCAGACTGAAAGCCATGTAGGGCTTGTCCGGGCTTGCCTCGGCAATCTGGGCCGTCGCGGGCAGGTCCATCGAGGCGATCAGACACTTGCCCTTGTCGTAACGGAACATCCGCTCCCCCACGAAACTGCGCTTGGCGCCTTGCAGCACGGCGCAGAACGAGGCGCGATAGACCAGATGGATCGGATCGGACGGCTGGTTCTCCACTCTCAGGCTCAGGCCCTCCAGCGGCGGCTCGTGGCCAAAACGCGTCCATTGGCGGTGCAGCAGGGCCTGCAGGCGATCGAGGCGGGAATCCGGCATAGTGCCACTCTACCCGATGGCCGGGACAGCGGAAGGGGCGAACGGGCCGGGTGAGAGAATCGGGCAAGAGTTTGCGACGATCTGCGTCGTGAAGCGGCCTGCCGCGGCCTATCTGGTTGAGGCACCCCCACCCTTGAAAGGACTATGCATGCAATACCGTCAGCTCGGCCCCAGCGGGCTCTTCGTTTCGCAGCTCTGCCTCGGCACCATGACCTTCGGCGGCAGCGAGGGCATGTGGGGCCTGATCGGCCAGCTCGGCCAGAGCGAGGCCGATGCGCTGGTGAAAGCCGCCGTCGATGGCGGCGTCAATTTCATCGATACCGCCAATGTCTATGCGGGCGGCGAAAGCGAGCGCATCCTCGGCACCGCGATCCGCAATCTCGGCCTTTCGCGCGACGATCTGGTGATCGCGACCAAAGTGCTGGGCCCGATGGGCGAAGGCCCCAACATGCGCGGCGCCTCGCGCAAGCACATCATGGACCAGTGCAAGGCCAGCCTCGCCCGGCTGCAGCTCGACTATATCGACCTCTATCAGATCCACGGCTTCGATCCCGCCACGCCGATCGTGGAAACGCTCGAAGCGCTCGATACGCTCGTGCGGCAGGGGCATGTGCGTTACATCGGGCTGTCCAACTGGGCGGCCTGGCAGATCGTCAAGGCTATCGGCATCGCGCAGGCGCGCGAGGTGGCGCCGATCCTCTCGCTCCAGGCCTATTACACGCTGGCGGGGCGCGATCTGGAGCGCGACGTGGTGCCGATGCTGAAATCGGAAGGGCTGGGCCTGATGGTCTGGAGCCCGCTGGCCGGCGGCCTGCTTTCGGGCAAGTACAGCCGCGAGGACGAACAGTCGGGCGACGGGCGCCGCGCCGCGTTCGACTTCCCGCCGGTGAACCGCGACCGGGGCTATGCCGTGATCGACGCCATGCGGCCGATCGCTGCCGCCCACGGGGTGAGCGTCGCGCAGATCGCGCTGGCCTGGCTGCTGCATCAGGATGCCGTGACCAGCGTGATCATCGGCGCCAAGCGGCCCGATCAGCTCGCCGACAATCTCGCTGCCGTCGATGTCCGCCTCTCCGCGGAGGAACTGGCGGCGCTCGATGCCGTGAGCGCCCTGCCCGCCGAATATCCCGGCTGGATGCTGGAACGGCAGGGCGAATACCGCGCGCATATGATGGCGGACGGCCAGTAAAACACCGGGAGCCCGGGCCGCACTGGCGGTCCGGGCTTACCGCGTTTGCAGCGCGAGCAGCTTTTCGAGCAGCCGGGACAATTCGCGCTGCTCCCCTTCATCGAGCCCCGCCACCACCGATTGCAGATTGGCGGCGTGGGCCCCTATCGCCCGGTCTATCAGCGCGATCCCTTCCGCCGTCAGCGAGACCAGCGTGCCGCGCTTGTCCGCCGGATTGGGACGGCGCGCCGCCAGTCCGGCCTTTTCCAGCCGGTCCAGGCGGTTGGTCATGCTGCCCGAGGAGATCATCGCGGCCTCGTAAAGGTCGGTCGGCGTCAGCGCATAGGGCGCGCCGCTGCGCCGCAGCGTCGCCAGCACGTCGAACTCCCCCGGTTGCAGCCCGAAGGAGGCGAACAGGGGATTGAGCCGGTCGCGCGTGATGACATGCGCCGCCTCTCCCAGCCGCCCCAGCAGCACCATCGCCTGCGTATCGATATCCGGCCTTTCGCGTGCCCACTGGCTGGCCGCCTGCATTGCCCTGTCCATCTCGCCTCACTTATCTTGACGTAAAGATAAATATCTCTACATCGAGATATATGCAAAGCGCGGGCGCCGGGCAAGGCGTCTGCGGTGAGGAGTCCGTCATGTCCCGTTTCCGCCCCGGCTGGATGTTTCCGGCCGCGATCCTGCTCGTGGGTATCAACCTGCGCCCGGCAATTGCCGCCATCGGCCCCTTGCTCGACATGCTGCAACGGGACACCGGCCTTTCGGACACCGGCGCCAGCCTGCTGACGACGCTGCCGGTGGCGCTGATGGGTGCCTGCCTGCTGATGGCCGGGCGGCTGCGTCGGCTGCTGGGAGACCGGATGGGTATCGCGCTGGGCGTGGCGCTCGTGCTCGCCAGCGATCTCATGCGCTGGCTCTGGCCCGGCGCGGCGAGCCTGCTGCTGACGGCCATCGGCGCCGGGATCGGCGTGGCGGTGGTGCAAGCGCTGATCCCCGCCATGATCCGCAGCCATGCCGGGGCGCGCACGGCCGGGCTGATGGGCCTCTATTCGACCGCGATCATGGGCGGCGCGCTGATTTCGGGCGTCGCCAGCCCGTGGGTGGCGCAGGCGGGCGGCTGGCCGATGGCGCTGGGCATCTGGGCCCTGCCCGCGCTGGCGGGCTGTGCGGTGTGGCTCAAGGCCACGCGCAGGCTCGCCGAGCCGCCTCGCACGGCCTCCGTCCGGGGCGCGTACCGCAGCCTGCGCGGCTGGACGCTGCTGGCCTTTTTCGGGCTGGGCACCGGCGCCTACACGCTGGTGCTGGCCTGGCTGCCGCCGTTCTACACCCATCTGGGCTGGTCCGCCGAAAAGGCCGGAGCCTTGCTGGGCGCCGTGACGTTCGCCGAAGTGGCGGCGGGAATGGCCGTCTCGGCATGGATCGACCGCTGGCCCGACCGGCGCGGGGCGCTCATTCTGGCGATTGCCGCGCTGCTCGCCGGGCTTCTCTGCCTGAGTCTGGCGCCCCTGGCTCTCGCATGGCCTGCGGCGATGCTGGCCGGGCTCGGCATCGGCGCGCTGTTTCCTCTCTCGCTGATCGTGGCGATGGACCATGGCGAAAGCGCGGGCGAAGCGGGCGCCATCGCGGGCTTCGTGCAAGGCGGCGGCTATGCGCTGGCGGCAATCCTGCCGCTGGCGGCCGGGCTGCTGCGCCAGCATCTCGCCGACCTCACGCCCGCCTGGTGGCTGATGGCCGGGCTGTGCCTCGTGCTCGGCCTGATCGCCATCCGCCTGCGCCCGGGCACCCGCATCGTTCTCCACCCCTGAAACCGCAAGGAGCCAATCATGGGCACTTACATGGCGGGAAGCCGCCGCAATTACGCTATCGAGTTCGGCGAAGGCCGCCCGCTGCTGCTGCTGCACGGGATCAGCAACACCGGCCGGGCCTGGGCCCCGCAAGTCCCCGCGCTCGCAGGCGCAGGCTACCGCGTCATCGTGCCGGACCATGCCGGGCACGGCGCCTCGGCGCCTGTGACCACGCCGTTCGGCGTCAGCGAGCTGGCCGACGATATCGAGATCATGCTGGCCGCAATGGACATCGCGAACTGCGATATCGTCGGGCTCTCGCTCGGCGGCATGGTCGCGCTGGAACTGGCATTGCGGCGCCCGGAGCGGGTCGGGCGGATGATCGTGGCCAACAGCTTCGACTGCACCGCCACCCCCACCTTTGCCGGTCTGGCCGAAAGCTGGGCGCGCACGTTCGAGCAGCCGCAAGGCCCGCTCCGGCGCTTCGAGGCGAACTGGCCCTCGCTGGTCTCCCCCGCGTTTCAGACCACGGCCGAGGGACTTCGCACCTATCAGGTGTGGCACGCGCTGGCCGCCGTTGCCGACGGTCCCTCTCTCGCCAACGTGTCGCGCGGGATCACCACGTTCGACGTGTCGCAGCGGATCGCAGAGCTGGCCATGCCCACGCTGTTCATCGCGGGCGGGCTCGACGGCATGTCCCCGCCGGACCTCGGCCGCGCCTTGGCCGAGCGCGCGCCGCAGGGTGAGTTCAGCCTGATCGGGGAGGCTGCGCATATCTCCAACGTGGATACGGCGGACGCCTTCACCCGGCGCGTGCTGGAGTTCCTTTAGGCTCTCTCTGCATTCAGCCCATGGCGGACAAAGCCCCCTCCTCTTCAGAGGAGGGGGTTGGGGGTGGTGGCGTGCCGCCAGCACTGCGCCGGGACGCGAGCCACCACCCCGCTGCGACTAAGGCCTGCTGCGCAGCCCCAAGTCTCGCTCCCCTCCTCTGAAGAGGAGGGGGGAACTGTCCCTCATTCCGGCCGCCATTCCGGCATGACCTCCGGTTGAAAGCCGTTTTCCTATTCCCGCTTCCCCAGCGTCTGGGCGACGGCCTCGCGCCAGGCGCTGCTGCGGATGTAGCGCAGGAGCGCCACGTCGACGGGCTCGCGCAAGGGGCTGCCCTGCTGGAAGGCAATGCCGTAGTCCTGCCGCCCGAACGTGCCGGGCAGCAGTTCCACATCCCGCGCGCGGGACTGGCGCAGCATATAGCGCAGCAGCGGCTCGTCGTAGACGAACGCGTCGATCTCGCCGTCCTGCAACGCTTTCAGCCCGGCCTCGACGCTGGGATAGCCGGTGAAGGCAATGCGCTCCTGCCGCAGCCATTCGTCCGAGGCGGTGCCGCCGATCGAGCCTACCGTCACTTTCGGCAGATCGTCCGGCCCGGCGATCGCGCCTGCCAGCCGCCCTGCCGTCAGCGACGAGGCGATCATGCCGGTGAAGGTGGAAATGATGATGATCGCCGCGAACATCCACACCAGCGCAATCGCCTTGCCCGCAGGCGTGCGCGGGGCCTTGTCGCCATAGCCCACCGTCGTCATCGTCACGGCCGAAAACCAGAAACCGGAACCGATGCCGCTGGCATTGTCCGCAAATTCCTCGGGGTTCTTCTTGCGTTCGGCCAGCCAGAACAGGAAGCCGACGAACAGCAGCAGCGCCGAGAGCGCCAGCACCGCCTTGAAGAAATCCCAGGTGAAGAAATTCTGCATCAAGGCCAGCCACGCAGTGGGCGACTTGCGCACAGCGATGCCGAAGCCGGTGGTGGTGAAAGGCTGCGTGAAATCGACCTTTTCCTCCCGGTCGGCGGTGATCGTGAGCGCCCCGACGCTGGCGTCGTAGCGCCCGTCAGCCACGCCATCGATCATGTCGTCGAGGTCCGTTTCCACGAAACGGTAAGCGTAGCCGTTCTCGTTCGCGATGCTGTCCCACAGATCGATCGCCAGGCCGTGCCACTGCCCGTCCTCCCCTTTCATCGCAAAAGGCGGTGCCTCGCGGGTGGCGATCCGCATTTCGGCAGGCGTTGCAGCGGACACCGGCCCGGCCAGACACAAACACGAACACAGGGCCGCGAACAGAACCGGAAACAGAGCGGCGAAACATTTCAAACGCTGGAACAGGGCGATCTCTCCACGCAATCGGCATGGGCCGCGAACCATCCGCCCCCATGAACGCCCAGCATAACAAAAAGCCCGCCGCTTCCAAGGAAGGACGGGCTTTTCGCATCGCGCCGTGCGGAGACGGCGCCGGATTTGCAGGCCGGTCAGAACGCGACTTGCGCTTCCAGACCGAAGGTGCGCGGCGGGTTGAAGTTGCCGTAATCGCCCAGCACCTTGTCGTTCGCGGCCGAGCGGCGGTAGATGTAGGTGGTGTTGAACAAGTTGCGCGACCAGGCCGAGACGGTCAGCTTCTGCCCGCCCTCGCCCATCGGGATATCGGCCAATGCAATGCTGCCATTGACCACGAAGCTCTTGTCCGTGCGGGTCGACTCGTTCTGGAAGCTGTAGACCGGATCGGAGTAGTTGCCGTCGATGTGCATGCGCAGGCTCATGCCGTTATCCGAAACCGGCACGTCGTAATTGATATAGCCCGAAGCTGCGTTTTCCGGGGTATACACGGTATAGACCTGATAGAGCGCACCGCCCAGGTTCGGGTTCGGCGTCGGCGGCACGGTGATGTGGGTATAGGCATAAGCCGCGCCAAGCGTGAGGTTATCGACCGGCCGGACCGTCAGCTGCGCCTCGACGCCGCGGATCTTCGACGTGCCCGGCGCATTGGCCGTGTTCTCGGTATGCAGGTTGAAGGTCGGGTTCGGCGTCACGCCATCGGGCAGATAGGGATTGGTATCGACGTTATCGAAGTCGGTCTGGGTGCCGGTGCGGTTCATGATGTAACCGGCCAGGTTCAGGCGCACGTGATGGTCCAGCATGTCCATCTTGGCGCCCACTTCGTAGGACTTCACCTTTTCCGGACCGAAAGCGAGGAAGGTTGCCGAACGGTCGTTGGCGCCGCCCGCGCGGTAGCCGGTCGCGTACTTGGCGTAGAGGTTCACGTCCTGCGTGGCATCCCAGGCCAGCGTCACCATCGGATCGAAGCGGCCCTTGTTGTAGGTGAAGGTCCAGGGCGTATCGACGCCGGAGACCATCGTCAGCGCGCCGTGGCGCTTGTCCTTGGTGTAGCGGCCGCCCACCGTCAGGTGCACGATGTCGATCGGGGACCAGGTGGCCTGGGCAAAGGCGGCATAGCTGTGCGCGGTGGCGTTGCTGTCCCGCTGGACGAACCAGGAATCGCGGTCCCAGCCATTGTTGCTGCCGGTGATCGGCCCGGTCGCGATGGCGCTGTTGATCGAATAGGCGGTGCCGTCCGCATTCCAGGTGTTCGAGGCGGGCGTCGCCGCCAGCTCATGCGCATATTCGGTGAAGTAATAGAGCCCGGCCACGTAATCGAGGTGCGGCAGGCTGCCGACGGCCTGGAATTCCTGGCTGAACTGGCGCTGCGACAAGTGCGAGAGGCTATAGCGGCTGAACGGCGTATCGGGCGCGAAGATCGTGCGCGCCGGGCCGCCCGAATTGTCCCACTGGTCGGTCGCCACCTGGCGCCATGCGGTGATCGAACGCAGTTCGAGCGAGGGCGCGACCTCCCACTTCAGGTTGGCCGAGAAACCGCTGGTCCGGTCCACGCTGGGCTGCTGCGGCACGCCGACTTGCGCGGTCTTGAGGCGCTTGCCGCCGGTCGGCTTCAGGATCGGGGCGAGCGGAGCGATGCACACATTAGTGGTCTTGTTGCAGGCGGTGCCGTTGTAGGTGAGGATGCCGCCTGCATATGTGCCGGCATTCTCGTTCAGCGGGTTGTACGTGATCAGCTGGCTGAAATTGGGGGTGTTCTGATCCTTGGCCCGGTCATAGGCGAACGTCGCCGAAAAGCCCTTGATCGGCTCCCACTTGGCGGTCACGCGGCCGCCGACGTCGTTGTGATAGTTCCAGCCGGTCTGGCCCGCGAGCGGGTCTTTCACTGTCGCGTCCTGATGCTGGATCAGGCCGTCCATCTTCACCGAGACATCGTGAACCTCGGGCAGGTTGAGGTGCACTTGCCCGGTGTAGCTGCCGTAGTTGCCAACGCCCGCGCTCATGCGGCCGCCGAATTCGCCGGTGGGCTGCTTGGTCACGATGCTGACCGCGCCGCCTTCGGTATTGCGGCCGAACAGCGTGCCCTGCGGGCCTTCGAGCACTTCGATCCGGTCCACGTCGAACAGGGCGGCATTGAGGCCCTGCGAACGGCCGAGATAGACGCCGTCGATATAGACGCCGACGCCGGTATCGCGCGCGGTCTGATTCTGGTCGAACGGCACGATGCCGCGAATGCCCACGGTAAGCGCGGACTGGCGCGCTTCGAAGGTGGCGACGCGCAGGGTCGGCACCGAACCGTCGGCCAGATCGATCAGGCTCTGGATGTGGCGGTCCTTGATCATCGTGGGATCGACGACCGAGATGGCGATCGGCGTCTTCTGCAGGTTGGTTTCGCGCTTGGTCGCGGTCACGACGATCTCGTTCAGCCCGGGTCCGGCGTCAGCCGCAGTCCCGGCGGCGGCAGCCTCATCCGCAAAAGCGGGCGCGGACACGGCCAGCGCGAGAACACAGGTGGAAAGACACAATGAAACAGCTTTGATAGGCACGTCGGTGCTCCCTGATGGCGATTGCCGCAGGAGCTTCCGGTTCGGCGCTGATACGCCTGCCCTGCGGTCAGGGCGGGCATCTATTCCTGCCAAATGTAGGATTTACGGCCGAAATTTTCTGGAAATGTTGCAGTTCTCTTACGCACGCGAACTGCGGAACCGCACGGTTCAGGGCGTCTTAATCGCACATCCTCCTAGCTGAGACATAGACAGCGCGATTCTCCGGAAAAATACCCCCATGCTGAAACTCAACCGGCTTCTGCTCACGTCCGGCGGGCTGGACCTGATCAATTCGATGTCCGACCTGTTCTATAGCATACAAGTGCAGATCGTGGATTCGGACAGCCTGCTGGGCCAGGCCTTCGACGATACAACCTGGATCTTCATCGACTGGCTGCTTCCGGCCATGGCGGGCATACAGCTGGTGCGGCTGCTGCGCGCATCGGGGCCGGGGCGCAATGCCCGCATTTCGATGGTGCTGCCAGGGCAGGACGAACAGATGCAGATGCGCGCGCTGGCCGCCGGGGCGGACGATTACATCATCGGACCGCTCGATCCCAAGCGGCTGGTCGAACGGATGAAGACCTACCGCGTGGCACTGGTCCCGCCGGACGATCCCGTCACCACCATCGGCGAGATGAGCGTCGACACCAATGCCTATCTGGTGCGCTTTCGCGGCAGGCCGCTTCCGCTCAAGGTCAACGAATTCCGCCTGCTGGCCCATTTCGCGCGCCATCCCGACCGCGTCTTCACCCGCAGCAACCTGATCGGCGTGCTCGGCAAGAGCCAGGAGGTGAACGACGAGCGCACTGTCGATGTCTGGATGAGCCGCCTGCGCGCCACCCTGCGCGCCCATGACGTGCCCTATGTGCCGCGAACGGTGCGCTCCTGCGGCTATATTCTCGACACTATCGGCATGCAGCGCTGACCTCCGGAAGCAGTCCCGAATCGAAAGGCCCGCCCTTCGCAAGGAAGAGCGGGCCTTTCGTTTTCAGCCTGCAAGGGCGGCGATTATTCCGCCCAGGGCTCCTCGCCCTCCAGCTTGGTGCGCAGCATCATGCGGCCGCAAGTGGGATCGTAGGCTTCGGCGCGGTGCATCGTGCCGGTGTTGTCCCACATCACCAGATCGCCGGCTTCCCATTCGTGGCTGTAGGTGAAGTCCGGGCCGGTCGCCCATTCGCGCAGGCCGTGGATGATCTCAGCGCTCTTGCCATAGGGCACGTCCACCACGTGATGCGCGGTGCAGCCCAGCACCAGCGACTTGCGGCCCGACTTGTGCTCCCACACCAGCGGCAGCACCTTTTCGCCGATCGCCTGCATGCCCTTGAGCTTGGCGAGGCTCGGCTCCGGCTCGTAGTAGAACAGCGAGGCCCAGGGGGCGTGGAGCACTTTCAGGCTTTCGTATTCGGCCTTCTGCTCGTCGCTCAGATCGTCATAGGCGGCATAGGTATTCGAAAAGCCGGTGTTGCCGGTGCCCTTGGGGCTCGGCACCTTGCAGGTCAGCAGCGAGGCCAGGATCGGCACTTCGTTGCGGGTGCCGTCGATATGCCAGTAGAGCGAGCCCTTGAGGTATTCGGCGGCCGCCGGATTTTCCTTCACGTCGAGCGTGATCTTGCTGACCGAACCGTCCGGATTTTCCGGCGCATAGTTGCCCAGCGTCTTGGTGAAGGCGATCTGCTCGTCCTCGGTGAAATCGATCTTCGGGAACACCAGCACGCCGCGCTGCTCGATGAGATCGCGCAGCTCGGCGGCGAGTTCTCCGGACAGCAGCTCTTCCTTGGAATTGAGGACACGGCTGCCGATCTTCGGCTTGATGTCTTCGGTGCGAAGCTTGGTTTGAGTGGCGACCGACATGGCATTTACTCCGGCAAAACAGGGCGGGAACGATGTTTCCAAATCTCCGCCAATGCGCCTTGCGGGTCAAGTGGGCCAAAGCGATCACTGCGATCGGCCGGGCCACTTATACCGCGAATGCCGGAATGATCCGGCAAAGGCATGAATGGGCGGTTCATGCTTATATAGGTGCCATGGCCGGAAATGAGTATGGCCGCCGCAACTCATCGCTGCAGCGGCCGTAGTCAGCGCCCGAGGGCTTTTTGTGCCGCCCCGCCCTTCGGACGAGGCAGGCGGGGGGTCTCTTCAGGCGGTCAGCCCCAGCTTTCGCCCTTGATGATGGTGCGGTGAAGCAGGCGGCCGCAATCGGGATCATAAGGCATCGCGCGGTGCAGCGTGCCGGTGTTGTCCCACATCACCGCATCGCCCACGGTCCATTCGTGCGCATAGTGATAAGGCTCGCTGGTCGCGTGTTCGCGCAGTCCGTGCAGCAGCTTGGCGCTTTCCTGCGAGGAAAGGCCCACCACGCGCTCGGCGGTGTTGCCCAGGATCAGCGATCTACGGCCCGAAGCGTGCTTGTAGACCAGCGGCAGCTCGCGCTCGCCCGTGCCGTCCTCGCCCTTGTTCATCCAGTCTTCGAGCTGGGCCAGCGTCGGTTCAGGGCAGTGATAGAGCTGCGAAACCCACATCGAGTGGATCACCCGCATATTCTCGATCTTGTCCTTCATCTCGGGCGAAAGATCTTCGTAGGCTGTGTAGCAGTTCGAGAACTCGGTATTGCCGCCCCAGGTCGGCAGGACTTTGCTCGACAGCACCGAGCCGCGGATCGGAATCCGGTTCATCGTCCCATCGACGTGCCAGAACAGCGATCCCTTGAGGTATTCGACCGCCTCCTTGTTCACGTTCTTGTCGAGCGAGATCTTGAACACCTGCTCGCCGCGCACTTCCTCGGCGTTGCCGCCCACCGAATTGGTGAACTTCACCTGCTCTTCGTCGGTAAAGTTGATCTGCGGGAAGACGAGCACGCCCACTTCCTCCAGCAGATCGCGGATTTCGCCCGACAGTTCGCCGGACATGATCTCGTCCTTCGAGTTAAGGATGCGGGCGCCCACCTTCGGCTTGATGCGTTCGAACTTGAGGCGGGTCTTTTCAGCGACTTCGGTCACGGCATGAACTCCCAATGGTTTTCGGGGCTATATGCTGAACACCAGTTCAACCCCGTCACCCGAGCCATGCCTCCTGTCGCGGTATGTTAGCTTTGATCTGGCGCAAGTTTTGCCAGCCAGGTCTCGACGATTTTCCTCGCCTCGGCATGGCCGGTCTTCACGCCCAGCCCCTCTTCCATCACGATCGCGCGCCCGATCCCGGCGAGGACAAGGCTGAGTCCTTCCGGCGAGAAGCCTTCCAGCCGGTGAATACGATCCCCCAGGATATGCCTCAGGATTTCCCCCTGCCGCACGCGCATCGCCTCGCTGTGTTCGGCCATATGCCGGCGCACCGCCTCACGGTGGTTGGCCATCGCCATGAACTCCAGCGCCATCGCGGTGCGGCTGGTATCGACGAAGAATTCCCACAGCGCCCGCAGCGGATCGTCGGACGCCAGCGCTTCCTCGATCATGCGGTCGCTGTCTTCGGCGCCCTGGCGGGAGACTTCCACCAGCAGATCGTCCGTCGTCGGGAAGTAGTAATGCACCAGCGACGGCTTGAGCCCCGCGCGCGCGGCAATGCGCCGGGTGCTGGTGGCTGCATAGCCTTCCTCGCGGATCAATTGCTTGGCCGCCTCGATAATGAGGGCCCGGGTCGCGGACGTTTCCGCCCCCACCCTGCGCGGTGCACCTGCCATTCCTGTTCCCTTCTCCTTCACGAGTAGGGACCGGCCCGGAGAAGATCAACCGGAGCGAGCTATCGCTGCGGGAACTGGAAGCGGCAGGCAGATGTGCTCTACCGAATCTACGAGAGGTATCCAGTCAACCAGACCGACGAAGTGTTGCAACGAAGCTGACAGAACAAGCCTATATAACTGTTTATAATTATATGAGAAACGCAGCTACGTCATGCTTGTTGTCGTTCAATCGACCAAACAAACGGGAGCTATGTCATGCCCACATTGCCATTCTTCACCGTCGATGTTTTCACAGAGACCCGCTTCGGCGGGAACCCACTGGCGGTGGTGATGAGTGGTGAAGAGATCGACGACGCTGCAATGCAGGCGTTGGCTGCCGAGTTCAATTTGAGTGAGACCACGTTCGTTCTCCCAGCGACTGATCCCGCCAACACGGCTCGCGTCCGCATCTTCAACCGAACAGCCGAGATGGCATTTGCCGGTCATCCCATGGTCGGTACGGCGTTCGTTGTAGCCAATCAGCGCCCCGATCTGATGACTGCGGAGTTCGAGATTCCTGCCGGAACCGTGCATGTAGAGATCGAACGCGCCGCCGATGGCGCACCGATTGCCGCATCGATCGCCGCACCGCAGCCGTTGAGCATCGGAGAAGCGGTGGCGCCTGATGTTATCGCCAAGGCACTTCGATTAGCCCCCAGCAGCGTGGTTACGACAAACCACGCTCCGACAGTCGCTTCCAACGGCACCTCTTATGTCATTGCCGAACTGACCAGTGAAGCACTTACGCGTTGCGATCCTGATCTGGCAGCATTTCGACAAGCAAGAGACTCTCATCCGCAATTCGGTGGGCGCTTTCCCGTCCACGTCTATTGCAAGGAGGGAAGGACGCTCCGCGCCCGCATGTTTGCGCCGCTTGCAAGAACATGGGAGGACCCAGCCACCGGAAGCGCTAACGCACCTCTTTGCGGATTACTGCTGTCGCTTGAACCGAACACCGGAGAAGCCAGCTTTCTGATCCATCAGGGCGTTGAAATGGGAAGACCGAGCGTACTACGCGTAGATGCCCGCCGCACATCGAACGGGATCGTCTCAACCTTACGCGGTTCATGCGTGGCCGTAATGAAAGGCGAGGCCACTTTATGACCGATTCTGACGCCAACCTCCTGAATCTCTATAATTAAGACTCGCTCAACACGATCGAGACCAGATGCTTACACGTGCACAACCACCTGCGGACTTGCCCATATTGACTAAATGTTCTTGTTATGTTCCAATTATCCCATGTCGGCGATCAAGGGCAGAGGAGCAGTCAGCGGTGCGGCCAGCATGCGCTTCAACTTGCCCGTGCGCGAGCAGGACGGGGACTGGCGCGATGAAGCCGAAACCGTGGACGGCCCGGCCAGGCCGCCCGCCACTACCGTCACCGAGGAGCATCCCCGCTCGATCCTTGCGTTCAACCAGTCGCCGGACATCCCTTTCGACCGTTCGGTGAACGCCTATCGCGGCTGCGAGCACGGCTGCATCTATTGCTACGCGCGGCCGAGCCATGCCTGGCACGATCTCTCGCCCGGGCTGGATTTCGAAACGAAGCTGTTCGCCAAGCCGGATGCCGCCGCCCTCCTGCGCAAGACGCTGGCCAAGCCGGGATACCGCCCTGCCCCCATCGCCATGGGCACCAATACCGATCCCTACCAGCCGATCGAGGGGCGCTACCGGATCACCCGCCAGGTGCTCGAACTGTGCCTGGAAACGCGCCACCCGGTCACGATCACCACCAAGTCGAACCAGGTGCTGCGCGATCTCGATCTGCTGACGGAACTGGCGCGCCGTAAGCTCATCGCCGTGGGCATTTCCGTGACCAGCCTGGATCCGCATCTCTCGCGCCTGCTGGAGCCGCGCGCGGCGGCGCCTGCCAAGCGGATCGCGGCGCTGGGGCGGCTGGCGGCGGCGGGCGTGCCCGCGCATGTCTCGGTCGCGCCGGTCATTCCGGCGATCACCGACAGCTTCCTCGAAGGCATCCTGTCCGAGGCCGCCGGGCAAGGCGTGCGCGGGGCCACCTGGATCATGATCCGCCTGCCGCACGAAGTGGCGCCGCTGTTCCGCGAATGGCTGGACACGCACTTTCCGGACCGGGCGGGCAAAGTCATGGCCACGATCCAGTCCATGCGCGGCGGGCGTGACAACGATCCCGAATTCTTCACCCGGATGAAGCCGAACGGCGTCTGGGCCGATCTGCTCCGCCGCCGCTTCCGCATCGCGGCCCGGCGCCTGGGCATGGGCGATCCGGACGTCGCGCTCGACTGCGGGCAGTTCCGCAAACCGTCGCTGGACGGTCAACTTTCGCTGCTATAAACTCAGGGGAAATTCCGGAAAAGAGGAGGCGATCCACGATGCTGGCCACTGCCCTTGCGATCCTGGCCCAAGCCGCTGCGGCCCATACAGGCCCGCCGAATCCGCCCCCCGCCGAAGACACCAAGCGCACCCTTACGATCAAGTTCCATCGCACAGGGCCGTCATGCAAGCCTGGCTGCCTCTCGCCGGTCGAGGCTGTGACCTATGCCTCCTACCTCGGCAACAAGGCTGGCGTGGCCGGAACTTTCGATATGCCCGTGGTTACCGTCGGCGAGCAGCACGGGACCTTCTACCTCAATTCCGAAAAGGATTACCGGGACCGCAACTGCCTGACCGTGGCGATCACGCCCAAAGCGCTCAAGGCTCTGGCCGGGTCCACCGATCTGGACGTGGTGCGCAAGAAGCTGCGCAACCACCGCCTGATCGTTCGCGGCATCGCCCGGCAGGTCCGGATCGGTTTGACCAGCGATGGCAAGCCAACGGGCAAATACTACTATCAGATCCACGTCCGCGTGAGCCGCGGCGATCAGGTCCGCCTGATCACCTGACGAGAACCGAAGGCTCCGGATCAGGCAAGCCCTGCCGCCGCTGCAGACCTTGCGCGTCCGGCCCCATACCGGGAAGGCTGCGGGCTGCCATGCTGCAAGGGATACCATGACCCAAAGCCCTGGAGAAACCGAGCTGCCCATCCGGACAGAACGCCACGGTGCCATCGAAATTCTCACGCTGAACCGCCCGCAGGCGCTCAATACGCTGGACGAGCCCATGACGTTCGCCCTGCGCGATTACTTCACCGGGCTGGCGGAACGGCCTGACGTGCGCGTGGTGATCCTTCAGGCGGAGGGCCGTGCCTTCTGCGCCGGGCTGGACCTTGCCGGCTGGCAGAACGACGGATCGCGCGGGGAACTGCAGCACTACTGGCGGCTGCAGCGCGCCATCGCGGGCATTTTGCAGCTGATGCGCGCCTGCCCTCAGCCCATCATTGGACTTGGCCATGGCGCGGCCTGCGGGATGGGCTTTTCCATGCTGCTGGCCAGCGATGTGCGTTACGGCGCGCCAGACCTGAAAATGAATGCGGCTTATATCAAGGTAGGCCTGGGCGGCTGCGATCTGGGCTGCAGCTATTTCCTGCCGCGCCTGGCCGGGGCCTCCATCGCATCGGAATATATCCTCACCGGCAAGTTCATGACGGCGGACAAAGCGCTGGCCTGCGGGTTGCTGAGCGAGATCGTTCCCGCCGAAGGCCTGCTGGCCAAAGGACTGGAGCTTGCGGCCGAAATGACCGCCCATGCGCCGATGGGTCTGCGGCTCACCAAGGAAGCGCTGAACCGCAATCTCGATGCGCGCTCGCTTGCGGATGCCATGGCGGTGGAGGACCGGCAGCAGGTGATGATGCTGATGAGCGAGGACTTTGCCGAAGGCGTGGCCGCCTTCCACGAAAAGAGGCCGCCCGAATATCGCGGCCGTTGATATAGCTGGCGGGCCGTACCGCCGCCGCCTTCGCGGACAAGACTGGCCAAGACAGGGCTGGCAATCGCGGCGTCGCTGGCCCATTGGAGGCGGGCACGTCCGCACCGGAAACAGGAGCCCCCATGCCTGACGAAACCGCCACCACCGATCGCGCGCCAGCGCCTGCTAGCACCGCGATCCGTCAGGAGTCCGGAAGCGGCATCGCGATCATCATGTCGCTGGCCCTCCTCGCGGGCGTGATCGGCATCATGTATCTGTTCAACAAGAATTCCTCGGCCGAGAACGCCAGGAACGATGCCATTGCCTCGGCCGCCAGCGACGTTGGGAACGCCGCCTCCAAAATGGGCAACGCCGCCGAAGATGCGGCGCGCAACGTCAAGCATCACTGACGCGGCCCGGCGCCCTTCCGCTCAAAACCTGTTTCGAAACGCGCTCTCTCAGGCCGGAAGCCGGTAGTCCCGGTATAGCGCGCGCAGTTCCTTCTTGCTGACCTTGCCCGATCCCGTGTGGGGAATGGCCGCGACGAATTCGACCGCATCGGGCAGCCACCACTTCGCCACCATGCCAGACAGGAACCCGCACAGATCCTCTTCTGAAAGCGCCGCGCCGGGACGCCGGACCACAACGAGGACTGGCCTTTCGGTCCAGCGCGGATGCGGCACGCCGATCGCGGCCGCTTCCAGCACATCCGGATGGCGCACCGCAGCATTCTCCAGCTCGACCGAACTGATCCATTCGCCGCCCGACTTGATGAGATCCTTGGTCCGGTCTGTCAGCCGCAGCACACCGGAGGGGGAAATGGTGGCGACATCGCCCGTCTCGAACCACTGCCCGCCGCCTGTGGCATCGTCCGTCTCGCCGAAATAGCGCCGGATCGTCCAGCCGCCCCGCACTTGCAGCGCCCCGGCCGAAGTCCCGTCGTGCGGGAGCTCCGCGCCGCCGCCGTCGAGCGAAACCACTCGCACTTCGCTGCCGAAGACCTGCCGCCCCTGCGAGCTTTTGTAAGCGACCTGTTCCTCGAAGCTCATATCGTCCCATTCGGGCGGCTCCCAGGTTACGGTCGCGATCGGGGATGTCTCGGTCATGCCCCAGGCCTGCATCACGCGCACGCCATTGCGCATCAGCCGCTCGACCACGCTGTACGGCACGGCCGAGCCGCCGGACAGCGCCACCTTGAACGGCGGCAGGTCCGCCCCCGTTTCATCGAGATGCTGGAACAGCGAAAACCACACGGTGGGCACGCCGCCCACATGGCTGACCCGCTCCTGCTCCATCAGGCGGCACAGGACCTCCGGATCGTTGACCTGGCTGTAGACCATCTTCGCGCCGGTCGCAGCGCAGGCCCAGGGCAGCCCCCAATTGTTGGCATGGAACATCGGCACGACGGGCAGCACGCAGGAACGCGGCTCGATCGCCAGGCAACTGGGCGCGATCATCGCCAATGTATGCAGCACATTGGTGCGGTTGGAATAGAGCACGCCCTTGGGGTGGCCCGTGGTGCCGCTGGTATAGCACAGCATGCAGGGCTGGTGCTCGTCCCCCGGGCTCCAGAACGCGGCGCCGTCCTCACGCCCGATCCAGTCCTCGAATGCCGGGGCGTGCTCGCCCGAATCGAAACAGATGTAGTGTTCGATCGTCGGCCAGCGCGGTTTCATGCGGTCCACGATCGGCTGGAACGCGGCATCGTAAAGCAGCACGCGGTCCTGCGCATGGTTGACGATGTAGTCCAGCTGATCGTCGAACAGGCGCGGGTTGATCGTATGCAGCACGCACCCTGCTCCGGTCACGCCGAACCAGGCGGTGAGATGGCGCGCATGGTTCATCCCCAGCGTGGCCACCCGGGCTTCGGGGTAGACGTCCAGCCGACGCAGCGCCTGCACCATTTTGAGCGCATCGCGGCGAAGCCCGCGCCAGTCAGTGCGCGTCTCACTGCCATCGGCCCAATGCGTAACGATCTCGCGCTCCGGCTGCTCACTGGCCGCGTAGTCCAGCAGCGCGGACACACGCATTTCCCAGTCCTGCATCATCCCAAGCATCCGCGGTCCCCGTATCGCATGCGCCGTGTGTGCACTTGTGAACGCATATAAGCGCTAACTCTGACGCCACACTAGGCAAGCCGGAGGGAATTTATTGGTCGTATGCGACTGCATACAGCGGTTTACGGCAGCCCGGGCACGCACTGCCTTCCATACGTCATGCAGGCAACAGACGGGATCCCGCCTGGGCGGGATGACAATGGGAATTTCAGTTCCGGAGACTGATGCGGAAAAGCGATCCGTCCTAAGCCGCGCGCTGCATCCGTTCCGGACCGCGCTTGGCCTTGAACTCGCCGATCGTCAGGCCATCAACATTCGCAAGCTGCTCGACGAATTCGCCGTCGAGCGCGAAGTCCCGCCCCAGCCTAACTTTCTGCTCGCGCCCGCCTTCCAGCTTCAGTGTAGCGATCACTTCGCCCGCGCCTTTCGTGCCGGGGCCGAGCAGCAACGCGAGTTCCTGCACCGCCTCGACCCGGTCAATCTCCAGCTTGAGCAGCATGCGCGCATCGGCGGTGACTTCGGCCAGCGGCCGCGCCCCGCGCACGGTGACGCGCGGCGGTTCTTCCGGGCTCGGGCTGTCGAGTTCGACATTGAGCAGGACGCAGGCGCTTTCCTTGGCCCACTTCACGAAGTTGTCGACCTGGCTTTCCTCGAAACAGCAGGCGGAGAAGTTGCCTGAGGAATCGGAGAAATCGGCCATGACGAAGTCCTTGCCCTTGCGGGTCTTGCGCTTCTGCACGCCTTCCACCATCGCCGCCATCACCGCGCCGGTGCGCCCGCCGCCGCCCCCGCCCGCCATCAGGCTGGCGTAAGTCCGCGCGCCGTTGGACGAGGCGACGTGGCGGAACTGCTCCACCGGATGCGCGGCGAAGTAGAAGCCGAAGACTTCGCGTTCCTTCGCCATCTGGTCCATCCGGCTCCAGGGCTCGGCATCGACAAGGCGCAGCGCCTGCTCGGTGTGATCCTCGCCCCCGAACAGGCTGTTCTGGTCCGAATTGCGCTCGCGCGAGGAGCGGTCCGCCTCGGCCAGCAGCGTATCGGCATTGGCGATGACGCGGGCGCGGTTGGGCTCCAGACTGTCGAACGCGCCCGCGGCAGCCAGACTTTCGAGCTGGCGCCGGTTCATCGAGCCGGCCGGCGCGCGGCGGAACACATCGTCGAGATTGGCGAACTTGCCGTTCGCCTCGCGCTCGGCGACGATCATGTCCATCGCCTTCTCGCCGACATTGCGCAGCCCCGCCAGCGCATAGCGCACGGCATAGCTCTCGGTGGTTTCCTCGACGATGAATTCGGCTTCGGAGCGGTTCATGTCGGGCGCGGCGAGTTCGATGCCGTTGCGGCGCGCATCGTCCACGAACACGGCGAGCTTTTCCGACTGGTGCATATCGAAGCACATGGCCGCGGCGTAGAATTCGTGCGGGTAGTGCGCCTTCAGCCAGGCGGTGTGATAGGCGAGCAGCGCATAGGCCGCCGCGTGCGACTTGTTGAAGCCGTAGCCTGCGAACTTGTCGATCAAGTCGAACAGTTCGTTGGCCTTGGGCGCATCGATGTTGGAGACTTCCTTGCAGCCGGTGACGAAGATCTCGCGCTGCTTGTCCATCTCCTCCTTCTTCTTCTTGCCCATCGCGCGGCGCAGCATGTCCGCGCCGCCGAGCGAGTAGCCCGCCAGAACCTGCGCGGCCTGCATGACCTGTTCCTGATAGACGAAGATGCCGTATGTCTCGGACAGGATCGGTGCCAGCTTCTCGTGCGGATAGACGATCTCTTCCAGCCCGTTCTTGCGGCGGCCGAACAGCGGGATATTGTCCATCGGGCCCGGGCGGTAGAGCGAGACGAGCGCGATGATGTCCCCGAAATTGGTCGGCTTCACTGCCGCCAGCGTGCGGCGCATGCCTTCCGATTCGAGCTGGAACACGCCGACCGTATCGCCGCGCTTGAGCAGTTCGTAGACGCCCGGATCGTCCCACTTCAGCGTGGAAAGATCGATTTTAATGCCGCGCCGTTCGAGCAGGTCTGTCGCCTTGCGCAGCACCGAAAGCGTCTTGAGGCCAAGGAAGTCGAACTTGACGAGCCCGGTATCCTCCACGTGCTTCATGTCGAACTGCGTCACCGGCATGTCGGAACGCGGATCGCGGTAGAGCGGGACCAGTTGCGCCAGCGGACGATCGCCGATGACGACGCCCGCCGCGTGGGTGGAGGAGTTGCGCGGCAGGCCTTCGAGCTGGACGGCAAGATCCACCATGCGCCGCACTTCGGGATCGGTATCGTATTCGTGGCGGAATTCGGCGACCGGCGGATCGGCGGTGACGCCGTGCTTCTTGCGCCCGTTCAGCGCCTCGTCGAGGTTCCACGGATCGGTGGGATGGTTGGGCACCATCTTGCACAGCCCGTCCACCCGGCCATAGCCCATCTGCAGGATGCGCCCGCAGTCGCGCAGCACCGCGCGCGCCTTCATCTTGCCGAAGGTGATGATCTGCGCGACGTGATCGTGGCCGTACTTGCGCTGCACGTAGCGGATCACTTCGCCGCGCCGGGTTTCGCAGAAGTCGATATCGAAGTCCGGCATCGAGACGCGTTCCGGGTTGAGGAAGCGTTCGAACAGCAGGTTGAGCTTGAGCGGATCGAGATCGGTAATCGTCAGCGCCCAGGCGACCAGCGAGCCCGCGCCCGAACCGCGCCCCGGGCCCACCGGAATGCCATTGTCCTTGGCCCACTTGATGAAGTCGGCAACGATCAGGAAGTAGCCGGGAAAGCCCATGCCGATGATGATATCGGTCTCGAAATCGAGGCGCTTGGCATAGTCGAGGAATTCCTCGGTCACGCCCTTTTCGCGCAAGGCTTCGTAAGCGGCGACGCGCTCGCCGTCCTTGAGCGCCATCGCCGCGTCGAGTTCCTCCTCGGTCACGCCGGGCCAGTAGGGCAGCAGGCGGCGGGCAAGACCCCGGCGCGAATCGTTGACGAGCATGCGCTGCTCGCCCTCGATATCGCCGGCAAGGCTGGGCAGCAGCGGCCGGCGCCTGGGCGGCGCATAAGCGCAGCGCTGGGCGACAACGAGCGTGTTCGCCAAGGCCTCGGGAAGATCGGAGAACAGCTCCTCCATCACCTCGATCGGCTTCACCCAGCGTTCGGAAGACGAACGCGGCCGGTCCGCCGCGTCGACCTGCGTCGAATGGGCAATGCACAGCATGGCATCGTGCGCGGCGTGGAACGTGCTCTCGGCATATTGCGCCGGGTTGCTGGCAACGAGCGGGATATCGCGCGCATAGGCGAGCGCGATCAGGTCTTCCTCGCTCGCGTCCTCCTCGGGCTCGCCGGTGCGGGTAATCTCGATATAGAGGCGATCGCCGAACAGCGCCTGCAACTCGTCGCAATAGCTTTCCGCCGCCTCATGCCTGCCATCGGCATAAAGCCGCGCGAGCGCGCCTTCGTTGCCGCCGGTGAGGCAGATCAGGCCGTCGGTGTAGCCGCGCAGCGTCTCCAGCTCGACATGCGGATCGAGCTCCAGCGGCCGGTCTAGGTGGGCGCGGCTGACGTGGCGGCAAAGGTTGAGCCAGCCCTGTTCGTTCTGTGCGAACAAGGCCAGCCAGTCGATGGGACGATCCTGCCCCTGCGCGACCCCGCCGCCCTGCCCGGACTGCGGGCGGACCACGGCCAGGAACGTGGCGACCACCGGCTGTATGCCCGCGCCCTCGCATGCCTGCGCGAAAGTCGGCGCGCCGTAAAGGCCGTTGCGGTCGCAGATGGCGGCAGCGGGAAACTTGCGTTCCTTGGCCAGCTTCGCCGCCGCTTTCGGATCGATCGCGCCATCCAGCATGGTGAAGCTGGAGAACATGCGAAGCGGTACGAAAGGAGCGAAGGACATCCCGCAAATCTAGGCAGTGGCTGGCCTGCCGATCAAGTCTGCCACGCGAAAATCAGGGGGAAATCACGTCTATTCGTCCGCTTGGGCAAACCGGCCCCGGCCAAACGCCTGCACGGCAACCTGCATTCTTTGTCCGGACAGCAACGGAGTGTTAAAGCTCCCCCCGGTAAAAGGCCCGGCAGAGCGCGCAAGATCGCGGCCCCCCGCAGTTCCAGCAAACCGAAACCAGACCCACTGCCATGACTGTCTTCACGACTGCTTCCATCGCTGTTTGGGCGCCCCTGCCGCAGGATGTCTGACATAACCGCCCCCGACATCACCACTATCGCCATCTGCAGCACGGCCCTGGGCGCGATCATGTGTATCGCGATGCTGCTGTCGTGGTTCAAGGACGGGCGCCCCGGCACGCGCAGCTGGCTGTTCGCGCCATTCGGGATCGCCGTGCCCGCGGGGATCTTGCTGACTTATCCCGATGTTCTGCCCGGCCCCTGGGGCCTGCTGCTGGGCTGGTACTTCCTGACGGTGGTCTATGGCGCGGCGTGGACGGCCGCCCGGGTTCTGGGCGGCCGCCGCCCGCAGGTGATGGCCGTCCTGCTGCCCTGCACCGCCGTGCTCGTGTTCACCGCCACGATCGGCGCCGATTCGCACATGCCCGATCTGCGGATGCTGCCGCGCGTGCTGCTGTTCACCGCCTTCAATGGCCTCGCCGCGCGCGAGTTTGGCCGCCTGCGCAGCCCGCGCCTGCCCTCGGCCACCACGCTCTACTGGATATTTACCGCCTTCTTCCTGTTCGACCTTGCCCGCAGCCCGTTTTCGCTGTGGCTGGCCGCCCCCTTCGGGCCGAAGGAACCGGAAGTCTGGTCCATTGCCCTGTTCAACTTCCTGCTCGTTCTCGAAGGCTCCCTGCTGGCGATGTTCGTTACCGCGCTGGGCCGCGAACAGCAGGCCGAACAGAACTACCGCCTCGCCTCGATCGATCCGCTGACCGGGATCGGCAACCGCCGCGCGCTGGAAGAGCGGCTGAACATGCTGGAGCAGAATGCCGCCTCCGCCCCGGGCAGGCAGACCGTGCTGGCCGTGCTCGACATCGATCACTTCAAGGCCGTCAACGACCAGATGGGCCATGCCTTCGGCGATACCGTGATTGCCGGTGCAGCCAAGACCGCAGAGAACGTGTTCGGCACCGGCAACGTCTTTCGCGTGGGCGGCGAGGAATTCGCGGCCATCATCCGGGCACCGGACGACGAAGCCTGCATTGCCCAGGCCGAAACGATGCGCACCCGCTTTGCCGCCCATCCCCATGGCTCTGGCCCGGCATCGCGCACCTGCACGATCAGCATCGGCCTGGCCCGGCTGGACACGGCGCCCGATCACGGCGCCGCGTTCAAAGCGGCGGACAGGGCACTCTACATGGCCAAGCGGCTGGGCCGCAACAAAGCGATCATGCTCGATTCCACTCCGGCGGAACACATGCCGCCAGAACCTGCCCGGCTTGGGGAAAAGCCCGCCTGAAAGGTTTGCCTTCGCGCAAATACGGGCGGATGCTGCCTGTGTTCTGATGGGAACCGGACGAGTTCCCGCAACACAATGGAGAGTGCGATGGAAAGCTCAGGATCAGCAGGCCCGCCGTCTTTGGCGGAACGCGCGAAAGCGATTATCCTAACCCCGAAAAGCGAATGGAAACGCATCACCGGGGAGGACGACACCACCACCCGCACAGTGACGACCGGCTATTTCGTCCCGCTGGCACTGCTCGGCCCTGTCTGCGGCGTGATTGGCACGATCCTTTACGGCGGGAACAGCATCGGCCCCTATGCGGAAGCCTATCATCCCTCGCTCGTCAGCGCGGTGATCGGGGCCGCGGTCGCTTTCGTGCTCACGCTGATCTCGTTCTTCCTGCTGACGGTCGTGGCCGATCTGCTGGCCCGCAAGTTCGGCGCGCAGCAGGGCAGCGACCGGGCCTTCAAGCTGATCGCCTACAGCGCCACTCCGGCTTTGCTGGTGGGTATCCTGTCGATCTGGCCGCCGCTCGCGCCGCTGCATATCCTGGCCTTCTACGGCCTCTACCTGCTCTACACCGGCGCCGTGCCGATGCTGGAGATGCCCCAGGACAAGGCCATGCCTTACACCATAGTGCTGGTGCTCTGCGCGTTCGTGCTGAACCTGATCATCGGCGCGCTCAGTGTAGCGAACATGGCGCTGCTGGGCGGGATGGGACTGCTCAGCTGAACGCAGGCGCAAAGGAACGCGGGCGCCCTGACACGGCGCCCGCTGCTGCAACCGCCGCTACAGCAGCGCCTCGATATCTTTTTCCAGGCTTTCCGGCTTGTCGGTGGGCGCATAGCGGCGCACCACCTTGCCATCGCGGCCGATCAGGAACTTGGTGAAGTTCCACTTGATCGCCTTGCTGCCCAGAATGCCGGGCGCCTGCGCCTTGAGCCATTCGTAAAACGGATCGGCATGTTCGCCGTTCACGTCGATCTTGCCCATCAGCGGGAACGAGACGCCGAAGTTCGCATCGCAGAAATCCGCGATTTCTTCCGCGCTGCCCGGCTCCTGCCCGCCGAACTGATTGCACGGGAAGGCGATCACTTCGAAACCGCGCTCCCCGTATTTGCGCCAGAGCTCTTCCAGCCCGGCATATTGCGGCGTGAAACCGCACTTGCTGGCCGTGTTGACGGCCAGCACCACCTTGCCGAGACGATCGGCAAGGCTGATCGCCTCGCCATTGGGCAAGGTTGCGGTAAAATCCGCTATCGTGCGGGGATCAACCAAGGTCTTTGGGGAAATCCGAACGCCGGTAAAGGCTGCGAATCTCGCCAATCTTGATGGTGTGGTCGCCATCCTTCTGGATCGCGTAGTCCTCCCGCTTTTCCTCCGGCAGATCCATCACGAAGTGGATCAGTTCGGCCACCGTGCCGCGCCGGATGGTCTTGAAGCGGTGGAACAGGCCGCCGCCGTCCTGACACTTGTGCAGTTCGGCCGAATCGGTCCAGCCGAAGCCCTTGGGGCCGCCCTCGTCGTTCTGGATGGTGGACGGGGTGTCGCTCATCGCGGGGTCCTTTCGTTCATTCCTCTAGAGTCGATGTGGACACTGGAAACCGGAAAATCAACGCCGGTCCAGTGCGGATTGTCTATGCCAGATAGCCGTCATGCAAGCGCACGATGCGATCCATCTGCGCGGCCAGCCGCTCGTTGTGGGTGGCGACCAGCGCCGCGCTGCCCTGATCGCGCACCAGCGCGAGGAACTGGGCGAGCACGACATCGGCCGTCGCTTCGTCAAGATTGCCGGTGGGTTCGTCCGCCAGCACCAGCCGCGGCCGGTTGGCCAGCGCACGCGCGACCGCCACGCGCTGCTGCTCGCCGCCCGAAAGCTGGCTGGGCCGGTGATCGAGCCGTGCGCCCAGTCCGAGCGCCTTGAGCAGATCCTCTGCCCGCGCCTCGCACTCGGCCCGCGGCTTACCGGTGATGAGTTGCGGCAACACCACGTTTTCCGCCGCGCTGAAATCGGGCAGCAGGTGGTGGAACTGATAGACGAAGCCGATGTGATCACGCCGCACCGCCGCGCGCTGGTCCTTGCCCAGCTTGCTGGCATCGATCCCGGCAATCTCAATTCTGCCGCCGAAGCCGCCCTCCAAGAGGCCGATCGCCTGCAGCATCGTCGACTTGCCCGAGCCCGAGGGGCCGAGCAGCGCCACGATCTCCCCGGGGTTCACCGAAAGGTTCACGCCGCGCAGCACATCGATCGTGACGCCGCCCTGCGCGAAGCTGCGGGTTACGTCCGTCAGGCGGACAACGGATTCCATGGCAGCCTCACTCATAACGCAGAACCTGCACCGGATCGGTGCTCGCCGCCTTGAAGGCCGGGTAGAGCGTGGCGAGGAAGCTGAACACGAGCGCCATCACGCAGATCACCGTGATCTCCACCGGATCGGGGCGGCTGGGCAGTTCGGTCAGGAACCGGATCGAGGGATCCCACAGGTTCTGCCCGGTCAGCCGCTCCACCGCATGGACGATCGGCTGGCGGAAATGGAGCGAGATCAGCCCGGTCACGAGCCCCAGCACCGTCCCCAGCGCACCGATGCAAAAGCCAGTCGTCACGAAGACCTTGAGCAGCGATCTTCGCGTCGCGCCCATCGTGCGCAGGATCGCGATATCGCGCGTCTTGGCGCGCACCAGCATGATCAGCGAGGACAGGATGTTGAACACCGCCACCAGCACGATGATTGAAAGCACCACGAACATCACCACCCGCTCCACCGCCAGCGCCTCGAACAAAGACGCGTTGATGGTTTTCCAGTCGTTGACGACCGCCTTGCCCGCCAGCTTGCGTTCCAGCGGGGCGAGGATCTGGCCGACCTTGTCGGGGTTGGTGGTGGTCACTTCGATCATACCGATCGTGTCGCCTGTCAGCAGCAGGGTCTGTGCATCGGGGATAGGCATGACCACATAGGCATTGTCGTAGTCATAGATGCCCACTTCGAAAATCGCGGCAACCCGGTAGCCGATCTGACGTGGCACGGTCCCAAAGGGCGTCGAGCGCCCTTGCGGATTGATCACGGTGATCACGTCCCCCACTTGCGCGCCCAGATTCTGCGCGAGTTGGGAACCGATGGCGACATTGTCGCTGCCCACCTGCAACTGATCGATGTTGCCATCGACAACCTTGTCCTTGAGCCGGTTGATATCGGCATGCGTGTTGCCGCGCACCAGGATGGCCTCGACGCGGCCATTGAAGCTGGCCAGAAGCGGCTGCTCGATCAGCGGCGAGGCGCGCGTGACGCCGGGCGTCGCCTCCACTTCCTTGAGCACATCCTGCCAGTGATCGAGCCGGTTGCCATAGGCCTGAACGATCGCATGGCCGTTAAGCCCCACGATCTTGTCGAACAGTTCGGCGCGAAAACCGTTCATCACGCTCATGACGATCACCAGCGCCCACACGCCGAGCATCACGGCAACGAGGCTGATACCCGCGACAAGCGCAATGAAACGCTCGCCCTTGCCGGGCAGCATGTAGCGCTTGGCGATAGTCCATTCGAAAGGGGATAAGATCAAGCGACGGGTCCGTCTGTGACCGGGTTGATGAAGCGGCCTTAGGGATATGGGCCGGGGCTGGCAAGAAGTGCCCGACTCTATCGCGCGGGCAGCTGAAAGCGGGCTGAACGCCGCCCTGCCCTTCCCGCGGGCAGCCAGACGGACGTGTTCCACGGATCGTCACACGGATTGTCTCAGGCCACGCGGCCTGTCACATCAGAGCCATGAACACGGTTCATGGGCATATCCGTCAAAAACCGGAGGGTCCCCCCCTTGCATTTGAAGGCAATCCCTTCCAAATGCGCGGGCGTTTTGACGCGCCAGCGGGCCGGACAGATCCATGAACATGACACACCCCTTTCGTGACGCCGACGGGGACAAACTGCGCGAAGAGTGCGGTATTTTCGGCGTGATCGGTGCCAAGGATGCGGCGAACATCGCCGCAGCCGGGCTGCATTCCCTGCAGCATCGCGGGCAGGAAGCCGTGGGCATCACCAGTTTCTCAGGCAGCGAGTTCCACTCGCACCGGGGCCTTGGCCATGTGGCGCAAGTGTTCCGCCAGAAGGAACTGGATACCCTGCCGGGCACCATGGCCTCGGGCCACGTGCGCTATTCCACCACCGGCGGTTCGGGCCTGCGCAATGTGCAGCCGCTCTTCGCCGATCTCGCCTCGGGCGGTTTCTCGATCGCCCATAACGGCAACATTTCCAATGCGATGACGCTGAAGCGCGATCTCGTGTCGAAGGGCTCGATTTTCCAGTCCACCTCCGACACCGAGGTGATCATCCACCTCGTCGCCACCAGCCGCTATCCCACCATCCTCGACAAGTTCATCGATGCCTTGCGCATGGTTGAAGGCGCCTATTCGCTGATCTGCATGACCAGCGAAGGCATGATCGCCTGCCGTGATCCGCTGGGCATCCGCCCGCTCGTCATGGGCCGCCTGGGCGATGCCACCGTGTTCGCGTCGGAAACCGTCGCGCTCGACGTGATCGGGGCCGAATTCACCCGCGCGGTCGAGCCGGGCGAGCTGGTGCAGGTCGATCACAAGGGCACGATTTCCAGCCACCGCCCCTTCGGCAATCCCGATCCGCGCCCCTGCATCTTCGAGCACGTCTATTTCAGCCGTCCCGACTCGGTGATGGACGGCCGCTCGGTCTATCAGGTGCGCAAGCAGATCGGCGTCGAGCTGGCCAAGGAAGCGCTCGCCGATGCCGATATCGTCATCCCGGTGCCGGACAGCGGCTTGCCCGCGGCCATCGGCTATGCGCAGGAATCGGGGATTCCCTTCGAACTGGGCATCATCCGCTCGCACTATGTCGGCCGCACCTTCATCCAGCCGGGTGACGCGGCCCGCAATGCCGACGTGAAGCGCAAGCACAACGCCAACCGCGCCATCGTGGAAGGCAAGCGCATCGTCCTCATCGACGATTCGATCGTGCGCGGCACGACGTCGAAGAAGATCGTCGAGATGATGCGCGATGCCGGCGCCGCCGAAGTGCACATGCGCATCGCCAGCCCGCCGACCGAGCATTCCTGCTTCTACGGCGTCGACACGCCCGAACGCTCCAAGCTGCTCGCTGCGCGGATGGATACAGAGGCTATGGCCACATTCATCGAGGCCGACAGTCTGGCCTTCGTCTCGATCGACGGGCTTTACCGCGCGGTCGGCGAGGAAAAGCGCAAAGGCAAGTGCCCGCAGTTCTGCGACGCCTGCTTCTCCGGCGAATATCCCACCAAGCTGACCGACTTTTCCGAGCGCGAGACCACGCAGCGCAACGCGGCGTGAGCACGGGCATGAGCAGGAAGACCTTCGAAGGGCAAGTGGCCCTCGTCACCGGCTCCAGCCGGGGCATCGGTGCCGCAACGGCCATCGCACTGGCCGAAGCAGGCGCCCATGTCGTGCTGACCGGCCGCGACACCAAGGCACTGGAAGCGATCGAGGAACAGATCTTCCAGGCAGGCGGTTCGGCCACGATCGCCCCGGTCGACCTGGTGGAGCCCGACGGCATCGCCCGTCTCGCCACCGCCGTTTCGCAACGCTGGGGCAAGCTCGACATTCTCGTCATCAATGCTGCGGTGCTGCCCGAACTCACCAGCGTCGCCGATATCGACCAGAAGGCCTTCAACAAGAGCCTGACCACCAATGTGCTGGCGACTCAGGCCCTGATCGCCAATTTCGATCCGCTGCTGCGCAAGAGCGAAAATCCGCGCGTGATCGGCATGACATCGACCGTGGCAGCCAAACCGCGCGCCTACTGGGGGGCCTATGCCGCCACCAAGGCCGCATTCGAAGTGCTGCTGGACTGCTACGCGCAGGAAACCGCCAATATTTCAAAGGTTCGCGTGGCCATCGTCAATCCCGGCGCCACCCGCACCGCGATGCGTGCCCGCGCCTATCCCGGCGAAGCGCCCGAGTCGGTCAAACCGCCCGAAGTGGTGGCACAGCGGCTGGTGGCTCTGCTTGGTGAACCCTTCACCACCGCGCACCGCGAAAATGTTAACCAATCCTGATAAGATCATGGTAACTGCTGTCTGACATCCTTTGTCAGATCATGGCGCATTGAGACGCCGCAATTGCTTGGGACGCAGGTGATGATGGTTCACACCCAGCAGCAGAACTACGAAACCGCCGCGCAGGAAGACCGCAGCGCGCACCGTGTGAGGATTTCGATCCCCGCCACGCTGCGTGCGTCCGGTTCGAAAGCCTATCAGACCGCAGTGCGCGATCTGTCGCTATCGGGTTTTTCGGCCACTTCGATGACGCGGCTGCATCCGGGCACGTATTGCTGGCTGACCTTACCCGGAATGGAATCGCTGCCCGCCAAAGTGGTGTGGTGGGATAACGGCCTCGTCGGCGCTGCCTTCGAGACATTGCTCAGTCCGCTCGTGCTGGACAATATCCTCACGCGTTGGCGCGGCGATGGCCCCGCCCAAAGCGAAGGCGAAGGCTGATCCTCAGCCCGCTTTCACCAGCGTGACCTGCGCGACGTCGATCCCGCCGCCCAGAAAGCCGCCTTCGCAATACATCAGGTAAAAGCGCCAGAGCTGCACGAAGCGCTCGTCAAAGCCCGCAGGCAGGCGCCCTTCGTCCACCGCCGCATCGAAGTTCTCCCGCCACTGGCGCAGAGTCCTGGCATAGTCCGGGCCGAAGCCGTGGCGGTCTTCCCACGTCAGCCCGCGTTTGAGGGCGAGCGCGCGGAATTCGCGTTCGTTGATCAGCATGCCGCCGGGAAAGATGAAGGTCTGGATGAAATCGGCGCTGCGTGCGTAGCTTTCGAAGATCTCTTCACGCATGGCGATATACTGGATCGCCGCCCTGCCCCCGGGTTTGAGATTGCGCGCCACGCAGTCAAGAAAATCCGGCCAGAACTGCCGCCCCACCGCCTCCACCATCTCTACAGAAACAACGGCATCGTAGAGACCCGAAACGTCGCGGTAGTCCTCCTTGAGGAAGTCCACACTGCCTTGGTTGACCGCCCAGCGCCTGCGCGCGAAATCGAGCTGCTCGTCCGAGAGGCTGATCGCATCGACATGCACGCGTTCGTGCTCAGCCATGAATGCGGCCAGTGTGCCCCAGCCGCAACCGATCTCCAGCACCCGGTTGCCGGGCTCCAGATCCAGCCGGTCCACCATGGCCCCGGTCTTGGCGGACTGCGCGGCATCGAGTTCGGTCACGAACTGGCTCAGCGCATTGGGCCCGTCCTGCCCGGCGGCGGAATAGAGCGCGCTGGAATAGATCATCGTCTCGCCCAGCCACTGGGCATAGAAATCGTTGCCCAGATCGTAGTGCGCATGGATGTTGCGGCGTGAACCGGAGCGGGTGTTGCGGTGGAGCCAGTGAATGAAACGCGAAACCAGCCGCCACGGGCCATGCGCGCGGGCGGCATTGCCCATGGAAACCGCGTTGTCCATGAACAGCGCGAACAGCGGCACCGGATCGGGGCTGTCCCATTCCCCGGCTTCCCAGGCCTGATACCAGCCGACCGATCCCGCGGTCGCCAGCCGCAGCAAGGCGCGCCAGCTGCGGATCTCGACCACCGCGCCAAATCCCTGATCGCGCCCGCCGAGTATGCGAGTCGTTCCGTCCGGAAAGGTTGCCTGTATCGAACCGCGCGCCAGCCCCCGGTCAATCCGGCCAAGAATGCGGTCAATTCCGCCGGACCATAGACGTGCCAGCCATTGCGGGCCGATACCAAGAGCCCGTCCGCCGGTGACCAGTTCCCCACCCCTGCCTGGCGTATGCGCATTCATACCTGCCGTATGGCGCCGATTGGCGGCGCGGGCAATGCCAAGGCTGGTCTGTTATCGTTCCCGTTCAGTCCTTCGCTTGTTCCCACGCGGCCAGCGCGCGTTCGCGCGCGGCGCGGTGATCGATCAGGCGGCTGGGATAGTCTGCGGGCCGCGCCATCGGCGCCGGATCGTGAATTTCGGCATCGGGCAGATCAGCCAGTTCCGGCACCCACTGGCGGATATAGGCGGCGGCATCGAATTTCTCCGATTGCGAAAGCGGAGCCATGATCCGCACGAACATATTCGAATCGACGCCCGAACCCGCCGTCCACTGCCAGTTCACGGCGTTTGAGGCATAGTCGGCATCCACCAGCGTGTCCCAGAACCACTGCTCGCCCCGGCGCCAGTCGATCAGCAAGTGCTTCACCAGAAAACTGGCCGCGATCATGCGCACGCGGTTGTGCATCCAGCCGGTGTGCCAGAGCTGGCGCATCCCGGCATCGACAATGGGATAGCCAGTGCGCCCCTGCTGCCAAGCACGCAGGTCGGCCTCGGCATTCTCCCCCGTGCGCCAGGGGAACGAATCGAACGGTTCGCGCGCGGACTTTCCGCCGTAATCGGGAAACTGCAGGATCACGTTCTGCGCATAGTCGCGCCAGCCCACTTCGCCGAGGAAGGTCTCCACCGAACCGCCCGCCCCCGCCATGGCATGCCAGACCTGCGCTGGCGAAATCTCTCCGAAATGCAGATGCGGCGAAAGAAACGAGGTTGCATCCCGCGACGGCAAGTCACGCTGTTCCCGGTAGCGCGATGCCTTGCCGGCGAAAGCCTGCAGACGCGCGTGCGCGCCATCCTCTCCCGGCTCCCAGGCATCGCGCAGGCCGCCTGCCCAATCGGGCTCCACGGGCAGCAGGTTCCAATCGGCCAAACTCTCGGAACGCACCCAGCTTTCCGGTGCGGGAATGGCATCCGGGCAGGGCTGCACCTCCGGTGGCGGCATCCGTTCGCTGAGCGCACGCCAGAACGGAGTATAGATCTTGTAGGGTGCGCCTGCCCCCGTCGTCACCGCGCCGGGCGGCACCAGATAATTGCCATGGTGCAAGTGCAGAGCCACACGCTTGCCCACCGCCTTTTCCGCATTGCGCCACCACGGTTCGTAATGGTGCAGCGCGTGGACCTCACGGGCGCCCGTTTCTTCCGCCAGCGCGGGCAGTACATCCTCGCACTTGCCGCGCCGCAGGATCAGCCGCGAGCCCTTTTCGCGCAGCGCGGCATCGAGGCTGGCCAGCGAATGGTGCAGCCACCAGCGCGAGGCCCCGCCCATGGCGCGGTGCCTTGGCGTCTCGTCATCCAGCACATAGACGGGGATCACCGGCCCTTTTCCGGCCGCTTCGGCAATGGCAGCTTGATCGGACAGGCGCAGATCGCGCCGCAGCCAGACGATGACAGGAGAATGCATGGATTCGAAACGCCTCTTGGGGACCAGTGTTTCCTAACCCATGACCGATTCCGCCGAAACCGTCATGCCTGCCACGCGCGGATTGCCCCTCGATCCGCGCAAGGCCCTGATCGTCGCCGCGCTATGCTGGTCCGGCTTCGCTGCCGTGGCCTGGGCCGTGGCCACCGGGCAGAGTGCCGCCATCGACAAGGCGGGCCTGCTGTTCTGGCGGAACGGTCCCCTGCTTCCCCCGAGCACGCCGCACGCGGTGGAAATCATGCGCGGCATCACGGCGCTGGGCGGCGCGCCCCTGCGCAGCCTCTTCGCGGTCTTGGCCGTTGCCGTGCTGCTGGCACTTCGGCTGCGGCGCGAGGCGGTGCTGCTCGCATTCACCGTGACCGGCGCGGCTATCGTCAATAGCGCGGCCAAGGCGCTGGCGGGGCGGCCCCGGCCTGAGATCGTCCCGCATCTGACAGCGGCAAGCGGTTACAGCTTTCCCAGCGGCCACAGCTTCAACGGCGCCGCCATCTACATCGCCATGGCCCTGACCTTCGCCGCGCTCAGCCCCCGCCGTGCGGTGCGCCATACGCTCATCGCCTGCGCTATGGCGCTAAGCGTGGCGATAGCCTGGAGCCGGGTCTGGCTGGGCGTCCATTGGCCCAGCGACGCGCTGGCAGGCTGGCTCGGCGGCGCGGGATGGGCCTTTCTGGCCAGCGCCCTGCTCTACCGCCGACGCCAGAGCATCGTGCCAAAAGCCTGAGCTTGTCAGCAGAAACCGATATCCTTCGACAAGCTCAGGATGAGCGGGTTCTGGTTCAGAACTCAGGCGCGTTGCTTCAAGGGCAACCCGGCGCCTGCACCGGCAAAGTCACCGCATGGGTAAAACCGCCGCGCACTGCCGGGCCGGTAAAACGTGCGTCGGTGAACGTGACGGTGATCCGGCAGCGTTCCTCTGCTATCCGGGCCAGCGGCATCTGCGACCACGCCAGGAACTTGCGAATCTCCGCCGTCGCATGGGCCGCGCGGCGCACGTGCGGATCCGCCATGTTATCAGGCACCGGATCGCCGTAGCCTGTCAGCGAAAACAGCGAGCGTAGCGGATCGTAAGTGCCGAAGCGGACCATGCCGCCCTGCCGCCAGACCACCTCGCGCCGCCAGAAGGCCAGCGGCTGCGGCCCGGCGAAGACACGTTCGGGATCCGCATGAGGCGCCCCGCTGTGCGGCGCCCGCCATGCCAGCGCCGAAATCCCCATGTTGAGTGCGATAAAGACCACGGCGCTGCCCAGCGCCGCCAGTGCGGGCCGCCCGGCCCTTGGCCGTGCCTGCTTTGCCCGCCGCCGCGAAAGCCACACCCCCGCGCCGAGCATGGCCAGCAGGTAAGGCGAAACGATGAACAGCCCGTCCGCATGAAACCAGTGCGTGCTGGCCGGGGACAGCAACTGGATCGCATAAGTGTTCTGCCAGTCGAGCAACGGATGCGTGATCGCGCCCAGATAGCAAAGTGCCAGCAGCCAGCCGAAGTGCATCGCCAGCCCGGACGGGAACGCCACCCCGCGCCGCACCTGCCAGCGGTCGAGCAGCCAGAGCAGCCCGGCCAGCAGCGGCGGCATCAACAGCACGCCGCCGATCAGCCCATGGGTAAAACCCCGGTGCATCGCCAGCGGCGGCCACGGCGCCCAGCCGAAGAACACATCGATATCGGGCATGTTCGCCGCGAGCACGCAGGCGGCCAGCCCCTTGCGGGTACGGCGCTTCAGGCCGGTTTCGGCCAGCGCCCAGCCCACAAGGCTGTGGGTGAGGTTATCCAAGGATGCGCCTCACCCGTTGTCTGTCAGTCCATCAGCCCGTGCGTGGCCTCGGGCTCGACCGTCCAGGTCTGGCCCTTGGAGAGCAGCTTGCCGAGATCGGCGGTCTTGCCCTCGATCAGCTTGGCGCGTTCGGCCACGACTTCGGTCTCGAACGCCGGGCGCGGATCGTCGTAGATCACGCCGAGCGCCATCGGGAAAGCGCCGAAGGGCATTTCCACCAGCATGTGCGCGAGGCCGCGGTTCTTCACGTTGTGCACGGCCACGCCCGCCGCTTCCCAATCGGGCGTTCCATCTTCCTTGGCGACAACATCGACGACCTTGAGCGAAAGCGTATCGCAATCGAGCGCGAGGCCCTTGGTGCCCTTGGCGAAGAGCAGCGGCTCGCCGTCCTGGCACCAGACCTGCGTATCGGCCGCGACTTTCTTCTGGGTGAAGTCGTCGAAGCGGTCCTTGTTGTAGACGATGCAGTTCTGGAAGATTTCCACGAAAGCCGCGCCCTGATGCTCGTAGGCGGCCTTGAGCACTTCGGGCAGATCCTTCGAGATGTCGTACCCGCGCGCCACGAAGCGCGCGCCAGACCCCAGCGCGAAAGCGCAGGGCAGCGCCGGGCGGTCCACCGAGCCGACCGGCGAGCTGGGCGAACTGGTGCCCACGCGGCTGGTCGGCGAGTACTGGCCCTTGGTGAGGCCGTAGATCTCGTTGTTGAACAGCATGATCTGGCAGTTCAGATTGCGGCGCAGCACGTGCATCGTGTGGTTGCCGCCGATCGACATGCCGTCGCCATCGCCCGTCACCAGCCAGACGTCGAGGTCCGGATTGGCCAGCTTGATGCCGGTCGCGAACGCGGGCGCGCGGCCGTGGATGGTGTGGAAGCCGTAGCTCTCGACGTAGTAGGGGAAGCGGCTGGAGCAGCCGATGCCGGAGACGAACACGGTGTTCTTCGGGTCCGCATTCACCATCGGCAGCGTGCGCTGCACGGCCTTGAGGATCGCGTAGTCACCGCAGCCCGGGCACCAGCGGACTTCCTGGTCCGATTCCCAGTCCTTGAGCGTGGTCTGGATGGGGGTCATATCGTTCATGGCTCAAGCCTCCGGGTTCGGGAGCTGGGTTTCGTTAACGGCCACTTCGCCTTCGACGTGACCGGGTACGCCATCGAAGAAGCTGGCAATGGCCTCCTCGATTTCGGCAATCGCAAAGGGCTGGCCGCTGGTCTTGGTCAGCGGCTTGGCGTCGACCAGGAACTGGTCGCGCAGCACGGTCTTGAACTGGCCGGTGTTCATCTCGGGCACGAGCACCTTGTCGAAGCCCTTGAGCAGATCGCCCAGATTTTCCGGCAGCGGCCAGACGTGGCGGACGTGGACGTGCGCAACGTCCAGCCCCTTCTTGCGGGCGCGGCGCACGGCCTGATGGATCGGGCCGTAAGTCGAGCCCCAGCCGACCACGGCCAGCTTGCCGCCCTCTTCGCCCAGGCACACGTCCTGCGCGGGGATAGCCTTGGCCACGCCGTCAATCTTCGCCTTGCGGGCATCGGTCTGGGCCTGGTGGACGGCGGGCGCGTAATCGATGTCGCCAGTGTCGATGCCCTTCTCGATGCCGCCGATGCGGTGCATCAGGCCTTCGGTGCCGGGCTTGATCCACGGGCGCACACCGCGCTCGTCACGCTTGAAGGGCAGCACATGGCCTTCGCCATTGTTGCTCTCTTCAAGGAACTTGGCCGGGAACGGCGCATAGCTCTTCGGATCGGGCACCTTCCACGGTTCGGAGGCATTGCCGATATAGCCGTCGGTCAGCAGCACGACCGGGGTCATGAACTGCACCGCGATGCGGCAGGCCTCGATCGCGCATTCGAAGGCGTCGGCCGGCGAGCAGGCTGCGATCACCGGCATCGGCGCATCGCCGTTGCGGCCGTAGACCGCCTGATAGAGGTCCGACTGTTCGGTCTTGGTCGGAAGGCCGGTGGACGGGCCGCCGCGCTGCGAATTGACGATGACGAGCGGCAGTTCGGTCATCACTGCAAGGCCCATCGCCTCACCCTTGAGCGCGATGCCCGGGCCCGAGGACGAAGTGACGCCAAGCTGCCCGGCATAGGAGGCGCCGATGGCGGAACAGATCGCCGCGATCTCGTCTTCCGCCTGGAAGGTGGTGACGCCGAATTCCTTCATCTTCACAAGGTTGTGAAGGATCGCAGAGGCCGGCGTGATCGGATAGCCGCCGAAGAACATCGGCAGCTCGGCGAGCTGCGCCCCGGCAACGAGGCCAAGGCTGACCGCTTCGGCGCCGGTGATCGTGCGGTAAAGGCCCGGCTCGGACGGCACCGGATCGACGTGCAGCTTCTTGAGCGGCCCGGCCAGTTCCGCCGTTTCGCCATAGGCATGGCCCGCGTTGAGCGCAGCGATATTGGCTTCGGCCAACACCGGGTTCTTCTTGCCGAACTTGCCGTTCAGCCAGTCGATCAGCGGCTGGCGGTCCCGGTCGAACATCCACAGCGCGAGGCCCAGCGTCCACATGTTCTTGCAGCGCAGCGCTTCCTTGTTGCCAAGGCCGAAAGGCTTCACCGCTTCGAGCGTCAGCGCCGAGATATCGAAAGCCAGCACGTCCCACTTGGCCAGGCTGTCGTCTTCCAGCGGGTTGGCGTCGTACTTCGCCTTTTCGAGGTTGCGCTTGTTGAACTCTCCGGTGTCGGCGATCACGAGACCGCCGGGCTTGAGCGCGGGCACGTTCACCTTGAGCGCGGCCGGGTTCATCGCCACCAGCACGTCGGGCGCGTCGCCCGCCGTGGTGATCTCGCTCGACCCGAAATTGATCTGGAACGCGGAGACGCCGAACAGCGTGCCTTGCGGCGCGCGGATTTCGGCGGGGAAGTCCGGGAACGTCGCCAGATCGTTGCCCGCCAGCGCGGTGGACAGGGTGAACTGGCCACCCGTGAGCTGCATGCCGTCTCCCGAGTCGCCTGCGAAACGCACGACGACGGCTTCGGGCGAGGCGTCCTGCACGGATGCCTCGTGTTCGTGCTCGGCTGTGATAGTGGCCATTCCATTCCTCTTCGGCAACGTGCCGGAACTGCTGTGTTATTCCGCCCCTGAGCTTCCGGGCCCCGGGACGCAACCTAGAAAATCTCTCAGGCGAACAATCCTGACCTTCCGCCTTGAGAACCATAAAACAAGCTAGTCAAGAGCGCCGCCATGGGCCATTCTAGCATTCATGCGTTGCGACCGGGCGATCGAAACACTCCCTTTCAGCCAGCGCCTCTCCCATAACTCACGGAATTACCCTTCCCAATGAATGACTTTGCGACTCTGCCCTACCGCCCCTGCGTCGGCGTGATGCTGGTGAATCATGACGGGAAAGTTTTCGTCGGCAAGCGAATCGACACCAAGGAGGGCGACTGGTGGCAGATGCCGCAAGGCGGCGTGGACAAGGGCGAAGAGCTCAAGGACGCCGCCCACCGCGAGCTGTGGGAGGAAACCGGCGTCCAGGAACAGCACGTCACCATCCTCGCGCGCACCAAAGAAGAACTGCTCTACGATCTGCCCGACGAGCTGCTGGGCAAGCTGTGGAAGGGCAAGTACCGCGGCCAGCGCCAGCACTGGTTCCTCGGCCGCTTCGAAGGCAGCGACGCCGATATCGACCTCAACGCCCACCAGCCGCCCGAATTCCTCGACTGGAAATGGGTGGAAGCGGAAACGCTGCCCGAGCTGATCGTGCCGTTCAAGAAACGCGTCTACCGCGCGGTGCTGGAGGAGTTCCGGGCGCTGATCTGAGCGGGCGTCCGGCGTGGATCAGACCGTAAATGCGGCGCCTGAACCTTTGTCGGTTTTCACGATGCGCTTGGGGGATGCTGATTGACCGAAAAGCCGGGGCAAGCGGACATACCGCCTTCAAAAAATTCGACCATTCACAGTTTGGCAGTGAAGTCATGCAACTTTCACTCATTGACGTCGAAACATCGGGATGAGGCATGCGCGCCATAAATTTCATGAGCTTAACAGCGATAGTCGCCACGATCGCATCGCCCAGTGCGGCTTCAAATGCGCCTTTCCGCGACTGCCCTGAGTGCGTATCCATCAGCCTTGTTGATACTACGGGGACGGGAATTGAGCCGTTCTACATGGCGACATTTGAAACGAGTTGGCGTGAATATCTCACTGCGGTTCGAGAAGCAGGATGCGCCTTGCCGACCAACTTGCGGAATGTCCCGATCAAGAATGCCGATAAACTCGATGATGACTATGCTGTATCAGGGATAACTCGAAATGATGCACTCTGCTTCGTGCAGTGGCTATCAAATAAGTCTTCCTATCATTATCGTCTTCCAACGCCGGAAGAATGGAAGGCGGCCTCAAGGACAGCACTTGCCTCATCCCCTTACGACGATCCCGTTCCGTCAAACCTGGTAGATGATCCTCGGCAAGGTGTAAGAAGCCTAGCGACGCGACCTGTGTTGCGCGGTCGACCATCAAATGATGGAATCTACGGGTTGGTTGATGGCGTTGGAGAAATGACGAGCTTGGACACACCCGGCGACGAGCACCTCTGCAAAATATACAAGCAACCCCAGTGTCGTGAAGTCAATTTCATAGGGCTCGCGTTTGGAAATGATCCAAACGAAGCGAACAAGATTTTCCACATGATAAGCACGGAGAGCGCCGTAGATGTGGGCTTTCGTGTTGTTCGCGACAGATAACCACTGAGGATATGTTTACGTCCGCTATGTCGGCGCGTCCGGAACGGCTGCTATCGGAAGCGAGACTCCAAAAGCCGTCATCAAATTCGGCCAGACTTCTTAGTTCTCGCTAACCACCGGCTTGGGCTTCACCGCGTCCGCCGTGACCACATGCTGGGACGGCCCCTTGGCGATGGCGGCGGCGAGCGTCTTCGCTTCCGAGCAGTCCTTGCCGCACAGCGTCTGGAGGCGGGCGAGGTTGCGGTTGGCTTTTTCGGTCGCGCCCTTTTCCGCCAGCGCCACGCCTTCTCCGGCCAGCGCCTCGATATTGCGCGGGTCTGCCGTCAGCGCGACGCGGTAGTAGTGCAGCGCCTTGCCCTGCAGCCCTTCCTTGCGCGTGGCATCGGCGAGGGCCAGCAGCACGCTGACGCTGCCCGGCGCCACCGTCAGCGCGGATTCATAGGCATCGACCGCCGCGTTGTAGTGGCCGCCCGCCATCGCCGTGCGCCCTTCGCTCAGCAGCGTTACCGCGCGGGGATCGAGGGCTTCGGGAGCCTCGGAATAGGAAACGCTGGAAGAGATCGCGGCAAGCAGGGAAAGAGCAACAGCAACGGGCGTGTAACGCATCAGCAAGTCCTTGGCCGAGGGTTTCGTCCTCATCATGGGGACGGACGCTATCACACGCAATCGAAGCGTGCGACGAAAAACCCGTCCGTACCGTCATGAAACGGTGACAATCGCAAGCCCTGCCCGCGCACCTGCCCAGCGGGAAGCGCGGGTGGCCGGGACTGCCAGCCGGGATGGCGCTGGAGGAAGCCTTCCGCTTGCCCGGCGCCTTCCGCATCAAGCAGGGAACAGGTCACGAAGATCAGCCGCCCGCCCGGGCGCACCAATCCAGCCGCGACATCGAGCAGCCGCGCCTGCATTCCGGCATAACGGGCGAGTTGCTTCTCGGTCAGGCGCCAGCGCGCCTCGGGATTGCGCCGCCAGGTCCCGGTGCCCGAACAGGGCGCGTCGACCAGCACCGCATCGGCCTTCCCGGCGAAACGCCCCAGCGCCTGCATCTCGCGGCCGGGATCGAGCAGCACGGTCTCGACAATCGTGGCACCGGCCCGCTCCGCACGCGGCGTCAGACGCGAGAGGCGCGCGCGGTCGGCATCGCTGGCTACCAGCGTGCCGCGGTTCTCCATGGCGGCGGCGAGCGCAAGCGTCTTGCCCCCGGCCCCGGCGCACAAGTCTATCACCAGTTCGCCGGGCCGCGCGGCCACGGCTTCACACGTGAGCTGCGAGCCGGTGTCCTGCACTTCGATGGCGCCGGTGGTATAGGCAGGCGTCTGCTCGATGCGCGTTTCGGGCGGATAGCGCCAGCCGTTTGCCGCAACTGTCCGCTCCGCGCCTTCGGGCAGCGTCAGGCTCCCTGCCTTCAGCGTATTAACGCGGATATCGAGCGGGGCGCGGTCCAGCAGTGCGGCCGCTTCGGCTTCGGAGACGCCGCTCGCGGCCAGCCGCTCCATCAGCCATTTGGGCGCAATGCCGCCAGCTGCAACAGGCTCGCCCGGCGTAATGGGCTCAGGCGCGTGGCGCGAACCGTCGAATAGCGCGGCAAGCGCTGCATCGTCCTGCGCCACCCGCAGCATCGCGGCGCGCCCGCTTGCAGGCACTTCACCGCAGCCGCGGATCGCGCGGTAGGCCAGTTCGCGCACCGCGCGGCGGTCTCCGCTGCCCGCGAAACGGCGCGGGCGGAACCAGTCGGCGATGAGACGGTCGGCGGGGGCGCCATTGGTGCGTGCGGCCTCAATTACGAGGTCGAGCACGTCGATGGCGGCCTGAACGCGGGCGGCGGGGGTCACAGGGCCAGTCCTCCCCGGCACGGGGAGGGGGACCATGCGCAGCATGGTGGAGGGGATTCTCCACCTGACGCAGCGCTATGGGGCGAATCCCCTCCACCGCCTGCGGCGGTCCCCCTCCCCGTGCCGGGGAGGACAAGACCTCTCATGGCTTTACCGCGTCGGATAGTTCGGGGCCTCGCGGGTGATGGTCACGTCGTGAACATGGCTCTCGCGCAGGCCCGCATTGGTGATGCGGATGAACTTCGAATTCTTGCGCAGATCGTCGATCGTGGCCGATCCGGTGTAGCCCATCGCGGCCTTGACGCCGCCGACGAGCTGGTGGACCACATCCTTCGCCGGGCCCTTGTAGGCCACCTGGCCCTCAATGCCTTCGGGCACCAGCTTCATCTGGTCCTTGATGTCGCCCTGGAAATAGCGGTCAGCCGAGCCCCGGCCCATCGCGCCGACCGAGCCCATGCCGCGGTACGACTTGTAGGCGCGGCCCTGATAGAGGAAGGTTTCGCCCGGCGCTTCCTCGGTCCCGGCCAGCATCGAGCCGATCATGACCGACGAGGCGCCTGCCGCCAGCGCCTTGGCCGCATCGCCCGAGGTCCGCAGGCCGCCATCGGCAATCACCGGAACGCCGGACTTGTCCGCCTCTTCGGCGGCTTCCATCACTGCAGTGAGCTGCGGCACGCCGACACCGGCGACAATGCGCGTGGTGCAAATCGAGCCCGGGCCAATGCCCACTTTCAGACAGTCCGCGCCGGCATCGATCAGCGCGCGCGCCGCTTCGGCGGTGGCGATGTTGCCCGCAATGACCTGCGCCGAGTTGGAAAGCTTCTTCACCCGCTCGACTGCCAGCGCCACGTCCTTGTTATGGCCGTGCGCAGTGTCGATCACCACCACGTCGCACTCGGCGGCGAGCAGCGCCTCGGTGCGTGCGAAGCCCTTGTCGCCCACCGTGGTCGCCGCCGCGACGCGCAGACGGCCCGCGGCATCCTTGGTGGCATCCGGATAAGTGACGGCCTTCTCGATATCCTTGACGGTGATGAGGCCGACGCAGTGGAAGGCATTGTCCACCACCAGCAGCTTTTCGATGCGGCGCTGGTGCAGCAGGCGGCGTGCCTCTTCCTGCGACACGCCGAGGCCGACGGTCGCCAGGTTCTCATGCGTCATCAGTTCGCGCACCGGCTGGGCAGGATTGTCGGCAAAGCGCACGTCGCGGTTGGTGAGGATGCCGACCAGCTTGCCCGAAGCCTCGACCACCGGGATGCCGCTGATCTTGTTCGCGGTCATCAGCGCCTGCGCCTCGCCCAGCGTGGCATCGGGCGCGATGGTGATGGGATTGACCACCATGCCGCTTTCGAAGCGCTTCACACCGCGCACCGCCGCGCACTGTTCCTCGATCGTGAGATTGCGGTGCAACACGCCGATGCCGCCCATCTGCGCCATGGCAATCGCCATGTCGCCTTCGGTCACGGTATCCATGGCCGAGGAGATAACCGGAATGTTGAGACAGATTTCGCGGGTCAGACGCGTGCGCGTATCGGCCTGGGTCGGCACGATATCGGACTTGGCCGGACGCAGCAAAACGTCGTCGAAAGTGAGTCCGATCTGGATATCCATATGTGCCACCAATGCCTTTGCGGGGAGAATCGTGGCGGCCCATGTAATCAAGCGGAGGGGATTGGGCTAGAGGGGAGTTTCCTTAAGATACAGAAGGTATCGCGCCGGGGCCTTCCCCGGCCGTCACCCCACGACTTTAAGCGGGACTTTCGCGGGATCGGCGAACCAGCGGCCCAGCGCTGTCAGCATTTTCACATCCTCCACCTCTCCGCCCAGCTGCAAGGGGTGCGAAAGATGCACAAGGTCATCACTTGGCCGGTGATAGTCCCCGTCGAAAAATGCGCGCATCAGACCGATCTTGCCATAGGCGGTCGTGACCATGACGGTCGGGATATCGTGCTGCAGCAGGGCCCAGCCATCCTGCCGCCGCACATATTCGTTGGCCTCGTCATTCTCGATCAGCTTGAAATGCTCGTCCTTCGCGACTTTGGCGATATCGGCATCGAGCCCGGTCATGCCCCGGCCGACAATGGCGAAGGGCGTGCCTTTGGGGGCAATCGCATCGCTGTCGATATTGAAGGCCGCCACGATCCGGTCCAGCGGCAGCGGGGGATTTTCGGCAAAGGCATGCGCGCCCAGCAGGCCCAGCTCCTCAGCGGTCGTAGCCAGGAAATAGACGTCGCGGTCCATCTGCTGCCCCTTGGCCAGGCGGCGCGCAACTTCGGTGAGCGCGGCCACGCCGCTGGCATTGTCTATGGCGCCATTGCAGATCCGGTCTTCCGCAGTCGGCTCGCCGCATTCGCCGAAGTGGTCCCAATGCGCGAGGAACAGGACCGCGCCCTCTTCCGGATGCTTGCCCGGCAGTTTGGCGATCAGGTTGTGGGTGTGGATCGTCGTTTCGCGGGTCGCCGCCTCCAGCGAAGCCGTCACGTCGAGCGTCACGGGTGCGAAATCCGGCGCGGCGGCCGCCTTCTCCAGATCGTCGAGCGGATGCGCCGTGCTCTTGAGCAGGGCCGCCATGGACGCCCGGCTGATGAAGGCTTCCAGATCGCCGCCAAGCGAATCGTCGGCCAGGGCATAGCCGGACCGCTGCCGCCGCGCGGCGACTTCCTCCAGGCTGCGATCGCCATCGAGCACGGTCAGCACGGCCGAAGCGCCCATCGCCAGCAATTCGTTCTGGCGCCGGGAGTCCGGCGTTTCGCCATCCAGCAGAACGGCGATCCGCCCGGCCAGCTCATTGCGCGTGAAATCCGTCCCGTCGGCGCGGCCCACAAACAGCAGCGGAGCGTTACGCACCAGGCTGCGCTTGCCCGACGTCAGCACCAGCACGTCCTGCGGCGTGATCGGCGTGCGGTAGCCCTTGCGCAGGAACCGCGCGGAAGAGGCCGCCGGTTCGCGCGCCACCAGAGTCACCGGCGCGAACCATTCGTTACCGGGATCGTTGGTGCCGGAAACCAGGCCGATATTGTACCATTCGCGCCCCAGATAGCGCAGCGTCTTGGCCTCACCCTCCGTGCCCGGTTCGCGGCCATCGAAGTCGTCGCTTGCCAGCACTTCGATATGCGCGCGCAGGCGGGCTTCGAGTTCCCGGTCGGCACGGCTGTTGCGAGCCACGGACGGCGCGGACACGGCAAGGGCCAGCACGCCAAGCGACGCCAGCCCCGCTATTCTCACCATGCCTGCCAATGAACCCGGACCCATCGGAACCAGTCTATACGACGATTCTGCGGCGGCGGTGAAAAATTTACGGGAAGACGCTGGCTTTTCGTCATTTTGGCATGACCGGTACGCGAGGATGGCGCTCTGGCGGCACGATAAGGATTGATCCACGCTCTGCCGCGCGGCTACGCATCCGTCCTGAGGCGCGTCTGGCGCCCATGACAAAGGACGCCTTTCCGATGCGCTTGAAGAGGTTCAACCCCGCCAATATCCGTGTCAGCCGCGGCGGCGGAGGGCGCCGTATCCCCGGCGGGGGCGGCACCGTGGGGATCGGCACGCTGGTTCTGGTGCTGATCGGCGCGCTGGTGTTTGGCGTCGATCCCTCCCAGATGCTGGGATCGCTGGAAAACGGGCAGCAACAGCAAGGCGCGGGCACGGCTCCGCAAGCCGCATCCCGCGATGCGAATACGATCTGCACCGAAAACGCCTATGCGCTCGAATCCTGCAATGCGCTGGATTCGCTCAACAGCACCTGGCAGCCGCTGTTCCGGCAAGCCAACATCCCGTTCGAGCAGCCGACGCTGCACTTCTACAACGGCACCGGCCAATCCGGCTGCGGCGTGGCGCAAAGCGCGATGGGGCCGTTCTACTGCCCCGCCGACCAAGGCATCTACATCGATACCAGCTTCTACGATCAACTGGACCGGCAGCTTGGCGCCAAGGGCGATTTCGCGCGCTACTATGTCGTGGCGCACGAATATGGCCATCACATCCAGCATGTGCTCGGGCTCGACCGTCAGGTGCGCAGCGCGCAGCAGAAAAGCCCATCGCAGGCCAATGCCCTGCAGGTGCGGATGGAACTGCAGGCGGATTGCTATGCTGGCGTGTGGGCGGGCAAGAATCGCAGCCAGATCGAAGCGGGCGACATGGAAGAAGGCCTCACCGCCGCCAGCGCCATCGGCGACGACACGCTGATGAAGAACGCAGGCCAGCGCGTCAGCCCCGAAAGCTTCACTCACGGCTCCAGCGCCCAGCGCATGAAATGGCTCAAGACCGGCATCGATACCGGGAACGAGGATGCCTGTGATACGTTCAATACTATGAGCTAGGCTGTCTCCTTGCTTGCAGGCAGGCGAGGCTCGGCCGGGCGAACAGGAGGAAAGACAATGCACCGTTTCTGGGTATCTGCCGCAGCCGCGGCATCGCTGGCCGCTTCGCCAGCGTTTGCCCGGGCGCAGGACAAGCCGATCACCGAACGCGAGCCCAGCGCCGTGGACGTCGCCAAGACCCCGGTGGACGATCTCAATGTGGGGCGCGACGGCGAGATCCCGCCGCTTCTCATTGCCGCGCAGGCCGATCCCTATGCGCTGGAAGGGCTTGGGAAGTGCCGCCAGCTCTCCGCCGCGATCACCGGTCTGGATGCGGTTCTTGGCCCCGACATCGACTTGCCGCAGGAAGAGCGAGACCGGATCAGCGGTGGCCGCGTGGCCAAGTGGGTCGTGTCTTCCTTCATCCCGTTTCGCGGTCTCATCCGCGAAATCTCGGGCGCCAACAGCCAGGACCGCAAAGTCAGCGCCGCGATCCAGGCCGGTGTGGCCCGGCGCAGCTTCCTGAAAGGCGTAGGCATGACGCGCGGCTGCAAGTACCCGGCCCGGCCCGCAACGCAGGCGGTCATCCAGGCCCGGCTGGAAGAACTCAGGGCGGATGACAACAAGGACCGTAAGAAGGCACGGGACAAGAAAACCGAGGAAAAGGAAGGCGTGACCTTCACCTCCGAACCTGTGGTGCAGCCCATCCCTTAGAGCCTGCCACGCAGGCAGTAAGGCAAAGACATCGCAGCTATCCCGCTCACCCTGAGCTTGTCGAAGGGTGTGGAACGTGGCGCAGCGCCAGCGTCCTTCGACAGACTCAGGGCAGACAGGGCTTTCTCAAAATGCGCAGCGGGCGCTCACGCCTGCACCTCGCCATGGGCATGGCGGCCCACGCTCGCCCAGTCGACATGGCGCGTCGCGTACATCACCCCGGCCAGCGCCACGAAGAGCAGCAGCGAACCGATCATCAGCGACCACGCCTCCAGATTGAGCAGCACGAACAGCAGCGCATAGAGGCCGACCAGCAGCGCGCCAATGAACCGCGCCCGCTTCCAGCTTTTCAGCACGGCGGCGCTATAAGCCGTCAGCAGGCCGATCACCGCCGCACTGGCGGCCAGATAGGCGGCGGTAAAGCCGATCACTTCGGCAAAGGCCAGAAGCAGCACGAAGAACAGCACCAGCCCCGCCCCGGTCAGCAGATACTCCACCGAAGCCACCCGCGCCCCGCCGACAATGTCGAACAGGAAGAAGGCGAGGAACGTGAAGCCGATGAACAGAAAACCGTACTTCACCGAGCGGTTGACTTTGGAATAGAGATCCACCGTCTCGATCAGGCTGACGCTGACCGCACGGCTGGCGTTTCCGTTGAGCTCGGCACCGTCATAGCCGTAACGCCCTGAATCGCGCGGAACGCCATAATCCTCCGTCGACACCGGGGGCTGCCCCAGTGCGAGCTTGTCGATAGTGTAGCTGGCCTTGAAGCCCTTTTCGGAAACCTGCGGCTTTTCCGGCAGAAACGAACCTTCAAAGCTGGGGCTCGGCCACGGCGAGGATACGGTCCACACGGTCGAGCCGCCGCGCGGGACCAGACTGACCGTGCGGCTGCCACGCAGCCCGAAAGCATAATCGACCGAGATCCGGCCCGTGCCGTCCCAGTTCACGAAAGCGAAAAAGCCCTGCCCGCCCGAGGCCGCGGGACCGTTACCCGGCTGGACTTCGAGCGGCTTGCCATCGACCGAAATCGTGCCGCCGGTGGTCAGCCCGCGCGCGTCGGATGCACCGATGCGCAGCTCGGCCCGGCTCCAGAGAAGTTTGTCCTGTTTGACGCCGAACCGTTCGAGATCGCCGGGCAGCGCAAAAGTCGCCTTGCCCTCCGTCTTCGCCGTGAACAGCACCGAGCGGTAGATCGACTTGCGCCGCTCTTCGGGCGCGATCCGGGTCGAGACCGTGTTCGTCACAGGCGAAATGTAGAGCGGCTTTTCCACCTCTACGGCGCGGCTCACCTGCTTGCCGTCGACCGTTTCGGTCTGCGTCTGGGTGGTGCGGTAGGGCACGACCAGCACCGGACCGGAGAGCACTTGCGCCCCGCCCCATCCGGCATTGATGGAAGCCTGCGCGGTTTCCGACTGGTCCTGCCGGTCATAGACCAGCGCATAGACGAGCATCAGCGGCACGATCAGCACCATGCTGACCAGCGCCACGAACAGCAGCTTCATACCCGGCGACCGCTCCCGGTACGGTGCCTTAACCCTGCCTGCGTCTTCCATGCCTGCCCCTTGTCAGTCCCAATACCGGCCAGTCTCATACCGGCGAGCACTTCGCTATGCCCGCAAGAGCGCGCATCCGCCACCCCGCCTTTCCCCTCTCTGAACAGCATCAAGACGCAGGAACGGGCCTCGGCACATCCGCCGGAAACGGCATGACTTCCAGCGGGTCGGGCGCGAACCAGGCCTCGGCGAAACTGGCGGGCGCGCCGGGTTCGCCGATGGCGCGGGCGAACTTATGCCCTTCGTAGGGCGCCGCCGCCAGCATCCGCGCCGCCAGCGCATCGCCAATCGTGAAAAGCTGCGCCACCTTGCCTTCCAGCGCGCGGGCCAGCCCATCCTGCGGCACGCGGCCGGTGACAAGCACCACGGCATCGGCAGGTTCGATGCGCTCCTTCCCGGTATGGACATCGTAAAGCGTGACGGTATCCGCGCCGATCGCCCGCAGCCAGGTGGACGGCACCAGCCCCACCCCGGCCCGCTTCATCCGCGCGACGATGTAGCCCTCCTCCCAATTATCAGTGTTGCGCGCGGACACCGGCGAATAGCCCGCCGTGACAAAGCCCACATCGGCACCGGTCCCGGCGAGGATCTCGGCGATCCCGGTGCCCGTGTGATAACCTTCGGCATCGAAGACCCACACCCGCCCGCCGGGCCGCTCGCCGCCCAGCAGCACGTCTTCGGGCCGCAGGACATGGGGCTGGTCCCAGCCGGGAATGTCGCCATCCCAGGTGATCGAGCGCCCGCCCGGGCTGTAGCTGGCGCCCGTCGCGACAATCACGGCATCGGGCGCACCGGCCAGCACCATGGCCTCGTCCGCAGCCGTGCCCAGCCGCACATCGATGCCCAGCCGCTTCATCTCCCGCGCCCACCAGCCGATGGCGGCGGCATAGTGCCCGCGCCCTGGCAAGTCCGCCCAGAGCGCCAAAGCCCCGCCCAGTCTGTCACGCGCTTCGAACAGGGTGACGCTGTGCCCCTTTTCCGCCGCGACGCGCGCCGCCTCCATGCCGCCCGGCCCGCCGCCGATCACGGTCACGCGCTTGCTTGCCGCAGCCGGTTCGTAACTGTGCCGCCCCCAGAGGCGGTCGCGGTAGGAGGCCGGATTGATCGCGCAGCCCTGCGCCCCTTCGCCGCCTGCTGCCGTGCACCAGTTGCAGGCGATGCAGGTGCGGCTGCGCGCCTCGCGCCCATCGCGGGCGTTCTGCACGAAATCGGGCTCTGCAATGAGCTGGCGCGCCGCACCGATCACATCGCACACGCCCGCCTGCAAGGCCGCTTCGGCATCGGCCATGCTCGTCACATTCCCGAGCACGGACAGCACCGGCACATCGCCCGCCGCCCCGCGCACGGCTTCCACCCATGGGCGGTAGTACTGCGCCTTTTCGAATCCGGTCGGCATGCCGTGGCGGAACTGCTGCGGCTCCAGCCCGACGTCGAGATCGATATAGTCGATCAGCCCCTGCGCCGCGAGCGCGGCCACGACCTCACGCGCCGTGTCCGGCCCATAGCCGCCCGCAAGCTGCTCGTCGCAATTGAGGCGCAGGCCCACGGCGAATTGCTCACCTCCCCCCTCGCGCGCCGCGCGCAGGCTTTCGACAAGGAACCGCATGCGGTTCTCCAGCGAGCCGCCATATTCGTCATCACGCTCATTGAACCAGGGCGAGAGGAACTGCTGGATCAGCGCCGCATGGCTGACATGCAGCATGATCCCGTCAAACCCCGCTGCCGCCATGTTGGCCGCCGTCTCGCGCGTGGCCGCGATCATCCGGGCAATCTCCTCGTGCGACATGGCCCGCGTCGAATGCGCCCGCCCGCCATGGCCGAACTGGCGCACCGATGGCGCCATGGCGGGCGCGGGCGGGCTGAAAAGCTGCCAGTATCCCGCGCCGATCCAGTGATAGAACGGCTCGCCGAAGATCTTGCCGCCAGCCTCGTGGATGGCATCGGTCAGCACACGGAAGGCCGGTATGTTCACGGCCTCATGCGGGCTGGGCTGCCGGGTGCGGCCACGCTCGTGCATGGCCAGCGCCACGATCACGAGACCGCAGCCCCCACCCCTCACCCGCTCGGCACTATAAGCGGCAAGGTCGTCGGCAGGCTTGGTGCCCGCCGAAAGCGCGCTGCCGTGGGGGGCAAAGAAGAAGCGGTTCGGCAGCTCGACCGGCCCAAGCCGGACAGATGAGAACACTCCGGGGTATTTATCGTGCATGACCATATCCCTCCCGTCTTTTGGAAGAGGATATGGCGGCACAAACCCCATATCAACCGCGAAAAATGAAAGCACCGGAGCGATGAAACGCTTCCGGTGCTAAATAATGAGAGTCAACGCCCCTGACGGGCCTCCTCAAAGGCCTCGGCAATCTCGCGATCCAGATTGGCAAGGATCTCCGTGCGCGTCTTGCTGTCGATGTGACTGTTCGAGGCGATGGTGCTGCGGGCGGACTTGAGCGCGGTGATCGTCGCCGTCACCGCCGCCTTGGGCACGCCCGTGCAGATCACCACGGAGGTCTTGTTGCCGTCACGGCTGGTCTTCGTATGGCTCCGGCCATTGTCGGCAGGGCAATCCTCGTCGAGGATCATTTCCTGTGCGAGCTCGCGCTTGCCGTCCTTGCGCACGATGCGGATGACTTTCTTGCCACTGCGCGTCACCGCCTCCTCGACCCTCGGGGCCCGGGCGACAGCCTCTGCGGCCATCCGCTCTGCCTTGGCGGCGCGGCGTTCGGCTTGCGCTGCCTGGCGTTCGCTCTCCTGCGCTTTGGCTTCACTGATCCAGGCCTGCTTCGCGGCAAAGGACTGTTCGGGCGGGGCGGGAGGAGCCGGCGGCACAGGCGGCAGCGGAGGCTCGGCACTGACGTTCGGCGCGGCGGGCGGTTCGGGTACGGCGGGCGGCTCGGGCACATCGGCAAGTGCGAGATGCTCTGCCACCTCGTCCACGGCCGGGACCGGCGGAACGTCCGGCACATCGGGAACCTGCGCAACATCCGCGGCGCCGGTCTCTTCCATTGCGGCATAGCTGACCGTGGCCGTGGCCGGCACCGCGACGACGGCAACCGCGAACAGACTGCGGCCCAGCACCCGCCGCGCCGGACTGACATCCTTGTGCGCCAGCGCCTTGAGCCGGTGAATGATCGGCTTGGTCCCGGTCAGCGGCCCCGCCATCGGCGCGGCCAGCGCCAGCCGGGTTCCCGCAGCATAGGAAGCGATCAGGCGGCCATAACGCGCCCGCACTTCGCGATCGCGCCCGGCCATGACGCGGGCATCGCACGCCGCTTCCTGATCGCCGCGCAGCGCCCGCCACGCCGCCCAGGCCAGCGGATTGAACCAGTGAATGGCGAAAAGCGGCTGCATGAGGATGATCGCCAGCAGATCGTTACCGGCATGATGCTCCAGCTCGTGCGCGATCGCGAAGTCCGAGCTTTCCGAGTCGGTGTTCGCCAGGAACCCGGCAGGCAGGGCCACCACCTTGTCGAACACCCCGAAGGCCAGCGGCGCGGCCGCAGCGGGGCTTTCAACGATACGCACACCCTCCGCCGTCGCGACCTGATGCGCCTGCGCCAGGAGTTCGCGGCGCATCGTGAAGTAGTTCCAGCACCGCCATGCCAGGAACGCCGCGGCCCCCGTTAGCCAGAGCGTCAGCAACAGCCCGGTCCAAGGAACCTGCGCCAACAGGCCGGGCGCCGCTGCCTGCGCAGACACACCAAAAGCCGCGGGCATGGCCGCGCTTTCCAGGGCTCCTGCGGGCACAGCGGTTTGTACCGGCGCCGCCCCGGCCATGATCGGCTCGATCGCAACTTTGGGCAGCACGAACCCGCGCGGCAAGGCCAGTGGCGGCAGCACCAGCCGCAGCATCGGCAGCGCCCACAGCGCATAGGCCGCGTTCGGCCCGAACCAGCGGCCCACGGGCCTGCGCACCAGCAGCACCAGCGCCAGCAGCGCGCCGGTCATCACGAGCGTATCGGTCAGCCATTCGATCATGACTTCAGCTCCTTCAGCAGGGCTTCGATTTCAGCGATGTCATCGGGAGTGAGCGCTTCGGCCTGGGCCAGATGCGCAAACAGCGGCGCCGCGCGCCCGCCGAACAGACGATCGACCAGACGGCGGCTTTCGGTGCCCACATATTGGGCCCGCGCGATCTTCGGGGAATAGAGGAAGCGTTTGCCATCGGGCTCGGTCGCCACCGCCTGCTTGGTAACAAGGCGTGAAAGCAGCGTCTTGACCGTATTGAGGCTCCACCCGCGCGGCCCGCAAACCTGCTCGCACACTTCCTGCGCGGTCAGCGGAGAACGCTGCCACAGCGCCTCCATAACCGCCTGTTCGGCCTCGGAAATACGTTCGGGCTGTTCGGATGCGTCAGACAAGCGCGGCTCCATCGTTTACATGTGTAATCGACTACGTGTGTAAACATGAATGGCAGGTGAATGCTCAAGCAATCTTGGGGGCGGTACCAATATCTGGTATAAACCCGTTCATGGCAGCCAAAAACACCTCCATTGCGCTCGGCGACCACTTCGCCGCCTACGCGCGCCGCCAGGTCGAAACGGGCGAGTACACTTCGACCAGCGAAGTCGTGCGCGATGCGCTGCGGCTGCATGAGGAGCGCGCGGCGTTCAAATCGAAGCTGCTCGAAGCGATCGATGAAGGACTGGCCAGCCCGATCGATACTACGTTCGACATCGACACTTGGTTCAACGAGGAATTCGGCCCAGCGTGCGAAGGCTGATCTTTCGTACCGCCGCGTCGGAGGACCTGCGCCAGATTTCCAGATACACCAAGTCGGCATGGGGCACGGATCAGGCTCGAAAATACGCCGCACAATTGCGCGAGCGGATTAAAGCCCTGCGCGAATTCCCACTCCGCCATCCTCGGGTTGAGACCCGCCCCGGGCTGCACAGAATGCGCTGCGGGCAGCATACGGTGATTTATTGCGTCTCCGACGACGCCATCGAGATCGTGCGAATTCTGCACATAGCGTCGGACTTCGATGCGTGGCTAGTGTGAGAGGGCTGCGCGCGATCTTACGCGTTGTTTACAGTCGTATAGGGTAGCGCGACTGGAACAGAAAAGCTTACGCGAGACTCACCAACTGTCTTATTTTCCGAATTTTTGGAAAGCGAAGCTTCGAGAACCTTAATGTTCAACCCGCCCTCTTTGGCCCCGGACGTACTGCTTTCCACCGTCACAGCGACGTTGAAATCTATGCTCGTACGGTCGCGCTGCCCCTGTAGTCCCTCCATTGACGCGGGGAGAGGGTTTATGATCCCACCTAGTTCCCCCACATCATGGGACCTTATCGCCGACGATACTCCAGACATAATCTGGAGTATCGTTTCGGCAACAAAGTCCTGCAGGTCCATCAATACACGCGCGCCTTCGGCTTGATGTACTCGACATCGTCGGTCAGCGTGTATTCGTGAACCGGACGGTAATCGAGGCGAACCTCGCCGCCCTTGCCGCCCCAGCCGTTGAACCAGGCGGCGGTGTGCTTCATCCAGTTCTCGTCGTCGCGGTTGGGGAAGTCCTCGTGCGCGTGGGCGCCGCGGCTTTCCTTGCGCGCGTGGGCGCCGTGCAGCGTGACGGTGGCCGCACCGATCAGGTTGTCCAGTTCCATCGTCTCGACGAGGTCGGAGTTCCAGATCAGGCCGCGGTCCGAAACCTTGATGTCCTGCATCTTCTTGTAGACTTCGGCCATCGCGGCCTTGCCTTCGGCCATGACTTCGTCGGTGCGGAACACCGCGGCGTGGCCCGACATGGTCTGCTGCATCTCGGTGCGGATCTGCGCGGTCGGCGTGCCGCCGTCGGCGTGGCGGAAGTGATCGAGGCGGGTCAGCGCCAGGTCCGCCGAGTCCGCAGGCAGTTCGGGCTGCGCGGCCCCTGCCTTGACGGTTTCCTTGAGGCGGTGGCCGGTCGCGCGGCCGAACACGACAAGGTCGGTCAGCGAGTTGGAGCCCAGGCGGTTCGCGCCGTGGACCGACACGCAGGCCGCCTCGCCCACCGCGAACAGGCCGGGGACGACCGTTTCGGGGTTGCCATCGGCACCGATGGTCATGACTTCGCCGTGGTAGTTCGTCGGAATGCCGCCCATGTTGTAGTGGACGGTCGGAACCACCGGCAGCGGCTGACGGGTGAGGTCGACGCCGGCAAAGATCTTGCCCGATTCGGTGATGCCCGGCAGGCGCTGCGCCAGCACCTTGGGATCGATGTGATCGAGGTGCAGGTAGATGTGGTCCTTGTTCGGGCCCACGCCGCGGCCTTCGCGGATTTCGAGCGCCATCGAACGCGAGACGACGTCACGCGAGGCCAGATCCTTGGCCGAAGGGGCATAGCGTTCCATGAAACGCTCGCCTTCGGAGTTGGTGAGATAACCGCCCTCGCCGCGCGCGCCCTCGGTGATGAGCACGCCCGCGCCGTAGATGCCGGTGGGGTGGAACTGCACGAATTCCATGTCCTGCAGCGGCAGGCCCGCGCGCAGGACCATGCCCGCGCCGTCGCCGGTGCAGGTGTGGGCCGAAGTCGCGGTGAAGTAGCTGCGGCCATAGCCGCCGGTCGCCAGCACCACGGCCTGCGAGCGGAAGCGGTGGATCGAACCGTCATCGAGGCACAGCGCGATCACGCCAACGCACTTGCCGCCATCCATGATGAGATCGATGGCGAAGTATTCGATGAAGAAGTCCGCCGCGTACTTCAGCGACTGCTGGTACAGCGTATGCAGCATGGCGTGGCCGGTACGGTCGGCCGCGGCGCAAGTGCGCTGCACCGGCGGGCCGTCACCCATGTTCTGCATGTGGCCGCCGAACGGGCGCTGGTAGATCGTCCCGTCCTCGTTGCGGCTGAAGGGCATGCCGGCATGTTCCAGCTCAAGGATCGCGTCGGGAGCCTCGCGCACCATGTATTCGATGGCGTCCTGATCGCCCAGCCAGTCCGACCCCTTGACGGTGTCGTACATGTGCCAGGTCCAGTGGTCCGGCGTGTTGTTCTTGAGCGAGGCGGCAATGCCGCCCTGCGCCGCCACGGTGTGGCTGCGGGTGGGGAACACTTTGGTGATGCACGCCGTCTTGAGGCCAGCCTCGGCCGAGCCCATGGTGGCGCGCAGGCCCGAGCCGCCCGCGCCGACAACGACAGTGTCGTAAGTGTGATCGATAATCTTGTAAGCAGGGGCGGACATCAATGGGCTCCCAGCGCGAGGCGGATGACGCAGAAGGCACCGAAAGCGGCGCCACCGAATGCGGCGAAGTTGAGGGCGACAAGGCAGGCAAACTTGCTGCCATGCTCATGCACATAGTCTTCGATCATGACCTGCATGCCGAGACGGGCGTGCCAGAAGGTCGAGACGACGAGCAGGATCATGGCGACCGCCGGGATGGGGCGAGCCAGCCACTCCGCAACCGTGGCGTAGCTGAAGTCCGGCAGCAGCACGAGCGAGACGGCCAGCCACAGCACCAGCAGCAGGTTGCCGATGGCGGTAAAGCGCTGCACCAGCCAATGATGCGCGCCGGTCTTGGCCGAGCCGAGGCCGCGCACGCGGCCGATGGAGGTTCCGTTACCCATTGTTTCCGTTCCTCAGCGAAGCAGCAGGAGCGCCCAGAAGGCGGCGGTGAGGACCACACCCAGAATGGGCGACAGGATCGACCAGACCCGGTTGGTCTTGAGTTCGAAACCCGCGCCGACATCGAGCACGAAGTGGCGCAGGCCGCTCATCATGTGGGAGAAGAAAGCCCAGGAGATGCCGATCATCACAAGCTTGAGCACGATCTTGACCAGCGAAGCGATAACCGCCACGCCGTTCCAATCGAGCTTGCCCATATCCGCCCAGACCCAGCCGGCGAAGGTGTCATAGGCGGCAGGGCCGCTGGCCAGCGCGCCGAGCCACCACAGCAGCAGGCCCAGCCCGGCGACGGCTATGCCGTTGCCCGTGACGCGGTGCAAAATCGAAATGAACATGTGCGGGCCCCAGCGCCAGATCTGGAGATGGGGCGAAAGCGGGCGTTTCCTGGTGCCGGCGGTGGCCATGGTTTAGCGAATCCCCTTGCCTGCGGCAGCGCAGCACGCTGCCCTTGTCGAAGTCCCCTTAGCCAAATCACGGGCTGGTGCAAGTTCTGCAACGCAAGATAGTGCCTGCGGTTCTGGCATATCCCATGCCGCAGGCCTAAAGCACGGGCATGACTCGCCTGCTCAAGACGATCCTGCCTGCGGCGCTGCTGGCCGCCGCCCCGGCTGCGGCTTATGCGGCTCCGGCAGCGCCTGCAGCGCACACGGCGAAGGCGCTGGCCGAAGCCTGCGAAGGCCGCGATGGATGGATCGATCCCGCGCCGCCCGCACACATTTTCGGCAACACCTGGTATGTCGGCACGTGCGGCATCTCAGCGATCCTGATCACCGGCCCCGAAGGCCACATACTGATCGACGGCGGGATGGCGGAGGCCGCACCGCTGGTTCTGGCAAACATCGCCGTACTGGGATTCAAGGCGAGCGACGTACGCTGGATCCTCTCCAGCCATGAACATTTCGACCATGCCGGTGCCCTCGCCGCCCTGCAGCGCGCCACTGGTGCGCAAGTCGCGGCCCTGAAACCCGCCGCTGCCGTGCTGGAAACCGGAGAGCCCTCTTCCAACGATCCACAGTACGGCATGCTCAAGGGCATGGCGCCCGTCAAAGTGGACCGCATCCTCGCGGACGGGGACAGCATCGTCGCAGGCCCCATCGCGGCAACGGCGCATGCCACCCCGGCCCATTCCCCGGGCTCGACAAGCTGGACCTGGCAATCGTGCGACGAGACCTTCACCTGCCGCATGATCGCCTATGCCGACAGCGCAACGGCGATATCGGCGGACAGCTACCGCTTCTCCGAACATCCCGGCCGCGTGGCGCAAGTTCATGAAGGGCTGGCGCGAATCGCCGCCCTGCCCTGCGATATCCTGCTCACGCCGCATCCTTCGGCCAGCGCCATGATGGAACGGTTCGCAGGCAAGGCACCGCTGACCGATTCCACCGTCTGCCGGACTTATGCCGAAACCGCCAAGCGGCGCTTTGCAGCACGCCTGGCCGCCGAAAACGTTACAGACGCGGCCGAATCTGCCGCAGCGGAACTGAAAGACTGAAATACCGTGAGCTGGAAGATTACTGCCTTCGCCCCCCGTCCCGTGATCGAGGCCGCGCTGGTCGCGCATGAAGATGCGCTGGACTGGGATCCCGAAATCATTCTTTCCGGCAGCGAAGTGGCCGAGGACCGGCCGGACGACTGGCAGCTGGAAGCCTGGCTGTCCCACAAACCGAAAGCGGCGGATAAGGCGGCACTTGCCGCCCTGTTCGCCGGGGATGCGCCGAAGTTCACGATCGAAAAGCTGCCCGATACGGACTGGCTCGTCGCCAGCCAGCAGGATCTCCAGCCGATCCATGCCGGGCGCTTCCACGTCCACACCCCCGATCATCCGGCCCGCGACGAGCCGGGCCTGTTCGATTTCACCATTCCCGCCAGTCAGGCCTTCGGCACCGGCCAGCATGCCACGACGGCCGGATGCCTGACGATGCTGACGCACATGAAGGCGCAAGGCGCCGTAGTGCGCAATTGCGCGGACATCGGCACCGGCACCGGCCTGCTCGCCTTTGCCGCGCTGGCCCTCTGGCCGCGCGCACTGGCCACGGCCAGCGATATCGATGCGGTCTGCCCCGATGTGGTGAAGGCCAATGCGCAGAGCAACGGCGTGCCGATGGGACCAGGCGCAGGCCAGCTGGTCATGACCGTGGCGGACGGGATGGGCCATCCCCTGCTCGCCGCGCGCGGCCCCTACGACCTGATCATGGCTAATATCCTGGCAGGGCCGCTGGTATCGCTCGCCCCCGATTTCGGCGCAGCGCTCGTGCCTGGCGGACACCTGCTGCTGGCGGGGCTGCTGGAGACGCAGGAAGCCGCCGTGCGCGCCGCCTGCCGCAAAGCCGGGCTCCGGCTTGCGGCGCGACTCGTAAATGGCGACTGGTCGATTCTCTGGCTGCGCAAACGCGGACGTTAAGACCTCACGCTCAGGCCAGATAGAGATCCAGTCCGTGCACGGAACGGCAATGGCTGGTCAGCGCGTCCTGGTTCTTGCGGCTGAGCGGACGGTCAAAAGCGAACCCGACACGGTCCTCCACGACCCACCGCACCGTGCCGACGACAGGCTGTAACCCTTCGAGATTAAAGCGAAAACGCTGCCCCGGTGCAATGCTGTCCTGCTTGACGACGAACTGGCAGCCCTCGGCAAACACGTGTTTAGCCAGAGCCGTGCAAGCACGCTTATGCGCCACTGAAATCATGATCCTATCCGATGTCCCGGAAACTCTTCGAAGGGCTCGTCCGGAAAAGTAATTAGGATAGGTTAACGGTGCGTAAAGAAACCTTAACTTCTCAAAACTCAATTTTGCATATATTTTTCAACATATTACGCAATTTCGTGTAAATTCGAATTAACCATCTTGAGAGAGGTGACGTTAACGGTTTTCGCCAAGAATCTAGAGCCAAGGGGGGTTGGTACTGACAAAGGGACCAGCCATGCTTCAATCTGATCTCGACCGGCCCGATACGGTTATCGGGCCACTGGGCGAGGCGCTTGGGAAGGAAAACCTGCCGCCGCCCAATACGTCCCGCTGGGTCGTAAGGCGCAAGGCCGAAGTTGTCGCTGCCGTCAATGGCGGACTGCTGACGATTGCCGAAGCCTGCGAACGCTATAGTCTCACTCTGGAAGAACTCGCATCCTGGCAGCGTGCCATCGACCGCGAAGGCATGGCCGGACTGCGCGCGACCCGCGTGCAGCACTACCGCCAGGTGCATGAGCGCCAGGGCCGCTATTCCTGAGCATTCCCGAAGCGGAGAGGAAGGGCGGAAATTGCGGGACTGCGGCTGATGGCTCCCTTCAGCCTGCCGCCTTCACGATTTCCGCCCAATCCGCCTCTCCGATCACTTCGATGCCCAGTTCCGCCGCCTTCTTGAGCTTCGATCCCGCACCGGGCCCGGCCACAACAAGGTCGGTCTTGGGCGAAACGGAACCGGCGGCCTTGGCTCCCAGCCGTTCGGCCTGCGCCTTGGCTTCGTCACGGCTCATGGTTTCGAGCTTTCCGGTAAAGACCACCGTCTTGCCCGCCACCGCGCTGTCCTGCGTTTCGACGATATAGGGCGGCGGCGAGACTTCCGAGAGCAGATCGTCCCAGACCTGCTTGTTGTGATCCTCGTGGAAGAAATCGCCCAGCGCCTTCACCACGACAGGGCCGATCCCGTCGATCGAGATCAGTTCGGCATAGGCATCGCTGGCCGCCTGCGCCTGTTCCTCGCCATCCTTTTGATGCGCCAGTTCGGCAATCTCGCGCAGCGCGGGCAGCGTCTCGAAGCGCTTCATCAGATCGCGCGCCGTAACCGCGCCGACATGGCGGATGCCGAGGCCGAACAGCAGCCGCGCCGCATCGGGCGCGCGCTTGCTTTCCACAGCACTCAACAGGTTGTCCACAGACTTGTCCTTCCAGCCTTCGAGCGCGAGGATCTCGTCCCGGCGTGCTTTCAGGCGGAAGATATCGGCCGGGCTTTCCAGCCAGCCCTTGGCGAAGAACTCGTCGATGGTCTTCTCGCCCAGCCCCTCGATATCGAGCGCGGCGCGGCTGACGAAGTGCTTGAGACGCTCGGTCCGCTGCGCCGGGCAGATCAGCCCGCCGGTGCAGCGCACATCGACCTCGCCTTCCTCGGCCACGGCTTCGGAATGGCATTCGGGGCAGTGATCGGGGAACAGGTAGGCCGGGCGCTCTTCCTCGCGCGTGAGATTGTCGACCACTTGCGGGATCACGTCCCCGGCCCGCTGCAGCACCACCCGGTCGCCCGGCCGCACGCCCAGCCGCGCGATCTCGTCGCGGTTGTGCAGCGTGACATTGGTGACAGTGACGCCGCCCACCAGCACCGGCCTCAGCCGCCCGACCGGCGTGAGCTTGCCGGTGCGGCCTACCTGAATATCGATCGATTCGAGCACGGTCTCGGCCTGTTCGGCGGGGAACTTGTGCGCCAGCGCCCAGCGCGGCGCCTTGGCCACGAAGCCCAGCCGCTGCTGCCAGTCGAGCCGGTCCACCTTGTAGACCACCCCGTCGATCTCGAACGGCAGCCCGGCCCGCCCGTCGCGAATGGCGCGGTAGGCTTCGAGCATTTCTTCCACCGAGGCGCACTGGCGGAATTGCGGCGAGACCGGCAGGCCCCAGCTCTCGATCCGGCGGATCACTGCATGCTGCGATTGCCCCGGCACATGCGAAGCCGCTCCCCAGCCGTGCGCCCAGAAGCGTAAAGGGCGTTTGGCAGTGACATTGGCATCCTTCTGGCGCAGCGAACCGGCGGCGGCATTGCGCGGATTGGCGAACTGGCGGACCTTCGCCTCGTCAAACACTTCGCCCTTGGTTTCGGCCAGAGCGCGCGCCTCATCCATCAGTTGCGTGTTGAGTGCCTGGAACGCGGCCTTTTCCATATAGACTTCGCCGCGCACCTCGAACACGTCAGGCACGCCCTCACCGCGCAATTCCTGCACGATATCGGCGATATGCGCGACATTGGGCGTGACATCCTCGCCCACCTGCCCGTCACCGCGCGTGGCCGCGCGCACCAGCTTGCCCTTTTCGTAGCGCAGCGAACAGGAGAGGCCATCGATCTTGTCCTCTGCCGTCATCACCACCGGCTCGTCCGCCGATAGAGACAGGAACCGGCGAATGCGCGCGACGAACTCAGCCACTTCCTCATCGTCAAAGGCATTGTCGAGGCTCATCATGCGCACTTCGTGCGTGACCTTGCCCAGCGGCGAGGCCGCGACTTCATGCCCCACCGCGCTCGACGGGCTGTCCGGCCGGATCAGATGCGGGAACGCCGCTTCCAGCTCGGCATTGCGCCGCACCAGCGCATCGTACTCCGCATCGGAAATCTCCGGCGCGTCTTCGGCATGATAGAGACGATTGTGCCGCGCGATCGCCCTCGCAAGGCGCATCAGTTCGTTGGCGGCTTCGGCTTCGGAGATGCTCATCTTCTCCTCCAACGGTCCGGCTGCGATTCCAGTGCATCCAGCAAGGCCAGCAGAACGCCTTCCATATTCGACATCACCTCAAGGTTGGCGAACCGCACGGTGCGGAAACCCAAATGCTGCTCCAGAGCATGATCACGGCGCAAATCCTGCTCGCGATCATGCGTATCGCCATCGACTTCCACGATCAGCCCTTTGGCGGGACAAAAGAAGTCAGCGATACGGGAGCCGATTACCGCCTGTCTGCGAAATTTATAGCCCTGAAACCGCCGGTCACGCAGCGCCATCCACAACCTGCGTTCCGGTTCGGAGGAGATTCGGCGCATGGCGGCCGCACGTTGCAGCATCGTTTGGCGGTCGGGGCGTCCACCACCCCCAACCCCCTCCTCTAAAGAGGAGGGGGCTTTGAGTAATGTGCTTTGCTTCTCCCCCTCCTCTTCAGAGGAGGGGGCCGGGGGGTGGTGAGGACTTCGCCTCTTCACACCCCCTCCAGCAACCGGTCCGCCTGTGCGCGGGCTTCATCGGTCACTTCCGCGCCGGAGAGCATGCGCGCAATTTCTTCCTTGCGGGCAGGCGGGTCCAACGGCGTCACCGAGGTGCGCGTGACTGTGCCCTCGCTGGACTTGGCGATCATGTAGTGCCGGTTCCCTCGCGCCGCGACTTGCGGCGAGTGAGTCACCGCCAGCAATTGCCCGGCACTGGCCAGCCGCGCCAGGCGTTCACCGATGGCACTAGCGACAGCGCCGCCCACGCCCCGGTCGATCTCGTCGAAAATCACCGTCGCCGCCCCGCCCTCTTCGGCCAGCGCCACCTTGAGCGCGAGGATGAAGCGCGAAAGCTCGCCGCCCGAGGCGATCTTGGCGAGCGGGGCGAAATCGGCGCCGGGGTTGGTGCTGATGAGAAATTCCACCGCGTCCATGCCCTGCGCGCCCCAACGATCCTCGGGCAAGCGCACCACTGCAGTCTGGAACCGCGCGGCATCGAGCTTGAGCGGGGCCAGTTCGCCCGCCACTGCAGCGTCGAGCCGTTTGGCCGCCGCGCGGCGCAGATCATGCAGCGCCTCTGCCTGTTCGCGGTAGATCAGCGCGGCCTTGTCCGCCGCCTTTTCCAGCGCGGAGAGATGCTCGGTGCCGCCTTCGATGGCATCGAGCGCCAAGCGCATTTCCTGCATCTTACCCGGCAGGTCATCGACCTGGCAGCCATGCTTGCGGGCCGCCGCGCGCAAATCGAACAGGCGCGTTTCGATCCGGTCCAGCTCGGCGGGATCGAATGCCAAGGCCTCGGCCGCGCGCTCCAGCTTGTCTTCCGCCTCGCTGGCCTCGATCACCGCGCGGTCTAGCGCGGCCAGAGCTTCAGCCAGCAGGTCGTGCTCGCCCGCGATCCGGTCCAGCCGCCGCGCCGCGCCGCGCAGATGGGCCAGCGCCGAATCGGAACCGTTCCACAAATGCTGCAAGGCGGAGAGATCATCGGCCAGCTTCTCGCCCTTCTGCATGTCCGCACGGGCCATGGCGAGTTGCTCCTCCTCGCCTTCCTCCGGCGCGAGCGCGCTGAGTTCGGCAAGATGCGCCAGCAGCAGATCCTGATCCTCGGCCGCCTTGGCGACCTGGCTGCGCGCGGCCTCAAGCTCATCGCGCGCCGTGCGCCAGGTTTTCCAGGCGGCCTCCACACCGGCCACATCGCCACCGGCAAAGCGGTCCAGCAAAGCCCGGTGCCCGCGCGGATTGACGAGACCGCGATCGTCATGCTGGCCGTGAATTTCCACCAGCGCCGGGGCGATTTCGCGCAGCAGCGCCACGCCCACCGGCTGATCGTTGAGAAACGCTTTCGATCCGCCGTCGGCCTTGAGCTGGCGCTTCAAGATCAGCGATTCGCCCGGCTCGATCTCCAGCCCGGCATCCTCGATCACGCCCTGCACGGCATCGGGAAGCGCGGCAAAATCAAAGCTGGCCGTCACGCTGGCGCGCGCTTCTCCCCCGCGCACGAGGCCGCTATCGGCCCGGTTTCCGAGCACGAGGCCCAAGGCATCGAGCAGGATCGACTTGCCCGCGCCCGTCTCACCGGTGAGGACGCCAAGCCCTCCGGCAAAATCGAGGTCGAGCGCCTCGATCAGAACGATGTTTCGAATGGAGAGACGGCTTAGCATGTTCGCGAAGCGTTCTAGCGAAGAGCAACGCCGCCGTCACCCCGCTTCGCGCGCCTGCCTTTGCAGCTCAACCCCCCGCTCAGAGACGGGCGGCAGGACCGCTCACATCATGTGCTGAATGAACTGGATCGCCCCCAGAAGCCACACCAGCGCCATCAGTGCGCCGATCGTTTCCAGTTCCCAGGACCGGCCAGAAGCCGGTTTGCCGGGATGCAGATCGTCCAGCCTTCCTGTTTCCTTTGCCTTCATGGCTTGTTTCCTTGCGACCGCACTTGTCCGGGAACGATCTTCCCGGACGGGGACATTACAGTCCCGTCATTGTGCCGGTTTACGGGAAACAAGTGCCCAAATGGTAAACCCGCATCTAGGCCGCAAAGGGTTTCAGATCAGGCGGCGACGTCTTGCGGCGCGTACTTCTGCATGAGCTTGTAAGCGCGGGCATACCACTTGCTGCCGGGATAGTTGGTTTCCAGCACGGCTGCGGCCTTTTTCGCCTCTTCCGGAATGCCCAGCGACAGATAGCCTTCGACAAGGCGGAACAGCGCCTCGGGCGTGTGGCTGGTGGTCTGATAATTATCGACCACGTTGCGGAAGCGCAGAGTGGCAGCAAGCCACTTGCCGCTGCGCTCGTAGGAACGGCCGATGGTCATTTCCTTGCCCGCCAGGTGATCGTTCACGAGGTCCAGCTTCAGCTTGGCGTCAGCGGCATAGCTGGTGGCCGGGTAGCGGCGGATGATGTCTGTCAGCGCCTGCTTGGCCTGCTCGGTCGTCCTCTGGTCGCGGGTCACGTCGCTGATCTGCTCGTAATAGCACATCGCGACCAGGTAATAAGCGTAAGGCGCATCACGGTTGCCCGGATGGATCGAGAGGAACCGCTGCGCGGACTGGATCGACTTGTTGTAATCGCGCGCGGCGTAATAGCTGAAAGCGCTCATCAGCTGGGCACGGCGCGCCCAGGGCGAATAGGGATGCTGGCGTTCGACCTCGTCGAACAGCGCGGCGGCCTGCCGGGTTCGCCCCTGGTTCAGGCGCTCTTTCGCGGCGGCGTAAAGCGTATCGACGTCACGCGCGACATAGGCGGTATCCTTGTTCCGTCCCCCCTGCCCGGCACAGCCGGCAGTCAGAACAAGCGCCCCGGTAGCGGCGGCAATCAGAGCGGTCTTCAATCGCGAACGTTCGAGCATGGCGAGGGTCTATAGCCAGCACGATGCTGAACGCCAAGTGAAGTTCCGCGATCCTCCGCGGGTATCTTGCCCCGGTATCAGGCCGCAGGCGCATTTCGGGGGAAAGTTGTGCATTGTCTGGCCGCAGTCCCGTGTCATAGTGGCCGGACATGGCCGGCAGCAGCGATCTCTATTCCCCCGTCCTGTCCGACGCTCTGGTGATCCTGGGCGCAGCGGGCATCGTTATTCCCGTGTTCAACCGCTACCGGATCACGCCCGTCATCGGATTTATCCTGGTGGGCCTGCTGGTGGGGCCGTTCGGGCTGGGGCGGCATGTCTTCGACCATCCGTGGCTGTCCTATATCACGATCACCGATCCCGACGGACTGGAGGTCTTCGCCGAGTTCGGCATCATCCTGCTGCTGTTCTCGATCGGGCTGGAGCTGTCGTTCGGGCGCCTGTGGCAGATGCGGCGGATGGTCTTCGGGCTCGGCTCGCTGGAACTGATCGTGATCGGCGCTTCGCTGACATTCATCCTCGCCGCGATCGGCCAGGGCTTTGCCGGAGCGCTGGCGCTGGGCCTTGCGCTGGCGCTGTCCTCCACCGCACTGGTGCTCAAGATCACCAATACCGCCACCCCGGTCGGCCGCGCCGCGCTGGCCATGCTGCTGTTCGAGGATATCGCGCTGGTGCCGATTATCTTCCTGCTCGGCGCGCTGGCACCCCATGCGGACAGCGACAGTATGGGCAACCTGCTGCACACGCTGCTGTGGGGCAGCGTCGCCGTGGTCGCGCTGCTGGTTTTCGGGCGCTATCTTCTGCCCCCGCTCTTCGCCCAGGCTGCCCGCACCAAGAGCCCCGAACTGTTTCTGGCCGCCAGCCTGCTGGTGGTGATCCTCGCCTCCCTGGCCACAGCCGCAACCGGCCTTTCGCCTATCGTCGGCGCGCTGGTCGCCGGGCTCCTGATCGCGGAGACCGAATACCATTCGGAAGTCGAGCAGATCACCGAGCCGTTCAAGGGCCTTGCCCTCGGCGTGTTCCTGATCACCATCGGCATGAGCATCGATATCACCGTGGTCTGGCAGAACCTCGGCTCGATCCTGGTCGCGACGGTGGGCGTGATCTGCCTCAAGGCCATCGTCACCGGCGTGCTGCTGCGGCTGATGGGCGCCCGGCGCGGCACGGCGACCGAGACCGGCATCCTGATGTCCAGCCCCTCCGAGACGACGCTGATCGTGCTCACCGCCGCAGCCTCCGCTCAGTTAATCCAGCCGGGAACCGCGCAATTCTGGCAGATCGTCACCGCCATCGGCCTGACCGTCACGCCCCTGCTGTCGCTGACGGGCAAGATCATGGCGCGGCGGGTAGACGGCGGCGATGCCCCGCACCAGCCAGCCGAAGACGACAGCCAGCCGCGCACAATCATCGTCGGCTTCGGCCGCGTCGGACGGCTCGTGGCCGACATGCTGACCAAGCACGGGCGCCCCTATGTCGCGATCGACAGCGACACCGATTTCGTCACCGAAGGGCGGCGGCGCGGCTATGCCGTCACGTTCGGCGATGCCGGGCGCGGCGATGCCATGCTGCGCATGGGCGCGGCCCACGCTGCCGCCGTGATCCTGACGATGGACGAGCCCGTCACCGCCCAACGCATCGTGCGCAAGCTGCGCGCCCAGTTTCCGGACCTGCCGGTCATCGCCCGCGCCCGCGATGCCGATCACGCCGCCCAGCTCTACCGCGCGGGGGCCACCCACGCCGTGCCCGAAACGCTGGAAAGCTCGCTCCAGCTTTCCGAAGCCGTGCTGGTGGAAACTGGCGTCGCCATGGGCCCCGTAATCGCCTCGATCCACGAAAAGCGCGACGAATTCCGCGAGATGATCATGCACGAAGGCGGCTTGAAGGAGAAACCGGCGCTGCGCTCCGGCCAGTTGCACGAACCCTCAGGCTCCTGACAGGCGTGGTTCGAACACCGACCAGCCCGTGCGCTGCACCAGCCGCTCCAGCGCGATCTGGCCCAGATGCGAATTGCCGCTGGGATTGAGGCCGGGGGACCACACCGCGATGCTGGCGATCCCCGGCGCCACCGCCAGAATACCGCCGCCCACGCCGGACTTACCCGGCAGCCCGGTGCGATAGGCGAAATCGCCCGAATTGTCGTAATGCCCGCAGCTCATCATCAGCGCATTGATGCGCCGCGCGCGGCGGGGCGAGATCACCGAATGCCCGTCCGAGCGCCCGCCATCCATCAGGTAGCGCCCGGCCATGGCGAGCTGACGGCAGCTCATCGCCAACGCGCAGAAATGAAAATAGGTGCCCAGCACCAGTTCCACCGGCGCATGGACGTTGCCGAACGCGCGCATGTAGTTGGCCAGCGCCATATTGCGAAAGCCGGTGTCCTGCTCGGCGCTGGCCACGGCTTCGTCGATGGCAATGCTCTCGTCACCCGCGACCATGCGCACGAAGCGCAGCATCTGCCCGATCGCCTCGCGCGGCTGCAGGCGCCCCAGCAGCACGTCGCACACGACGATGGCCCCGGCATTGATGAAGGGATTGCGCGGAATGCCGTGCTCGGTCTCAAGCTGGACAATCGAATTGAACGCCGATCCCGAAGGCTCGCGCCCCACCCGCTGCCAGAGCTGATCCCCCACCGCGCCCAGCGCCAACGTCAGCGCGAAGACTTTGGAGATCGACTGGATCGAAAACGGCTCCTCAGCGTGGCCCGCCGTATGGACAGTGCCATCGTGCAGGACAACGGCGATGCCGAACTTGCTGTCCGGCACGGCGGCCAGCGCCGGGATGTAATCCGCCACTTTGCCGCGATGCTCGTGAGCACGCATGTCCTCGGCGATTTCGGAGACGATGGACGCTATGTCCGTCACGGCTGGCTGGGGGCGTCTTGAGAATGTACGATCGAAAGTCCGTAAGGCTCGTCAACATGACGCAGCCATATCGCGTCATTCCATTCCGCCGACTGCTTGCCTTGCCGAAGGGCGGTCCATGCCCACAAACCGCGGCCCTGTGGGATCAGCTCCACATAAGTAACAAGGCTATGCGGTCCATCACCGCTTTGAAAACGCTCGGTTACGCGAAATGAAAAACCGCGCTCTGTCCGCTGCACAGGCACGATGCTGGAAGCGTTGCACCAGCCTTCGCAGATAACCGCTTCCACCACGGGCTCTCCATCCCGCTTGAAGAAACGCACTTCCATGCCCAGCATATCCCCGGTCTCCGGGTGCGTGCTGACCGAACTGTAGATCCCTTTGGGCCATGATGGAGCCTTGTCAGCGGCCATCGCCAAAGCCGGTATCGCTAGTGAGACGACCACGCCGAAAAACGTCGCTGCCATCTGCCTGCCCGGTATCATCCCGCCAGCGTCGCCTTCACGGCTGCAATGGCATCTGCGGCCTTGTCGCCATCCGGACCACCGCCCTGCGCCATGTCTGCGCGGCCGCCGCCGCCCTTGCCGCCCAGCGCCGCAACGCCCGCGCGAACCAGATCGACGGCACTGGCCTTGTCCTTGAGATCATCGGTCACGGCCACGGCGATCGAGGCCTTGCCCTCGTTCACCGCGACAATCGCGGCCACACCCGAGCCCATCCGCTGCTTGGCCTGATCGAGCAGCCCGCGCAGTTCCTTGGGATCGAGACCGTCGAGCACCTGCCCCGAGAAGGTCACGCCATTAACGGTTTCGTCCGCCGGGCCGGACGCGGCCCCGCCGCCCCCCAGCGCCAAGGCCTTCTTCGCCTCGGCCAGTTCGCGTTCGAGCTTCTTGCGCTCGTCCAGCAGTGCGGCGATGCGGGTTTCCACATCCTCGGGATTGGTGCGCAGCAGGCCTGCCGCGTTCTTGAGCGCATCCTCGCGGCCGACCAGCCACTGGCGCGCGCCTTCGCCGGTCAGCGCCTCGATACGGCGCACGCCGGAGCTGACGGCGCTTTCGGACACCACGCGGAACACCCCGATGTCGCCGGTCGCGCGCACATGGGTGCCGCCGCACAGTTCCACCGAATAGGTACGGTCCCCGGACGCGCGGCCCATCGAGAGCACGCGCACTTCGTCGCCGTATTTCTCGCCGAACAGCGCCATGGCGCCTGCTTCGATGGCGTCTTCCGGCGTCATCAGGCGGGTGAGCACGGGCTCGTTGGCGCGCACTTCGGCGTTCACTTCAGCCTCGATCGCGGCGATGTCTTCCGGCGAAAGCGCCGTGGGATGCGCGAAGTCGAAACGCAGGCGTTCGGCCGCGACCATCGAGCCCTTCTGCGTGACATGATCGCCCAGCCGGTTGCGCAATGCCGCGTGCAGCAGGTGCGTCGCCGAGTGGTTGGCGCGGATCGCATCGCGGCGCTCCACATCCACCGCGAGGTTGACGACATCGCCCACCTTGATCGTGCCCTCCTCGACCGTGCCGCTCATCGCGTGCAGGCGGCCGAGCGGCTTGGCGGTATCGGCGATGGCGATCTTCAGGCCCTTCCCCGTAATCGTACCGGCATCGCCGACCTGACCGCCCGATTCGCCGTAGAACGGGGTCTGGTTGGTCAGCACCGTCACGGCATCGCCCGCCTTGGCGCTCTCGACTTCCTTGCCATCGACGACCAGCGCCACCACACGGCCTTCGCCGCTCGTCGCGGTATAGCCGGTGAACTCGCTGGCGCCTTCGCGCTCGGCGATGTCGAACCAGACTTCGCTGTCCGCAGCCTGCCCGGAGCCCTTCCATGCGGCGCGCGCGGCGGCCTTCTGCTGGGCCATGGCGGCATCGAAGCCGTCCTTGTCCACCGATATCCCGCGCGGGCGCAGCGCGTCTTCGGTGAGGTCGTAGGGGAAGCCATAGGTATCGTAGAGCTTGAAGGCGGTTTCGCCGGGAAGCTCGGCGCCCTCGCCCATCTCTGCGGTGGCTTCGTCGAGCAGCTTGAGGCCGTTCGAGAGGGTGCGGCGGAACTGCACTTCCTCGCGCTCCAGCGTTTCCTCGATCAGCGGCTGCGCGCGGCCGAGTTCGGGATAGGCCTGGCCCATCTCCGCCACCAGCGCGGGCACCAGACGGTGCATCAGCGGGTCTTTCGCGCCCAGCAGATGCGCATGGCGCATCGCGCGGCGCATGATGCGGCGCAGAACGTAACCGCGCCCTTCGTTGGAAGGCAGCACGCCATCGGCCAGCAGGAAGCTGGTCGATCGCAAGTGATCGGCGATCACGCGGTGGCTGGCCTGATGATCGCCCTCGGCGGCAACCCCGGTAAGGCCTTCCGAAGCGGCGATCAGCGCCTTGAAGGTGTCGATATCGTAGTTGTCATGCACGCCCTGCATGACGGCGGAGATACGCTCCAGCCCCATGCCGGTATCGATCGAGGGGCTGGGCAGATCGCCGGTGATCTCGCCCGCAGTCTGCTCGAACTGCATGAACACGAGGTTCCAGATCTCGATGAAGCGGTCGCCGTCTTCCTCGGGGCTTCCCGGCGGGCCGCCCCAGATGTGATCGCCGTGATCGTAGAAGATTTCCGAGCACGGCCCGCACGGGCCATCATCGCCCATCGCCCAGAAATTGTCCTTGGTGGGGATGCGGATGATCTTCTGGTCGGGAAGGCCGGCGATCTTCTTCCACAGCTCGAAAGCTTCGTCGTCGGTGTGATAGACCGTGACGAGCAGCTTTTCGATCGGGAGCGCCCATTCCTTGGTCAACAGGGTCCAGGCGTGGGTAATCGCCTGTTCCTTGAAATAGTCGCCGAAAGAGAAGTTCCCCAGCATCTCGAAGAAGGTGTGATGGCGCGCGGTGTAGCCGACGTTATCGAGATCGTTGTGCTTGCCGCCTGCGCGCACGCACTTCTGCGAGGATGTGGCGCGCGGCGTGGCGCGGGTTTCCAGCCCCGTGAATACGTTCTTGAACGGCACCATGCCCGCGTTCACGAACATCAGTGTCGGGTCGTTATAGGGCACGAGCGGTGCGCTCTGCACCACGTCATGGCCCTGCGAGCCGAAGTAATCGAGGAAGGACCGGCGGATCTCGTTCGTCGTCTGCATGCTGGCGCCGATAAGCCACGCGCGCGAGGTCGGCAAGCCGCTTGGTGCAGTCAGAGTGTTCGAGCGAAGCGATAAGCCGCACGCGAGCCCGGCACTTGGCGCGGCGTGGGAAGTGCCTATCTTCCGCCAGCGCCCGTTCCGGCGCGCCCGATATCAAAGGAAAATCCTTTGCCATCATATACTCCCCCCGCCCCGCCACCTCCGGATCGCGCCGTTCCCGTGCCGCCCGCGCAGAGAGTCTGGGCGATCGACGCCTTGCGCGGGCTCGCGCTGTTCGGCGTGCTTGCCATCAATCTGGATACCGAGTTCCGCAGGACGGTTTTCGAACAGTTCCTGGCCCCGCCGCCGGAAAGCGCCGTAGACCACATGGCCGCCACAGCGCTTTCGTTCGCCTTCGAGTTCAAGGCAATTTCGCTTTTTTCCATGTTGTTCGGCGTGGGTCTTGCCATCCAGCACGAGCGTCTGGCGGATCATCCGCGCGGCGGCGTGCTGCTGATCCGGCGCCTGCTGGCGCTGCTGGGTTTCGGGCTGATCCACATGTTCCTGATCTGGAACGGCGATATTCTCACCGAATATGCCCTTGCCGGGTTCGTGGTGCTGCCAGCGCTCTTCGCACCGGCCCGGCTATCGCTGATGGGCTCTGTTGCCTTCGTATTCGCCTACGCGGCGATGCCCTGGATTCCGCTGCCCTTTTCCTTTCCGGACGGGGGCTGGCTCACCCATCATGCGCTGGAAGCGCGTGCTATCTATTCGAGCGGGAGCTTCCTCGACATCCTGCGGCTGCGGATCGCGGAAGTTCCGCAGATCGCCAAGCTGCATGTCTATATCTTCCCGCGAACACTCGCGCTGATCCTGCTGGGCGCGTGGCTCTGGCGGTCGGGCGCGATCCGCGAAATGGGGAAACGCCCCGCCGCACTGCTCGCTTCGGGCCTGTTGCTGACGGCTGCCGGATTGTTCCTGACGGCGCAGGAAAAAGGCTATTTCGAATGGCACCCCGACTGGGCGCATGCCAGCCCGGCCCTGCGATTTGCCCTCAGCCTGCTCAACGGCATGACGCCAGTCATGACCGCATTCGGCTACGCCGCGCTTATCCTCGCAGCCAGCGGATACGGCAGAGCGCGGAGCGCCTTGCAATGGGCCGTCCCGATCGGCCGCATGGCCTTTTCGAACTACATAGCCCAGTCCGCAATCCTCTGCCTGCTGTTCTACGGCTATGGCCTCGGATGGATGAGCAACACGGGCGCTGCGGCGGGCCTTGGCGTGGCCTGCGGCCTGTTCGCCATACAGGCCGTGATCAGCAGGATCTGGCTTCGCACCCACCGCTTCGGCCCGCTGGAATGGCTCTGGCGCACCTTGATGTATGGCCAGCGCCAGCCCTGGCATCGCCCGGCCGGAAGTAAGCGTACGGCCTCGGTCGTGTCGCGGCATTGAGGTTCGGCGCTGATAGACTTCCGACGAGAAGTCTCTTTCTGGACTCCAGAAGGAGGCCAAGTAGCAGACCGGGTGGACGTCATCGCGCGCGCGGAGCGGCGCAGGAAGTATTCGGATGCCGAGAAGACGCTGGGTCATGTCCTTCGTGCGCCTTGAGATGTTTCGCGATTTCGCTGGCGCCCGTCACGAAGGTCTATCTGGCTAGCAAGCCGGTCGACGAACTGTTGCCGTGGAATTGGTCCGACCTCCTGATTTGAACGGTCAGATTTTCCTGCGCGTACTGCTCTATTTCTTTTTTTCCGTAGAGCGATTTTCTAGCATCCTTTGCCGTTCCTGCTCCTGTTCCGCAAGCGTGGGAACGTGAAGCGCCCTGCGCATTGCATCCGAGACAAGCGTACGATCGTAAGGCTCCTGAGTAACGCCGCCGTCACTAGGTAAGCTGTATTGCGTCCCAAGAACTTGTGGCTTGCCAATGTTGCAGAGGTAGCGATCCAAAGTGGCAGATGCGATCCAGATAGCTTCTGGCTTACCTCTCGCTACTGCGATCATGGCTAGAAGATGCGCTTGCAGGAAATCATCAGGCTTAGACCCATGCTGGAATACGAATGCGGCGTGCTCGAAGTCGTCTCCGCTCTGCAAAGCGCCTCCGGCTAACAACTCCTTGGTTCGCGTCAACCGGCGGCTATCGGCCGGCCTCACTTTCGACCAGTCAATGTTTGGTCCCCTGCGATCACCTTGGTCTGCGTTGAAGATTGCTGTCATCTCCGCATTGGTTGGACGTACAACGACACGTGTGTAGTCGTGCATGGCATCCCATGGCCCGAGCTGGGCGTCATTCGAGCCAGTTCGAACTAAATCGAATGGCTCCATTCCTTCGTACGTCACTCGTGCATGATCGGCATCGATAATCTGAAAGTGGAAAACGTCGGGGCGGGAGAGAGGTCTTGGGTCCTCGAAGCTCATTTCGAGTTCGTCGCCAATGGCCTTTACGCTCATCGCCTTGCGCTGCACAACCGGCCCAGAGACCTCCGAAAAGGTATCCCCATCGAACCGAAAGTGTTCGGGGCGCTCCCAGACGGCCTCCTTGCCTTTAGGTGTATCTTCGATTTCGAACCGAAAAATCGTGGAATTATCGACCTTCAAATCCCAGACCCCAACGTCACCAGAAAGAGCCACAGAACCAGCTAGGATGAGCGACAGAAGAGTATTCATACCACCGATATTGGCAGCCAATGTTCGGAACCGCAAAGGTTTCCGATAGCCAGAACATTCAATTCAACGGTTTAGGTCGTACGCTTACGACCGGATCAACATAAGCCTCCCAAAGCAAAAGCCCCGGCGCGGCGGCCGGGGCTTTCCCTATCCTGCAAAGCTGCAGGCTGGCTTATTCGTCGTCCGCCGAAGGGCCGACCATCATTTCCTCGGCAAGGCCTTCGGTCTGCGCGCGGATCGCCTTTTCGAGGCGTTCGCAGACATCGGGATTTTCCCGCATGTAATTCTTCGCGTTCTCGCGGCCCTGGCCGATGCGGATCGAATCGTAGCTGAACCACGCGCCCGACTTCTCGACAATACCTGCCTTGACGCCGAGATCGAGGATTTCGCCGATCTTGGAAATGCCCTCGCCATACATGATGTCGAATTCGACCTGTTTGAACGGCGGCGCGACCTTGTTCTTGACGACTTTCACGCGGGTGGCGTTGCCGACAATCTCGTCCCGGTCCTTGATCTGGCCGGTGCGGCGGATGTCGAGACGGACCGAAGCGTAGAACTTGAGCGCGTTGCCACCCGTCGTCGTCTCCGGATTGCCATACATCACACCGATCTTCATGCGCAGCTGGTTGATGAAGATCACCATGCACTTGGAGCGGTTGATCGAACCGGTCAGCTTGCGCAGCGACTGGCTCATCAGGCGGGCCTGCAGGCCGACGTGGCTATCGCCCATCTCGCCCTCGATCTCGGCCCGGGGGACGAGCGCGGCGACCGAGTCGACCACCAGCACATCAATCGCGTTGGAACGCACCAGCGTATCGGTGATTTCCAGCGCCTGTTCGCCGGTATCGGGCTGCGAGACGATCAGTTCGTCGATGTCCACGCCCAGCTTCTTGGCATAGACCGGATCGAGCGCGTGTTCGGCATCGATGAAAGCCGCGGTGCCGCCCTTCTTCTGCGCCTCGGCAATGCAGTGCAGCGCGAGCGTGGTCTTGCCCGAGCTTTCCGGCCCGTAGACCTCGATCACGCGGCCCTTGGGGAGCCCTCCCACGCCGAGCGCAATGTCGAGCCCCAGCGAGCCGGTGGAAATCGACTCAACCTGCATCGCCTCCTTCGAGCCGAGCTTCATCGCGCTGCCCTTGCCGAATGCGCGGTCAATCTGGGCGAGCGCTGCGTCGAGCGCCTTTTGACGGTCCATGGAGTCCTTGTCCTTGCCTTCCTGGATCAGCTTGAGCTGAGCAGCCATATCACTTCCCCTTTGCTACCGGTCTGACCGGAAAGGTCAACGTTATGGGGAACGATGTATCGCATTTGTTCCAGTAGAACAAGAGAGGAACACAGGGAGTTTTCCCAAATTTAATGCACGCGCCGTCAAGCGAGCCCTCGCAGCCGAAACCAGGACGGCTTCAAGCCGGAAGGCCGTACGGGGACGATGACAGCGCCCCCGGCGCGGAAAGCAGCCTGGATCGAGGCTGCCAAGGCCAGCGCGCCATTCCAGCCCTAGTCAAGCGCGCGGGACACGTTTGCGAGAGTTTGTGCGGTGCCCCTGACCGCATCGATCACCGATTGCTCGGCCTCCTGCATGGCGGCGGCAATCTGTTCCTGCGACTGAGGATCGATTGCCAACCCCGGCGCACCAGGCACTGTGCCCTCATCCGATTCAGCAGGCGGCAGGGCATCACCTGATGCCTCGCTTTCCGTTTCAATGGCGGATGCTGCAGCCGGTTCCACTTCGCCTTCGGGCTTCGTATTCTCGATCATGGTTTCCCTTTCGGGCAGTGTGCCCCAGGCCGCGCCGTCTATTCCGCCTTGGTGGTGCGTGACTGCCCTCCAGCGCTCTGCGCAGCGCCCGTCACATCGGCATAAGTCGCATTGAGATCGTCCATCATCGCTTTCAACTTCGCGATCGTATCCATCAGCGCGCCATCTGCGGCGGCCTGCTCAATCAGCTTGATAGCCTCCGACGGATCGGACTCGAGCGCCTTGCGAACCGCCGCGGTGGTGACCGCGTTCTTCAGCATGTACAATTGCTGCTGCTGATGCACCGCATTGTACAGCGACAGGCCGACGGTATGCACCATCAACTGATACGACATGGCCCGCGCATTGCTGCCTCCATCGTCCAGCAGCTTGTTGATCTGGGCGACACTGTCGCGAATCTGGTCATTCAACGCGTCTTGCGAAGACTCTGCGTCCGGCCCGGCATCGGGAGCGGGATCACCAGCCATGTCAGCTGCCCGAACCGGTGCCGACCAGCTTGCTGACACAGAGCGTGGTCACTGCCTGAGAAAGTATCCCGGCCTGCTGCTGGCCAGAGACCGCATTTTGCATCGCATTGCCCAGCGCCGCGGCCATTTCCTGGTAGATCGAGCCCATCGCCTGCGCGGGGGCATCGCCAAGCACCTTCACATTCGACTGGGTGGTCGAGTCGGTAATCTGATCGTTGACACTCGTGGGAAATGCCATGTCCCTCTCTCCTGTTCAGATGTGCGCAATCAGTGCGAACCGGTGCCCAGCAACGCACTCACGCATGCCGTGGTGGTCGCCATCGAAAGCTCGTTCATCGCCTGCTGTGCAGAAACCGCATTCTGCGCGGCAAGCGACAGCGAGTGCGCCATTGTCTGATAAAGCGTGCCCAGCGCTTGCGCGGGCGCATCCCCCAGGACTTCGACGTTGGTTTGTGTTACCGCGTCGGTGATCTGGCTGTTTACGGCAGTCGGAAAGGCCATTGTTCTACTCTCCTAAGCGCCACTCTCTAAATATCACATGCCTTGGAGCGAATGGCACTTACACATAGCCGAACAACAACTCACACTGTCAAGCTGAAATTGCAGTAAATATTGTCACATATACATAACAATCATTTCAAGCCGTTAACCAAGAACAATTCCATTAGATCACCGCAAGATCTCTTTCATTCATTTTAGCGGAAAGCGCACGCGTTTCTAAACGAACTGACCGTGCCTCACCTTGCGGTACGTGCCAGCACTTCGCCCACTTTGTCGCCCAGCTGCTGCACCGAGAACGGCTTGGGCATGAACCAGGCATTGGTGAGGCCGATTTCCTTGCGCAGCTGCTCCTCGGCATAGCCGGACATGAACAGCACCGGCAGTTGCGGCGCGATCTTGCGGATTTCGCGGGCCATCGCCGGACCGTCCATCGAGGGCATCACCACGTCGGACACCACGAGATCGAACTGGCCGCCCTCTTCCACCAGCACGAGGCCTTCCTCGCCATCGCGGGCACTGGTGACTTCATAGCCCTGCCGCATGAGCGAGCGTTCGGCGACCATGCGCACCGGGTCTTCATCCTCCACCAGCAGGATACGGCCGCCGCCCGCCCACTGGCTGACGGGAGCCTCTTCCTTGACTGCGGGAAGCTCGGCCGCGCTGGCCGCAGCGACATGATAGACCGGCAGATAGACGATGAAGCGCGTGCCCTTGCCCACTTCGCTCTCGGCGAAAATGAACCCGCCCGACTGCTTGACGATGCCGTAAACGGTCGAAAGGCCAAGCCCGGTACCCTTGCCCTGCTCCTTGGTGGTGAAGAACGGTTCGAAGATCTTGCCGAGATGCTCGGGCGGGATACCGCCGCCGGTATCCTCGACAATCAGCGCGGTATATTCGCCCGCCGGGATGATCTCGCTGCGCATCGCGCGCACATCGGTGGTGCTGACCTTGCGCGTCGCGAGCGTCAGCTTGCCCGAACCGTCCCCGCGCGATTGCATGGCATCGCGGGCATTCACGGCCAGATTGACAATGACTTGCTCAAGCTGGGTCGGGTCGGCGCGCACCGGGCCGAGATCACGGTCATGGGTGACGACGAACTGGATCTTCTCGCCGATCAGGCGGCGCAGCATCTGCGAGACATCGGCCACAACATCAGGCAGTTGCAGCACTTCGGGCCGCAGCGTCTGCTGGCGCGAGAACGCAAGCAGCTGGCGGGTCAGCGAGGCGGCGCGGTTCGAGTTGGCGCGGATCTGCTGGATATCGTCATAATCCGAATCGCCCGGCGTATGGCGCATCAGCATGAGATCGCAGGTGCCCAGAATCGCGGTGAGCACGTTGTTGAAATCGTGCGCGACGCCGCCCGCGAGCTGGCCCACGGCCTGCATCTTGGTGGCCTGCGCGACCTGCCGCTTGAGCCGGGTTTCCTCGGACGTGTCGGTCAGCCCCAGCAGCACCGCCGCTTCGCCCAGCCCGCGCACCCCGGCAAGGCTGAGCGAGACCGGATCGTCCGGCTGGGTGGTCAGGCGGATGGCGATGTCGCCAGCCGTGGCGGGGCCCTGTGCGAAACGGCGGATCGCTTCGGACAGGGCGCGCTTGTCCTCGCGCACGACAAGATCCGTCGGGTACGTTGGCGGCGCCTGCCCCTCGCGCCCGGCCGCGCGCATGAAAGCGGGGTTGGCAAAGAGCAGACGCCCGTCGCGGTCGCCCATGGCCAGGCCCAGCGGAAGCTGGCTGAGCAGCGCTTCGAGATGCGGCACGGCGGCGCTGCCGCCCGCGCTCGCACCAATGCCCTGCCCGGCCTCCACTACCAGCATCAACGAGGGGGTAGTGTTGGGATCGGGCTCCACCGGCAGATCGGGATCGGCGACCGGCAAGTGATAGAGCACCAGCGCGCCGCCGCGCCCGCCTTCGCGGGCCCAGCCGATGCGCTCGCCTTCATCCTGCGAGAGCAGCGAGACGAAGTCCTGCCCGGTCATATCGGTCAGCGCATCGCCGGTCGCGCGCAGCGCCAGCCCTGCGCTGGCGGCGCGGATCATGCCGTCGGGATCGACCAGAGCCGCCGCGATTCCCGCCTTCGCCAAGGCCCGCCCCAGCTTGCCATCGAGATGGCCGACCAGATCGCCGACGAAATCGGCGGCGCTCACCTGCGTGATACGCCAGACGATGAAATCGTCACCGCGCCCGGCGCGCCGTGCTTCCACCCACCAGCGTTCGCCACGCGGCCCGGCGATCTCGCTCTGGGCCGATCCGTCGCGCCAGACGAGGCGTGTGGCATCGGCAAGGCATTCCAGCGAGGCATCGTCCACCGGCAATTGCGGCGGCGCGCTGGCCACACCGAACCAGTTTTCATGGCAGGCGTTGGCGCAGACCAGGCGCCCTGCCCGGTCAGTTACGGACACGGCTGCATCCGGCCGGTCGATCGCAGTGACAGTCACCGACCAGTCGGGCTGTGCAAACTCGGGTTCGGCAGGGGCAGGACGGCGGTGCGAGACCATCCAGGCCAGGGCGGAGAAAACCGCCATGGCCGCCACGAAGATCGCCGTCAGCACGCCATCCCCGGACACGAGCCAGACAAGCGCGGCGCTCAGCAGCAGCGCCAGCGCGATCAGCAGCGCATCGGGAAGGCGCCGGGCCCTGTCCGGCACAGGCTTCATGCAGACGCGTCCGGCTTTACGGGCGGACTGGCATGATCGGGCTCCGCGCCGTGCAGCCGGTGATGCCAGCGCAACCGGCGCGCATGGTGCTTGCGCCCGATCCAGAAGCGCCAGAACCACATGGAAACCACATAGCCGATCGAGGCCGCGACCGTTGAAATCACGAAAAGGCCGATCAGCAGCGCAGGCGCCGCATCCGAAACCAGCCAGTGCGTCCAGTCACCGATCCCCGCGCCACTCTCGTAAAGGGCATAGAACGTCGAGAGATCGGCATGATAGCCGAGCAGGTTTCCGACCCAGATCGAGGCGGCCAGAATCAGCGGCGTGGTTGCCGGATTGGACAGGAACGTCATCGCCGCGGCAATCGGGATATTGCCCCGGCACGGCACGCACATGAGCGCTGCTCCCACGATCTGGATACCCGGAATCAGCGCAAAGATGCCCACCAGCAGCCCCACCGCCACACCGCGCGGCACCGAGCGGCGGGTGAAGCGGAACAGTTCCTGCCGCCGCGCGAAAGGCGCCGTGAAACGATTCGCCTCAAGCTGTTCGTGCGTGGGCATCTGGCTGTGCAGCCAGCGGGACATGCGGGAAAGAAGCGTACTCATCGGTTATCCCGCAAAATCCTGGCCTGATCGCGCTTCCAGTCGCGCTCCTTGATCGTATGACGCTTGTCCGCCGCGTTCTTGCCCTTGGCAAGCGCCAGTTCGACTTTGGCCCGGCCGCGGCTGTTGAAATAGATCGACAGCGGCACCAGCGTCATCCCCTTGCGCTCCACCGCGCCTTGCAGACGGGATATCTCGCGTTCGTGTAGAAGCAGTTTACGCGGGCGCTTGGGCTCGTGGTTGAAGCGGTTGCCGTGGCTGAATTCAGGCACATTGGCGTTGACCAGCCAGCACTCGCCATTCTTGATCTCGGCATAGGATTCGGCAATCGAACCCTCGCCGAAACGCAGGCTCTTCACCTCGGTCCCGGTGAGCGCGATACCGGCCTCGAACTTGTCGTCGATATGATAATCGAACCGCGCCCTGCGGTTCTCAGCGACGGTTTTGACTTTATCGAATGTGGAGTGCTGCGGACGTGCCATGGTGATGCGCCATGTAGGGATGCGCGCGGCAAAAGAAAACGTCCGTTTCGGCGATTGGCATTTGCCCTGCGCCTTGCGGCCTCTGCAGCGGCCGGCGCCAGCCACCCCGCCCGGTGCTTTATCTGGCAGAGGTCATTCCATGATCTCCGCCATTACCCGGCCTTTCAGAAATTTAATCGAAATAATCGCCGCTCAAAATATCAAGAGCCTTGCCTTCGCAGCATGCTGCCAGGATATGATATCTTGAATTCAGGGGGAATTTCCAAAGAATGCATAAGCTGGTTTCGAGCGCGAAGGCCGCGACTTCCGCGCTTGCTTTATTGTCCGCCATGACCGTGGCCGCAGCACCTTCCGTCCCGCCGCTCGCAGCCTATGGCAACCTGCCATTGGTGAAAGACATGGCCATATCGTCCACCACCGGAGACAAGATCGCCGTCGTCGCCACGGTCAAAGGCAAGCCCCGGGTCATTGTCATCGATTCCGACAACCGCCAACTCCTCAACATCCCGGCCGGAGACTCCAAGCTGCGCGGCATCGACTGGGCGGGTGATGACTTCGTTCTCGTCACCAAGAGCACAACAGCGTCACTGGGGCCGATGTTCACGGCATCGAAATACGAATTCAACGGCACGATCGTTCTCCCGATAGACGGGAGCAAGGCGCAATTCGTGTTCGGCGGCACCAAGGGCATCGCCAACACCACCCAAGGCCGTTACGGCCTTCGCAAGATCGACGGGGAATGGAAAGGCTACTTCGGTGGCATCGCTCTGGATACCGACGGTCTGAATACCCGCTGGCGCCATGGCCGCCCGACGCTTTACGGCGTGGACCTGGCAACGAACAGAGCCCGGATCGCTGCCGCGCCCGCCTCGGAAAACCACTTTCGCGACTGGCTGGTCGATGAGAACGGAGAGATTGCCGTCACGCTCGACGTCAATCGCAACAACGGCAAGTGGCAGATCACCAACGAACATCACGACAAGCTGGCAGAAGGTGTCGATCCGACGGGCGACATCAGCCTGATATGTTTTGGCAAGGACGGTTCGAGTTTTCTGTATTCCACGGAAGACGATAACGAAGGCGTCACGCACTGGTTCGAAGTGCCGCTGGCAGGCGGGGACGCGGTCGAAGTCCTGCCCGACACCCGGGTCGAACGCCTTTACATAGACAAGCGCAACAGCCGCCTGCTGGGCTATCTGCCCGGCGGTGCGGAGCCCAAGCCTGTCTTCTTCGATCCTGAGCGCCAGAAAGCGGCTGACAAGATTTACCGGGCCTTCGGCAAATGGCATGCGACGCTGATCGACTATACGCCGGACATGACGCACGCCATCGTCCATACCAGCGGCAACAAGGACAGCGGCACCTGGTTTCGTGTGGATGTTGCCAACCTGAAAGCCGATGCCGTCAGCTATGACCGCGATGCCATTTTGCCGGATGCGGTGGGGCCGATTTCAACCGTTGAATACAAGGCTGCCGATGGCCTTGAAATGGACGGCATCCTGACACTGCCGCCGGGGCGCGAGGCCAAGAACCTGCCCGTGATCATGCTCCCCCACGGCGGCCCTACCGCGCATGACGAGCCTGGTTTTGACTGGTGGGCGCAAGCTTTCGCATCACGCGGCTATGCCGTGTTCCAGCCCAATTTCCGCGGCTCGACCAATCGCGACGATGCCTTTCGCCGCGCCGGGTACGGACAATGGGGCCGCAAGATGCAGACCGACATTTCCGACGGCCTGAACGAACTCGTCCGCCAAGGTATAGCCGATCCCAAGCGGGCCTGCATCGTGGGCGCCAGCTATGGCGGCTATGCCGCGCTTGCCGGAGTCACCCTGCAGCACGGGATCTACCGCTGCGCCGTTTCAGTTGCCGGGGTCGCGGATGTCGAGCTGATGTACAACACCGACGTCTATGAGAGCGGCGGCACGCGCATGACCAGAAAGTCCCTGCGCGAATCGCTTGGCAATCCCAAGGAGTTCGACAGCATTTCCCCGCGCCGTTTCGCCGATCAGGCGGATGCGCCTGTCCTGCTGATCCACGGCAAGGACGATACCGTTGTCCCGTTCAAGCAAAGCGCCGTCATGGCCGATGCCCTGAAAGACGCGCACAAGCCTTATGAAATGGTCGTCCTCAAGCACGAGGACCATTGGCTTTCGCAATCAGACACGCGGCTGCAGATGCTTACCGCAGCGATGCGGTTCGTGCAGAAATACAACCCGGCGGACTGATCCGCCGGGCCTTCGGGCCAGTCTTACAGCAGCCCGGCTCTTACAGCAGACCAGCGTGGGCCAGCGCCGCATCGACCGCGGCGCGGGCCTGTTCGCTGCAGCGCACGACCGGCAAGCGCACGTCCACGGTCATCCAGTCAAGCACGCGCGACATCGCGTACTTCACCGGCCCCGGCGAGCAATCGGCGAACATCGCGCGGTGCAGCGGATGCAGCTTGTCGTTGAGCGCGCGCGCAGAGGCCATATCCCCCGCCGCGCAGGCAGCCTGAAATTCGGCGCAGAGCCGGGGCGCGACATTGGCCGTGACCGAAATGCACCCCGCGCCGCCATGCGCAAAATGAGCCAGCGCGGATTCGTCACAGCCCGAAAGCTGGCAGAAGCTGTTGCCGATCGCCTGGCGATAGTCCGAAACACGCGCGATCTCGCCCGTGGCATCCTTCATCCCCACGATGCGCGGCAGTCCGGCAAGGCGCACCATCGTTTCCATGCCCAGATCGACGATCGAACGGCCCGGAATGTTGTAGAGAATGATGGGGATGCCGATAGCATCATGGATGCTCTTGAAATGCTGGTACAAACCTTCCTGATTCGGCTTGTTGTAATAAGGCGTGACGACGAGCACCGCATCGGCGCCCGCTTCCTGCGCATGGCGGGCCAGCATGATCGCCTCTGCCGTCGAATTCGAACCCGCTCCGGCGATCACCGGAACGCGCCCGGCCGCCACCTCGATGCACACATCGGTAATCCGCATGTGCTCTTCATGGGTGATCGTGGGCGATTCGCCCGTCGTGCCGCAAGGGACCAGCGCCGACGATCCGCTCTCGATCTGCCACTCCACCAGGCGGCGGAAAGCCGGCTCGTCAAACGGTCCGTCGCGAAACGGTGTGACAAGTGCCGGAATGGACCCCGAGAACATGGACTTTACCCCTGCTGACGTTCAACTATCAGGCCCGTCGGGGACTATCCCCATCCACGTCGGCCATAATGTTCAGCGCCTGATAAGGAGCCTTCTTCGAAAATGTCCAGCATGTTGCGTGTCTCTCCCCTGTTTCTGACGGTTTCACTTGCATGTCTGGGGGCGCCGGCCTGGGGTGAGGATGGCCGCGAATGGGATGTTGCGCGGGCCCGGTCCATGCAGAAGCATGACATGGCGGTGCACCAGTCGATAGACCGCTGGCGCCAGCTGGTGGCCAACAGCCGCATGGGCTTTTCCGCCTATGCCAGCTTCCTGCTGACGTATCCCGGCTATCCGCAAGAAACGAAAATCCGTGCTTTCGCCGAAAGGGCACTGCTCGACGAATCGCCCGATCCCGCCACGGTGATCGCTTTCTTCGACCGCTATCCCCCGCTCTCCAGCGAGGCCGCCGGGCGCTATGCTACCGCGCTGGCCGCCGTGCGCCGTTTCGATGCGCGCGAAAAGGCCGAGGCTGCCTGGCGCGGCGGCAGCCTGACGCCCAATGCAGAGGCCACCCTGCTCTCGCTGTACCGTGACGTATTCACGCCTGCCGATCACGACGCGCGCATGGACGCGCTGCTCTGGCAGGGAGAGACGGACCAGGCCGAACGGCAGATCTCGTTCGTGTCGGCAGCCAAGCGCAATATCTTCATGGAACGGCTGGCCCTGCTGCAGGGATCGGCCCCGGGCAGTCTGGGCCTGAAGCTGCCCGCCATGGCCGCCGCCGACCCGGGCTATGTCTACAACCGCGCGGTGCAGGCACGCCGGTCGGGCAATCTTCCCAGCGAGATCACCATGCTGGCCAACCGCCCGCTGCTCTCCGCCCCCGTATTCGATCCCGAAAAATGGGTGAAGGAGCTGCTCACTGCCGCGCGCGGCGCCGGGGCGGACAGCGCGGTCAAGATCGCCAGTTCGATCGACGATGCCTTCGCGCCGGGCACTGATATCAGCCAGAAATCCTACCGCCTGCGCGACGATTACACCTCGCTGGTCTGGCTGGGCGGCACCAAAGCGCTGTGGGATCTGCACGAGCCGCGCCGCGCCGCGCCTCTGTTCTACCGCTACGGCGCGGCGGCGCAAACGCCGGGAACGCGCTCCAAGGGCTTCTATTGGGCAGGCCGAGCGCTCGCCCAGGCGGGCGATACACCGGGCGCCAACCGCTATTTCGAGATGGCCGCGCGCTATCCGCACTATTTCTACGGCCAGCTTTCCCTTGAACGGCTCGGCCGCCCGCTGCCCAATCTCGACACTGTGCCGCAAGCCATGCCAACCGCGGCGGAACGCAAGGCCTTCCTTGCCCGCCCGATCGTCGATGCCGTGCGCGATGTCGCGCGCGACGGGGACTGGCGCACGACCGTGCAATTCTTCCGTCAGATCGCCGATTCGGCCCAGACAGAAGCAGATCATGTCCTCGTGGCGGACCTTGCAAAGGAAATCGGACGGCGCGACCTTGCCGTGATCCTGGGGCAGCAAGCCCATGCCGACGGCTTCGGCGAGTTCGGCGAGATCGCCTATCCGCTGCTGCCAACGCCGCCGGGCACCAACTGGACCATGGTCCATGCCCTGACCCGGCAGGAAAGCCAGTTCGCCCAGAACGCGCTGAGCCATGCCGGGGCACGCGGCCTGATGCAGCTCATGCCGGGCACCGCACGTGAGCAGGCTAGCAAGATGGGCCTGAGCTACAACCGGGATTCGCTAATCAGCGATCCGGTCTACAACATCCGTCTGGGCGACGGATACTTCGCGCGGATGATGGATTACTACCGCGGCGCCACGCCGCTGGCCGTGGGCGCCTATAACGCCGGACCGGGCAATGTGAACAAGTGGCTGCGCGCCAATGGCGATCCGCGCACCGGCGCGGTCGACTGGATCGATTGGATCGAGCGCGTTCCGATCTACGAGACCAAGAACTACATCCAGCGCGTGCTGGAAAACGCCGTGGTCTATGAATCGATGTACCCCGACAAGTCCGACTACAAAGGCCCGAACAAGCTCACGCACCTGATGCCGGGCAAGAAGAAGCCGGGCTAACGAAGACAAGAAACACGCAAAGGCACGGGCAGCTCAGATCCGCCCGTGCCTTCCATGCCTTACCGGAAACGCAGCCGGTAGAGCAGCGATCCATGCGCCGGGAGCTTTGCCGAAACCCGCTCCTGCGCCACGCCGATGTCCGCGTTCTGCCAGAGATCGCGCACTTGCGCAGGCCGGTCGATGCCGAGTTGCGCCAGCTTGACGCCCACGTCCCGTTCGCCGCCGGTCACGTTGAACAACGCCAGATAGCAATCGCGCCCATCCTCGCTCCAGGCCGACCATACTTTCATGCCGTCTTCCAGATAGTGCGGCCGGTTGCCTGCGCTGGCCTGATTGACGGCGAGCACCTCACGGTTGGTCAGCAGCGCCAGCGTCGCCGCGTCGAGATGGCGCAAGTCTCCGCCCATGATCAGCGGCGAGCGGGCGATCGACCACAGCGTCATCAGCGTGCGCTGTTCGTCGGGCGTGAAACGGGTGTCGCGATCGCCCAGCGCCAACCGTCCCAGCGGCAGCATGTCGGCATCGGGCCAGGACCCGGCGCTGCAATACTGCGTCCAGTTCTCCAGCCGCGTGAACTGCGCGGCCAGCATGCCCCAATCGTCCCAGAAATCGTCGGAAATGCGCCACATCTGGGCATGCTGGCGCACGTGAGGGCCGCGCACCACCGGCGTTTCGCCCGGCGAGAGGCTGAGCACGATCGGCCGGCCGCAGCGGGAAATCGCTTTCGAGGCCGCCTCGATCTCCGGCGCATGGGCATCATAGGGGCGGCTCATGTCGTCCATCTTCACGAAGTCCACGCCCCACGAGGCATAGAGCCGGAACAGCCCGTCGTAGTAATCCTGCGCGCCGGGCTTGGTCATGTCGACGCCGTACATGTCCGGGTTCCACGGGCAGATGCTGGAGGTATCGGCGATATCGCGCGCCTGGACCTTGGTGCCATAGACCGGCAGGTTCAGTTCCACCGCATGGCGGGCAATGCCGCGCATCACATGGATGCCGAACTTCATGCCCAGCGCGTGCACTTTCTCCGCCAGCGGCGCGAAGCCTTTGCCGCCTTTCGCGGAAGGGAAGCGGTTCGGCGCGGGCACCAGCCGCCCATATGCGTCCAGCGCGGGCACCGGATGAGGATTGTAGCTGTAGCTGCTGGCGTCCGGCTCGTACCACTGGATGTCGACGGTAAGAACGTCATAGCCGAAGGGCAGCAGCTTCTCGCTCATGATCGCGGCGGTTTCGAGCGTCTGCGCCTCGGTGATGGTGCCCGCAAAGCTGTTCCAGCTATTCCAGCCCATCGGCGGGCGGGGAGCCAGCCTGGCACCGGGCGCTTCCGGCAGCGGGCAAGGCCCCGTATCCTGCGAAGCGGAGGCCGCCCCGGCAAGAGCCGCCGAGGACAGCCCCGCCAGCGGTGCCACCGCAGCGGCGGCGGTCATCAGATTACGGCGGGATATGTCCATGGGTTTTCCTCCTCGTTCCTGTTCGGCAGGTCTTTTGTCGGACAAATAGACACCTTGCAAGCCTGCTTCCCCGGACGAAAACGCCCCGCACCGGCTTGGCGCCGCGATCCGCCCCGCTTAAAGACACCGCGATGAAACCAGCCGGACCTCCCATTACCCCCGCAGGCATGGCCGCCCTGCGCGCCCGCTACGATCACCTGCTCGGCAAGGAACGCCCGGAAATCGTCGAAATCGTCTCCTGGGCGGCGGGCAATGGCGACCGTTCGGAAAACGGCGACTACCTCTACGGCCGCAAGCGCATGCGCGAGATCGATCGCGAGCTGGCCCACCTCGCCCGCCGCATGAAAGCGCTGCGCGTGGTCGATCCGGCCCGGCAGGAGGAGCGCGGCAAAGTGTTCTTCGGCGCCACCGTCGAACTGGCGGACGAGGACGACGAACGCATGACCGTCACCATCGTCGGCGACGACGAGCAGGATGCCTCGGCCGGGCGCATTGGCTGGAGCGCGCCCCTCACCCGCGCGCTGCGCGGCGCGGCCATCGGCGATCTGCGCACGGTGCGCCTGCCTTCGGGCGCCAAGGAGTGGGAAGTGGTGTCCATCGAATATCCCCGCATCTGACAGTTTTGCGTTTGGTCAAAGTTCACCGGCCACGCCCGGAGGTACACCACCCTCAGTGAACAGTGCTGTTGATTAGCAGCCTGCAAAGACATCTGACGGGAGCGGAACGATGAACGAACTGAGCAAGGTCGCAGCGGCCACGGAGACGGCACCCGAGCCGGTCGTCATCCCGGTCGAAGCCTATATTTCCGAAGACTATGCCCGCGCCGAGCGGGACAAGCTGTGGCGCAAATGCTGGCTGCAGGCAGGCCGCGTGGAAGACCTGCCCGACGTGGGCAGCTACATCACTTACGAAATCCTCGACGATTCGGTGCTGATCGTGCGCGTGGCGGAAGGCGATGCCGCCAATGGCGCGGACGGCAGGATCAAGGCCTACCGCAACGTCTGCACCCACCGCGGCCGCCGCCTCGTCGATACCCCGAAGGGCGAGCGCAACGCGCACGGCAAACGCATGAACTTTGTCTGCGGCTTCCACGCCTGGACGTTCGAGCTGGACGGTTCGTGCAGCTACATCCAGTCGAAGGAAGACTGGGGCCCGAAGCTGTGCGACGAGGTCACGCGCCTGGGCGAAGTGAAGATCGATACTTGGGGCGGTTTCGTGTGGGTCAACCTTGATCCCGAGGCCGAACTGCTGCGCACCTATCTGGAACCAGCGGCCACCATGCTCGATCCCTTCCAGCTTCAGGACATGCGCCCGCGCTGGCGCAAGTGGACGATTTTCGACTGCAACTGGAAAGTCGCACTGGAAGCTTTCGACGAGACCTATCACGTGCCCGGCACGCACCCGGAATTCACCGAGTTCGGCGATTTCGTCGGCTGGGGCCGCGCGCAGGGCAAGCACAGCCACATCGGCTACGACGCGCCCAAGGGGCTGGAGGAAACCAGCGCCAAGCTGCGCCTGGGCGCGGGCGATCCGCGCGTGACCACCGCGCAGATGCAGAAATACACCTGGGAAGGCGTGAACACCAACACCACCCAGACGCTTGTCGATGTCGCGCAGACCCTGCCCGATGCCCTGCCCGAAGGCACGCCGGGCGACGAAGTGCTGCGCTACTGGCTGGAAACCGCCCGCAAGATCGACGAGGAACGCGGCGTGGTCTGGCCCAAGGTCGATGCCGCGCATGTGGCGGCGAGCGGCACGGCCTGGCAGATCTTCCCAAACCAGCAGATCGGCCACGCCGTCAACAACATGCTGTGCTATCAGGCGCGGCCCTACGGCTACGATCCCGACAAGTGCATTTTCGAGGTCGCCGTCTACGAACTCTACCCCGCAGGCGAAGCCCCTGAAACGCAGTGGGAATACGCCGATCCCAGCGCCTTCCCGCATGTGCTGCTACAGGACTTTTCCAACATGGCCGCCGTGCAGCAAGGCATGAAAATGGCGGGCTATGCGGGCAACGTACCCAACCCCAAAGCCGAAGGCGCGGTGATCAGCCTGCACCGCAACCTTGCCCGCTACATGGGCACAGGCGAACCGAAGGATCTGTGAACACCTGAGGCCGGGTAGCGCGAACGGCGCGGTGCCCGGCCTCAGGTGCCGGGCACTGCGAAAGGCCATTGACCGGGCGCAAGCCATACGGGCACATCCACCACATGAAAGCGCCCTTTCGCCACGCCGTCCTGCCCCTCGTGCTCGCAGCCACAGGCTGCGGCAGCGCGGCGCCGCCGTTCACGGAATCGACCGCGCAACCGGCCGGTGAAGCCCTGCACCTGCAAGGCCGGGTCAACGACGCCGCCAGCATCCTCGATTTCGAAACCGAATCCCGGCTGACCGCGCAGTTGCAGACGCTTGAGAAAAAGACGGGCCACCAGATGGTCGTCGTAACCGTGCGCTCGCTGGGCGGCGAAGAGATTGCCAATTACACGCGAACGCTGGCTAACCGCTGGGGGATCAGCCGGAAAGGCCATGACGACGGCGTCGTCATCCTCGTGGCTCCGAACGAGCGCAAAGTGCGCATCGCCGTGGGATACGGCCTCGAAAAAGTGCTGACCAACGCCGCCTGTTCCGATGTCATCCAAAGCGACATGATCCCCCGCTTTCGCGCGGGCGATTTCGCGGGCGGCATCGAAGCGGCAGTTGCATCGCTGTCCGCAAAACTCTCCTGACGCATTTGCGATCATGCCGTTTCATGCCATGAGCCCCGCGTGATCAAACGCTGGACCATCCTGCCCATCGCAGCCCTATCCGCCCTCGCCGCTTTCGCAGGCGCGGCACAGGCGCGCGAAAGCCTTGGCCTCTATGGCACCTGGGGCGCGTTTCGCGATCCGCTGGTGCCGCGCTGCTATGCCATTGCCATGGCGCTGCCCAGCACGCTGCGCCGCGACTATCAGCCCTATGCCGCGATCGGCACCTGGCCCAAACGCGCGGCCCGCAATCAGGTCCATTTCCGCCTGTCGCGCAAACTGGCCGAAGGCACCAAGATCGTCCTGCGCATCGGCCGCGAGCGCATCGAGCTGACTGGCGGCGGCGGCGACGCCTGGCCGAAGGACGACCACGACAACGCCGCGATCATCGCCGCCATGCGCTCGGCCACGCGGATGACGGTCTATGCGCGGGGTGAAACCGGCGGGCGTTTTTCCAACACCTGGCCACTCGCGGGCGCGGCCTCAGCCATGGATGCCGCCGCGATCGGCTGCGCCCAGTTGCGCTAGAAACGCAGCCCCACACCGCCCAGCACCTGCTGGCCGCGCAGCCGGTCGCCATAGTCCGAATAGCGGTATTCACTGCGCAGATAGAGCCGCCCGGACAAAGCCAGTTCGGCGCCGCCGCCCACGGTAAACCCGCTGCCGTCGAAGTCCGCGCCGGGATCGATGTCCACCCGCGCATGGGCCACCCCGCCGCGTGCGAAGAGCAGCACGCCGTAGAGCGGCTCGAAACCCGCACGCGCCGCTACCGTCGCATAACGCTGCGCGTCCGAACGCAGGGCAGGCAAGTCCGTATCGGCCGTGGAACCGGCAAGATCGGCCTCCACGCCCAGCACCACACCGCCAAGGTTCCAGTCATACCCCAGTTGCAGGCCATAGAGCCCGCCTCCCTGCGGGCCGGCCCCGGGCGCCAGATCGGTCCGGTCGTAACCCGCGATCACACCGGCACGCGGGCCCGAAAAACCGGCGTCTTCGGCCTGAACCGGAACGGCCAGAGCGACAGACGCAATGGGCAGGATCGAAAGCGCCAGTTTCATGATCAGTCCTCGCAGCAAATGCCTTTGCCTGCCCATTCGCGGCACCGGAGCGCCCGGTTACACCCCGCACATTTGCGACATGAAAAAGACAATCGCCATGCCCCCTGGCGTAAGAGGCTGCCTTAGGACATCGGCTTAACCGGCGAAACATATTGGTTTTTCCAGCGAAGCAGCCTGATCCCCCGGCCCATCACGCCGGAACCGCAGGCCCCCATGCCGTCATACCCGCCGCGCAAGAATCGTGCGCTCTTCCGGAATCGCGCCATATGCCTTATAGGACCGCCAATCATGACAGCTACGAAACTCATGCCGATCCCCGGGCATATCGACCCGGTTCCCGTCCCGCGTGACGTCACGCCGCGCGAGGATGGGCGCATCGATCTGATCGGCCTGCCCAAGAAACGCATCGCCGAACTGTTCGAGACCGCCGGGCTCGATGCCAAGGCGGCCAAGCTGCGCGCCAAGCAGGTGTTCCACTGGCTCTACCACCGCGGCGTCACCGATTTCGAGGCGATGACCGACATCGCCAAGACCATGCGCCCCTGGCTCGCCGAACGCTTCGTGATCGGCCGCCCGGACGTGGCCGAGGCCCAGCACTCCAGCGACGGCACCCGCAAGTGGCTGCTGCGCACGGCGGACGGGCACGACTTCGAGATGGTGTTCATTCCCGACGCGGACCGGGGCACGCTGTGCGTGTCCAGTCAGGTGGGCTGCACGCTCAACTGCCGTTTCTGCCACACCGGCACGATGCGGCTGGTACGCAACCTGACGGCGGGCGAGATCGTCGGGCAGGTGATGCTTGCGCGGGACTCGCTGGGCGAATGGCCTAAGGGCGGCGGCACTATGGCCGGGCTCGACGACGAGGAGGATGAAGGCTCCTACTCGGCGGACGGGCGCTTGCTCACCAACATCGTGATGATGGGCATGGGCGAGCCGCTCTATAACTTCGACAATGTGCGCGACGCGCTCAAGCTGGTGATGGACGGGGACGGCCTCGCCCTCTCCAAGCGCCGCATCACGCTCTCCACCTCGGGCGTGGTGCCAAGGATGGCCGATTGCGCCGAGGAAATCGGCGTCAATCTCGCGGTCTCGCTCCACGCGGTGACCAAGGACGTGCGTGACGAGATCGTGCCGATCAACAAGAAGTACGGCATCGAGGAACTGCTGCAGGCCTGCGCCGACTACAAGGGCGCCAGCAATGCCCGGCGCATCACCTTCGAATACGTGATGCTGAAGGACAAGAACGACAGCGACGAGGACGCCCGCGAACTCGTGCGCCTGATCAAGCACTACAAGCTGCCCGCCAAGGTCAACCTGATCCCGTTCAACCCCTGGCCCGGCGCGCCTTACGACTGCTCAACGCCCGAACGGATCAAGGCGTTTTCCAACATCGTGTTCGAGGCGGGTATTTCCGCCCCGGTGCGCACCCCGCGCGGCCGCGACATCGATGCCGCCTGCGGCCAGCTCAAGACCGCCGCCGAAAAGAAAAGCCGCGCCCAGCGCGACCGCGAGGAACTGGAACGGATCTACGCAGAGAAGGAACAGGCGCTGGGCTGAACCTGCACCTTTCCATTCGCAACATTCCGAAAACCGCGCCGCGTCCTGCACCGGCGCGGTTTTTCATGTTCACGAACTTCACCCACTCGCGCCATGGGAAGTCCGAATAACTTCCTGGTTTTACAGTGGCTTATACCCACAGGAACTTCGCGCTGCAAAACGGCAGCGAAAGCGAAGACATAGACGATTCAAAGAACACGGCCAGACGGATGCCGCACGCAGTATCGCAAATGGAGGGGATGTAGGAAAATGGTTTGGCGAGCTGCGTCTCGGCAGGCAGACTGAGCATCAATGGGGCGGAGGCGGACAAACAGCCAATCGACGACTTTCTGCTCATCTGGTCCGGTGCAAACTTTCTCGGAAGCTGCCGTTGAGAAGCCAATCCCAACTCAACCGACTACCTGCGAAGGTTGTGCAAGCTGGTCCGATATTCCCAGTTTCCTGAGTACTCTGGGCACGATGCCATGGCGCAAGGCTGCTGCCGCTTCGAGAACGTGAACACTCTGAAAGCCGCCTGAGCGTCTCTCGCGGGCTTGAAGGCTGAGGATCTGCAAGAGTTGCTGCCCGGAGGCCGTCGCACGATAGAGGCCGGTGCCGGATGGAGCGGCAACAGCCTCGCCCTCCACAAGATGGTCTTGCGGAATCCCCGCGGCAAGAAGCATGGCCGCGTGTTGTTCCCGGATGGCGTGATCCAACGACGCCCGATCATGACCAAGTGCGGCCAGCGTTCTCGCCGCGCTCCCGTCCTCCATTTCCAGAGCGGCTAAAAGGAAATGCTCGGCAGCAGGTTCCAGTTCTCCGCCACTGCGCGCGATGGTTTCAGCCCTTGTGCATAGTCCGGCAATTCCGCGGATACTTTCGACGCGGTCGCGCAGCTTCTTCAGCATGGTCATTCTCTTTCACCTTCCCGCAGTATCAAAGGGGCCAGTCTCTTGTGGGCAGCTTGCCGCGTGACACCCAGTGCCTCGGCTATGTCCGCCCAGCTCCAGCCTGCCGAAATGGCCTGGCGAACAGCCCGCCTTTCGAGCCTGTCGGCATGGCGACGCAACGCAACGACTGCGGCAAGCGCCTCTTCCGGATCTGCAGGTTCTGCGAGCAAAATTTTCGACATGACCGTCAACTAATGTTGACGCGCCTTTTCGTCAACCTTTGTTGACAGGATTTCGTTTGAGCGCGCGGCAGCTATCCATATTTTTCGAGACACTGCGCACATCGCCGCCCTTCCCAAATCCTCCCCCTCCGGGGGAGGTGGCAGACGCGCAGCGGCTGACGGAGGGGGGCGGGTTTGGCGCGATGCTGGCGTGTGCTCGCCCCCTCCACCACCCTGCGGGCGGTTCCCCTCCCCCGGAGGGGGAGGATTGTCGGCAAGTTTCGTCCCCGGTTTCAGCCCGCGTTGTCGATGTAGCTTCGCAAACCGCGCAGGAAGCGGTGCGCTTCGCTCTCGATTTCCGCCATGGCCGCGAACGATGTGCCTGCCCGGTCCACCGCTTCCCGCAGCGCCGCCAGCCTCAGCCGGTCCTCTGGCGAGAGATCGAGCCGCCCTGCCTCGCGCAGCAGGAACAGCAGCTTGTGCGCGCGGGTGAGCACGCGGAAGGCATCGCACATCGGGCCCAGCAGCGCCGGATCGTCCTGCCAGCTTCGGCCCTGAAACAGCTCCTGCGTCACGCGCGGGCCCGCGCCCAGGCAATCGTAGAGCACGCAGCCACGAAAGCCCTTGTCCGCCAGCGCCCCGTGAATGGTGCAGCCGCCCCGCGCATTGAGGTTGGGGCACGGCTCGCCCGCTTCCTTGCGCACCGCGAACATTTCCGGATCGTTCAGCGCGAAAGCGACGCAGCACAGCGCCGCGCAGCGCGTGCAATCGGCGCGGAAGTCTGGTTCGGGACGGGCTGAGGGCGGCACGCCGCGCTGTTACGGCGGCGCCCCTGCGCTGTCCAGCGCGGGCCGCCCCGTCAGCGCGGCAGCGAAACGGTGGCCGTGCCTTTCAGGATGGTGCTGCCGTCCTGCGTGGTCATGCGCGTTTCCACGGTGACGACCGGCATCCCGAATTCGCTGGTCTCCTGCTTGTCCACCACAGTGCCGTCCACATAGGTCACGTCGCCTTCGAAGGCTGGACTGCGGAACTGCGTCTTGGAATGCCAGATGTAACCGTCATGCCCGGCCCAGTAGGCCACGGTATCGAGATGCCAGGCGTTCATCGAGGAGCCATAGCCATAGACGCCGCCCATGCCGACTTTCTGGCCCTTCTCGTCGCTGATGTGGCCGGAACTGGGGCCGTGGAACAGACCGTCGCCATGGCGCGGGTCGATCTTGCGGGCCTCGAAATCGTAGCTCATGCCGGAGGTGAAACCGGCATCCTCGGTGGCGGGATCATAGACGCCTTCGGGCACGTTCCAGCGCCAGGTGCCCCAGATGTTCTGCCGGTGCGCACGGCATTCGAGCGCGAACGTCACGCGGCTGTGCGGACCGATCACGCGGCGCACCAGCGCGTCGCCGACGTTCACCGATGACCAGTTCGGCGACGTGCCCATGCGGTTGGACTTGATCCATTCCAGCCGCACCCGCGCCACTTCGTCCAGCTCGGCCTGGGTCCACAGGCGCGGCGGCACGTTGCCCTTGTCATAGACTTTGCGCTTGGCCGCTTCCTCCACCAGATAGCGGATCGAGGTCGCGCGCTCCTTGGCGACGAGGCCGCCGTGCTGGTTGCGGTGGACGGTATCGCCGTCTGCGAACATCGTCGGCCCGGCAAAGGCGGTGTCGGTCACTTTGTATCCGGCGAAGGTACGCTCCTGCGTCAGCTTGTCGCCGGGGCGCACGGGGGTGCCGTAGAACCACCATTCCTCGCCCGCGAAGATCAGGTGCGATCCCGGGATCTTGCCCACGCAGGAGGGGTGGCAGCCGTGGCCGTAGTCCATCGCCACGGTGAAGCTCTGCGGCGCGACGATGCCGCCGAACCTGCTGGCGCGGGCGAACTGCTCGTCCCAGTGCAGCGGATTGGCATAGTCCATCGCCTGCACCCAGCGGCGAATGTCGGTCGCGTTGCACGGATCCCAGAACTCGGCGAAAATGACGGGCTTGCCCACCCACTTGTCAACGTCGCTGGTATCCAGGACTGCGTCCCCTTCGGCCATGCTGCTCTTCCCTTTCCTGCGCGCCGGTCTTCGCACCGGCCGTCCTTGCATTCTTGCGATGCTGCGCTGTTTCGCCCCGGCATCCAAGGCGCGCCTGTCCGAAGGTGCAAGCCTGTCGTCAATCGGTGCAAGCCGGATTGCAGCCCTGGACCAGCGCGAGAGCCGCCTGTCCGCTCGGGCGATACTTGCGCGTGCAAGCAATCCCGCGCGCCAAATCGCTTGCGATCTGCGCTAGCGAGGCCGCCAACATGATTCGCCAGATGCGGGAGATATGCCAGTGAAGATCGACAACACCATTGCCGCAGTCGTGACCGGCGGCGCCTCGGGCCTCGGCCGCGCCAGTGCCAAGGCTCTGGCCGACGCGGGCGTGAAAGTCGCCATCTTCGACATCAGCGAGGAAGCGGGCGAGGCTTTCGCGGCCGAAATCGGCGGCGTGTTCTGCAACGTCAACATCATGGACGAAGAGAGCGTAGAGGCCGGCTTCGCCAAGGCACGCGAGGCCCACGGGCAGGAACGCATCGTCGTGCACTGCGCCATCGTCGCGGGCGGCGGCAAGACCGTTTCGTGGGACAAGAAGAACAACTGCTACAAGCGCACCCCCACCGAGCAGATTTCCAAATCGGCCGAAGGCATCTTCACCGCCTCCTACCGCATGGCCTCGATCGCGGCGCTGGGCATGGCCAATGCCGATCCGGTGAACGAGGACGGCGAGCGCGGCTGCATCATCTTCACCTCGTCTGCCGCCTCGCAGGACGGCCAGATCGGTCAGGTCGCCTATGGCGGCGGCAAGGGTGCGGTGAATTCGATGGTGCTGCCGATGGCGCGCGACCTGATGGACCTCGGCATCCGCGTCAACGCGATCCTGCCCGGCACCTTCGCCACGCCACCGATGCTGCGCGTCAAGGAAATGGCGCCAGACGTCTACGAAGGCCTGGGCAAGGCGGTGCCGTTCCCCAAGCGCCTCGGCCACCCGGAGGAATTCGCTTCCCTCGTGATGGAACTTTCGCGTAACACTTACTTCAATGGCCAGTGCGTGCGCCTCGACGGCGCGATCCGTATGCCACCGAAATAAGCACCGGGGGGGAAACTTACCGAGTGCGGAGGGGCCGTGTCGGGGGGCACGGCCCCTTTTTCGTGCGCGCGTGCCCCCTCCTTTGACGCGTCAGGCGAAGGCTTCCTCACCCAGCAGCGTAGTGCGGTGCATCATCCGCCCGCTGTCTAGCGGATAGGGCTCGGCGCGATGCAGCACGCCCGTATTGTCCCAGATCAGCAGATCACCCAGGGTCCATTCGTGCCAGTAGAGGAACTGCGGCTGCGTGATCCAGTCGAGCAGTCCGGCCAGCAATGCATCGCTTTCGGCCCGGTCCATGCCCACCACATGCGAGGCATGACAGCCGACGACCAGCGACTTGCGCCCGCACCTATGTGTCCAGACAAGGTTATGCGTCTTGTCGGGAATGCTGCGCCAATAAGCGATGTCATCCTCGGTCGGCATCACGCCCGCGCGCTCCATCGACGTCGCGAAACTGTGCACCACCTTGAGCCCTTCGAGCCGCGCCTTCTCATCCGGCGGCAGCGCTTCGTAGGCGGCATAGGAATTGGCGAAGCCCGTGCGCCCACCCACGTCCGACAGCTTGCGCCCGGTCAGCAGCGAGCCAAACACCGGCACATCGTCATGCGTGCCGTCCATATGCCAGAGCCATGAGCCCTTGAGGTATTCCGCCCGCGAGTTCGTCTTCTCGTCGAGCGTGATCTTGAAGATCCCCTTCTCGCCCTCGTCCCTCACATTTCCCATCATGCCCGCCAGCCGGACCTGCTGCTCGCCGGTCAGGTTCAGCTCCGGAAAGACGAGCACGCCGCGCTCCACCAGCAGCTTGCGCAGCCCTGCCGCCGTTTCCGGCATCAGCACCTCTTCCGGCTTTCCTTCCACGCGGGCGCCGATTTGCGGCGTCAGGTTGCTCACCTGGATCATGATGTGTCCTCTCCCCCAACCGCCCGCCGGTCATGCACGATGCCGCGAACGATAAAATACCACACGGCCTATTTTTATGATGCAGCGCGCCGGCGTGTCAAGCACGCCCGGACAGGCCGCTCAGAAGAAGCAGAGCGCCCGGCTCACCAGTCCGCACGGCCCGCGACGAGCAGATCGACCATCGTATCGACCCAGCTTTCGCGTTCGGCGGCGGAAACGGGTTCCTCGCGCAGGAAGGCATGGCCGTACCAGCCGCGCACCAGCAGGATGAAGCACTCGGCGGGCACTTCCGGGCGGCGGCAGGCGATGCCGTCCGCCTCGGCGCAGCGGGCGATAAAGGCGGTGATATGGTCTATGCCCAGACGCGTGCTTTCGCGCGCGGCGCGAGCGACTTCGGGGAACTGGCTGGCGGCGCCGTAGATCAGCCGGTTGATGTCGAGATAGTCGCCCTCAAGGCTGTAGGACAGCGCGCGGTTGGCATAGGCCTTAAGCCCGGCGGCGAGGTCAGGCGTTCCTTCGGCATCGAGCGAAGCGGCGGCCGACATGCGGGTGATCTGCCCGGTCATGATCGCCTGAAACAGCGCGTCCTTGGTCGCATAGCGCGCCTGCAGCGTGGTGCGCGCGACCTGAGCCGCCTTGGCGATGCTGCGCATCGAGGCGCCGCCGTAGCCTTCGCGGATGAACTCGGCCAGCGCGGCATCGAGCAGCGCCTTCTCGATCGCCTCCACGTCCTCGCTCGTCGGCCGCCCGCGCGGGCGGGCGGGCCGCGCAGCCGCGCTCTTGCCACGCGTCGATGCCGCCTGCCCTTCCTCCAACTGCGTCTTTACCTGCTTCGCCGCTGTCATGCGGGCTCCCCTAACAAGAAACCGCAGGATCGCGAAACCGGCTGCGGCAGTGGGTTGCGAATAAATAGACCATATGGCATTTTAATCGCGCCGAAAGCAGCGAGTCCACAGGCTCGCCCCGGCGGGAGAGGACAATGCAGGACGAGAAGCCCGGCAGGCTGGTCGACGAAGGGCCACGCATCGCGGATATCGATTTTACCGGATACCGCATGCGCGTGCCCACGGACCGCTACCGCTCGCGGGCCTATGCCGAACGCGAGCGCGAGGCGCTGTGGCTGCGCGTCTGGCAGGTCGCGGGCCGCTGCGACGACATTCCCGAAGCGGGCGACTGGCTGGAATACCGGCTGTTCGACCAGTCGTGGATCGTCGTGCGCGGGCGCGACGGCGCGATCCGGGGCTTCGTCAACGCCTGCCGCCACCGGGGCAATGCCTTCTGCCAGGGCCGGGGACATGCGGCGCGCTTCACCTGCCCCTATCACAACTGGTCCTACGGGCTGGACGGCAAGCTGCTGGCCGTCGCCCGCCCCGATTTCGACGGTTCGCTGGAAGACTTCGTGGGCGCCAAGGAAGACCTCGGCCTGATCCCAATGCCGGTGGCGACTTTCGCAGGCTTCGTCTTCCTCAATCCGGATCGCGACGCCGCCCCGCTCGCCGATTTCCTCGGCGAAGCGCGCGAATTGCTGGCGCCCTACCATATCGAGGAGATGATCCCCTGCGGCCTCAACGTGCGCGAGAGCATAGGCTGCAACTGGAAAGTGGTGATGGATGCCTTTCAGGAAGGCTATCACATCCAGGGCGTGCACCCCGAACTCGTCGCGGCCATGGACGAATCGCGCGAACGCTATCGCTTCTGCGGCGATCACAGCGTCGCGACTGCTCCCTTCGGCGCCTCGAATCTCGGCGCGAGCAGCCTTGCGGACCAGATCGCCGCGATCCACGGCCTGCCCGCCACGTTCCCCGCCGTGGCGGATTGCCTTCCGCGTTTCGACGAACTGGTGGAAAGCTGCCGCCGGCCCGACGGCACGATGCCGCCCGCCCCCGAAATCCCGCTGCGCGCGCTGCTGCAACAGGCCATGCGCGAAAGCTGGCAAGCCAAGGGGCTCGATGTCGGCGGGCTCACCGGCAACCAGCTCAGCGACAATCACTTCTGGATCCTGTTCCCGAACCTGTTCCTGACGATCCACGCCGGCGAAGGCACGCTGATCATGGCCTTTCCCAGCGAGGACGGCGATCCCAACCGCTGCACCTGGCACGTGCAGACCCTGCAATGGGTCCCGCCGGATCGGCGCGCCGCACTGCGCACGCCGCTCACCACCGTGCCGGAGGGCGAACACTTCGCCTACTTCCTGGCGCTGGAGCAGGACTACGAACAGATGCAGCACCAGCAGCGCGGCCTGCGCAACATGGCCCAGCCGTTCCTGACGCTGACCCGGCAGGAAGTGCGCCTCGCCCACTATCATGCCTCCATCGCGAGCTGGGTGGAAGGCCCCGGCGCGCACTGAGAATACCAAGGGGAGAACACCACACATGGAAGTGATCACGGCCACCGCGACGACCAGCGAGAAAGGCCCCTTCACCCGGCGCGTCGAGGCCTATAGCGAGGCCGTCGCCCGGATCGCCGCACAGGGCGCGTCCTCGCCTGCCGATTGGGAACCGCTGTCCGAATATGTCGCCACCGGCGAATTCAAGCGCGTAGGCGCTTACCTGGAGGAGCTGGACTGGCAGCAGTATTGCCATTTCATGACCGAATGGGTCAGCGGCGGCACCCGGTTCGAAATGACGCTTTTCCGCATCACCGAAGCCGGACGCGTGGTGGTGCAGGAAATCGAGGAACGCCACTATCGCGGTGAGGAATTCATCCGCAAGAACGTGATCGCGCTCTACGTCTTCAACGAGGACAGGAAGATCGTCCACCTAGACATCTACGAGCAAGCGAAGGATTCCGGCCGCTGGATCATGGACGCTGCCAGCGCCGCCATGGCCTGAGCGGCCGATACGCCTGTGCGCTTTGGCCTCCGCGCTCGCACAAAAGAGAATGCACCGTATCATTTATTATTGTTGAGACCTCCGGAACCCCGTAGGAAGGATGAGACTCAGGAACCATGGGAGAGGTTCACACCATGACAGAACAAACTGCCGTGCGGCCGTTCGGCGAAATCGACTTTTCGGCCTTCAACTGGCGGATCGGCACAGACCGCTACACCTCCGCCGAAATCCAGGACCTCGAACGTGAGCGGATCTGGAGCAAAGTGTGGCAAGTCGTCGGCCGCGCCGATGAACTGCCCGAAAGCGGCGACTGGAAAGTCTATACGCTGTTCGACGAGTCCTTCCTGATCGTGCGCGGCCGCGACGGCGTGATCCGCGGCTTCATCAACGCCTGCCGCCACCGCGGCAACATCCTGTGCGCGGAAAAGAAGGGCCACTCCGGCCGCTTCACCTGCCCCTATCACCTCTGGACTTATGGCCTCGACGGCAAGCTGATCGCGGTGGCCCGGCCCGATATCGTGGGAGACATCGACAAGGGCGCGCACGGTCTGGTGGAAGTGCCGGTCGATACTTTCGCGGGCTTCATTTTCCTGAACCCGGACAAGCAGGCGAAGCCGCTCGCCGAATTCCTCGGCGCCGAAGTGGTCGAACGCCTCTCCGCCTACAAGCTGGACGAGATGACCCCAGTGGGCATGGACGTGCGCGAACCGCTCGATTGCAACTGGAAAGTGGTGATCGATGCTTTCTCCGAAGGCTATCATATCATCGGCGTCCACCCCGAACTGCTCTCGGTGATCGACCTTGAAGCCGGGAACAGCCGTCACGGCTTCTTCGGCGATCACGGCATGGCCGTCTCCCCCTTCGAAGTGAAACGCACCGCCGAATGCTCGCTGGAGGAACAGGTCGAAGGCATCCGCAGCCTGCCCGGCACTTTCCCCACGGTCGCCGAAGTCCTGCCCCGGTTCGAGGAGCTGGTGAACGGCTATCGCGATGCGGGCGGCGCCCTTTCCTTCCCCGAAGGCGTCACTGTGCGCACTCTGCTCCAGCAGGCCACGCGCGAGACGCTGACCGCCAAGGGACTCGACGTCAGCGCGCTTTCCGACGATCAGATGAGCGACAATCAGGGCTGGTTCCTGTTCCCCAACTTCTTCATGACCATCCGCGCGGGCGAGGCCACCACGATCATGGCCTATCCCGACCCGGGCGGCGATCCCAACAAGTGCATATGGCACGTCACCGCCTATATGTGGCTGCCTGAACAAGTCCGCGCGCAATACCGCGCCGAGCCGGTGGAAGTGACCGAGGCGGGCAGCTACCCCTACTTCCTCGCGCTGCAGCAGGACTACGAACAGATGCCGCGCCAGCAGCAGGGCCTGCGCAACAAGGGCCTCGATCACATGTCGCTGATCCACGAGGAACTGAGCATTGCCCGGTTCCACACCGTGATCGACCGCTATCTTGCCGCCAAGGCCGCCTGACCGGAGACCCCATCATGGACATGCACGACATCGCGCAGATCATCGGCGACTACACCGGCCTCTCGCGCAAGGTTCTGGACTATGGCGAGACCACCAAGGCGCTCGTCGATGCCTCCAAGCAGCCCGGCTTCGATCCCGCCCGCTGGAACGAGATGAGCGCTTTCCTCGACGTGGCCCGTTTTGAACGGGTGGGCAATTTCAAGGAAGTGATGGACTGGCCCGCCTACCGCGATTTCCTCGCCGGGTGGGCGCCAACCGCCGATTGGGAATGCTCGTTCAAGCGCGTGACCGAGAAAGGCAACCTCGTCCTCCTCGAACTGGAGGAGCGCACGACGATGGGCGGCGTGCAAAACGCGGTCAATTCGCTCTCGGTCTATGAATTCGACGATGCGGGCCTGATCCACCATCTCGACATCTACCTGCAGATGCCCTTGCCCGATCCGGCGATGCTGGCCGGTTATGCCGATGTGGACATTACCGGGTGACAGCCCGCCCGGCTGTCCTCTAACCAGCGGCCATGACGACAAGCGAACCGGCCCCGCTCTTCACCGGAAAACCGGTGCGAAAGCCCCGTTGCGACGGCCGCCGCCCGGGCCGGCCTACGCGCGAGATGATCGAGCAGCGCAACGAGGAGCTGCTCGATCGCTCGCTCGACCTGTTTCTCGACAACGGCTTCGATGCCACCACGATCGATACGATCTGCGCCGATGTCGGCATGTCGCGCCGCACGATCTACGCGCGCTACGGCGACAAGGAGACGCTGTTCAAGGCCGCGCTCCAGCGGGCGATAGACCAGTGGATCATCCCGGTCGAACGCCTGCGCGAGCAGGAATGCGACGATCTGGAAGCGACGCTGGTGGCCGTGGCCCGGCTGTGGGTTTCCAACATCAAGAAGAAGTCCGGGATGCGTCTGGTGCGCATCGCCAATACCGAAGTGTTCCGCAGCCCCGAAGTCGCCCGCTACTTGTGGGAACGCACTGCCGAGCCGACGCTGGGCTACCTCACCGATCTTCTGCAACGCCGCCTGCGCCCGGATGCCCCCTCCGTGCCCGACGCGCGCGATGCGGCGGCGGCCTTTCTGATCCTCGTCGTCGAAGGCTCGGTACAGCTTACGCTGTGGAACCAGATGTCTCCTGACGATTACGACCGGCAGATCCTCTATCGCACCCGCCTGTTCCTGCACGGCGCGCAGAGCTGCAGCATCGATGCTGCGCCGCCCCATGCAGTCTGAACCGGCGTAGACCGGGAGACGCGACTCCGGTGAAAGCATCACTGGGACCGGAACCCCATGGACTGCCGTTTGCCCTCAAACCTGCTCTGCTCGACCAAAATGCAGCAAGCACACCTCCCTCAGGATCACTCACAAACAGGTCAAAGGTACGAACCGCTCCTGAACCCGCCCCATAGGCTCGCTCAGGCGGCAAATGACCTTGCGGAAAGCGAGAGCCTGACAGGAATTTCGACGAGACGCGAGAAAGCACCGGCCATCTGCTACAATTAGCCCTACGCTCTCGGCACAGATCCATGTAATATAAGGTTGTTTTTTCTTCGGAGAACGGGAATGACGGAAAACGTGACAATCGCTTTGTCTACAACAGTAAGGCAGAGCGACAACCAGATTGCGGCCGAACTGGATGGCGATGTGGTGCTGATGAGCATCGAAGAGGGCAAATATTATAACCTCAACGATATCGCGTCAGAGGTCTGGGCGCGCCTCGAACACCCCATGACCGTCGCAACCCTGTGCGACGCTCTTGCCAGGGAATTCGATGCATCGGTCGATACCGTTCGCGTCGACGTTATCGCCCTTCTGGGAGACCTCTATAAGGGAAAACTGATCGAGATTGCGGCATAGGCCTGCATGACGCCGGGGAGCATCTGCAGAGTCAGATTTCCAGTTCAGGCCATCAACGAACAGATTTCCGGGAAACAGGCGCTTGGAAGCCCCCTTCGTCTCAAACACTTTGATCTTCTCATATAATCTGGGTCGTTTCCAGATACGTTCGGAACTCGCTCTGCCCGATCTTGTGCCAGCAGCCGATGCTCAAATTTGCGCCGATCTGGAAATCCGGTTCGGCCCTGTCCCGGAAAACCTGCCTGCTCCCGATCTCGCCATGCCTGCCTGTCAGACACAAGGCCATGACAGTTTCCTTCTGAAGGTGCCGGGAGTGGGGCGTTATCTGCTAACCAACAGTACCCTTTTGACGATCGATCCCGTTCTTCCTCGGAAAACTCCTGAAATCGCTTGGTTTTTCATGTCTTCCGTTCTGCCGGTCTGGGCTCAGGCCGTAGGATTGATGTGCCTGCAAGCGGTGTCAATGGAAATGAACGGGCAGGCGGTCGTTCTTTGCGGAGGTCCCGTAAGTGGAAAATCGACGTTGGTGGCCCAGCTTGCAGGTCAGGGGCACCGGATCATTGCTGATGATCCTTGCCTGATCGACACCTCGCCGCGCCCGGCGGTATTACCGACAGCCCGCGCATTAATTCTCACAAAGGAGAGCCTCGGCCTGCTAGGTCATCAAATTCCGGAAGAATACCGGGTCGGCTTCGCCCATCCCTCCTTCCGCGTTCCTTTCCCATCCTGTACCGGTCCTACGCCCCTTGCCATGATCGTATTCCTCAGAAGCGGCCCTTTGTCCTCTCCTCCTGTAAGAACCCGGCTGAAAGGCAAGGATGCACTACGAAAACTCGAACTTTCGCAGTCTCAAAGGGGCCCCATTTCAAAAATGCACCGCCCGAAAGACAAATTCCTCAAGGCCATCCAGTTATTGAACGCGACACCTTGCTTTGAGATGGACAGGCCATCTGGCACCGTTCAGGAGATTGATTTTACAGGCCTTCTCAGCAGCGCTGAAAATGATTAAACGCGCATACTGGATTGCATCCTATCCCAAATCGGGAAACACATGGATACGCCTAATACTCAGGCATATTTCATCGGGAGGCAATTTCAGCCTGAACCATGGCGATGAAAGTGCCCTGGCCTCCAGCCGAAAGATCATCGATCCTGCAGTCGGCCTGCCGACAGTTCATCTATCTCCGGACGACCAGGAAAATCTCAGGCCAAAGGCCTATCGATTTATCGCCCGGGAACGGATTGGCAAAACCATTCTCAAAGCTCACGACGCTTACGACCGAACGGCAGGAGGGGAATGGCTGTTTCCGCCCGATATTACGGCAGGCGCGGTCTATCTCGTCCGCAATCCACTGGATATTGCTGTTTCCTGGGCATTTCACGCTGATATCAGCATTGATGAGGCCGTTGACTTTCTATGTGACGACCGGTCGATGATTGCCGATCCGCACAAGAGAGCAACTCCGATAATGAGGCAGATCCTGCGCAGCTGGAGCACGCACGTGACAAGCTGGCAGGCCGCCCCCATTCCGAAGCTGTGTCTGAGATACGAAGACATTGTTTCCGATCCCATCACACACTTTGCCCGAATTGCGCATTTTCTGCAGTTCACAGCAAGCCCGGACGCGTTGCGCAACGCTGTAGCGGCCTGCCGGTTTGATCGTTTGCAGGAACTCGAATCCGATTCGGGATTTGGCGAGCGCGTTTCTGCCCGCACTCCTTTTTTCAGAAACGGCCGCCCTGGCGACTGGCACAATCACCTGAAGTCTCGACATATCAACAAAATCATCAGTTGCCATGGAGATATCATGAAGAAACTCGACTATAAGTTACCGGCAGGATATTAACGAAGCTGCAACATGCATCACCTGAAACGGATGCGATAAATTCCCGGAGCCTTACTTCGTGACTGCCCTTGCCACCTGCCTGTCCTGGTCGAGCGAGGTTTCCGCCCGCAACTACGTGGAGCGGATGCTGAGGGCCCAATCCATGTTCGGGCCGGACAATACAGCCCTTGATGGCAGCAGCGAGATCGCATTGGGCCGCAACCTGATGCGAATGCTGCCCGAGGACGTGCTCGACCGCCAGCCCGTGGACTTCGCCGGCGGCCGATACCAGCTCGTTGCCGATATTCGGCTGGATAATCGCGATGAACTACATAGCGAACTGGCGCTTTCCGCCCAGCAGGCGCGCCTGCTTTGCGACGCGGCCCTGCTGGCTGCCGCCTTTGAACACTGGGGAATAGAGGACACCCTGCCCAGACTGGCCGGCCTGTTCGCGATTGCTGTCTGGGACCGGAAAGACAAAACCCTGACGCTCGTTCGGGACCCGTCAAGCTACAGGCCTCTCTACTATTTCCAACACCCCCGGTTCATTGCGGCAAGCAGCATGCTCAAGGGATTGCTTGCCCTTGCCGATGTGCCGAGAGAATTGAACGAGACCTGGCTTGCCGAATATATCTCGCTGCTGCCGCATAAAGGCCCCGTCACTTTCTTCCGGCATATCTCTCGCGTCGCCCCCGGGCGCATGGTGCGCCTGTCGCGAGACAAGGCGCAAACCGTTCACTGGTGCGACTTATCCAGCATCCCCGAACAACGCTTCGGCTCATTCGACGAAACGCTGGAAGCGCTCGATGATCTGATGCAAACCGTCATTCGAGCCCAGACCCGCAGTATCGGCGGCATCGGCAGTCATTTGAGCGGCGGCCTCGATAGCGGCGTCGTAACGGCACTATCGGCAAAAGTCTTAGCGGAGAAAGGGAAAACGCTAAGTGCCTACACTGCAGCGCCGCGCGCGCCCGAAGAGCTTCCGCCATCGCTTCGCCAACTCGCAGATGAAAGCCCTCAGGCCCGTCAGGTTGCCGCGCTTTTCCCCAATATCGAACACCGGATCATCTTCAACGATGCGAACCCCATGACCGACGTTACCGCCCGGTACATCGGCATCATGGATGAAATACCGCTAAATCCCGCCAACCTTGTGTGGATGGACGCAATTCAGCGCGACGCCCACAAGAAAGGCATTTCGACGATCCTCAACGGCATCCGTGGAAACTTCACCTTCAGCGCCGGCTTTGAATTGACCGCGCCGGAATTTCGCCATCGCCGGTCCCGGCTGTCCTATCTGCATCGCGTGGCGTCCCTCGCCCAAGCCGGAGAAGTCACGCCACGCCGGGCCATGGCCTATGTTCTGCACGACGTCCTGCCGCCCGCACTGTTCCATGCTGTCCAGTCCCGGCTTTCCCGGGCACCGGAAGTGCCAAGCGGCGTTACACTTCTCAAAAGCGATGTTGTTTCAAACCTGGATCTTACCGACCGCGTGAACCGGCGGTATCGAATGCACGGGTTTGATGGAGAAATGGCAGGACACGGGCGCGCGTTTCTGCTGCAGCAGAGAGATCACGGCAGCTTGATGAAAGCAAGCCAGGCGCTGAACCGGATTGATGAGCGTGACGTCTGCAGCGACCTCAGAATCGTCAAGTTCTGCCTGTCGGTTCCGATCGACCTGTTTTCCCATGGCCACGACCGGGCCTTTGCCAAGGCGCTGTATCAACGCCACCTTTCCGCAGACCGTCTTGCCGTTTTCGTAAAAGGCCGGCAAGCAGCGGATTCACATAGAATGTTCTTCTCCGAAAGGGAGAAGATCCTGTCTGAGATTGCACGTGCCACCGCCAAGAGTTCTCTTTTCCAAAAAGTGGTACCGGAGCAACTCGTCAATTCTCAGCCGGAAACCCAAGCCGTGGATTTCCCTTTCTCACAGCAGGTGCGCGTCTCAAGGCTTCTGGGCACCAGCCTGTTCATCAACCACATAACTGGTCGAAACAGCTGATCAAAATGGCGGCCATCTATTCATAACACAAAAACGCCCCCGGTTTCTCAGGAGCGCTTTTGTCTGGAAACTTCCACTACGGCCATAAGCTCATAGCCATATGCGGATGGGCCGCAGCCCTATCCTGCAAGATAGCTCTTCCACCCAAACAACACAGGTCAAGTCGATGTAATAGCATCGCTACTTCCGCTAAATGCAGACATCGTAACAAAAGCTACATCGATTTCCTGCACCTCGGGATGCTTCCACGACTTGCGAGCCTTGTCCTCTTCAACTCGGGAGGACACACCCTCTTGCGCTTTAACTTCTTTCATGTCTCAGCCCTCCGTACCGTACACATCCATCGTATAATGGACTCACTATAATCAATAATAGTCTACATCCGCCATGTAGCCAATTAATTTTTTCAAACCGGACCGTCACCCCGCTCAAGACCGTGAGGGGAAAACCCCCATAACAGCCATGTAAAATCTAAGCCCAAGAAAAGGCTGCATGTTCGCGTGCCCTATACTCTGCCCGTAAATGGAGATGGCCTCATCGGAAAATCTCGTGTCTAGCGCAGGTGTGCCGGGGGGATTTTGCTCCAAATACATCGGAATGGTGGGCTGCGCAGGATCATCGATAGCTTTTGCGAGTCCCATCGTATAGTTGATCTGCTGGTCGATATTCGAATTCGGTTCGCCAACCACTGTCCAGGTATGGTTATGAGGCGGCATTTGCGTATAGTGCAGAGACACTGAATTTAGCCCGCCGAATTCACCGATATCTTGACGAAGCCGACCCGGGGCCTCCCCCCAACAAGTCGGCACACGCCCCGTCAGTTTTGGGACCCCCATAGTGGTTTGACCATTACCACCGAAATTAATGCCGATCACCGCGTAAAGCGCCTGGTACTGCGTAATTGGCAGAAATTGCCCTTCACAAGCAACGTAACCTTCCGGCGTAAAAGTATAGGGAAGGATGTCGATTTCACCAAAGAACGGATCAACGCTCATGCTTTCCACTCCTCAAAATCACACGCCTGATCAATTCCGCATGGGATACACCCCCAGCATGCAGATAATAAAACTCACAGAAAGGAAGGGCATTCTATTTTCATGCGCATTCCCATCTCCGGTAGTAGATAAAGTTCCATCAGCCAAATTACCCACTACCGGCGCTCCTTCAACATCTTCATAGATATATTGCTTTGCGGGAACCGCATCCGCAAAAGTAGTCATTGTAGCCGAATTTTGCGAAACCATCACATGGTGAGAATGAAACGGAATCTGATCTTCCGTCAAAGTCACCGTATCTAAGCCACCGGACTGCCCAAGCACACGAGGCGTAAGGCCCGGACCGTTACCCTGCCCCATCGGCACCCGGCAGCGCATGTCGGGCAACGCAAAATTCGTCGTCCCATTGCCGCCATAGGCCGTTCCCAACAACGAAAACACGGCCTCATTGCCAGAAATGTTCAGAAGGGTTCCACTGCAAAAAGCCCAATGCACAGGCGCATAATCCCCTCCGAACATGCGAATTTCACCATAAAACGGATCAGACATCTCACCTCTCCCGAAATGAAACTTCCATCGAACCTCAAACTGCGCCGCAACCGTCAGTTTCGCGAGGGGAACACCCCCGTCAGAGCGATCGTAAAGTTGATTACCAGGAAAGGCTGGACATTGGTGTGAGGCTGACCTCCGCCAAAGCTACTAACCTCCCCCTGCCCGATAGGCGTCAGGTTCTCTGCCGGCCCATAAGCAAGAGGCCTCGTTCCCGTTGTGGGATTTACTCCGACGTTTGCGAAGACACGATCAACACCGTAGGAAAAATCGCCGTCCTCATCCGCACCACGCAGGAAATGCCTATGCGCCGGCGCCGTTGCCTGCGTTAGCGGCACCGTCTCGTAGCCCCCGAAGACTCCTTGCTGGTAAACGTAGTTACCATCCGGACCGGCCGGAACCCGCCCCCTCATATCGGGCAATTTAAAGGTGCCCCCCCCAGCATTACCGCCAAACACGTCACCGATAAGAGCATAGAGCGCCGGATACTGGGACGCCGTCAGTTCCGCCCCATTGCAAAGCGCGGTATTTTTCGGCGCCCAGCCGAAGCCCATCAACTGAATCTCGCCAACAAAGGGTGTAGTCATGCTCCCCTCCTTATTAAGATTGCCGCTCAGACGTCACACTTCATCAGGATAAATGCAAGTCAAACCCTAACGACTCCTTGCAAATTACGTCCAAAGGACAATTTTGCAATTGCCTTTTTCAATTAAAATCTGCCGCACCCCGGAAATGTCATCGCCACCCACCGATGAAAATGACAAACTGCAGCAATTCAGACGATTCATAAGATTAAAACAAATTAATCATGAAATGATATATGAGACGGAAAATAGATTAAATAGCACATTTTTCCCGCCCCCTTGAAAATGAGGCACAACACATCCATCATCCCGGCTCTTCATCGGACCGCAGATGTTACAATATTGTAACATCTGCGGTCCGATGAAGGTAAAGCGCTCCACGGAGAGAGGTTGTTGAGATACGTCAATCATCCTTCCGCGACGTGCTCATGCGGCCGCCAAAACCGCAAGACCATGTCCGCAAGGCCCACCTCCGCCACCGACTTGCGACACTCCGTAGTTACCCGACCCGGAAACGGCCGGGCGCTCAAAACATGCCAGATGAAAGGTTACAGGTTTCATGCTTGGAATTGCCGACCTGCCGAACGGTGTCCGACTGCGCGCGGCGACAACCGCCGATGCCCAATTGGAACGGAGCATTCATGATGCCAATCGACAGGACCTCACTCTGATCGATGGTGAGACCGAGTTCGTCCGGAGCGTGATGGATTTTCAGTACAGGGCCAAAAACGACGGTCATGCTTCGGCCTATCCCAACGCCCACTACTACATGATCGAGAAGTCCGGGGATGTGGCAGGCAGGCTGATGATCGATTTCGGACACAACGAAGTCCATATCGTCGACATCACTGTTCTGCCCGCCTGGCATGGACAGGGGATCGGCACCACGGTCCTGCAGGCCATGCAAAAGGTTGCAGGCTCCATGGCGGTGCCTGTCACATTATCGGTCAAACATCACAATTACGGAGCCGTGAAGCTTTACCGGCAGCTCGGCTTCCTACCCGATCCGGATATCCCGCCGACCGCCAGCCACATGCTGCTGCGATGGGAACCAGCCAGGGAGCACATGGCGCCGCGTATCGTCATGCCGGGAGCTTAAACATCCGAAAATATCGAACAGGGAGACCATTGCCATGACTGATGGATCGCAAACACTTTCACCGGCAGAGGAAACCGTCGATCCCGGTTCCTTGACCCGCCAGGATTTCGAAGCCTGGATCGACCAAGACTTTATTATCCCCACCGACCAGATGGATCCGCTGGCGCTGACACTCAGGGCCGTGGTCGAATCCCCTTACAACAAGGGACGCCCTCGCGCCCAGGGCGGAGAAGGATACTACCTGGAACTGTCCGGCCCGGCGGACCGTTACTTCATTCAGGACACAGCGCCCATCCGCCTTCCGGACGGGCGTGTCTGCCCACTATTCATCACCAACAACGGCCCGAGGGACGGGCAGATGCACTATCAGATCATCTTTAACTGATTGTCAGGCAAACGCATTTTCGAGCAGAGAAACGACATCTTCCATCTGCTCGAAATCGCGCTTGCGGCGCAACTCATGGACGGGAACATTCCCGGCAATCGACGTCGAAGAGCGAAAACTCACCTGATCACGTCCCAGAAAACGGGCATATTCCGGACGGAAAACGTTCTGTATCATCTTCGCAATGGCCTGACCGCCCTTGACGGGGACAAGCCCCGGCCTGTCACACGAAGCATCCGCCTCAAGCAGCACGACAGCCTTTAGCGGCAACACGTCCCGCGAGGATGGCAGCATGAGATGATATTTGTTCCATCGCACCGTATTCCGGCTCTCCTCGGTCAAAGGCTTACCCAGAGCATCCATGCTCTCGCCCCAAAGCCTCAGCCGGGCAAAGGATGGACGGACCAGAGCCCTCCCTGCATCCTCTGCCAGATCGATGACGCACACGTCATCAGTAATCACCTGATATCCCCGTTCGCTGAGGAAAGCCGCCAGCGTCGACTTGCCGGCCCCCGAGGCACCTGAGAACGCGACGACTCCATCGCCGAAACGCACGGCACTTGCATGCAGGGGAAACAGACCCTGCATGTGGAAAAAGCCCCCCATGACCGATGCCAGCAAGACTGATCGGACATCCCGCTCCACGAACGGCTCCCACGACTGGATTGTTACTTTTCCGGGCGCTTGCAGCAAATACCGGGCGATCTGAGCCGACTTTATCAGCAGCAGATCAGAGCCCGATGTCTCAAACCGCGGATAAACGTGATCGGCATTTTCCAGCCGCTCGGGAACCGGTCCGAAACGAATGTCCAGATCGACATCGGAAGGAACATCGCCTGCCTCAAGCACAGGGAGTTCGGGGAGCGGGATTTGCGATCGGACGGAAAACCCGCATAAACGGTAGTACTGGCTATCGTGCTTTGTCATGACTTGATTTTTCATAGTTCGAACGGATGATATCGTCCCGGCAAATCGGCCCCGAACATCTGGCCAGCCGGTTGACCGCACGCCTCACGCTCCGGCATCCATATCTTCACCCCGGCTGAGCTCACGAATGCGATAGTGAGCTAGCAATCCCGGGCATAGCTGAGCAACTTTTCCCTCGCTATCCTTATTCCGGTTTTCCCGCCGATACCGCCCGCTCATGCGATCTCCACGCGCAGCGCCGAAGGCAGCGTCCATCTCGGCGATCAAGCTGGGCTCCGCTTCCCAGAGGCTCCTCAGAAGCTCGTCGCAAGAGCGACGAAACCGGAAGTGCTCCTCCCTCACCGGCCAGCCGAGCGCCTCCATGGCGACCGACACGCACGGCTTGCGCGCGACCAGATCCTCGTAATGGATGATCGCGTCGAAACGGTCGGACTGGGCAAACAACTGCTCCAGAAGGCGGAATTTCTCTTCCATCAGACCGGAGTGATGCCGGTAGGGCTTTGTGCTCAGGCTGACATAGTTGTCCCGCGGATCGCGCAGGAACAGGACCACCCGGTCAGGCCGAAACCGCTCCACGTGTACTGCCAGAGGATAAGCCGTTGTAATGACAGCCTTCGCCACGAAGTCTTTTCGCGTCGTGACGCGAGGCGCGGCGAAATTATTAGGAATATCAACCAAGGCGATGCAACCGGGCCGTTGCGCAAGCACCTGGGTAAAGGTTGTCGCGCCGCTTGATTGCATGCCATGCACCAGCAACCTCATACCTGCGCGGCTTTCCGGCCAAGATCGTCATGCACTCGTGGCGGATACAGCCAGTCATGATCGAGCTCCGCCGTAATGAAGACATACCGGCGGAAATGCGGCGTCGGATATCGCATTCCGACGCCGTGCAGCGCGTCGATTCCCTGAGGAAACAGCACCAGCTGGTTGGCGCGATAGGGTATCCGCACAACCGCCTCCACATCATCGCCGGGCAGTTCGTAGGCCCCTATATTGCCGACGCCCCCCCGCTTCCAGCGGTAGAGCACCAGTTCCCCTCCCTCACTATCGTCCTCCGGCGCGCGCATATAGAAAAGTCCGGAAAAAATGCGACTGGCCTGATCGAGATGGGGGCCTCGCGAGGACGATGGAGCGCCATGTACCGGTGTGTTTATCTCGATCCGGGCATCCTGCATGATCTTGGACTGCGACGAGACGGCCAGATTGAGGCGTTCCACCGTATGCCCCGAGAATCGCCCCTCCAGTTCCGCCAGAATCGCCGTCGGCCAATACCCCCGGAACAACTCACCAACCCTCTCCAGAAAGGCTGGACCGCTGTGCTGCCGAACGAACGCCTTCCAGCAGTCCGCCAAATCAGGTGCTCTCAGAATCGAGTGCGCCAACATCGGATGCCGCCGATTACTCGGCAACTGGCCGCTACATTTCCCGGCGATGCGTTCAAAAGGCGGAAAAGCGGCGGCCAGCCGGGTGTAGTCCTTTGATGGCAGTGCATCGGGTATCACGATGTGCGGGAACGGATCCGTCCTGATGTCCGAGGCCCTTGCACGTGCGAGCACAGGCGGCATCGGCTCTTCCTCCTGCCCCTCTTCAGTCACGCAGATGCCTTGCCGCAGCCTTCGCAATCAGTTCAGGATACCGCAGCACCCCCGGCCCCAGCAGCGGCAGATCCAGTTCCGTCACGATGGAAGCGACAGTCGCCGCATCCAGAGGGCGGCCCTGAGCGCGGGCGCGGCGGGCGATCACCATTTCCTGTCCCCAGAAATAGACATGCTCTGCCCCGGTGTTCCCGCGCATCCGCCGGACCTCCTCGACCCGTTCATCGCCATTGAGGGGAAGCCAGATATCAGCCAACAGCGTGGTGACCGGCTCATCCGGAATCCATTCCAGAGCATCAGCTTGAACGATCTGCACTTTCGAGGCCGCATTGGGTGGCAGTTGCCCCACGACATCGAGTGCCTCATGACACGCGAGCACATCGGGATCACGTTCAACCACTGTCACACGCGTCACTTCAGGTCGCAGGGCGGCATTCACTGCGGCCCATCCCATGCCGATCCCCATAATGGCCGTATGCCCCCGCGCCAGACGGCAACCGATTTCCTGACTTTCTATTTCCATCGGCGTCATCGACATCCACGTATCGTACCCACGAATCAGCGCCGCCATGCCCAATACGAGCTGAGTGTCGCTCCAGTAACCGCAGCACAGCACGTTGGCGCCGCACCGCATTTCCCAATCACCCACCCGCATCGACTGATATCTGGGGATGAATAAATCGGTCGAGTAAACAGGTAGATCCGCTCCGTTCATGGCGCACCATTGTTCCTTCTTCTGCCGAATGGGAAGATGGCAAATTACATCGCAAATAAACAGAACAATGTGCGGAATTTTTCGCAGCAGCAGCACAAGAAAAAAATCAAAGCCGAAGACTTCGCTGATAGGAAACTACCACCAGTCGGCTATCTAGCGTCCGCAATAGCGCGGACAGCGGTCTTACCCAGCATCACCAAGCGAACTCTGGAAATGCAAGTGTAGCGCGACATCGGGGCTGGCCCAATTCTCGTGAAACTGCGAGGCTGGACAGTGCGCTACCACCCCTTCGATTTGGAAGCCTTCATCGAAGATGAAACGCGAAAACGAGCCTAGCTGGTCACCGAACGGCAGATTATGGGCTCGATTGGCTGCGCCCGTCATTGATTTTATGGTGAGCCCTGCTGGGTTCGAACCAGCGACCTACTGATTAAAAGTCAGTTGCTCTACCGACTGAGCTAAGGGCCCCCAAGCCGTTCGCGATGGCATCGCGACTGCGGAAGGGGTCACCTAAGGGGCCGACGGGGCTTGGTCAAGCGGGCTGATAGCTGCCGGACGCTCAATCTTGTTAACGGGTCGCGCCAATCGCCTGCGATCGTGGCCGCCGGGCCCAGCACGAAAGCGCGTTCGCGGAAGGCCGGGTGTGGGATAACGAGGCTGTCGCCGCCCTCTTCGCTTACCCACGGACCGCCGTTCCACAGCACGACATCAAGGTCCAGAACCCGGGCACCCCAGGCCTGTCCGGTCCGCCTGCGGCCGAATTTGCGCTCTATCTTCTGAAGCTTGCGCAGCACTTCGTCCGGCGCGCGCTTGCTGCGCAGCAGAACTGCGGCATTGGCATAGCGGCGGCGTGAAGGGCCAAGCGGCGGGGTCTCGATTGTCTTCGACACGGCCAACACCTCGGTCTTGCCGTGGTCCAGCGCCTTGATCGCCGCACCGATCACCGCGCGCGGCAGACCGTGGCGCGGGTGGCGCATGTTGGAGCCCAGCGCGATCAGGTAGCGGTGGCGGCCCATCGCGGTTCAGATATCCTGCGCGATACGCGTGTAGAGCTGCGGACGGCGGTCGCGGAAGAAGCCCATGCCCGCACGGTGCTTTGCGGCACGTGCAAGATCGATCTTGGCCACTAGCACACCGGTCTCTTCCCTGCCGAATTCGGCCAGGAAATCGCCCCATTCGCCGGTGATGAAGGAGTGACCGTAAAACGCCTGCTCGCTGCCGGTTTCGGATTCGGCTCCGATGCGGTTGGCGGCGATCACCGGCATGCAATTTGATACTGCATGGCCCTGCATCGCCCGGCGCCACATGCGGCTGGTGTCGAGATCCGCGTCGTAAGGCTCGGAGCCGATGGCCGTGGGGTAGAACAACAGTTCCGCCCCCATCAGCGCCATCACCCGCGCGCATTCGGGATACCATTGATCCCAGCAGATGCCGACGCCAATGCGGGTGCCGAACACGTCCCACACCTTGAACCCGTCATTGCCGGGCCGGAAGTAGTACTTTTCCTCATAGCCCGGCCCGTCGGGGATGTGGCTCTTGCGATAGGTGCCCATGATCTGCCCGTCCGGGCCGATCATCGCCAGCGTGTTGTAATAATGGTGCCCGTCCCGCTCGAAGAAACTGGTGGGAATCGCCACCTTCAGCTTTGCCGCGAGGGCCTGCATCGCCACGACCGAGGGGTGCTCCGCCACTGGCCGGGCCTGCGCGAAAAGCTCTTCCTCCTCGGTCTTGCAGAAATAGGGGCCGGAAAACAGCTCGGGCGGCAGTACGATCTGCGCGCCCTGCCCTGCCGCGTCCTCAACCAGAACGGACACGGCAGCGATATTTTCCGCCTCGTCGGCGGAACCCAGGGCGAGTTGCAAAGCTGCTACGGTAATTTCGGCCATGGGCGCGCCTTTATCAGGGGCGCTTGCGGAACAGAAGCGTCATCCGGTCGCTTTCGCCAATGGCAGCGTATTTCGCCTTGTCCTGATCCTTGCGCGCGAACGTGGGAGGCAGCGTCCACACGCCGCCTTCCCAGTCGGCACTGTCCTTGGGGTTGGCATTGATTTCCGATTTCGCCACGAGTTCGAAGCCGTTCACTTCCATGAACCGGATCACGTCCGCCTCCCGCAGATAGCCATGGTTGCCGTCTGCATAGGCATAGGCGGCGTCCGGGCTGGCACGGTGCTGGACGATGCCCAGCAGGCCATCGTCCTTGAGCAGCGCGCGCATGGCCTTGATTTCGCCGTCGGCCATGTTCCAGCGCAGCAGATTGTGCATCATGCGAAACACCAGGATGCGATCGAACGTGCCTTTTTCGGCATTGGGAACCGCCCCCAGAGTCATGCCGGAAAAGTTGCCTGCCGCCAGCCCGGTTCCGGCCGCCACGCGCCCGGGGAAAGCCTCGGCATCGGACTGCACTTTCTCTGCAGCGAACCGCCCCGGCGTGGGGCTGAAGAACAGACCCGCCAGATGCCCTTCCTTCGCCAGATAGGGGCCAAGCACCCGCGAATACCAGCCGCCGCCGGGGGCGTATTCGCCCACTTTCATGTCGGGGCGTACTCTCATGAACGCCAGCGTTTCGGCCGGGTGGCGGTAGGCGTCACGCGCACGGTCGTCCTTGCGGCCGGGATGGGCCAGCGCCAGTTCCAGCAGGGCATCGCACCCCTTGCAGAAATCGGCCTCCGCGGCTGTTCCCGTGTCGGTTTCCACTTCCGCGTTCGCGGTCGAAAGAGGGCCGGCCAACAGACCGGCAAAAGAGGATATGGCAAGCAAGGTCCGGCGCATGTGACTTCTCCCGATGCAGGCAGGGCAGAGACTATCCCGGCACCATTCAAACACAAGCCGGATCAGCCCGCTGTCCCTCCACCAGATGACAAGCAACAGCCGCGTTCCTATCTTCGCCTTCGTGAATGCCCCCCGAACGACAAGGACAGAACGGACAATGGAAACGGCAATCGTGGCAGGCGGATGCTTCTGGTGCACCGAAGCGGTGTTCCGCGACGTGATCGGCGTGAGCGAAGTGGAAAGCGGCTATATCGGCGGCACCGTGGAAAACCCCACCTACCAGCAAGTCTGCACCGGCGCGACCGGCCATGCCGAGGCGATCAAGGTGACATACGATCCGCACGCGATTTCCTATGCGGAGATTCTCGACGTGTTTCTGGGCACCCACGATCCGACGCAGCTCAACCGTCAGGGCAACGATGTGGGCACGCAATACCGCTCGGCGATCTTCCCGCTGGACGATACCCAGCGCGCCGAAGCCGAAGCGGCCATCGCCCGCTCCAACGAAGACAATGGCGGCAAAGTGGTAACCACGATCGAAGGCCCCGCCCCGTGGTATCCGGCCGAAGGCTATCATCAGGAATACTGGGAAGGCGAAGGCCAGCGCAATCCCTATTGCCTGGCGGTAATCCCGCCCAAGCTGATGAAGCTGCGCAAGAGCTTTCAGAACAAGATCAAGAGTTGAACCGCCCTTGAACGGCACGGGGCGGATTCACCCCGGTCCCGGACTGGAACAGCGCTCACGTTAACCTTTCGCAATGGATTGGCTGGCAGTAAGCGCGCGTCTCCCCCGTCCGTTATCGAGATGTTCCGCCCGTGCCCCGCTTTCACAAATTCGTTCTGCCGTTAGCCGCTGCCATTGCCCTGCCGGCAGCTCCTGCCCTTGCCTCATCGGGCATGGTTGCAGGCACAGATGTGCTGCGCACCTGGAACCTTGTGGTGCTGGGCGATCTCACCTCGTCCTCCGAGGTTGAAGGTCGCACCTTCGTCGGCGGAAATCTCGACGGCAACGCCTCGAACTATCAAATCAGCCCCACGGTCGATGCCGGCACCGGCACGCCGGGCCTGACGGTGGTCGGCGATGTGAACGGCGGCTACAAGAACCTCAACAACGGGTCCGGCGCGATCGTCGGCGGCAATGTGAACAGCGGGCTCAACCTTAACGGCAATCCGCAGACGGTGCTGGTCGGCGGCACGATCAGCAACACCAACGTCAACAACAATACCGTGAATTCAGGGCTCGCCGTCTCCGATCCGGGCTTCGTCCAGAACCTCACCCAGCAAAAGAGCCTGATCGAAACCTCAATGGGCAATCTCAGCTATTCGCTGGGCACGCTGGACGCGAACAGCTCGCTCAGCATCAGCGGCAATCGCGGCACGTTCAACGCGCAGCCGGGCGCTGATGGCACCGCAGTGTTCAACATCAGCGCGGCCGACCTCGACAAGATCGGCGAGATCCAGTTCAACCTCAACGGCGCCGATACCGCGATCGTCAATGTCTCGGGCAGCGCGATCAATCTCAACGACAATTTCCTGGGCGGCACCAACAATCTGGGCGAGCACGTCATCTGGAACTTCCCCGATGCCAAGGATCTCTCGCTGAGCACGGCCTGGGGCGGCTCGGTCCTGGCTCCCAAGGCCGATGCGCGCACGGCGAACTACATCCAGGGTTCCGCGGTGTTCGGCAGCCTGGTGCAGAACGGCGAAATGCACGTGGGCACCTACAATGGCGGCTACTACACCCCGCCCACCGATCCGCAGCCACCGGCAGGATCGAGCAGCAGTTCCTCCGGCGGAACGCAAGTGCCCGAGCCCGGGATGCTGGCCCTGTTCGGCCTGGCATTCATCGGCCTTCTGTTCTGGCGCAGGCGGCCCCGCAGGGCGTGAAGCCTTGGGGGACGGGGTTAGCCCCACCCCCGTCATGCCGAACGTGTTTCAGCATCCATCGCGCCGCACAATCCGTGCTCAAGCTGCTATGCTGCGGCGCCTGTCCTTCAGGAAACTGCCTGATGCTCCCTGAGCCGAACCCTTGCCGGTTCAGGGTTCCGCCAGCGGGCCACGAAGAAGCCGTCGAGCCCGCCTGCCCCGGCCAGCATGCCGGGATCGCTGCGCAGCCAGCCTTCGTCCGTTGGCGCCAGTCCTTCGGGCAGTTCGTGCAGGGCGACCGGCTGCGGCCGCAGCGTGACCTTGCGGGCCTGTTCGGCGCCCTCCTCCGGCTCCAGCGAGCATACCGCATAGACCAGCGTGCCGCCCGGTTTCAGCCATCCGGCCGCGCGCGCGGTCAGGGCTTCCTGCAGCTCTGTCATCTCCGCAATCTGGCGCGGGCCGATGCGGTGGAGCACGTCCGGGTGGCGGCGGCAGGTGCCTGTGGCGGTGCAGGGCGCATCGAGCAGAACGGCATCGAACGGCGCCTCGGGCTGCCATGCCAGCGCATCGGCCTGCACCACGTCTGCGCAAAGGCCGGTCCGTTCCAGATTGGCGCGCAACCTTTCCAGCCGCCGCTTGCTGATATCGAGCGCCGTGACCTGCCAGCCCGCCGCCGCCAGTTGCAGCGTCTTGCCGCCCGGCGCCGCGCAGAGATCGAGCACGCGCCGCCCTGCCCCGCTGCCCAGCAGCCGGGCGGGCAGGCTCGCGGCGAGATCCTGCACCCACCAGGCGCCTTCGCGGAAGCCTTCCAGATTCTCGACAGCGGTGCCGCGCGGCAGGCGGACGTGGCCCGGCATCAGCGACGTGCCGCCCAGCTTCCCGGCCCATGCCTGCGTCTGCGCGGGATCGCGCAGCGCCAGATCGAGCGGCGGCGGCACCGCAAGACCCGCCGCGATGGCTCCGGCACGCTCGCCCCAGCGCATCCGCGCCGCATCGGGAAGCGTGGGCACTTCGGGCAGCGTGGCCTCCCGCTTGGTGAGCGTGGAGAACACGCCGTGCGCCAGCCGCCGCGGCCCGCCCGCCAGCAGCGGCAGACCGGTCGCGATCACGGCATGAGCGGGGGTTTCCAGCCGCAGCACTTGCGCCAGCATCAGTTCGAGCACGGCGCGCGGCTTGGCATCGTCGGGCAGGCGCTGGCGGGTGGCGCTGTCGATCAGCGCATCGAGATCCGCTTTCCAGCGCAGCACTTCCCCGGCGATCGCGCGGGCCAGCGCCCGGTCGGCATCGCCGCGCACGCGGGCGAGCGCCGCGCCTGCCGCCTGATCCAGCGTTTCGCCCCGCCGCAGCACGGCATCGATAAGGTTGAGCGCCGCACGGCGCGCGGGAAGACCGGGAATATCCATGCGCTGCCTCTAGAGCGGATTGCCTTTTCCCGCCAGCCACCCCACATGGGGAGCATGACACAGCGCGCCACCAAACGTCCCGAAGAGTTCCGGAAGCCCGCTCACTGGACCAATGAACCTGCGCCCCAGCCGGAAGCCGCCAAGGATCAGACCGATCCCGATGGCCTGTCGCCCACCCGCTATGGCGATTGGGTCCGCAAGGGAATCGCGGTCGACTTCTGAGCTTTGCCTGCACCCTGCAAATGGGCTGCCCGATCGGTCGGCCAAGCCCCGCTGCCTTTTCTTACGCTATGTCGCCAAAAGCGGGACCCCCGCCTGCGCGGGGATGACGAGCAGTGGTGATGCGAACTTCAGTTCCTGCACCTAAGCCGTAATCTCTATGGGTGTGCCGTCCGGCACCGCTTCCCACAGCGCGTCCATCTCTTCGTTGGAAACGGCGATGCAGCCATCGGTCCAGTCGCCCGGCACGCGGCCGAACGGCAAGGCATTGGGCTGGCCGTGGATCATGATCATGCCGCCCGCCAAACGCCCCCGCGCAGCGGCGTAGGCGCGGTCCGCCCCGTTCGGATAGGAGATGTGGAGTGAGAGGTGGTAGCTGCTGTCCGGATTGCTCCAGTCGATCTCGTAGAGCCCCTCGGGCGTGCGCTGATCGCCTTCGAAACGTTTGGGCCCGGCCGGCGCGCCGCCGAGCTGGATATGCTCGATCACGTGGACCAGCCGCCCATCCGCGAACAATTCCATCGTCCGCGCGCCCTTGTGCACGCGCACGAAGCCGATTTTGGGCAGGGACAGCGGCGTCTGCGGCTGCGCGGCGCCCAGCGTGAGCAGCAAGCAGAGCGGGGCAAACTTGCGCCAGCCCCGCATCGCCTCAGTCCGCGAAAGGATCGCGCACGAGGATGGTATCCTCGCGCTCGGGGCTGGTGGAAACCAGCGCCACCGGAGTTTCGATCAGTTCCTGCACGCGCTGGATATACTTGATCGCCTGAGCGGGCAGGTCCGCCCACGAGCGTGCCCCGGCGGTTGTACCGCTCCAGCCCTCCATTTCCTCGTAGATCGGCTCTACATTGGCCTGATCCGCCGCGTGGCTGGGGAAATAGTCGAGGATCTTGCCGTTCAGGCGATAGCCGGTGCAGATCTTCACTTTCTCGAACCCGTCCAGCACATCGAGCTTGGTCAGCGCGATGCCGGTCACGCCCGAGATCGCACAGGACTGGCGCGTCAGCACCGCATCGAACCAGCCGCAGCGGCGCTTGCGGCCGGTAACGGTACCGAATTCGTGCCCCCGCTCGCCCAGGCGCTGGCCGGTTTCGTCATCCAGTTCGGTCGGGAACGGGCCCGAACCGACACGGGTTGTGTAAGCCTTGACGATGCCGAGCACGAAACCAGTGGCCGAAGGGCCAAGGCCCGAGCCGCTGGCAGCGGTGCCGGACACGGTGTTGGAACTGGTCACGAACGGATACGTGCCGTGATCGACATCGAGCAACACGCCCTGTGCGCCTTCGAACAGGATGCGCGCGCCCGCTTTCTTGATCTTGTTCAGCCGCCGCCAGGCCGGCTGCGCGAACTGCAACACGAACGGCGCGATTTCGGCGAGTTCCTTGAGCAGCGCCGCCCGGTCGATCCCCGGCTGGCCGAAACCGGCGCGCAGCGCGTCGTGGTGCGCGCAGAGGCGGTCAAGCTGCGGGTCGAGCGAATCGAGGTGTGCCAGATCGCAGACGCGAATCGCGCGGCGGCCCACTTTGTCCTCATAAGCCGGGCCGATGCCGCGCCCGGTCGTGCCGATCTTGCCTGCACCGGCCGCCGCCTCGCGCATGCCGTCCAGCTCGCGGTGAACAGGCAGGATCAGCGGGCAGTTATCGGCAATCGCGAAGTTTTCAGGCGTGATCTCCACGCCCTGCGCGCGCAGCTTCTCCACCTCGGCCTGCAGCGCCCAAGGGTCCAGAACCACACCGTTTCCGATGATCGACTGCGTGCCGGTGACAATCCCAGATGGCAGCAGCGAGAGCTTGTAGACCTGCTCCCCCACGACAAGGGTATGCCCGGCGTTATGCCCGCCCTGAAAACGCACCACGGCATCGGCGCGGCTTGCCAGCCAGTCGACGATCTTGCCCTTGCCCTCATCGCCCCACTGGGCGCCGATCACGGTTACGTTAGCCAACGTTTGACGCTTTCACTGCTGTTATGAAGTCCGCCGCGCGCCCTAGGGGAGTCGCGCGCCGAGAGCAAGGCGCGGTTGGCGATATATGGCAATATGATTGCACCGAAGCAGCACGCGGCAGCGCGGATATTGTCCGCCCTGCCGGAAATTCAGAGCGCGACAGCCTCGCCGTTCTCCAGCCGGTGCGAACAGCCCAGCGCCACGGGATCGTCGCTCTCCGCCAGCGCGGCCACCGTCGTCCAGCCCACCGCCCGCTGGCGCGCGGCCACTTCGCGGTCGTGGCCGAGCGGCAGGAACAGCGCCTTGCGCCCGGGCATTCCGGCCGCCAGCGCATCGATCAGCGGATCGGGATAGAGCGAGAAGCCTGCGGCAGGCTCGCCCGCCTCATCCCCGGCGCTGCCAAGGATACGATAGGTGCCGCCGCGCCCCAGCGCGCCGGAAATGCCCTCGGCATAGATCGTGAAGCCGAACCAGGACTGGTACTCGAAACCATGACGCTCGGAGGGGTCCAGAGTCAGGCGCGCGGTGCCGTTCACCCGTGCGGCAATCTCGCGCAGGCCCGCGATACGGCTGGCGAGCGCGCCGCCGGTATCGAACGCGGCCAGACGCTCGATCGCGGTTTCGAAGGGCCCCACGGCATAGAGCAGCGGCAGGTACGCCTCGCCGCCCGCTGCGGCCAGCCCGCCCGCATCCTTGGCATCGAGCATCTGGCGTACGGCGGCAATCTGCCCCTCAGCCAGCGGCAGCGCCCCGGCGGAGAGCGTATCGACGAGATCCGGCAGCGTGAAGTCCACCGAGATCCCCGTGGCACCTGCCGCGCGCAGCGATTCGATAGCAATTTCCACCAGTTCGGCAGCCGCCGCTGCGGTATCGGTGCCGATCAGTTCGGCGCCCAATTGCAACCGCTCGCGCGCGGGATCGAGCCCGTCGCCCTTGATCGTGACCACCTGCCCCGAATAGCACAGCCGCAGCGGCCTCGGCGCAGCCGCCAGTCCGGTGGCCGCCATGCGGGCGACTTGCGCGGTGATGTCCGAACGCAGCGCCAGCATCCGCAGCGACACCGGATCGACAAAGCGGAACATGCGCCGCACCTGCACCCCGGCCATGCGGCTGGCCAGCGACTTCTCGAATTCGAGCATCGGCGTCTCGGCGCGCTCATAGCCATGGCCCGCCATGACATCGAGCGCCGCCCGGCGCACCCGCTGAGACGCCGCCGCCTGCTGCGGCAGCCGGTCCCCCAGCCCCTCGGGGAGAAGATCGCGATCGGTATCCTGCATCATGGCCGCGCCCTTAGCCCGGTCCGGCGGGAATGTCGAATGGGTTGGAGGATTGGCTCAAGGGCAGGCGAGCGGCCCGGATCAGGCCCGTCCGCCGTGGAAAGGGAATGCAGCTGCGGCAAGCCGCCCCACGTCCGCAAGCGCGCCCTCGGAAACCGCATCTATCGGCGGGGCGAGCCGCTCGGGCTCGAAATAGGCCGCAACGATCACCGGCGGCGCGCCTTTGGGACCGCCGAAGGCCAGATCGGCGTACGTGTGGCGGGTCTCGCCGATACCGGTTCCCGTCTTGTCGCCTGCCACCCAATCCGCCGGGAACCCTGCCCGTATGCGCTTGCGCCCGGTGGACACGGCCATCATCCATTCCCGCAGAACAGTGCGGCTGGCAGGCTCAAGGATATCCCCTGTCACCAGCTTGCCCACGGTCTGCGCCATCGCCGCAGGCGTGGTCGTGTCCAGCGCGGTGCCGGGCGGCGTATGGTTCAGTTCGGGCTCGTAACGGTCCAGCCTGCTCACCTTGTCGCCCGCTGCCCGCCAGAACCGCGTCAGCGCCTCGGGCCCGCCGAAGCGCCGCAGCAGAGTGTTGGCGGCGGTGTTGTCGCTGGTGACCAGAGCTGCCCGGGCCAGCTCGCGCACCGTAAGCCCGCCGGAGATGTTCTTGGATGTCACCGGGCTGTAGGAAAGCACGTCCGCCTTCTGCCAATGCAAGATTTCATCGAGATCGAGGGTGCCCTTGTCTGCCCCGGCAAGCAGCATGGCCGCCAGCGACAGCTTGAACGAACTGCAGTGCGTGAAGCGTTCGTTCTCACGCCAGCCGAAGCTGGTGCCACTGGCCGGATCGAGAATGAACGCCCCCAGCCGCCCCCGCGCCGCCTGCTCTATCCGCCGCAGCCCCTCCACATGAGAGGAAAGATTACCCCCAGTTTTACCAAGGGCGCTCAAACGTCCCTGCCCGCATCCCGCCAGCAGGGTAACGGCCGCACCCACTATCGCGCCGCGCCTGTCAATCATCGCTTTCCTCGCTTCCATCCTGACTTTCGGGGGCCAATATCTTTGCAATTGACCCTTCCGGCAAACGATGGTTTTTGCGGTTCATCCCAAGAATACCTAGGAACAAGCGTGGATATCAGGGCCCTTTCGCTCAACACCTTGCGCGCCTTCGAGGCATCGGCGCGGCATCTCAACTTCACCCGGGCCGCAGATGAACTCTGCGTAACCCAGGCTGCCGTCAGCCAGCAGGTCAAGACACTCGAAAGCCATGTCGGCAAGCCCCTGTTCCGGCGGACGACACGCGGGCTGGTGCTGAGCGATGAAGGGACCGTGCTGGCTCCTGTCGTGTCTGACGCGCTTGGCCGGATGAGCGCTGCACTGGCCGTCGTGGCTGGCGGAAATGTTCGCGAAATCCTCACCGTGGGGGCCGTCGGCACGTTCGCGCTCAGCTTCCTGATGGAGCGTCTGCCTGACTTTCAGACGGCGCACCCCGGCATCGAAGTGCGATTGCAGACCAACAACAACGCGGTCGACCTGTGGACTGAAAGCCTGGACCTGGCGATACGCTTCGGCGATGGTTCCTGGCATGGCGTCGCAGCCGAACCGCTGATGCCCGCGCCGATGACGCCGATGTGCAGCCCCGCGCTGGCAAACCGGATCATGCAGGCCAGCGATCTGGCGCACGTCACGCTGCTCCGCTCCTACCGGCTGCAGGACTGGCCTGCCTGGTTTGCAGCGGCACACGTGCGGAACGCAGTGGCGAGAGGCCCGATCTTCGACGCTTCTCACCTCATGGCCACGGCAGCCATTCGTGGCATGGGCGTCGCGCTGCTGCCCATCGCGATGTTCCAGCGGGAACTGGAAAGCGGGCTGCTGGCGGCCCCGTTCGATCTTGCGGTGGATCGCGGCAGCTATTGGCTCACGCGTCTGTCCTCGCGGCCGCAAACCGCTGCCATGCGCGCATTCTCGGAATGGCTGACCGGCCTTGCCCGCGAAAGCGGCTGATCTCCCGGCGGGAAGGAAGCACAGGCAACCTTTCTCTCCCACGAAAAAGGGCCGATGCCTTGCGGTACCGGCCCTTTCCGTTGGGATCTGTCTGTACCCGGATCAGGCGAACTTGAGCGCCTTGACCATCTTCACGCCCGGCAGCGCGCAAGCGGCCTTGAGGACGGTTTCGGGCACTTCGGTATCGACCGAGAGCAGCAGCACCGCCTCTCCGCCAGCCTCGCGGCGGCCGAGGTTGAAGGTGCCGATGTTGATGCCGTTCTCGCCGAGCAGGGTGCCGATGCGGCCGATGAAGCCCGGGGCGTCCTCGTTGACGATGTACATCATCGGGCCGTCCAGCTCGGCTTCCACCTTGACGCCGAACATCTCGATCAGGCGCGGCTCGACGTTGTTGAACAGCGTGCCCGCCACCGAACGCTCACCGGCCTCGGTCTTCACCGAAACGCGGATCAGGGTGTGGTAGTCGCCCTCGCGCTCGGTCTTGACTTCGCGCACTTCGAGGCCGCGTTCCTTGGCGAGGTACGGCGCGTTGACCATGTTCACCGTGTCCGACTGGACGCGCAGGAACCCGGCCAGCACAGCCGCGACCATCGGCTTCATGTTGAGTTCGGCCGCAGCGCCTTCGGTGTGGATCGAGATCCGCGGCACCGAATCGTGGGTGAGCTGGCCAACCATCGAACCGAGCTGCTCCGCCAGCTTCATGTAGGGCTTGAGCTTGGGCGCTTCCTCGGCCGAGAGCGACGGCATGTTGAGCGCGTTGGTGACGCCGCCGTTGACAAGGTAGTCCGCAAGCTGCTCGGCCACCTGCAGCGCCACGTTGACCTGCGCTTCGGTGGTCGATGCGCCCAGGTGCGGGGTGCAGATGAAGTTCGGCGTGCCGAACAGCGGCGATTCCTTGGCCGGTTCGGTCTGGAACACGTCGAGCGCGGCCCCGGCGACATGGCCGTTGTCCAGCAGGTCCTTGAGCGCGGCTTCGTCAATCAGGCCGCCGCGCGCGCAGTTAACGATGCGCACGCCCTTCTTCGTCTTGAGCAGGTTTTCGCGGCTCAGGATGTTACGGGTCTGATCGGTCAGCGGCGTGTGCAGGGTGATGAAATCGGCACGTTCGAGCAGCGCGTCGAGTTCGACTTTCTCCACGCCCATTTCCACCGCGCGTTCGGGCGTCAGGAACGGGTCGAAGGCCACGACCTTCATCTTCACGCCGAGCGCGCGCGAGGCGACGATCGAGCCGATGTTGCCCGCACCGATGAGGCCCAGCGTCTTGCCGGTCACTTCGACGCCCATGAACTTGCTCTTGGGCCATTCGCCGGCCTGGGTGCGGGCATTGGCTTCGGGAATCTGGCGGGCCAGCGCGAAGATCATCGCGATGGCGTGTTCGGCCGTGGTGATCGAGTTGCCGAACGGCGTGTTCATCACCACTACGCCCTGCGCCGAAGCCGCCGGGATATCGACGTTATCGACGCCGATCCCGGCGCGGCCGATGACCTTGAGGTTCTTGGCCGCGGCCAGAACTTCCTTGGTCACCTTGGTCGAGGAGCGGATGGCCAGGCCATCGTAGTCGCCGATGCGGGCAATGAGCTGTTCCGGCGTCTCGCCGGTGATGACGTCAACGTCGCAGCCGCGCGCTTCGAAAATGCGGGCGGCGTTGGGGTCCATCTTGTCCGAAATGAGGACTTTGGGCTTGGTGGTCATTTTTCGTATCCTTTTCGTCCTGCCCGCGTTCCCTTTTCGTCATCCCCGCGAAGGCGGGGATCCCGCTTTGTGGCGCAACAGTCGCGCCTTAGCGGGAAGGAAGCGGGGCCCCCGCCTTCGCGGGGGCGACGCAGTTTTTGTTCGGAAGGCTCAGCCGGCCTTGACGGTGGCGTAAGCGTAGTCGAGCCAGGGCCCGAGCGCCTCGATATCGGCGGTGTCGACCGTGGCACCGCACCAGATGCGCAGGCCAGCCGGGGCATCGCGATACCCGGCGATGTCATAGGCCGCATCTTCCTTTTCGAGGACGGCGGCGAACTTCTTGATGAAGTCCGTATCCGCGCCTTCCACCGTCAGGCAGACCGAGGTCTTCGAACGCGTGCCGCTGTCCGCCGCGAGGTGGCCCAGCCAGTCGCGTTCGGCGACGATCTTGTCGAGCGCATGGGCATTGGCATCCGAACGCGCCTTGAGCCCTTCGAGACCGCCGAGCGACTTGGCCCATTCGAGCGCGAAGATCGCATCCTCGACCGCGAGCATCGAGGGGGTGTTGATCGTCTCGCCCTTGAACACGCCTTCGGTCAGCTTGCCGCCCTTGGTGAGGCGGAAGACTTTCGGCAGCGGCCAGGACGGGGTGTAGGTTTCGAGACGCTCGACAGCGCGGGGGCCGAGGATCAGCACGCCGTGGCCGCCCTCGCCGCCCAGCACTTTCTGCCAGGAGAAAGTGGCGACGTCGATCTTGGCCCACGGAATGTCGTAAGCGAACACCGCGCTCGTCGAATCGGCGAAGGACAGGCCTTCGCGGTCGTCGGGAATCCATTCGCCGTCGGGCACGCGCACGCCGGAAGTGGTGCCGTTCCAGGTGAACAGCACGTCGTTCGACCAGTCGACCTTGTCGAGATCCGGGAGCTGGCCGTAATCGGCGCGCATCACCGTGGGATCGAGCTTGAGTTGCTTGACGGCATCGGTGACCCAGCCCTCACCGAAGCTTTCCCAGGCCAGCGTCGTCACGCCGCGGGCGCCGAGCATGGTCCACATGGCCATTTCGAAAGCGCCGGTATCCGAACCGGGGACAATACCGATGCGGTGCGTATCGGGCACCTGCAGCACTTCGCGCATCAGATCGATGCAATAGGCGAGACGCGCCTTGCCGATCTTGGCGCGGTGCGAACGGCCCAGCGATTCGGTGGAAATCTTTTCAGGGGAATATCCGGGCGGCTTGGCGCAGGGACCGGACGAGAAATGCGGACGCGCAGGCTTGCGCGCCGGAATCGTGATATCAGTCATTTAAGACTCTCCTTACAGAGAGCACGCGCGGCGTTGGGACCGCGTGGCCCGGCGCCGGACCTAACGGGCGCAGCCGTTTTGTCAATCGAATTGCGGCGGACACCCCCTGCGCGGCCTGCCACCGGCCCGGCCGATCCAGTCCAGTTTGGAACTTGTTAAGCATAATCAGCAAGGTTGGGTTAACCATTGACTGGGACATTGCCGGTCATGCGCAGATATCTGCTCATCCTGTCTCTGCTTGCCACCCTGAGCGCTTGCATCGACATTCCGCAGGCGCAGGCGCCCCGCAAGCAAGCGGTGCACCGGCAGACGGTGCCGTTCAGCCCTGCCCCCGAATACCGGCAATGCCTTTCGGAGCTGGGCGCGCAGCATGCGGCCTTCACCCCCCTGCCCGACCAGTACTTCGGCACCGGCTGTTCGACTGTGGAAACGGTGCGGCTCTCCAGCCTCCAGAGCGACACGGCCTCGCTGAGCCTGACCAATCTCGGCCCTGTCACATGCCATGCAGCCACGACATTCGCCGCCTGGGCGCGTTACGGCGTTGGCCGCGCCGCAGAGCAGATTCTGGGCAGCCGGCTTTCCCGGATCGAGACGTTCGGCAGCTACAACTGCCGCAATGTGGCAGGCACCAGCCGCAGGTCGGGCCATGCCACGGCCAATGCCATCGACGTGTCCGCCTTCGTGCTGGCCGACGGGCGCCGCATCTCCGTGCTAGACGACTGGGATGGCGGCACGCCCGCCGAGCGGCATTTCCTGCGCGTCGTTCACGCCAGCGCCTGCAAGCGCTTCGGCACGACGCTGGGGCCGGACTACAACGCCGCGCATGCCAACCATTTCCACGTGGAGGCCGACGGCGGCAAATTCTGCCGGTAACTCCGTCCACCTGCAGCGCCCAAGGAAAAACCCGGAAAACCGCAAGGTTTCCCGGGTCTTCCTTATCCCAGCCGCTTGCGGCGCGGCGGATCAGAACGGCAGTTTGTAGAAACGCGCCGCGTTGTCCTGCAGAACCTTCTTCTTCACTTCATAGGAATAGCCGCCGAGCACGTTCTTGATGTGCTCCTGCACGCCCGGATAGAGCGAGGTCGGATGCGGGAAATCGGTTTCGAACATCACGTTATCCACACCGATGGTCTCCAGCAACTGCTTGGGGCCGACCTTCTCGAACCAGAAAGTGCACATGAAGTGGTCGCGGAAATAGTCCCACGGCTGCTTCTTGAGCATGTCGCGCTTGCCCGGCAGCATTTCCTGGAACTGATGCTCCAGCGCCTCGACCGCGAAAGGCACCCAGCCCATGCCGCTTTCGATCAGGCCGATCTTGAGGTTCGGGTGCTGATCGAGACGGCCCGAGACCATCCAGTTGCCCAGCGTCGCGGCATTGCCGATCGAGAACATCGTGGCGACGACCGAGAGGATCTGTTCGAACTGGAACCCTTCCCAGGTCAGCGTGTTCGGATCGATCGCGGCGTTGAGGTGGAAATTGAGCGGAATGCCCTCGGCATCGATCATTTCGAGGAACGGTGTCCAGTAATCGTGATGGAAGCTGGGCACACCCACACGCTCGGGCGTATCGGGCAGCACGAAGCCGCGCAGGCCCATGTCGATGCACCGGCGCGCTTCCTTCTCCAGCTCCGCCTTGTCCCAGAACGGCAGGTGCGCCATCGGGAACAGACGGTCGCCCGATTCCTTCTGCCAGTCGGCATTGAAATCGTTGTAGGTCTTCATGATCTGCAGGGCGAGATCGTTGTCCCCCAGCGTCATCAGCATGCCTGCCTGGGTAATGCCCGAATTCTGGAAGCAGATCTGCGCGTGAACGCCCATGTCGTCCATCGCGGCAAGGCGCGGAGCGACTTCGTGCCCGCCCGCATGCGCTTCTTCCAGCGTCGGGAACGCGAGACGGCCGAGCAGCTTGTTGTTGTCCTTGCGGATCACGTTGCCGCCCAGCGTGCCGCAGTTGCGGTCGCCGATGAACCAGCGGTCGACGCCGTCCTCCGTCCGCTTCACATAAGGCATCTTGTCCTTCATCCCGGCCGGGGCACGGTCGGTGAAGAGCGTCGGCGGTTCGACGATGTGGGTGTCGGTATCGACGATCTTGATCCCTTCCAGCGAAGGGTCGAGACCGCCGGACTGGGTTGCATAGTCGATCTCACGGATGACGCCGCCGGGCAGATAGCCTTCAGCGGACCAATACTTCCGTGCCGATTCCTGCATATCCTTGGTTTCTGCATCGGCCATTGCGATTCTCCCGAAAATTCGTGCGAAAAATTAATGGCTCTCATTTCGCAACCGGTCCGCAGCAATTCAATCGCATAGGCTAACGCGCACACGATGAATCGCCCCTCTGGCCGCGGCACTGCGCCCGCACGAGAGTACACTTGTTGCCCGCCAAAGTTCACCTGGACAGAAACACAGGCGGGAGAAGATCATGCCACAACCGCCGGCGCTTGACGATATCCAGGCCGGTTTCGGCGCGCCGTGATAATGGGCCTGACCGTCAGGGACTGTGAGGCTGTCCGGAAAGGCGCGTTCGCGGCACCGGCCCTGGAGGCCTCACCACAAGACGGGCTTGGCAATCATAAGATAGAAAACGCCGAGCAGGCCGAGGAAGGCAGGCCAGCCGAGGCCGAACCACCACAGCATGGTGCGCTTGTATTCGGCCCCCAGCGGCTCTCCGCTTTCCCTGGCGGCCTGTGCCAGTTTCTGCGCCTTGATCTGCAATCGCACCACCGGCGCCCAGCAGAGGAAAGCCAGAATGTAGAGCGCGTAAGACAGCATGAGCCAGGATTCGGTGAGCGAATATCCCGCGATATGGACCAGCCAGAGCCCGCTGGCAGGCTGGACGATCCCGCTGGAGCCGGTGAAGATCCAGTCGGCAACAACGACCATGCGCCCCACGCCCGCGATCATGGCGGGATCGCGGGTAAGGTGCGCGTTCCAGAAGTACCACGCCGTCCCCGCACCGAAGCCGAACAGGATCGTGCTGCTCAGGACATGAATCCATTTGATCAGAAAAAAGAGTTCCATCAGCGCTTGTCCGCAATGGCGCCATGCACCGCGATCGCCAACAGCACGGGCAGGTTCTTCAACAGCGGGCCCAGCGGATCCAGCCACAAATGCGGCAAGGCCGTGCCGATCACCAGCGTGTATCCTGCCACCGCCGCCAGTTGAACCGGCGTGGCACACCGCGCGCGCCGGTCGAACATCACCAATGCGGCGATACCTATGTCGAGCAGGCTGCTGCCAATCCGCAACGGGGCGGCGAGCACATCGGGAAGCCCCATTCCTGCCACGAACAGCGCCGTCTGCTCCGCGCCGTGCGTGAGCCCCAGCCACGCCGAGAACAGCCAGAGCAAGATCAGCGAAACCTTCAGCACCGGAGCCAGAAAGAACAGGCGCGCGTGCCAGCGGTCCTGCACCTGCGCGGGGCGGTCGCGCAGCGCCTGTTCCAGACTGGCCGGTTCGAAACCGATGGCGCGTGCGAAAACCGCCCCGTCTCCTGCATTTCCGGCGATCATCTGCACAAGGCTGTTGGTCGAGACGGGGCCGTCCCCCGCGATGTCTCCCAGCCGCCCCAGCGCGCGCATGACCGGCATCGGCACCGCCATGAAACGCGCCTTGCCGAAACCGAGCCAGCCGCGATAGCGCGCCAGCAGTTGCCGCAAGTCCAGCGTCTGCGGCCCGGCCGGTTCCAGCATCTGCCCGGCGAAAGCCGGATCTTCGCAGACATGGCGGACGGCCCGGGCAAGGTCGCGCACGTGAATCGGGGTGAAGGGAAAATCCCCCTTCCCCGGCAAGGGCACGAAAAACGGCAGCCCCGCCATCCCGCGCATCAGCGAGGTGCCGCCATAACTGCCATCTCCATAGACCAGCGACGGCCGCAGGATGGTCCAATCGATGCCGCACTCGCGCAGCGCCTGTTCGCCCGCCAGCTTGGTCAGCGAATAATCCGTCGTCACGTCCGGCCGGGCACTGATCGCCGATATCAGCACGACGCGGCGCACGCCTGCATCAAGCGCGGCGGCATGAAGCGCCTCCGGCATTGCTACATGCACCGCCTGCAGATCGCGCCCGCGCAGCAATCCGGCAGCATTCACGATCATGTCGATATCGCTAAGCAGCGGAAGCCAGCCTTGCTTACCAGTCGCGCGGGCCAGATCCCTTTCCACGAAAGTCACTTGCGGGAACGCGCGTTCGATCTCGCGGGAGCGGCGAACCACGGCGACAATATCGTGTCCGGCAGCAGACAGTTCCGACAGGACATGGCGGCCGATGAAGCCGCCCGCCCCCAACACCATGATTCGCATCGCTAAACCCTCCACGAAGGACCTAGCAGAGCCTCCAGATTCAGAACACCAGCGCCGCCCCTTGTACACCGGCAATCACCCGTCCCGCATCAATCAGCGACTGTTCGGCAGTGAGGAAGTGCGCATTGCCTGCGCAGATGTCACGATAGGCCCGCTGCAGGGGATGACCATTGCGCAGCACGGCGGTGGTGCAGGAGGCATAAGCGGTCTGGCCGATGCGCATCGCGGCGATGAAGGCGTGGCTTGCCGAGAGGCGCCCGTCGAGCCGTAAATCCTCGGGCACCTCCCCTGCGCTGGCAGCGTCATAGAGCTTGTCGAATGTAGTCCGCAGATAAGCTTTGGCGGCGCGGGCATCCGCCTCGGCTATCGCGATATCCCGCTGGAACGTCGCGGTTTCGTTCATCGTTGTTCCATCAGGGCGGCGGCGGTTGGCGGCAAAGGACTTCCACTCGTCCAGCACGCGCCGCGTGGCGCCGACTGCAAAGGCGCCGTGGGACAGGCACGGCAGCGCCATGAAACCCATCCGGTAAAGCGCACCGCCCCGCCGCTGCACCGGCGCGCTGGTGTTGTGAAAGAAATCCGCGTGGAGCACCTGATCGTTCACTGCAAAATCGTATGAGCCCGTGCCTCGCAGCCCCATCACGTCCCAATTGCCCAGGAATGTAACCGTATCGCGCGGAGCCAGGCCAATCAGCATCACCGGCAGACCGGCCGCGTTCTTCACCGGCTCGCCATCCTCGTGCAATACATAGCCGCCCACCAGAAACTGCGCATGCGGACTGCCCGATCCGAACGCGTAGCGGCCCGAGATGCGATAGCCCTCCCCTTCGCGAACAGCCTTTCCGGTGGGGGCGGCCTGCCCGGCGGCGTGAAGATAGCGTCCACCCGGGAAAACGGCCTCGATCGCCCGATCGCCAAGATAGGCGCCTGCAACGGCCCCTCCGGTCATCACGGCATGGGCATACCAGCCCGCCGAACCATCCCAGTAAGCCAGTTCCGCGATCACATCGGCAAGATCGGACGGATGTGCCTCCGCCCCACCGGTCTCGCGCGGCGCCATCATTGCGAAGACCCCGGCATCGTCGATCATCCGCACCACCGCGGGATCGAGTTCGCTGGCCGCCTCGTGCACGGCAGCGGCGGCGTCGATCTGCGGGCCAAGCGCGCGGACGCGTTCCCGCCAGGTCTTGCCGGACGGTGCCCCGGATCGCGCTATTGCCGGATCGGCGGTCATTGTCGCCATAGTGGTTCCTCGTCTTGCGCCGGTATGAAAATCTCAGGCAGGTGTGAAAGCGACCGGCAGGCCCTTGATCCCCCATACGCCCGGAAAGGGCCGCCAGCCCGGTGTGCCATCAGCGTGGGGGCTCCGCATATGCTGCGCGATCAGGTGAATCCCCTCCTGAAGCTGGGCACGGGCGATGTACTGGCCAAGGCACATGTGCTTACCCATGCCGAAGGCGACATGCCGGTTTTCGGCCACGATGGCGCGGCCGGGATCGAAGCGCGCAGGATCGGGGAACAGCACCGGATCGTGCCCCGCGACATTGAGGTTGAAGAACAGCATGGTCCCGGCCGGGATGCGCACGCCGCGGTATTCGATGTCCTGCGTGGCGAAGCGGAATGCAGACCCGGGATTGAAAACCCGCAGCGTCTCCTCAACCACGCGGCGGCAGTACTCGTGATCCTCCGCGCAGCGCTCATAGATCGCCGGGTTATCCATCATCACGTGCATCATGTAGGTGAGCACGTTCTTCGAAGTGTCGTATCCGGCCACGAACAGGAAGATGATGAGATCGGCCAGTTGCCGCTCGCTCACATCACCTTCCGCCCCGGCCTCTACCAGCATGTCGAGAAGATCGGCTTCCTCTCCGCTGCCGGTCGCTCCGCGCCGCCGGGCCAGCAAATCGTGCGCGAAAGCGTCCAGATGTTCGAAAGCCGCATCGAGCGCCGGCACGCGGGACTTGTCCATGGAAAAGGCCAGCCCCATCGTCTCCATCGATTGGCGCAGGCCCGGGATAACCGAAACCGGCGCGCCGACCATCTGCGCCGTCACCGCAATCGGATAGTACGACGCGAATTCCTCGAAATCGATCCTCTCGCGCGGCGCCCATTCGGCCAGCAGGCGCGCCATCGTCTCGCGCATGAGCGGACGCAGCCGGTTCGCATAGCGGGGCGTGAACTTGCGCGCGAAGGCACCACGCAGGAACCGGTGCTCGCGGTCCGGCAGCGCGATCATCTGCTCCTCGGCGAACCGGCCCCAGGGCGATCCCCGGCATTCCATGATATCGACGATGCCATCGAAACTCGGCCGCAAGGCGTCATCACGCACCATCAGATCACGAATGGCGCGCAGATCGAAGATCGCATAGCCTTCGCCCGTCCGCGCAATCCAGGGATGGCGGGCCCGCGCCTTTTCGAACTCGGGCCAGGGATTGGCCGCGAATTCGGGTGTGTTCCATTCGAGAAAATGGAGATCGAGCGCGGCGACATCCTGCATGATCCTGGCCTCTCCCGCTGCGGCCTCTGGGCGGGCCGCCTGCGAGATGCAGTGTATCACAACCAGACAAGGTGCAAAGCGTCAGGACTGGAACGCAAGCCCCTGCCGTTGCAGGTGCCGGGCAGGACTTATTCCGCCGCGTCCTGCAAGTCCGGGTCCATCCGGTAATCCGGCAAGGCATCGAGCGCCTGCTTCAGCGCTTCGCCCCATCCGGTGGAAACCGCCTGAAAATAGGGATCGGCCGCATCGATGCGGCGTTCGTGATGCGGCGTAAAGTGATCACGCTCAATCACCAGCAGATCGAGCGGCAGGCCCACCGAGAGATTGGCCTTGAGCGTCGAATCGAACGAGACGGTCATCAGCTTGACAGCGGCTTCGAACGTCATTTCGCGATCATAGCCGCGGATCAGGATCGGGCGGCCGTACTTGGTCTCCCCGATCTGGAAGAACGGCGTATCAAAGCTCGCCTCGATGAAATTGCCTTCGGGGTAGATCAGGAACAGCCGCGGCTCCATGCCCTTGATCTGGCCGGCAACGATCATCGTCGCGCTGAACGTGCCCGCGGCCGCATCCTGCCCGTTGTCGCTGGCGCGGGCAGCAATGGTATCGCGCAGCAGGTTGCCCACGATCGTTGCCACCTGAAACATGGTTTCCGCATCAAGCAGCGAATTGTGCCGCTCCGAAGGCGCCTTGTTGCGCTCTTCAAGCTGGCTGATCACGGCCTGCGTGGTGGCGAGATTGCCTGCCGTCATCACGGCGATCATGCGTTCACCCGGGATTTCCCAGTGGTTCATCTTGCGGAAGGTGGAAATGTTGTCGACGCCGGAATTGGTGCGGGTGTCGCTCATCAGAACGAGCCCCTTTTCCAGCATCATGCCCACGCAATACGTCATTGCAAACTATGCCCTTGCAAAACCGAAATGCAAACCCTGAAGCCCGCCGCGGCCGCCGGGCCGCACGCACGGTTCGTCAGCCGCCCTGAATCTGTTGCTGGCCCTTGCCAGCAGAAAACTGCTGCTGCGTGCCTAGCACCTTCTCGTCCACCGACAAATGGACATCGAGGCTGGTTTCCCCGGCTCCCATGGCAATACCTGTAACCGGTGCGGCCTCGCTATAGTCACAACCGGTGGCTACGCGAATATACCGTTCATCGGGGCAGATCTCATTGGAGATATCGAATCCGATCCAGCCGAGCCCCGGCACATGCGCCTCTGCCCAGCCGTGCCCGGCTTCCTGTTCCACCGTGCCGTCCATCCGCAGATAGCCGCCGACATAGCGCATCGGAATGTCCAGCAGGCGCCCAGCACTGATGAAGATATGCGCGTGGTCCTGACACACGCCCTGCCCCGCGGTCAGCGCCTGTTCGGCGGTCGTCGCCGCATCGGTGGTGCCCGGAACATATTCGACCTGCTCCCCGATGGCGCGCGAGAGGGCGTGGAGGAAGTTCAGCGTATCGGCCCGGTCGGCATCGACCGATGCCACAAGCTGGCGCACCCGGTTGCCCGCGCGGGTCAGCGGCGTGGGGCGCAGAAAGCACCACAGCGGCATATGGCCCGTATGCGGGCCGGTTACACCATTGTTATCGATCGTCCGCACAATGCCGCGGCATGTCACCACGACTTCGGGCACGCCCGGCTCGATCGACACCAGATCGGTGTGATTGTGGTGCTGATCGTCGTATTCTGCCTCGGGCTTCGCGCCGGTAAGGTCCATGTGCCATTCGGCCACTTCCTGCCCATGCGTAGGCTTGGGCTTGAGCCGCAACCGCTGCAGGCCATGAGAGACCTGGCCGGAAAAGCTGTAGCGCGTGGTATGAGTCACGGTCAGGAGCACAGGTGCCGTCCTATTCGATAAAGCGGTAATCGGCGGCAATCATATTGCCGATCTCGACGGTCTTGCCGATGAAGTCCTGCAGGAACTCGTGCAGCCCGCCCTCGAAGATCTCGTCGATCGAGGTCTGGTGCAGCCGGGCCCCGGCATCGCGCAACAGTTCGTGCGCGGACACCTCGTGCCCGTATTCCTTGGCGAGGCCCGCCATGTTGCTGCGGATCTTCTCATAGCAGAAGACTAGGCTGCGCGGGAACTGGCCGTCCAGGATCAGGAACCGCGCGATTTCCTTGGGGTCCATCGATCCGGGGTTGAGCCAGGTGAAGGCCCGGTTGCCCGCGACGGAGCGCAGCAGCGTTTCCCACTGCACGTTGTCGAGGCTCGATCCCACCCAGGCAACCGACGGCAGCAGCACGTAGTACTTCACGTCAAGGATGCGCGCGGTGCTGTCCGCCCGTTCGATGAAAGTGCCGATCCGCGCGAAGTTGAACACTTCGTTGCGCAGCATCGTGCCTTCCAGCGCACCACGCACCAGCATCGACTGGCGGCGGACGGTGGCGAGCACTTCGCCCAGATTGCTTTCCCGCACCGGGCGGGACAGCAGATCGTGCAGCGTCATCCAGCCTTCGTTGGTGGCTTCCCACACCGAATTGGTGATGCTGGTGCGCACGACGCGGGCATTGGTGCGCGCGTTTTCCACCATCTGCAGCACCGAGCCGGGATTGTCCTTGTCGCGCAGCAGGTAGTTGAAGACCTGCGGCCCGCCGAAATCGTCATGCGTCCGGCAATAGGCCTCGACCTGTCCGGTGGTGGTGAGGACCGATTTCCATTCCTCGTCGGCGGACTGCTTGTCCCCGCGCGTGAGAGCGAGATGGAAGCCTACATCGATCAGGCGCGCGGTGTTTTCCGCCCGCTCCAGATAGCGGTGCATCCAGTAGACGCCGTTGGCAGCTCTTCCCAGCATTACTCGTCCAGTACCCAGGTATCCTTGGTGCCGCCGCCTTGCGAGGAATTGACCACCAAAGACCCTTTCTTGAGCGCCACGCGGGTCAGCCCGCCCGGCGTGATATCGATGCCATCGGGCGAAACCAGCACGAACGGCCGCAGATCGACGTGCCGGGGCGCCAGCCCCGCATTGGTGAAGATCGGCACGGTCGAAAGCGAAAGCGTAGGCTGGGCGATGTAGTTATCGGGCTTCGCGCGCAGCTTCGCCTCGAACGCGGCCAGCTCCTTTTTCGAGGAAGTCGGCCCGATCAGCATGCCGTAGCCGCCCGAACCGTGCACTTCCTTGACCACCAGGTCTTTCAGGTTGTCCAGCACATAGGCCAGCGAATCCGCTTCGGAGCAGCGCCAGGTCGGCACGTTGTTCAGGATCGGCTTTTCGCCGGTGTAGAACTCCACGATCTCGGGCATGTAGCTGTAGATCGCCTTGTCGTCGGCAATGCCGGTGCCCGGCGCATTGGCGATCGTGATGCCGCCTGCCCGGTAGACGTCCATGATCCCGGCCACGCCCAGCACCGAACTGGAATTGAACGTCAGCGGATCGAGGTAATCGTCATCGACGCGGCGGTAGATCACGTCGATCGCCTTGTACCCGGTGGTGGTGCGCATGGCGACGCGCCCGTCCATCACTCTGAGGTCACTGCCCTCGACCAGTTCGGCGCCCATCTGGTCCGCCAGATAGGCGTGTTCGAAATAGGCCGAATTGTAGATGCCCGGCGTCAGCACCGCCACCACCGGCCGCTTGCCGCCCCTGTAGGCGGGCGGCGCGCAGGCGCGCAGCGAGCGGGCCAAACGGCGCGGATAGTCCGAGACGGGGCGCACCGGAACCTTGGTGAACAATTCCGGGAACATCGCCATCATCGTCTCACGGTTCTCCAGCATGTAGGAGACGCCGGAGGGGGTGCGGGCATTGTCTTCCAGCACCATGAATTCTTCCGGGCCGGTCCGCACCAGATCGATACCGACGATATGGGTATAGACCCCGCCCGGCGGCGTGAAGCCGATCATCTGCGAAAGAAAGGCATCGTTGTCGCGCAGCGCATGGACCGGCAGGCGGCCGGAACGGATGATTTCCTGCCGGTGGTAGAGATCCTGCAGGAAAGCGTTGAGCGCCCGCACCCGCTGCTCGATGCCCCGCGTCAGCTTGCGCCATTCGCGCGCGGTGATGATGCGCGGGATCATGTCGAACGGGATCAGCCGCTCTTCGGCCGCGTCATCCCCGTAGACATTGAAAGTAATTCCGATGCGGCGAAAGAAACGTTCGGCTTCCGCGTCCTGCCGTTTCAGCCAGGCCTTGTCCTGGGAACCGTACCATTCGCAAAAATCGGAATAGGCGGGACGAACCGCACCGTCCCCGTTGAGCATTTCGTCGAAATTCGTCGTGCCCGCAGCCGTCATTGTGACTCCCGTTTGTCCATGTGATGCAACATGGAACGGGACTTGCCAAGCGTTTACGCTGCAACTGCGAAATAAATTTTGGGCGCACAAAAACCGGCGGAACGGACCGGTTCATGCCATACCGCCAGCCCTGTCCGTCCCCTGACGGCGTTAGCCGAGCAACTGACGGCTTGCGAGATCGGCGCGCAGGGTTTGCGCATCGTGGAAGTGGTGCACCTGCCATCCCAGCGCCTGCGCCGAGGCGACGTTGGCGGGGTTATCGTCAATGAACAGCATCGCGCCCGGCTCGTGCCCAAAGCGCCCCGCGGCCAGTTCGAAGATCTTCGGATCGGGCTTGGCCAGCTTTTCGTCTCCGGAAACGACGATGTCTCCGAACAGATCAAACAGCGGCTCGGTCGCGCGGTACTCGCGCCAGAACGGCGTGGCGAAATTGGTGATGGCAAACAACGGCACTTGCCGCCCGGCCAGTTCGCGCACGATCTCGTGGCTGCCAGGCACATTGCCGGGAATCGTTTCGAGAAAGCGCGTGGCGTAAGCGTCGATCAGATCGTCATGACCGGGGAACTCGGCCTTGCGCTCGGCCACCATCTCCGCGAGATCGCGCCCGGCATCGTGCTGGAAATGCCACTCCTCGGTCACGACGGTGCTGCAGAACCAGTCCAGCCGCTCGGGATCGCCGATCAGCTTGGCGAACAAGAGGCGCATGTCCCACTGGACAAGCACCCGGCCCACATCGAAAACAACCGCATCTATGGCAGACATGACAAGACCCCCGCGAATGGCGGGGGCCTCATATCGTCAACACAAGAACCCGTCCGCCTGTGATCCCCGCCTTATCGGCAGGGATGGGCGAAACGAATCAGCCCTGGCGGGCCTTGAACCGGCGATTGGTCTTGTTGATGACGTAAGTACGGCCGCGGCGGCGGATCACGCGGTTGTCCCGGTGACGACCCTTGAGCGACTTCAGGCTGTTGCGAATCTTCATCGTGTGTCTCGTCTGTCTGGGCGGCTGTCTGGAAACATTCCGTCCGCCGGAAATTCGAAGTGGCGCCGTTAGTGGGAGCCGCCTGCAAAGTCAAGCGCAAGACGCCGCTGCCCGCCCATTGTTCCGCCATTCATCTGCTGGCAAGCGGCAGTCCGCATAACCATTTTCAGGGTGCGGCCATACCGAATTCGGGAAAAAGATAAAACACATGTCAAAGCTTACGGGCGCCACTTTCGCGGCAGGCATAGCTGCCATGCTGCTTGTCCCTTTCCCGGCCCTGGCCCAGCCTTCACCCTGGGGATCGGGATGGCGCTCCCCGGGCTGGGGTTCTTCACGCTGGGACGGGCCCACGGATTCGCGGATATCCCGCCACCGCAGCCGCGATCCGCGTGAAGGGCATGTGCAAGCCAGCCGATTCGCCGTTGCCACCCCCGCCGCAGCGGAACTGGGCCACGGCTCCATCACCGTCGAATCCGAATCGGGCGACACCCCGTGGTCCGGGCAGAACGAACGCGCAGCCTATGAAGCCGCGGTCGTCGATGCCCTGATCGGCGCCGGGTACGACACACGCCATTCCGGCACGGAAAACGCGCAAGTGGCAACGCTGCGGCTCAAACGGCAAGTGCTGGTTCCGCCCGAAGGCAAGCAGAAGCCGGTCAGCGGCAGCGCGGCCGTCGCGGTGGGCTCGCACGGGTACTCCGGCTATGGCCTGTCCCTCAACGTCGATCTGTCCAAGCCGCTTCCCGCGCTCATCTCGACCCGGCTCGATGTCCGCATCAAGGACAAGGCCAGCGGCGAAGTGCTCTGGGAAGGCTATGCCACCATCGCGACCTACGAAGGCGACAGCCACTGGAACGACAGCAAGATCGCCACCAAGCTGGCGCGCGCGCTGTTCGACGAGTTCCCAGGAGCCGAGCCGCCCCGGTGAGTGCCGCTTGCATCCCTGCCCCGGGCGCGGCACACCGGCCCGGAGAACCGGCGCCCAGAGGCTGGAGGATGCCATGAAATTGCCCCGCTTTGCTCATTTTACCGGCGCCTATTTCACCGGCGCGCTCGCTCTCGCCGCCAGCGCCGCCCTCTCCGGCTGCGTCGCGCCGGTGGGGCCGGTTGAAGTCACCCGCTTTCACGCCGCCGATATTACGCCGCTGGGGCACGGCACGATCCGCGTGGAGCCCGCGCCGGGCCAGCTCGACGATATGGAATTCCGCGCCTATGCCGGGGCCGTGGGCCGCGAACTGACGCGGCTGGGCTATACCCTGCCCCTGCCCGGCGAAAGCGGGAGCGGTCAGGTCGCTCTCCTCAGCCTGGAACGGCACAGATACCTGCCGCAGCGCAATTCCAACCCCGTCTCGGTCGGCGTGGGCGGCAGCACCGGCAGCTATGGGTCCGGTGTGGGCGTGGGAGTCGGCATAGACTTGTCCGGCCCGCCGCCCGAACAGGTCGAAACCAAGCTCGCCGTCACCATTCAGGACCGCGCCAGCGGCAGACACTTGTGGGAAGGCCGCGCAGCTTTCACCGTGCGCGCCAGTTCACCGATGGCGCAAACCTCTCTGGGCGCCGCAAAAATGGCCGAAGCGCTGTTCAAGGGGTTTCCGGGCCAGTCCGGCGAAACTATTTTAGTGAAATGAACGACATCCAGATCAGCGCCGCTTTCGATTCCGGCAATATCGAAGTCCTCTCCATAGACGGCACCACGGCCCGCCTCGCCATCCGGCGGGACTACAATTCCGATTTCTTCCAGTGGTTCCACTTTCGCGTCAGCGGCGCGAAAGAGCGCGAACTGACGCTGGTGATCACCGGGCTCAACCGCTCTGCCTATCCGCTGGGCTGGTCCGGCTACAACGCCTGCGTTTCCGAGGACCGCCAGTTCTGGGGCCGTGCCGAGAGCCAATGGGACGAAAGCCGCGACGGCGGCACTCTGACGATCCGCTACAAGCCCTCCGGCAACATCGCCTGGTTCGCCTATTTCGCGCCCTATTCGATGGAGCGGCATCACGATCTCGTCTCGCGTATGGCCGGGCGCGTGGAGTACCGCTGCCTCGGCACCACGCTCGACGGCCAGCCGGTGGATTGTCTGGAAATGGGCGCGGGGCCGGTCGAGGTCTGGCTCTATGCTCGCCAGCATCCGGGCGAATCGATGGCGGAATGGTGGATGGAAGGTGCGCTGGAACTGCTCACCGATCCGGCCAGTTCGGTAGGCCGCGAACTGCGCCGCCGCTGTCGGCTGCACGTGGTGCCCAACGCCAATCCGGACGGCTCCCGGCGCGGCCACTTGCGTACCAATGCAGCGGGCGTGAACCTCAACCGCGAGTGGGATAATCCCACCCCCGAGAAGTCTCCCGAAGTGCTGGCGATCCGCAATGCCATGGATGCCACAGGCGTCGATTTCGCGATGGACGTGCACGGCGACGAGGCAATTCCCGCCGTGTTCCTCGCCGGATTCGAAGGCATTCCCTCGCTCAAGGACACACAGCTTTCCGGGTACAACCGCTACGCAGAGCTGCTCGAACGCCGCACGCCGGATTTTCAGACGCGGCTCGGCTATCCGGTCGCGCGGCCGGGCACGGGCAATCTGTCGATGTCCACCAACCTGCTGGCCGAGCGCTTCGGCTGCGTCTCGATGACGCTGGAAATGCCGTTCAAGGACCACAACCCGGCAGCCGATCGCCGTCAAGGCTGGAGCCCCGAACGCTCGATGCAGCTCGGGCAGGACTGCATGGGCGCCCTGCTGGAATGGCTGATCGAGCGCGAAAGCTGAGGCATCGTGCGTAAGATCTGCCTCCTTCCCCGCTCACCCTGAGCTTGTCGAAGGGTGTTAACCCCGGCGCTGCGCCCGCGTCCTTCGACAGGCTCAGGACGAGCGGACTTTAGCTCAGATGTCCCGCATATTGCTTTAAGGCTCAGCCGAGATTGGCGGGCCCGAAGGCGTGCGGCAGCAGTTCTGACAGGCGCAGTTCCAGCACGCCATCGGCCCCGTCGCACCAGATCACCGGGTTCGTGCCCCCCAGCTGCGCGATTTCGTTGAGCACCTGACGGCAGCGCCCGCACGGCGTAACCGTGGGCCCCTCGCCCGGCGCGCCCGGGGCGCCGCCGGTCACGGCCACGGCCTCCAGCGTGCCCTGCTCCACCGTGGAGAGGATCTTGCCCACCGCCACCGTCTCGGCGCAGAGCGCAAGGCCGTAGCTGGCATTCTCGACATTGGCGCCCGTCACCACCGAACCGTCGGCCAGCAGCAGCGCCGCCCCAACATGGAAGTTCGAATAGGGCGCATAGGCCCCGGCGGCCGCTTCGCGCGCGGCGGCGATCAGGGCATCTCGTTTGCTCTCGGTCATGGCTGCACCACTACCCAGCGCAGCCCGCCTTTCGCAACTTCGTTCGCAAGGCTGGTGTTGGCTGTCCACAACGTCCAGGGCCGCCCGGCATAATCGGGCATCAGCCGGTCCCGCACCAGCCACAGGTTCCGGTCCAGCTTGTGGGCAATGCCATAGCGCGCCTCGAAGCGGGGCGTGACTTTCAAGATCACCGGCTTGCCCGCATGCGTTTCCACCTGATTGAGGAAGGTCATCAGCTCGCTTTCCACTTTCGCATCGCTGACGTGGACCGGACAATTATCGGCCAGCATGTCCAGTTCCACCGCAGGCGGCAGCAGGGCCGGATCGCGCGGCACGGTGGTCACGAAATTCGCCGCCTGCTTTTCGGCGGGCTGGCACGGATCGTAGAGGTGGACCGCGCCCACCTGCATCTTCGCCGCGCGCGCCGCATCGAAATTGGCAACGAAGCGCGGATCACGCGCGAACGCGCTGGCGCTCGCATCGATATAGGCGAAATCGGCGCCGATGGCTTTCAGCGATTCCCAGTTCACATCGCCATCCTGCGCGCCGATCTCCACGCCCTGCATGGGGAAGCTGGCCCGGTCCGGCAGCCAGTGATGCATCTGCCACCAGGTCCAGGCCCCGGCCACCAGCGCCACCAGCAAAACCGCGCCCAGAATGCGCAGTTTGGCCGCGCCGCTCAGCCGCGCACGTTTGCGCTGTTTCCCACCCCGCGCTGCCACAGTCGTCTCCTCAGCCCCGGATATGCAGGACGCAGATCAGCGTGAACAGACGCCGGGCGGTGGGAAAGTCAGTCTCGACCTTGCCTTCCAGCCGCTCCAGCAAAAGCTCCGCCGCTTCGTTGTGGACTCCGCGCCGGGCCATGTCGATGGTCTCGATCTCCTGCGGCGTCGACTTGCGAATCGCCTGATAGTAGCTGTCGCAGATCGCGAAATATTCGCGGATATACCGGCGAAACCGCGCCAGCCCCAGCAGCAGCGTTTCCAGCGGTTCCCCCGCCTCGTTATCGATTTCCAGGGACAGCCTGCCGTCCCGCACGGAAAGCTTGAGCCGGTACGGCCCCTGATGCCCGGCGGCATAGGATCGCAACGGTTTGAACAGGTTATCCTCGATCAGGTCGAAGATGGCGATACGCCGTTCCTGTTCGATATCAGCGTTGCGCCACAGAATGGTCGCCTCGTCGAGTTCGATATGAATGATGCGCGGGTCCGCCATGATGCGCACCGCCTTTACGCGCTTGCAGCATGGGCGGGCAAGCCCGGCGAAGGTCCTCCACACCCTGTGGATTAAAAACGGGACACATCGCGCTTGCGAGCACTACGCTGGACGATCATGGTGCCGCGCTTATGGCCCCTGAACAAGCACTCATCAAACCTGCCGAATCCGAAGCCCGCACCCTGCCTTCCAACGTGGAGGCGGAAGCCGCCTTTCTGGGCGCGGTGCTGATCGACAACCGCGTGATCGAGGAACTGCAGACCCAGCTGGGCCCCCAGCATTTCTTCGAGCCGGTCCATGCGCGGATCTACGAACGCATCCTGGGCCTGCTCGATCGCAAGGCCGTGGTCACGCCTGTCACTCTGCGCCCCTATTTCGAATCGGACGAGGCGCTGAAGGCCCTGGGCGGCGTGTCCTACCTCGCCCGCCTCACTGCCGATGGACAGGGCCTGCTCGCTCCGCGCGAACTGGCGGACCAGATCTATGACCTCGCCCTGTTGCGCGAGCTTATCTCGGTCGGGCGCGGGCTCGTCGAGGGGGCGATGGACACCTCCGAATCGGTCGAGCCGATGGAGCAGATCGAGCAAGCGGAAGCCGCGCTCTACAAGGTCGCCGAAGGTGCCGCCTCGGCCAACGAGGCGAAAAGCTTCTCGGCCGCCACGCGCACCGCGATCTTCAACATCGAGAAAGCGTTCAATTCGGGCGGCCACATCTCGGGCAAGACCACCGGGCTTACCTCCGTCAACGACAAGATCGGCGGCCTGCACGATTCCGACCTCATCATTCTCGCTGGCCGTCCCGGCATGGGCAAGACCTCACTGGTCACCAACATCGCCTTCAACACCGCGCAGCGCTATATCGACGATACCGTGCGTGACGGAATCGAGCATGCCAAGTCGGTAGGTGCACCGACGGCTTTCTTCAGCCTTGAAATGAGTGCCGACCAGCTCGCCACGCGTATCCTCGCCGAACAGTCGGGCATCTCTTCGGAAGCCCTGCGCATGGGTAAGATCAGCCGCGAGGATTTCCAGCAACTCTCCTTTGCCAGCCAGCGCCTCGCCGAACTGCCGCTCTACATCGACGATACCCCGGGCCTCTCGATCGCCGCGCTGCGCACCCGCGCGCGCCGCCTCAAGCGCCGTCACAATATCGGCCTGATCATCATCGACTACCTCCAGCTGCTCTCGGGCTCGGGCCGTGCGAGCGACAACCGCGTGAACGAGATTTCGGAAATCTCGCGCGGGTTGAAGACGCTGGCCAAGGAACTGGAAGTGCCGGTGATCGCGCTTTCGCAGCTCAGCCGCGCCGTCGAACAGCGCGAGGACAAGAAGCCGATGCTCTCGGACCTGCGCGAATCGGGCTCGATCGAGCAGGACGCCGACATGGTCTGGTTCGTGTTCCGCGAGGACTACTACGTCAATGCGACCGAGCCCAAATACCCGGCCGAGGGCGATCCGCCGGATGTCGTCGAGAAATGGGAGGCATGGCGCCAGAAGATGGAACAGGTCACGGGGCTTGCCGAACTGATCGTCGCCAAGCAGCGCCACGGCTCCACCGGCCGCGTCAGGTTGAAGTTCGAGGCACGGATCACCAAGTTCTCCGACCTCGCCCCCGACGACATTCGCGCCGCGTTCGAAAGCGACTGAAACGGAAATTCGCGCCCCGCCAAAACGGGGTGCTGAAGCTACAATTTGCAATTTCCGCAATAATCACTACATAGCAGCGGCTGCGTCGCCTGCGACGGGATTTTTTTGCTGCACTTTGCAGCCTTTTCTCCCTTTTCTTGCTGCATGGCTCTCATCGCCAGCCGCTGCTCAATGCTGAGCTGGCGTGAGCCTGTCCATTTTTGAAAGAACGAAATTGGCCAAAGAAGAACTGCTGACCATGGAAGGCTACATCGAGGAAATCCTCCCCGATGGACGCTTTGCCGTCACGCTCGATAACGAGCACAAGATTATCGCCTATACCGCTGGGAAGATGCGCAAGTTCCGCATCCGCTCCGTCGTTGGCGATCGCGTTCACGTCGAGATGACGCCGTATGACCTCACCAAGGGGCGCATCGTCTTCCGCGAACGCACCCCCGGTCAGGCAGGTGGCCCGCCCCGCAGGCGCGGCCAGTTCAAACGATAGAAGGAATGCGGCCACAGGCCGCACATCACGGAGTTACATGATTACAGACAATACCGGCGCCGCTTATGCGCCCAAGAACAAGACCACGGCCCAACATAATGCAAGGCCGTCCATTTCCCGGGCAGAGGTGATGAAAGGCATGCTTCCTGCAGGCGCATTAACGCCGCGGGATTTGCGCCATATCGTCGCCGCCATGGTCGATTGATACCAAGTCTTTGAGATGCTGACGCATCAGACTTGGAAAATGCCCAAGTGCCGCACGGGCTGACCAAAACGCGATGAGTCAGGCTCATCGCGTTTTGGTATGAGGCTCTTGCCCGCGTTTCGCAAAGTGCACGCGGGACCGCACGGTTTGTAGAGAAAAGCGGCACGCTGTGGCCCTATTCCCCGAAGCTCAAGAACAAAGAGCATGGGCGGAAGAGGAAGTGCAGCGATGTCCTACGAGTTGAACCGCAAGCTGGCGGCTCCGCGCGAGCCCTTGCCCGCCACGGCCGCGATCGATCAGGTCACAGCCGATATCATTCGCGGCGCGTTCGAAACCGTGTGCTTCGAGGCTGCGACGTATCTGGGCCGCGCCGCCTCCTCCCCCATCATCAACCAGTCGAACGAGCGCAATGCGGCGATTGTCGATGCGCACGGGCGGCTGGCGATGGGCGCGATCGGGACGCCGCAGCTGACGTTCGTCAACCAGATGGAAACGCGCTGGGGCTTGATGAACCAGGAGCGGTACGACTGGGGGCCAGGCGATGTGTTCCTCGCCAACGATCCCGATCACGGCGGCGGGCACTTGCCGGACTACAACGTCTACGGCCCGGTCTATGACGAGCACGGCGAACTGATCTGCATCCAGACGCTGCAGGCGCATCAGGGCGACACCGGCGGCAAGGACCCCGGCGGCTTCACGCTGGAGGCGACCGACGTCTTCACCGAGGGCGTGATCTACCCCTGCCTCAAGCTGGTCCACCGGGGCGAGCTGCGGCGCGACGTGTTCGACATGGTGGTGCGCAACAACCGCTTCGCCACGTTCGCGGGCGACATCGCGGCGATGATCGGCGGGGTGCAGCATGCGGCAAAGATGCTGGAGGACCTGCTGGGCAAGTGGGGCGCGGAGGTGGTGAAGGCGGCGATCAACCATTCGATCGAGCACACCGAAAAGCGCATGCACGAGGAAATCGCGAAATGGCCCGACGGCGCCTATGAAGGCACTGTCCTGATCGACCACGACACCGCCGGGACGAAAGACATCAAGGTCCACGTCACCTGCACCGTGAAAGGCGACCAGCTCACCGTGGACCTCACCGGCACCGACGACCGGCAGGATCTGGTCGGCGTGTGGAACACCTTCGCCAACTCGCGCAGCTATGTGATGACGCAAGTGATCACCCACATGGACCCGACGATCGTGCGCAACGAGGGCATGTTCAATGCGGTGGAGATCGTCATTCCCGAAGGCTGCATCGCCCAGCCGCCCCCGAACAAGCCCGCCGCGCTCGGCTCGTTCCATCCGGCCTGCGAGATTACCGAGGCAGTGTGCCTCGCTCTCTCGCAAGTGGCTCCGGAGCGGGCGCAACCGCAGCTCTACAAGATCGGCATGCCCAACGCCGTCATCGGTTTCGACGCAAACGGCATGATGTGGATGGATCAGGGCGTCGATTGCCGCTCGATGGACGTCTCCGCCGTGCAGGGCATCGACGGCTGGGGATCGTGCCCCAATTCGCTGGGCAATCTGATCCTCTCCGAAGCGGAGGACGCCGAAAGCCGCTTTCCCATCCTCAACATCAGCCGCGAGATGACCACCGACGGCGGCGGTGCGGGCCAGTGGCGCGGGGCGCCGGGCTCGCTGAACGTGAAGCAGGTGCTCAAGCCCACCTCTGCGATGGCGTGGATGGTCTCGGCCGACCACCCCTTGCGCGGCATGTGCGGCGGGGACGATGCGATTCCCTATTCCAACCACTTCGAAGTGGGCTCTCCCAACGAGCGCAAGATCGAGCACACGGCTCAGGACCTGCTGCCCGAAGGCGCGGTCATCGCTTACCAGCACGGCGGCGGCGCCGGCTTCGGCCAGCCGCTGCTGCGCGATCCCGAGGCGGTGAAGGAGGACGTGCTCGACGAATACGTGAGCCTCGAAGCCGCGCGGGCGAAGTACGGCGTGGTGCTGACCGGCAGCCTCGATGACTACACGCTGGCCGTGGACCATGCAGCAACCGAGGCGCTGCGGGCGGAAATGGAAGCCGTGGCGGAAGCCGCGGAGTAACGAACAAATCCTCCCCGGTACGGGGAGGGGGACCGCTGCAGGCGGTGGAGGGGACTCCCGGCAAACGCGAACCGGAAAGGCGCGCGCAACCACACACAGCGCCGGAACGAGAATCCCCTCCGTCAGCCCTGCGGGCTGCCACCTCGCCGATCCGGGGAGGACAAGGAGAGACCTGAATGACCAATCGCGCCAAGAATTACCGGGTGGGCATCGACATCGGCGGCACTTTCACCGACTTCGCCCTGCTCAAGGGAGACGAGGTTATCCTGCACAAGAACCTCTCCACGCCGGAGGACCGCTCGCTGGGCGTAATGGAGGGCCTCGGCAAGCTGGCAGAGAAGGAAGGCCTCGATCTCGGTGCGTTTCTCAGCCGGTGCGACGCGATCGTCCATGGCACCACCGTCGCCGACAACACCCTGATCGAGATGAACGGCGCCCTGACCGGCCTCATCACCACCGAAGGCTTTCGCGACGAGATCGAATACCGGCGCGGCTACAAGGAAGACATCTGGGACGTGCGCCTCGCGCCGCCCAAGCAGATCACTCCGCGCCGCCGCCGCCTGACCGTGCCCGAACGCATTCTGCACGACGGCACTGTCCACCACGCCCTTGATGAGGACGCACTGCGCGAGGCCTGCCGCAAGCTGCGGCTGCAGAACGTGGAAGCCGTGGCGATCAGCTTCCTGTTCTCCTTCGTGAACCCGGAACACGAACGCCGGGCCAAGGAGATCGTCACGCAGGAAATCCAGAACGCCTACATTTCCGCCAGCCACGAAGTGCTGCCGCGCGCGCCCGAGTACGACCGCACCAGCACCACCGTGGTCAATGCCTATGTCGGCCCGCGCGTGACCGGGTATCTGGAAAAGCTGGTGCAGCGCCTCGCCGAGGGCGGGTACACCAAACAGCTCATGGTCATGCAGGCCTCGGGCGGGGTGATGACCAAGGAATACATCGACGGCGCCCCGATCCGTGTACTGGCCTCCGGCCCCGCAGGCGGCGTAATCGGCTCGGCCCACACCGGCAGCGCCAAGGGCTGCCCGGACCTGCTCTGCGTCGACATGGGCGGCACTTCCTATGACATGTCGCTGGTGGTCGGCGGGCAGGCCCCGGCCGAAGCGGGGTGGAACATGCACCACCGCTACCTGATCGGCGTGCCCATGGTGAAAGTGGAAACGCTGGGCGCAGGCGGCGGTTCGGTCTGTCACGTCAATGCGGGGGCACTGGAAGTCGGCCCGAAGTCAGCAGGCTCGGAGCCCGGCCCGATCTGCTACGGGCGCGGCGGCACCGAGCCGACGGTGACCGACGCGCTGGTGATGCTGGGCATTCTCTCTACGGATGAAGGGTTCGCGGGCGGCAGCTTCACACTGACGCGCAAGGGCGTGGACGAAGCCTTCCAGAGCATCGCCGATGACATGGGCCACGGAAGCGCCGAACAGGCCGCGTTTGATTGCTGGCGCGTGGTCAATGCCAACATGAGCCAGGGCGTGCGCCGCACCACGGCGGGCAAGGGCATCGATCCCAAGGATCTCGTGATGCTAGCCTATGGCGGCAACGGCCCGGCCTTCGCCGCGATACAGGCGGAAGATCTGGGCATTACCCGCGTGCTGGTGCCCAAGGCCTCCCCCACCTTCTCAGCGCTCGGCACGCTGGTGGCCAACCCGACGATCGACGAGGAACGCAGCTATATCGCCTCGGCCAAGGCACTGGATCTGGAGCGCATTCGCCAGCTCTGGACCGACCTCTCGAACCGCGCGCGTAAGTTCTTCACCGATGCGCACTTCGCGGCGGGGGACATCCGCGTGAACTACCAGCTCAACATGCGCTATCCGGGGCAGAACTTCTCACTCTCGCTGGACTACCAAACGGACGTGCCGCTGGGCGATCTCTCGTTCATCGGAGACGATTTCGGCGAGCACGCGATTGCCTTGTTCAACGCGCGCCACATGGCCGAATACAACCACATCCGCGAGCACGAGGTGCCTGAAATTACAGGCGTGCGCCTTGCCGCCCTTGTGGTGACGCCCTCGCCCGGCGCAGCCGGTGGGTTCACGCCCTCGGGCAAGGCCCCGGTCGCCGCCAAGCAGCGCCGCGCCAACCTCGGCCAGGGCTTTGCGCCGGTGCCGGTCTATCTCGGCAAGGATCTGGAGCCGGGCATGGAAGTGCCCTCCCCTGCGATCATCGAGGAGACCTTCACCACCATCGTCGTTTATCCGGGCTGGAAAGCACAAGTGGACGATGCGGGCGATTATCAGCTTGTGAAGACGTAACAGTCCTCCCCGGGACGGGGAGGGGGACCGCCAGCGAAGCTGGTGGTGGAGGGGACTTTGGGCCCCACGCACCGTCACGCCGGGGCGGGAATCCCCTCCACCATGCTGCGCATGGTCCCGCTCCCCGTCCCGGGGAGGACTATTGCGCGGCCCTTGAGCCGCTCGCGCGCCCATGCCACCCTCTCCCTCAATTCAGGAGAGGAACCACCATGCCGCTGCCGCTTGCCATTCATGAGCAGGACCGCCTGCTCTCGCTCAACGTCAACACCGAACCCGCCATCGATCTGGGCCACCTGATTCCGGGCATGAAGCTGTGGCCGCTGTTCCTCGATCCTGACAACGCAACCTGGGTGCTCTATGTGCGCTATGCGCCGGGCACCACGCTGCCCAAGCACTTCCACACCGGCGCGGTGCATTTCTTCACGCTTAAAGGCACATGGGGCTACAAGGAATACCCGCAGGACACGCAAACGGCAGGCAGCTATCTCTACGAACCGCCGGGCACCGTGCACAGCTTCCACATTCCCGAAGATGGCGAGCCGGTGGAAGGATTTATGGTCGTTTCCGGCGTGAACGTTTCCTTCGATGACGAAGGCAATTACCTTTCCACCGATCATGCCGGTTCGATGGAGCAGATCTTCCTCGATGCGGCCCAGCGGCAGGGCATCGATATGCCACGCTATATCCGCCCTTCGGGCCCGGCGGCATTCACGGCCTGAACGCCTCTGGCAACGGCCGGACGAAACGATTACTCTGTATGGCTTCGCTAACTTGAGATTCAGCTGTGGGCGCCTACATTAGCGGGCGAAAGGACAACTTCCGACAATGAACGACGACCAGCCCAGCGGCAATCCATGGATCAAGAGCCTGCTCGTCTGGGGCGGTATCTTCCTCGCGCTTCTCATGGTGGTGTCCATGTTCGGTGCGCGCAGCGAAACCGGCCCGGCGATTCCCTATTCCGATTTCCGCGCCCGCGTCGCCAGCGACAGCGTGGCCTCGGTGGAAATCAGCCAGGACCGCATCACCGGCAAGTTCACCAATGGGGACAGCTTTTCCACGGTGCCCGTGCCGGGCGACACCACGCTGCCACAGCTTCTGCAGGATCATGACGTCAAGTATTCCGGCAAGGAAGCCGAACAGGGCAGCCTGCTGGTCTATATCCTGGCGCAGACCCTGCCCTTCCTGCTGATCGTGGGCATTGCCTTCTTCGCCTTGCGGCAAGTGCAGAAAGGCGGCGGATCGGGCGCAATGGGCTTTGGCAAGTCCAAGGCCAAGATGCTCACCGAACGCTCCGGCCGCGTCACGTTCGACGATGTCGCCGGTATCGACGAAGCACGTGAGGAGCTGGAGGAAATCGTCGAGTTCCTGCGCGATCCCTCGCGCTTTTCCAAGCTCGGCGGCCAGATCCCGAAGGGCGCGCTGCTGGTCGGCTCGCCCGGCACCGGCAAAACGCTGCTTGCCCGCGCCATCGCGGGGGAAGCGGGCGTGCCGTTCTTCACCATTTCGGGCTCCGACTTCGTCGAGATGTTCGTGGGTGTCGGCGCCAGCCGCGTGCGCGACATGTTCGAACAGGCCAAGAAGAATGCGCCCTGCATCGTCTTCATCGACGAGATCGATGCCGTCGGCCGCCATCGCGGCCATGGCCTCGGCAATTCGAACGACGAGCGCGAGCAGACGCTGAACCAGCTCCTCGTCGAGATGGACGGCTTCGAGGCCAACGAAGGCATCATCATCATCGCGGCGACCAACCGCCCCGACGTGCTCGACCCGGCGCTGCTGCGCCCGGGCCGTTTCGACCGTCAGGTGGTGGTGCCGGTGCCCGACATCGAGGGCCGCGAGAAGATCCTCGAAGTGCACATGAAGAAGGTTCCGCTGGCGCCCGACGTCAATGCCCGCGTGATCGCGCGCGGCACCCCGGGCTTCTCGGGCGCGGACCTCGCCAACTTGTGCAACGAGGCCGCCCTGCTCGCCGCGCGGCGCAACAAGCGCCTCGTCGCCATGGCCGAGTTCGAGGACGCCAAGGACAAGGTCATGATGGGCGCCGAGCGCCGCTCGATGGTCATGACCGAGGAAGAGAAGAAGATGACCGCCTTCCACGAGGCGGGCCACGCGATCGTCTCGCTGAACGAGGAAGCCTCGGACCCGATCCACAAGGCCACGATCATCCCGCGCGGCCGCGCGCTGGGCATGGTCATGCGCCTGCCCGAGCGGGACAGCTATTCCTACCACCGCGACAAGATGCTGGCGAACCTCTCGGTCTCGATGGGCGGCCGCGTGGCGGAAGAGCTGATCTTCGGGCACGACAAGGTCTCCTCCGGCGCCTCGTCGGACATCCAGTACGCCACCAGCCTGGCCCGCAACATGGTCACCAAGTGGGGCATGTCGGACAAGCTGGGCCCGCTGCAGTACGAGGAAAGCCAGGAAGGCTATCTCGGCATGGGCGGATCGCACCGCACGATGGCCTCCGACGAGACGAACAAGGTGATCGACGCTGAAATCCGCCTGCTGGTGGACAATGCCCATGCCCGCGCCACGCAGATCCTCAACGAGCAGAACGAGGCGCTGCACACGCTGGCCAATGCCATGCTCGAATACGAGACGCTCTCGGGCGACGAGATAAAGCAGTTGCTCGAAACCGGCCATATCGACCGGCCGAACGAACCGCGCGGCCCCTCGGCGCCACGTCCGGTCTCGGGCTCGTCGATCCCCAAGACCGGCAAGCGCCTCTCGGGCGGCAGCGCCACGCCGCAAGGCGCCTGACAGGCATCTCAGCTCTCCCTGAGGGAGAATGCAGGAGGGGGCGCAGGACTTAAGGTTCTGCGCCCCTTTCTTTGCCTTTCAGGGCTTTTTCAGTTGTTGATGCGCGATGTCTCGAAATTCGCCGCATAGGAACGCGTGCCCATCTTCGCGAGGCATGACACCACGGACACCCGGCCCTCTCGCCGGAATATCCTGCACATGCCCTTGGCATCGTCGCTGGTGCCGTTCCGCAGGACCATATGGCGCACGGTCATGCTGTCCCCTTCCCATTCCCCCTCGACGCGCAGCATCGTCACGTCCCAGCTCCGCCGGCTGTAGACGACGCTGCCCGCGTCGGCAGACAGGTCAATATCCACCGTGTCGCATGTGACCAGAACGGTATCCCCGCGCTGCGCGCGGACAACGGCATTGTATGCGCAACGCCCCTGCAGATGCAGGTCTCCAGCCGTGTCTGTGCCTCCCCCCATGCTGGCCGCGAGAGCCAAGAGCCATGATCCTATCATCGTCAGGAGCCCGTCTGCGCCATGATCAGAATAAAGAAGATCAGCAAGGCGCTGGCCGAGAACCAGACCAGCAGCCAGCTCCTCCAGACCGCGCCGAAGCGAGACAGCCCATATGTTCCGCGCAACTGCCGGTACATGTGGAAAGGCGGCACAAAGAACAGCACCGCTCCGACCCAGCCTGCGCCTGCCGCGCCCGCCAGCATCGTTATGATCACCAACAGCGTCATGAAGCACAGCGAGTACGTCACGAACACCGTGTGATCGTAGAGGTGGAAACGCCGGCTGAAAGGAAACAGCAGCCACAGGAACGGCACCGAAATCGGGATCAGCGCCCAGCTGTATTTATAAGCATAAGTCTGCAGCTTGTAGGATGCGAGGTCCGGATTGGCTTTGAACTTCTTGATCGCCTTGTCGAGCTGCGGGATATCGCTGTGAACGCCCTCTCCGCCAAGATTGCTGACATCGACCGTCACCCCGTCTGCCTCCAACTCCTGCAATTCGGCAAGCGTTTCGGTCCGGTCTTCGATCAGACGGTCCAGATCGGCTGTCGGCTCTCCCTTGGCAGCGGCAGCCGAACGCCGGGCTTTCAGCTTCGCCAGACCGTCTTCGATGCCTTCAACACTCTGCCCGATACCGATCAGATTGCTGCTGTCATGCTCGTCGTGGCTTTCCGTTGCATGGAACACCGCGAACATCAGGAATACGCTGAACAGGAACAGCGCAATCGGGGAAATGTAGCTGGCGCGGCGCCCGTCGATATATTCGCGCGTCAATCGGCCCGGCCGCCAGGCCAGCAGCGGCAAGGTGCGCCAGATCTTGCCCTCGAAATGAAACACGCCGTGCAGCAAGTCATGGAAGAACGCAGCCAGCGAGCGATGCACATGCGCAGCCTGACCGCAGGCATGACAGTGTGCTCCGATCAGAGCCGTGCCGCAGTTCAGGCACGCGCTCTCATGCGTATGACCATCATCGCCATCGCCGCCACCGGCCTGCGGCTCCACCGCCTGCGCGGCCAGAGCCCCCTGCCCGATGTCCCCCAGACTTTCGCCGATCCCGCTGATGCTATCCCCTTGCATAAAGCAAGGCTAGCCTTTGCGCGGCCCGCTGAACAGCCGCATTTCGCACCGCAACAATGCTGACAGGTTCAGCGCTTCTCGCCCAGCTTCTTTTCAATCGCGGCCCAAAGCCTTGCAAAAGCCTGCGCGGCCGGGCTGTTCGGTGCCAGCGCCCCCACCGGCTGCTGGTGCACAGCACATTGCTCGACCACGCTGGCATAGGGAATCGACGGCCAGTTCGGATTGGCCTCATGCGCCTGGCGGTGCAGCGTGCGGCGCATGTCGAGCATGGAAAGCACCGGCAGAATCGGCGGATGCCGCTTGGTATTTCCGGAGATTTCCCGCACAACCAGATCGAAAGCCCGCGCAGAAAGCGGCGATGGCGGCAGCGGCACGATCACCAGATCGGCCGCACGCACGATTTGCGCCGAAAGCTCGTTCATCACCGGCGGGCAATCGAGCACGATGCGCTCATACTGCGCGGAAAGCTGGCTGGTCAGCTTGGCCAGCCGCTTGCGCTTGCCAAGCTGCATCAACTGGGCATCGAGCGCGCGGATACTCTCATCCGCAGGCAGGATATCGATATTGTCCCAGCCGGTGTGCTGGATCAGCGCGGAGGGCGAGCGTTCGCGCGAAAAGACCTCTTCGGCCAGCCGCGAGCCCTTGGGTTCCAGCCCATAGAGAAAACCCGATCCGCCAGCGGCATCGAGATCCCACAAAAGCGTGCGATGGCCGGACAGCGCCGCCGAACACCAGGCAAGATTGGCGGAAAAGGTCGTCTTCCCGACCCCGCCCTTGACGCTGTAGACGGCAATGGTCGCGCCGGAACCGGACGCACCAAGGGGACCGGCCTTCTTGGACGGTCCCCCTGTGAAACCAGCAATACGCGGAAGTGTTCGTTTCTTGGCAGCCACGCGGCCATCGTTGCCTGTCCCGAAAGGACAGTCAACGAAAAGGATCAGCCGTCGTAGTCGCCGCCGATCGAAGTGTTCCGCGTCGGCGCCGAAGCGGTGATGCGCAGAGCCTCGGCCGACTGGCTGAGCGAACCGATATCGTCCATCTCGTCGTCGTCCTCGGGCAGAACGCGCTGCATCGAGGTGACAAGCGATTCCTTGAGTTCGGTGGGCTTGACGGTCTGCTCGGCAATCTCGCGCAGGGCAACAACCGGATTCTTGTCCCGGTCGCGATCGACGGTGAGCTCGGCGCCGCCGGAAATCTCACGCGCACGCTGCGCAGCAAGCAGGACGAGATCGAAGCGGTTGGGAATCTTGTCGACGCAATCTTCGACAGTAACGCGCGCCATGGGCACTCCGTAAGAATCTGAAAGTTCGTAAGAGGCGCCTGCTAGGCAGCATGAGCCAAAAAGTCAAGGAAACATGCCCGAAAACTGGCGAAATCGCTCGTCGTCGCCGCGTAACTAGGTAAGTTCTTCATCTGGTTGCGGGGGTAGGATTTGAACCTACGACC
>NZ_JALHLG010000010.1 GCF_022832375.1 Novosphingobium beihaiense
TCGCTCGACACGAACGGCAACGGCAGTGCCCTGATCCCGGTCAGTCCCGCGCGCCGAACAGCGCGGAGCCGACCCGCACATGCGTCGCGCCGAGCATGACAGCGGTTTCGAAATCGCCGCTCATGCCCATCGAGAGCCGATCGAGCCCGTTTTCGGCCGCGATCTTCGCCAGCAGCGCGAAGAACGGCGCCGCCTCGATCCCGGCGGGCGGCACGCACATCAGCCCTATCACCGGAATCCCGGCCTCGCGCGCCGAGGCCAGCAGCGCAGGCACATCGGCGATCGGGCAGCCGCCCTTCTGCTCTTCGGCGCCGATGTTGACCTGCACGAAGCACGGCACCGGCTTTCCCGCCTTGGCCATTGCCTTGCCCAGCGCCGCTACCAGCGAGGGCCGGTCCAGCGAATGGATGCAGTCGAACAGGGCCACGGCATCCTCGGCCTTGTTCGACTGGAGCTGGCCGACGAGGTGCAGCTTCACGTCCGGATGCGCCGCGATCAGCGCGGGCCACTTGCCTTGCGCTTCCTGCACGCGGTTTTCGCCGAACACGCGCTGGCCCTGCTCGATCAGCGGCAGGATGCTTTCGGGCGGATAAGTCTTGGAAATGGCGATGAGGTCCACGTCTTCCGGTTTGCGGCCAGCAATCGCGGCGGCGCGGGCCATGCGGGCGCGGACATCGTCGAGCGGCGTAAGGTCTGGCTGATCCATGGCGCGCTGCTATAGCGTCCCCGTGCCGAACCGCCAGCCGCCTTGTCCCTCGATCCGGCCAAATGTCTGGATCGTCAGCGATGCGCGCAACGATGCCGGGCTGGAGCGCGCGCTCGCCCGCCTGCCACGCGGATCGGGCCTGATCTTTCGCCATTACCACCTGCCGCCCGGCCCGCGCCGCGCCCGCTTCGAGACCTTGGCCCGAATCGCGCGGCGGCACGGGCACTGCGTGGTGCTCTCGGGTACGCCGCGCGAAGCGCGGGCCTGGGGAGCAGACGGCGTCTATGGCGCGGCGGAGCGCCTTGCCCGTGGCCCGGCTGTCTTGCGGCTCGTCACCGTCCATTCGCTGCGCGAACTGGCCAAGGCCCATCGTGCAAGGGCAGACGTGGTGCTGATCTCCCCCGTCTTCCCGACTCGCTCGCACCCCGGCGCGCCCGCGCTTGGCCCGTTGCGCTTCCGCCTGCTGGCCGCGCGCGCGCAAGTTCCCGCGATCGCGCTGGGCGGCATGACCATGCACCGGGCCCGCGCTTTCGGCTTGCGCAAATGGGCCGCAATTCAAGGTCTTGCCGAATCGCCCACAGTGCTGTTCCCGGTTCATTCTTGACGCGGAGTCCCGCCCGGGCGCATTATTCCCGGACCTAATCAGAGGAATTCTTATGGCCACGCGGCCCATGGCGCCCGGACGGCGCATCGCCAAACCGGACTGGCGCGCAGTCCTCAAGCGGTCCTTGCGCCGCGCGACCGAGCTTTCGGGCGCGGTGGCGCTGTTCGCGCTGATGCTCTATCTGGCGCTGGCGCTGGCCAGCTATCACCAGACCGACCCCTCCGCCTCCACCGCCGCGGGCGGCGAAGTGCAGAACTGGATGGGCGCGACAGGCGCCTGGACTGCCGAGCGCGCGCTGTTCCTGTTCGGCCCGGTCTCCTGCCTGTTCCTGCCGATGCTCTATGTCTTCGCGCGCAAGCTGTGGCTGCTGGTGGAGGAAGACGACAGCGAGATCGAGCATTCGAACCAGCGCTGGTGGCGCCCGGTCGCCCTGCTCGTTATCGCCATAGTGCTGATCGCAACCGTCTTTTCGCTGTGGTTCACCGAGCCGGGCGGCGTGCTGCCGGCCTCCATGGGCGGTATTTCCGGACTGCTGGGCGCCAAGGCGATCCACGCGCTGGCCGCCCTGACCCCGCCCGCCGCGCAAGGCTGGATCACGCTGGCGCTGGCGCTCGTGTGCCTGATCGCGGGTGTGGCGATGGTGGGCCGGGTTTTCGCGTTCGACTGGAGCCGCCTGCTGACCCTGCCCGGCCGCATCGGCCGCCTGCCGCGCGTGCGCTCCGCTTCGGGCAAGCAAGCGGCCGCCCCG
>NZ_JALHLG010000100.1 GCF_022832375.1 Novosphingobium beihaiense
CGCCAGGGATGCAAAGTGAGATACGCGTTCGTTGCCGAGCATCGCGACCAGTTCCGGGTTCGGTCGATGTGCCGGTGCCTGCGCATCCAGCCCAGTGGTTTCTATTCCTGGCAGAAGAACCCGCTGAGCCAGCGAGCCCGGGAAGATGCTCGGCAGACCAAGTTGATCCGGCAAGCCTGGAACGACAGCGGCAAGGTCTATGGCTACCGCAAGTTGCACGACGACCTTCTGGATCAGGGCGAGACCTGCTGCCCGAACCGTGTTGCCCGGTTGACCAGGCTAGCGGGCATCAAGGCGCAGATTGGCTACAAGCGTCGGCCGAACAGCTATGGTGGCAAGCCCTCCTTGGTGGTCGACAACACTCTGGATCGTCAGTTCGACGTTGCTGCGCCCGACCGGGCCTGGGTGACAGACATCACCTACATTCGCACCCTGGAAGGCTTTTCCTATCTGGCTGTCGTGATCGACCTCTATTCCCGCCGTGTGGTGGGGTGGTCGATGCAGAGCAGGCAGACCACCGATGTGGTGCTCCAGGCGCTGCACATGGCGGTATGGCGGCGCAAGCCGAAACAGCGGGTGTTGATTCATTCGGATCAGGGCTCGCAGTTCACCAGCATGGACTGGGCGACCTTCCTCCGAGCTCACAATCTTGAACATTCGATGAGCCGGCGCGGCAACTGCCATGACAACGCCGTGGCCGAGAGCTTCTTTTCCTCGCTCAAGCGCGAGCGCATCCGGCGCCATACCTACAAAACACGCAAGGAAGCCCGGCAGGACGTGTTCGATTACATAGAGATGTTCTACAACCCGGTACGCAAGCACGTCAGGAACGGGATGCTGTCGCCCGCCCAGTTCGAGCGCCAGCAGATTTTGAAAGCAGAAGGCGTCTAGAAAACTAGGGGCTACTCAATTCGCTTCAGCAGGAGGATTGAGCGAGAGTGAGAAGAGGAACTGCTTGCACTTCGTGCCGCGTGAAACCGCATAGGCCTCTTGAAACGCTCCATCGAGATCATCGGACACGAACCCGCGCAATTCGTGCACGGTC
>NZ_JALHLG010000101.1 GCF_022832375.1 Novosphingobium beihaiense
GATTGTCGATGCCTCGCTGGTGCCTGCACCGAAGCAACGAAATACTGAGGGCGAGCGCGAAGGAAATCTGGCCGGACCAGAAGAACAAGGCGGCGCAGAAAGACACCGATGCGCGCTGGACACTCAAGATCGGCGGAAAAGTCCGGTATCGCGAGGATGGAACGCCGCTGCCCATGATTGCCCTGCCGGTGTTCGGCTACAAATCCCACATCAGCATCGACCGGCGCTTCGGCTTTATCCGGGAGATGGCGGTGACTTCTGCATCGGCAGCGGACGGGCGTCTGCTTCGGCAGG
>NZ_JALHLG010000102.1 GCF_022832375.1 Novosphingobium beihaiense
GAAAAGTCCGGTATCGCGAGGATGGAACGCCGCTGCCCATGATTGCCCTGCCGGTGTTCGGCTACAAATCCCACATCAGCATCGACCGGCGCTTCGGCTTTATCCGGGAGATGGCGGTGACTTCTGCATCGGCAGCGGACGGGCGTCTGCTTCGGCAGGTAGTCAGCACGGACAACACCGGTTCCGAGGTCTGGGCAGATAGCGCCTATCGCTCCAAGCGCAACGAGAAGTGGCTATCGGATCGGATGCTCACATCCTGCATCCACAGGCGCAAACCCAAGGGCAAGCCCATAGCGAAGGCGGCCGCGCGGGCCAACGTTGTCAAATCCTCGATCCGGGCCCATGTCGAACATGTCTTCGCCCATCA
>NZ_JALHLG010000103.1 GCF_022832375.1 Novosphingobium beihaiense
AGGGTTGCGCCATTACTGCCCGGCAAGGCGAGCGATCCGGGACGGAGTGGATCGGATAACCGATTGTTTGTGAACGGATGTCTTTGTGTTCTTCGGTCTGGTGCGCATTGGTGTGACCTGCCCGAGCGCTACGGCAATTGGAAGACGGTGCATCGCCGCTTCAGCCGCTGGTGCCATGCCGGGGTATGGGAGCAGGTATTCGACGCATTGACCTCCGGCCGGGACAACAAATATCTGATGCTCGACAGTACCATTATCCGAGCCCACCAGCAGGCGGCGAGTGGAAAAGGGGGGCAAAGGATCAGGCGTTGGGGCGATCCCGAGGTGGACTGACCACCAAAATCCACATGCTCGCCGATGCGCTGGGCCGACCGCTGCGCTTCATTGTCACCGCAGGCCAAGTGGGCGACGTTACGCAGGTTCCCGCCCTACTCGAAGGACAGGCAGGCGATGCCGTGCTGGCCGACAAAGCCTATGACAGCAATGCCTTGCGCGCCATTATTGCCCAGATCGGC
>NZ_JALHLG010000104.1 GCF_022832375.1 Novosphingobium beihaiense
ACGATAGGTGTCGTTGCTGTAGCTGCCCGACAGGTAATCGTTACCAGTGCCTCCGATCAGCACATCGGCACCGTCGCCAGCGTAGAGCGCATCGTCTCCAGCCCCGCCGGAAAGCGTCTCGCTGTTGTAACTGCCCCACAATCTATCGTTGTAGTCTGTACCGAGGCCAGCCCGCGCCATGAGATCGGCATGGCTCCAGACCGTGCCGTCCGCAAACGTCACTTGCTCGATCCGGTCCGAACTGGACGTCAGCGTATTGCGCAAGGTCACCTGGTCTGTCGTGCCCGCGATCACGAGCAGCAGGTCGTTCGAATTCACGGCAGTAACCGTGACATCCGAAGTGGCAATGCCAGCCCCGAACGCGAGCGTATCGGTGCCATTGCCGTTGTCCTCGATCACATCCTGGCCGTC
>NZ_JALHLG010000105.1 GCF_022832375.1 Novosphingobium beihaiense
CAAGATATTCATGTCCGATGCGCTCGCGCAGGCGTTGATCGCGGCGAAGCTGGACAAGGATTGGTGCCTGACGCCCTGCACGATCATGGAGGGTGCGCGATGAGCGACAATTACCTCTTTCTGTTCAGCTTCCAGACGCAGCACAGATCGACCGCGCGGTCGATACGGCGCTGGTTGCACCGCTTGGGCGGGGGGCGGTGATGGTGTTTGTGGCGCAGGGCGGCGCGACGGGCCGACTTTTGTATTGGGCATTGACGAAAAATGGAGCGACGAAATGACCGCCGTGTGGATGAGCAGTCTGCTGAGCGCTAATATAGGCTACAAGCAGGGGACGCGGGGCAAGCTGTTTGGGCGG
>NZ_JALHLG010000106.1 GCF_022832375.1 Novosphingobium beihaiense
ATCGCTGCCGCCATTGCCGGTAAGCGTGTCGTTGCCATCGCCGCCCTGCAACGTCTCCGCACTGGCAGTTCCGGTAAGGGTCACGGCAACCGGCGCCGCTACCACGCGCGCCACGATATCCGTGTAGCTCCAGATAGTGCCATCCGAGAACGTGACTTGATCGATCCGGTCCGAACTTGTCGAGACAGAATTGCGCAAAGTGATTTGGTCTTGCGTTCCGGCAATCGCGAGAACTAGATCGTTGCCGTTAGGTTGTGTAACAATAACATCAGTCGACAAAATTCCTGCGCCGAATTCCAACGTATCGGTGCCATTGCCGTTGTCCTCGATCACATCCTGGCCGTC
>NZ_JALHLG010000107.1 GCF_022832375.1 Novosphingobium beihaiense
CAACGGCAATACCACTGGCGATGTTCTGGCCTTCGGTGACGGAATTGCACCGGAAGATATCGTGGCATTCGGCTCGGGCGATGACCTCGTCATTCGGATCAAGGATACGGCCGACCAGATCACGATCCGCTACGATCTCAACTATTCGAACTGGCGGATCGAGCAGTTCACTTTCCCCGACGGCACCACCTGGAGCCATGCGGACATGCAGGCGTTGGCACTGGTGTCGACTCCTGGGCACGATTCGCTGATCAGCGGATACGACGGCAATGTCCTCGACGGCGGCGATGGCAACGACACGCTTACCGGCAATGGCGGCAGCGAT
>NZ_JALHLG010000108.1 GCF_022832375.1 Novosphingobium beihaiense
GCCGAGGAGAACCCCGGCCTCGTGATCCTGGGCAAGCAGGCGATCGACGACGATTCGAACCAGACCGGCCAGATGCTCGCCGCGCTGCTCGGCCGTCCGCAGGGCACTTTCGCCAGCAAGGTCGAGATCGATGGCGACAGCGTCGTCGTCACCCGCGAGGTCGATGGCGGCCTGGAGACGGTGAAGCTCGCCATGCCTGCCATCGTCACCACCGATCTGCGTCTCAACGAGCCGCGCTATGCTTCGCTGCCCAACATCATGAAGGCCAAGAAGAAGCCGCTCGATACCAAGGCGCCTGCCGA
>NZ_JALHLG010000011.1 GCF_022832375.1 Novosphingobium beihaiense
ATGTCAAAGCCACACGGCTAACCACCGCTTCATTTGTGCAACAAAACCTGGCCACGGCCCAAATCTACACACAGGTAAGCGATAGCAGTCTGCAATCCACCCTTGCTAACGCCAACACGCTGGAACGGGCGGCAACGCCGTGCCCGGAAGATCCGCCGCGCTTGCGGGCGGGATCGCTACGGAATTGCTCACTTTTCAAGACCTAGAGGCGGCTGATAGCCAGAAATTATCATTCAATAATAATGAAATGAGGTGCCCGCCAACAGCGTGACTGATCCGGGTAAGGCCGCGTTCCCCACCGGCGAGGCGACGGTCGGCCATCTGTCTGAAGGCAAATCAGAACATCCGATTAGCTCTGGAGAGGACATCGAGGGTCGGCTCGTCAGGCCATTGCTCCTCCCACAGAGAGGCCGGTGCCGTACGCAGAATCTCGAAGTATCGGCGTGCTGGCATTGGCTGGTACCAGCGCAGGTATTCCGCGGGAACCTCGTTGATCCGGAACCGGTAGAGGGTTTTGTCGATGTTCTCCATAGCCCGTCGGAGACAGGCCGCGTCTGGGGTGAGCCCCGCATGCCGGGCGACCTTATCCACGAAAGCGACCGGGTCTTCCAGATGCTCGTGATAGCCAACAAAACGGATGCGCTGGATCAATTCGGGATGGTTCTCACGGACGAAGCGCACGACCTTGCCAAGGCCGAAGGTCCAGTTGCGCAGCGAGTGGGTGATCGCCAGGAAGTGCTCCTGCGTGCCCGCCTGTTCGCGAGAGAATGCTGCATTGGCCGACAACGCCTGTTCCAGCGGATGGCGGTAGGTGATGAAGATCGCCGGTCGCACCTCGGAGAACCAAGCCCACTGCTCGCCTCCCCCCTCGAAGGTGGAAAACCACAGCACCTTTACCACCGCATCGGCGAGCTCCTCGCGATACTTCTCTCGTCGCTCGAAGGTCAGACCATGATCGCGGATTTCCGGGATGTCCCAGAAACCCAGCGGGTTCAACGCCTGACGACAGTTGCTGTTGAAGCCGCCTAGCACGGGCTTGCCAAGGAGGCGCAGGGTCTGGGCCAGCAGCGAGGAACCCGAACGTGGCTGGAACAGGATGAGGGACAGAGTCATAGTGGGCAGCCTATACAAAGTGCGGCAGACAGGGGAAGAGCGGAACGGTCTGGCTCATCGGATCCATCGCGACACCCCGGCGGCACTACCGGACAAGCGATCGAATAGGGCAACGGCGGAAATGATACTCGACTTTACCGTCTGACGCTCAGGCCCGATGTCTTTCGGTTCGAATAGGGGGACTGCGCTTACGGCAGGTAGCCGTATCGTGCCATCTCCTCGCCGTGTACCTCGACGATGCGCGCCACCTGAGGCGCCGAGAGCTCGGATCGCCAAGCCGTGGACGACCCGCTACGAAAGAAGCGCTTTTCCCGATAGTGGCTACCCACGAACCCGTCCTGTGCCTCCTGTTGCCGCAGTCGGTCGAAACGGTGGCTGCCCAAGGCGGTCTCCACGACCGCCCCGTCATCGGGGAGGCCCAGGAAACGGGCTATCGAAGTTAATGTGTGGTGGCCGTCGTCGAGCAGATCCTCATAGCGCACGATCATCACCTCGAGGCCACTCTCGCGCCACGAGCGCACATGCTGGCTCCAGGAGCCGAGAAAGGCCGGAAAGTTTGGGCCGTGGTGGATATCCGAGCCGACTCCTAGAGTGTTGCGTGGATCCGCCAGCTGATCGATTGCCCGATCCAAGGGCAGCCCCATAAAATCGGCGTAGGAGGGCGCCACCGATAGTGGGTTACGCACCATGTAGAGCACCCGCTCGACGGTCGTTGGCGGAAAGAGGAGTTCGGCATCGACGGCTTCGGGATGGGCGGCGTGGGTGGTCCCGAACATGGTGCGCTCCGTGCCATCCTCGTGCAGCGCGCGCAGGGCGCGGCCTTGCAATCCCCGTTGCCATTCCTTCGGCAGGTCGACGGTCTCCATCATTAACTGCTCGTCGATCCAATACCGATAGGAGAGGTGAATGGTGAGCGAGACGCCGTTGATGCCGACCTCGGCCCCGCCTTGGCGTAGGCTGTCGAGCAGGATGCGGGTCCAGGTGGTGCCCGACTTGGGGTAGGTTGCGATTAGGTTGATCTTCGCCACTTGCTTCGATCCCAATGCTCTGCCTAGAGGATGCCCAACGCTTCCCAGTTTCGGTAGAGCATCCGGCAGGCATCCGGCAATCGCTCGTACCCCGAGGGGGCAGCGAAATAGTGGATCGGGACCCGCTGGCCCAGCGCCACCTGGATTGGGAAACCGGCAGGGTGGTTGCCAAGCACCCGCTGAAGCAAAGGTCTATAGGTGACCTCAGCGATCATGCCGACCTTTTTGCTACCGGACAACGGGGTAAGATCGGGGTCGGCGCGACGCTGGGGCAGCACGACGTAGAGCGCGGCGATCGGGCGCGGCCCACAACCTGGATTTAACCCGGGGTCCCAGTGCCCCCGCAACCCCTCTTCGGCGAAAAAATCGACGGCCTCTGCGTTCAACCCGAGACCGGCGACCGTTTCCGGCCAAAGGCGCAATCGCTCCGTCGTCGGCAGCGCCACCGGCCCCTGTCCCGCGTCCAAGGTGACCGGCACCACGCCGTCGGCGACCGGGGCGAAACCCTCCAACGCCAAACTTGCCGCCAAGGCCGATTTGCCAACGCCGGACGCCCCGGCGATCAATACCGCGGAGTCGCCCACGGCCACGCCGCTGGCCTGCAGCGGCAGCAGGCCCCGCTGGTGGCAAAGGGTGCCGAAGAGGGTGGAGACCAGGGCGGAGCTGGCCAGTGCCAGGTCGCGGCCGTCAGCGGCCTCGACCACGATCCGCCCCCCACCGATCAAATAGCGCGGTCCCAAGGGTGGGCGGAGCAGCACCAAGCCGTCACGTCGCCGGACCTGGAGGTGGCGGGTGCGATACTCCGCCTCCGCCAGCCCTATGGGAACCTCACCGTGTTCGACGATGACGTCAGCCTCGCTGTAGCAACCATCCTCCAGCGGCGCGAACCCGGGTAGCGGGATCGCGGAACGCCAGCGTTGCCCGGCGATCAGGTAGGTAAACATGGTGGTATGGCGGTCCATCTTGGAAACCATCCGACGCTCAACCGGTGCCCATTGATCAGCCCATCTCCTCGAGGCCTGCGATCATCCGCAGGCCGACGATCAGCACGGCCCAATCGACAATCTTCTCTCGCCGCAAATCTAACACCTCTTCGGCACGGAGGAAGGCGATCATCTCCTCGACGTCGAAAAACTCTGTCACCGCTGGTCGCTGGCCCATCTGCTCCAGATAGGCGATGACGCTCTCCCGCTCGCGCCACACTTGGGCCCGCGTGACCTTCAGGCCATGGGGGGTACGCCCGCGGTGCAGCCGGATGTCGTCCGGAATCAATCCCTCTCCCAGCGTGCGGATCAGGCGCCGATCATAACCGTCGCGGCTAAAGTGCTCCCCAGGCAGGGAGAGGCAGAAGCGCACCAAGTCCGCGTCGAGCAGTGGGTGGCGGACATCGAGCCCACGATCCGCCGCATCCAGATACATCCCCTCCAATCCCCGAAGGTTGACCTCCCGTCGCAGGGCGTAGGCGATCGAGTCATGCACCGAACGAAACCGCGGGGAGATCGCGTGCTCGACACCGTGCGCCATCTGCCGTTCGAACACCTCGGGTGAGGCGTTGGATCCGGCGAAACGCCGTAGCGCGCGGCGCATGAAAATCGACGTGATGTCGTTCTTTGGGCGACCCCGGCGCAGACGCCGTGCCAGTTTGGGCTGGAAGATGAACAGCAGCGTTTCGGCGGCCCGTGTCGTGGCCCGCGGACGGCCGCGAGGCAGTCGCAGCCATGCCTCGCGAACGAAGGCGAGATAACGCCGTCGGCCCACATGCTCCGCCAGCACCTCGCCCCCCCCATGGCTCACCGCCTCGTTGCCCCCCTCGCCTGTGAGGAAGACCCGCGCGCCCTGATCGAGAAAGACGTCGTGGAGATCCGCCTTCGCCCGCCCCAGGGACCAGGGCGCCTCCAGGCGCCGGACCGAACTCCGCGTCCGATCCACCACGTCGGCGCCGACATCATCGACGAAGCGGGCGGGGGGCATGCCTAGCCCGGCCAGCATCCGGGCTACCGGCTCCCGCGGATCGGCGTCGGGGAATTGAGTCGACGCCAGTGCAGCCAACGCCCAGTCGGGATAGACCATGGCCGCCGGAGCGAAGGAGAGGCCACGCTCGCGCCCCGCCCGGGCGGCCAGCGCCGTGACCAGGGAGCTGTCGAGGCCGGCACTCACCTCGAGTCCGACGCACCCCGAGGCGGGAAGACGGCGGCGCACCGCCTGATCCACTAGCCGCCGCCCTTCCTCGGCCACCTCCCGGTCCTTAAGGCCGAAGGTGACGGTAACGTCGTCGGGGTGCCAGTAGCGCTCGATCCGTACGGTCCCGGATTGTCGATCGGCGAGCAGGCAGTGGCCCGGCGGCAGCCGCTTGCGACCGCGCAGGAAGGTGGCGCCGTCTTCAGGGGTTGACCAGAGTGTGAACTCGCGGATCGCCTCGCGATCGAGGCGGTCGTTGGCGGCACCGGCAACACTAAAGGCGGCAGGGAGGTTGGTTATCAGAACGGCGTGAGAGGTTTCTTGCCAATAGAGGGGATGAATCCCCAGCCGGTCGCCGATGGCCATGAGGCGCCGCTCCGATGGGTCGACGATGGCCAGTGCGAGATCGCCGACACAGGCGCCGGGCAGCCGCTGCCCCAGCACGCGATAGCCGTCGGCCAGCGCGGTGAAGGGGTCGCCATCCACAACCTGCCCGTCTAGGGTATCAAGGCGAACGTCGCCGGCCAGCAGCAGCCCCTTGTCACGCACGGCGCGACTGATGCCCGCTATACCGAAACAGCTGAGTAGGTCACCGGCGGGGGTGGCAAGAGTCTCCCGGACCGGCCACCGCTTCGCCTCCAGGCGCCGGTTCAGCGATATCGCATCGAGACCCAGCCCTTGGTCATGCTTGGACCAACAGACGAAAAAGAACATTGAGTGTACCGTAGTGGTGGCATCTCGACCAGAATCCCGAAGACACCGGATGAACCGACCTAGGACAAGGACCTGCGAAACATGCGCGAATTACCTGCCCCCAAAGGTGGAGGGCCTGAGCGTGTTTTCGACCGTAGGGTATAGTCAGCCGCAGCGCGGACCACTGGCCCAGGGCAAGGACCTACGAAACATGTGCGGCTTGTCCGGACCCAAAGGTAGAGGGCCCGAGCGTGTTTTCGACCGGTAGGATAGTCAGCCGCGGCGCGGACCAGGAGCGACGCTCATCGGCGGTGATCGACTCGCCTTCAAGCGAGGCATCTTGAGTATTGGTGATGGCGGCGGGCTTTTGATCTTTGTCGTTCATGGTGGAGCTTTCCTTCAATCGTCGGGTTGAAACTATAGCAGCATCGGGTTGAAATTATAGTAGCATCAATCGATGTATGAAGCTCGCCCCCCAAGGCCTCGGTTCCGCGGGGCTCCCCGACGATCCGGAGGCTCATCACGTGGGGCTATGGTTCTACGATATATCGTCGGCCAGGGTGTCGAGCGAGGCCTCTATCCGTGCCAACGACCAGGGGCGGGTGTAGCGGCGCAACGGCACTTTCTCGGCGACTCGTGCGCATTGGGTGAAATGGGCCTGAAAGTTGCTGCTTCGACGAACCTGCCCGGCACGGTAGGTGTTGGCGACCAGCAGCGGGATGCCGCGCGCGCCTTCCACGGGCTGGATGACGGCGGGTTCGCCGGTCTCCCCACGCTCCAGAAAATAGATTCGCCGTAGCGGTAACGGCTGACGATGAAAGGTGTCATGGAGCTGGAGGTGGTACTTCTCGGCGCGGATCCAGTCTCGGCTCAACGCTGTCGGGTCGAGGGCGAAATGGTCGAGGGTGTCGCGCCACAACTTGATGCGGGGGAAAGCGGGATAAAAGAGTGGTTTCCCTTCTGCATCCGGCACCACCACCCCGATGTCGTCGCAGAGCAGTGGATGGCTGCGGCGATGGAGCGCCGCGGCCAACGTCGATTTGCCAGCCCCGGAGGGGCCGCAGAAGGCGACTGCGCTGCCCGCCCACTCGATACCGCTGGCATGCAGCGGCAGTCTCCCTTGCTGGTGGAGCAGGACCCCGAAAACGGTCCCCAGCAGAAAGAGACGAACCTCCTCCGGCGATGCGCCGGGGAACGGCTGGACGAGAATTGTATGACCGCCGATGGCACGATAGCGGGCAACCCCCGGGGGCTCGAACTGGAACACGCCGTTTCCGATCTGGGTTTGGCGTATAACGTGGAGCGGGGCGTCGAGCAGGGCCGGAATCTCCGCGAGTGAGACCTCGACGTCGGTTTGGCTGGGAGGATCGGTCGCGATCAGTTCAGGGCATTCCAACTCGGAAGCGACGGTGAGGCCGTAGGCGGTATAGTGATTGATGGGCATTCGAGGTAGCTAGCTGGGGCAAGATTCCAAGGGGTGTTGGTACGAGTATATACTGCATCCAGACGTGGACGTGATACCCCGCCCTTCCTATTTGCGCGGTCTTCGATGAATGAAGTCATACGGCCTTCCGCAGCACAACTGATTGTATGTGCATTGAAGGATGTCAATACGCCGCCAGCAGGCCGCCTACGGAAACCCATTTAGCTCGCGCAATACCGGGGTCCCTGGAGGGCTCTCTCCCTATGGCTCAGCTCCACTTCAAGACGGGTGATATTTTCGGGAATGATGATACCCTAGGCAATTCCGCTATCGCCGACGTGGGGAGTGAAATGAACCGGGGTAAAATGGTTCGCGATGAACTGATTGCCGTGCTGGGCGATTCGATGGCCTTGCGGGAAATAGCTGGATACACGCTGGCCGACATCCTGGCTGCGGCGGTGGAAGCGGGAAAAATCGAGTGGACCTCCGAGGGGCGGCTGGGACTTCCGACAGGGGGTGAGCAAGATGGAACGGCGGAAATCAACAGTCTTGGCGCTGAGAATCCTAGGCACCACTATTATCCGTGTTCATTCTTGAACTTGTTCCTTTTCAGGGAGGTCTATCGACAATCGCTCATCCCCTTCGGTTGCCGAAATTGTTACAAGGTGAAAGTAGAGGCTAGTTGTGTGGCCGAGCTGGCGGCGATCCGCGAGATCGCTCCGGCCATGCCGTGTCCATCCAAATGTGCCTGTACCTTGAACTATCCCTACAGCGTCGGGGTCTGGAGCGCGTTCTTCTATGTTGATGGCCTGGCGATGGCTTTTGATGTTCATCGGCGGCTACAGGCCGCCATTGCCGATCATCCACGGCTCGCCAATGCCGAGCTGGACGTGAGTGTCAAACGGGGATGCAGCCTGTACGAGGCGCGGCTCGGTCCTTCGGACCGATGGGTGATCGATGAAACCCTGGAGCCGCTGGAGCGGCGGCTCCACTCCCTTTTCGAACCGCCGCGAGAGCACGAAGGGGACAACCTGGCGACCTTCATGGGATGGATTGTATCAGCCCACTCCATCGGTGACGAAAGTTATCTGGAGTTGACCCGTGGCAAGCCCATACGACCGCCGACGGTCGACTACCTGAAAGTGGAATCTCGACTAGGGCGAGTGCCGACGAACCTGGAATGATCCACTGAAGCGGCCTTTTGCTGTTCGGCTTGTGGGTTGCGCTGGATGTCGCAGGCAGGTGAATGGCGGAGCCTCGCCAGACGGCGGCGCGGGTGTGTGAGGGCCGGACATGATCTGCGCGAAACGAATGGGGAGAACCCCATTGTTCCATCAAAGTAGGTGAAGGATAAGCCGGATTGGGATAAGCTGCGGGGCAGTTATATACCGTCTAGGGAAGGGAATACCGTTGGCGATTAAAATGTCCAGTATCGTGCGTCAAAGCAAGGGCTTGGTGTCCGCAGATATCGACGGCGAGGTGGTGATGATGAGTGTCGAGCAGGGTATCTACTATCGACTAGACGAGGTGGGGAGCCGGATCTGGGGCTTGATCGAGCAGCCCATGGAGGTGTCGGTCCTGTGCGACCGGCTGCTTGAGGAGTACGAGGTGGAGCGGGCCGATTGCGAGAGCGGTGTGCTGAAGTTTCTGGACGAACTCCTGGAACAAGAGGGCGTCGATGTCGATGGGGCAGTCTGACCTCCCCCCGAAAAGAAGTCCACGCGAAGAGTGAGTTTCCCATGCGATGCCATGGGAAGGGGAACTCATCATGGAGTAGACGCGGTGCACGGAAGAACAGATCATCGAAATTCTGAAGGAGTCGGAGGTTGGCGAGATGCCGCGCTGTCGCGGTTTGTCGGAAACACAGCGTTAGCGAACAGATGTTCTACCTATCCGGTGTCAGCGCCGATGGCACAGATTAGGGGGTGAGATTCAAAGAGGGTTTGGGCTTCGTCGTAGTGACGAAGGGATGAAGATGAAGCCCAAACCCTCCTTGCGAAAATCGCCGACCAAGGCCGTAGCCGACCTGACGCTCGAGAACCGCTTGCTGAGAAAGCATGATCGGGGATGGGGGGCGACGAATGAGGTATCCAGCCCCAGAGAAGCTGGAGATCATCCGGATCGTCTAGCATCGCACCTGCCTGCCAGGCACATCCTGGACAAGCTCGGCATTCCCCGCCGGACGTTATACCGTTGGTATGATCGCTTCCCCGAGGGTGGTCCAGAAGCGCTGGAGGATCGCTCCTCGGCGCCGAGCTTGGTGTGGAACCGCATTGGTGGGGATGTCTGGCGACAGATCGTCGAGATGGCGCTCGATGCGACCGGACTATCCCCTCGCGAACTGGCCGTGCGCTTCGGCATCAGCCTCATGCATTTGAAACACATTCTTCGCCAGATCGAGCCCGACCGCGATAATCTCCGACATGACCGCCCTCCTGTGTGGATCATTCCAGACCCACCTTGGCACATCAATGCCGTCGGGGGGCGGGCACATCATCAAAGCCTACAATAGTACCGCCAGTGTCATGCCTCGCGCAGACCGGCTCCATTCTCAAGAAACCAGCGATAGGTCTCACGCACGCCATCTTCCAGCACAATGCGCGCTTTCCACCCCATCGCCTCAAGTCGAGAGCTATCCATCAGTTTGCGCATCGTCCCATCGGGCTTGCTTGCATCAAAGCCGATCCGCCCCGAAAAGCCAGTAACCTGCGCAATCAGGTGCGCTAGTTCGCCAATCGTAACATCCGCGCCATAGCCCACGTTGATGTGGCTGAGCATCGGCTCGGTATTCGCTGCGTAGGTTTCCTTGTCGAGATCAAGCACGAAGAGCGAGCCTTCCGCCATATCATCGACATGCAGGAATTCGCGCCGGGGCGTTCCCGTCCCCCAGATTACGACTTCCTCGGCACCATCCTGCACTGCTTCGTGGAAACGGCGCAAGAGCGCGGGCAGCACATGCGAATTGACCGGATGGAAATTGTCGCCGGGGCCATAGAGGTTGGTCGGCATCACGCTGCGATAGTCTGTGCCGTACTGGCGATTATAGCTTTCGCACAGTTTGATGCCGGCGATCTTGGCAATCGCATAAGGTTCGTTGGTGGCTTCCAGCGGCCCTGTCAGCAATGCGTCCTCGCTGATCGGTTGCAGCGCCTCCCGCGGATAGATGCACGAGGACCCCAGGAACAAAAGCCGCTCCACATCCGCTGAGAAAGCCTCGTGCACCACATTGCATTCCATCATCAGGTTTTCGAAGATGAACTGCGCAGGATACGTATTGTTGGCATGAATGCCGCCTACCTTGGCTGCAGCCAAGACCACCGCGTCGGGCCTTTCGGACGCCATGAACGCGCGCACTGCCCGCTGGTCCAGAAGATCCAGTTCGGCCCGGGTGCGCACCACGAGGTCATCTCCCCGTTCTCGCAACTTGCGCGCGATCGCGCCGCCCACCATGCCGCGATGGCCTGCAACGAAAACCTTCATTGTTATGCCTTTCAGAGCTCCAACGAGACAGGCATGGTCAGACCATGCTGCTTTAGCAGCGCATGACGCCGGGCCGCCTTGAGATCTTCAGCCACCATTTCCACGCACATTTCCTGCGCGGTGATCTGGGGTGTCCAGCCCAGCTTTTCTCTCGCCTTGGTTGGGTCGCCCAAGAGCGTCTCGACTTCGGCAGGACGATAATAGCGCTGATCGATACGCATGATCACATCTCCCACCGCCAAGCTCGTGGCGATTTCGCCTTCGATCGCCGCCACGACGCCGATTTCCTCGGTTCCTTCACCCTCGAAAGCCAAGGTGATGCCCAGTTCGGCCGCCGACCACAAGATGAACTCACGCACCGAGAATTGGACGCCCGTAGCGATCACGAAGTCCTCGGGGTGGTCCTGCTGCAGCATCATCCACTGCATGCGCACGTAATCCTTGGCATGGCCCCAGTCGCGCAGGGCATCAATGTTGCCCATGTAGAGGCAACTTTCAAGGCCCTGGCTGATGTTGGCCAAGCCCCGCGTGATCTTGCGGGTCACGAAAGTCTCGCCGCGACGCGGGCTCTCGTGATTGAACAGGATGCCGTTGCACGCATACATGCCGTAGGCTTCGCGGTAGTTGACGGTAATCCAGTAGGCATAAAGTTTGGCTACCGCATAAGGCGAACGCGGATGGAACGGGGTGGTCTCGCGCTGCGGGATTTCCTGAACGAGCCCATAGAGTTCAGAAGTTGATGCCTGATAAAAACGCGTTTTCTTCTCCAGCCCGAGAAAGCGGATCGCCTCAAGCAGGCGCAGCGTCCCGATACCGTCGACATCGGCGGTATACTCAGGTGCCTCGAAGCTAACTGCAACGTGACTTTGTGCACCGAGGTTATAAACTTCGTCCGGCTCGATCGCGGAGATCAGACGAGTAAGATTGGAAGTGTCGCTCAGGTCACCGTAGTGCAGATGGAAATCCGCGCTCTTAGCATGTGGATCAGCGTAAATGTGGTCAATACGCTGAGTATTGAAAAGCGAGGCGCGGCGCTTGACGCCGTGGACCTCATAACCCTTTTCGAGAAGGAATTCCGCAAGGTAGGAACCATCCTGCCCGGTCACCCCCGTGATGAGGGCCTTTTTCTTCGCCATGCTAAACACCAAAGCCTTTTCAAAATGGGACAAGCCGCCCTTAGCCGAGATAGCAACCAACCGCCACCATGCCGGTGGTCTGAGGTGGTGGTGCCATCTTGGACAGTTGGCGGCTGAGTTAAGCTAATTCTGGTTGTCGTTTATGCCCTCATGATCTGATTGCCCGTTCCACCGATAGCTTCGACCGGAATTTTCCCTGCCAGCCCAGTTCGGAAGCGTTGCACCTGCTGATCGACAGCACCGGCATCAAGGCTGTGGGGATGGGGAATGGCGCGCGCGCAAGCATGGCCGGTCCAAGCGCCGCCAGTGGCGGAAGGTCCCTCTCGGCGTCGATGCCCGGACACGCGAGATCCGCGCCATTGAAATACCGGCAGTCGGGTTGGCGTTGCTCCCATGCTTCCCGGATTATTGGACTAGATACCAAATGGTTAGTCTATCGCCACGGTCAGTGGTTGCCACGATGCAATCTCCGCACGTAATGCCTATGCAGGTTGTCCCAGTCCGCCGTAACGCAAAGGCATCGGGTGAGAACACACCGGACGTCGGGACTCGCAATGAAACCGCTCGGGCGTGCCATCGCTTTGGCCGAACGCGTCATGGGACGAGAGTTCGATCACCAGGTCGTCGAATTGCAAATCCGAACTGCCGCCTTCAACCGTTTCGCCGCTCGCGGAACGCTGCAAACTCAACGCACCGCGTAACCGCCTCCCATCAAAGACGGAACGCTGACCGCTGGCCTATCTGCTCAACAAAGCTTTTCTTCATGCGAAACCTCCAGCTTTTGTCAGCTTCGATTTTGCCAGGTCCCTCTTGTTCTCACTCGAGGCATTTTCCGGGACGGGGGGCAAACTTATTGGATCAGGGCAGGCTACCCGTCCTGATCCAAAAGCGCGCTCCCACCAAAATTTGCGCTTGATCAAAGCTTGCCTCGATCAGCATGCGGCAGACTCCTGTCAGTCAAAAATCTAACAGGACAGGATGCCTCCCATGGCTGATATCAATTCCGCGGGCATGCCGCTGGCCGGGAATCCTTACCCGATCACGCGGTCCGAGCTGATCCCCGCGCAGCGCTATTACGACGAGACCTTCTATCGTGCGGAGGTGGAACACCTCTGGCCGCATGTCTGGCAGATGGCCTGCCGCCTCGAAACGATCCCCAACGTCGGCGACTGGGTAGAATACACCAATGTCGGCAAGTCGGTGCTGGTCGTGCGCACCAAGGACGGGGTCAAGGCGTACCAGAATCATTGCCGTCATCGCGGCGTGCCGATCGCAGGCGGATCGGGCAATGCGCATGGTAACTGCGCGAAATCCGGCTTCATCTGCCCGTTCCACGGCTGGCGCTGGAACATGGATGGCGAAAGCACATTCGTTTACGGCAAGCAGCTGTTTTCCGATGATTTGCTGGACCAGGGCGAACTCGCGCTGAAGCCGGTTCGTTGCGAGACCTGGGGCGGCTGCGCGTTCATCAATCACGATATGAATGCGCCTTCGCTGAAGGACAGCATGGGGCCGGTACTCGACCGGCTCGACGCCCATGGCATGTCGAACGTGCGGTCCGAATGGTGGTTTGCGACCGAGCTGCCCGCCAACTGGAAGATCGCGATGGAGGCCTTCATGGAAGGCTATCACGTGATGATGACGCACCCGCAGCTGCAGCGTTCGGTGCCTGGGCTCTATAATGCCCGGTACGGCAACGAGACGGGCGGCATCGGGCTCCCGATCGACCCCGATCAGACCGTGGAGGACAATATCCGCGCCCAGATCGACAATCTCAAGCTGCTCGGTTCAGGCATGGCAGGTATGGTCCACGCCAAGGAAATCGAGATTGCCGAACAGCTTGGGCCGGACAATCCGGACCTGCAGCTTCCGCCCACAGTGGCGGAAGCGGTGCCGGTGTGGTTCGGGCTCGTGCAGGATGCGATCGCCCGCAAGCTGAAGGAGCGCGGCGAGAACGTGCCCGATCTCAATGCAGTTTGCGTGTCCGATCCGGTGAATGCGGTGGAATATCTCTTCCCGCACTATTTCCTGCTGCCGTTCTTCACCAGCTATGCGTCTTATCGCATCCGCCCGCTGGGGCCGGAAAAGTGCCTGTTTGAAATCTGGTCGCTGACACACTTCCCCGAAGGGCAGGAGCCGGAACCGCCGATGGAGCCGACCGTGCTGCCTTACGACAGCCAGGACTTCCCGATGATCCCGCGGCAGGATTATTCGAACATTCCGATCCAGCAGAAGGGGCTGCACTCGGAAGGGTTCGAGTTCATGCGGCTTGCCAAAGACGTGGAGGGGCTGATCAGCAATTATCAAAGGCTGATCGATGCCTACATCGCCGGGGAGCCTGGCGCCAAGCTGGCGGCGGCCAACCGGAAGCTGGGCGGCAATTTCGATGGCCCGATCCTCGACCTGGAAATTTAGAATATGGTCATGTAATGGCCTGGATGAACGAAGGGGGTGCTTTTCACCCCCTTCTTTTTACGCTAACGGAGCCGTTTAAGGCGATCCTGCGACGTTGGTGCCCGATACATTATGTCCACATGTGACCTTTGCGTTGTCCGGAACCGGGCGATCTGCGCTTCGCTCGATACCGGCGAGCTGGAAGCCCTCAATTCGATCGGGCGGACCCGCAAGATCGTGTCCGGCGAATCGCTGATCTGGGAGGGCGAGGACTCGGTCCTCGTCGCCAATGTCATCGAAGGCGTTCTCAAGCTCTCGACCAACACCGAAGACGGGCGCGAACAGATCGTGGGAGTGGTCTATCCGTCCGACTTCATCGGGCGTCCGTTCGGCGGCAAATCCGGCCATGGCGTGACCGCGCTGACCGATGCCAAGGTTTGTGTCTTTTCGCGGCGCGATTTCGATGCCTTCGCGCGCGAGCATCCCAAGCTGGAGCACAAGCTGCTCGAACGCACATTGGGCGAGCTGGACCGCACCCGGCGCTGGATGCTGCTGCTGGGGCGCAAGTCGGCCTCGGAAAAGATGGCCAGCTTCCTGATCGAAATGGCCGAGCGCCTGACCGGTTCGGGCTGCAAAACCGATTTGAACAAGCCCAATGAACGCCATGTCGTGCTGCCGTTTTCGCGCCAGCAGATTGCCGACGTGCTGGGCCTGACGATCGAAACGGTGAGCCGCCAGTTCACGCGGCTGAAGAACGAAGGCGTGATCGATCTGCCTTCGCGCCGCGACGTGACGATCCTCGATTTCGAGGCGCTGGTTGCCGAAGCCGGTTGATCTGGCTGCCGTTTCCCTGAAAGTTCTGCAATGCGGGCGCGTGCTTAAGCCATCGCCCGGCGCGGACCTGACACCACGGCTCTGACCTCGGGCTGCGCGGGCCGGGGGTGCAGGTCGAAATCGCTGGCATAGCGCTCGAAACGGCTGCGTACTGTCCTGTGATCGAGGCCGAAGCTGGCCAGCTCGTAGCGGTGGCGCTGCCAGCGGTGCTGGCCTTTCGCCCGCTCCACATAGCGGCGCATGCCGGGCAAGGCCGGGGCGATCTCGATATCGAGGAAGTGATAGACCCGGCGCATCACCGCTTCCCAGTCTGCATCCATATCGCGGTAGAGCACATCGATTCGCTGATGCGGCGGGATGCCGCCGCGCGCCGCCTGCATCCGGTCGATCTGGAGGCTGGTCTTGTCGAGCCAGTGTTCGCCGATCCAGTGCGGGTCCGCGCTGTCGGAATGGATCGTCATCTGATTCCACACCAGCGAGCAGCTGCTGCCCACGACCTTCGACGGGTCGCGGTGGATGAAGATCAGCTTCGCATCGGGAAAAACCTGGAGCAGGGCGGGCAGGTCCAGCATGTGCTGGGGTGTCTTGAGGACCCAGGGCCTGCGGCTCTGGCCGCTGCCGCGGGCCCAGCGCACCAGTTTCAGCAGGCGGGCCAGGTGGCGGTAGGCGGGCGTGGCATCTTCCGTCTCGATCCATTCGCCGTAGCTCGGCACGCGCCACTGCGCCTCGTGCTTCATGCCCCAGGCGGACTGCACCAGCAGGCCCAGTTCCTCTTCGGGTTCGAATGGCCCGGTGGGGTGGATCATGGCTGTGCGCGGATTGAGCCGGTGCACCGTGGAGAGCAGCCGCCCGGCCTGGCGCGGCCGGGGATCGCGGCGGCCGGGCCGGAAACCGGGCCGGGGCACCGGGCAGACGGTTTCGAAGAAGCGCATGTGCTCGAAACGGTCGTCGGCCGCCAACAGGCGGTGCAGCCGGGTCGTGCCCGAGCGCATCGGCCCCACCACGATGACCGGGGGTGCCAGCGGTTCGGCCTCGATATCCTCGTGCGTGTTGAACCAGTGCTCGGTCCAAAGCCGTTCGCGCAGCACTTTCAGGAACTGCCCGACAGCGGCGAAATGGCCGAGATCGTTGAGAGCGGCTTCCGCGCGGATCGCTTCGATCAGGACTTCCATGGGGCGCAGGAACCAGGGGTCGCCAAAGTCGTCGAGGCCGGTTTGCCGCCGTGCCGTCTCCGTCAGCGCATCGAGATCGAGCGGGGTATCGGGAAGGACGGAAAGCCTGTTGAGACTGGCCAGGGCGAAATTGGCGACGCCCACGAGACGCGGGCGTGCTGGAAGCGGAAGCTCACCTGTCATGCCCGCCATAAGTGCATGCCTGCGCTTAAGGTGCAATGCACAATGAGATTTCGGGAGCAGGCCGTGCCGGTATGATCCATCGGAAAGAAACGGAAAAGGGGAGCCTTCCAGCTCCCCTTCTGCGCTTTGTTAAAGAACTGAAACCGGTTCAGAAGCGGTATGCAAGGCCCGCGCTGAGAACCCAGGGATCAAGGTCGTGCTTGGTTTCGAGGACCTTGGTTCCCGCCGCGTAGAATTTCGCGGTCGGCTTCATGAAGTACTTCTTGGCATCGATCGAGAGGCCGAAGCCGCTGTCACCCAAGGCGATGTCCACGCCGCCCTGCAGGGCCACGCCGAACGAGTTCGACATCTTCACCTTGTCCACGCCCAGTGCCTGGGCGGTCGCACCGGGCTTTTCGTCGAAGACGAAGAAGATCGACGGACCGGCGCCGACATAAGGCTTGATCGGGCCGCCCATGTCGAGGTGGTACTTGGCCGTCACGGTGGCGGGCAGGATCAGCACATGGTTGACCAGATTGGTACCGGCCAGATCGGCTGCGCCATTGACGTGGTGCTGGGTGAGGCAGCAAATCGTTTCGACCGAGATGTTCTTGGTGAAGAAGTATTCGATCGCGATCGTCGGCACGACATTGTCGTTGGCCTTCGTATCGATGTCGCTGACGCCCATGCCATCAAGAGTTGTTGCGAGAGCGGGATCGACATACTTGATCTTGTCAATTCCGCCATCGGGCAGAACGGCCGTGCCAAGTACCTTGACCTGAATCTTGCCATCGGGACTGCCAGCCATGGCCGGAGTGGCAATTGCGGTAGTCGCGCTAAGCGCGGCGAGCATCATGATCTTGCGCATAGTTCTATCTTCCATTGCCGCCGGGGCCGCACCGTGCGATCCCCCCTCTTGGGCGGCTGCGACTTTACCATCTCTTCTACTTGCCTCGAACATGAATTGATCGGGCGCAAATTCAGGTAATTTCATATGTTTTTCAGACCGGGCCCATTTTGATCGTTATCAATGCGGCTGTTCGTGATACTCTCCAAGGCGGCAACAGGTTCAGCAACAATCTCGAAAGAGAAGGCATATGGTAACGGTCCTTGCACGGGCAGGCTTGTGGCTTGCAGTGCTCTTCCTTGCCGTCATCGGGGTCGCGCTTGCGGCGGATGGGGGTTTCGCCATTCACATGGGTATCGTCGCGCTGGCCGCGCTGATCGCCGTGTGGTTCACGATCAGCGGGGCCGATTATTCGGCCATCGCGCGCGGCATTCTCAAGATGCCCGATCAGAGCAAATACGATGACGATCCGGTCCGCTGGGGCGTCATCGCGACGGTATTCTGGGGCATTGCGGGATTCGCCGCCGGGCTGTTCATCGCCCTGCAGCTCACCTGGCCGGTGCTCAATCTGGAACCGTACCTCAATTTCAGCCGCTTGCGGCCGCTGCATACCTCGGCGGTGATTTTCGCGTTTGGCGGCAATGCCCTGATCGCGTCGAGCTTTTACGTCGTGCAGCGCACTTGCCGCGCGCGTCTGGCCTTTCCGGCCATGGCGAGGTTCGTGTTCTGGGGCTATCAGCTCTTCATCGTGCTGGCTGCGACCGGCTATCTGCTGGGCATCACCCAGTCCAAGGAATATGCCGAACCGGAATGGTACGTGGACTGGTGGCTGACGATCGTCTGGGTCTGCTACCTGCTGGTCTTCGTCGGCACGATCGTGAAGCGCCATGAACCGCACATCTACGTTGCCAACTGGTTCTACCTTGCCTTCATCCTGACCATTGCGATGCTGCACATCGTCAACAATCTCGACGTGCCGGTCAGCTTTGTTGGGTCGAAGAGCTATCCGCTGTTCTCGGGCGTGCAGGGCGCGCTGGTGCAGTGGTGGTACGGTCACAACGCGGTGGGCTTCTTCCTGACCGCGGGCTTCCTCGCCATGATGTACTACTTCGTGCCCAAGCAGGCCGAGCGTCCGATCTACAGCTACCGCCTGTCGATCATTCACTTCTGGGCGCTGATCTTCCTCTACATCTGGGCGGGCCCGCACCACTTGCACTACACCGCGCTGCCCGACTGGGCGCAGACGCTGGGCATGGTCTTCTCGATCATGCTGTGGATGCCGAGCTGGGGCGGCATGATCAACGGCCTGATGACGCTCAACGGCGCCTGGGACAAAGTGCGCACCGATCCGATCATCCGCATGATGATCATGTCGGTGGCCTTCTACGGCATGAGCACGTTCGAAGGCCCGATGATGTCGATCAAGAGCGTCAATTCGCTCTCGCACTATACCGACTGGACCATCGGTCACGTCCACTCCGGCGCGCTGGGCTGGAATGGCATGATCACCTTCGGCGCGATCTACTACCTGACGCCGCGCCTGTGGGGCCGCGAACGCCTCTACTCGCTGCGCATGGTCAACTGGCACTTCTGGCTCGCGACGATCGGGATCGTCTTCTACGCCGCCAGCATGTGGGTCGCCGGTATCACCCAGGGCCTGATGTGGCGGGAATACGGGCCGGACGGCTATCTGGTGAACAGCTTCGCCGATACCGTCGCCGCGCTCCACCCGATGTACGCGCTGCGCGCCTTCGGCGGGCTGCTCTACCTCACGGGCGGTGTCCTGATGGTCATCAACGTGTGGAAGACGATCGCGGGCAAGCTGCGCGACGAAGCGCCGATGCACGATGCTGCCTACGATCCTGCCACCGACCGGCCGATCCTGGCTGCTGCCGAATAAGCGCGACGAAAGGAATAGAATCATGACTTCCATCGTTGAGCGCCACAAGAAGCTCGAAAAGAACGTCACGCTGCTCGGCATTGGTGCGCTGATCACGGTTGCCATCGGCGGCATCGTCGAGATCGCGCCGCTGTTCTGGATCGACAATACGATCGAGAAAGTGGACGGCATGCGGCCCTACACGCCGCTCGAACAGGCCGGGCGCGATATCTACGTGCGCGAAGGGTGCTATGTCTGCCACAGCCAGATGATCCGCCCCTTCCGTGACGAGGTGGAGCGCTACGGGCACTACAGTCTGGCTGCGGAATCGATGTACGACCATCCGTTCCAGTGGGGTTCCAAGCGCACCGGGCCTGATCTGGCACGCGTGGGCAAGCGCTACTCGGACGAGTGGCACGTGCAGCATCTCAAGAACCCGCAGTCGGTGGTGCCCGAATCGGTCATGCCGCAATACGGCTTCCTGGCCGAGGCGGACCTCACCGTTCCGGACATCAAGGCGAACCTCACCGCGCTGCGCGAAGTGGGTGTGCCCTATACGGACAAGGACGTTGAGATGGCCGCGGCCGATCTCAAGGCCCAGGCCGATCCTGAAGCGGATGCGGGGGATCTTGAGGCCCGCTATCCGAAGGCGCAGATCCGCGATTTCGATGGCGATCCCTCGCGGCTGACCGAGATGGACGCGCTGGTCGCGTACCTGCAGATGCTCGGCACGCTGGTCGATGTCGACGGGGCGGCGGCTCAGGAAGAGCTGGCTTCGGAGCACGGCCGATGAGCATGCACTCGACATACGACATGCTGCGGCACCTGGCCGACAGCTACGGCCTGCTGGTGATGCTGCTGGTCTTCGTCGCGCTGATCGCCTGGCCTTTCCGGCCGGGCGCGCGTGAGCGGAATTCCGAGGCGGCGAACATGATCTTCAAGGACGAAAACGATGGCTAACAAGCGCGTCGATGCAGCCACGAACACCGAAACCGTCGGCCATGAGTGGGACGGGATCGAGGAACTCAACACGCCGCTGCCCCGCTGGTGGCTCTGGACCTTCTACCTGACGATCCTGTTCTCGATCGGCTATGTGATTGCCTATCCGGCACTGCCCGGGCTTCACAAGGCGACCGAGGGGATGCTGGGCTGGTCCAGCCGCGGCCAGCTCGACGACGAGTTGAAGTCCGCCGCTGCCGAGCGGGCCAAGACCGTGGCGGCGCTCAAGGACATGCCGATCGAGCAATTGCCCCAGCATCCCGAGCTGATGCGCGCGGCAGTGGCGGGCGGCGCAGCGGCCTTCAAGGTCAACTGCGTCCAGTGCCACGGCGCCGGGGCCGCCGGTTCGAGCGGCTTTCCCAACCTCAACGACGACGACTGGCTCTGGGGCGGCGATCTCCAGGCCATTCAGCAGACGCTGATCCACGGCGTCCGCCAGCCCGGCGACGACGAAACGCGGGTGAGCGAAATGCCCGCGTTCGGACGGGACGGGTTGCTGACCCCGGCCCAGATTCAGGACACGACGAGCTTCGTCCTGTCGCTTTCGGGCCGGGAAAAGCCCAGCGCCGCCTCGCAGCGGGGCCGGGCCGTGTTCGAGGCGAACTGCGCCATCTGCCACGGGCCTGAAGGCAAGGGCAGCCGTCAGTTCGGTGCGCCGAACCTGGCCGATGCGATCTGGCTCTATGCAGGCAATCGCGACGCGGTCAGCAGCCAGATATCGAACCCGCGCCATGGCGTGATGCCGGCCTGGGGCACCCGCCTCGATCCGGTGACGATCAAGATGCTGGCAGCCTACGTCCACTCGCTGGGCGGCGGCGAGGAATTCGCTCCGGCACCAGCCGGAACGGAAACGGGAGCTGAGGCAGCCGCGGTCGAATAGACCGCGGTTTCCCGGGACGGGTCGCAACGTCTCCCGGGCCGCTCAGCCCCCAGAATGATTGAACGAGCGGACCAAGGACATGAACAAGCCTGCAGCCATCAAGCCGGAAGACGAGCCCCTGGGGCTCTATGCCAAGCGCGAGCCGGTCTTCAACCGGCGCATCGACGGCAAGTTCCGGCGCGTTAAGTGGGCGATCATGGTGATGTGCCTGGCGATCTACTGGATCACGCCGTGGATCCGGTGGGACCGGGGGCCCTATGCGCCGGATCAGGCTGTTCTCATCGACCTTGCGCACCGCCGGTTCTACATGTTCAGCATCGAGATCTGGCCGCAGGAGTTCTACTTCGTGGCCGGTCTGCTGATCATGGCCGGGATCGGGCTGTTCCTCGTGACCAGCGCGGTCGGCCGCGCCTGGTGCGGCTATGCCTGCCCGCAGACGGTCTGGACCGATCTGTTCCAGCATGTTGACCGCTTTTTCGATGGCGATCGCAATGCCCGCTTCCGCCTCTACAAGGCGCCCTGGGGCCCGGCCAAGATCGCCCGGCGCCTGGCCAAGTGGGCGGTCTACCTCGCGATAAGCTTCGCCACCGGCGGCGCGTGGATCTTCTACTTTGCCGATGCGCCCACGCTGCATCACGAATTCTGGACCGGCACTGCTGCGCCGGTCGCTTACGGCACGGTCTTCGTGCTGACGATGACGACGTTCGTGCTCGGCGGCTTCATGCGTGAGCAGGTCTGCATTTACATGTGCCCCTGGCCGCGCATCCAGACGGCGATGCTCGATGAAAAGAGCCTGATCGTCACTTACAAGGACTGGCGCGGCGAACCGCGCGGCAGCGTCAAAAAGGCCGAGAAGAACCCCGGCCAGTTCGGGGACTGTATCGACTGCAACCAGTGCGTTGCGGTTTGCCCGACCGGCATCGACATCCGCCAGGGTACGCAGATTGGCTGTATCACTTGCGCGCTATGCATCGATGCCTGTGACCGGGTGATGAAGGAAACCGGCCGCCCGCGCGGGCTGATCGACTATGCCACGCTGGAAGATGCCGAACGCGAAAAGGCCGGGCAGGAGCCGACGCGCCATCTCAAGCTGATCTGGCGCCCGCGCACGATCCTCTATTTCTGCGTCTGGGCCGGGATCGGCCTGGCGCTGCTGTTCCTGCTCGGCACCCGTATTCACACCGACCTGACGGTCGCCAAGGACCGCAACCCGCCCTATATCCTGATGAGCGACGGTTCGATCCGCAATGCCTACACGCTGCGCCTGCGCAACATGGAAGGCCGCCCGCGCCAGATGGAAATCACCATCGAGGGGCTGCCCGGCGCGGCCATGTGGACCGAGGACATGGCGCGTGAGGACGCGGCCCGGGCACTGACCCGCGCGGTGCCCGCGGACGAGACGCAAAGTGTGCGCGTCTATGTCGTGGCGCCATCCGATACCGCCTCGCAGGACTTTACATTCAAGCTCCAGGCGGCAGGAAACGCCCGCGAGAAGGACGAATCGGAAGTTCAGTTCGACACGCCGGAAGGACAGTGATGAGCAGCCAGCAAGCCCCCCGCCGCAAACCGTTTACCGGCAAGCACATGACGCTGATCCTTGTGGGCGGTTTCGGCATCGTGTTCGGCGTGAATTTCCTGATGGCCGGGCTCGCCACATCGACTTTCGGCGGCATCGTGGTCGAGAATTCCTATGTCGCCAGCCAGCATTTCAACCGCTGGCTGGATGAAGCGGCGAAGGAAAAGGCGCTGGGCTGGAAAGTCGATGTGGAACGCCGCGCCGATGGCCACCTGGCCGCCGCGCTGTCCGGCGTGCCTGCCTATCCCACGGTAAAGGCCGTGGCGCGCCACCCGCTGGGCCGTAAGGACGATATCGCCCTCACTTTCGACAAGCATGCCGACGGCACTTACGTTAGCGATAAGGCGCTGCCCGAAGGCCGCTGGATCCTGCGCTTCGATATCGAGGCGGATGGAAAGTCCTGGCGCGGGGAGGATCAGGTCGAGGGGCTGGAGGTGATGGGGCAGCCGGTCCCATGAATGCGCCCACACCCGATCTGAAGCCCGGCCTGGAGGCGGGCGAGGCCTGCATCGACAGCCGCTTTACCGTGCCCGGCATGCGCTGCGCTGGATGCATCGGCAAAGTCGAGCGCGGGCTTTCCGCAGTTCCGGGCGTGGCCGCCGCGCGCGTCAACTTCTCGGCCAAGCGGGTGGCGGTAAGCCATGCTCCCTCGCTGACCGAAGACGGCATTATCGAGGAACTGCGCAAGCTCGGCTTCGAGGCGGAACGCGCTGCCGACAATCCGCTGGGCCGTGACGATGCGGAGACCAGACGGTTGCTGCGCGCCTTGGCGGTCGCGGGCTTCGGCATGATGAATATCATGCTGCTTTCGGTCAGCGTCTGGGCGGGAGCGGACGCGGTGACGCGCGAGATGTTCCACCTGATCAGCGCACTGATCGCGATTCCGGTGATTGCCTATGCGGGGCGGCCGTTCTTCGCTTCGGCGCTGATGGCGCTGCGGTACCGGCGCACCAACATGGACGTGCCGATTTCTATCGGCGTGCTGCTGGCCACCGGGCTCAGTCTGTACGAGACGGTCATCGGCGGGCCGCATGCCTATTTCGATGGCGCGGTCATGCTGCTGTTCTTCCTGCTGGCAGGGCGCGTGCTCGATGCGATGATGCGCAGCCGCGCGCGCTCGGGGATCGCCTCGCTGCTCGGCCGCATGGGCCGGGGCGCGCATGTGATGCAGCCGGACGGCTCGACGCTTTATACCGAGGCGGAAAGGCTGGCGCCGGGCATGGTCATGCTGGTCGCCGCCGGGGAATCGCTCGCCGCCGATGGCCAAGTGGTGGAAGGGCGCACCACGGTCGATTCCTCGATGCTGACCGGCGAAAGCCAGCCGCGCCCTGCCGGGCCGGGCGATACGATCCATGCCGGGATGATCAATCTCGGCAATCCGGTGCAGGTAAAAGTCACCGCCGCCGCACAGGATACCGCGCTGGCGGACATCGCACGGCTCATGGACGAGGCGGGCCAGTCGCGCTCGCGCTATGTGCGCATTGCCGACAAGGCCTCGCGCATTTACGCGCCTGCCGTGCACAGCCTTGCGTTCCTGAGCTTCTGTGGCTGGATGCTGGCCGGAGCGGGCGTCTATCATGCACTGACGATTGCCGTCGCGGTGCTGATCATCACGTGCCCCTGCGCGCTCGGGCTCGCGGTTCCAGCGGCACAGGTCGTGGCCGCCGGGGCGCTGATGAAGCGCGGGCTGCTGATCAAGGACGGTTCCGCGCTCGAACGGCTGGCCGAAGTGGATGAGGCCCTGTTCGACAAGACCGGCACGCTCACGCTCGGTGAACCGCGCCCGGCAGATATTGGTGAGCTCGATCCGCAAGCGCGTTCGCTGGCACTGGCTTTGGCGCAGGGCAGCCGCCATCCGCTCAGCCGGGGGCTGGCCAAGGCGCTGCGCGATGCCGGAACCGAGCCCGCCGTGCTTGACGATCTGGCCGAGACCGCAGGCATGGGCATGACCGCGCGGTTCCAGGGGCATGATGTGGCTCTGGTGCGCCCCGAGGCCGAGACGGCCGGGCTCTCGGTGGACCTGCTCATCGATGGCGCCCGCACGCGCATCGCTTTTGCCGATCCGCTGCGCCCCGATGTGGGCGAGACGATTGCCGCACTGGCGGCGCAGGGCGTGTCCTCCGGCATCGCCTCGGGCGACCGCGTGGAAACGGTGGCGCAAGTCGGCGCGAAGCTGGGCATTCCCGCCACCGGCGGCATGATCCCCTCGGACAAGCTGGACTTGCTGGGCGAGCGCGCCGCAGCCGGTCACAAAGTGCTGATGGTCGGAGACGGGCTCAACGACGGGCCTGCGCTGGCAGGCGCCCATGTCTCGATCGCGCCGGGCGGGGCCAGTGACGTCAGCCAGCAGGCAGCCGATGCGGTCTTCGTGGGCGAGCGTTTCATGCCGGTGGCGCTGGCCGTGAAAGTCGCGCGCGCCACGATGGGCATCGTGCGGCAGAACTTCGTGCTGGCCGCGCTCTACAACATGCTGGCGGTGCCGCTGGCCATTTTCGGCTTCGTCACGCCGCTGATCGCGGCCGTCGCCATGTCGGCCAGCTCGCTGCTGGTCGTGAGCAATTCGCTGCGGCTGGCGCGCGCCGCGGGGCGGGACGATGCGGCATGAGCATTCTGGGGTTCCTGATCCCGCTGGCGCTGCTGATGGGCCTGGTGGGCCTCGCCGCATTCTTCTGGGCGATGAAAAGCGGCCAGTTCGAAGATCTGGACGGGGCCGCCAACCGCATCCTTATCGACGAGGAGGAAGACGGCCAGTGAAGCGCGACCTTGCTCTTCTGGGCACGCTGGCGATGCTTCCGGCGATGCTCGGCCCGCTTGAGGCCGAGGCGCGTGGCATCATCGTGCCGCTGTGCGGCGGCGGGGTCGTGTCGATCCCAGGTGCCCCTGCGGAAGGCCCTCCGGGGCCTGCACAGGGGCCCTGCTGTGCCAAGGGCTGCCACACCGGATCCTCGCGCAAGCGGCTTGATCGATCGCAATGATCTTCGCTGTCGCTTAAGCGATTACCCTGAGCATGTGGACGTATTACCCCGACCTGCTGGCCGTTCCCGTGCCGCGTTATACGAGCTTCCCGACAGCGGCGGAGTTTGCGGAAGGCGTTGGTGAAACGGAACTGTCCACCGCGCTGGCGGGGGAGAACGGTGACGTCTCGCTCTATGTGCACATCCCGTTTTGCGAGAAGATCTGCTGGTATTGCGGCTGCAACACCAGTGTTGCCAACCGCACTGACCGCGTCACCAGCTATCTCGATGCGCTCCATCAGGAGATCGCGCTGGTGGCCGAGCACCTGCCCAAGGCGGCCCGGATCACGCGCATAGCGTTCGGCGGCGGCAGCCCCAACGGTATTTCGCCGATCGACTTCGTGCGCATCGTCGATGCGCTGACGCTGGAATTCGGCATCCAGACCGAGGGCGAGCGTCCGGCCTTTTCCATCGAACTCGATCCACGCACGCTGGGGCCGGAATGGGCTTCGGTGCTTGGCTTCGTGGGGATGTCGCGCGCGAGCCTGGGGGTGCAGACGTTCGAGCCCGCGTTGCAGGAGGCGATCGGGCGTGTCCAGCCTGCCCGGATGATCGAGAATGCCACCGCCATGCTGCGCAGCAGCGGCGTGCGTTCGCTCAATTTCGATCTGATGTACGGGCTGCCCGGGCAGACGATGGATCACTTGCGCAGCTCGCTGGAACAGACGGTGGCGCTCGGTGCGGACCGGGTGGCGTTTTTCGGCTATGCCCATGTGCCGCACCTCATCGCGCGGCAGAAGAAGATCGACGGCAGCGCGCTGCCCGATGCCGAAACGCGGTTTCGCATGGCGGCGTTCGGGCACGACTATCTGGTCGATCAAGGCTATGTCCCGGTGGGTTTCGATCACTTCGCCCGGCCCGGGGACATGCTGGCGCAGGCGGCGCTGAACGGCACGCTGCGGCGCAATTTCCAGGGCTTTACGGAGGATCAGGCGCAAGTGCTGATCGGTCTTGGTTCTTCCGCGATCAGCAGTTTTCCGGGGCTGCTCGTCCAGAATGAGAAGAACACCGGGCGCTATCGCATGATGCTTTCGCAAGGCCACCTTACCGCCGATCGCGGGATCGTGCGTAAGCCGGAAGACCAGCGGCGCGGCGCGGTGATCGAAGCGCTGCTGTGCAAGGGCCGCGCCCGGATCGAGCCCGATCTGCAGGGGGAAGCGCTGCCCACGCTGCGGGGCTATCTCGATGCGGGCCTGTGCGAGATGGACGGCACGGATCTGGTGATCCATCCGGGCGGCTTGCCCTATGCGCGCTCCATCGCGGCGCGTTTCGATCCCTATCGCAAGGATTCGCTGCGGCGTTTCAGCTCGGCAGTGTGAGGATCACCCGCGGGTGTCGAACTCGACGCCGAACAGGTTGCCTTCGGCCCAGCGCACCAGACCCCAGACCTCGCGCCCGTCTTCCAGATGCGCGCGCACCACTTCGTTGATTGCAGGGGCATCGCCCAGCGCGGCGGCGCTGAGGCCTTTGGACGAGATGTCGCGGACCATGACTTCGATGGCCTCCCCGCGGGCATTGGTCAGCGCAAAGCGCGCGCACTGGCTGCGGCGCCGCTCGCGCGGGATCGGGGTGGGTTTGAAGCGGGACTTGTCCATCCGTCCGTAGGACGGTGGCGCGGAGCCGCGCTTAAGGCTTTGTTAGATACGTTGTCGAAAATCCTCCCTGTCGCGTAGCGACGGGGAGGGGGACCGCCAGCGAAGCTGGTGGTGGAGGGGGAAGAAAACCCCTCCGTCACGCACTTCGTGCGCGCCACCTCCCCATCGCTGCGCGACAGGGAGGATTGGGCTGCGGTCACTTCAGCGGTTTCAGGTCCCCGGTGCCCATGTACTTCGCCAGCCCCCGGTGCAGGTTGGTGACCTTGCGCTCCTGCCAGGGGTTGGGAAGGTTGCCCCGGAAGCCGCGCGATTTGTAGCCGCGCTGCACCTCGACCATGTTCGAGATGTCCTGCGCGATCACGTAGGGCCATTTGTCGAGGTCCTGCTCGACGTAAGTCCACTCTGTCTCCGGCTCTTCGCCTTCGGGGAAGCGGTCGAGTGCGACGGCTTCGAAAATGCACTTGTCCGGATCGGTGCCGTAGGGGCGCACGCGGTAGGCGAGCGAGAAGGTTGGGCCCGGGATGAAATTCACGTTCGGGAAGATCGACAAGGCCAGACCGGCGGCGGCCATCTGCGCGTCGCTGATCTCGGGCCAGGGCACCCCGCGCTCGGCATCGATGCGCTTTGCGGTTTCCAGCCAGTACTTGTGGACTTCGGCGGCGGGTGTGCCTTCGGGCAGGTCTTCGGGCAGGCGCTGGGCGGTTTTCACCAGTGTCTCGCTGGTGCTGGCGCCGATGGTTTCCCAGTATTCGAGCTGCATGTTCGCAATGGTGTGGCGTGGATCGCCTTCGCCCGCCGCGCGGTGGACGCTGGTCTCGACGGCAGAGCCTTCATCGCGGTGCGCCTTCGAATCGAAGCCGGTCTGACCGTGCAGGCCGAAGGCCTTGGAGAACGAGTAGAAATCGCCGTACTTGATAAGCTGCGGGTGCGTGCCCTGCACGTGGTAGGGCTCCAGAAAGGCTTCGAGCGCGACTTTCCAGTTGCAGTCGAAAATACCCCAGAAGCGGAAACGGTAGCGCATCTTGTCGAACTCGAACGGGTCGATCAGCGTCGCGATCGGTTCGAGGTATTCGCGCAAGGGCCCCGCTTCGAGGTCCATGTTGATCCAGATCCAGCCACCCCAGGTATCGACCTGCACGGGCGTCAGGCTGGTGCAGGCGGCATAGGCGCCGGGGGAGCCGACGGCGCCGTTCCAGTCCTCGCTGTCGGGGATGTAAGCGGCATGGCCGTCCATGCCGAAAGTCCAGGCGTGGTAGTTGCAGCCGAATTTCAGCTTGTTGCCCCGGGCCGAGTGCGCGCCGGTGTCCTGCGCCACTGTCTTCGGGCCGCCGCCGGTATTGTTGCCGGCCAGTCGGCGTCCCCGGTGCGGGCAGACGTTGTGAAAGGCCTTCAGCGTGGTGGGCGTGTCGCGCACGATCAGGATCGAATCATGGCAGATGTTATAGGTGATGTAGTCGCCGACGTGTTTCAGCTCCTCGACGCGGCCCGCCTGCTGCCAGACTTTGGACCACAGCCGTTCGGGTTCGGCCTCGGCATATTCGCGGCTGGTGAAGGCCTCGGCCGGGTACGTGAGCGCTTCGGAAAGATCGTCGCTGACGAGTGTCTCGGGCTTGTTCATGGCATCCTCCGGCCCGGTTTGCCCGGGCTCGCAATCGGGGCGGCCCACCGACCGCCCCGCCGTTCGTGTTTTACTCTGCGGGTTCCAGCGCCGACTCGGGCGTCAGCATCAGGCCTGCCAGCTTGCCGTCGCCGCGCCACTGCGCGAGCATGTCCTCGAAGGCATAGTAGCCTTCGCCCCAGGGCTCGCCGAAGATCGAGCGCTTCTTCTTCTGGTCGCCCTCGTTGTTGAAGTAGCTGGGCGTGCACTCGTTGGCGAAGGCGGAATTGTCGACCGCAATCGAGCGCAAGTGCTTGATATAGGCGTCCTGCGCTTCCTGGCTGGGCTCGACGACGCCGATGCCCCGGTTGATCGCCTGGCTGGCGACGTAGCCGATGTGGAAGCCCTGATCGATGAAAGTCTTCGAGTTGGAGGCATTGGCGCCCGCCTGCGTGAAGCCGGTGAAGAACATGTTCGGGAAATTATGCGCCATCATCCCCTGGAAGGTCTTGAAGCCCTCGCGCCAGTAATCGTAGATCGAGATGCCGTCGCGGCCCTCGATCGTGTCGATGCCCCAGCGCCGGTCGAGGTCGTTGGTCACTTCGTAGCCCGAGGCCATGATGATGCAGTCGCACTCGTACTCGACGCCGTCATGGATGAAGCCGTTTTCGGTGAGCTGTTCCAGCCCGCGCGTCTCGGCGACGTCGATCAGTTCGACATTGTCCTGATTGAACGCCGGGTAGAAATCGTCGTTCGAGGCCGGGCGCTTGCACAGATAGCGGTAATAGGGCTTGAGCGCTTCGGCGGTCTTCGCGTCCTTCACCACGTCGCAGCGGTTGCGCAGGCGTTCCATCACCCGGTAGTCCATGACCTCGCGGCGCGCGGCGTACTCTTCCGGCGTGATGTCGGGCCAGCCTTCGGCTTCCAGCTCGGCATTCACGTTGCGGCTGATCTCGGTCCAGATGTCCTCGACCAGATCGGGTTCCTGCGGGGCGAGGCGTTCCATCGCGGCATGGTGGAAGTTCCTGATGCGCTCTTCCTGCCAGCCGGGCTTCTGCGCCTTGTACCATTCGGGATCGATCGGGCGGTTGTTGCGCGCATCGATCGTGGAGGGGGTGCGCTGCACCACGTAAGTGTGCCCCGCATATTTGGCGAGATAGGGCACGACCTGGATCGCGGTGGCGCCGGTGCCGATGATAGCGACCTTCTTGTCGCCCAGCTTGTCGAGCACCGGATTGCGCCATTCGCCGCCGGTATAGTCATAGTCCCAGCGGGCGGTGTGGAAGATCTTGCCCTTGAACTTGTCGATGCCGGGGATGCCCGGCAGCTTGGGCTTGTTGAGCGGGCCCATGGCCAGCACCACGAAGCGCGCCTTGATGTCGTCGCCGCGGTTGGTGCCCACGTGCCAGCGGTTGATTTCCGGGTCCCACTTCAGGTTCTTGATCAGCGTGTGGAACAGCGCGTTCTTGCGAAGGTCAAATGTGTCGGCGATCATCTGGCAGTGATCGTGGATCTCGTAGCCGTCCGCGAACTTCTTGGAGGGCATGTAGCCCGTCTCTTCCAGCAGCGGCATGTAGACGAGCGAATCGTTGTCGCACTGGATGCCGGGATAGCGGTTCCAGTACCAGGTGCCGCCGAAGTTGCCGCCGTGATCGACGTTGTAGAAATCGTCGATCCCCGCCTTCTTGAGCTGGGCGGCGACCATCATGCCGCAATAGCCCGCGCCCAGGATCACCACGTCGGTCTCGCCCGTCACCGGCTCGCGCGGGGCGACGGGCGTATAGGGATCGACTTCGTAGATATCCGCGTACTTGCCGTCGGCCGAGATGTACTGGTCGTTGTGGTTCTTCCGGATGCGGCGGTCGCGTTCTTTCAGGTACTTCGCGTGCATCGCCGGGATGTCGATCTCGGAGGCAGGGGGGCACTGGGTCGGGTTGTAGATCGTCATTGCAGCCATCCTCGTGTCTGGTTCAGTATTTAATCAACACTGTTGTTGACTTGGTACTGATTCGAGTTGGCTGCGGGCTTTGACGTGGATCAAATCCACGCCAGGACTGCATCATTGTTAAAAAATTGAATGCGTTTGCACCTATTGATGCGGATCAATGTTGTGGGGAGGCAAAAGGAGGAGAAGTTGCCTTGCCGGTCTTGCACCGCGCCGTCTTGACGGCCCCGGTGTGAACCGCTTCTCCCCAACTAAAGGGCGGCCCTGCCTCGTGACGGGCCGCCCCATTTTTTTGTCATTACTTGATCTGGGCAAACCAGATAACATGCTTGGGGCCTTTTCCATTGCTGCGGGCGGCCACCTTTACTTCATCGACGGCGAACCCGGCCTTCTGCAGGCGGCGGGTGAAGGCCGGATCGGGGCCGGCGGACCAGATCGCCAGCACGCCGCCGGGCGCCAGCGCCGCTTTCGCCGCGCGCAGGCCGGAATTCGAATAGAGCACGTTGTTGTCCTCGCGCACGAGGCCGTCCGGGCCATTGTCGACATCGAGCAGGATCGCATCGTATTCACCCTGCGATCCGGCGATGATCGGGGCGACATCGGCCATCACCAGGTTCACGCGCGGATCGTCGAGGCAGCCGTTCTCCAGTTCCTTCATCGGGCCGCGCGCCCATTCGATAATTTCGGGCATCAGCTCGACCACGGTGATCCGCGCATCGGCGGGCAGCACTTTCAGCGCCGCGCGCAGCGTGAAGCCCATGCCGTAGCCGCCGATCAGCATATGCGGCTGCTGCGCGCCCTTGATGCGTTCGGCGGACATCGTGGCGAGCGCTTCTTCCGAGCCCCACTTGCGGCTGGACATCAGCTCGTTGTGGCCCAGCACGATCATGAAATCGCGGTCGTGCCGGAACAGTTCCAGCTTTTCGCCGCCGGGGACCCAGGCGGTATCGAGGAGTTCGCGTTGGATCATGGTGCTGCCTTGGTGCTGTGCTGCCGCCGGGGATGCCCCCATATCAGGTCCCGGGGCGGGGGCAAGGATCGGGCCTTCCGGTTTTTCCGTGCGGCGGCTGTAACCGTTCGCCGGGGCGCGGCGTATTTCCTTCCAAACATGGCCCTTCGGAGTCGCCCCGAATATGCGCAAGGTCTTCGTTCTCAACTTCGCCCTGGCCGCCGTCTTCCTCGGCGGGGCCGCGATGATGACGCAAGCGGCATCGGAGTCCGCGCCGAAGCCCGGTGCGCGTCCGGTGCTGGTGGAGCTGTTCACCAGTCAGGGGTGTTCCTCCTGCCCGCCCGCGGACCGTCTGGCAGAGCGTTTGTCGGCCGATCCCTCGCTGGTCGTGGTAACGCGTCCCGTGACGTACTGGGACCGGCTTGGCTGGAAGGACACGCTGGCGCGGCCCGAAAACACCGAATTGCAGCGCGAATATTCGGTCAAGGGCGGTCGTGGCGGACGGGTCTATACGCCGCAAGTGGTCGTGGACGGGGAGGCGGCGACGATCGGTTCGCGCGGCCGGGAAATCGGCAGCCTCGTCTCCGCGGCGCGAAAGGGCACTGCCGCCCGTCTCGCCGTGGCGAAGCAGAGCGATGGCGCTTTCGGCATCCGCGCGGAGGGCAAGGCCGCCCGCCCGGCCGAACTGGTCTTGCTCGCGCTCAAGGCCCGCGCGCCGGTGGCCATCGGGCGCGGCGAGAACGCGGGCGCGACCATTTCCTACACCAATGTCGTGCTCAGCGAGCGCCGTCTGGGCACCTGGCAGGGCGGGACGAAGACTTTTCCCGCGTCGGCCCGCCTGCTGAAAGTGCCCCATGCCGACCGCTACGCGCTGGTCCTGCGCGAGCCGGGCGGCGGCAAGGTGCTGGCCGCCCGGATGCTGCGTCTATAGCTATTCGGAACTGAAGTTCGCTACATGTTCGTCGCCCCCGCGAAAGCGGGGGCCCCGCTCGCTTTTCCTGACGTCACACCATGAAAAGCGGGATCCCCGCCTGCGCGGGGATGACGAAGAAGAGTGAGGTGAACTTCGTTTCCACGATACTAAGTCCTGACCCAGGTTATGCGTTGCTGCGCGAGCCGAGGCCGGATCACGGTGCCGCCCGATAGCGCAAGTGGACGATCGAATAGGGGCGGCCGCAATCATCATGGTCTGAACGGCCGATCCGTTCGAACCCTTTCGCCTCGTAGAAGGGCAGGGCGTTGTCGGCCTGTTCGTTGGCATCCACCCGCACGGCAGGCGCCAGCGTCAGCGCATGGGCGACGAGGGCGGAACCATGGCCCCGCCCGTGCGCCGCCGGATCAACGAAAAGCGCCTCGATCATGCCGTCGGCGAAGATCATGAAGCCTTGCGCCTCTCCGGCCTCGTCCTGCGCGATCCAGAGCGGGGCCTGTGGGAGCATGCCTTCCACCATGGCCGCGATCTCGATCCTGTCGGCCTCCGAAAGGAACCCGTGCGTGGCCTCGACCGCGGCTTTCCAGATGGCGAAAGCGCGCGGGGCGTCCTGCGCCGTGCCGGGGCGCACGGTCACCGCAAGTCGGGGGCCGTGGCTTCGCGCTGGAGCAGGGCGATGGCTTCGTCGAGGCTCATCACCTGCTGCTGCTGTTCGCCCAGCGTGCGCACGGCCACAGTGCCTTCCTCCGCCTCGCGCTTGCCGACGACCAGCAAGTGCGGGACTTTCTTCAGCGAGTGTTCGCGCACCTTGTAGTTGATCTTCTCGTTGCGAAGATCGGTTTCCACGCGCACGCCTGCCGCTTTCAGCTTTTCGGTCACGTCGGTTGCATAGCCGTCCGCATCGGAGACGATGGTGGCGACCACCGCCTGCACCGGGGCGAGCCAGACCGGCAGCCTGCCCGCGAAGTGCTCGATCAGGATGCCGATGAAGCGCTCGTAGGAGCCGAAGATCGCGCGGTGCAGCATGACCGGGCGGTGGCGCTCGCCATCTTCGCCGATATAGCTGGCATCGAGCCGTTCGGGCAGCATGCGGTCGGACTGGATCGTGCCGACCTGCCAGGTGCGGCCGATCGCATCGGTGAGGTGCCATTCCAGCTTGGGCGCATAGAACGCGCCTTCTCCGGGCAATTCCTCCCAGCCGTATTCCTCGGTAGCAAGGCCTGCATCGACCACCGCGTCGCGCAGTTCGGCTTCGGCCTTGTCCCACAGCTCGTCGCTGCCGATGCGGTTGTCAGGCCGCAGGGCAAGCTTGATCGCGTACTTGAAGCCAAAGTCCTTGTAGACGCGGTCCGCCAGCTCGCAGAAGTCGCGCACTTCGGAGACGATCTGGTCCTCGCGGCAGAAGATGTGCCCGTCGTCCTGCGTGAACTGGCGCACACGCATCAGCCCGTGGAGGGCGCCGTGCGGCTCATTGCGGTGGCAGCAGCCGTTCTCGACGATGCGCAGCGGCAGGTCGCGGTAGCTCTTGATGCCCTGCTTGAAGATCAGGATGTGCGCCGGGCAGTTCATCGGCTTCAAGGCCATCCACTGCGCATCGTCCGAGACCAGCGGGCCATCGTCTTCGGTGTTGGGCGCCTCGTCGGGGATGACGAACATGTTCTCGCGGTACTTGCCCCAGTGACCGGACTGCTCCCACTGGCGCGCGTCCATCACTTGCGGGGTTTTCACTTCCTTGCAGCCCGCGCTGTCGATGGCGCGGCGCATGTAGTCTTCCAGCGCGCGGTAGATGACATAGCCCTTGGGGTGCCAGAACACCGAGCCATGCGCTTCGTGCTGGAGGTGGAACAGGTCCATCTCGCCGCCGAGCTTGCGGTGATCGCGCTTGGCGGCCTCTTCCAGGCGCGTGAGGTGCGCGGAGAGCTGTTTCTTGTTGAGCCAGCCGGTGCCGTAGATGCGCGTGAGCTGCGCATTCTTCTGGTCGCCGCGCCAATAGGCACCCGCGACGCGCATCAGCTTGAAGGCCTGGGGATCGAGCTTGCCGGTGCTGGGCAGGTGCGGCCCGCGGCACATGTCGAGCCAGTCGGTGCCGGACCAGTAGACCGTCAGTTCCTCGCCCTCCGGCAGTTCGGCGGCCCATTCGGCCTTGAACGTCTCGCCGTCGGCGGTCCACTTGTCGATCAGTTGCTGGCGCGTCCAGGCCTCGCGGCGCAGCGGTTTGTCGGCCTTGATGATCTCGCGCATCTTCTCCTCGATGGCGGGAAGATCGTCCATGCCGAACGGTTCGCGCGAGGCCGGGGCCATCACGTCGTAGTAGAAACCATCGTCCGTCGCCGGGCCGAAGGTGATCTGCGTGCCCGGCCAGAGCGCCTGTACTGCCTCGGCCAGCACGTGTGCATAGTCGTGCCGCGCCAGTTCCAGCGCCTCGGCCTCGTCGCGGCTGGTGACGAGCGCGAGCTGGGCATCGCCCGCGAAGGGCCGGGTCAGGTCCACCAGCTCGCCGTCGATCTTCGCGGCGAGCGCCGCCTTGGCAAGGCCGGGACCGATCGCGGCGGCGACATCCGCCGGGGTCGAACCTTCGGGCATCTCGCGAACCGAACCGTCGGGCAGGCTGATCTTGAACATCTGCGACATCGAACTCGTCTTTCCGTTTCTGGCAATCGGGCCGTGCGCGGGCCATGGCACAGGCGCGCGCACGGGTGAAGCTTTGGCGCCAGCTTATTTTGCATGTTCGGGAGGTGACGCCACGCCGCCCGAACCCGGGCGACGGTGGCTCGCGCGATCAGGCCGCGGCCAACCGTCCCCGGGCATGCCGGGTAGTGGTGGTTGTCGCCGTGGTGCGCTGCTGCGTCATGTCTGCCCGTTTAGGGGCATTCATGGGGAAAGTCACCCTGCAAGCGTGCGATGACAAGGGTGCAGGACGTTATGTAAACTAGGATTGACAAAGACTGGCAAATCATGGCAAGTGTACTTTACATTAATTCAATGGAGCTTGACCATGACGCCGATTCTCCGTGGCCTCGCATGGGCCGCTGCTATCCTTTTCGTTGCGTTCGCCGGTTCGCAGGGCCTGATCTCGAAGGATCTTGCCGATACGCTGGTCATCGTGCTGCCCATCCTTGCAGTGATGACGCTGCGGGGCGAGGTCCCGTGCCGCCTGCCCGGCCTCTTCGCGCGCAAGGGAGGGCAGTGATGATCTGCAATGCCGCGAAGAGCCCGGCGCAGAAGCGCTATCTCAGGCGGGTTCTGCTGTTCACGGGCCTCTACCTCGTCACGTTCGCTCTGCAGACGGCGCTTACGAAAGAGAATGACTTGTCCGTTTTCACGCGTACCGCCTTCGCGCTCCTGCCGGGGTTTTGCATCTCCGGGGTATTCTGGGCCATCGGCCGGCTGATCGTCGAAGAGCAAGACGAATTCCAGCGCATGCTGACGGTGCGGCAGGCGATGATCGCAAGCGGGCTGGCGATGGCGTCCGCCTCGGTCTGGGGCTTTCTGGAAGGGGCCGCCGTGGTGCCGCATGTCGATGCCTATTGGTGGGCCGTCGTCTGGTTCATCGGGCTGGCCATCGGCGGGGCCGTCAACCGGGTGCAATACGGAAGCTGGGGGATGGCATGACGATCCGTCTTCGCTTGTCTGTTTGAAAAGGGTTCGAAATGACCGATGCCATCGATACTGCCAAGCCTGGCAAGAGCGGCCGCGGGCCCGCATTCTGGGGAATCAGTTTCGGCTTGGCCATGGCCGTGCTGGCCGCACTGCGCATTGCTGATATTGTGGGAGAAAAGGCCGGTTTTGCGATCATGCTCGGCTGTTCGCTCTTGCTGATCCCGCTGTTCCGTTCGGCCAACCGGGCGGCACGGCGCGGCGGCTGCGCCAGTCCTGCCGTGCTGCGGTACAACCGGGGCATGGGAGTCAGTTCGATAGCCTATGTCCTTGGCCTTGGTACGGCCATCTGGGCGTACAATCATCAGCAGGATCCTGGCGTCTGGACTTATGGTCTGGCCTTGCTTCCGGTCTTGCCGATCTTCGGGATGATCTGGACCATGGGGCGCTATCTTGTCGAGGAAACCGACGAATATCTGAAGTACCGTGTGGTGGTCGCTGCGTTGATCGGGCTTGGCGGATTGCTGAGTATCGCCTCGCTGTGGGGCTTTCTCGAAACGTTCGAGCTTGTCCCTCATGTGCCGGGCTGGGCGGCCGTGCCTGTCTGGGCCATCGGCATGGGGCTGGGCCAGTTCTGGATAAAGGCGCGCGGGCAATGAAGAACCGCCTCAAGGTTCTGCGCGCCGAGCGCGGATGGAGCCAGCAGGATCTGGCGCAGCGGCTGGAAGTCTCGCGCCAGAGTGTTAATGCCATCGAAACCGGCAAGTACGATCCGTCCCTCCCGCTGGCCTTTCGCATCGCCGATCTATTCGATATGGCGATCGAAGAGATTTTCCTGAGGGGTGAGTGAAGATGTCCGGGTCTGGACGCCGTTTGATAGGGATATGGGTTGCCGTCGCAATCGTCCTTGTCGTGGCATTGGGCCTGTTCAAGGGCGAGCCTTCCGGTTCCGAAGCGCAGCAGGCCGCCCGGAGCGAGATCTGGACGGCAGGGCCCAATACCGTCGTGGTGCGGATTCTGGGGCCGGTGCTCTACTAGGCGTTGTCTGCCTTCAGCCCATGGCGGCCTGCAAAAGCACCATTTTCGACTCACCCTGGACTGAATGCAGACAACGCCTGAGGCTCAGTGCAGCGTGGGGGCGGGCCTGCCGCGCTCGGCCAGGGCATTCCAGCCCGTCACCGCCAGCCACCCCGCGCTCATGCAGACGAACGGCATCACCGGGACATGCAACTCCGGCCGTCCGGGGAAGGCCAGCACGGCCAGCACCGGGCAGAGCGCGATGCCATAAGGCAGCAGCCACCATCCGGCCCAAGTCTGTCCGTTCCGGCGGCGCTTTACCAGCATGACGAGGAAGGCCGCAGCAAACGCCAGCATCAGCGCGGTCCGGAAGGTTAGGGCGGCGTAGTGCACGGCAGGGTAAGCGGCCTCCAAGGGCGCAAGGCCGGGCGCTCCGGCCAGATAGGCCCGGGTCATTTCGCCATCTGCATCCCACAGGCGGATCAGGCGCTCCGTCAGGGTGTATCCGCTCCCGGCCGGGGGGACGAAGGCCTGATAATGGCCCGGCAGCCACGGCAGCGTTATCAGCAGCGCCACGCCCAGCACCAGCAGCCCGTCGCCAAGCAGGCGGAGGGTGTGGCGGCGAAGATCTTTCGTGCCCGCGCCCTCCACCGCGAAGAGCAGCGGCACGGCGATCAGGGTTTGCGGATTTGTCAGCGCTGCAAGGCCGAAGATCAGCCCGGCGGTCACAAGCTGCCAGCGCCGGGTGCGCGTGATCACCGTCCAGCATCCGGCCAGCAGCAGCATGCCGGTGAACACCTCTGGCAGCGCCAGCGGAACGTAGCCGATGGCCTGGGGATAGACCGCCAGCAGCAGCAGGCCCGCACGAGCGGCGGCTTCGCTGCGAAACAGGCGGCGGCCCAGCGCCAGCGTCAGCAGCCCTGCCAGCATGGCGCTTGCCAGATTGAACAGGCCAAGCGTTACCGGCGAGGCGCCGAACTGGGCAAAGACCAGCGAAAGCGCCAGCGGCCAGCCCGGCGGCAAGGAGGCCGCTTGCAGGGCTGCGGGGCCGGTCCCGGCCGCCAGCCCGTAATAGGCAGCGGCGTCTCCGGTGGGGGCAACCCCGGCCAGCAGCACTGCCACGCGCAGCGCGAAATAGAGCGCCCAGATCATCGTCAGCACCGAGCGGTTCGATCCGAACCATTCCAGCCGCAAGGCCAGACGCGAGGGAGGCGTGGGGAAACGGAGAATGTCGGCGCTCATGAGGCCATGGGATAGCGGCGCGCGCGGCGGATGGCATTATCTTTGTTGGGCTTGTGCTTGCGTCCGGCGGTCCCCACTATCCGTGGCCATGACCGAAACCCGCTTCCACGCCATGCCCGGCGGCCGCCAGATCGCCTACCGTTTCACCCCCGGACAGGGGCCCGCACTCGTCTTCCTGCCCGGCTACATGTCCGACATGGCAGGCGGCAAGGCCACGGCCGTGTTCGAGATGGCGCAGGCCACCGGACTGTCCTGCCTGCTGCTCGACTATTCGGGCTGCGGGCAAAGCCCGGGCGATTTCGCGGACGGCACGCTCTCGCGCTGGAAGGAAGAGATCCTCGCGCTGATCGAGGCGCTCGAATTGCAGGAGGTGATTCTCGCCGGATCGTCGATGGGCGGCTGGCTGATGCTGCTGGCGGGGCTGGCGCTGGGCGAGCGGCTCAAGGGCCTGATCGGCATTGCCGCAGCGCCGGACTTCACCGAATGGGGCATCCCGCAGATGGACAAGGCCCTGCTCGCGGATGGCGAGACGATCTGGGAGGACAATCCCTACGGCCCCGAGCCCACACCCACCCACCCCGGTTTCTGGGCGGACGGGCAGGCCAACCGCCAGCTCGAAGGCGAAATCGCCATCGATTGCCCGGTGCGCCTGCTCCATGGCCAGCGCGATCCTGACGTGCCTTGGGACATTTCGCTGCAACTGGCGGAGAAGTTGCGTTCAGCCGATGTGCAGGTCACGCTGATCAAGGACGGCGATCACCGCCTCTCGCGCGAGAGCGACATTGCCCTGCTGCTGCGCACAGTGGCCGAGCTGGTCCTCCCCCGCGCCGGGGCGGCAGACTGACCGGAGCCGTCCCTCTATGCCCCTTACTTTGCTGCTTCCGCTGATGCTGGCCCAGGCCGGCGGATTCGATCTCAACAATCCCTATGCCTCGGCTCTCCCGCGCGAGATCGTCGAGAAAAAGGCGGACGAAGACCGCAAGCGGCGCGAGGAAGCGGCGATGAACGTTGCGCTGCCCTCGCAGCGTCCGGAAACGGGCTGCATGGGCGCGGTGGAGGCCGATCCCGCCCGTTCGGCGCAGCTTGCGCGCGATGCCCTGAAGGATGCGATCGGGCGCGAGCGGGTGCGCGCCGGGCTGTGTCTGGGTGTGGCGCTGAGCGAGCTGGACCAGTGGGACGATGCGCGCGAGGCTTTCGTGACCGCGCGCGATGCCGCCGGGGCGGACGATCATGCCAGCCGCGCCCGGCTGGGCGAGATGGCTGGCAATGCGGCGCTGGCGGCGGGCCAGCCCGGCAAGGCGCTGGCGGTACTCGCCCCTGCTGCCAGCGATGCCGAGGCTGCTGCGGATACGGCGCTGACGGCGGCCATCGCGCTGGACCGCGCGCGTGCGCTGGTGGCGGTGAATCAACCGGAGGAAGCTGCCACTGCGCTGGCGCAGGCGCGCACGGCGGCGCCTGACAATGCGCAGGCCTGGCTGCTCTCCGCCACGCTCTCGCGCCGCCAGAACAAGCTCGCCCAAGCACAGACCCAGATCGAAAAGGCCGCCGAACTGGCCCCGCGCGATCCCGAAATAGGGCTGGAAGCAGGTGTGATCGCTGTGCTTTCCGGCAACGATGCAGCCGCGCGGCGCAGCTGGAACTCGGTGCTCGCCATGGCGCCGGAAAGCGACGCGGCGAAGACCGCGAAGCAGTATATTGCCCAGCTTGGGCCGGAAGGAAAAGCGAAGCCATGATCCCCCTCTCCGTCCTCGATCTGGTCAGCGTGCGCGAAGGCGGCACGGTGGCCGAAGCGCTGGCGATCACCACCGAAACCGCCCGTGTGGCCGAACGCGCGGGCTACAAGCGCTATTGGGTGGCCGAACATCACGGCATGGAAGGCATTGCCGGGGGCGCGACCTCGGTCGTGCTGGCGCACCTTGGCAATGCCACCAGCACCATCCGTATCGGCGCGGGCGGGATCATGCTGCCCAATCACACGCCTTATGTAATCGCCGAACAGTTCGGCACGCTCTCCGCGCTGTTTCCCGGCCGGGTGGACCTGGGGCTCGGGCGTGCACCGGGGGCGGACGGGCGGCTCGCGAATGCCCTGCGCAAGGACATCGTGGGCGCCTCCGAACGCTTCCCGCAGGATGTGGTGGAGCTGCAGGCGCGCTTTACCGGGCAGGCGGTGGGCGGCGTCGCCTCGCCGCAGGCTTCGGGCGCGGACGCCGAGATGTGGCTTCTCGGTTCCAGCCTGTTCGGCGCGCAGCTCGCGGCCCGGTTGGGCTTGCCCTATGCTTTCGCCTCGCACTTCGCGCCTGCCATGCTGGATCAGGCCGCGCAGGTTTACCGCGACCGGTTCGAGCCCTCGGCCGTGCTGGACAAGCCGCACTTCATGGCCGCCATCAATGTCGTGGCCGCCGATAGCGAGGAAGAGGCCCGCTACCTCGCCTCTTCCACCGACCAGAGCTTCGTCGCGCTGCGCACCGGCAATCCGGGCAAGCTCAAGCCGCCGGTGCGCGATTACCGCGAATCGTTGCCTGCCCCGGCGCGGGCGATGCTGGAGCAGGTCCGCTCGGTCAGCGCCGTCGGCACGCCGGACACGGTCCGCGCGGATATCGAGGCATTTGTTGCCCGCACGGCAGCGGACGAGCTGATCGTCAGTGTGGCCACCTTCGATCCGGCGGCGCAGCAGCGCTCGCTGGAATTGACGATGGACGCCCTCGCTACGGTTTCATCCTGATTGATACCGCTGAGGGACAGACAATTGCGCTTCAGGCATTGACCATGCGCTAAAATTGCGGGAACGGATGCGCCCATGAGCACAAAAGCAGATGTCGTTATCGTGGGAGCAGGGCACGGCGGGGCGCAATGCGCGATCGCCCTTCGCCAGAATGGCTTCGAAGGCACTATCACCGTGATCGGCCGCGAGGCGGAATATCCCTATGAGCGCCCGCCGCTCTCGAAGGAATATTTCGCGCGCGAGAAGACCTTCGATCGCCTCTACATCCGCCCGCCGACGTTCTGGGCTGACAAGGAAATCACCTTCAAGCTCGGCACCGAAGTGACCGGGGTCGATCCGAAGGCGCACGAACTCACGCTCTCGAATGGCGATACGTTCGGCTACGGCAAGCTGATCTGGGCCACCGGCGGCGATCCGCGCCGTCTCTCCTGCGCGGGTGCGGACATGGCGGGCGTCCATGCCGTGCGCACCCGTGAGGACTGCGACACGCTGATGGCGGAAGTCGACGCGGGCACGAAGAACATCGTCGTGATCGGCGGTGGCTATATCGGGCTGGAAGCGGCGGCGGTGCTGTCCAAGATGGGCCTCAAGGTCACGCTGCTCGAAGCGCTGCCGCGCGTGCTGGCGCGCGTTGCGGGGGAAGAGCTTTCGGCCTTCTACCAGAAGGAACATGGCGATCACGGCGTCGATCTGCGCACCGGCGCCATGGTCGAATGCCTTGAGGGCGACGGGCACAAGGTCACGGGCGTGAAGCTGGCCGACGGCGAAGTGATCCCGGCCGAGGCAGTGATCGTCGGCATCGGCATTGTCCCCGCCGTTGGCCCGCTGATCGCCGCAGGCGCGGCCGGGGCCAATGGCGTGGACGTGGACGAATACTGCCGCACCTCGCTGCCCGATATCTATGCCATCGGCGATTGTGCTGCCTTCGCTTGCGGCTATGCGGGCGGCAATGTCATGCGCGTGGAATCGGTGCAGAACGCCAACGACATGGCAACTTGCGTGGCCAAGGCGCTGTGCGGCGATGAAAAGCCTTACAAGGCCTTCCCGTGGTTCTGGTCCAACCAGTACGACCTGCGCTTGCAGACTGCGGGCATCAACGCGGGTTTCGATCAGACGGTGATTCGCGGCACGCCCGAAGAGCGCAGCTTCTCCGTGGTCTATCTGAAGCAGGGCAAGGTCGTCGCGGTGGACTGCGTTAACATGGTCAAGGACTATGTGCAGGGCCGCAAGCTGGTGGAAGCCGGCACCTCGCCGGACCTCGAAAAGCTGGCAGACAAGGACGTGCCGCTGAAAGAACTGATGTAGGTTCAAATCCTCCCTGTCCCCGCAGGGGATGGGGAGGGGGACCGCCAGCGAAGCTGGTGGTGGAGGGGGAGAAACCCCTCCGTCAGCCCTGCGCCAGAGGCGCAGTTTATCCTGAGCGGCTGCTGAAAGCAGCCAGCCGAAGGGGGCTGCCACCTCCCCATTCCTTGCAGGAACAGGGAGGAATTTCGTCTATCACCGTTCGTGTCGAGCGAAGTCGAGACACCTCTGCGCCCGCGTGTCTCGACTTCGCTCGACACGAACGGGTGGTAATTCAGCCCGCCAACTTCCCCGCCGCCCATCGTGCGGCATCCGCCACCGCCGGGTCTTCATCCCAGCCCAGCGCCTCCGCCTGCGCCAGCAGCGCCCGCTCGCCGCTGTTCCCCGCTGCATAGAGGCAATTGCGCACGAACCGGTTCCGCCCGATGCGCTTGATCGGGCTGCCGGAAAACAGCTTGCGAAAGCCTGCATCGTCCAGCGTCAGCAGATCGGCGAGCCTTGGCGCGGTCAGTTCCGCGCGGGGGAGGAAGGCCTTCATCGTGTGCGCCATCCCGGCGAACTTGTTCCACGGGCACACCGCCAGGCAATCGTCGCAGCCGTAGATGCGGTTGCCCAGCCCTTCGCGCAGGTCTTCCGGCACTGGCCCCTTGTGTTCGATCGTGAGGTAGCTCACGCAGCGCCGCGCATCGAGGCGGTAGGGCTCGGGGAAGGCGCCGGTCGGGCAGGCATCCTGACAGGCGCGGCACGATCCGCAGCGGTCGCGCGCGGGCGTGGAGAGCGGCAGGTCCAGTGTCGTGTAGATTTCGCCCAGGAACAGCCACGATCCATGCTCGCGGCTCACCATATTGGTGTGCTTGCCCTGCCAGCCGAGCCCGGCGGCGGCCCCCAGCGGCTTTTCCATGACCGGCGCGGTATCGGTGAAGACCTTGACGCCCGCCGGGCCGATCCCGCGCTTGTTCGCTTCGGCCACGATCCAGCGGGCGAGGTGCTTGAGCGCCTTCTTCACCGTGTCGTGATAGTCCGCCCCTTGCGCATAGACCGAAATGCGTGCCCGCTCCGGCACGTCCGCCAGCCGCAGCGGATCGGCGGCGGGGGCATAGCTCATGCCCAGCGCGATCACGCTGCGCGCCTCGGGCCACAGGCCTTGCGGGGAGCGGCGGTGGTGGGCGCGGCCTTCCATCCAGTCCATGGTGCCGTGGCGCCCTTCGGCCAGCCAGGTGTCCAGTCGCTGCGCGCGCGCGCTGTCCTCGCGGGCATCGGCCACGCCGAAGGCGCAGAAGCCCAGTGCCCGCGCCTCGGTTTCGAGATCGCGGGCAAAGGCGCTTAGCGTGGTCTTAACCGGACCTGCGCCAGGACGCCCGGGCGTGGTAGGAGCAGGAGACTGCATGAGGGCAGCACTAGGAGATTGGCCCGTGACCGGCAATGCGGCGATGCCCGGAGATCCTCCCCTCGCGATCGAGGCGCGCGGGCTGGTGAAGCGTTTCGACGGCTTCACGGCCGTGGACGGGGTGGACCTGTCGGTGCCCGAAGGCGCGGTCTACGGTATTCTCGGCCCCAACGGCGCGGGCAAGACCACAACCTTGCGGATGCTGCTGGGCATTATCGATCCCGATGCGGGTGCACGCCGTCTGCTGGGCGCGGAGCGGCCGCACGATGTTGCCCACGCCATCGGCTATCTGCCCGAAGAGCGCGGGCTCTATCCCGCAATGAAAGCCGTGGATGCGATTGCCTTCGTCGGCGCGCTGCGCGGGTTGCCTTTGAAAGAGGGGCGCCGGCGCGGCCGCGAACTGCTGGAACAGCACGGCCTCGGCTATGCGGCGGACCGCCAGATCCGTCAGCTTTCCAAGGGTATGGCGCAGCAGGTGCAGATTCTCGGCACTCTGGTGCACAAGCCCCGGCTGGCGGTGTTCGATGAGCCGTTCTCCGGCCTCGATGCGCTCAATCAGGGCAAGCTGGAGCGGATGATGCGGGGCCTTGCCGAACAGGGCACCACGGTCATTTTCTCCACCCACGTCATTTCCCATGCCGAGCGGCTTTGCGACGATGTGGCGATCATTGCCGGGGGCAAAGTGCCCTTCGCGGGTCCGGTGGATGTCGCGCGCGACCGTATTCCGGCGCAAGTCCGGCTGGAAACGCGCAGCGGTGACGGGCCATGGCGCGCGGCGCTTCCCGTTGACGCTCGCCGCGACGGCAAAACGGATGGCGGGGCCTTCTGGTACTTCCCGCTGCCCGAAAGCGGGATCGAGCCGCTGCTGCGCGCCCTGATCGAGGGGGAAGCGGGCATACTGTCGCTCTCGATCGAGCGGGCCGGGCTGCACGATGCCTTCGTGGCGATTGCCGGGGAAGCCGCGGCGCGCGCGCTGGAAGAAGAAAACCCGGAGGAGATGCAGTAATGAACGGCAACCGGCAGACGGGCCGCCTTTCCGTTCTCGCCGCCGCCTGGGTCGTGGCCCGGCGCGATTTCGTGGCGATCCTGTTTTCGCGCACGTTTTTCTTCTTCCTGCTCGGGCCGCTGTTTCCGGTGATCGTGGGCGTGCTGGCGGGCAGCGTTGGCAGCCGGGTCGATCAGACGGCGGTGCGGCCCGAAGTCGGGGTGGTGATGACCGGCGCGGATGCCGATGCCGTGGTCGCGGCGCGCGATGCCCTGGCAAAACGGCTGGGCACCGGGCTGCCCGGCTTCGTTGTGCTGAAACGCCTGCAGGCGGGCGAGACTTACGATCTGGCGAAGGCGCTGGCCGGGCGTCAGGCCAATATCGCCGCCGTTCTTTCGGGCACACCGCAAGCGCCGGTGTTGACCGGGCCGAAAGGCCGGATCGAGGGCTGGCGCGGGGCCATCGCGATGGTCGCGGCGCAGGCTTCCGCCGGGCCGCTGGGCCCCTGGCCCGATGTCGCGCTGAAAACCACGGCCACCAGCAACGCCAGCGAACGCACCGGACGGCTGCGCACCGCGCAATCGGCGCAGATGCTGCTGTTCCTGCTGACGATGATGCTGGCGGGCATGGTCCTGTCCAACCTCGTCGAGGAAAAGGGCAACAAGATCATCGAAGTGCTGGCTGCCGCGATCCCGATGGAAGCGGTGTTCCTGGGCAAGCTTTTCGCGATGCTGGCCGTCTCGCTGGTGGGGATTTCGGTGTGGGGCGGGATCGGCACCGTGCTCTATGTCGCGGCGGGCTCCGCCGTGCCGCATCTGCCCGAACCGGCGGTCGGCTGGCCGTTGCTGATCGGTCTCGGCGTGGTCTATTTCTCCATGGCCTATCTGTTGCTGGGATCGGTGTTCCTCTCGATCGGCTCGATGGCGGCGACGGTGCGCGAGGTGCAGACGATCTCGATGCCGGTGACGATGCTGCAGCTCATGGTGTTCTTTCTGGCCAGCTACGCGATGACGCAGCCGGGCAGCGGGATCGAGCTGTTCGCGGTGTTCTTCCCGTTCAGTTCGCCCTTCGCGATGCTGGCGCGCGCGGCGCAGGATTCAGCGCTTTGGCCGCATGTGCTGGCGGTGCTGGGGCAGGCGCTCTGCGTGTTGCTGCTGGTGCGCGCCGGGGCGGGGATATTCCGCAAGCGGGTGATGCAGTCCGGCCCCGCACGGGCCGGACGAAAGAAGCGCCGGGGCTGGCGCAAGCGCGGTGGCTCCCGGTCTGTTTCCGAAAGCGCGGCGCCAAACCTGTAACCATAGGGCGGTTTCCACCGAATTGACTCTCCGGCAGCGTGCCCGTCATGATGGGCACGCGCCTTCGGTGTCAGCAACAAAGGAGAGCCGCCGTGCCCCCCAAGGCCACCCCCGATGCAATGACGCGCCGCCGTGTCCTCGGCTGGCTCGGTGCAGGCGTGGCCCTGCCGGTGCTGTCCGCCTGCGGCAGCGGCGATGCCGAGGCGAAGACCTATCCGGTCCACTACAGCGAGGCGGAATGGCGCAAGCGGCTGACGCCCATGCAGTTTCGCGTCCTGCGCGAAGAGGCGACCGAACGCCCTTATTCCTCGCCGCTTAACAAGGAACACCGCGCGGGCACGTTCCTGTGCGCGGCGGACGGCCATCCGCTCTATTCCTCGAAGACGAAGTACGACAGCCACACCGGCTGGCCCAGCTTCTGGAAACCGCTGCCCGGCGCGATCGGCACATCCACCGACTACAAGCTGGGCTACCCGCGCACCGAAGTGCACTGCGCGCGCTGCGGCGGGCATCTGGGCCATGTCTTCGACGACGGCCCGCCGCCCACCGGCAAGCGCTACTGCATGAACGGCGCGGCTATGACATTCCGGCCGGCCTGAGGGCCGGTGTTTTTCCATTCCCGTTCGTGTTGGAACACGAGAACACAGGTCTAGGGCCGATCGACATTCAGCTCTGACGGCCTGCAAATGGCGCTTTTGCGTACTTCCGGTGCTCACGTACATAAAGTACGCTGCGCTCCGGGTTACGCAAAATCGCCATTTTCGGCTCGCCATCTTCTGAATGTCGATCGGCCCTAACGTGTCTCGACTTCGAGGCTTCAGCCCGAAGTTTATCCTGAGCATGTCGAAGGGCTCGACACGAACGGGAGGGGGAACTTTCGTTGAAAGCAAGGCCCCGAACCCGACAGGGTTCGCAAGGCCGACCGGCCGCCCGAGCTTATTGCGAGGAAAGCCAAGGCCGCGGATGCGGCCGCCCGGCGCTTGAGGGCCAGCCAACAATGGTGCGGGCGGCGGGACTCGAACCCGCACGAGCAAAGCTCAGGGGATTTTAAGTCCCCGGCGTCTACCATTCCGCCACGCCCGCACGAAAAGGCCAGCGCGCTCTGGCAGATCGCAGGCGGCCGGGCAACTGCCTGGAGGAAGGATTTCCCGGGAAGAGGGGGCCGCTTACGTCACGTTGAGACGGGCGCGCATTTCCTTGCCGGGTTTGAAATAGGGCACGCGCTTTTCGGGCACGTCCACGGTTTCCCCAGTGCGCGGGTTGCGGCCCTTGCGCCCTTCGCGATGACGCGTCGAAAAGGCGCCGAAGCCGCGCAGTTCGACCCGGCCGCCATCAGCCAGCCGCTGGCCGATCTCGTCGAAGAATGTATCGACCGCCCGCTCCACGTCTTCCGTGCGCAGCTCCGGATTGTCCCGGGCCAGTACTTGAAGAAGCTCAGACCTGATCATTGCGCCGTCCCCTCGCAAAAAAGTCAAAACCCGGGCGAATCATAAAATTACGTAAGTCTGCCCGAACGACTGCCATGAAAATGCCATCCTGGCCGCCTTCGCGCAATGGCTTAGCTTTACACTGCCAAAACACTTCCGAATCGGGGCCTGGTGCCCGTCACAATGCGGGACGAGGCCGGGTGTTCCCCATTTACAGGCTCATTTTGCTTGTTAACCTGCCGACCCTTCAGCCTCCCCCCGGGATGACAAGGGACAACAAGACGTCGCATGAAGGATATTGCAAGCTGGACAGAGGGTGACTGGATTGCGGCGATTGCCGCTGTCGCCCTGTTCGCCGTACTCGCCATCGGCGGCGTGATCGCCACTCGCAAGAGCGAGGAATTCGCCGGCCACCCCAGAGGGCTGTTCGTGCTGTTCTATGCCGAGATGTGGGAGCGCTTCTCCTATTACGGCATGCGCGCACTGCTGATCCTCTACCTCGTCAAGTTCTGGCTGTTTACCGACAGCGATTCCAACCTCATCTACGGTGCCTATACCAGCCTGGTCTATATCACCCCGGTGCTGGGCGGCTATCTGGCCGATCGCTGGCTGGGGCAGCGCAAGGCGGTGGTGTTCGGCGGCCTCGTTCTGGCACTGGGCCATCTGCTCATGGCCTACGAAGGGCTGCAGGGCGTAACCGATCCTGCCGTGAAGCAGGCGGACCCGGCGATCAATGCGTTCTGGCTGGCGCTGGCGCTGATCATTGTCGGCTCGGGCTTTCTCAAGGCCAATATCTCGGTGATCGTCGGCCAGCTCTATGGCTTGCGCGATACCCGCCGCGATGCGGCCTACACGGTGTTCTACATGGGCGTGAACACCGGCGCGGCGCTGGGTTCGATCCTTGTCGGCTATCTGGGTGAGACGATCGGCTGGTCCTGGGGCTTCGGCCTGGCCGGGATCGGCATGGTGCTGGGCCTGATCATCTTCATGCTGGGCAAGCCCGCGCTCAAGGGCAAGGGCGAGCCGCCCGCCCCGCTGGCGAAGAAGCACGAAATGATGCTCTATGCCATCGGCGCGGCATCGGTGACGGTGATCTGGCTTCTGCTCCAGTATATCGACGTGATCCAGACGATGCTGATCGTCGCGGGCGTGGCGATGCTGCTCTACACGCTCTACGAAGCGTTCAAGCTGCCCAAGGAACCGCGCGAGCGCATCTTCGCGATCCTGTTCCTGATCGCGCTCAATCCGGTGTTCTGGGGCCTGTTCGAGCAGGCGGGCGGTTCGCTCAGCCTTTATACGGACAAGTTCGTCGATCGCGGCGGGGTGCCCACCAGTCTCTTCCAGTCGATCAACCCGATCTACATCGTGCTGCTCGGCCCGATCTTTGCCGGGCTGTGGCAGTGGCTGGGCAAGCGCGGGTGGGAACCTTCCGCGCCCGCCAAGTTCGGCTATGCGCTGATCCAGGTCGGCTTGGGTTTCCTCGTCTTCGTATGGGGCGCGGGCACGAACGATCCGGCGGTGATGACCTCGGTCGTCTTCGTGTTCCTGATCTATTTCCTGCATACCAGCGGCGAGCTGTGCCTTTCGCCCGTGGGCCTTTCGGCGATGACGCGGCTGGCGCCGCTGCATCTGGCCAGCTTCATCATGGGCGCCTGGTTCTACATGACCGCGGTCGGCAATTTCGTCGCGGGCAAGATCGGCGAGGCGACCGGCGGCGAAGGCGGAGAGATGAGCAAGGCGGTGACGCTGGCGGTCTATACCAAGATCGGCTGGGTCACGATCGGCATCGCGGTGGTGGTGCTGGCGCTTTCGCCTTTCGTGAAGCGCTGGATGCACCTCGATACGCTCGATGACGGGGCGGATGGCCTTGCGGGCGGTGACGAATTCGGAATCGAAGCACAGGAAGCCGGGATGCACCCGGAACTCAAACCCAAGGCCTGAGGGCAGCGAACAGGGGGCACGGCATGAGGGGCAGACCGGCTAAGGCCAAGTGGAGCGCGGCGGTTCTGGCCGCGCTGGCGATGACGCTTGTCACCACCAGCGGCGAGGCGAAGAGCCGCAAGGACAAGGAGGCGCCCGCGGCGGAAGTGCCGTATCCCTCCACCTACAAGCCCTATCCGGGCCGCCCCACCGCCTTGACCGGCGCCACCGTCTATGACGGGCGCGGCGGGCGGATCGATAACGGCACGGTGCTGTTCGCGGATGGCAAGCTGGTGGCGATCGGCGGGGCGGATCTGGCGATCCCCGATGGCTACGAGCGGATTGATGCGCGCGGCAAGTTCGTCACCCCCGGTGTGATCGATGCCCACTCGCACCTGGGCGTCTATCCCAGCCCGGGCGTGAGCGCGCTGTCCGATGGGAACGAGGCGACGGCTCCCACCACGCCTGACGTCTGGGCCGAGCACTCGGTCTGGCCGCAGGATCCGGGCTTTACGCGCGCGCTGGCGAATGGCGGTATCACCTCGCTGCAGATCCTGCCTGGTTCGGCGAACCTGATGGGCGGCCGTTCAGTCACGCTCAAGAACGTGCCCAGCCTGACGGTGCAGGGCATGAAGTTTCCCGGCGCGCCCTATTCGCTGAAGATGGCCTGCGGTGAGAATCCCAAGCGCGTCTACGGCAGCAAGGGCCAGAAGCCGTCCACCCGCATGGGCAATTTCGCGGTGAACCGGCAGACCTGGATCGATGCCAGGGCCTATATGGACGATCCCGATGCAGACCGCGATCTGGGCAAGGACACGCTGGCGGGCGTGCTCAAGGGCGATATCCTCGTCCAGAACCACTGCTACCGTGCCGACGAGATGGCGCTGGTGATCGATATGGCCAAGGAGATGGGCTACAAGGTCACGGCGTTCCACCACGCGGTGGAAAGCTACAAGATCGCCGATCTGCTGAAGGCGAACGACATCTGCTCGGCGGTCTGGGCCGACTGGTACGGCTTCAAGATGGAAGCCTATGACGGCATTCCCGAAAACGCCGCGCTGATCGCCCATGCCGGGGCCTGTGTGGTGATCCATTCGGACGATGAGAACGGCATCCAGCGCCTCAATCAGGAAGCGGCCAAAGCGCAGGCGGCGGGCCGCCGCATCGGCGTTGATATTCCCGATGCGCAAGTCGTCGGCTGGTTCACCTACAACGCCGCGAAGGCCATGGGCATCAGCGGCGAGACGGGCAGTCTGGAGAAGGGCAAGATGGCCGATGTGGTGCTGTGGAACGGCAATCCGCTCTCGGTCTACAGCCGCCCCGAGAAAGTCTGGATCGATGGCGCGATGCTATTCGATGCGGACAATCCCAAGCTGCGCCCGGTGAGCGATTTCGAGCTTGGCCAGCCCGGCGAAGGAGACGTGAAATGAGCCGCCGCGCCGTTCTTGCCGCCGCGCTGGCGGCTGCAGTGCTTCCTTTTGCCGCGCAGGCGCAGGATCTGGCCATCACCAACGCCACGCTTGCTATCGGCGACGGCGGCGCGCCCGTCGAGCACGGCACCGTCGTCGTGCGCGGTGGCAAGGTAGTCGCCGCCGGGGCGGATGTGGCCGTGCCCGCGGGGATGCAGGCGATCGACGGCACCGGCAAATGGGTGACGCCGGGCCTGTTCTCGGCCGTGACCGATCTCGGGCTGTGGGATGTCGAAGCGGTCGATACCAGCAACGATCTGGAGGCGGACGATTCGCCGTTCAACGCCGCGCTCGACGTGGCGCCCGCGCTCAATCCCTCCAGCCAGCATGTCGCGATCAGCCGCGCGGGCGGGGTGACGCGCGCGACTGTCGCCGCGTTTAACGGCAAGTCGATCTTCGCCGGGCAAGGCGCGGTGATCGATCTGGCGGCCGATGCCGCGATGCTGATGAAGCCCCGCGCGTTCCAGTTCGTCGAACTGGGCGAAGCGGGCGCGCGTCTGGCAGGCGGCAGCCGCGTGGCTGCCCATGTCGCGCTGCGCAACGCCTTGCGCGAGGCGAAGGAACTGGCCGCGCTGCCCGCCGGATCGCAGCGGCAGAGCGATGCCATGCTCACCCGCCCCGATGCCATGGCGCTGGCCAAAGTGCTGGACGGCAGCGAGCCGCTCTATGTTGGCGTCGAGCGCGCGGCGGACATTCGCAGCGTGCTGGCGCTCAAGGGCGAGTTTCCGAAGCTGAAGCTGGTGCTGGTCGGCGCCACTGAAGGCTGGCTGCTTGCACCGGAGATCGCCGCCGCGCATGTGCCGGTGATCACGATGCCGCTGCGCGACCTGCCCGATGCGTTCGAGACGCTGGCGGCCACCCAGTCCAACGTCGGCCGCATGACCAAGGCGGGCGTGAAAGTCGCCATCGGCATGTTCACTGGCGGCAACCAGCCGCGCTATGCGCCGCAGCAGGCAGGCAACCTTGTCGCCCTGACGAAACTGCCTGGTGCCTCGGGCCTCACCTGGGGCCAGGCTTTCGCGGCGATCAGCTCGATCCCGGCGGAGATCAGCGGATATGGCGGGAAAGCAGGCGTGCTGGCCCCCGGTGCCGTGGGCGATGTCGTGCTGTGGGATGGTGATCCGCTGGAATTGTCCTCCGCGCCCGAAGAGGTGTGGATCGACGGCGTGAAGCAGTCGCTCGACAACCACCAGACCCGCTTGCGCGAACGCTACAAGGATCTGGACCGGACTTATCTGCCCAAGGCTTACGACTGGTAGGATGGGCCATCTGGTCATTCGCCCGGCGGAACCGGCTGATGCGACGGCGATCGTCGCGGTTCTCCTGCCCGCAATCCGCGACGGTCAGACGCTGACAACCGATCCGGACATGACCGAAGCGGAAATCCAGCGCTATTGGATGGCTCCAGACAAGGAGGTTTTCGTCGCCGAAGAGGGTGGCGCGATCCTCGGCACGTACTATGTCCGGCCCAATCAGGCGGGTGGCGGCCGTCACGTCTGCAACGGCGGATATGTGACGGCGGCCGAAGCGGCGGGCCGGGGCATTGCCCGGCGCATGTGCGAACATTCGCTGCAACAGGCCCGGTCGCGCGGATACCGGGCCATGCAGTTCAATTGCGTCGTCAGTACCAACGAACCGGCGGTGCACCTTTGGCAATCACTGGGTTTCGATATCGCGGGCCGCTTGCCGGGCGCGTTCCGGCATCCGCAGCATGGCTTTGTCGATTTGCTGGTGATGTTTCAGGTGTTGTGAATTCCCGAGCGGGGCCATACCCATCTCGTGGCGAGTTTTCCTGTCATGTGAGCTGCGTCAAAGTCCTTTGCGGACAAGCCACTGGACTATCGCGTCCTGTGCCTGGGCCGTGAACTGCAATTGATGGCCGTTACCGTCGAAACGCAGAAACTCGCCGTGCGGAGCAGCGTTTGCCAGCGCACGCCCCTGTTTGAACGGTATCACGCGATCGTCGGCGCCGTGCAGCACCAGCACTGGCGCCTCCATGTCAGCGATGACATCGCGGCTTTTGAACTGATCGTGCATGAGCAGACGAACCGGCGCCCAGGGCAAAGCCGCCGCGCCTGCATCGGCAAGGCTGGTAAAGGGCGAAACCAGAACAAGAGCCGCAGGCGTGCGGTCTGCTGCCAGTTGTGTGGCAATTCCCGTACCCAGCGATGCGCCCATCAATATGACAGATTCCGGCTTGATCCCTTGCGCGCTTAAAAAGGCCTCCGCCGCCTTTCCATCCATGATGAGGCCTGCTTCGGTAGGCTTCCCGGGGTTTCCAGCATAGCCGCGGTAGTCCGCCAGAAGAACCCCGTAACCTGCTTCGGCCAGACCCCGCGTGGCGGCTGCGGCTCCGGGCAGGGTATCGCCGTTGCCATGAAAGAACAGCACGGTGCGTTTGCCGGAACGGGCAGGGTGCCATGCGGCGGTGAGCGTCAGGCCGTCTCCGGTTTTCAGGTGAACTTTTTCGAAGCCCGCCGGAATGGCCACCGGGCCCCCCGGAGCCGGATAGATGATGGCTCGCTGGCCAAGGTAGAGGGCCAGAATAGCGATTGCATAGAGCCCGGCAGCTCCAAGAAGAAAGGCCGGCAATCGCGGCACTCAGCGAGCCTTGCGGTGCTTCAAGCCCGTGCTTCTTCAACGCCCGTACTGTTGTGGCGCAGCGCTTTCAGCACCGTATCGGCGATCTGCGGCGCGTTCAGCCCGGCCTCGTCGTACTGCGCTTCGGGTTTGTCCTGATCCTGGAACACGTCGGGCAGGCGCATGGTGCGGATTTTCAGGCCTGCATCGGTCAGGCCCTCGTCGCTCGCCATGGTGAGGACGTGGGCGCCGAGGCCGCCGATCGCGCCTTCCTCCACCGTCACCACCACATCGTGGCTGAGCATCAGCTTGCGGATCAGATCGCTGTCGAGCGGCTTGGCGAAGCGCAGGTCCGCCACCGTCGTGGAGAGGCCCTTGGCTTCCAGCGTGTCCGCGGCCTTCAGCGCTTCGCCAAGGCGCGTGCCGAGCGAGAGAATCGCGACTTTCGAGCCTTCGCGCACGATCCGGCCCTTGCCGATTTCCAGCAGTTCGGGCGTTTCGGGCAGCGGCACGCCCACGCCGTTGCCGCGCGGATAGCGGAAGGCGATGGGGCCTGCGTCGTACTGCGCGGCGGTGTGGGTCATGTGGACCAGTTCCGCCTCGTCGGCGGCGGCCATCACCACCATGTTCGGCAGCGTTGCCAGATAAGTGATGTCGAAGCTGCCCGCGTGGGTGGCGCCGTCCGCGCCGACCAGCCCGGCGCGGTCGATGGCGAAGCGCACGGGCAGGTTCTGGATCGCCACGTCGTGCACCACCTGATCGAAGGCGCGCTGCAGGAAGGTGGAATAGATCGCGCAGAACGGGCGCATGCCCTGTGCGGCGAGGCCCGCCGCGAACGTCACTGCGTGCTGTTCGGCAATGCCAACATCGAAACTGCGTTCGGGGAAGCGGGCGGCGAACTTGTCGAGTCCGGTGCCGCTCGGCATCGCAGCGGTGATCGCGCAGACGCGGCTGTCGGCTTCGGCTTCGGCGATCAGCGCCTTGGCGAAGACGCCAGTATAGCTCGGCGCTCCGGCGGGGACTTTCACCTGCTCGCCGGTGACGACGTTGAACTTCTGCACGCCGTGATATTTGTCAGCAGCGTTTTCAGCGGGGGCATAGCCCTTGCCCTTCTGCGTAACGACGTGGATCAGGCACGGCCCCTCGGCGGCATCGCGCACGTTTTCGAAGATCGGAATCAACTGGTCGAGGTTATGCCCGTCGACCGGGCCGACGTAATAGAAGCCCAGTTCCTCGAACAGGGTGCCGCCCATGGCCATGCCGCGCGCGAACTCGTCGGTCTTGCGGGCGGCCTTGTGCAGCGGCTCGGGCAGGCGGCGCGAGATGCGCCGGGCCACTTCGCGCAGCGACAGGAACGGGCGCGAGGATACCAGCTGGGCCAGATAGGCCGACAGCCCGCCGACGGGCGGCGCGATCGACATGTCGTTGTCATTGAGGATCACGACGAGGCGGTTGCCCGCCTCGCGCGCGTTGTTCATCGCTTCGTAGGCCATGCCCGCGCTCATCGCGCCGTCGCCGATCACGGCGATGCCGCGCCCCGGCGCGTCCTTCAGCTTGTTGGCGATGGCAAAGCCCAGCGCCGCCGAGATCGAGGTGGAGCTGTGCGCGGTGCCGAACGGATCGTATTCGCTTTCGGCGCGCTTGGTGAAGCCCGAAAGCCCGCCACCCTGGCGCACGGTGCGGATACGGTCGCGCCGGCCCGTGATGATCTTGTGCGGATAGGCCTGATGGCCCACGTCCCAGATCAGCCGGTCGTCAGGCGTGTTGAAGACGTAATGCAGCGCGACCGTCAGTTCGACGACGCCGAGGCCGGAGCCGAGGTGCCCGCCGGTCTGGCCGACGGTGGAGATCGTCTCGCTGCGCAGCTCGTCAGCGAGCCCGCGCAGCTGCGCGGGCTTGAGCTTGCGGAGGTCTTCGGGAGTCGAAACCGTATCGAGCAGAGGTGTGGCCGGGTTGGCATTCATTCCCGGGCCCTTACACCTTCATGACTTTCATGTCGATTGACAGTAACGGTCATGTCCGGCGGTGTGCACTGGCGCTGACTTTAGGGAGCCCATCTTGAATATTCGTACTGCCACTCAATCCGACCTGCCCGAACTGCTCCGGATCATGGAAGCGTCGATCGCCGGGTTGCAGGCGGGATTTCTCGGTCCCGCGCAGATCGCCTCAAGCCGGGCGGTCATGGGGCTCGACCGGCAGCTGATCGCGGACGAGACCTATTTCGTCGCGGAGCTGGAGGGGGCCATCGCCGGATGCGGCGGCTGGAGCCGGCGGGCGACGCTCTATGGCGGCGATCACAGCGAGGGCCTGCGCGAGCCGCGCCTGCTCGATCCGGCGAGCGAGCCCGCGCGGGTGCGGGCGATGTACACGGACCCGGCCTTCGCCCGGCGCGGAGTGGGCCGCGCGTTGCTGGCCCATTGCGAGGCGGCGGCGCGGGCCGAGGGTTTTACGGCGGTGGAGCTGATGGGCACGCGCGCGGGCGAGCCGCTCTATGCGGCGGCGGGCTATGCGGTGATCGAGCGGATCGAGGATGCCCGGGGCGGCGCGCCAGTGCCGCTGGCACGGATGGGCAAGGCGCTGTGAGGTTGCTCAAGCCACGATGGCGTCCGTTCGTGTAAAATGCAGGGGATCTGAATTGCCCCCGCTCGTCCTGAGCTTGTCGAAGCCCGTCCTGAGCGGCTGCTGTAAGCAGCCAGTCGTGAACCCAGCGCTGCGCCAGCGTCCTTCGACAAGCTCAGGACGAGCGGAGGTAGTGAAGGTTTTCTAACTGCAGTCTGCGCAAGTGCCGCGCAGTTCCACCACCGGGCGGACATCGGCGAAGCCTGCCTCGCGCGCGGCGCCGATGAGGGCGCCGGTCAGGCGGTCGTCGTCGATGTGGACGGCCTTGCCGCAGGCATCGCAGATCAGGAAAATGCAGTCGTGGCGGCAGCCGGGGTGGCTGTTGGCGAGATAGGCATTGGCGCTTTCCACCCGGCGGGCGAGATTGGTGCGCACGAACAGGTCGAGAATGCGGTAGACCGAATTGGGCGCCACCCGCTTGCCGCGCAGCGCCGAAACGCTTTCGGCCAGATCGTAGGCGGAAGCGGGGCATTCGCGCTCGGCCAGCGCGGCGAAGACATCGGCGCGCATTTCGGTCCACTGTTCGCCCGATTCCTGAAGGGCCCGGCGCGCGGCCTTTACCAGACTGTCGCCGCTGTGTTCGTGATGGACATGAAGACCTGACATGGGCCCCATATGGGGCGTGCCGCCTGTCGGCGCAATCGCCGCAGCGCTACTGCGCGGTTTCGGCCTGCGCGGGCGGGACGATATTGTCCGCGAGCGAATTGTGGCTGCCATGGCTCATCACGCCGAACACCAGCAAGGCCCCTCCTGCGAATCCGAGGGCGAAGAAGCGGTAGAAGTCGGCCTTGAAGAGTCCCATGGCGTGCGGTGCGATCCGTTTGTCGTGCTGTTTGGAGCTGTTTGTGTCGCCTAAATGACGCCGCAGGCCTTTCCGTCGAGTGAATGTTCCGCTGCATTGCATCATTTTGCGATGAGCGGTGGGCAGGCTGCGGTGAGCGGCCTGCCCGTCAGGTGGCGCAGCGCCGGATCAGTGCCGGAAGTGGCGCATTCCGGTGAAGACCATGGCGAGTCCCGCTTCGTTCGCGGCCTTGATCACTTCGTCGTCGCGGATCGAGCCGCCCGGCTGGATCACCGCCGTCGCGCCCGCTTCGGCCGCGGCGAGCAGGCCGTCCGCGAAGGGGAAGAAGGCATCGGAGGCCACTGCGCTGCCCGCGGTGCGCGGCTTGTCCCAGCCGAACTTTTCGGCGGCTTCGGCGGCCTTCATCGCGGCGATGCGCGAGGAATCGCGGCGGTTCATCTGGCCCGCGCCGATCCCGGCGGTCACGCCGTCCTTGGCATAGACGATCGCGTTGGACTTCACATGGCGCGCCACCGTCCAGGCGAAGAGGCAGTCCTGCAGTTCCTGATCGGTCGGCTCGCGCTCGGTCACGACTTTCAGATCGTCGAAGCCGATCGCGCCGTTGTCGCGGCTCTGGACGAGCAGCCCGCCAGTGACCGGCTTGACGTTGAGCCCGCCCCGGCGCGGATCGGGCAGTTCGCCGGTCAGCAGCAGGCGCAGGTTCTTTTTCTTCGCGAAGAATTCGCGCGCGGCCTCGTCGGCATCGGGGGCGACGACGACTTCGGTGAAGATCTGGCAGATCGCTTCGGCGGTCGGCCCGTCGAGCGTCTGGTTGACGGCAACGATGCCGCCGAAGGCCGAAACGTCGTCACAGGCAAGCGCGCCCTCCCAGGCGCCCAGCAGTGTATCGGCCTGGGCGACGCCGCAGGGATTGGCGTGCTTGAGGATCACGACGGCCGGCTTCTGGCCCTTGAACTCGGCGGCGAGTTCGAAAGCGGCATCGGCATCGTTGTAGTTGTTGTAGGACAGCTCCTTGCCCTGCACCTGCTCGGCCTGGGCCAGACCCTTGGTGTAGGGCCCTACCGGGGTGTAGAGCGCGGCCTTCTGGTGCGGGTTCTCGCCATAGCGCAGCTCGGTGACGAGGCGGCCGTTGACCGCCAGCATCTCGGGGAATTCCTGCTTCTGGTCGGCGAAGGCGAACCACTGGCTGATCATCGAATCGTAAGCGGCGGTCTGCGCGAAGGCGCGCGCGGCCATCAGCTTGCGGAAACCCAGCGTGGTGCAGCCATCGGTCGCTTCCAGCTCGACCAGCAGGCCTTCGTAGTCGGAAGGATCGGTGACGATAGTGACATAGGCATGGTTCTTCGCCGCCGAGCGCACCATCGAGGGGCCGCCGATGTCGATGTTCTCGATGATGGTGTCACGATCCGCGCCCTTGGCCACCGTGGCTTCGAAGGGATAGAGATTGACCACCACGAGATCGATTGCGCCGATCTCGTGTTCCGCCATCGCAGCGGCATGTTCGGGATTGTCGCGCACCGCCAGCAACCCGCCGTGGACTTTGGGGTGCAGCGTCTTGACCCGGCCGTCCATCATCTCGGGGAAGTGGGTGACATCGGAGATGTCCTTCACGTCGAGCCCGGCCTCGCGCAGGGCCTTGGCGGTGCCGCCGGTCGAGATCAGCTCCACGCCGCGCTCGGCCAGCACTTTGCCGAGTTCCGCAAGGCCCGTCTTGTCGGACACCGAGAGCAGGGCGCGGCGGATCTGGACGGAATCGGTCATGTGCGGGGTCCCTTCGCGAATGGTCTTTGCGCGCGCCCTTAGGCCCGGCGGGGGAAGGGGGCAAGAGTGCTGCGGGTTTCGGGGCTTGCGAAGCCCGCTCAGCTCATTTTTTTGAGCAGCCAGCCGAAGTTTCCGCCCCCGCGCGAGACGAGGCCCTGGATCACCAGTTGCTGCGTCGCCTGCGGGCGGCCCTGGCCATCGACCCAGAGCGAATCCTCGATCGTGACGTCGCCCGCACCGCTGCGGAACTGCCAGTAGGAGCCGTCCGAAAGCGCGAGTCCCGCGCCTTGCCCGTCGGCCGTCAGCGCCACGTCGACATCGGGGGCGAGGTGGAAGCGGATAGCGAAGCCCACTTTGCCGCGCTTGCCCTTGCGGCTGGAGGGCAGCAGCAAGTCCTCTCCGCGCAGTTCGGTGCCGTCGTCGCGCAGGATCAGGATGCGCTGGTGGGTGAGGCCGTAGCGCGCGGCATAGCCGTTGTGGCTGGCCTCGATGCGGGTGGCGGTGGAGCCGTTGTCCTGCGGCAGGGTCTTGCGGTCGACATCGACCTGGCTGACGCCCGAACCGATCATGCCGTTGATCAGGATCGCGGTGGAATTGGCATCGTCCAGCGTCAGCGTGGAATGCGCCGCCGTCGCGCGCAGGCCCTGTTCCAGCCGCACCGGCACCAGTCCGCCGCCGCTTGCCGCGCCGCCGCAGTTCACGATTACCCGGTGCCCGGCGTGCGACAGTTCGAATGCCAGTGTGGAGGCGCAGCCATAGCGGGCATGCTGCGGCATCGGCGGCGGCGATGTGTCGAACTGGAGCGTAGTCTTGTTGGCCAGCACGCGCTGATAGCCCCACTGGCGCACATCGCGCAGCGGACGGGCGCGCACGCCGCTGGCGGCAACCAGAGCGCTCACGTCTTCGCCATCGATGGCCCAGCCGCCCTGCCACGATCCCAGCGAGCCGTCGCCGTGAGTCAGTGCCAGCAGCGGCGGCACCAGCATCTCGATCACGCGCTCGATCGCTTCGGGCGGATCGCGCCGGGTGGCGTTGTAGCAATTGCGCAGGCGCACCAGCAGGGCGATGGCCTCCATCTGTGCGAGCGGGCTGCGCGAAAGAACGCCGCCGTCATCGCCGATCAGCTCACCCAGCGCCTTGATCAGCCCGGCCTCGCCATAGAGGCGGCGCGGGCGGCCGTCGGGCAGGAGCAGGCCCGCCGCGGTGATGCCGCACCAGCCCGCGACTTCGGCCAGCCGGTCCTCGCCGCGCGTCACATGGCGGTCCAGCCAGCGCGCGGTGGCGGAGATGTGGCCCAGAATGCGCGAGCGCAGCGCCTTTTCGCCCGAGAGGATCAGCGGGGCGTGCACCAGCCAGTTCATCAGGCGCATGCCGGTATTGCCCACGCTCCAGGCGGGGCCCTTGCCGGGCTTGGCAGGCGGCTGGGGATTGGCCTGGAGCCAGGCGGTAAGGATACGCTCGGCGACGGGCACGCCCTGTTCGCGCGGGCCGCAGGCTTCCAGATCGGTCAGCCACGCAAACGAGTGGACGGCCTTTTCCAGCGGCGGCGTGACGCGCGCGGCTCCGGCATAGTCCACTTGCGCGATCGGCGTTTTGGCGCCGTGAACCAGGAAGTGCCCGGCCCGCAGGGCGGTTCCGGCCACGCGGTCTCCGGGCAGGGTGTTGCTGACCGTCGCCAGCAGCCGCGTGCGGGCTTTCTTGCCCATCGGCGCGGTGAGCATGGTGCCGGGGATGCCCATGCGGTAAGCCATGCGGATCAGCCGTTCGCCGACATGAACCGAAGGCGGCGAGAAATCCGCCAGCGCCAGATCGCGGCCGGTTTCCGCAGGTGCGGCGGCCGCACCTGCGCCCGGGGCAGAGGCGGCAGCGCCCGTTCCCGGTCCGGGTTCGCTCGCGCTCATATCCAACATACCCTCTTCAGCCACCGCAGGCGCTACCGTGGACAGGGGAATCGCCCGCGCCTGTTCGAGGTCCCTCGTCTTCGGCCGCTGGCGGGTCCTGACGGTCACGTTCAGCGCAATCCCTTCAGCGTCTCGATGTTCGCTGCATATTGCGAAGCGCCGCCGCGGAAGGTCGCTGAACCGGCCACCAGCACGTCGGCACCTGCGGCAACGCACAGGGGTGCCGTTATCCCGTCGACGCCGCCATCCACTTCCAGCCGGATGTCGCGGCCCGATTTCTCGATCATCTTGCGCACCGCCTCGATCTTGCGCAGCTGGCTGGAAATGAAGCTCTGCCCGCCAAAGCCGGGATTGACGCTCATTACCAGCACCAGATCGATCTCGTCGATCAGGTAGTCCAGCATCTTGGCGGGTGTGGCCGGGTTGAGCGAGATGCCTGCCTTCTTGCCCAGATTTTTGATCGTCTGCACCGTGCGGTAGACGTGCGGGCCCGCTTCGGGGTGCACGGTGATGATGTCCGCGCCGGCTTCGGCGAAGGCTTCCAGATAGCTGTCCACCGGGGAGATCATCAGGTGCACGTCGAACGGCTTGGCCGAATGCGGGCGCAGGGCCTTTACTACTGCCGGGCCAATCGTGATGTTGGGCACGAAATGGCCGTCCATCACGTCGACATGGACCCAGTCCGCGCCCGCCTCGTCAATAGCGCGCACTTCTTCGCCGAGACGGGCGAAATCGGCAGAAAGGATCGACGGGGAAATCAGCGGAACGGTCATGTTGGAAAACGATACTCCTTGGCGCACAAGAATAGGGTGTCCGGTCTTTGGTGGACAAGTTGTCAACCATGTGTTTTCCACACGCATAGTGCTTTGCAGCCCCGGTTTTGCCCGATTTTTCGGGGGTGAGGCGGGCTTGGGTGACGCAAGGCTGCCTTGCCGTTAACGGGCAATTCAGTCGCTATTCACGGCATCCGGTGCATTTTGGCGATTAAGAAGAAGAGGTTACGGCATGCCCGAAGGCGCATTTCGGGCAGAGGCGGCCTGAAAAACCCTTCTGCAAGACTATGGACGGTACATGATGAAAAGTAATTCCGGCGGGATCCGCCGCCCGATATCTCTGCGTTGGAAACTGGTGCTGGCTGCCGCGCTGGCAACTGGCGGCACGGCCGTGCTTGCCGCGGCGTCTTCCGCTGCCGTGCAGTACCGCCACGAAATCCGCAACGACATGAGCCGCTGCACCGCCGGATCGCCCTCCGCGGTAATGGTGACGGTGGATGGCATCAAGGCTTCCGAAGGCGACCTGCGCATCCAGACCTATCACGCCACGCGCGGCGAATGGCTGGAAAAGGGCAAGTGGCTTTCGCGGATCGAAGTGCCTGCCAAGGCCGGAACGATGACGTTTTGCCTGCCGGTTCCTGGCCCCGGATCTTACGGCGTGGCCGTGCGGCACGATCTCAACGGCAATGGCAAGACCGACATCACGTCCGATGGCGGGGCGATGTCGAACAATCCGTCGATCAATATCTTCAATCTCGGCAAGCCCAGCTACACCAAGGTGGGCGTGCCGGTGAACGGCGGGGTCAAGTCGATCCGGATTCAGATGAAGTATTTCTGACCTGAGGCCCGCCGGTCTCGCGCGCCGCGATGATCGCGCGGGCATCGGCAAGGTCCTGCGGCTTGTCGACATCGACGGCGGCAAGGCCATCGCGCGCGGCGGTGAGGCGGGCGGCAATGCCGATGCGGCGGCCGAGCCCGGCAATCGCTTCGGCCAGCGTCAGGCGGCCCAGCGCGTAGCTGGCGAGCATGCCCAGGCCGAGCCGCGCGGCGATACGCCAGGGGCGCTTGCGGTCGGCCTCCACCATCTTCCAGGTCTCGATCGCCGCGCTCGCCCGCTCGCTGGCCAGCAGGAACAGGTTGCAGCCGGACCACTGGCCGTCGGCGAACCGCAGGTACGTGCGGCGGCTGCCGGGCATGGCGGTCTCGATATCCTCGCGCCGCGCCAGCAGGATCGAGACATCCGTGCCGACCGGTGTGTCAGCCACGAAATCCGCCACCCATTCGGGCCGCAGCAGCGCGTGATCGCTTGTCGTAACGAGCAGCGGAGCGCCCAGCTTTTCCAGACCGATGGCGACGCTTGCGCTGGGACCGCTGGCGGCCAGCAGCACTTCGCAGCCGAGTTCCCGGGCCAGATCCATGACCTGCGGATCGGAAGCGGCCACGGCGATCCGTTCGATCCCCGCCTCGCGCAGAGCAGCGGTAACGCGGGCCAGCATGGTGCGGCCTTCCAGCGTGACCAGCGCCTTGTGCCAGACTCCTTCGGAGGCGGCCACGGGATCGGCTGGCCCCGGGCGCGATCCGGCGAGAATGAGGGCGGAGGGCTTAAGAGATGGCGGGATCATGCGGCGCGGTCTCCGCTCTTGCGGCGGCGCCAGACCTGCCAGAGCACGCCGGGGGCGGCGAGCACGGGGTGGCGTTCGCGCCATGGGGTGATCGTCACCGGCACGCCGGTGTGGCGCTCGATCTTCCAGGCGGCATAGCGCGCGGCCCCGTCGAACGTGGCCGAAGCCTTGAGCAGGCGCAGCACGTTATAGGGCTTGCCCAGCCGCCGCCGCCGCTTCCACCAGCCTAGCACTCGCGCGCGATCGGCAGGCTGCATGGCGGGGCGGATCGTGCTGCCTGCACCGCGTGCGAAGCCGATACCCCCGGCTATCAGCGCCAGTGGCAGCAATCCGTCGAAATGGGCGCGGTTGGCGGCCAGGATCGAATCCTCCCGGCCCGCCTTCTCGACGCGGAATTCGGCTGCGTAAGTGGCGCGGAACAAGGCGCGCCAGTAATCGTCCGGCGTCCCGGCGGCAGGGCCCAGCGCGACGGCCAGCCTTGCCGCGGTGCAGGCCGCTTGCGCCACGGCTCCGGCGATGGCCGCCCCGCTTTCGGCATCGCGTTCCCATGCGAGCGCGCAGGGCTGGACGAAGCGGGCCCAGATCGTGGTGTCGAGCCGCTCTCCGGCGGCGGCGGAGCGGAACGTCTCCAGCGCCATCGTCGCGGCCTTGGCGCGCAGGGGCACGCCTTCGTGGACCCATTCGTGATAGCTCACGCGCGGCCAGATCTTTTCTTCCTGCGGGCCCCGGGTCAGAATGTAGAAATCGAGCACGCCATCGAGCGAGCCGGTGCGCAAGTTGGAGCCGTAGAACAGCAGGCCCAGCGCATCGGCCGGGGCGAGCCGCTCGGCAAAGGCGCGCACGGCAGGGTCCACCGGGCGCTCCAGTGCGGCGGCAATCCGCGTGTCCAGCGTCGCGGTATGGTCAGGGTCGTCGCTCATGCCGCGATGCTCCCGCAGGGGCGCCCGGAAATCAAGCGGCCCGGGCGGATAACGGGGGAGGAATCAGGGAACGACGAACGTGAGCTGCGGGCCCTCGTCGAGCACATAGCGTCCGGCGGGGAAAGCTTCCCCGTCGAGGATGAACGGGCCGCCGATATCGAGTTCCAGCTCGCTGGCGTGGAACCGCTGCGTGCCCTTGCGGGTCATGAAGCGGCTGTAGAAGCCGAACAGCACCAGCGGCAGCAGTGCCATGACCCTGCGCACGGGCCAGTCGATCACCGCCATCTTGAGCCCTGGGGCCGGATTGCGGCCAAAGGGGCGCGCGCGCAGCGGGAATTTCTCGAACGTGGTGGCCACGGTCATGAACCGTTCCCCGGCATCGCCGCGGCCAGGGTGCGGCAGATCGCGGCCGGTGAGACGGTCGACAATGCGGGTGGGCGTGCATTTGCGCCACGGATTGCGGGCGCTGCCGAACAGGGTCTGCATCACGCTCCACAGGATCGTCAGCCCCACGGCGAAGCTGTTGAAGGCGCCCCGGCGGTGCGCTTCCTGCCCGGCCTCGGTCGCCATGGCAAAGGCCCCGGTGCCCAGGATGAAACCCTGCACGCAGTGTTCCTCCGCCGCGTCATCGGCGGGAGTGATGCGCAAGGGGCGGCGGGTTTCCGTATGGCCGCGATGGGCCGCGGCCAGCGCTTCGCTCAGCGACCAGTGATTGGGCAGGCCCAGATCGACGGTGAGCGCATTGGTCTTGCCCTTGGGCAGGACGATCAGCGCGGGCCAATCCTCATCGAAGATCTCGGCACCGCAGGACAGCACGTCGCGCACGGTGCCATCGCCGCCATCGATCACCAGATAATCGATGCCGCGGCGGGCAAAGCCGTCGAGCGTGACGAAAAGGTCTTCCCGTGTGCGCGGGGTTTCCGTCAGGATATTGGAGCATTCCGCCATTTCCGGCGCCACGCCCTTGTTGCGGTGGCTGCGGGGATTGCGGATGATGCCCACGAGCGGAACGGCCCGCCCGCGCCGCGCAGTGCGGGCGGGACCCGCCTTGTGAGGACGGTTGGACTTGCCGAAAGTGGGCAGCGTTTCGAATTCGTAGATAGTTCCGTGCACGAGCGCCTATGTAGTGTTGCCCGCCCGGAAAACCACTAGGAAATGCAATCTGACATATTGATGTTACAGTTCTATGGCAACTGTTGTCTCGCTGCCACGCGATAGGCTGTGCGATTGCCTGTGAGGCCGGGCTGGATTACGGCGCCGTTCATGAACACCATTTCTCAGTCCCTGACAGTCGTAACCGTGGGCGAAAACCCCGTTAAACTCTGGGGTTTGACGATGGCCGAACGTGTCGGCCGTATTGCCCGCGCATCGAAACTGGCACCGGCCGCTGCCGTGCCTCAGGGGCCCGCGGTTCTCTCCAACGCCGCCCATGCCTGGGACCCGGCGTGGTTCCGCCATATCGTTACCCAGCCGGGCATGGTCCTGACCCTGGGCGGCGTTCCGGCTCTGGCCCACGCCGCCGATGCCGGACAAACCGCCCGAATCGCGCAGGCCATGGCGGCGGGCGAACCGCTGGCCGGTACGGAGGGCCTCACCGTGGTGCCCTTCGAAAGCGGGCCGGCGATCGAGAACAAGCAGCTGCGCAAGCGTGAGACGCCGTTCCTGATGGCGCTGACGCCCGCTTCGGTGCGGGCGATCGAGCGGGCCAGCTATTTCGGCGCCTACAAGGGCGTGACTGATATCCTGACCAAGTATCTCTGGCCCGAATGGGCGCTGGTGCTGACGCGGATCTGCGCGAAGCTGCATATCACGCCCAATATGGTGACGGCGGTGGGCGCGGTGTTCTGCGTGATCGCCACGGTCCTGTTCGCCTATGGGCATTACTGGACGGGGATGGCCGCCGGGCTGGTGTTCATGGTGCTCGATACCGTGGACGGGAAGTTGGCCCGCTGTACGATCACATCGTCGTACTGGGGCAATATCTTCGATCACGGCATGGACCTCGTTCATCCGCCGTTCTGGTGGTATTTCTGGGCCACGGGCCTTGCCTTCTGGGGGCTGGGCTATGACACTGCGACATTCTGGTGGGTGCAGGGCGCGATCCAGGGCGGCTATATCGTCCAGCGCCTGATCGAAGGTGCGTTTATCGCCCAGAACGGCATGATGCACATCCATGTATGGCGCAAGTTCGACAGCAATTTCCGCCTGATCACTGCCCGGCGCAATCCGAACATGGTGATCCTGTTCGCCGCGATGCTGTTTGCCCGGCCCGATCTCGGCCTGATCGCGGTGGCCTGGTGGACGGCCCTGTCGTGCCTGATCCATGCCGTGCGGCTGGTGCAAGCCTGGATCGTGCGTGCGCGCGGCGGTACGATCACCTCGTGGCTGTCCGAAAGCTGAGAAAGGGAGGCGCTGGATGAACGCGACCATGGAAAAATTCGGCTATCCGGCAACGCTGGTGGCCGAATTCGAGCACTGGGTGGTGCTGGCGCGCCCGGCGCAGCCGTCGCTCGGCGCACTGGTGCTGGCGGCGAAATCGGATGCCACGGCCTTTTCGGACCTGCCCGGCGAAGCGCACGGCGAGCTCAAGCAGGTGACCACAGCGATCGAGCAGGCGCTGCACCGGGCCGTTGACTATGCCAAGCTCAATTACCTGATGCTGATGATGGTGGACCCGCACGTCCATTTCCACGTCGTCCCGCGCTACGAAGGCGCGCGCGAGTGGCAGGGGCGCGAGTTCGTGGACGCGGGCTGGCCCAAGGTGCCCGATCTCGGCCAGGCCGTGGCGCTGGAGGGAGAGGATCTGGCAGCGCTGGTGGCCTGGCTGAAAGGCCACTTCGCCTAGGGGCTGTGGGGATTCAGCCCCTAAGGCCTTATCCGGCTTTTTCCTTGCGGGCCTCGGCAATGGCTTCCTTCAGCGTGCCGAGATCGACCAGTCCCGGCACGATATAGGTGCCGATCATCATGGCCGGGGTGCCTTCCAGCCCCATCATGTTGGCATAGCGGAAATTGCGCACGAGCAGGGCGTCGATCGCGTCCTTGTGCGTCTTCATGTCGTTTTGCAGCCGGTTCCAGTCCACCCGGGCCATGCGCGCGGCCTGGCGGATCGTTGGTTCGTCCAGCCGCACCGGGGCTTTCATCAGGGCGGCGTGGAAAGCGGCGTGCCGGTTCTGGTACTGCGAGGCGATGGCCGCGCGCGCGGCCAGCATCGATGCCGCCCCCTGCAAGGGCCAGTCGCGATAGACGACGCGCACTTTGGGATCGGCCTTGATCAGCGCCTGCAGCACGCTGTCGAAGCGGCGGCAATAGGGGCATTGGTAGTCGGAAAACAGCACGATCGTGACATCGCCGTTCCGCGCTCCGGCGGTGGGCGCCAGAGGATCGGTGCGAAGCTGTGCGCGAAACTGCCGGGCCTCGGCGGACTGGACCGTGCCGCCGGTTTCCTCGGCGAAGGCTACCGCCGGAATCAGCGCTGCCGCAAGTCCCAGGCCTGCCGTGCAGGCCATGCGCAGCAAGAGAGGTATCATGGCACGGTCCTTTCGAGGGTTTCGGCCCGTGCGGGAAACCGGGCCTGCGCGCTATCCGAAATATGGTCCGGATGGCGGTATTCGGGCACGAACAGCACGATCAGTGCCGAAAGCGCAACGCAGGCAGGAACCGTCGCCAGCGCTAGTTCGAAGTTGCCGCCCGCCGCATCGGCCAGATAGCCCACGAGCGGCTGGAAGATCAGCGCCCCGGCAATGCCGATCATGTTGACGAAGGCAACGGCCGTGCCGGTCACGCTGTTCGCGATGCCTTCCTTGGCCATGGCGAAAGTCAGCATCTGGAAACCGCCGAAGAATCCGCCTGCAAGCAGCAGGGCGCCTTCCGCGAAGGCGGAAAGCGGCAGGTAGAGAACGGAGAGATAAGCGAGCGCCGTCAGCACCGCGCCGCCCAGCACCAGATACTTGCGGTGGCCCAGCCTGTCCGACAGCCAGCCGCCGAACACGCTGCCCAGCGCCATGCCCCAGAATACCATCGAGACGATCGTTTCCGCCGCGACCTGCGAACGGTGGTGCCCGCTCGTCAGTTCGGTGGCTCCCCAGAGCCCGGCATAGACGTTCACCGGCATGTAGAAGAGCATGCCGGTGATCGAGATGGCCCAGACCCGGCCGCTGCCCGCCACGGCCGCAAGGCTCTGGCGGATGTGTTCGGCGGCGCCGGTATCGGCTTCGGCCGCAGGAGACGCGGGCTCGCGCAGGAACAGGATGGCGGCGGCGGCAATCGCCAGCCCGGCAAGGCCGGTGCCCAGGAACACCAGCCGCCACCCCGCCGCTTCGACCAGGCCGGAAAGCAGCACCGCGCCGATGGCCGCGCCGGTCATCCCCACGGCGTTGACCGCGCCGGAAAGCAGGGCGAACCGTTCGGGCGCGAACCAGTGGTTCACCAGCCACAGCGCCGAGACGAACGCGAACGAGGCGCCGAACCCGGTCAGCACCCGGCCTGCCGCCGCCACGCCGGAAATATCCGTGGCAGTGAACAGCAGCACGCCGAACGCGCAGCACAGACTTCCCGCGATCACGAATGTGCGCGCGCCGAACCGGTCCAGCACCAGCCCGGCAACGATCTGCATCGGCGCGTAGATCCAGAAGAACAGGCTGGAAAGGCTGCCGAAGCCGGACTTCGTCAGCCCGAAAAAGGCGGCAATGGTCTCTGTATCGAGGCTGGGCTCGATGCGTGTGACGAATTCGTAGAGGAAGAAGGCCGAGGCGATGACGAAGGCGGTCCAGGCGGCCCGCCCTGCTGTTCCTCCCGCCGCCGTCCGGTCCGGCACCGGGGTCATGCCCAGGTGTCGGTCAGCTTCGTTGCGATTTCGATGTCGTTGAGGAAATCCACTTCGGCCCAGTTCAGCCCTTCGATCGAGACCGTGCCGACTTTGCCGGTGGGCGCGATCGAATCGATGACCTTGAGATACCAGTGCTGCACGCCTTCGGGCGTGCGCATCGCCTGGCGCACGGTCTCGCGGAACAAGTCCGCTCCTTCGCCGCGAAAAGCCAGGAAGCCGATCGATTCGGCGTTGGATTGTTCTGCCGTCAGGGTCTTGCCGATATGGACGAGGCGGCCATCAGCCTCGCGTTCGACTTTCATATCGTCGCTGTCATAGCCGTCCGCCTTGACGTCGACAGTGACGGCGATGGGCCAGGGCTGGCCGTTTTCATCCACCGCGCCCCGCTGCACCTTATGGACGATGTCCTCGGAAATCAGCGTATCGCCGTTGAGAATCAGGAAATCGCCACGCATCGCCTCGCGGGCGATCCAGCACGAGCCGAGATTGTCCGCCACCTTGAAAAAGGGATTGAAGCGCACTGTGATTTCCACGCGGGAATCGGCGATCGCGTTCAGGCGCTCTTCCAGCATGTCGGTCATGAAGCCGGTGACGACATCGATCCGCTTCACGCCGCCGCGCGCGAGCATTTCCACCTGCCATTCGATCAGCGACTTTCCGGAAAAGTCGATCAGGCATTTCGGCTGCTCGGCAGTGAGGGGAAGCAGGCGCGAGCCCTGGCCGGCGCTGAGAAGAATGGCGTGTTCGATCATGACAACAGGTTCTGCAAAATTGGGGGGAAGCCGCGCCCTCTAGCCGCTGCGGCGGGAAAGGGAAAGGTCCGGGCCGCCGCTGGGTCCGTTTTGCCGCCGGGCAGGCGCAATCGTTGCAAGAGCGGGTTGCAAGAGCCGGTTCGCTCGTCCAAATGCACGCCAATGTCCGCCAAACGCGACCGCCAGGAGCATGTTTCTCCTTTAAGGCGGATACTTCAAAACACGGCCTGGCTGCTCGGCGGCAAGGGTTTCGGCGCAGTCTGCGGGCTGCTCTATCTTGCGATTCTCACGCGCACGCTGGGGCTGAAGGACTTCGGCCACTTCTCGCTGATCTTCGGCACCGCGCAGGCCCTGATCGCCATCGCGGGCTTTCAGACATGGCGCGTTGTCGTGCGCTACGGCAGCGCGCACGTCCACGCGCAGGACTGGGACAAGTTCGGCCGTCTGGGCATGCTGTGCGGCGTGCTCGACGCGGCGGGGGCGGTGATGGGCTGCGCGCTCGCCGGGGTGGTCATCTACGGTTTCGCGCACGTGCTGGAACTCAACCCCAACTACATCAACATCGCCTTCTGGTTCAGCTGCGCCTCGCTCTGGGCGCTGGTCTCTGCACCCACCGGAATCGTGCGCGCGCTCCACCGTTTCGACATGGCGGTCTATGTCGAGGCGGTGGTGCCGACGGGGCGGCTGACCGCGGCCGTCGTCATCTGGCTGACCGGGCCTACCGTCGAACGGTTCCTGATCGCCTGGGCCGCGATCGATATTCTGGAAGCGGTCCTCTACTGGATCATGGCGCGGCGCCTGTGCCCGCAGGCGGTGCGCCTGGCGAACTTCGGAAAATGGCGGCAGGCGCTCAAGGAAAATCCCGGCGTCGGGCACTTCTTCTGGGTCACCTATGCCGGGGCCACGATCGATGCGACGATGAAGAACGGGCCGCTGCTCGTCGTTGGCGGCTGGGTCGGCACGCGTGCGGCGGGTCTCTACCGTCTCGCCTCGCAGCTCTCGCAGGCGATGAGCAAGCTTTCGACGCTGCTGACGCGCTCGGTCTATGCCGAAGTCGCGCGGGTGCGCGTTTCTTCCGAGGCGGCGGAATTCCGCAAGCTCGCGTTGCAGACGAGCGCGATTGCCGGCATTGCTGGACTGGCTGTGGTCGGGGTAGCGCTGGCGGCGGGCAGGCAGTTGCTGGAGCTGATCGGCGGCGCGGCGTTCGAGGGCGGCGCCGCGATCCTCGTGCCGCTGGCCATCGCGGCCAGCTTCGATCTCGCCAGCGTGGCATTCGAACCGGTGCTGCACTCGGCCGGACGGGCGCGCCTTTCGCTGGCCGCGCGGCTGATCGCGGTGGCGGCGCTGGCGGTGGGGCTGGTGCTGTTCATTCCCATCGGCCCGAGCGGGGCGGCCTGGGCCGTGGCGCTGGCGGGTGCGGTTTCCTACCTTGCAATGGGCGTTATGGCCTGGCGCACACTGAAAAAGATCGCGCGCGAGGAGATCATGCTGGCGAAAGACGCGCCCGGCTCGACACCAGCTTGAGCCTGTCTATCATGGCCGGCATGTCACAGCCTCTCCTTGCCGAAGCCGCCGCCCTTTCCGAAAATATCGTTGCCTTGCGCCGGGCGATCCATGCCGAGCCCGAGATCGGGCTGCACACGCCGAAAACGCGCGACAAAGTGCGCGAGGCGCTGGCGCATTTGCCGCTTGAATGGCGTGAGGGGCCGTCCACCACCGGGCTTGTCGCCACGCTCAAGGGCGGCGCGGGTGAAGGGCCCTGCGTGCTGCTGCGCGGGGATATGGACGCCCTGCCGATGCCGGAAGAGACCGGGCTGCCTTTCGCCTCGACCGTGCCCGGCACGATGCACGCTTGCGGGCACGATGCACACACCGCGATGCTGGCCGGTGCCGCCGGGATTCTTGCGGCCCGGGCGGAGAGCCTGAAGGGCGAGGTCCGCTTCATGTTCCAGCCGGGCGAGGAGGGCTATCACGGCGCCCGCTTCATGCTGGAGGATGGCCTGCTGGGCGGCGAAGGGACAGGCCGGCCGCTGCCCGATGCCGCCTTTGCGCTCCACGTGATGCCGAATGCGCCGCATGGTGTGGTGGGCGGACGGGCCGGGCCGCTGCTCGCGGCGGCGGACGAACTGCGGATCACTGTGACCGGGCGCGGCGGCCATGCCTCGATGCCGCATGATACGCTCGATCCGGTGCCGGTCGCCTGCGAGATCGTCAGTGCCATCCAGACCATGGTGGCGCGCCGGTTCAGCGTGTTCGATCCGGTCGTCGTTTCGATTTCGAAGATCGAGAGCGGCACCGCGCACAATGTCGTGCCCGATTCGGCGCGGATGGTGGGCACTATGCGCACGCTGTCGGCCACCAACCGCGCACGGTTGAAGGAGGAACTCCCGCTGCTGGTGGCGGGAATCGCCGGGGCGCATGGCCTGACAGCGGAGGTGACGATCCGCGAGGGCTTTCCCGTTACCCTGTGCGATGCGGGGGCGGTCGATTTCGGCGAGCAGGTGGCGCGCACGATGTTCGGCGCGGAAAGCTTCCTGCGGCTCGCTGACCCGATCATGGGCGCGGAAGATTTCGCCTATGTGCTGGAAAAAGTACCGGGCGCGATGTTCTTCCTGGGCGTCAGCCACGCCGGGGACGACTGGCGGAACTGCTGTGGCATTCACTCGACCAAAATGATGGTCGATGAAAGCGTGATGCCGCAGGGCGCGGCCTATCTGGCGGGCCTTGCCACCACCTTTCTGGAACGCGGCTGGGGCTGATCCCGGCCATGACCGGCGGGCGCTGGCAATTCTGGGCCGACCGGGGCGGCACCTTCACCGATGTCGTGGCGCGGACGCCCGATGGCCGGTTCGAACGGCTCAAGCTGCTGAGCGAAGATCCCGGCCGCTATGACGACGCGGCGGTGGAGGCGATGCGCCGCATGACCGGCGTGCGCTATGGCGATCTGCCGCCCGCCGAATTGCGGCTGGGCACCACGGTTGCCACCAATGCCCTGCTCGAAGGCAAGGGCGAGCCGGTGCTGCTGGCGATCACGCGGGGCTTCGGCGATGCCCTGCGGATCGGCACGCAGGAGCGGCCCGATATCTTCGCGCGCCATATCGTGCTGCCCGAACCGCTCCATGCCGGTGTGCTGGAGATCGCGGAGCGCGTGGGCGCGGATGGCACGGTCCATGACCCGCTCGATGAAGAAGCCGCGCGGGAAGGGTTGCAGCGGGCTTTCGATAAGGGGCTGCGCGCCGTCGCGGTGGTGCTGATGCACGGATACCGCTACACCGCCCATGAAGCGCGGGTAGCCGCGATTGCCCGCGAGGCGGGCTTCACGCAGGTTTCCGTCAGCCATGAAGTCGCGCCGCTGATCAAGCTGATCGCGCGCGGGGATACCACGGTGGTGGACGCGAACCTCTCGCCGGTGCTGCGCCGCTATGTTGCCGGGCTGGAAGCGGGGCTGGGGCCGCGCGTCGATGCGCTCTACATGCAGTCGAGCGGGGGGCTCACCACGGGCGCGGCATTTCGCGGCAAGGATGCGATCCTGTCCGGCCCAGCGGGCGGTATCGTTGGCATGGCGGCGGTGGCGAAGGAGGCCGGGTTCGATCAGGTGATCGGCTTCGACATGGGCGGCACCTCCACCGATGTCTCGCACTATGCCGGACAGTACGAGCGCGACAGCGAGACGCGCGTGGCCGGAACCCGCGTGCGCACGCTGATGATGCGGATCGAGACGGTGGCGGCGGGCGGCGGCTCGATCTGCCATTTCGATGGCGCGCGGTTCCTTGTCGGCCCGGAAAGTGCGGGCGCAGTGCCCGGCCCTGCCTGCTACCGGCGCGGCGGCCCGCTGACGGTGACCGACTGCAACCTGTTGCTGGGCAAGCTGCGCCCGGCCCATTTCCCGCACGTCTTCGGCCCGGCGGGCGACGCGCCGCTCTCGCGGGAGGCCGCGCGCGAACGGATGGACGCCCTGCTCGCCGAGGTACGCGCAAGCACCGGGCGGGATTTATCGGGCGAGGCAGCCGCCGAGGGCTTTCTGGAAATCGCCGTCGCCAACATGGCCAATGCGATCAAGACTGTTTCGCTGCGCCGGGGGCATGACGTTACCCGCGCCGCGCTCGTCACGTTCGGCGGGGCGGGCGGGCAGCACGCCTGCAAAGTGGCCGATGCGCTGGGGATCGCCACAGTGCTGTGCCATCCGCTCGCCTCGGTGCTTTCGGCCTATGGCATGGGGCTGGCGGACCGCAGGCTGCTGCAACAGCGCACACTGGCGGTGCCGCTCGATGCCGGGGGCATGGCGGCGATTGCGCGGGCCGTTGCCGCTCTGGATGCAGAGGCACGGGCTGGGCTGGAGGCGCAAGGGCTGGCCGCCGATGCGATCCGGACCGAGGCCACGCTGGCGATCCGTCCGCAAGGCAGCGACAATGCCGTCGAAGTGCCGCTGGGGCCTCTGGACGCTATGCGCGCGGGTTTTCGCGAAGGCTGGCAAAAGCGCTTCGGCTTCGGCGCGGGCGAGGCGCTGATCGCCGAAACGCTGCGGGTGGAGGCGATTGCCGGAGGCCATGCGGGCGGCGGCGCCACGCTGGCCCTGCCGCCGGTATCCGCAGCCCCCGCCGAGCGAGTCATGGTCTGGACCGGCGGGGACGCGTACGAAGTGCCACTCTATCTGCGCGAGGGGCTGGCCGAAGGCTTCGCGGCGCAAGGCCCGCTGCTGGTGGTGGACGATGTTTCGACCACTGTGGTCGAGCCCGGCTGGGCCATGCGGGTCGATGCCATCGGCAATCTCGTGCTGACCCGCGATGCGCCGCAACAGGCTGCGGCGGACGCCCGCACCGCGTGCGATCCGGTGCGGCTGGAGATCATGGGCGCGCTGTTCATGGCGATCGCCGGGGAAATGGGCGCGGCGCTGCAGTTCAGCGCCAGTTCGGTGAACATCCGCGAGCGGCTCGATTTCTCCTGCGCGGTGTTCGACCGGCAGGGCAACCTCGTCGCCAACGCGCCGCACATGCCGGTGCATCTGGGATCGATGGGCGAAAGCGTGCGCACCGTGGTCCGCCGCCGGAGCCGGGACGGGCGCGGGATGCTGCCCGGCGACGCCTATGCGCTCAATGCGCCTTATGATGGCGGCACGCACTTGCCCGACGTGACAGTGGTGATGCCGGTCTTCGCGGATGGGGACGACAGCGCGCCCGCCTGGTTCGTCGCCGCGCGCGGGCACCATGCGGATATCGGCGGGATCAGCCCCGGCTCGATGCCGCCGCACAGCCGCACGCTCGAAGAGGAAGGCGTGCTGCTCGACAATGTGCTGCTGGTCGATCGCGGCACGTTGCAGGAAGAGGCCCTGCGCACGCTGCTGGCCTCGGGTCCCTATCCCTCGCGGGCGATCGACCAGAACCTTGCGGATTTGCGCGCCCAGATCGCGGCTTGCGCGCGCGGCGCCTCGGAATTGCGGCGGATTGCGGCGGAGCAGGGCCGTGCCGTGGTCGATGCCTATATGGGCCATGCGCAGGACTATGCCGAACAGGCGGTGCGCGCGCTGATCGGGCGCCTTACGGATGGCAGCTTCACCGTGCCGATGGACAATGGCGCGCAAATCTGCGTCTCCGTTTCCATCGACCGCGAGGCGCGCGGCGCCACGATCGACTTCACCGGCACCAGCGCCCAGTTGCCGGACAACTTCAACGCCCCGCTGCCGGTGGTGCGGGCTGCCGTGCTTTATGTGGTGCGCACCCTGCTTGACGATGCCGTGCCGATGAACGAGGGCTGCCTGCGGCCGGTCACGCTGATCGTGCCTGAAGGCTCGATGCTCCGCCCCCAGGCCCCGGCGGCGGTGGTCGCGGGCAATGTCGAGACCAGTCAGGCGATCACCGATGCGCTTTTCGCGGCACTGAGCGCGATGGCGGCCTCGCAGGGGACGATGAACAATTTCACGTTCGGCGATGCCACGCGGCAGTATTACGAGACGATCGCGGGCGGATCGGGTGCGGGGCCGGATTTCGACGGCACCAGCGTGGTCCAGACGCATATGACCAATAGTCGCCTGACCGACCCCGAAGTGCTGGAGAGCAATTTCCCGGTCTTGCTGGAAGCATTCGCGATCCGGCGCGGCTCGGGCGGCAAGGGGGCGCACCGGGGCGGCGACGGCGTGGTGCGGCGCATGCGGTTTCTGGAGCCGATGCAGGCCGGCATCCTCGCCAACCGCCGCACATTCGCGCCGTTCGGGCTGGCAGGCGGAGAAGACGGCGCGCCGGGGCGCAACCGGATCGAACGGGCGGACGGCACCGTGGAGGAACTGGGCGCGACGGCTTCGGTCAGCCTGTCCGCAGGCGATGTCTTCGTGATCGAGACGCCCGGCGGCGGAGGATATGGAGCTGGATAGGCTACTCGATCCGATAGACGCGGAAGGCGATGTTCTGCCAGTCCTCGCCGCGCAGGATCAGGTTTTCGATCGGGCGGCCTGCAGGCTCGCGCCGCGCTGCCCGGCTTGAAGCCTTGATCCGGAATGGCGTCACGTCCTTGAGCACCACGACGGCGGGCAATTTCTTGGAATCGCGCACCAGGCTGGTGACAATGCCCTCATAGCCGAGAGTATAGCCATGCTGCTCTGTCCGGGTCAGCACATAGGCGGTGATGAAGGCTTCCGGGCCGCGGGCGTGGCGCAGCAGGTCGGTTAGCGGACCGTAGAAGATCGAGAGTTTCCCCGCGCCGCGCACGATCTCGCCGGTCAATATGCCGAATCCGGCAGCTGTCAGGTTGAGCAGGACGAGCCCCGCGAAAACCGCGAATTGTTCTTCGCGGCTGTCCAGCCCCGGGCTGCCGCTGCGCAGTACGCTGTAGGGATCGGCCAGGGGCAGGGGAATACAGGGATGGTCCGAGGAAACCAGCCAGAGCCCGGTGACGTAGAGGAGATGCACGCCGATCGCGAAGCACCCGAACTGCACCAGTCCTTCCGGCGATCCCATGGAGGGCAGGACGGGATCGGCTTCGGCGGTCTGGCCCGCGCGGTAGAAGAAATAGACCGCGACCAGTCCGGGAAGGAGGAACGCCGCCGTCAGGATGGCGACGAGGGACGTTCCCAGCATCGCGCTGCGCGGTCAGTCTTGGCGTTTCGAGCGCAAGTCGGGGCGGCGGATGACGAACACGCCATCCTCCCGCCGTTCGGCGGCTTCTTCCACCTCGATCCAGCTGCCCTTGAACGCGCGGAATACGCGGTTGGCAGTCTCGATCGACGCGTCCGAGTTGATGCGGCCTAAATTCATGGTTTCAGTATAGTATAATCGCGGGAGTTTGAGAAGCCTTACGCTTTCACATCCGCCCACTCGGGGTGCTTGTCGAACGCTGCCACCACGTAGCTGCACACCGGCCCGATCTTGAACTGGTTCTCGCGCGCATCGGCGACCATAGCCTCGACCAGCCGCCCGGCAACGCCGCGGCCGCCGATGGCGGGCGGGACCAGCGTGTGTTCGGCGTAGTGCACGCCGCCGCGCTCCGTCCAGGTCAGGCGGCCGGTGGCGTCGCTGTCCGCGATATGGGCCCTGTATTCACCGGAGCATTCACCGGAGCATTCGCCGGAGGGGCCGTTTTCGTGCTTGGTGATGGTCACGCCAACCATGGGCTTTCTCCTTGCTGCGCCTGAACGTGCGGATGCGAACGCTTGACGGCGGACGCGCCGCCTCTCAGGGCATATGGCCATGCAGTTCCTTTCCGACAATGCCGCCGCTGTCCATCCCGCCGTCTGGAAGGTGATGATGGCTGCCGATAGTGCCGACGCGCCCTATGACGGCGATGCCCTGAGCCGGGAGCTGGATGCGGCGTTCACGGCGCTGTTCGGGCGCGAGTGCGCGGCACTGTGGGTGGCGACCGGGACGGCGGCGAATTGCCTGGCGCTGGCCTCCATGGTGCCGCCGCACGGGGCGGCGGTCTGCCACCGCGAGGCGCATATCGAAATGGACGAGGGCGGCGCGCCCGGCTTTTACCTGCACGGCGCCAAGCTGCTGCTGGCCGGTGGCGAGCAGGCGAAGATCGCGCCGGATGCTGTCGCGGCGGTCATCGATCCGATCCGGGACGGGGTGCATCAGGTGCAGCCTCATGCCGTCTCGATCACGCAGGCGAGCGAATACGGCTGCGTTTACCGGCCTGGGGAGCTGTCTGCGCTGGCGGCCTTTGCGAAAGAACGCGGGCTGGGGCTGCATGTCGATGGTGCGCGCTTTGCCAATGCCGCGGCGTTTCTGGACTGTGCGCCCGCCGAGGCTTGCGCCGGGGCCGACGCGCTCAGCTTCGGGTTCGTGAAGAATGGCGGCATGAGCGCGGAGGCCGTGGTGTTCTTCGATCCCGAAGCCGCGCACATGATCCGTTTCCGCCGCAAGCGTGCCGGGCATCTGCAATCCAAGGGCCGGTTCATGGCCGCGCAGATCCTTGCGATGCTGGAAGACGGTCTGTGGCTTGCCAATGCGCGGGCCGCGAATGCGGCCGCGGCGGAAATTGGCGCGGCAGCGGGCGGGCGTCTGCTCCATCCGGTGGAGGCGAACGAAGTGTTCCTTTCGTGCACCGCCGCCGAGCGGGCAGCGCTGCGCGGGCAGGGCTTCGGCTTTTACGACTGGGGGGACGGCGCGGCGCGGCTGGTTACGGCATGGGATGCCAGGGCGGAACATGTCTCTGCCCTGGCGCGCGCCATTTCCGCTTTGTGAGCGCCCGGTTATGAACGGGGGCGCCCCCTCTTTCCTGCGCCCGGCGGTGTTCCTGCCCTTTGCGCTGGTCTCGCTGATCTGGGGGTCGACCTGGTGGGTGATCACCGGGCAGATCGACGGCGTGCCTGCAAGCTGGTCTGTCGCCTGGCGCTTTCTGCTGGCGACTCCGGCGATGTTCATGGTGGCGCTGGCCATGGGCAAGAGCCTGCGGCTGGGGCGCGATGGCCAGATGCTGGCCATTCTGGTGGGCGCCGCGCAGTTCTGCGGAAACTACAATTTCGTTTACCGGGCGGAACTGCATCTGACGTCGGGCATCGTGGCGGTCATGATCGCGCTGCTCCTGGTGCCGAACACAGTGCTGGCGCGGATTCTGCTCAAGCAGCCGGTTACGCCGCGCTTTGCGGCGGGCAGCGTGATCGCGATCGCCGGTATCCTGCTTTTGCTGCTGCACGAGGCGCGTGAGGCGCCATTGCAGGGCAAAGTGGCGCTGGGCGTCGGCTTCGCGCTGATCGCGATGCTCTGCGCTTCGGTCTCGAACGTGATGCAGGCGAACGAGACGGGGCAGCGCCTGCCGATGGTCAGCCTGCTGGCCTGGGCCATGCTCTACGGGACGGCTTGCGACGTCGCACTGGCGTGGATCACTGCCGGGCCGCCGGTGGTGCCGGTCAGTCTGGGGTACTGGCTCGGCACCGGCTATCTCGCGCTGTTCGGATCGGTCGTGACCTTTCCGCTCTACTACACGCTGATCCGCCAGCTCGGCGCGGGCAAGGCGTCGTACAACGGCGTGGTGGTCGTGGTGATCGCGATGCTGCTCTCGACCGTGCTGGAGGGCTACCGCTGGACGCCTGTGGCCATTGCGGGGGCAGTGCTGGCGATGGCCGGGCTCATCGTCGCGCTCAGTGCGCGCAGGCCCGCCGCGTAATCGGGATAGCGCGGGCGCCAGCCGAGCATGCGCTTCGCCTTGCCGTTCGCCACGCGCCGGTTCTCGGCATAGAACGCGCGCGCCATGGGGGAGAGTCCCGCCTCTTCCAGCGATTGCAGAGGCGGCGGCGCGAGGCTGAGCAGGCGGCAGGCTTCCTCGACCACGCGGTTTTGGGCGCAGGGCAGATCGTCGGCGAGGTTGTAGGCGCCCGGTGGCGCCTTGATCCCGGCGATCACCCCGGCGGCGATATCCTCTACATGGACGCGGCTGAACACCTGCCCTGGCAAGTCTATGCAGTGGGCGCGGCCTTCGCGCACCCGCTCCAGCATCGAGCGGGCGGGGCCATAGATCCCGGGCAGGCGATAGACTCGCGCGCCCAAGGTCTGCCACGCCGCATCCGCCTCGCTGCGTGCACTGCGGCGGCCCGTGCCGGTGGGCGTCGATTCGTCCACCCAAGCGCCGCCCGTATCGCCATAGACGCCGGTCGAGGAGAGGTAGGACAGGGCCTTGCCCTTGAGCGCGCTGCCATAACGTTCCAGCACCGGGTCTAGCGGTTCCCCGCGCGCTTCCTTTCCCGGCGGAACCGAGGACAGCACATGATCGGCATCGGCCAGCGCCATGCGCACGGTGCCCTCGTCCTCGAACGCCAGCGTGCCGCTGCGCCCGGTCGAGATCACTTCCCAGCCGCGCGCTTCGAGATCGCGGGCGATGATTTGCGCGGTATAGCCGAGGCCGAAGATGAACATGCGGGGCATGGCCTCCGTCTAGCAGCGCGGGCCTGTGGTGCAAAATTCGCTGCGTCCGTGCTGGCAATCGCCCGGGGAAGGTTTACTTAGACACACATGGATATCGCCAGCAGACCCGCCGAGCCCGCAGAGAACACTCAGGTTGCGGATGCCGCGCCGCCGCCGCATTCGCCGCCGGTCATCCGCCGGGAGGACTATCAGCCGCCCGCATGGCTGGTGCCCGAAACCGGGCTGGATTTCACGCTGGGCATCGATGCTGCCGGGATTACCTCGAAGCTGAAGGTGGTGCGCAATCCGGAAGGCAGCGGGGAGGCGGTGCTGCGCCTCAACGGCGATCAGATCGCGCCGCTGGCCGTGCGCGTCGATGGCGCGGCGGTCAATGACTGGCGCCTTGATGGCTCCGATCTGCTGATCGATCTGCCTGGCGCGGAGCATATCGTCGAGGTGGAAACCCAGGTAAATCCCGCGGCGAATAGCCAGCTTATGGGGCTCTATGCCTCGAACGGGATGCTGTGCACCCAGTGCGAGGCGGAAGGGTTCCGCCGCATTACTTTCTTCCCCGACCGGCCGGACGTGCTGTCGGTCTATTCGGTGCGGATGACGGGTGACAAGGCGCAGTTCCCGATCCTGCTCGCCAACGGCAATTGCACCGCGCAGGGCGAGAATGCCGACGGCACCCACTGGGCCGAATGGCACGATCCCTGGCCCAAGCCGAGCTACCTCTTCGCGCTGGTGGCAGGCGATCTGGTGGCGAACCATGCCACGTTCACTACGATGTCGGGCCGTGAGGTCGATCTCAACATCTGGGTCCGCCCGGGTGATGAGGACCGCACTCAGCACGCGATGGATTCGCTCATCGCCTCGATGAAGTGGGACGAGGAGGCTTTCGGGCGCGAATACGATCTCGACTTGTTCAACATCGTCGCCGTGTCAGATTTCAACATGGGGGCGATGGAGAACAAGGGGCTCAACGTCTTCAACACCCGTTATGTCCTGGCCGATCCCGAAACCGCGACCGATGGCGATTATGATGCGGTCGAGGGCGTGATCGGGCACGAATACTTCCACAACTGGTCTGGCAACCGCATCACCTGCCGTGACTGGTTCCAGCTCAGCCTCAAGGAAGGCTTCACGGTGCTGCGCGATCAGCTTTTCAGTGCTGCCATGGGCAGTGAGGCGGTCAAGCGGATCGAGGATGTGCGGGTGCTGCGTTCGGCCCAGTTCCCGGAGGACTCGGGGCCGCTGGCGCATCCGATTCGCCCCGATTCCTATCAGGAAATCAGCAACTTCTACACGGCCACGGTCTATAACAAGGGCGCCGAGGTGATCCGCATGATGCGGACCATGGCGGGCCCCATGCAGTTCCGCAAAGGCACCGACCTCTATTTCGATCGTCACGATGGCGAGGCCGCCACGTGCGAGGATTTCATCCGCTCGATGGAGGAAGGCGCCGGGCTGGACCTCACTCAGTTCCGCTTGTGGTATTCGCAGGCCGGCACGCCGCAGGTCGCCGTTACGCTGAAGCATGAGGGGACGACGGCGACGCTGCACCTGTCGCAGACGGTGCCTGCAACGCCGGGGCAGCCGGACAAGCAGCCGGTGCCGGTCCCGCTGCGCATCGGCCTGTTCAACCGGGACAACAAGGAGCACACCGGCGAACAGCTGATCGTACTCACCAAGGCCAGCGATACTTTCGTGTTCGAGGAATTCGACCATCCGCCGGTGCTGTCGATCAACCGGGGCTTCTCGGCGCCGGTTTCGATCGAGTTCGACCGGCCGGTGGAGGATCTGGTGTTCCTCGCCGCGCACGATGACGATCCTTTCGCCCGTTACGAGGCGATGCAGAGCCTTGTCGTCCAGCACTTGGTCGCGGCGGTCAGCGGGGCACTGGATGAGGCCGCGCGCGCCGAAGGGCGCGCCGCCATTGGCGAGGCTTTTGCCGCGATCGTCACCGATTCCGCGCTCGAAGACCTGATGCGCGGCGAACTGATGATCCTGCCCGCCGAAAGCTATCTGGCCGAACAGATGCTGATTGCCGATCCCGGCGCGATCCATGCCGAGCGCGAGGCGCTCAAGGCCTGGCTGGGCCGCGAATATGCGCAGATCCTTGGCGCGCTGCACGACCGTGCGGTGGCCGTGCTCTACAGCCGCGATGCCGCCGCCCGCGGCGCGCGCAAGATCAAGAGCCAGGCGCTCGGCTACATTGCTGTCGGCAACAATGCGGAAGGCGCCCGCCGCGCCATTGCGCAATACCGCGCGGCCGACAACATGACCGACCGTCAGGGCGCCATGCTGGTTCTCGCCAGTCTCGACGTGCCCGAGCGTGCGGAAGCGCTGGCGGACTTCCACAGCCGCTACGAAGGCAATGCCCTTGTCATCGACAAGTGGTTCTCGCTGCAGGCGGGTTCGTTCCATCCCGGCGTGCTGGCGAATATCCGCGCGCTGGCGGAGCATCCCGATTTCACCATGACCAACCCCAACCGGGTCCGCGCGCTTTACATGGCGGCGGCGGTCAATCCCAAGGCGTTCCACGACGAAAGCGGGGAGGGCTATCGCTTGATCGGCGATCTCATTCGCCGTCTCGATCCCATCAACCCGCAGACGGCGGCGCGCTTTGTGCCCTCGCTCGGCCGCTGGCGGCGGATCGAGCCGGTCCGTGCGGCGATGATGCGCGAGGAACTGCAGAAGATCGCCGCGGAACCTTCGCTGTCGCGCGATGTCCGTGAGCAGGTGACCAAGAGCCTTGGCTGAAACCGTTGAAGTGAACCGTGCGGGGCTGCTCGAAGGCGTGCCGCACGGATTTCTGGGCCGCAGGGGCGGGGTCAGCACTGGTGATGTCGCGGGGCTCAACACCGGGCCGGGGTCGGGCGACGATCCCGCGCGGATTGCCGAGAATCGCCGCCGCGCCGTGCAGGCGGTGCTGCCGGGCGCGCGGCTGGTGACGGTCTATCAGGTTCATTCGCCCGATTGCGTCACGGTGGGGCCGCAGCCGTGGGCGGACGATGCGCGCCCGCATGCCGATGCGCTCGTGACGGACCGGCCGGGCATGCTGCTGGGCATTCTCACGGCCGATTGCGCGCCGGTGCTGCTGGCAGACCGCGAGGCGGGTGTCGTCGGCGCAGCGCATGCGGGCTGGAAAGGCGCGATCGGCGGTGTCACCGATCGTACCGTGGAGGCGATGGAAGCGCTGGGCGCCAGCCGGGACCGGATCGTGGCGGCAGTGGGGCCTTGTATCGCCCGGCGCAGCTATGAAGTCGATGAGGCGTTCTACGGCCGGTTTCTGGCGGAGGACGAAGGCAATGCCGCTTTCTTCGCAGCAGGCCGTGCCGGGCACTATCAATTCGACCTAGAAGCCTATGCTGCCGCCCGTCTTGCCGCGGCCGGGATCGGGCGGGTCGAGGTGCTGGGGCTCGATACATATTCCGCGCCGGAGCGTTTTTATTCGTTCCGCCGTGCCACGCACAAGGGCGAGCCGGACTACGGGCGGCAAATCTCCTTGATAGGATTGACCTAAGTCAAGACCCCAGCCGCATCGTCTTTCTAGAAGCCCGGCGTTGGCTGCCAGCGGGGCCGTCCGCCGGGGATGGGCCAAAAAGGCGGTTGGCACGGCTGTATTTCGTGTATATCAGGCCCGCGAAGTCGGCAGTGGGAGAGGGTGCGCCCGCTTCTTTTGCCGAATTCGGGGGATCAGGGGCGTTCATCAGCTGTTATAGTATGCTGTCGGTCCCCCGGCAGTGGGTGTTCGTAAGCAAGGCAAGGGCTTAGCATGGCAGAAGAAGATGGCGTGCGTCGGCGCGATTTCATCAATATCGCCGCAGTAAGCGCGGCGGGGGTCGCTGGCGTGGGTGTCGTTATCCCCATGGTAAGCCAGATGTCGGCCTCTGCCGACGTTCTCGCGGCTTCCTCTACCGAAGTTGATATTTCCAACATCGATCCAGGGCAGGCGATCAAGGCCGTTTTCCGCAAGCAGCCGGTCTTCGTGCGCAACCTGACGCCGAAGGAAATCTCCGAGGCCAACGCCGTGCCGCTGTCAAGCCTGCGCGATCCGCAGACGCTCGCCGAGCGCACCAAGGAAGGCAAGGAAAACTGGCTGATCACCATGGGCGTGTGCACCCACTTGGGCTGTGTGCCGTTGGGTGCCGGCGAGGGTGAGAACCGCGGCGAGTTCGGCGGTTACTTCTGCCCCTGCCACGGCTCGGCCTATGACACCGCCGCCCGTATCCGTAAGGGCCCCGCGCCCAAGAACCTTGAGGTTCCGGAATACGAGTTCACCTCCGATACCGTCGTCAAGATCGGTTAAGGGCAAGCGAGAGGACTGCAATCATGAGCTTTCCCTGGGCCAAGGAATATACCCCGGCACATCCCTTCATGAAGTGGATGGACGAAAAGCTTCCCGTGCCGCGTCTTATCTACAACGCGGTCGGTGGCGGCTATGAGGTTCCGCGCAACCTCAACTATTTCTGGAACTTCGGCTTCCTCGCCGGACTGTGCCTGGTGATCCAGATCGTCACCGGCATCGTCATGGCCATGCACTACGCAGCCAACACGGGTGTTGCCTTCGACACGATCGAAATGACCGTGCGTGACGTGAACTGGGGCTGGATGTTCCGCTACGCCCACGCCAACGGCGCCTCGGCGTTCTTCGTCGTCATCTACATCCACATCTTCCGCGGGTTCTACTACGGTTCGTACAAGGCGCCGCGCGAAATGGTGTGGCTGCTGGGCGTCGTGATCTTCCTGCTGATGATGGCTACCGCTTTCATGGGCTACGTGCTTCCCTGGGGCCAGATGAGCTTCTGGGGCGCCAAGGTCATCACCGGCCTGTTCGGGGCTATCCCATTCGTGGGTGAACCGCTGCAGCAGTGGCTGCTCGGCGGCTTCGCGCCGGACAATGCCGCGCTCAACCGCTTCTTCTCGCTGCACTACCTGCTGCCCTTCGTGATCCTGGGTGTCGTCATCCTGCACATCTGGGCGCTGCACATCCCGGGCTCGTCGAACCCGACCGGCGTCGAGATCAAGAGCGAGAGCGACACGGTTCCGTTCTACCCCTACTACGTCGCCAAGGACGGCTGGGCGATCGGTGTCTTCGCGATTGCGTTCGCCGCGATGGTGTTCTTCTTCCCGAACGCCCTGGGCCACCCGGACAACTACATTCCGGCCAACCCGATGAGCACGCCTGCGCACATCGTTCCCGAATGGTACTTCTGGCCGTTCTACGCGATCCTTCGCGCCTTCACGCAGGACTTCTTCTTCATCCCGGCCAAGCTGATGGGCGTGCTGGCGATGTTCGGCGCGATCCTGGTCTGGTTCTTCCTGCCCTGGCTCGATAAGTCGCCGGTCCGTTCGGGCTCCTACCGCCCGACGTACAAGAAGTTCTTCTGGTTTGGCCTGATCCCGGCCATGGCAGTGCTGTTCTACTGCGGCGGCGCTCCGGCTGCGGAGCCCTACGTGATGTTCAGCCAGATTGCCGGGCTGTACTACTTCGCGCACTTCCTGATCATCCTGCCGGTGGTTTCGGCGATCGAGAAGCCGCTGCCGCTGCCCTACTCCATTACCGAGGCTGTCCTCGGGAAGGACGAAGGCGCCGAACTGGCTCCTTCGGCGTGATCAACAGCTAGAACGAAAGACGAAAGACATGGCACGCATTCTCTCGATCCTCGTCGGGCTGTTCTTCACGGTAGCCCTGGCATGGTCCTTCGGTAAGGGCGCCTACACGCAGATTACCGAACCGCCCGCGCTGACCGCCGAGCACGAATTCCACCTTCATCCCAAGAAGGTGCATTTCGCCAGCGACGGTGCGTTCGGCAAGTTCGACCGCCAGCAGCTGCAGCGCGGCTTCCAGGTCTACAAGGAAGTCTGCTCGGCCTGCCACTCGCTCAGCCACGTCGCCTTCCGCGATCTGGCGCAGCTCGGCTACAGCGAAGCCGAAGTGAAGGCCATCGCGGCCGGGTTCTCCGTTCCGGGCACCGATCCGAATACGGGTGAAGCCACCATGCGCCCCGGCACGCCGACCGATTACTTCCCGAAGCCTTTCGCAAACGACATTGCCGCGCGCGCTGCCAACAACAACGCGGTTCCGCCGGATCTCTCGCTGATGACCAAGGCCCGCCACAACGGCCCGGCCTATGTCTATTCGCTGCTGACCGGGTTCACCGAACAGCCGGCCGAGTTGTTGAAGGAATTCCCGGAAGCCAAGACGCCGTCCGGCCTGCACTACAACCCGTACTTCGCCAACCTCAACCTCGCCATGGCGCCGCCGCTGACGGCCGACGGCCAGGTCGAGTATGGCGATGGCACCAAGCCGACGGTCGATCAGATGGCCAAGGACGTTTCGGCCTTCCTGATCTGGACGGCCGAACCCAAGCTGGAAAAGCGCAAGCAGACCGGCTGGGCCGTGCTGGGCTTCCTGCTCTTCGCGACGATCCTGGGCTACATGTCGTACCGCAATATCTGGGCCGGCAAGAAGCACTGAGATCCCGTTTCACAGCAATACCGAGGCGCCCCTCCATCCCGCGATGGCAGGGGCGCTTCTCATTTGAGGAAAGGCGCTCATGACCCCCGATGAGCTGAAAGCACTCGTCCGCACGATTCCGGACTTCCCCAAGCCCGGCATCCTTTTCCGCGATGTCACCACGCTGATCGGCCACGGCGCCGGTTTTGCCGCCGCCGCCGGGCACATGGCAGACCGTGCGCGCGCAGCCGGGGCCGAGGCGATCGCAGGCATCGAGGCCCGCGGCTTCATTTTCGGCGCGGCCGTCGCGGCCCGGCTGGGGCTGCCGTTCGTGCCGGTGCGCAAGCCGGGCAAGCTGCCCGTGCCGGTACTGGCGATGGACTATGCGCTGGAATACGGCACCGACACGCTGGAAGTGGATCCCGGCGCGGTCGAAGACGGGCAGAATGTCGTCCTGATCGACGATCTCATCGCCACGGGCGGCACCGCCCTTGCCGCCGTGCAATTGCTGCGCAGTGCGGGCGGTGTGGTGACGCAGGGCCTGTTCGTGATCGACTTGCCCGATCTGGGCGGTGCAGAGCGCCTGCGCGAGGCGGGGCTGGCGGTCGATGCCCTGATGGGCTTCGGCGGGCACTGACGCCCGCCACGGCAGCCGTGAGCGTCAGGCGGGAACCGGATCCTTGGTGCCGCCTGCCTTCTTTCCGCCTTTCCCGCCGCTGCTTTCGCTGTCATCGGCCAGTGCCTGCACCGTCTTCGATGCCGCGACCGTGCCCAGTTCGGTCAGCGCGAAGAGGTTCGCCTCGATATAGGCAAGGTCATAGAGATAGTTCACCATTATCCCGTGCGATTGCTTCTGCCCGTTGGGGGAAAGGTCCGCATTGGCATGGACCGCTTCCAGCCGGGCGCCATTGCCGAGGTGAAAGCGCGCGACCGGATCCGCAGGCTGCTTGCCCCGGCCCTTGGCCGTCACCAAATAACGTGCGGCCAGCTGGCGCAAGTCCTTCGCTCCGGGCACTTTGGCATCGGGGCCTTGTTCTTTGGCCAGCCACTTGGCGAAACCGGGAACCGGTGAAAGCGTGGCGAAAGTGGTGAGATGCGGCAGCTCCTCCTTGAGCTGCCCGACAACCCGCTTGATCAGGTGATTGCCAAAGGGAATGCCTTTCAGCCCCACCTGGCAATTGCTGATCGAATAGAAGATCGCGCAGTTCGCCTCGCGCGGATTGATCGTCTCGCGCTCCTCGGCGATGACCTGATGGATCGCGCTTGGCAATTGCGGCGTCAGTGCCACTTCGACGAAGATCAGCGGATCGTCGCGCATCTGCGGATGGAAAAAACCATAGCAGCGCCGGTCGGCCGGTTCGACGCGGCGGCGCAAGTCGTCCCAGCCGTGGATTTCATGCACCGCCTCGTAGCGGATGATGCGTTCCAGCAGCGCGGCGGGCGAATCCCAGCCGATCCGCCGCAGCTCCAGGAAGCCAGCATTGAACCAGGCCGTAAATGCGCTTTCCAGCTCGCGGTCAAGCGCGGCAAGGCCTGCGGGCGCCGCGGCCCTGGGCACAGCGAGCAGATCCCGGCGCATGCCGATCAGGCGCTGCGTGCCCTGCGGCGCAAGGTTGAGTTGGTTGATCAGGCGCGTGCCGGGCGATTCGGTCGCGGCGTTGAGGGCCAGTGCGGAGGCTTCGTCGCGCTTGTCATTCCACCTGGCGATGGCCTTGTCGATCGCCTTGGCATCGGCGGGATGGCGATCGTGGATCTTTCCCAGAAAGTCCTGCCGGACAGCCAGACCGGACGCTTCATAGAGTTCAAAAAACGCCGAGGCCAGCGCCGGTCCGGAGGCCCGGCCGCGCAGCGAGAGCAAGGCGTCGGCCAGATCGAGCAGGCTCTCGCCGCTGTCCCGCGGGGGCGCCATACCGATCCCGCGCAGCAGCTTGCCAAGGCCGGAACTCATCAAAAGATCCAGCGGATTACGCCGCCGTGACGCGTTCGCGGTGTCTTGCTTCGTCATCTGCGCTTCCTGTCTGCCAGCCGGTGCCACAATGCTATCATTACCGCCCTGGTGTGAGAACACGGCAGGCCTCTAACTGCACTTCCTGCGCGGTATTCCACATGCAAAGCCGCCGGGATGATCCGCTTGCGGGGACTGCAGGCCGCAATTGTAACATTATACAAGAGAGCCGTTGACGAGCAGGTACAAATCGTGGCAATCGGCGCGCCCTGACACGACTTCACTGCCGTGGCCTAAAGGCTGCAGCGGGCGGGTATAGCTTAGTGGTAAAGCCCTAGCCTTCCAAGCTAGTTATGCGGGTTCGATTCCCGCTACCCGCTCCAGCCGCCCTCCCGAGATTTCCCAAGATGGCTCAAGAAAAGGGCAGATTTCTGCGCTCTCCAACATGGTCGCAAATGCAAGGATATCAGGGCTCGCAGCGTCTGAATATCTGCGCCACAGCCTGGCGTGATGAGGGAAAGTAGAAGTGCACGTAGCTCGCCGTTAGGGAGCCGTTGCGGAAAACCGCTTCGCCCTGGCGCCCGTCCCCGGCAGAGGCTCGGATTTCCGGCTCCAGGGCGGTTTGCAGGCGCGAATAGTGGAAGGTGTGCCCGCGCACGGTTCCGCCGGGCAGCCCCGCCTGCTGTAGTCCCAGTGCGGCAAGGCGTGGCTGCATGGTTGCTTTTCCGGGCATCAGCCCTGCCATCCGTGCGCTCGATCCGTGCCGGTCTTCCAGCTCGTCCAGGCAGTAGAGCATGCCTCCGCATTCAGCGAGGATCGCCTTGCCTGCGGCGTGATGGCGGTGCACGGCCTCTATCATCGCGCGGTTCGTGGTCAGGGCCTCCAGGTGGAGTTCGGGATAGCCCCCGGGCAGCCAGAGGGCGTCGCATTCGGGCAGGCAGGCATCTTCCAGCGGGGAGAAGAACGACAGCGCTGCGCCCATTGTCTCCAGGCAGGCCAGATTGGCGGGGTAGATAAAACCGAACGCGGCATCGCGGGCAATGGCGATCCGCACGCCTTCGAGAGGGCGGTCCGGTTCTACGCCGCCGGGTGGCGGTGCAAACGCAACCGGGGCGGGGAGCCACGCGGCGCTGGCCGGCAGGTTTGCCGTAGCCCGCTCCAGCCGCGCAGCCAGATCGGTGACTTCGCCCGCCTGCACCAGCCCGAGATGGCGTTCGGGAAGGGCCGCCTCGCTGTTGCGCGGCAAGGCGCCGAGCCAGGTAAGGGACGGCGGCAGGCTCTCTTCGAGCATCTGCGCATGGCGTTCGCTGCCCACGCGGTTGGCCAGCACGGCGGCAAGGTTCATGTCCGGCCTGTACGTTGCCAGCCCAAGGGCCAGCGCTCCGAACGTCTGCGCCATCGCCGATCCGTCGATCACCGCCAGCACCGGCAGGCCGAAACAGGCGGCAAGATCGGCGGCGGAAGGATCGCCGTCGTAGAGGCCCATGACGCCTTCGACGAGGATGACATCGGCTTGCCCCGCCGCTTCGTGCAGCAGGCGGCGGCATTCGTCCTCGCCCACCATGAACAGGTCGAGCTGGTGCACCGGAGCACCGCTCGCCCGTTCGAGGATCATCGGGTCGAGGAAGTCCGGCCCGCACTTGAACACGCGCACGCGCCGCCCGGCCTTGCGGTGCAGCCGCGCGAGCGCGGCCGTCACCAGAGTTTTGCCCTGCCCCGAAGCGGGAGCGGAGACCAGAAAGGCCGGGCAGTGCGCTGCCAAAGTCACAGGTCGATGCCCGCCTGCGCCCGCACGCCCGCACGGAAGGCGTGCTTCTCGTCGCGGATCGCGCTTACCGTGTCGGCCAGTTCGACGAGATCGGCATGCGCCGCGCGGCCGGTGATGACGACGTGCTGCATTTCCGGACGGTTGCGGATCGGCGGCAGCACTTCGTCCAGCGAGAGGTAGCGGTAGTTGACGAGATAGGTCAGCTCATCGAGCACCACCAGCGACACGTTGGGATCGGCCAGTGCCTGTTTCGCCTTTTCCCAACCGGCGCGGGCGGTGGCGATATCGCGGCGCAAGTCCTGCGTTTCCCAGGTAAAGCCCTCGCCGCAGTTCTCCCAGGTCACGCCGGGCTGGCGGGAGAGGAAAGCGCGCTCGCCCACGTCTTCCTTGCCCTTGATGAACTGGAACACCGCCGCCGTCCGGCCATAGCCGAGCGTGCGCGCGACCATGCCGAAAGCGCTGGAGGACTTGCCCTTGCCGTTTCCGGTGAGCACCAGCACCAGCCCCTTGTCCACTTTGGCAGCGGCGATCTTGGCATCGACCACCGCCTTGTGCTTGCGGGTGCGTTCCTTGTGGCGGCGTTCTTCCTCGGTGAGGTCCTGCGTGTCGCTCACCGCGAACGCTCGCGGCGCAGCTCGGGACGGGCCGTGAGCAGCAAGGCCCACAGCGCCACTGCGACGCCGGTCCACATCAGGCTCGATACCAGCGAGAACGGGAAATAGCGCGCGATGCGGGGCAGGAACTCGGCGATCGTGGGATCGGGGAAACGGCCGCCGAGGAAATAGAACCCGCCGCTGGAAAACAGGTGCGAAACGAACGTCGCGGCTACCACCAGAACGGCCATGGCAGGCAGCGACTGCAGGCGCTCGGGCATGCGCGCGGCATAGCGGCCTGCCAGCCACATCGTTGCATAAGCAGGGATCAGCATGGCGTAAGCAGGCGTATAGCAGAAGTCCGACACGCCGAGCATCGAGATCGAAACCACGTCGATCGCATAGCCGAGCGCGAACAGCCCCGCGAACCCGGTGAAACGGCGCACGAAATAGCCGAGCACGAAAAAGCTGGCGAGCGCCGTGCTCGGAATGTGGACCAGATGCGTCAGCGCATGCGAGCGCGTGAGCAGCATCACGGCGGCAAGAATGCCAAGAATCGTCAGTTCGAAGCGGTTGAATTGGAAAGCGGTGGAACGGGTCATCGCCGGTATCTCCGGATAAGGCGGGAAGAATGCGTCTGGACGCAAGCCGGTGCGGCATGCGCGGGGAGCCGGGGGCACAAGCCCCGGAAAGTTCAACTGTTGGGTCTGGCTTCACTGGCTCCCTTCGACGCGACACACGAATGCCGTCCGCCAAGGGAATGCGCCGTACTGGCGCGGCCCTCGTCCGCCCGGTTCATCCCGCCCGCGCGAAGGAACGACGGCATCAGGCCGGTTTCCTGACTACCCGGTTCATCGCGCTGGCCGCCGCCTTCTCGGGAGAAGCCTCCCAATGGCATTTGACGGTACGCTCACCGGTCACAGTTGCGGGAGCAGTGCCGGTTCCGGCGGCTTTCGCCACCACCCGGACTTCCCGATTAAGCCCTTGCGGGCACCCGATACGCCCCCACGATTAAGCGAGGACGTCCTGCTCCGCAAGCATGTTGCACTTGCACAGACCTCGCCCGCGCGATAGTTGCCGCGCCGCGACAGGTTCCCCCGCAAGGGATCAAAAGGGAACCGGGTGCAATACCCGGGCTGCCCCTGCAACTGTAAGCGGCGAGCCATCCGGCCATCACGCCATTGGGACCACACGGTCCTGAGAAGGCGGCCGGAGAGCAACGACCCGCAAGCCAGGAGACCTGCCTGACGCGGTCGTTCTTCATCCGGGCAGGGTGCACCGGGTGTTCGAGGGCCCTGCAAAACGCAGGGTCACCCCTCGCGCAACGACAGCCACCGCCTTGCCGGCCAGATCCGTGCGAGGGGCGTCAGCCGGGCCCGGCCACGGGCAAGCGGGGACCGTTCCTTCGTGTGGATGCAACCAGCGGGCAAACGCCGTTTGCTTGAAGGGACCTATTCCCGTGTTCAAATTGATTCGTCTGGCCGCCGTACCGGCCGCTCCCGTTCTTCTTTCCGCTGCTCTTTCCACCCCGGCGCTGGCCGATGACGCGCCGGACAGCAGCATTGTCGTCACCGTCCTGCGCACGCCGGTGGCGCAGGACCGCGTGTCCTCCAGCGTGACCGTGCTCGACGAGCCCGCGATCGTCGAGGCCCAGCCGATCGCGCTGACCGATATCCTGCTGCGCACGCCGGGCATCAGCCTGTCGCGCAATGGCGGCTACGGCACGGTCACCTCGCTGCGCATCCGCGGGGCGGACGCCGGCCAGACGGTGATGGTGCTGGACGGCATGCGCCTGTCCGACCCCTCCTCCACCGCAGGCGGTTTCGGCTTTGCCAACTTGTTCCTCGACGATGCCGAGCGGATCGAGATCCTGCGCGGGCCGCAGTCGATCCTGTGGGGCAGCGATGCCATCGGCGGCGTGGTCAACGTAACCACCCGCAAGCCCGAAAAGGCGCTGGAAGGCAGCTTCGCGGCCGAAGGCGGCAGCCACAAGACGTTCTCCGCCCGTGCGGGTGTGGGCGGCACCAGCAAGGCCGTCGACTGGCGGCTGGCCGGGTCCACGTTCACCACGGACGGCATTTCCGCCCGCGCCAATGGCACCGAGGACGACGGTTACCGCCGCAGCGCCGCCAGCGGCACGGTAACGGTGCGCCTCGCCCCGCAGGTCTCGCTGGACTTGCGCGGATACTATTCCGACGCGCGCAACGATTTCGACGGGTTTGCAGGCGATTCGCCCAGCTTCGGGCTGACCAAGGAATGGTCGGGCTATGCCGGGCTCAATTTCGGCCTGCTGGACGGGCGCTTCACCAACCGGCTCGCGGTGATGCAATCGGTGACGGACCGCGAAAACTACGATCCCACCCGCGATGTCCGCCCGCTCAATTTCGATGCGCATGGCCGGGTTCGCCGCTTCGAATATCAGGGCACGTACAATTTCTCCGATGCGATCCAGCTCCTGTTCGGGGCCGAGCGCGAGGAGCAGCGGATGACCACCGCCTCCCCCGCGAACAGCACGGCGGCCTATGCGAAAACGCCCTACAAGGTGGATACCAACAGCGTTTACGGCCAGCTCCGTCTGACGCCGGTAACGGGCCTCACGCTCGATGGCGGCGTGCGCTACGATCACCAGTCGCGCTTCGGCGGCAATACCGTGGTGAGCACCGGCGCGGCCTATACGCCCAATGGCGGCGCCACGGTGCTGCGCGCCAGCTATAGCGAAGGCTACAAAGCCCCTTCGCTATACCAGATGTTCAGCGCCTATGGCGTGGCGGATCTGGAGCCCGAAAAGGCCAAGGGCTGGGAAGTGGGCGCGGAGCAGAGCCTGGGGCAGATCCTGCGCGTGTCCGCCACCTGGTACGAGCGCGATACCGACAATCTGATCGATTTCGCCTATTGCCCGACCACCGGCACGCTGCCCGGCGTCTGCTATATCCCGGGCACCACCACGACCCGCTTCGGCTATTACGCCAATGTCGACAAGAGCCATACGCGCGGCCTCGAACTGGCTGCTGCCGCGCGGTGGAAAGTGCTCTTCGCCGACGCCAACTATAGCTGGATCGAGGCGGAAGACCGCACGCCCGATAGCGGCATATATGGCCGCCAGCTCGCCCGCGTGCCGCGTCATCTCGCCAATGCGGAAGCAGGCGTGGAACTGCCTTCCGGCCTGCGCGCCAGCGTGGCCGCGCGCTATTCGGGCCGGACCTTCGACAGCGCCAGCGGCACGGCCAGACTGGACGATTACTGGCTGTTCGACGTGCGCGCGCAGTGGCCCGTCACCGAAGGGCTGATGCTGCAGGGCCGGGTCGAGAACCTCGCGGACAAGACCTATCAGACGGCAGGCGGCTACGGCGCGCTTGGCCGGACGGTCTACGTGGGCCTCAGGAGCCGCTTCTGATGCTGCGCGCGGCGGAGCCCGGAGCGGCGGTGGTGGTCTGCTCCACGTGCCGTTTCAGCGCCGCCGCGCGCGAGGACGAAGGCGGGCGGCGCGGCGGCGCGCTGCTTGCCGAGGCCCTGCGTGCGGTACAGGCGGAGGAACCGGACCTTGCGGGCGTGGCGGTGCAGGAAATGCCCTGCCTCTTCGCCTGCAAGCGTTACTGCACCATCCATATCCGCGCGCCGGGCAAAGTCGGCTACGTATTGGGCGACTTCGCGCCGGACCGCGAGGCCGCCCGCGCCATTCTGGAATATGCCGCCCGCCATGCCGCCAGCGAGGAAGGCGTGGTGCGTTATGCCCAGTGGCCCGACGGCGTGAAGGGCCACTTCATCACCCGAACGCCCCCCGAAGGATACTTGTGCACATGATCCGCTTTACCGGCCGCGCCGCGTTCACGGCCGCTCTTTCCGCTCTGCCCGAACCCGGCGCTGCCGCCACGGCCCTTGCCCGCACGCGGCAGGCCGAACTGACCAAGCCCGCCGGTTCGCTCGGCCGGCTGGAGGACATCGCGGTGTTCATGGCCGGATGGCAGGACGCGCCGCGCCCCCGGATCGACAAAGTGCAGGCCGTGGTCTTCGCAGGCAATCACGGCGTTGCCGCGCAAGGCGTGAGTGCCTTTCCGGTGGAAGTGACGGCGCAGATGGTCGCGAACTTTCAGGCTGGAGGGGCGGCGATCAATGCCCTGTGCCGGGCGGCGGGGGCGGACCTTTCGGTCGTGCCACTCGATCTCGACCGGCCCACTGGCGACATCTCGCGGGAGGCGGCCATGAGCGAGGCGGAATGCCTTGCCGCGCTCAATGCGGGCGCGGCGGCCGTCAATCCGGACGCGCATCTGCTGTTCGTGGGCGAAATGGGCATCGGCAATACGACGCCCGCTTCCGCGCTGTGCGCTGCCGCATTCGGCGGCGAGGCGGCGCTGTGGTGCGGCAAGGGCTCGGGCGTCGACAGCGAAGGCGTGGCGCGCAAGGTCCGTGCTGTGGAACGGGCGCTCATCCTGCACCTGCCGGATTGCAACGATGCCTTCGAGACCCTGCGCCGTCTGGGCGGGCGCGAGATCGCGGCCATGGCGGGCGCGATCCTGGCCGCACGGATGCTGCGCATTCCGGTGCTGCTGGACGGCTTCATCGCCTGTGCGTCCATCGCGCCGCTGGTGAATGAAGCGCCAGGCTTTACGGACCACTGCCTTGCCGCGCATTGCTCTGCCGAAGCCGGGCACGTCCGGCTGCTCGGCCATTTCGGGCTGGAGCCCTTGCTGCAACTGGGCATGCGGCTGGGCGAGGGATCGGGCGCCGCCACCGCCGTTCCCATCGTGCGTGCGGCCCTTGCCGCGCACAACGAGATGGCGACATTCGCCGAAGCCGCCGTAGCCAGCGGCGTATGATCCCCCGCATCGTCCATTTGCTGCGCCACGGCCCCCCGGCGAGGACCGGGCTGCTGCTGGGTCATCTGGACGAGCCGCCGCGCATGGCCGAATGCCCGGTCATGCTGGGCCGGGTGGCGCATCTGCCGGTGCGGCAGATCGTCAGCTCGGACTTGCGCCGCACCGGCATGCAGGCCGCATACCTCGCGGAACGGCTGGACGTGCCGTTCCTGCGCGATCCCTGCTGGCGCGAGCTGGATTTCGGCGCGTGGGACGGGCAGGCCCCCGAAAATGTCGATGCTGCGGCCCTGTCCCGCTTCTGGGAAGACCCTGACGCCAATCCCCCGCCACAGGGCGAGCGCTGGTCTCACTTGTGCGCCCGCGTGCGCGAGGGGCTCGCCGGGCTGGAGAACGAAACGCTGGCCGTCACCCATGCCGGTGCCATGCGCGCGGCGCTTTCGGTGCTGACCGGGCTGGATCACCGCGCAGTCTGGGCGGTCGATCTGCCTTACCGCGCGCTCGTCTCGCTGCGGATCTGGCCCGGGGAGCCCTTGTCCGGCCAGATCGTCGGGCTCGAAACGGGGTATCGCGAATGAAGGCACTGATCCTTGCCGTGCAGTTCATGACGCGTCTGCCGCTCCCCAACATCGCGGCTGGCGAGCAGGATTTCGCGCGCGCGATCCGCTGGTTTCCCGTGGCGGGGATCGTCGTCGGGCTGTGTGTGGCCGCAGCGGCATGGGCGGGCCTGCGCCACGATCCGTGGACAGGCGCTCTTGCCGCCTTGCTGGTCTGGGTGGCGATCACCGGCGCGCTGCATCTCGATGGCCTGGGCGATATCGCCGATGCCGCCGGAGCAGCCCACCACGATCGAGACCGGCTTTCGGCGGTTCTGGCGGACCCGCATATCGGCAGCTTCGGCGTCACCGCAATTGCCCTGCAACTGATCGCCAAGCTGGTGCTGCTGCGGCTGGCGGTGGACACGGTCCCGCTCATGGCACTGGCGGCGGTGCCGGTCGCAGCGCGGATCGGGCCGCTGGTCTGGACGCTGACCCTGCCGCCGCTGCACCGGGGCATGGGCACCAGTTTCGGCGCCGGGGCTAACTGGCCCGCCTGCGCGGCGTGGTTCGTTGTTCTGGGCCTATCGGCATGGTGGACGTCGGCATGGGGCCTGCCAGCGGCCGCAGTAGCAATGGCTCTCTGGAGCCTTTGGCTGCACCGCAAGATCGGCGGCATTTCGGGCGATGGCCACGGCGCGGGAATCGAACTTGTCGAAACCGCCACGCTGGCGGCGCTGGTCTTCGTCCGGTGAACGCCTTCCTCACCCACGGCGGCCGTCTGGACGAGGCCTGCACGCGGTTCGGCGGCGATCCGGGCGATTGGCTGGACTTGTCCACCGGCATCAATCCCTGCCCCTGGCCCGGCGCGGAAACGATCCGGGCGGATTGGCGTGCCTTGCCCGACGTGCGGGCGCTCAGGCAGCTTGAGGAAGCGGCTGCGGCCCATTTCGGCGCCGATCCGGCGCTGTGCTGCGCGGTTCCCGGCAGCGAGGCGGGCTTGCGGGCGCTGGGGCGGATTCTCGATTTGCCCGCCCGCCATGTCCCGCTGACGTACGGGACATATGCGCAGGCCTTCGCGCCCGCCCGGCAGGGCCATGCCGGACCGTCCGCGCTGATCGTCACCAATCCCAACAACCCCGACGGGCGGCTCTACCCGCGAGAGGATCTTGTCTTCACGCTCGGCCGGCAACAGCAGGCCGTCGGCTGGCTGATCGCGGACGAGGCCTTTGCCGATTGCCATCCCGAAGCCAGCGTGGCCGATCTGGTGGCGAACGGCCGCAATCTGGCCGTAACCCGCTCGTTCGGGAAGTTCTTCGGACTGGCCGGTGTGCGGCTCGGCTTCGTGCTCGCGCCCGAAGCCTTGCTGCGCGAAATACGGCAGTTGCAGGGGGACTGGCCGGTCTGCGCGGCGGCGCTCGCCTTCGGAGCAGAGGCCTATGGCGATGCGCATTGGATCGCGCAGACACAGGCCGCCTTGCCCGAACGGGCGGCCCGGCTCGACGCCGTTCTGGCGCGCCACGGCTTGCGCCCCACGGGCACTTGCCCCCTGTTCCGGCTTGCCACAGCGCCTGATGCTGCGGACCTGTTCGCCTCGCTGGCCCGCGCGCAGATCCTGACGCGCCCGTTTGCGGACTACCCCCGCCTGCTGCGTTTCGGACTGCCCGCAAACGATGCGGAGCTGGCACGGCTGGACGCCGCGCTGGCCTCCTGGCCGGCCGGTGGTTGAGCCCGTAGCCTTGGGCGCGCTGGCGCTGGATGCCGCCTTGGGATGGCCGGAGCCGCTCTATCGCCGGATCGGCCATCCGGTGGGCGGCTTCGCGCGGATCATCGGGATGTGCGAAACCCGCTGGAACCAGCCGCACCGTTCGGCCCGCTTCCGGCGGCGGGCCGGAGTGGCCGGGATGCTCGCGCTGATCCTGGCCAGCGGCGGGGCGGCCTTCGCGGCGGAGCAGGCCATCCGCGCGCTCGCCGGGCCATGGGCCTGGCTGCCACTGGCGTTTGCGGCGTGGCCCGCGCTGGCGCAGCGCAGTCTCTACGAACACTACCGGCCGGTGGAGCGCGCCCTTGCCAGCGGCGATCTGCCCGCCGCGCGCCAGGCCGTAAGCTGGATCGTAGGGCGGGACACGGCCGCGCTCGATGCGCCCGGCACGGCCCGCGCCGGGATCGAGAGCCTTGCCGAAAGCTTCTGCGACGGCGTTATCGCGCCGCTGTTCTGGCTGCTGGCGCTCGGCCTGCCCGGCGCGTGGATCTACAAGGCGATCAACACAGCAGACAGCCTGATCGGCCATCCGGAAGAGCCTTTGCGCGATTATGGCTGGGCCGCCGCGCGAATCGACGATGCGGCAAACCTGATCCCGTCACGCCTGAGCGCCGTGCTGATCTGCCTTGCCGGAGCGGGCGGCTGGCGCGTGCTGTGGCGCGATCATGGCCGCCATGCCTCTCCCAATGCGGGCTGGCCCGAAGCGGCGATGGCCGGAACGCTGGGCATCCGCCTTGCCGGGCCGGTCCGCTATGACGGCGTGTTGTCGCCCAAACCGTGGATCGGCGAGGGGGCAGAGGCCGATGCGGGGGCTATGGCCCGCGCCGGAACCGTGTATCTGCGGGCCTGCGCCCTCGCATGGATCGGCGCGGGAGGCGTGGCATGGCTGGTTTGATGTTGCAGGGAACCGGGTCCGACGTCGGCAAATCGGTGCTGGTCGCCGGGCTGTGCCGTGCCTTGGCCAACCGGGGGCTCAGCGTTCTGCCGTTCAAGCCGCAGAACATGTCGAACAATGCCGCTGTCACCGCCGATGGCGGAGAGATCGGGCGGGCGCAGGCCTTGCAGGCGCTCGGCGCGCGGGCAGACCTGCACACCGATATGAACCCGGTGCTGCTGAAGCCGCAGGCGGACCGGACCTCGCAGCTCATCGTGCATGGCAAAGTGCGCGGCACGCTCGGCTCGGCCAATTTCCGTGAAAAGCGGGGCAGCTTGCTGAACGAAGTGCTGGAAAGCTGGCAGCGCCTTTCGCAGCGGGCCGATCTGGTGATCGTCGAAGGGGCGGGATCGCCCGCCGAAATCAACTTGCGCGCGGGCGACATCGCCAACATGGGCTTTGCCCGCGCGGCAGCCGTGCCCGTGGTGCTGGTGGGCGATATCGACCGGGGCGGGGTGATCGCCGCGCTGGCGGGGACGCGCGCCGTGCTCGATCCGGAAGACGCGGCGATGGTCCGGGGCTTCATCGTCAACAAGTTTCGCGGCGATCCCGCGCTGTTCGAGGATGGCTATGCCGCGATTGCCGGACTGACCGGCTGGCGCGGCTTCGGCGTCGTGCCATGGCTGTCTGCGGTTGCCCGCTTGCCCAGCGAGGATGCCGTGGTGCTCGAACGCGGGCGCTCTACACGGGATGGCCGGACGCTGGTGGCCTGCCCGATGCTGCCGCGCATCGCCAATTTCGACGATCTCGATCCGCTCAAGACGGAACACGGCGTGCGGGTGGCGATGATCCCGCCCGGCCAGCCGATCCCGGCCGAGGCCGCGCTGATCGTGCTGCCCGGATCGAAAGCGACCCTGGCCGACATGGCCTTCCTGCGCGAACAGGGCTGGGACATCGACATCCTCGCCCATCACCGGCGCGGCGGCGCGATCCTGGGGATCTGCGCGGGCTATCAGATGCTGGGCAGCACGATTGCCGATCCTTTGGGGATCGAAGGCCCGCCGGGCGAAATCGCCGGGCTTGGCCTGCTGGATCATGAAACCGTGCTCGGCCCGCAAAAGGCCCTGCGGCAGGTGCGCGGCACGGCGCTGTCGGCCCGTTTCGAAGGCTATGAAATGCACATGGGCGAAACGCGCGGTGCCCCGGCAGGCAGTCCGTTCGCCCTGCTGGACGGCGGGCAGCCCGACGGCGGCCTTTCGCCCGATGGCAAAGTCATGGGAACGTATTGCCATGGCCTGCTGGCATCGGGCGAACTGCGCGGCGCGCTGCTGGCCGCGATCGGCGTGCAAAGCCATTCTCGCGATCACGGCGCGCTTGTCGATGCCGCGCTGGACGATCTCGCGGGTGGACTGGAACAACACCTCGACATCGATGCCCTTCTGGCACTGGCCCGGGGCGCGGAGGCATGAGCGCGCTGTTCGTCCTCGGCGGCGCGCGATCGGGCAAGAGCCGCCATGCCCAGACGCGCATCGAGGCGCAGCCCGGGCGGCTGGCCTTCATTGCCACCGCGCAAGCCTTCGACGCGGAGATGGCAGAGCGCATTGCCCGCCACCGCGCGGATCGCGGCCCCCGCTGGGAAACGCTGGAGGCCCCTTTCGATCTGCCGGATGCGATTACCCGCGCCGCCTGCTCCGCCGATGCCGTGCTGATCGATTGCCTCACGCTATGGCTGTCGAACCTGATCCTGACGGAGCGCGATGTGGCGGCCATGACCGGCGATCTCTGTGCCGCTCTGCAGGCCTGCCCTGCGCCGGTTGCACTCGTGGCCAACGAAGTGGGCATGGGGATCGTGCCGGAAAACGCCCTCGCGCGCCGGTTCCGCGACGAAGCAGGGCGGCTCAATCAAGCCATCGCAGCCCTTGCGGACGAAGTGGTGCTGGTCGCGGCGGGGCTCCCGCTCACGCTCAAGAGCCCGGCCTAACGGTTATCCGCGATCCGCTCGCGCGCGGCGGCCAGCACAGCATCGGGCGTTCCTCCCGCATCGATCGTCCGCCAGGCGCCCAGATCGCCCAGATCATACCCGAGCTGATGCTCGACCACCGCCGCGTCCGCGTCCGAAGCATCGCCGCGCCGGGCACTGACCCGCGCCCGCATCGTGCCCGCCGGTGCTTCGAGCCACAATCCGGCGAACGGCACCCTGCATCGCTCCGCAACACCGGCGGCAGCGTCGCGTTCCGCCGGATCGGCAAAGACGGCATCGGCGATCACGGTCATGCCGGAGGCCAGCGCACGGCCCGTCTCCTCCATCAGGGTGCCATACACTTCGCCGCTGCGCTCCCGGGTATAGGCCTCGGGCGGCAGCGGCTGCTCGGGCGCGACTCCCGCCAGCCGTTTGCGCAGCACATCGCTGCGCAGCCAGCGCGCTCCCGGCGCACTGCCGCACAATGGTGCCAAGCGGCCTGCCAGCGTCGATTTGCCCGTGCCACTGAGGCCTCCCACCGCGATCAGCCGCGGCGGCTCCGGTTCCAGAAAGGCCAGGGCGGCATTGAGATACGCGCGCGCCGCCGCTGCCTTGCCTTCGCGCTGTGCTGCATCCTCCTGCTTTTCAGCCGCGCTGGCATTGACGTGGGCACGCACCGCCGCCCGCATGGAGAGGAACAGCGGCATCGCGGCCATACCGTCGCTTTCCGCGCGCATGTCGCAATAGCGGTTGAACAGCAGCGAGGCCTCGCCACGCAGGCCGCGCTGCCACAAGTCCATCAGCAGGAACGCCAGATCGTAAAGCACGTCGGTCGTGGCCAGTTCGGGATCGAACTCCAGACAATCGAACAGAGTGGGTGCGCCTTCCCACAGGCAGATGTTGGCGAGGTGCAGGTCTCCATGGCAATGCCGGACATGCCCCGCCTGCCCGCGCCGGTCGAGCAAGGGAGCCAGCATATCGAGCGCCGCGATACTGCGGCTGTGAAGCCGGGCGCAAGCCTCGGCGGGCAGCATATCTTCAGGCAGCGCCGCCATACTCGCCCGGTTGCCATCGATCACCGCGCGAACGCGCGCCGCGCCGGGGTCCGCCACAATTTCCGCCGTATCATGGAATGCGGCGATGCCATCGGCAAGATCGCGGATCAGGCTGGGGGCGAGGGGTCCCTTGCGGGCCATGGTATCGAGCAGGCACTCGGGCGCGAAGCGCCGCATCACCACCACCCAGTCCACCGGATCGCCCGCGCCCAGCGTCAGTCTGCCATCGGCTTGCTTCCCCACTGGCTGCACGGCGAGATAAAGGTCCGGCGCGGTCCGGCGGTTAAGCGCCAGCTCGGCTTCGCAAACGGCCTTGCGCCGGTCCTTTGTCGAGAAATCAAGATAGGGATAGCGAACTGCGCGCTTTAGCTTGAAGGCCCTGTCACCGGCCAGAAAAACGATAGCGCCATGCGTGCCGATCCGTTCCACCGGGGCAGACAGCCCATAGGTTTCTGGCCTGGACAGAAACGCGATGGTTTCGGCCTGGTCATCACAATTATGCACGGGTGTATCCCTCCTTTGCCGCCAGAGAATACGCGAGCGCAGGCCCGCTGGCGAGCTTTCCGCTGCAGCATGAGGGCATTTGAATAGCCTCTGGATTTCTGGATATCTTCCGACCACGACAGCGCCACGCCTCAGACCCAAGGCAAGATCGAACGCTGGCACCATACGCTGAAGAATTGCATCTTGGTCTCAACGCGGCTGCGCTGGTGATAGCGGTTCCATCGTTTCAAGATTGTCTTGCCACGGTGGAGGCTTGCCCGAACGGTCTCATTGCGGGGCACGACGCCTAATGTGGCTTCAGGCGATGGCTTTGCGTTCCGGCGAGCGGGGATGACGGTACCGGCTAGTTGAACCCGGCCATCTCTAGCAAGCTCACCACCATGCTGGCGTCCGCGCTTGCTGGTGGTCGCTCACAGCTACTGCATCTCGGCATCCAACCAGACCTGGAGTAAACCCCGTTTCGCCAGCGTTGCGTTGCAGGATTTCGAGTTCGTCGTCCGATAGGCTGCTGGGGCCGGTTTGCGCATAACGAGAACTCCTTCTCATGAATCGAATCCTTTGGAAAATCCGGGAGGTTTCAATCGAAAGCGTCCAGAATCTAGGGGCTATTCAGTGTGATCGATCGGGGGCGGGTTTGGGGTTCTAAAATTGTCTAATTCTACTATTCATTTTCAACAATAAATAGTTATTGTGGAATTTCGAGCTTCTCACTGATTCCAAGACGGCATTCTGTGCTCAGCCAAGCATTGCATGTTGTGGAAAGACGTAACTCATGGCCGCTCAAATTGTCCGGTTTTCCTAGAGTTGCGGTTCCTCGCCCCGGTCCAACGGTTTGCCTGCGCTTTCTTCGGTGAAGTGCAGGGCAAGCAGCCCGGCCAGGCATGAGGCCATCATGACATAGGCCGGGATCAGGGGATCTCCGGTCTGGCCAATCAGCCAGGAATTGAGCGCCGGTGCCGTGCCTCCGAACAACGAGGTGGACAGGTTGTAGGAAATCGCAAATCCGGCGAACCGCACCGGCGTCGGGAAAAAGGCGGGGAAGGTGGCTGAAATTGTCGCCAGTTGGGGGACGTAGAGCAGGCCCAGGATGATGAAGCCGATTACAGCACTTGCCATGCCCATGCCGATGAAGTGGTAGAGCGGGATCGCGGCCAGAAACAGTCCGGCCAGTGAAACCCGCCACAGCGGCTTGCGGCCGATACGGTCGGAGAGGGCCCCGGCGAAGGGCAGCAGCACCATCATGAACAGCATGCCTGCGATCGGCACCATCAGCGCCGCATCGGTAGACAGGCCCAGCCTGCGTTCCAGGTACGTCGGCATGTAGCTGAGCAGCGTGTAGTTCACGACGTTGAGCGCGACCACGAGGCCGCCCATTGCCAGCAGGGGGCGGCGGTAGCGGGTCAACAAATGGCGCAGTTCGAGCCCGGCGGAAGGTTCCTGCGTGTGGTGTTCCTCGACTTCGCGGAACAAGGGGGTTTCGGCCATGCGGGCGCGCAGATAGACGCCCACGAGGCCCAGTGGCCCGGCCAGCAGGAAAGGCAGGCGCCAGGCCCAGGCATGCATGGCGTCATCGCCCAGCAGCAGCGAAAAGCCAAGCATCAGCAGGGCGCCTGCGGAAAAGCCCGCCAGGGTGCCGACTTCGAGGAAGCTGCCGTAAAAGCCGCGCCGTTTGTCCGGCGCATATTCGGCCATGAAAATCGCGGCGCCGCCATATTCGCCGCCGGTCGAGAAGCCCTGCACCATGCGCAGCAGCACCAGCAGCAGCGGCGCCCAAAAGCCGATCGTATCGTAGGAGGGAATGAGGCCCACGCCCACGGTGGCTGTCGCCATCATGATGATCGTTGCGCCGAGCACGGCCTTGCGGCCGTAGCGGTCTCCCAGCGGCCCCCAGAACAGCCCGCCGAGCGGACGCACCAGGAACGAGATCGCGAAAGTGGCCAATGCGAAGAGCGTGGCTTCGCCTGCCTGGCCGGGAAACAGGGCGGCCGCGATGTAGGTCACGCCATAGGCATAGATGCCATAGTCGAACCACTCGGTGGCATTGCCGATGGCGGACGCCGCGATAGCACGGCGGAGCACGCCCGGCGGTGTGGCCTCGGGATGGCCACTCGGCACATTGGCGCCGATGCCGGGATGGGCGGTGCTGCGGGTGCTGGTCAATGAAGGCTCCGTTGCTCATCGGCGGTCTCATCCGGGGCCACCGGATCGAGCGCGGCCGAGGCCGGGGTGGTGCGCGGCAGGATGACGTACTGTTCCTGCAGATCCATCGGGATCGGTGCGGACCGGGTCTGGCGCCACAGGCCGAAGGCCAGCCCGCCGCCTGCGCACAGCGCGATGAAGAAGAACAGGCCGCCGGTGCCCGCTATGGCCATGGCCGTGGCGCCTGCGAGAGGGCCGAGGGCGGCGCCCAGCGAGTAGAGCATGACCATGCCGCCGCTGGCGGCAATGCGCTGCTCGGGCCTGAGGTGGTCATTGGTATGCGCGACGCAGAGCGGGTAGAGCGCGAAGCTGAGGCCGCCGAACACGGCGCCAAGCCCCATCAGCAGCGAGCCGGGACTGCCGACGAGGGCAATGGCGAGGCTGGCGGCCAATGTGCCTGCAAAGCTCCACACGATGACCTTGCGCCGGTCCATCCGGTCGGACAGGCGGCCCAGCGGCCACTGCAGGGCCACGCCGCCCAGAATGGCCATACTCATGAACAGGGCGGTCGCGGAGAGGTTCATGCCCAGCCTGCTCGCATAGACGGCGCCCAGGGCGTAGAAACCGCCAAGCATCAACCCGGTAACGCATACGCCCATGATCCCCAGCGGGGACACGCCATAGAGTTCGCGGAACGACAGCGGCGAATCGTCTGCGTCCGGCAGGGGGGCGATGATCCGCGTCAGCACCACCGGAATGGACGCCAGCGATATCAGGATCGAGGCGACGAGAAGCGGCAGCGCCGGATCGGAATTGCCCAGCCCCAGCAGGAACTGCCCGGCCGCCTGCCCGCCATAGAGGGCGGTCATGTAGCCTGCGAGCACGGCCCCGCGCGTTTCGGCGTCGGCCCGCTCGTTAAGCCAGCTTTCCAGGCAGATGTAGACGCCCGCGACGCTGATGCCGTCGGTAAAACGCAGCATACCCCACAGCAGGGGATCGCGGTGGACGGCATAGACGAGCGTGCTGGCGCTGACCGCGGCGACACAGGCGGCGAAGGCCCGGATATGGCCGACCCGCCGCACCAGAGAGGGGATTCTCAGAGCCCCCACGATCAGTCCGGCGAAATAGGCCGTACCAACAAGGCCGATCAGCAGCGCGCCGCTTCCCGCGCGCTCCAGCCGCACGCTGACCAGCGTGTTCATGACGCCACTGCCTGCCATCAGCATGAAGATGGCGATCAGAATGCTGCGAACGGGGAGAATGGCCTGAAGCATAAAGGCAGGATGTGAAAGGGGACGGGCGCAGACGCAATACCCTGCGGCCGTTCCGTCCCCTTCTTCTTTTCCTCTCAGGCCGCGGCCAGGTCCGGCTGGACGGGGGCGTCGATCAGCGCGCCGTGCAGAGTGCGCACGGCGGCGTCGAAATCCTGCGAGGCGACGATGAACTGCACGTCAACGTTGCGGATCTGGTGCTGCATGGCGATCATGCCGATTCCGGCCTTGTCCAGCGCCGTCAGCGCGCGGGGCACCAGCCCTGGTTCGGACAAGTCGCTGCCGATCACGGAAACCATCGCCACCGGCTGCGTCGTTACCGCGGCGCCGGGATAGGCGGCTTCCAGATCGGACACGATGCGCGCCATCTTCGCGGCGCCGGTGCCGCTCAGGTAGTGGGTGATGGTGTTGGCGTTCGAGCTCTTGCTGACGATCCACGCGCCGTGTTTGGTCAGCGCTTGCAGGATCGCGGCGTCATAGCCCTTTTCGCCGACCATATCCTGTTCGAAGAACTGCAGCGCCTGCATCGAGGCAAGGCCGGTGACGATCTCTACGCGGGGCTTGTCCGAGATGTAATCGCCGCAGATCAGCGTGCCGCCGTCATGGCGGTCGAACGTGTTGCGCACGCGCAGCGGAATGCCCGACTGGCGCAGGCCGCGCCCGGCGCGCGGGTGGATCGCTTCCATGCCCAGGTTCGCGAGCTGGTCCGCCACGTCGTAATTGGTGCGGCCGATCTTGCGCGCCTTGGCTTCCCCCACCAAGCGCGGATCGGCGCTGGAAAGGTGGAATTCCTTGTGAATGATCGCCTCGCGCGCGCCGGTGATGACGGCGATGCGTGAAAAGGTCATTTCCGAATAGCCGCGTGCATAGCGGCGCACCATGCCGCCCTCGCACCCGGCGTAGCCGGTCACGATCGGCATCTGCGTGGCCAGATCGATCTTGTCCAGCGCGCCGCGAATGCGGTCGTCGAGGCTGACGAGGTCCTCATGATTCCACACCGTGAGATCGACGAAGACGGCATTGACGCCCCGGTCGCGCAGCAGCAGCGCGGTCGAATGCGCGGAATGCGCCTCGCCCAGCCCGGCGAGCATCTCGCGCACGGTCGTCATCTGTTCCTTGAGGCAGAAACGGCCATGCGCGCGCAGCCGGTCGAGATCGTCGAGGCAGGCTTCCAGCGCGGCTACCCGCTGGGCGACGAACTTGTCCGCCTCTTCGCGGCTTTCGGGCCGGGCGAACATTTCGGCATTGCGGGCCCACATGGCGCCCATCACGTCCGCCAGAGCCCCGCGCCAGGCGCCCGGCGTTTCGTTGTCCGCGAAATGGGCATAGACGCCCGGCTCGCCGCTTTTCTTGTGCTCCAGCAGCAGGTCGGTCATCCCGGCATAGGCGGAGACGACGAAGATGCGGTTGTAGAGATCGGGCCCTTTGCGGCCCGCGATCAGCACATTGTCGAAGACGGTCGACGTGGCTGCCATGGAAGTGCCGCCGATCTTTTCGACGGAATGCGTGGCAGTCATGCAAGTTCTCCTTCCAGATGGCCGGAAACCGGCACGATCGGGCGCACGTGGCGCGCGGCGATGAAGTCCGGCCGCGGCCTGGCGGCGGCGAAGGGATCGGTCAGCCGGTTGCTGACGGCATTGAATACGAAAAACGCGTTCGAGCGCGGGAACGGCGTGATGTTGCCATTCGAGCCGTGCATGAGGTTGCAATCGAACACGATCACGGTGCCGGGCTTGCCAGTGGGGGCAACGATGCCGTGCTTGTGGGCCAGTTCGGCCAAGCTGTCATCGTCGGGCACGCCGTATTCCTGCTTGCGCAGCGAATGCTTGTAGTGATCGTCCGGCGTCTCGCCCACGCATGTCACATAGACGCGCTGCGATCCCGGGATCACCATCAGCGGCCCGTTGTTGGGCGTGTTCTCCGCCAGCAGCACCGACATCGACAGCGCGCGCATGCACGGCATGCCGTCTTCCGCGTGCCAGGTCTCGAAATCGGAGTGCCAGTAGAACTCCTTGCCCTGGAAGCCCGGCTTGTAGTTGAGCCGGGACTGGTGGAGGTAGACCTGATCGTCGAGCAGGTAGCTGGCGACACCGGCCAGCCGCACATCGGCGGCGAGGCGCGCCATCAGTTCGCTCTGGCCGTGGATCTCGAAGATCGAACGGACCTCGCGGCTGCCCGGCTCGGCAATCACGGTCTCGTCCTTCAGCGCTGCCGGATCGCCCAGCAGACGGCCGGTCTCGGCCTGCAAGGCGGCCATCTCGTCTGCGGAGAAGACATCCTCCAGCACGAGATAGCCATCGCGGCCGAATTGTTCGATCTGTTCTTTTGTCAGCGGCGCGCCGGGTTCCCAGGCGCGCCGGACAACAGGTTCGCTGCGGGCGAGCAATTGCGGCTCGCCCGTGCAACGGGTCGGATAAAGGTCCTGCATCTTTACCCCCTTTTTTGGTCAGCTTCAGTCGGAAAGGGCGGGTTCGCGCTCGTTGCCTGTCGCGGCGCTGCTTGAGTCAGCATCGCTTGTATCGGCGGGGTAGGCGCCCGTCTCGTCATGGACTTCGCGGCCCGTCACCGGCGGATTGAACACGCAGGCGCACAGGATCTCGGTCTCGACGCGCACGATGTGCTTGTCGTGATCGTTGAGGGCATACATCACCCCGGCTTTCAGCTCGTGCGTCTCGCCGGTGGCCAGATCCTCGATCGTGCCCTTGCCCTTGAGGACGAGCACGGCTTCGAGGTGGTTCTGGTAATGCATGTGCAGTTCCGCGCCGGTGTAGAGCGTGGTTACGTGGAAGGAGAAGCCCATGCCGTCATCCTTGAGCAGCAGGCGGGCGCTTTCCCAGCCATCGGACTTGACGTTCTTGTCACCCTTGCGGATGTCTTTGAGCTGGCGGACAATCATGCCGGTATTCCTTGAATAAGAGAGTTGGGAGTGCGGGGACGGCGCCGCTCAGGCCGCGAGGCCGAGCTTGCGGTCCGACTTGCCGCTGGTGGTGCCGGAGGCATCGACCGGTGCGATCGTTTCGGCGATCGCTTCTTCCAGAATGTCGAGGCCCGCCTGGAAGGTGTCGTCATCGATCACCAGCGGGGCGAGGACCTTGACGATCTCGTCATGCGCGCCGCTGGTCTCGATAATCAGCCCTTCGGCAAAGCAGGTGCCGGTAATCTTTTCCGCCACATCGCCGCTGCCAACGTTGATGCCGCGCATCATGCCGCGTCCGCGGGTGGAGAGGCCATGGCGCTTGGCCATGCGCTCCAGCCGCTGTTCGAGAATGCGGCCCCGGCGGGCGATATCTCCGGCAAACTTCGGATCGGCCCAGAATTCGCGCATCGCAGCCGTGGCCGTCACGAACGCGTGGTTGTTGCCGCGGAACGTGCCGTTGTGCTCGCCCGGCTTCCACACGTCGAGTTCGGGGCGCAGCAGGGTCAGCGCGAAAGGCAGCCCCATGCCGGAAAGCGACTTGGCCAGCGTGACGATATCGGGGGTGAAGCCCATGTCCTCGAAGCTGAAGAAGCCGCCGGTACGGCCGCAGCCCGCCTGGATGTCGTCGACGATCATCAGCGCGCCATGCTTCTTGGCGAGCGCGGCAATCTTGCGCAGCCATTCGGGCGATGCGGCGTTGAGCCCGCCTTCGCCTTGCACCGTCTCGACCAGGAAGGCGGCCGGGGCATCGAGGCCGCTCGACGGATCTTCCAGCCGCTGTTCGAGCAGATCCGCGGTGTCCACCTCGTCACCGTAATAGCCGTCATAGGGTTCATGGCTGACATGGCCCAGCGGCACGCCCGCGCCGCCGCGCTTGCCCGCGTTGCCGGTACAGGCGAGCGCGCCCAGCGTCATGCCGTGAAAGCCGTTGGTGAAGGCCACCACCATTTCGCGGCCCGTCACCTTGCGGGCCAGTTTGATTGCGGCTTCTACCGCGTTGGTGCCGGTCGGGCCGGTGAACATCGCGCGGTAGTTAAGGCTGCGCGGCTTGAGGATCACGTCTTCCAGCGTGGAAAGGAACCGGGCCTTGGCATCGGTGTGCAGATCCAGCGCGTGAGTCACGCCGTCGCTGGCGATATAGTCCACCAGCGCCTGCTTCAGGACGGGGTGGTTGTGCCCGTAATTGAGCGAGGAGCAGCCCGACAGGAAGTCCAGATAGCGGCCGCCTTCGCTGTCGTGCATCCACACGCCCTGCGCGCGGTTGAACTGGCGCGGCATCGAGCGTGAATAGCTGCGGACGGTGGATTCGCGCCGCTCGTAAATCTTGGTGTCGGGCGTCGTGGCGCTCGGCTTGGGGGTGGTCGTCATGTCGATGATTCCCTGTTCAGTTGGTCGGGGCGGATGGCAGCGGTGCAATGCTCGCCTGCCATTCCGTGTCGTGCGCACCGGCAAAGTGCGCGTCGCGCGTGAAGCGCTCGGATTTCGTGAGTTCGGCGCCGTGGCGCCGGGCAAAGGCCGTGAAGAGGGCCCATGAGGCGGGATTCGCCTCGGTAATGGTAGTGGTCAGCGTGGTGGCGCCGCGCACGGCGGGGCGGGCGGCCAGTTCGTCGAGCATACGCCCGCCAAGGCCCAGCCCGCGTGCAGAAGTATCGACGGCAACCTGCCAGACGAAGATCCGCTCAGGATGCGACGGCAGGCGGTAAGCGGAAATCCAGCCGGCGATTCGGCCGTTCACTTCGGCGACCACGCACGTGTCCGCGAAATCGCTGCACTGCAGGAGATTACAGTACGCGGAATTGGGATCGAGCGGCGGGCAGGCCGCGATCAGGGCGGTGATGGCCGGGCCATCTTCAGCAGTGGGGCTGCGCAGGACAAGGTCCGGGGCAGCAGCCGTGCGTTTGGCGCTCCCGGAATCGTCCCGGGAGCCGGTTTCACTCACTTCCAATATGTAAATTACTTCACCCTCCGAAGCACATAAGATGTGCTTGGTTGTTGCTGCTTCATGTCAGATGCGAAGCGTGTAATAGGAAAAAAAGGAAAAAATGCAACAGTGACGTTCGGGAGGCGCTGATCTGGGCGCGAGACTTCAGCCATATAATTCGATTTTAGAAATATATCCATGCTTGGCGCAGCGGCGCAGGAAAGCTAGCGTTTGGGCATGGAAGCCGATCTCACGCCAGCCGCGATAGTAGCCCTTCGAAAAGTTCTGCAGGCAGCAGAGCTCGAAACGCGCCAAATGGCCGCCACGATCGGCATGACGCCATCCCAGGTGATGGTGCTGCGCCAGATCGCGGGGCACGAGACGATCACGCCTGGCGCGGTGGCAGCGGCTCTCCGCCTGGGGCAGGCTACCGTCACCAACATCGCCGACCGGCTGGTCGCCGCCGGGCTGGTGACGCGCACGCGGGGCGAGCATGACAAGCGCCAGGTGATCCTGCGCCTGACGCCGGAGGGACGCGAAAAACTGGAAGCTTCACCGTTCCCCTTGCAGCTGCGTTTCAGCCGTGGCTACGGGGAGTTACCCTTCTGGGAACAGGCGATGATTCTCGCCGGGCTGGAGCGTCTGCACATGCTGCTGGGGGAAGCAGCCGCCGGTACACAGCCGCCTGCTTCAGGTAAGGGGCCTGCGGAAATGGGCAAGCGGGAGCCGTGAGGCGCACGCAGTGCTAAGAACACACTGGATGCTTGCGCGGCCTCACTTCCTACGAATACATCTGCAAATGCTGGACAACCGAGCCAGACCGCTTCAGGCTAAATCCGCACCATCAAATGCCAGGACCAAACACCTAGGGACAAAGGCTAACTTCACAGTCGCTGGCGAGCGAAGAACTGCGTAGCCCTTTCCAGAATATCCCTTGTCTTCTTGATGAGCAATGTGCTCTGAAATGACCGGCATAAAGCCATTACAAGTCCAGAACACCTAGCCGAAAGGCCGGATGTTCTGGACTGCTGATATTATTCCGGGCTTGTGTTCCAAGCCTTTTAGAAACCAGCGGAAAGTGAGAACACTACCGTCGATCCAGCGATCGATGAACCGTTCTTAGTTGATGAGAAGTTAGGCTGAAGGTATGCGGTTTCGGACCTCGTCAGGTCGGTGTCGATATATGCCGCGCCGAGGGTTACGGGGCCGAGCACATAGTCTGCACCCAGCATCCAGTCGACATACTTACCGGTCGGTGCTGGACTTGTACCCCAGGGACCAAGGCCAGGGTTGCCATCCGAGAAACCAATGTGCCCCTTGAGAGTTAAGGCGCTGCCCGGAATGCCGACGCTTGCATCGGTCCACAAGTACAGATTGTCGTTCTTGTCGCCTGGGTTGTCATAGGCGATCGAGGCGGCGCTGTTGTACCATGCACCAAGCGCTTCCTGCTTGGGTGCATAGGCGACGCCAACGAGGATGTTGGCAGGGCCGATATCACCGGAGAGCTTCACATAAGGTTCCGCAAAGTCGGTCGTGTCGAGGCCGCCGGGGAACATGTACCAAGTCAGACCGACGTCGAGAGTGACACCGCTGGCAATCTCGGTGGCAAAACCGCCGTAGATATCGAGTTCCATGTTGGACCCGCCGAACGTGCCCCATCCTGACAGGTTTGAGGCCCAGGTACCGATATAGACGCCGCTTTCATGCGAAACGCTCAGACCGGCCTGAACCGCCATTTCCTTGTCGGTCATCGAGACGCCGCGGAAGCGGTAGTCGGTCACCAGGGCAGCGCTGCCCGATATGGTGATCGATTCGGGGATATCCTGCGCTGCGGCGGGAGCGGCAAACGCGAGACAGGCAGCAGCCAGACCTGCGGCACCTGCAAGCAGACGAGTTTTCATATTGGGAACGCCCTCATGTTGATGTGATTTATCCGTCCCATCCTGCGGCCGACGCGCCGAACTCTGCTTCGTGGCGAGTGCGTTTCGCGCCGACCCATCCGGCCTACCGGGAAGGCTTGTCGCTTCGTTTTCTGGCCTGTGACGAAATGTTTCCGCGCCCGGGTGATCCGCGGGACAGAAAGCCGGGCGGACATGCATATACATGTCCGCCCGGAAGGTAGGGGGACCGAACGTGAGGGTGTCCGGCCGCCAGGTGAAAGGGTCAGTTGCCGAGAGGCAGCGGACGCAGGACCGAAGGATCGCCCGTCACGCGGTCCTTATGACCACTCTGACGGCGGCGCTGGATCCATTCGCTGAGCGTTTCGGCGGTGGTGTGATCCATGGCCTTGACCTTGCCGAGATCTAGGTGGACCGGGCGGCCCGTCGGCTGACGTTCCAGCGCGGCATTCAACTTGGTGAGGCCGACGAAGGTCGCGGCGCCGTGGATCTCGAGGCGGGTTTCCTCGTCGTCGTCATGTTGATGCACCTTAAGGCGCAGTTCCTTGAGGTGCGGCAGCAGTTCGAGCGCCGTCAGCGCCAGGCCAACCAGAACGCCCGTCAGCAGGTCCGTCGTTACGACCAGGATGAACGTGACAGCCCACACCGCGGCCGGGAGGAAGCCGTGGGCCTTGAACAGGTGGCGCACATGCTTGAGGCTCACGAGCTTCCAGCCGGTCACCACCAGCACGCCGCCCAGCGCCGCCATCGGCACTTCGGCGAGCAGCCAGGGCAGGAGAGCGACGAAGCCCAGGATCCAGATGCCGTGCAGCATCGCCGAAAGCCGGGTCTTGGCGCCTGCCTGCACATTGGCAGAACTGCGCACGATGACACCGGTCATCGGCAGTGCGCCGACAAGGCCGCACAGCAGGTTGCCGATCCCCTGCGCGCTCAGTTCCTTGTCGTACTTGGTGCGCACGCCATCGTGCATGCGGTCCACCGCAGCGGCGGAAAGCAGCGTTTCGGCACTGGCGATGAAGGCGATGGCAAGCGCCGCGACGATCAGCGATGGGTTGGCCAGCGGAGCGATCCAGCTGGCCGACGTTGGCAGGGCAAAGGCCGAGCCGATCGATTCGGGCACCTGAATGCGCGCGACATCAAGGCTCATGCCCCAAGCAATCAGGGTTGCGGCCATCACGCCGAGCAGGGCTCCAGGGACGAGCGACATCGATTTGGGACGCAGCTTTTCCCAGCCGATCATCACACCTATCGTCAGCAGGCCGAGCGCGAGTGCGAGTTCGGTTGCCGCGGCATCGGAGAAGTCGAGGCCCAGGACACGGGCAGGCATCATTGCCATGTTCTCAAGCCCGCTGGACAGCGGCTTTTCATCGAACAGGATGTGGAACTGGCCGATTACGATGAGTGCGCCGATACCGGCAAGCATGCCATGCACGACGGCCGGGCTGATCGCACGGAACAGGCCGCCGAGCTTGAGGGCACCGGCGACGACCTGGAGCATACCGGCCAGCAGCAGCACCGGGCCAAGCGCTTCAAGGCCATGTTCGCGCACGAATTCGAAGATGATGACAGCGAGGCCGGCGGCAGGGCCACTCACCTGCAGTGGCGAACCTGCGATCAGGCCCACAACAATACCGCCGATGATGCCGGTGACGAGCCCTTTTTCCGGTGGTACGCCGGAGGCGATGGCAATGCCCATGCACAGCGGCATCGCCACCAGAAACACGACGATGGACGCAGTGAAGTCACGTCCGAAATGGGCGAAGAGACCACTGCGCGCCTCTCCCATGGCGGCGAGAGCTGCGCTCATTCGGCGGCCTCCGCGAATTCGGTGGCGGTGCGCGTGCGGGCGGCCAGCGCGACCGGCAGATCGCGGTCCTCGCGCAGTGCTATGAATTCGCCGCTATCGCCGTCGAGACCCAGCACCTGCCCGGCGTGAATATCGACGAACCAGCCGTGCAGCGTCATCTCGCCGCGTGCGATGGCGGCTGCCACGGCAGGATGCGTGCGCAAGTGGCTGATCTGGGCGATGATGTTCTCGAGGCTGATCGCGCGAACGCGCTCCTTGCCTTCGAGCTCGCCATGGCAGGTGCTGACGATATGCTCGGCAGCTGCGCCGTGACGCAGCCAGGCCGCGACGTTCGGCATTGCTTCCAGTCCGGCCGGGTCGCTGAGCGCCTTCATCGCACCGCAGTCGGAATGGCCGCACACGATGATGTCGTTTACGCCAAGGACGGCGACGGCATATTCGACTGTGGAAGTCACCCCGCCATTCATCGTCGAGTAGGGCGGAACGATGTTGCCGGCATTGCGGCACACGAACAGGTCGCCGGGCTGTGCCTGCATGATCTGTTCGGGCACGATCCGCGAGTCGGCGCAGGAGATCATTAGCGCCTTGGGCTCTTGGCCATGCGTGGTCAGCTTGCCGAACAGCTCGCCATGAGCCGGGAATATCGACTTTTCGAAATGGAAAACGCGGCCGATTAATTCGTTCACGTCGGTCACCTTTCTGTGGGTCATCATCTACCGGCGGCCTGATGCCGCCGGGATCACCCAAGAGTTAGGTGGGCCGGTTTTCTTCTGTCGTTCGCGAATGTAACGAAATCTTGCTGCAGTGCAGCAGGCACTCAATCCGGGGCCAGTGGCAATCTGATTGTTGCACGCAAGCCGCCTCCCAGCCGGTTGTGCAGGTCGAGCGTGCCGTGTTCCATGCGAACCGCCTTGCGTACGATGGGAAGGCCCAGACCCATGCCGGCTGTATCGCGCGCCCGGGACGTGTCGAGCCTTACGAACGGCTGAAGGGCATCGGCGATGCGCTCTTCCGGAATGCCCGGGCCATTGTCTTCAATGACAATCTCAGCAGCACCACCGTCCCTGCGCACATGGACGTCGGCATTGCCGCCATAGTGGATGGCATTTTCGATCAGGTTCGACAGGGCGCGCCGGATCGCGACCGGCCGCACAAAGACCTCGAGATGAGACGCGCCGGAATAGGTTGCATCAGCGCCGTGATCCGCTGCGGTATCGACCAGCGTTTCGGCCATCACGGCAATGTCGATCCGTTCGGGCCGGATGTTGCGTCCGTCGCTGTCGACATAAGCTTGCAGGGATTCAAGCAACATCCGCATTTCGCCGATGTCATGCGCCAGTCCTTCGCGTACTTCGGGAGCCACGGCTCCATCGTCTAGACGAAGCTGCATGCGCGATAGCGGCGTCTTGAGGTCGTGGCCGATCGCCAACATCGTCTGCGTGCGATCGACTAGCGACTGGTGAATGCGCTGCTGCATTTCGTTGAGCGCACGGATCAGGCTGCGCAGCTCATCCGGGCCACGTTCGGGAACCGGCTGGATCAGCTCCGAGCCGAGGTGCCGCGTTGCTCCAATCAGGTTGCGCAGCGGTTTGAGCGTTGCACGCAGCAGGATCCATGCGAGCACGATCAGCAGCAGCGTCGGCAGTAACATGCTGACAATGCGCCCCGCCGTCAGGGTCCAGGCCGCATGGGCATGGGTATGGAAACGAAGGACACTACGGTCGGCAAGCTTGAGTGAGCCGCCGATATTGCCTTTCCCTGGGAGCTCCTCGAGATGCAGCTCCAAGTCCGCGTAGGCCAGTTCCGGCTCGATCTCGACCACTTGCGCGCGCAAGTTGGCAAGGCCCAGCGATCCGCGTCTGCGGTCTTCCGGCGCCGTCCAGTCTAGCGTAAAGTGCTCGGTGCTGAACGCGTCGGCCAAGGCATCGCGCTCGTGTGGTGGCGCACGTTCGAGCATGCGGGTGGATAGCACTAGGTTTTCGGCGATGCGCTGCGCGTCGTCGCGGCGCAGTTCGAACGAGTTGGCACGGTCGAACAGCATAGAATTCGCTAGAGAATCAACGACGATCACCAGCAGGAGAATGCCGAGAAGGCGCTCGGGCAGTCCCAGCCGGCGGAAGATCGCGACGAAGCGGCCGACCATCAGTTGCGGGTCACTTCCGCCTTGAACATATAGCCCACGCCGCGGACCGTCACGATTATCGGCTCGCCACTCTCGGCCTGCAGCTTACGGCGCAGGCGGCTGACCAGCACGTCGATGCTGCGGTCGGAACTGTCGCCGATGCGCGAGCGCGAAAGCTCCATAAGCCGCTCGCGCCCGAGCACGCGCTGCGGATAGCCCAGGAAGGTGGAGAGCAAGTCGAATTCGGCGCCGGTAAGATCGACGATCGCGCCGCTGGGCGAGCGCAGTTCGCGGCGAGCCGGCGAGACCTGCCAACCATCGAAATGGATGAAATCCGGCGGACGCCCGTCGGCACTGCTGTCCAGACCGGTCTCGATTCCCCCCCCCCTGCGCAGCACGGCGCTGACGCGTGCGGCCAGTTCACGCGTGCTGAAGGGCTTGGCGAGATAGTCATCGGCGCCGAGTTCTAGCCCGAGGACCCGGTCTTCCTCGCTGCCCCGCGCGCTCACGAAGATGATCGGCATGTCGCTCTCGCGGCGCAGCTTGCGAAACAGATCGAAACCGCTGGTACCCGGCAGCATGATGTCGAGTACGATGAGCTGGATCGGTGTTTCCTTGAGCGTGACCCACATTTCCGCGCCGGTTGCGGCGGTCAGCACATTGAATCCACTCTGCCGCAAGGCGCGGGCGGTCAACGTCCTCAATGCACCGTCATCCTCAACCAGGAGGATAGTGGGCGGTGGTAACATGGAATCGTGGGGGGATCTGAGCGTGGGGGCGAGCGTCATCGTCTTTGCACTGGTTCGCAATCATATAGGGGGCGGGCGCGGTCCCGCAAACCGCGCTCTGGATGTTTTTTGTATCGGGCAGTTGTTCAATCGCCCTGGCTGGTACGAAGCCGCTCCACAGCTTGCATCAGCCCTGCGGCTTCCGCGGGGGCCAGGCCGCCGGTGATCGATCCGCCGTTTTCGTCCTTGAACCGAAGCCGCCAGGGATCCCGGCTCTTGGGGTGATAGGTCTCCGCGATCTCCTCCACTACGGACCCCGGGATTTCGAAAATGAATCGGGCGTACTTGTTGCAGGAGGCGGGTACGTCATCCACGCCGGGGCAGTCGTCGGACCAGTGCTCGGCGATGAGAATGTCAGCTTGCCTCAGACGTCCTTCAGTCCGGTAGTTGACCCCAACCATTTCCGGTTGGCGGCTGGGGTATATCAGTTCGTGCCACACCTGCCAGCGCACCGCGCCGCTCTGCCGGTCGACAAGGGCTCGCATGTGAACGTCGCTCGCATAGGCCCCTTCGATTCTGCGTCCGCGGTCCCAGACCTTATGGGTCGAGACCACTATATGCGGTTCGAGCGCTTCGTCGTCGACGTGAATGCGCTCGGCTACGTCGGCCGGTGTCAGCTTGGCGAGCCCGCGCGGCAGTTCATCGTAGGCTGCGGCTGACCCGGCCCAGCCCAGCGCCAGGCAGCCTGCCAGGATCGTGCGAAGGAGCATCACTGCATGATCTCCCCTGGCGTCATGTTCGAGGCTTCGGCGAGCGGGGTGGCATTCCGGCGTTCCTGCTTGGCCTGCATGGCATGATGGCGGCAGGCGCGGCCTTTGGTCGGTTCTGGATGACATTTGATTTGCGTAGCCGCCGGTTTCGGGCCCCTGGCCGTGGCGGGAAGCGACGCGTGCCCCTTGAGTCTTCTCACTGTGTCGGCGGCGTAGGCCGGATACGCGTTTGCGGGTGCAGCGGAAAGGCCTGCAATGGCCAAAAAGAATGCCGAGATCATAGCGGTCTCCATCGTGTGGTTATGTTTCCGCCAGATAAGGAAGTCTCCATTTCGCGCCTTGTTCGAAACCGTAACGAAATGTTGCCACACGGCCATTCATATCAAGATTCTCTGATCACGCCCCATGCGCCCGTTGGTGACCCCTGGACACATGATGCGCCATGGTTCGGTCCAAGCGTGACAGCGGTGGTCGACGACGCTGTGGCAGGATGAGAAAATGCGGTTGGAGAGCCAATTGTCGTGCATGAACCGCCATATGTTCTCGACTAGGTTGAGTATGGGGCACTTGAGCGGCAGCAGGGTGTATTAGTTGAAATGTGGAGTCGGTCCGATAGATGGGTGCCACCCGGCCTGATCGAACATGAGCGTTATTCAGGCTTGCTGCTAGTCTTGGCGTGACCTGCTGCAGGACTTCCATCCGGCGTTTATTAGAGATGTTTGGTTCCGGCCTTTGATGGCGTTGCTCCAGCCTGAAGCGGTCTGGCTGGGTTGTCCAGCATTTGCAGATGTATTCGTAGGGAGTGAGGCCGCGCAGGGTCTTCAGGCGTCGACCGTAATTGTGGGCATTTATGAAGTCGTGGAGGTGGGCGGCCAGTTGGGCATGGCTGTCGTAATGATAGCGTTCAACCGTTGCCTCCTTGATCGTCCGGTTCATCCGCTCGACCTGGCCATTGGTCCATGGGTGCTTGATCTTGGTAAGCCTGTGCTCGATCCCGTTCTCGCGGCAGCGTATGTCGGACATATGGGTCATATAGATGGCCGTGGGACCATCGGCATAACGCGACGGGCAGGTGAACTGGCTGGTCCGATCGATGGCGACATAGAGATAGAGCTTGCCTTCGGCGGTGCGCACTTCAGCAATGTCGATGTGGAAGTAGCCGGTCGGATAGGTCTTGAACTTCTTCTTGGGTTCCCTGTCGCCGGTCACCTCTGGCAACCGGCAGATCCCGTAGCGCATCCTTCCATTCCTGCATGGATGATGCACCATCAAATGCAGGAACTAAACACATGCAGCAAAATCCCGGGCCTTCCGGAACGTCTCAGGAGGTGGAGCTAGGATCGTAAGGGCCGTGGCGATCAGCGGCCCGATGTCTGGCACCGTCATCAGCCGACGAGCAATATCGTTCTCCTTGGCCCTCCGGCCGATCTCGCGCCCCCAGAAATGCGCGCCACCGCAGGCTTCCATCGCGACCCTGCAGTGTGGCATCTGACCGAAAAACGTCAGGACCTGGTCTCGCCTCAGCCTCTTGCGAAGCACAGTATGACCGTCGGCATCAGCACCATGTACCTGAAACACATTCTTCGCCAGATCGAGCCCGACCGTGATAATCTCACACATGACCGCTCTCCTGTGTGGATCGTTTCAGACCCACCCTGGCACATCGATGCCGCCGGGGGGCGATCACATGATCCAAGCCTACGCAACCCGCTAATCTACGCCGCGTACTGGCCAAATGTTCTGACGACGGACAGCAAGTCCACATCGCACTCGTCACGCCGCTCCGGCCGGTTCAGCGTGACGAGTGCGATGGCGTCTTTCTGCTCGACAAGAACGGGCGGCGGCACGCTCATTGCGGGTTGGACCAGACCGGCGCGCGCTTTTCGAACAGGGCCTTGCCGCCTTCGCGCATGTCCGGGCTAGCCAGCATCGCGCGGACTTCGGGAAGATCGAACATCTCGCGGTTGGAAGCTTCCATGCCGAGATCGTAGTAGGACTGCATCACCGCCTTGGTGGCGATGATCGAGCCGGGCGAGCAGGCCATGATCTCCTCTGCCCAGCGCCGCGAGCAGGCCATCAGCTCTTCACCGGGGACGACTTCGGCGACCATGCCCCATTCGTGCGCCTGTGCGGCGGAGATCTTGCGCGCGGTCAGCAACATGGCGTGGGCGCGCTTGGGGCCGAGTTCCTGCACGATGCGCTGGATACCGCCGCCCAGCGCGGCCAGGCCCACTCTGGGTTCGGTCAGGCCGAAGCTGGCATTCTCTGCCGCCACGATCACATCGCAGGCCAGCGCCGCCTCGAACCCGCCGCCCATGGCGAAGCCGTTGACCGCCGCGATCACCGGCTTGTGCCGGTCGAAGCGCCAGGTGAGCCCGGCAAAGCCCTTCGCCGGCACGGGCATCCCCTTCCACGCGCGCGGATCGTCCTTGTTCGAAGGGGTGCGCAGGTCTGCCCCGGCGGAAAAGGCCTTGCCGCCCGCGCCGGTGAGGATCGCCACCCACAGGTCCGGGTCACTCTCGAACCGGTCGAACACTTCGCTCAGTTCATAGCTGGCTTCGGCGTGGAGGGCATTGCGCAGTTCGGGCCGGTCTATCGTCACGGTCATGACGTGCCCGTCCGTCTCGACCTTGCAGAACTCGGTTTCCATGCGCCTCTCTCCTTATGTCTTGTCCCGCTATCTGTTGAAACCTGCGCGGCAAGGGATCAAGATCGCGCGGCCATGAGACAAGTGTCCACTATCCTTTCCTTCGAGACTTCGGGGCGCGGCTTCACCGATATCACGCGTGCGATGGCCCGCTGGCTGGCGGAAACCGGCGTTTCCGAAGGGCTGCTGACGCTGCTGTGCCGCCACACCTCCGCCTCGCTGCTGATCCAGGAAAACGCCGCGCCCGAAGTGCGCACCGATCTGGCGGACTGGCTGGACCGGCTGGCACCCGAAGGCGGCAACTATGCGCATGACGACGAGGGGCCGGACGACATGCCCGCGCATCTCAAGGCCACGCTGACCGGGGTAAACCTGCAGATCCCGGTGATGAGCGGGCGCATGGCGCTGGGCACGTGGCAGGGGATTTACCTTGCCGAGCATCGGGCGATGCCGCACCACCGGCAGATCGCGGTCCATCTGATCGGCGAATAAGCAGCGGAGCCGGCGTGCATGCTGTAACCTTAAGGGGTTCCGTAACGAACACAGGGGAAAGGAGCGGGCATGGGTACAGGAACAGTGGCGGCGGATTTCGATCCGGGCTTCGACATCGCGGCGCGTCAGGCGCATGTGGTGGGTGATGGCCCGCGCATCAGGCCGGTGGCTCAAGACGATATCGATGCGGCCTCCCGCGAGCTGGTCCATGCCGTGCGCGATGGGGCCGGGGCGCCCCGCGTCGAAGGTGTGGCCGAATATATGCGCACCATCTTCAAGCACCCGGCGCTGTTCCGCTGCCAGATGGAACGGGGCGCAGTGCTGTTCAATGGCCGGATTCCCGCGTGCGAACGCGAGCTGGCCGTGCTGCGGGTCGCCTGGCTGTGCCGCGCGCCTTACGAATGGGGCCAGCATGTCGAGATCGCCCGCCGCGTGGGGTTGGATGGCGCGGCGGTAGAGCGCGTGCGCGAAGGCTCCGCCGCATCCGGCTGGACCGCGCATGAGGCGGCCATCCTGCGCGGGGTGGAGGAACTGCTGGAGGACAAGGCCTTGTCGGACGCGACCTGGGATGTGCTGGCGCGCAGCTGGGACGAGGCGCAACTTATCGAATTTCCCGTGATGGTGGGCGAATATATCGCCACCGCCCTTGTGCAGAACACGCTGCGCATCCGGCTGGTGGACGGAAATCCCGGATTGACCCGCATATGAACGAACAGACCGCCAGCACGCCGCCGAAGGGCGGCGATCTCGTGAAGCGCCACCGCCTCTCCACGCGGCTGTGGCACTGGACCAATGCCGTGACGCTGCTTGTCATGCTGATGAGCGGGCTGATGATCTTCAATGCCCACCCGCGCCTCTACTGGGGCGAATATGGCGCGAACTACGATGCGCCCTGGCTGAAGATCAGCTCCGCGCGCATGGGCGGCAAGGAGTTTGGCTACCTCCAGATCGGCTCGGCGCGGATCGAGACCACCGGGGTTCTGGGCCTGTGGCAGGATCAGGACGGGCGCACACAGCGCCGCGCCTTTCCCTACTGGCTGACGGTCCCCTCGCGCTACAGTCTGGCGGGCGCGCGGATCTGGCATCTTGCTTTCGCCTGGGTGCTGGCGGTGGGGCTGTTGCTCTATCTGCTGTGGTCGCTGGTCAACCGGCATATCGCGCGGGACATTCACATCACCCGCGCCGAATGGCGGCCCTCGCACATCTGGCATGACGTGAAAGAGCATGCACGGCTGCGTTTCCCCACCGGCGTGGCGGCGCTGAAATACAACGTGCTGCAGAAACTGGCCTATGCCGGCGTGCTGTTCGGCCTGCTGCCGCTGATGATCCTGACTGGCCTCGCCCTGTCCCCCGGCACCGATGCGTGGTTCCCGTTTGTCACCGAAGTGTTCGGCGGGCGCCAGTCGGCGCGCTCGGTGCACTTCATTTGCGCGGCACTGCTGGTGGCGTTCTTTCTCGTTCACATGGCGATGGTTCTGCTGGCCGGGCCTTTCAACGAAGTGCGCTCGATGATCACCGGCCGCTACCGCCTGCCAAAGGAAAAGACCGTGACGGAGAACGCCGCATGAGCCGCCTCATCCTCTCGCGCCGCACGCTGATCCGCGGCAGTGCCGCCGGCGCGGGCAGCCTGATGCTTTCCGGTTGCGACAAGCTGTTCGAGAACCCCACGTTCCGCCACACGCTGGAGGGCGCGGAAGACCTGCACAAGATCACTCAGCGCGCACTCGGCCGCCACGCTCTGGCGCGCGAGTTCACCGAGGCGGACATGTCCCCCCGCTTCCGCGCCAACGGCAGCCGCGAAGTGGCCGATCCGGTCTACCGCCAGCATCTGGCGCAACACTTCGCGCAGTGGTCGCTGCGGGTGGAGGGGCTGGTCGAAAAGCCGCTCACGCTGCCGCTGGATATGCTCAAGTCCATGCCCCAGCGCACCCAGATCACCCGGCACGACTGCGTCGAAGGCTGGAGCGCGATCGGCAAATGGACGGGCCCGCGCCTTGGTCCCATTCTCAACATTGCCGGGCTCAAGCCGCAGGCGAAGTACATCGTGTTCCACTGCGCCGATCTCTATCATGGCAGGCCCTATTACGAATCGATCGATCTGGTCGATGCCTTCCATCCGCAGACGATCCTGGCCTGGGCGATGAACGGCAAGCCGCTCGAACAGGCCCACGGCGCCCCGCTGCGCCTGCGGGTGGAGCGCCAGCTCGGCTACAAGCATGCCAAGTTCGTCACCCGCATAGAGGCGGTGTCCTCGCTCGACGGCATCTACGGCGGCAAGGGCGGCTATTGGGAGGATAACGGCACTTACGCCTGGTACGCCGGAATCTGAATTCCGCCGCTGTCCGCAGTTCTCGAATTTGATCTGGAACAAGGAAATGATCCACCGCATCTCGCTATGAGAACGGTGTTCTCGGGATCGGTGCAGCCGGTCCGGGAGGCAACGTTTGAGAGGATCGCACAATGGACAGCGCGTTTTGGGATGGACTGGCGGCAGGTTATCAATGGCAATTGTCGCTCTACACGGCGCTTGGAATCATGGCCGTATCTTTGGCGGGAAAGCTGCTGGTGCGGCTGGTGCCCGCGTTTCGCGAGGCCAGTCGGCTCAACCGCGAGACCTATCGCCAGAAAATGGAAAACCCGCGCTATGCGGCGAACCAGCGCTGGAACCGCAAGTGGGGCCTGTTCTTCTGGGTGGTGATCTTCGCGGGCGTGCTGCCGTTCTGCCTGACGGCTGCGCCGCAGCCGGTCTGGCGGGTGCTGCTGGACTGCTTCGTGATCCTGATGGTCTATGACTTCTTCTACTATCTGGTGCACCGCTTCCTGTTCCACGACGCCGGGTTCCTCGGCGGGCCGCTGATCTGGGTCCACGCCGTGCACCACCGCCAGCACAATCCGTGCCGTGAGGATTCGAGCTATATCCACCCGCTCGAAGTGGCGATGGGGCTGGGGCTCTATGTCGCGTGCATCTTCGTGCTGTCGCGCTTCATGGGGGATTTCCATGTCGTCACGATCGTGATCACCTGGACCGCCTTTTCGCAGATCAATCTGCACAATCACGATCTGTGGACGGTGGACCGTTTCCCCTTCAAGTACCTCAACACGATGTCGGTGATGCACCACAACCATCACGCGCGCTTCACCGGCGGCAACTTCGCGACGATTTCGCTGCTCTATGACTGGATGTTCGGCACGCTGGACTATGGCGCGGGCTACAAGGGCGCGGAATACAAGCCCAAGGCGAAGAAGGTGCCGGAAGGCGCCGGGGCCGCCTGACGGCCGGGCGAAGGCACACTTTCGATCCGAAAAAGGCCCCTGCACCCGTTGCGGGGGCCTTTACGCGGGCGCAAACCTGCCCCACATGCTGGGGCCATGAGTACTGCCTCCCAGCCCGCCGCCGCCATTTCGATCCGCGATCTCGTCAAGCGCTATGCGCCCGCCGGGGAGGCCGAAGGTAAGCTGGCGCTGAACGGGGTATCGTTCGATGTGCCCGAGGGCGGGATTTTCGGCCTGCTGGGGCCGAACGGCGCGGGCAAGTCCACGCTGATCAACATCCTCGCCGGGCTGGTGCGGAAGTCTTCGGGCACCGCCGAGATCTGGGGCTTCGATATCGACCGCGACCAGCGCAATGCCAAGCGCTCGATCGGCATCGTCCCGCAGGAAATCGTTTTCGATCCCTTCTTCACCCCTTTCGAGGTGCTGGAGATCCAAGCCGGGCTCTACGGCATCGCCAAGCACCTGCGCCGCTCGGAGGAATTGCTGCGTGCGGTCCATCTGGCGGACAAGCGCAATGCCTATGCCCGCACGCTGTCGGGCGGCATGAAGCGGCGTCTGCTGATCGCCAAGGCGCTGGTGCACCAGCCGCCGGTGCTGGTGCTCGACGAGCCGACCGCGGGCGTCGATGTGGAACTGCGCCGCCAGCTCTGGGATCTGGTGACGGAGATGAACCGCGAAGGCGTGACGATCGTGCTCACCACGCACTACCTCGAAGAGGCCGAGGAACTGTGCGACCGCATCGCCATCATCAACCACGGCCAGGTGATCGCCAACAAGCCGACGCGCGAGCTGGTGGGCATGGCGCGCGAGAAGATCCTTGTTCTCACGCTGGACCGCGATGTGACCGAGCTGCCCAGCCACCCCGGCGTCATCAAGTGCGAGAAGGCGGGCGAGCGCGAACTGCAGATCACCTACGACAAGGATCGCAGCAACGCGGGCGAGATCCTGTCGGCGGTTCAGGCGCAAGGGTTCGCTATCGTCGATGTGACGACGCGTGAAGCCGATCTGGAGGATGTCTTCGTTACGCTGACCAGCGAGGCACGCAGCGCGGCCTGAAAGGCCAAGTGTGCGCATTTAAAGTTACAAGTTAAATATTTTCAACCACAATGGAGGGGCGGAAGGATTCCAGGCATGATCTGTGCCTGCGGCCGCCTAAATTTCTTGTACTTGCGGATCGCGCTTCCACACTCTGTGTTTCTTTCGCTTGATGGGCTGTCCGCAGTTCTTACAGATGCCTGAATATTTCTCACCATCCCAGTGAACTTTCGAGCGCGTGGGGCGGTGTCTATTGAAGAGGCACAGTGCGAAAAGTCGAGCCACTTTGTCGTCCTTTGGAATGGTGCGGCCGTTTGTCTGGCGGACCCTAGGGAGCTTCGTGGCAGTACCTCTTTCGATACTACCTCTTTGGAGACTCTTAACGCCGTATATATAGCATTGTTTCCGCGCAATGTATCTGCCCGGCCTGCACTAAATGTTGCAGGGATTGTCATGTCCCGGCAAGGAGATGCGATGGAATCGCAAGCAAACGCCGCCAGCACTTTCGATATTCTCGTCATCGGTTCGGGCGCGGCCGGACTCACCGCGGCACTGGCGCTCGCCGAAAAGCACAAGGTCGCCGTTCTGGCGAAGGGCAGCCTCGCGGGCGGGTCGACGGCGTGGGCACAGGGCGGCATTGCCGCCGTGCTCGACGAAGGCGATACGTTCGAGGAGCATGAACGCGATACGATGATTGCCGGGGCGGGGCTCAACCGGCGCGAGACGGTCCAGTTCGTGATCGAGCGTGCACCGCGGGCGATCGGCCGTCTGATCGATCTGGGCGTTCCGTTCAATATGGAGGGCAACGAGCTTCACCTGACGCGCGAAGGCGGGCATTCGCACCGCCGCATCGTCCATGTGAACGATGCCACCGGCTGGGCAGTGCAGCAGGCGTTGCTGCGGGCGGCGGAGGCCAATCCCAATATCACCCTGCTGCCGGGCCGTTCCTGCATCGATTTCATCACCGGGCGGCACGAGATGCGCTATTCGGGCTCCGGGCGGGTCTGGGGTGTCTATGCCCTTCATGAAGAAAGCGGCCGCGTCGAGGCGTTCACCGCGCGCGCGACGGTGCTGGCCACCGGCGGTGCGGGCCGCGTCTATCAGTTCAGCACTGCGCCGCGCGGCGCCACGGGCGACGGCATTTCCATGGCCTGGCGCGCGGGCGCGCGGGTCTCCAACATGGAGATGATGCAGTTCCACCCGACCTGCCTCTACAATCTGGACGTCAAGAACTTCCTCATTACCGAGGCGGTGCGCGGCGAGGGCGGACGGCTGATCAACCCGCGCACCGGCAAGCGCTTCATGACCTTCTACGATCCCGAGCGTCTGGAGCTGGCCCCGCGCGATGTGGTCGCCCGCGCGATCGACTCCGAAATCAAGCGCTTCGGTCTCGATTTCGTGCACCTCGATATCAGCCACCAGCCGCCCGAATTCGTGCGCGAGCACTTCCCGACCATCTACGAAAAGCTGCTGACGCTCGGCATCGACATGACGAAGGAGCCGATCCCGGTCGTGCCCGCCCAGCACTATACTTGCGGCGGCGTACTGATCGACCTTGACGGGCGGACCGATCTGCCCGGCCTCTATGCCGCGGGCGAATGCACCGAGAGCGGGCTGCATGGCGCGAACCGGCTGGCCTCGAACTCGCTGCTGGAATGTTTTGTGTTCGGCGATGCGGCGGCCGCGCATATCCTGGCGAACTGGAGCAGCTTCGATGCCCCCCCGCCGGTCCGCCCCTGGGACGAAAGCCGCGTGACCGAGCCGGACGAGGAAGTCGTCATCAAGCAGAACTGGACCGAGATCCGCCGCTTCATGTGGAACTACGTGGGTATCGTGCGCACCACCAAGCGGCTGGAGCGGGCGATGCACCGCATCCAGCTCCTCAACACCGAAATCGAGGAATACTACCGCCACTTCCGCGTCTCGACCGACCTGATCGAACTGCGCAACCTGCTGCAATCGGCGGAGCTGATCGTGCAGTCCGCGCTCAAGCGGCACGAGAGCCGGGGCCTGCATTATACGCTGGACTATCCGCAGACGCGGGACGAACCAGTCGATACCGTGCTGGTGCCCTGACGCGGGCTTCCTTTCCGAAGGGCGGGATCAGCCGCCGATGTGGAGTGCGTGCCCCAGAAAGATCAGCGCCATCGCGCCCAGCACCGAGGCAAGGCAGCCGGCCCGGCTGAAGTCACGCTGGCCCCGGCTGGTGATGAGGCCGGCGACAAGCGAGCCGCCAATGCCGAGCAGGATCGTCGCGACCCAGCTGTAACCCTGGTGCCCCGGATAGAACAGCTGGGCCAGCGCGCCGATGAACAGGCCGCTGATAATGGCGCCGATGATGTTGAACATGGGGGCTTGGTCCCTTTCACGGTGTAGATCGCAATGCCGGAGCATAATGCTCCGCAGGCTGCTACAGTTGCATGACCGGGCGCCTGTTCCCACCCTGTCTCTGCAAGCAGTATAGGGGAGCCGACGGAGCGCAGGAGCTGCAACCGGTTCCGAGCCGTGGGGATACAGCATCTGGGGTGGCGGCGCGCGCCGATACCCCCATATTCGCGACAACGGCGCCTTGACATTGCCGGAACCAGACTCGGTTCGTCGCAAACGCGATTCGGCTCACCGCCAATTTATGTGGAAAAATTTTTGCGCGCATTTGTGATTAAGGCTCTTGCGCCAGTGATGGGGGCAGGACTTTCCACGCGTCGCGCGATGCCCCATGTTGTCCACCCCTGCAGGGCGGTCCGTATCAACCCCGCCGCCCCCCTCTTGCACCTGTTTCCAGAAAGAGCACTATGGGTTGTGGCGCGTCGCTCAAGAGGCCTCAACACCTAGGAAAGTCCCGTGGACCGGTAACGGTCCGGAAAGACGCTTCCCGGGGAGGCGGAACAAGGCCGGGATGGCGGCGCGGCAGGGGTCAGGCAGGGACTTTTGTTCTCTTTATGTGCTATGGGTGCCAGACGGGCGGCTTCTGCCCGCCGACTCGCACCGGCACTGCCCGGCCGCTGCCTTTAGCTGTGAACGCGCCGTGAGGCGGTTTGATGACAGGTTTTGACGGCAGTGGATGCTGGGGGCGCAAGTGGATTTCAGAAACGGAAACGAAGGTCATGTGGCCAGTTACGATCACAATTACGATCAGGAACACGGCGATGAAAATCAGGCCGCGATGAGCGAGACTGAAACCCCCGCGCCCGCATCCGCGAAGGCCGCCACCAAGGAAAAGGAGACGGGCAAGAGCCCGGCAATCGTCATGGACAAGACCGACACGGCCACGGCAGACCTGCTGGTGGAAGAGCCGAAGAAGACCAAGCCGCACGATTCCAAGGCGATCCATGACCGCCGCTTTACCATCGTCACCGATGACAGCCGCAACGCGCTCCTGACCGATTTCGGCAAGGAAACGCTGGACGACCGCTACCTGCTGCCCGGCGAGAAGTATCAGGACATCTTCGCGCGCGTCGCCGATGCCTATGCCGACGATCAGGAGCATGCCCAGCGGCTCTACGACTACATCTCGAAGCTGTGGTTCATGCCCGCAACGCCGGTGCTGTCGAACGGCGGCACCGGGCGCGGGCTGCCGATCTCGTGCTATCTCAATTCGGTGGACGACAGCCTCGAAGGCATCGTCGCCACCTGGAACGAGAATGTCTGGCTCGCCTCGCGCGGCGGCGGCATCGGCACCTACTGGGGCGCGGTGCGCGGTATCGGCGAGCCGGTGGGCCTCAACGGCAAGACCAGCGGTATCATTCCTTTCGTGCGCGTGATGGACAGCCTGACGCTGGCGATCTCGCAGGGTTCGCTGCGCCGAGGTTCGGCCGCCTGCTACATCGACGTCTCGCACCCGGAGATCGAGGAGTTCCTTGAAATCCGCAAGCCGTCGGGCGACTTCAACCGCAAGGCGCTCAACTTGCACCACGGCGTGCTGCTGACCGATGAGTTCATGGAAGCTGTGCGCGACGGCGCCGAGTTCGAATTGAAGAGCCCGCGTGACGGGTCCGTGCGCAGCAAGGTCGATGCGCGTTCGCTGTTCCAGAAACTGGTGGAGATCCGCCTGCAGACGGGCGAGCCCTACATCGTCTTCTCCGACACTGTGAACCGCATGATGCCCAAGCATCACCGCGATCTCGGCCTCAAGGTTTCGACTTCGAACCTGTGCTCGGAAATCACGCTTCCGACGGGCCGTGATCACCTCGGCAACGACCGCACGGCGGTGTGCTGCCTCTCCTCGCTCAACCTCGAAACCTGGGAAGAGTGGAAGGGCGAGAAGCGCTTCATCGAGGACGTGCTGCGCTTCCTCGACAACGTGCTGCAGGACTATATCGACCGCGCGCCGGACGAGATGGCCCGCGCCAAGTATTCGGCCATGCGCGAGCGCTCGGTCGGCATGGGCGTGATGGGCTATCACTCCTATCTGCAGAAGAAGGGCATCGCTTTCGAAAGCGCGATGGCCAAGGCGCTGAACCTGCAGATGTTCCAGTACATCAACCAGAAGGCCAACGAGGCCTCGATGCTGCTGGCGAACGAGCGCGGGCCTTGCCCGGATGCCGCCGATCAGGGCGCGATGGAGCGTTTCAGCTGCAAGATGGCGATCGCGCCGACCGCATCGATCTCGATCATCTGCGGCGGCACCAGCGCCTGCATCGAGCCGATCCCGGCCAATATCTATACGCACAAGACGCTGTCCGGCTCGTTCGTGGTGAAGAACCCTTACCTGCAGAAGCTGCTGGCCTCGAAGTCGAAGGATTCCACCAATGTGTGGAACACGATTCTCGAAAACGGCGGTTCGGTCCAGCATCTCGATTTCCTCTCGCCGGAGGAAAAGGCCGTGTACAAGACCAGCTTCGAGATCGACCAGCGCTGGCTGCTCGAATTCGCCGCCGACCGCACGCCCTACATCGATCAGGCGCAGTCGCTGAACCTGTTCATCCCCGCCGATGTCGATAAGTGGGACCTGATGATGCTGCACTTCCAGGCCTGGGAGAAGGGCATCAAGTCGCTCTACTACCTGCGCTCCAAGTCGGTGCAGCGCGCGGGCTTCGCGGGCACGGGCGGCGTGGAGGCGGACAACACCTCCGAGGCCCCCAAGTTCGAGATCGGCGAGACGACCGACTACGACGAGTGCCTCGCCTGCCAGTAAGGCTGCGGGTTACGGGACAAGAACGGCCTCCGGAGGAAACTTCGGGGGCCGTTTCTTTTGGTTTTTGCCGTGACAGGGGCGTTCAGCTCGCCGAATAGCGGTAGCGGATCGTGTAGCCGATGTGGTCGGAGAGCATCGCGCCGCCGGGTTCGGTGCCGAAGGGAATGTCCGCCCCGGCCGGAACGAGCGTGGGGCCTGCTCCATCGCCGGTTCCATCAAGCGTGAACTGCATGTCGCGGGCGCGGTGGACGATCGTTTCGGCGTCTGCCGACCGGGCGAGCGGCGCGGCGGCATCTTTGGTGAGCCAGCGGCGCAGGGCGTCTGCTTCCGGTTCTCCGCCCAGCCTGCCGATCGCCGCGTCGAGCGCGGCGGTGCGGTTGGGGCGCTGGCCGCGGTTGAAATCCCCGGCGATTACCACTGGCACGCCGGGCTGGCGGTTGGCGGCAATGAAGCTTGCGAGGAATTCGGTCTGCCGCCGGTAGGCCGCGAACGTTTCGCTGGCCGGCGCGCGGGAGGCGCCCTTGCTGTTGAAATGGGTGTCTGCCACCATGACCTTGCGCCCGTTGCCGAGCTGCACCGTCACCAGCACCACGCCCTTGGCGGCGAGGCAGTCCAGTCCGGCGCAGGCGCCTTCGGGGAAGGCGGCTCGCTTCACATCCAGCACCGGCAACTCGGATAGCACCATCAGCCCGCTGTCGACCGGTGTCCCGGCGGTCTCGCCCAGCATCCAGTTCCGCTTCACACCCTTGGGGGCGGTGCCGGTGCGCAGGTAAGGGCCCTCGACTACATAAGGATAGCCTGCGCGCGCGGCGATGGCTTTGGCGTTGCGGGAGAAGGCCTCCTGCAGCACGGCAACGGCCGGGGCGCAGCCCCGCGCGCGCATTAGCGCCAGCCGCTCGCCGATGGCATGCAGTGCTTGCGCGGGTTTCTTGGCCAGCGGCCAGGGCAGGCCCGCGACATTGTAGGTCATCACCGACAAGTCGCCGACGCGGCAGGCGGCCGGGGTCTCGTTTGGATCGGCCGCGTGCATCAGCGCGATATCCGGCGCGGGCAGCGGATCGGCAAACGAGGCGCCGCCCACCAGCGCGACGGCGCCGATCAGGTAACGCAGCTGGGTGAAGCGTAACCGGATAAACCGCTGCCGGATCATGGCTGCGCACCGATCCGGCTGGCGACGACGGTTCGCGACGGGCGGTCTATCGACCACAGCAGCGTGGGATCGCGCGGATCGAAGTCTATAGCCTGTCCGTGTGTGGTGAGGGGGATGGTGGCTTTCAGGGCCAGAACCGATCCCGCCTCGGGCAGATCGAGCACGTAGACTTCGGGGCGGTCATGCCCGCTGGCGTAGAGATGTCCGCCGGGCCCCCAGCTCGCGCCCGAAGCGCTTTTGGGCTTGAATAGGTCCAGTACGGCAGGGGGGAAGGCCCAGCCCCGGTCGATGCGGAATTGCTCGTCGAGCCGGGCGAACAGGGTGTAGCGGTGATCGCGCGCGGGTTCGCCGCCGTTACCATCGTAATTGGCGAAGACCGCCCACCAGTGCCCGTCATGCCGGTCGACGACGGTCAGCGAGCCGGGCGCCATGCCCAGGCTGACCGAGCGGACATGCTTCAGCGTGGCCGGATCGAAGAACTCGATAGTGCTGAGCTGCGGCACGCCCGGGTGGTTGGAAGCCGCGCAGACGAGCTGCTGTTCGGCCAGGGTGCAGCTGTTGATATGCGGATAGAGCGCCGGGTCGCCATGCCATTGCGCCACGCGCTTGCCGTCGGTGATGCGGTACTTGGCAATCGTGGCATTGTCGATCGCGTAGACATAAGTGCCGTCCGACGCGACGCCCTGCCGGGCCTCCGGCGCTTCGATGCGGTGGATCACCGGCGCCGGGTCTGCCGCCAGAACCGGCGTACCCGCTATCCATGCCAGGCATGCGCCCATCCACCACGCGCGGCGGCCCCTCCGCCCGCGCGGCGATTTCGTAAGTTTCGTCATATCGCCCCCTTTTGCGAAACTTGAAGGCGCACCTAGGCGCGCGCGGTTACACGGCGTTGTCACTTCGGTGACGGCCCTGTCATACAGAGCCCGTCATAGAGACGCCGCGCAGGCCGGAATTCCTCAGGCAAAAAGAAAAAGGCGGGCCGGTGTCTGAACACCGCCCCGCCTTTGCCGGGCACGCTCTTGCGAGCGTTCGTGGTTTGCCGGTCAGAAGTCGGCGGTCGCCGAGAACACCATCGTGCGCGGCGTGCCGATCCAAGCGTATCCGCCTGAAATGCCGCCCAGATAGTCCTCGTCGGTCAGGTTGTTGATGGTGAGGGCGAATTCCATCGCCTTGAGCGACTTGCTGAGCGCCTCGCCCTTCACGCTGACGTTGAGATCGGTGAGGATGTAGCTGTCCGCCTTCCAACTGTTGTCCGGATTGACGTAGCGGTCGTCGGTGAACTTGCTGGTCACGCCCAGCGAGACCGGGCCGTACTGGTAGTTGGCCGAGAGCACGAGCATGTTGCGCGGAATGCCGGCAACGCGGTTGCCCGCGATCGCGTTTAGGGAATCGATGGTGTCCTTGTCATCCTCGGTTCCGGCGACAAGATCCTTGATCCCCCGGTACTTGGCATTGATGTAGGTATAGGCGGCGTAGAGGTTCAGACCGCGCGCCGGACGCACATTGGCGAGCAGTTCGATGCCTTCGGAATCGATGCCGCCCGCGTTGAAGAACTTGCCGTCGCCTTCGCCGAGATAGTCGATGCCGCTGGAGGAGCTGTTCGGGACGAAGAGCACCTGGTTGGAGAACTTGGCCTTGAACCAGGTCGCCGAAGCGTTGAACCAGCCGTTCTGGTAGCGCAGGCCCGCTTCCCAGTTCTCCGAGGTTTCCGGATCGAGCTGCGACAGGTCGGCATTGCCGAATTCCAGCACCGCGTCGGTCAGCGCCTTGAAGTTCTCGGCATAGCCGCCGAACACATTGAGCCCGGCCATCGGCTCGATCTGGATGCCGCCCGAAAGCAGCACGTCGGAGGTCGATTTGAACTTCGTATCGGGCGTCTGGCCGAACAGGTCGACGCGGTCGACGTGGTTGATGAACTGCTTGGCGCCGATGTTGGCCGTGACCGGGCCGAATTCGACCGTATCCTGCGCATACCACTTGAACGTGTCCTGCGGGTACTTGCGGCTGTACTGGGTCCAGTAAGGCGTCGAATCGTAGGCCGGGCCGACGGTGGTGTCGGTCACGTTGTGCCAGTCGCGCCATTCCTGACGATGGGTGTCTTCATACCAGACGCCGCCGCGCAGGGTGTTGTGCAGCCCCCCGAGATCGGCGTTCCACGCGGCGTCGAGCGTGCCGCCGGTGCGGTCCTTGCGGTAGTGGGTGTGGCGGTAGGATTGCGCGCCGATCGCGCCGGCCGGATAGCAGGCGGGATTGTAGACGCCGCAGGTTGCATCCGGGGTGAGCTGATGGCCGCCGGCATCGGTGAAATAGTAGCGCGGGATGATGACAGTGCCGTCCGTGTCGCGCGGCCACCAGGCCTGCACGCCTTGGGAATTGCTGCTGCCCGAAAGCTCGCTTTCCGTGTTCGTGCCGTCGTTGACAGTGTCGATGATATAGGGCGGGGCCCAGTCGCCGCGCCCGGCCATGTCGTGATAGTAGCCCGCGGCCTTGAGATCGATCGCATTGCCGATCGTCGTTTCGGCCTTGAGATAGGCGAAGAAGTTCTTGCGCAGCGTCCCCCAGACCCGGCGGTAGTTCTGGTCCAGCCCGGGCACGCCCGTCCACACGCCGGTCAGGTTGTCGGCATGGGGGCTCGCGGCATATTGGGCCGGGGTGTACATCTGGTCGTAGTTGTTTTCGTGGGCATCGTCATAGCTGACATAACCGGTCAGCTTCACCGGGGTGTCGATGATGAACTTGCCCGCGAAGTTGTCGCGGTGGTTCTGCGCCGAGCCTTCCATCCAGTCGGTCGCTTCCTGGTGCGAATAGGAGACCCAGGCCTTGGCCGCGCCGTTCAGGAACAGGCCGGTGTCGAAGCGGCCATAGTAGCGGCTCGCCTTGAAATCGCCGACGGAGCCGGAGAGGCGCACGCGCATCTCGTCGAGCGGGTCGGAGATCACGAAGTTGAGCGTGCCGCCCAGCGCCTCGTTCGACAGCGAGCCGATGTCGGACGTGCCCTGCGAGACTTCGATGGTGCGGATATTGGCGGTATCGACATAGCGGTTGGCCTTGGAGCCGCCGCCGTAATTCGATCCGCCGTTGGGCATGCCGTCGATGGTCATGCCGACCTGCTGCTGGTTGAGATCGGTCTGGAAACCGCGGATCGAGACCGAGGTCGACCAGTCGTCGAAGCCGAAGGCGTCGCCTTCCTGCACCTGCACGCCGGGCAGCGTGGCGGCCAGGTCGAGCACGGAGGAGACCGGCGGCTTGTCCGCGATCAGTTCCTCGCTCAGCGCCGAGTTGTTGTAGGTGGCGCGGGTGCCGGTGACGACGATGGCCTCACCGCTTGCGGCGTCCGCGCTTGCGGTATCTGCCGCCTCATCGGCCATGGCCGGTGCGGCTACGGTGATCGCGGCAAGGCATGTGCCGAGAATGCAGGCACGGCGAACGGTCTTGATACGCATGGATGACCCCCTGATTGAGATTTGGTTTGGGGCCGTGTGGTCCTGTTTTCTGACCGCCAGTGGTCAGTTCAGGGACAGTTTCCTGTCATATCGAAGACGCTTTCATGTCGCTGCGCGAGAGAACGCGCGCGCGGACTTACTGGCCGGGGCGCATGGCCTTGAGTTCGACCAGCCGGATCGCGCGGCCTTGCACGGGCTGCATGCGCACTCTCAGGCGGGATACGGACTGCTTCGGCCATGAGAGCCGGGTCACGCCGTTTGCCACCGGAATCCCGCGCGCCAGCGGCTGCCAGCGCTTGTCCATCCAGGTTTCCACGGCAACGGATGAGGGCGCGGAAATGGCCTTGCCGTCATCGAAGAAGGCCAGTTCGGTGGCATCGAGGCTGACCGGCTTGCCGAAGTTCACTTCATACCATTGCGGATCGTCCGAGGCAGCGGAAGTCCAGCCGTTCGGCAGTTCCGGATAGAACCACACGCGCCCGTCTATCGCATCGTGCAGGCTTTCCGGGTCGCGGTTGCTGGAGGCATCGGCCTTGGGGAACTGGCCGCGCACAAGCTGCATCGCCTCGTCGATTTCGCGCGCGATGGGGCGGTTGGGCGCGCGCGTGACCGGTGTGGTGAGGCGGCCCAGCGTGGCGCGCCGGGCCACTTCCTTGCCGTCGACCTCGATGGAGAGGCCCTTGCCGCGCCCATAGTGCGATCCATCGGCATCCCATGTCACGGCGATCCTGTGGCCGTGATAGGGCACGTCCTCGGCGCGGAACCAGGCCAGCGCCTGCGGATCGCCCGCGGCGGGAAGCAGCGGATCGATTTCCAGCACATCGTCCGCGCGCGGGCGGATGCCGACGAGGCCGGTCAGGATCAGATCGATATAGCCCGAGTGGAAATAGTGGTGGCTGCGGTCCAGCCCGACGATCGGCTTGCCGGTGGCCGGATCGTAGTCTTCCTCCAGATCCAGCCGGCTGCCCTGATAGTGCAGCGCGGTGTACTGGCGCAGCAGGCGCATATAGGCGCTGCGCGTGACCGGGCCGGTATTGCCGTAGTGGTCCAGCAGATTGGCCATCGCGGTGAGCACTTGCGTCGTCTGGTAAGGCCAGACCGGGCCGTTCCACTGGCATTCGCGCGCCGTGCCGAGATAGCGGTACTGGCGCATGTAGTACTGGTAGCTCTTTTCCACCGTGCGCATCCCGGCCTGGCCCGCGAGCGATGCCGGATCGAGCAGATGCGCCCAGGCGCTGGCATAGCGCGGATCGTCAGGCACCAGATCGAACATCCAGGGCAGGTAGCCCACGAGTTCGCGCGCCCGGACCGGCTCCCAGTATTTCACATATTCGTTGTCGGCCTTGTAGCGGTCGGTGAAATGATCGAGCTTGGGGTTCCACAAGTCCGCCAGAACGCGCTTGCGCAGGCCTTCGGCGCGCTTTGCGAACGTGTCGGCGAGTGCTTCGTCCCCGGCAAGCCGCGCAATATGCGAAATCGCGCGGGCATTGGCGAACATGTAGCTGTTGATCGAGGGGCGGAAGGAATCGCCGCCGGTAAAGCCGTCCTTGCCGCCCGAGGCATCGATCGAGGAGACGGTGTACTCGGTCGCATCGAGCAGCGGCTCGATGAAATAGAGGCCCTTGGTGAAATCGTAGTGGTCGTCCCACAGGCCGTAGATGTGGCGCATCACCGGCAGATGGCGCGTCACCGCGGCGCGGTCTCCGTCCACCAGATAGCGGCCCCAGACCGAATCGGCCATGTGATCGGTGAAGTGGCGGTCGTTGCCGCCTTCGTACATGAAATTGATGTAATCGCCGGTGAAGCGGCGGTCGTTCAGCCAGCGCCCTTCGGCGATGTGAAAGCCGCTGGCATCGTTGAGGCTGGCATAGGGATGGCGCTGCCAGTCCACATCGTCCGCGAATTCGGTGGTGATATAGCCGAGCTTGCCCAGATCGCGCTGGTGCGCACGGAAGATCGACCAGCGGTAGTAATAGACCGCATCGATCTTCGCATCGGCGCTTTCGAAGTAGGGAATGCGGTGTTCGTACCAGGGCGCGTCATTGCCGAAACGTGCTCGCGCAATGGCGGCATGGTCCAGCCGGTCGCCAGCGGCTGCGGGCTGGGGGGTATGGGAGCCCGCCGGAGCGGAGACCGATGGACTGGCGGCCGTGGCGAAAAGCGCCGCGCTGGCGAGCAATGAACGAACGGTTGCGCGCATGGTGTCCTGTCTCCTGATTGCCCCTGCGGGAGAAATGGAAAAGCGGCCGCTTCCCGGGCAGTGTTGGGAGAGAATCCCGGGAAACGGCCGCTTTGTACCGGCCAGAGCGCGCGAATGGCAGTGGCGCTCCGGCCGGATTTTGGTCAGTCGAACTTGAAGCGGGCGCCGACCGCGAACGTGCGCGCCAGCTGAAGGGTGCCCAGATTGAACTGCTGGGAGTTACCCGCATCGCCGAACTTGTAGTAGTTCTGCTGCTTCGTCTCGGTGAGGTTGGTGCCGTCGAACGTCAGGCCGATGCGATCGGTGACGTTCCAGGTAAGCTGCACGTCGAGACTGTCTTCCGGACGGAACCAGACGCCGATCGGGTTGGCGAATAGGCGCGCCTCGTTGTTGTGCAGGAAGCCCTTGCGCCAGACGTAGGAGACGCGCGCGTTGAACGGCCCCCGGTCATAGGCGAGCGTCGCGTTGTACGAGAACTTCGAAACCGAGAAGAACGGCGATGTCATCTCGCCGGTGATGTTGCCGGCCGAATCCGTCATCGGGATGTTCTGCTTCGAGTCCAGAATGGTGGCGCTGCCCTGGAAGCCGAGGCCGTTGAGCACGCCCGGCAGATAGTTCGGGTAGTAGGTCAGGCCGATTTCCACGCCCTTCAGCACGCCGTTCGAAGCATTGACCGGGCGCGTGATAGCGAAACGCTCGGTATAGTCGGGCGTCCCTTCCGAAATGCCGTTGTTCGGGATGGTCTCCATCACCGTCAGCGGCACCACCAGCCCTTCGATCTCGCGGCGGAAGCCGGTCACGTAGATCGCGCTGTTGCGCTCGAAGTACCATTCGATGGCAAGGTCGTAGTTCTTCGAGTGCGTGGGCTTGAGGTCCGCCGTGCCCGCCGAACCGCTGCCGTACCCGACGTGGGTGAGGTCCCCGGTCAGCGAGTAGTTCGGATTGATGTCGCCGAAGCTCGGACGGCGCAGGGTCTCGCCGTAGTTGAAGCGCAGACGCAGGTTCGGCGTGATTTCGTAGCGTGCGGTGAAGCTCGGCAGGAACTTCTCCGACTGGCTGCCCGAACGCGTCAGCGCGCCGTTGTTGTAGCGGTCGAAGAAATTGGAGTCCGTCGTCACCGAGACGTAACGCACGCCGCCTTCGAGCTGCAGCGGACGGCCGAAGATCGACACTTCGCCATCGGCCATGATGTAGGCCGACATGGTGGTTTCATCGATGCCGAAGGTCTTGTCGAGCGCCAGCGCGTCGGAAAGCTGCAGGTTGTACCTGGGGTCGGCGTTGTAAAGCGCGCGGACCGTATCCGCATTGTCATGCAGCCAGCTGCCGTTGGCGAGCACCCAGCTGCGCGGAACGTCGGCAACGCCCTTCAGGAAGCCCGAATTGGTGAACGTGGCGCCATCGGGGAGCGTATCGAGCGGGACGCCGAGCACGCCTGCGTCCTGCGTGCGGGTGAAGCTCGAAGCCTTGCGGTCGTCGTAGCGAAGACCGGCCTTGATGCGGCGGATGAAGCCTTCGTCCCAGGTGTAGTAGCCATCGAGGGTGAGCGTGACGGCGCTGCCCTTGTTCTTGTTGGCATTGTCATAGAGCTGGGCAACGTTCCACACACTCGGGTCGGTCAGCAGCGAATCGTCGGCGAAGTGGTACGACGGAATGCCGCTGCCGGCGTTGAAGTCCGCCGTGATCTGATCCGCAACGCGCTCGGTGCGCATGGCGATGAACGAGGTCTTGTTGGTGCTCGTCTGGTAGGCGACATCGCCCATGATCTTGCCGCGATCGCCCAGATCCCATTGCCCGTTCAGAGCATAGACATAGCTGTCGGTGCGGTTGGTCGAATAGTCGCCGCTGTTGAAGCCATAGACGTCGTCAACGGTACGCGATTTGACGATGTTGGTGCCGTCGTAAAGTTCCACTGGCCCCGGGTTGCCCCACCAGTCGACGAAGCTGAACTGCAGCGAGTTGAACGTGTGGCCGCGGAACCCCGAATAGAAGACTTCGGCGGAGTAGACCGAACTGGAGTTCGGCGCCCACTGCAGCGCGATGTTGGCCGAGGGGCGTTCACGCTGGCCATAGAGGTCCGATGAAAACACGGCGTCGCGCGAGAGGTAATAGGGGGTATCGACGCCGTTGATGTTCAGCGTCGAGCCCTCCGCGGTCGGCAGGCCTGCATCGAGACCTGGCTGCCAGTTCTCGTTGTTGGGACCCGGGAAGATGCGCTCAAGCCGTCCAAGGCCGGAGCCTGCGGGCGGATTTTCGGTGGCAAACGGAACCAAAGCACCCGCCGTGGTCGACATGTTGCGGTACTTGCTCTTGGTCCAGCTGACGTTGGCGAGCAGGCCGATGTCGCCGATGCCGGTTTCCCAGCGGTCGCTGACGAGCAGGGCGAAGTTGGGGTTATAGGTGTCCGCCTGCTCGTTGTAGATGCCGCGCGCCAGGCCCGAGACCGTGAAGCCGTCGAAATCGAACGGGCGGCGGGTCTTGACGTCGATCTGGCCGGCAAGGCCGGTCTCGATCTGGTCGGCGGCGCGGGTCTTGTAGATGTCGACCTGCTTGACGAGGTTGGCAGAGATATCCTGCAGCGCAAAGGAGTGCCCGGCGGCAGTGAAGATGTTGCGGCCGTTGAGCGTGGTCAGCGGGTCGGACAGACCGCGAATGGTGACTGTGCCCGCCTCGCCGCCACCGCGGTCCGTCACCTGCACACCGGTCACGCGCTGGAGCGCTTCGACCACGTTGTTGTCCGGCAATTTGCCCACGTCCTCGGCCACGATCGAGTCGACGATCTGCGTCGAATTCTTACGGACGTTAAGGGCGCCGACGATCGATGCGCGCACGCCGGTGACGATGATTTCCTGAACGTCCGTGTCGGAATTGCCGCTGTTATCGGCGTCCTGGGCATGGGCTGCGCCTGCCAGGGTGAGTGCGAGAACGGATGCTGTGCAGAATGCAGTTGGCTTGAACGCCATAATCAACCCTCCCATTGAGGCTGGCTTCTTCCATGCCTCGTTGAACCTTGCGAGTCCTGTTATTTGTCGGAGTTATTTAAGGCAAGAAAAAAATCCACCGGGGATTTTAGTCTATAGTATACAATAGAAACTTGCCTTGTCCTGCCGTTCTGCACATCCGTCTTTGTCTGAGTTTATCGGGAGTTAGGAAGCCTTCCAGAGTGTCGTGGAGGCACCTGCAGCGGCGAGCCTGAGCGCAGCGCCTTCCGCGGCGATCGCCTGGCCGGGGCGGGCGAGCGATTCGAAGCGGACGCTGCCTTGCACCGGTCCCGGGATGCGCCGGAACAGGCTTGCCGCCGATGCCCCGTCGATACTGCCGATGCCGATCGTGCCATCCGCCGCCGCAGTCAGACACTGGCTGCGCAGAAGGATGGGGGAGAGGCGCACGGCTCCGCCTTCGGCAGGCAGCGAGCGGAACTGCGTTTGCGGCAGCGGGGCCTGTCCTGCTTTGGTCTGCGTTCCTTCGTGCGCCAGCCAGGTGCCGGGCCGTCCGGCCGCCTCGAAACGTTCGGGCAGGGGGCCGTTGCCCACCGGCACGCCGAAATCGGGATTGCCCTGGGCATCGAAATAGAGGCGCTGCACGCGGGTGTGGCGGTCCGGGTTGAACAGCGGATCGCCCTCGATCTGCTCATAGTCGCGGCCGTGATAGACCAGCATGTCGCGGCCTTCCTCGTCCACGGTGAAGCTGTTGTGGCCGGGGCCGTAGACCGAGGTTTCCGGGCAGGACGTGAACACCGGTTTGGGCGACTTCGTCCACACGCGCGGGTCCATGATATTGGCGTCGGCATCGGCGGTGAGCAGGCCGAGGCAATAGCGCGCGTCGGTGGCGCTGGCCGAATAAGTGATGAACAGCTTGCCGTTCTTTTCCAGCACGGCGGGGGCCTCGTTCACCTTGAAGCCGCGCACTTCCCAGTCGAGTGTCGGCACGGTGAGCCGCGCGGGCGGGGCCGACAGCGTCAGCGCCGAGGCCATGGGAGCGATATAGAGGTTCGAATTGGTCTCGATCCCCGGTTCGCGCTGGGCCCAGGCGAAATAGCGGGTGCCCCGGTGCATGAAGACGGTGGAATCGAGATTGAAGCTGTCCCACGGTGCCTGGAACTCGCCGAGCACGGACCAGTTGCCGCGCATCGGATCGGGCCCGTCGCACACGACGGCATACGTGCGGATGCGGAACACGTCCTCGCCGCCGCCGCTCGGGCCCGCGGCGAAGTACATGACCCAGCGCCCGTCGATCAGGTGCAGTTCCGGCGCCCAGATGAAGCCGGACATCGGCCCGCTGGCCTGATGGCGCCACAGCACCCGCTCCTCGGCATCCGTGAGCCCGGCCAGCGTGCGCGAACGGCGCAGGACCAGCCGGTCGTACTCGGGCACCGATCCGGTCATGTAGTAGAAACCGTCCTCGTGGCGGAAGACTTGCGCGTCGGCGCGGTGCTTCACCAGCGGATTGACGATGCCATCGGAAGAGCTGGCGGCGGCGGGCGTGCCGGTCAGCGCGGTCTTGCCCGCCTGCGTGCAGGCCATCGGCAGCATGGCGGCCCCGGCAGCAAAAGCGCGTCGCGAAAGTGTGAAGTGCATGATGTCCTCTCCGAAGGCGGCGTTGGTGCGGCCGGTTTGGTTCCGGCCCTTGGAAAAAAGGACACCCCGGCCCGGGGGGGACCGGGGTGCCATCAGGTGGGATCAGTATTCGGCCACGGGCCATCCGTCCGCGCCCCAGCGGATCGGCGCGATGCGCAGCTTGGGCGCACCGTCCGCCTGCTTGTCGTAAGCGTGATAGACGACGTAGGTGGTGCCATCGGTGTCGGTGAAGACCCCGGCGTGGCCAGGGCCGCGAAAGCGTTGCTGTTCCTGCAGGTCGGCGCGCAGGAAGATCGTGCCGCCGCCCATCATGGCCTCGCTGCCGTCCTTGCCGCGATAGGGCCCGGTGATCTTACGCGAGCGGGAAACGACCGTGTAATAGGTGCTGTTCACGCCCTTGCAGCAGTAATCGAACGAGGTGAGCAGGTAATACCAGCCATCGTGCCGGAAGATGAACGGCGCCTCGATCGGATCGGGCGCTCCGGCGGGCACCAGGCGGCGGGCGATGGAATAGGGTTCGGCGCCCGGTGCGGGCTTGCCGGTTTGCGGATCGAGGCGGAACAGCTTGATCCCGCTCCAGAAACTGCCGAGCGCGAGCCACTGGCGGCCTTGCGCATCGACGATCAGGTTGGGATCGATGGCGTTGAAATCGCTGTCCTTGGTGGACATGACGACAAGGCCGTGATCCTTCCAGCGGTAGTTCCTGGCCTTGGGATCGAGCGTGGCATTGGTGGCAAGGCCGATCGCCGAACGGTTCGAGCCGAAAGTGGAGACCGAATAGTAAAGCCGGTATTCGCCGTTCACGTATGAGATGTCCGGCGCCCAGATGCCATGGGTGCCGGGAATGGCCTTCTTTGCCCAGGCGGGGATTTCGGCGAAGACCGAGCCGCTATCGGTCCAGTGCTGCAAGTCCTGCGAGGTCTTGATGCCGACGTAGCGGCCGATGGTGCTGAAGACGTAATAGGTATCGCCTTCGCGGGTAATCACCGGATCGTGAACGGTGAGATCGCCCGAAAGCCGCGAATTGAGCGTGGCGGTCTGCGTGCCGTCCGCCTGCGCGATCACGGCGCCGCCGAGGCCCGTGCCAAGAGCTGTGACCGCGAGAACCGCGCCGAGGAGCAGGCCGCGCACCGTCATGCCTGCGCTGCGTTCCAGGCGGCGATCAGTTCGCGCGCCTTGGCGGCCACGGTTTCCGCGTCGTGGCCGGGTTTGTAGAGGCTGCCGCCCACACCGATCCCGAAGGCCCCGGCCGCGCGGTATTCGGCCAGATTGGCCGCGCCCACGCCGCCGACCGCCCAGACGCGCACTTGCGGCGGCAGAACTTCGCGGATCGCCTTGATATAGGCGCTGCCCAGCACCGATCCCGGGAACAGCTTCAGATCGCGTGCGCCCGCGCCAATGGCGGCAAAGGCCTCGGTTGGTGTCAGGAAGCCGGGCAGCACGTCGAGCCCGAGTTCCTGCGCGTGGGAGAGGACCGCGAGATCGACATTGGGCGAGACCATGAACGTGCCGCCTGCCTGCGCCAGCGCTCCGGCCAGCGCGGAACTGATCACGGTGCCGCCGCCGACGGCCGCACGGTCGCCCACGGCCTCTGCCATGGCCTTGATCGACCCGGCCGGATCGGGCGAGTTGAACGGCACTTCGATCAGGCGGATGCCCGCCTCGACCAGAGCCTCCGCGATTGCGGCGCTTTCCTCGGTGCGGATGTCGCGCAGGATCGCAACGATCGGCGGTGCGCCTGCGGCTAGAGCCTCTTCGATGATCATGCGATTTTGCCTCTTGCCAGATTAAGGCCCGCAACGACGGCGGTATCGCCGTCGAGCAGGCTAACGTTGCAGCCCTGGGCGGACAGTGCGCGGCCGTACAGCGCGGAAAGGGCCGGATCGCCGATCAGCGTGACCTGGGTGCCGCCCACTGTGTCACACGCCGCCTGCGATGCGGTTTCGCTGCCGATCAGCAGACCGGAAAGATAACCGCGGGACCAGTCCTTGGAGCGGCCATCGAGCATACGGGCTGCCCGTGCTTCGAAGAGAGCGGCGGTCAGGGGATTTTCGGTGCGTTCCAGCCCACGCGTGAAGCCGCTATCGAAGGTGCCGTCACCGGGCGTGTCGGGGCCGGTCAGCGTCGATTGCCCCGCCAGAAGGGCGAAGAATTCTCCCGTGGGGTGGGTGGTGAAGCTTTCCACCGTGCCGTCCACCAGCCGGACCCATTTCGAATGGGTGCCGGGCAGGGCGATGAGATGTTCGCCCTCGTTCAATTCGGGATGCAGCGAAAGGGCGCCGAAGACTTGCGTTTCCTCGCCGCGCATCACTTCGGGCACGCCGCCGCCGGTGCGGCAGCTCAGCCCGGGCATGACCGCGACCGGCACGCCGGAAACGCAGGTGCGCGTGCAGGAGGCGAACCATGTGGCGGCATCGGCGGGGCAGGCGGCATAGCCCGCTTCCACCAAAGCCCCGGGCGCGCCCGCCATGCCGCACAGCGTCACGTCCGCGATCGGGCCTTCGGTCAGCCACAGGTCGAGCCGCTCGGCCAGCACGCTGTCCGCCGGGGTTTCGAGCGCGCTCGTCCCCGGCCCGTTGAGGCGCCCCGCCATGGCCCCGCCGCTCATGCGGTACAGCCGGAGACGGCTGGTGCCCCAATCGCCGAGGACGAACGCTTCGCTCATTGCAGTTCGAGCACCACGACCGACTTGGCGGGCAGGGTGACGGTCAGCTTGCCGTCCTTCACCTGCGCGCCGGAGAACGCGGCGGGCTTGACCGCGTCCGGGTTGGCGAAGGTGTTGTGCGAGGTGATCGCCGGGGCCGTCAGGATGCGGCCGGTCACGCCGCTGGCCGCAACGCCGTCGAGGCTTACGGTCACCGTGTTCGCCTGTTCGGGATCGGCATTGGACAGGCCGATGTGGATCTTGCCGTCCTTGCCCTTCACGGCCGAGCCGCTGACGGCCGGAACCGTGTACTTGCCTTTGACATAGATCGGCGTGTCGATGTCGATCGGCAGCACCGTGGCATCCTGCCAGGGCTTGTACATGTCGAAGACGTAGTAGGTCGGCGTCAGCACCATCTTGCTGCCGTCGGTCAGGATCATCGCCTGCAGCACGTTCACCATCTGGGCGATCGCGGTCATCTTCACGCGGTCGGCATGCTTGGCGAAGATGTCGAGGTTGATCGCGGCGATCATTGCATCGCGCAGCGTGTTCTGCTGGCGCAGGAAGCCGGGATGCGTGCCGGGATCCTGGGCATACCAGGCACCCCATTCGTCAACGGCGAGGAACACGCGCTTCTTCGGATCATACTTGTCCATGATCGCGCTGTGCTTGGTGATCAGCTCGTCCATGCGCCAGGTCTGGTGGAGCGCATCGGCCCAGCCGGTCTCGTCGAAGTGGATGGGATCGGCCTTGGGCGGCCAGCCGCCATCGGGCAGCGTGTAGTAATGGAGCGAAAGCCCGTCGAGCACTGGCGCGGCGACCTTCATCATGGTCTCGGTCCAGTTGTAGTCGTCGACATTGGCGCCGCTGGCGACTTTCAGGATGTGCGTGCCTGCCGGGGCCTTCACGAACGTGGCATAGCGGCGCGTGACGTCGGCCGCGTATTCGGGCCGCATGTTGCCGCCGCAGCCCCACAGCTCGTTGCCGATGCCGAAATAGGGGACTTTCCACGGTTTCTTGTGGCCGTTCTTGGCGCGCTCGTCCGCCAGCGTACCGGCGGGCGCGGTCATGTATTCGACCCATTCGGCCATCTCGCGCGGGGAACCGTCGCCGACATTGCCCGAGATATAGGCTTCGGCGCCGACCTGGCGCAGCAGTTCGAAGTATTCGTGCGTGCCCACGGTGTTGGGTTCGGTCACGCCGCCCCAGTGGGTGTTGACCTTCACCGGGCGCTTGTTCTGCGGGCCGATGCCCTCGCGCCAGTGGTATTCGTCGGCAAAGCAGCCGCCGGGCCAGCGGATCACCGGCACCGAAAGCTCGCGCAGCGCGGAAACCACATCGTTGCGGAAGCCGTTGGTGTTGGGAATCTTGCTGTTCTTGCCGACCCACAGGCCGCCGTAGATCCCGTTGCCGAGGTGCTCGGCAAACTGGGTGAAGATGCGCTTGTCGTAGACAGGGCCGGGCTTGTCGGCGTGGATTTCGGCCGTCACCGGTTCGTCGTTGGTATTGGCCTGCGCGCTGGCGCCGGCCAGCGCCGTGGCGCCCAGCAGGGCGGCCATGGCAGCGTGTCGCAAGGTCTTGATCATTGTCTCTCCCCTCCCGGAAGATCAGTCGTGAAAGGCTTCAACGGTTTCGCGGCGGCCGCGCAGGAACGCGTCGGCAACGAGGCGGAACGGGTCCATGTCGACATCGCTGCGCCCGCCCCGGATGAGGTTGGCGAAACGCGAGTAGAGGCCGGGATATTCCAGATCCTCGTTATGCTCGGTCCCGGCGGGCGTCGTCAGCACGGCGCCGCCCTGCGAGAGCTTGAGCGTGCCCGCGTCGGTCTCGACGATGATGTCCCAGCTCTGCGGGCCGGTCTGGCGCCAGTCGAGGTCCATGTGGATATCGGCCCCGCCGGTATCGCACATCGCCAGATCGGCGGCGATCGGCGCGGCGCGGTTTTCCGGCAGGCTCAGCGTCGCGCTTTTCAGGAACACCGGGCGCGGCAGGATGTGCGTGAGGATCGAGAGGGCATTGATGCCCGGATCGAATACGCCCAGGCCGCCCGGCTCCCAAATCCAGGCCTGGCCGGGGTGCCACACGCGCACGTCCTCGCGCCAGACGATCGAGACTTTCTCCACCTTGCGCTCGGACAGCCACGCGCGTGCCGGGGCGACGCCCGCCGCGAACCGCGAATGCCACGAGGCGAAGAGGGTGACGCCCACCTTGTCCGCCCGTTCGCGCAGGGCGACGACTTCGGACAGGGTGGCGCCGGGGGGCTTTTCGAGAAAGACGTGGATGCCGCGCTTGAGCGCCTCAACCGCCAGGGCATAGCGGACCTGCGGCGGGGTGCAGAGCGCCACCGCGTCGATCGCGGGGCCCTTTTCCAGCAGCTCTTCAAGGCTGGAGAGGTGCGGGATGCCTTCCGGGCCGGGATCGTGCGGGCTGACCGTGGCGGCCAGGCTGAAAGCGGGCGTCCCGGCAATCGCGGGCAAGTGCTGGTCGCGGGCGATCTTGCCCACGCCGACGACGGCGATGCGGATCGGGTCCATGGCTCAGAGCGCCTTCACCGCGACCGGGCGCGCCTGGGCGCGGGCCAGCGGGTTGGAGACCGGCAGCGCGAAAGGCGCGGCCGAAATCTCGAACACGTCGCCTTCCTGCGTCGTCACACCATCGGCGAATGAGAGCGTGGCGGTGCCGAAGAAGTGCACGTGCACGTCGCCGGGGCGGCAGAACAGGTCGTACTTGAAGTGGTGGTGTTCCAGATTGCCGAGCGAGTGCGACATATTGGCCTCGCCCGAAAGGAACGGCTTTTCCCAGAGCACTTCGCCATCGCGCAGGATGCGGCTGGTGCCCTCGATGCTTTCGGGCGGAGTGCCGAGCAACAGTTCGGGGCCGAGCGCGGCCTGGCGCAGCTTGGAGTGGGCCAGCCACAGGTAGTTGTGGCGCTCGGTCACGTGATCGCTGAACTCGTTGGCGATGGCGAGGCCGAGGCGGTAGGGGGTGCCGTCCTCGCCGATGATGTAGATCCCGGCGACTTCGGGCTCCTCGCCGCCGTCCTGTGCGAAGGACGGCATGGTGAAAGGCTCGGACGGGCCGACGAGCTGCGAGCCGTCTCCCTTGTAGAACCACTCGGGCTGCTGGCCCACGTCTCCGGCGGCGGGCTTGCCGCCTTCGAGGCCTTCGAGGAACATGCGCATCGAATCGGTCTGGTGTTCGCCCGATGCGGCGGCCTGGTGCATCTTGTTGCGGCCTTCGGCGGAGCCGAGGTGGGTAAGGCCAGTGCCGGTCATCAGCAGGTGCGCGGGATCTTCGTGGTCGATCGGGGCGAGCAGGCGGCCCGCTGCGAATTCGGCCGCGATGTCCACCGCTGCGCCTGCCGGGCAGGCTTTGGCCGCCTGCGCCAGCGTTTCGCCTGCGGCAATCGCGCGCAGCGCCAGTTCGCGGACCGTGGCAACGCCGCCGAGGAAATGGGCTGCGTCACCCTCTGCAAGGATGACCGAGCGCACGCCGTCGGGCGCGCGGTGCTGGAGCAGGCGAAGGTAAGTCATGGGTCTCTCCCGGGGGCCGCGGCGCGCCGTTTATGAAGTGCGCGCCGCGGGAATGCGTGTGTCTAAAGGGTCAGGTCAGGCCGGATCAGGACAGCGTGAGCGTGCCGTCGATCAGGCGCGGCGCACCGTCGCCATAGGCATCGTCGCGCAGCTCGGGCGGCAGCACCGGCTGGGCGAGGTTCTGGTAGCTGACCGGACGCAGGAAGCGGTCGATCGCCATGCTGCCCACCGACGTGGTGCGCGGGTCCGAGGTGGCGGGGAACGGGCCGCCGTGCACCATCGCGTGGCACACTTCGACGCCGGTCGGCCAGCCGTTGGCGAGAATGCGGCCCACCTTGCGCTCCAGCACCGGCAGCAGGCGCGAGGCGGCGGCTTCGTCGGCCTCGTCCATGTGCAGCGTGGCGGTGAGCTGGCCTTCGAGCCCTTCGAGCACGGCCTTGAGTTCGGCTTCGTCCTTGCAGCGCACGATGACCGAGGCCGAACCGAAGACTTCATCGCCAATCGCCTTGTCGGCGAGGAACTTTGCGGCGGTGGTCTGGAACAGGATAGCGCCGCCGCAGGTGCGGTTGCCTTCCTCGCCCTTGGCCAGCGTCTCGACGCCTGCCGTGCCCGACAGCGCTTCCACGCCCTTGGCATAGGCAGCGGCGATGCCGGTGGTCAGCATGGTCTGCGGCTTGGCTTCGCTCACCGCGCCGGTGGCGGCAGCGACGAAGGCATCGAGCCCTTCGCCCTCGATGGCGAGGACCAGACCCGGATTGGTGCAGAACTGGCCCGCGCCCATGGTCAGCGAGCCGACGAAAGCGGCGCCCAGCGCTTCGCCGCGCGCCTTGAGCGCTTCGGGCAGCAGCAGCACGGGGTTGATGCTCGACATTTCGGCATAGACCGGGATCGGCACTTCGCGGGCCTGCGCCAGCCTGGCAAGTGCGAGGCCGCCAGCGCGCGAGCCGGTGAAGCCCACCGCCATGATGCGCGGATCCTGCACCAGCGCGGCGCCGAGATCGTTGGACGGGCCGACGAGGTGCTGGAACACGCCTTCGGGCAGGCCGCATGCGGCGACCGCCGTGCTGATCGCCTGGGCAATCAGCGAACCGGTGATCGGGTGGGCCGGGTGGCCCTTGACGACGACCGGGCAACCCGCGGCCAGCGCCGAGGCGGTGTCGCCGCCCGCGGTCGAGAACGCGAGCGGGAAGTTCGAGGCGCCGAACACCGCGACGGGGCCGACCGGGATCATGCGCAGGCGCAGATCGGGGCGGGGAAGCGGCTGGCGCTCGGGCAGGGCCGGGTCGATGCGAAGCTGCTGCCACTGGCCCTTGCGCACGACATCGGCGAACATGCGAAGCTGGCCGCAGGTACGGCCGCGCTCGCCTTCGGCGCGCATGCGCGGCAGGCCGCTTTCGGACAGGTAGGCGTCGATCAGCGAATCGCCGATGGCCATGATCTCGTCCGCGATTCGTTCGAGGAACGCGGCGCGATCCTCGCGGCTGGTGGCGCGGTACGTGTCGAACGCGGCTTCGGCGGCGGCGCAGGCAGCCGCGACATCGGCGGGGCCATGGACGGCGAAAGGCTCGCCTTGCGGTTCGCCGGTCGCGGCGGCCACGGAACGGAATTCGGTCATTGGAATCTCCCTATTTACTCCGACATATTCTGTGCGGGCGATAAACGCAATGTTTGTCGTTCCTTCACAGTGCGTGCGCTGGTAGGCTTATCCCCGGAGGTGGTGCAGACCGTGACAGAAACAGAAATCGTCAAAGACAAGAAGGGCGCGAAGGCGGCCACGGAAACCCGGGGGCCGGGGCGGCGCCTGCATGGCGCGATTGCCCACAAGCTGGGAACGGACATCTTGTCCGGGAAATATGCGCCGGGCGATATCCTGTCCGGCGAAGTGGCCTTTGCCGAGGAACTGAAAGTCTCGCGCAGTGCCTATCGCGAGGCGATACAGGTGCTGACGGCCAAGGGGCTGGTGGCGAGCCGCCCCAAGGCGGGCACTCGCGTGCTGCCGCGCGAACGCTGGAACCTGCTGGACCCGGACGTTCTGGGCTGGGCTTTCGCGGGCGAGCCGGACGTCGAATTCGTCCGCAGCCTGTTCGAACTGCGCGCCATCGTCGAACCTGCCGCCGCGCGCCTTGCGGCGCAGCGCCGGGACAAGACGGACCTCAAGGATATGAAGGACGCGCTGACGGCGATGCGCCAGCACACGCTGACGACCGAGACCGGCCGCGCGGCGGACCGCGATTTCCACAACGCGATTCTCCACGCCACGCGCAACGATGCACTGATGGTGCTGAGCGCCAGCATGGGCGCCGCGGTGAACTGGACCACCCAGTTCAAGCAGCGCGCCCGGGCGCTGCCGCGCAATCCGATCCCCGATCACGTGCGGGTCTACGATGCGATTGCTGCGGGCGATGGCGAAGCTGCGGCCGAAGCGATGAGCGTGCTGGTCGATCTGGCGCTGGAAGATACCCGCAGCGCCATGGAGCTGCCGGCCGAGGGGTAATACCGCATTCGGCTCCTTATCGCACTCCGCTCACCCTGAGCTTGTCGAAGGGTGTTGGTCCATGCGCAGTGCCAACACCCTTCGACAAGCTCAGGGTGAGCGGGAAGTGGGTGCAGATTTCCGCATGTGGTCCCCAAGCGGCCTCCAGTCGCAAGCCCGGATGCAAAAAGGCCCCGGCGTTCACCACGCCGGGGCCTTTTTCTTGCCGGAGGGGCGGGGGCCTATTCAGCCTCGACCGCCACCAGATCGGGTTCGACATGCGTCGGCTTGCTGCCCCACAGCGCATAGAACAGCACATAGAGTTCGCAGGCCGCCGTCAGCAGGAACGAGGTCTGCAGGCCGTAGGTGTCCGCCATCCAGCCCTGCACCGCGACCAGCGCGCCGCCGGCAATCGCCATGACCAGCAGGCCCGAGGCTTCCTCGGTCAGCGGGCCGAGGCCCTTGATGCCGAGCGTGAAGATGGTCGGGAACATGATCGAGTGGAACAGGCCCACCAGGATCAGCGACCACATCGCCACCGGTCCGTGCGCGAAGACCGTGATCATCATCACCACGAAGGCACCGATCGAGAAGACCGCAAGAACCTTGCCCGCATCGAAGCGCTGCATGATCGCCGAACCGGCAAAGCGGCCGACCATCATCCCGCCCCACAGCAGCGAGAGGTAGTTGCCTGCCATCTCATGCGTCATGTTGCCTATGTCGGGGCGGCTGACGAAGTTGATGAACAGGTTGGCGACGCCGATTTCCGCGATCAGGTAGATGAAGATCGCCGGAATGCCAAAGACGAGGTTGCGGTGCTTGAGCAGCTCGGGATTGAGCAGCCGGGTCTTCTTCTTTTCGCCGTCCTTGCTGCCGCCGGACATGACCGGCAGCGGGAAGCGCGCGATGATCACGGCGAGTACCACCAGCACTGCCGCGACAAGACCATAAGGCAGGATCACCGCATGGGCATCGGCGAGGCGCTCGGCTTCGGTCAGCACGGTGCCCGCCGCCGCCGTGCCGCTCTTCGAACGGCCAAGGATCAGGTAAGCGCCGAAGGCAGGCGCCAGCATCGTGCCCGCCGAGTTCAGGGCCTGCACCAGATTGAGGCGCGAGGAAGCGGTTTCAGGCTTGCCGACGACCGCCACATAAGGGTTGGCCGCAACCTGCAGCAGAGTGATGCCCGATGCGATCACGAAGAGCATGACCAGCGTCACGCCGTAGGACGGAATGCTGGCCGCCAGCATCATGCCCAGTGCGCCTGCGGCCATGATCAGCAGCCCGGTGACGAGCGACTTCTTGTAGCCGATCCGCTCGATCAGCAGCGCCGAGGGGATCGAGGCGAAGAAATAGGCGATGAACCACACCGATTCGATCAGCGCCGCCTGGAAATAGGTCAGCTCGAACACGCTGCGCAGGTGCGGCAGCAGCGTGTTGTTGATGACGGTAATGAAGCCCCACATAAAAAACAGGCTGGCAAGCAGCGTCAGGGCCGGGCCGTAGCGGACTCCTTCGTCCTGTGTGCCCGTCGCGGGCATGTCTGCTGAAGAGACCACTGGTGGCATGTCTATCCTCTCGATCAGGGCGCGGCCGGGTACCGGATGCGAAGCGGCTTGCGCTCTTTCTATTTGTCGGACTATATGCGGCGTGCAGCCCCGTCAATGGGGCAGGACAATTCCAAACACTATTGGGAGCACTTTGGGAATGAGGAATCTCTCCAAAATCATGGCAGGGGCGGCGATTTTCGCTATGTCCGCCACGCTGTCGGTGCAGGCTCAGGCTGCCGAAGCGACTCAGGCGCCTGCCGGAACGCTCTCCGACGGCAGTGCGGTCACGGCCGTGACGCTCACAGCGGACAATGGTGTTTCCGCCACGATCCTGAGCTTCGGTGCCACACTCGAAAAGTTCATGGCTCCCGATCGCGACGGCAAGCTGGCCGATATCACGCTCGGTTACGATAAGCTGGCCGATTACGAAGCGCGCCCGAACTACTGGGGCGCTACTATCGGCCGCTATGCCAACCGCATTGCGGGCGGCCAGTTCACGCTCGACGGCAAGAGCTACCAGCTTCCGCAGAACGATGGCGAGAACTCGCTGCACGGCGGCGGCAAGGGATGGGACGTCCAGAACTGGAAAGTCGTGTCGGTCAAGTCCGGCCCGGTCGCCAGCGCGGTCTTCTCGCTCATGAGCCCCGACGGCGATGCCGGGTATCCCGGCGCGGTGAACGCGCGCGTGACCTATTCGCTCGACGAGGCCGGATCGCTGCGCATCGAATTCGATGCCACCACCAACAAGCCCACCGTCATCAACATGACCAACCACGCCATTTTCAACATGGCAGGCGAGGGCGCACCGCAGGGCGCCATGCAGAATGTGCTGACGGTGCCGGCGAGCCATTACACGCCGGTCAACGACAAGCTGATCCCCACCGGCGAACTGCGCCCCGTGGCGGGTACCGTGTTCGATTTCCGCAAGGGCAAGGCCCTGGAGCAGGGGTTGCGCGACGGCACCGATCAGCAGATCGTCTACGGGCGCGGCTTCGATCATAACTTCGCGCTCGACAAGGGGCTGACGAAGAAGCCCGAACTCGCCGCCCGGCTGGAGGATCCCGCCTCGGGCCGCGTGCTCGAAGTGCTCACCACCGAGCCCGGCCTGCAGGTCTATTCCGGCAATTTCCTGGACGGCACCTACATCGGCAAGCACCACCACGTTTACCGCATGGGGGACGGCATCGCGCTCGAACCCCAGAAATTCCCCGACTCTCCCAATCACAGCAACTTCGTCTCGGCGCGCGTCGATCCGGGCAAGCCCTACCGGCATGTCATGATCTACCGCGTGTCCGTGGACCGTTGATCGAGACCGACATGACAGACACAAACAAGCCCAAACTGCGTTCGCGCGCCTGGTTCGACAATCCCGACAATATCGACATGACCTCGCTCTATCTGGAGCGCTATCTCAATTTCGGTCTCAGCCTTGAGGAGCTGCGCTCGGGCAAGCCGATCATCGGTATCGCCCAGTCGGGCAGCGATCTTTCGCCGTGCAACCGCCATCACCTGGTGCTGGCCGAGCGCATCCGCGAGGGCATCCGCGAAGCGGGCGGCATCGCCATCGAATTCCCGGTCCACCCGATTCAGGAAACCGGCAAGCGCCCCACCGCCGGGCTGGACCGCAACCTGTCCTACCTCGGCCTTGTCGAGGCGCTCTACGGCTACCCGCTCGACGGTGTGGTGCTGACCACCGGCTGCGACAAGACCACGCCCGCCATGATCATGGCCGCGGCAACTGTGAACATCCCGGCGATCGCATTGTCGGTCGGCCCGATGCTCAACGGCTGGCACAAGGGCGAGCGTACCGGTTCGGGCACGATCGTGTGGAAGGGCCGCGAGATGATGGCCGCGGGCGAACTCGACGCGGACGGTTTCGTGAAGCTCGTCGCTTCCTCGGCGCCTTCGACCGGTTACTGCAACACGATGGGCACGGCGACGACGATGAACTCGCTGGCCGAAGCGCTGGGCATGATGCTGCCCGGCTCGGCCGCGATCCCCGCGCCGTACCGCGACCGTCAGGAATGCGCCTATCACACCGGCAAGCGCATCGTGGATATGGTGCACGAGGATCTCAAGCCCTCGGACATCCTCACGATCGAGGCCTTCCATAACGCGATCGTGACCAATGCCGCGATCGGCGGTTCGACCAATGCGCCGATCCACCTTGCGGCGATTGCCCGCCATATCGGCGTGGAGCTGCCGCTCAAGGACTGGGAGACCTACGGCCACAAGATCCCGCTGCTGGTGAACCTGCAGCCCGCAGGAGAATACCTGGGCGAGGATTACTACCGCGCGGGCGGCGTGCCCGCGGTGATCGCGCAGCTCATCAAGCAGGGCCTGATTCAGGAAGGCGCGATGACCGTCAATGGCAAGACCATGGGCGACAACTGCCGCGATGCCACCATCGAGGACGAACGCGTCATCAAGACCTTCGACCAGCCGCTGGTGGACGAGGCGGGCTTCCTCGTGCTGTCGGGCAACCTGTTCGACGCGGCGATCATGAAGACCAGCGTGATCTCGGACCAGTTCCGCCAGCGCTATCTTTCCAATCCCGACGATCCGGACGCTTTCGAAGGTCCGGCCATCGTCTTCGACGGTCCTGAGGACTATCACCACCGTATCGACGATCCGGCGCTCGGCATTACGCCCGAAACGCTGATGTTCATGCGCGGCGCGGGGCCGATCGGCTATCCAGGTGCGGCCGAAGTCGTGAATATGCGCCCGCCGGCATACCTCATCACCGAAGGCGTGACGGCGCTGCCCTGCATCGGCGATGGCCGCCAGTCGGGTACGTCGGGCAGCCCCTCGATCCTCAATGCCAGCCCCGAAGCGGCGGCGATGGGCGGTCTGGCCCTGCTCGAAACCGGCGACCGCGTGCGCATGGACCTGAAGAAGGGCACCGTGAACGTGCTCATTTCCGACGAGGAACTGGCCGCGCGCCGTGCCGCGCTGGAGGCCAAGGGCGGCTATCCCTACCCGGATTCGCAGACGCCGTGGCAGGAACTGCAGCGCTCGGTGGTCGGCCAGATGAACACCGGCGCCATCCTCGAAGGGGCCGAGAAATATCAGCGCATCGCCCAGACCAAGGGGCTGCCGCGCGATAACCACTAAAGAGTAACAGGCACTGAAGAGGAGCGGGCGTTATGGCCGAATGGCGCAAGATCGAGCGCGATCTGTGCGATACCTTGGGTGAAGGCACCCTGTGGAGCGCGCGCGACAATGCGGTCTACTGGGTCGATATCCTGGCGCCCGCCCTCAACCGGCTGTCCCTCGCCGATGGCGGCATTGAACGCTGGGACATGCCCGAGCCGCTCGGCTGGGTTGCCGAGAATGAGGACGGCGATCTGATCGGCGGGTTCCAGAGCGGTTTCGCCCGGATCTCGCCCGATCGCTTTGCCGTTCGCTATATCGCCGATCCCGAGCCGCACTGGCCGGGCAACCGCATGAACGACGGCAAGGCCGACCGGCACGGCGCTGTCTGGTGCGGCACCATGGACATGGCCGAGGAAGAGGAACGCGGTTCGCTCTACCGGCTCGATCCGGACGGCACCTGCCGGGTGATGGACAGCGGCTACATGGTGCCGAACGGCCCGGCCTTCTCCGCCTGCGGCCGCTGGCTCTATCACTCGGACACGGCGAAGCGCACGATCTACCGTTTCGAAATCACGGATAGCGGGATCGAAGCGAAAGAGCCCTTCATCCGGTTCGGCGAAAGCGATGGCCATCCCGATGGCATGACTGTGGACAGCGAGGGCTTCCTGTGGGTCGCGCATTGGGGCGGCGGCTGCATCAGCCGCTTCGCGCCCGATGGCCGCCGGGACCGCTCCATTTCCCTGCCCGCACAGCGCATCACCAACGTGACCTTCGCCGGTGAGGGGCTGGACCGCATGTTCGTGACATCGGCCGCGACCGGAGGAGAAGCCTCCGCATTCGACGGCGCCCTGTTCGAGGTGGAAAGCGGCGTTTCCGGCCTGCCTGCGGGAATCTATCGCGGGTAGGCGCAAAGGCGGGAAATCTGCCCCATTTCCCCGCTCACCCTGAGCTTGTCGAAGGGTGTTGATACACGCGCAGTGCCAGCGTCCTTCGACAAGCTCAGGACGAGCGGGGGCAGGATGCTGTAGGGCAATCGGCCATCGGGTCTGATGGCAGGTTACCGGTGGCCGTCGTCGTTTCCACCCCACCCTTCGTCATTGCGAGCGGCGAAGCCGCGCGGCAATCCAGAGCCGTGGCGGACGGCCCTGGATTGCTTCACTGGCCTTGCAGGTTCGCAATGCCGCTTCAGCCTTACCGGATCGGCAGGCTGAACGGCGTCGCGGGCAGCATCGCGTCGTTGTAGAGGTTCACGATGGGGCTCGCCGCCCACAGGAAGCGCACGGTCTTCGCCTCCGGATCGGCGGGCAGAGCGATTGTGGTCCCGTCGATCCGGCCGGTTGCGAAATGACACTGGCTGGCCGCATTGCAGAGCTGGAAGCCGATGACAGTATCGCTCCCAATCGCACGCAGCGGCCCGTTTTTGAAGCGGACCGTGATCCCCGCACCGGTGCGCCGCGCATCCAGAGGCGCAGGGCCGCGCGAGACGACGGTTTCCCCATAGGCCAGACGGCGCGCTTCGAGAGCGAGGCGTTTGCCCACGTCCTGCTTGTCGGTGGGGTGGATGTCTCCCGGCTGGCCAATGTCGACGGCGCTGGCGAGGCCGGTCATCGGGTCGGCCTTGGCGATCAGGCGCTGGGCATCGCGGAAGCGGCCCCAGTCGTTGTCGCGGGGCTTGCTGGACAGCGGCCCGTAATTGGCGAGCTGGACCATCACGAAGGCCTTGCCGCCGAAGCGCTGGCGCCACTGGTTTGCCAGCAGTGGCAGCAACTGGCGGTAGCCTTCCGGATCGGTCACATTGGCCTCGCCCTGATACCAGGCGAAGCCGCGCACGGGAAAATCGCCCAGCGGTGCGATCATGCCGTTGAACAGCGTGGTGCGCCCGCTGCCGCCGACCCAGGGCATCGTCGGCGGCATGCCGGTCTCGGCAAGCGGGGCGCCGCGGGTGAATTCGAGGGCGGTGAGCGGCACACTGGTGCCATCGGCCAGCGCCAATGCCGGAGCCGGGCCACTGAGCCCGCCGCCGCCGCCGATATCGATGGCGGTGATCTCGACCAGATTGTCGCCCGCGTGCAGCGTGCGCTGCGGCACGGCATAGGCGCGCGGCTGGTCCCAGCCCTGACCGGCGCCGATGGTGCGGCCGTTGATATGGGTGACGTCGATATCGTCGATGGGGCCGAGTTTCAGCGTTCCGCCTGCCTCGGCCTGCGCCGCCGTCAGCCGGACATGGCCGCGATAGTAACCGATGCCGTCGAAATGCGCGGTATCGCCGCCCCAGTTCTCCCAGACGCTGAGGGAGGGCAGCGGTTTCCAGACAGCGTCAGCAGGCGGCTCGGCGCGCGTGCCCAGCGATTGCTGCAATTGCCGGTCCCATTCTGCCATGCCTTCGACATGATCGTGCGCATAGGCATCGAGCACGGCCAGATCGCGCCGGTAACGCGGCACTTTGGAAAGCGTTTCGCGGTCGAGCCATTCCTCGATCACCGAACCGCCCCAGCTCGAAGCAATCAGCCCGATCGGCACCTTGAGGTGCTGCTGCAAGTCGCGGCCCATGAAATAGCAGGCGGCGGAGAAATCGGCGGCGCTTTGCGGGGCCGAGCGCTGCCATGACACCGGCTGCCCGGGCTTGGCCTGCGGTCTGGTGCTCGACTGGCGCGGCATGTTGAACAGGCGCAGATCGGCATGGCCCGCGCTGGCCACTTCCAGATCGGCATTGGTGACGTGGCGCAGCGTGAATTCCATGTTCGACTGGCCCGAGCACAGCCACACGTCCCCGAACACGACATCATCGAGAACGGTCTTGCCGCTGGCATCGCTGGCGCTCAGACTGAAGGGCGCGCCCGCCGGGCTGGAGGGCAGCTCGACCGCCCAGCGCCCTTGCGCATCGGTGCGGGTGGAGAGGCTGTGCCCTTCGTAAGCGACTGTGACTTCGGCCCTGGGTTCCGCCGTGCCGCGCACCGGCACCGCACGATCGCGCTGGAGCACCATATGGCTGGTGAAGACCGGATCGAACACCGGGCGCGCCATCGCGGTCTGCGAGACGCCTGCGGCCAGCAGGCCCAGAACCGGGAGGATGCGGGTCCGGATCATACGATGGCTCCATTGGCGCGATAGCGGAAGTCGCGCAGGCGGACTTTGCCTTTGCCTGCCGTGTAGATGCCCAGCCTCAGGCTGAGGAAGCCGCCGAAGACATTGTGGTGCATCCCCGAGACTTCCATGCGGGTGCCGTGCCGCTGCCAGGTGCGCCCGTCGTCGTAGGAATAGTGATAAGTGATCACATTCTCGACATTGGTGATGCGCAGGCGAATGCTGCGCGCCTGATGGGGAATGCCGGCCCATTTCAGCTCTTCGGAATATTCGAAGATTTTCAGCACCGTAGGCGTGAAACCGAGCCCGACGAAAGCCTTGTGGTTGTAGAACAGCAGGAACCCGGCCTCGGCCTCGTCATCGAGCAGATCGAGCGAGATTTCGGCCTGATAAGTGCGGTCTCCGGCCACGCAGGTGAGCGGGGAGGAATCGGCGGGGGACGTGCCCTGCGCCTCGATTACGAGGCCGTCCGGGCCATGCACGGCGCGCTGCCCGTCCACCGCCTTGGGGGCGAAGAACGTCCATTGCAGGCCCATGCGGTCCTGCGAGAAATCGTCCGACAGCGCGGGCAGGGATGCGGAGGCCTTGCCGCCCTTCGGCTTGGGCAGGGGGCGGGAAAGGTCGCCGCCGGTGGCGCGAAACCAGCCGTCCGCCGTCCATTCGATGGGCTGGAGCAGCGTCTGCCGCCCCAGCGTGCGCATCCCGTTCTCGTAGCCGTGATAGACCATCCACCAGTCGCCCGCGGGCCCTTCCACCAGCGTGGCATGGCCGCGCGACCACCACGGCTCCGCCGTGCTCTGCGTGCGCACGATGGGGTTGTGCGGGCAATGCTCCCACGGCCCGTTGACCGAGCGCGAACGCGCGGCGATCACCATGTGCCCGGTTACCGGCCCCGCCGTGCCGCCAATGGCGGTGACGAGATAGAACCAGCCGTTGTGGCGCATCAGCTTGGGCCCTTCGGGCGCGAAGTTCTCGACCACCCAGTCGTCGGGATAGCGCCAGGGATCGTAGGCCTGTTCGAGCGGGCCGTCGGTGGCGAGGCCGTTGTCGGTCAGGCGGACCTTGCGGATGCCGTTGGTGAAGAGATAGCGCTTGCCGTCCTCGCCGACGACGTGGCCGGGATCGATGCAGCCGGGAATGTTGAGATCGACCGGTTCGCTCCACGGCCCCCGGATATCGTCCGCCCAGATGGCGTAGATCGACCAGGGTTTGCCCTGCGGCGCGGCGGGAATGTAGATGTAGTACATCCCGTCGTGCTTGACGAGATCGACCGCCCAGACCGTGCCGAGATCGTACTGCAGCGCCGGACCCACCGGCGCCCAGTTCACCAGATCGCGCGATTCCCAGATCACCAGCCCGGGATAGTAATCGAACGAGGAGAACGTCATGTAGTAGACGTCCCCGTCCTTGAGGATCGTGGGATCGGGATGGTCGCCGGAGACGATCGGGTTGCGGTACGTGCCATTGCCGAGATCGGCGATCCGCTGGCCTTCGGCGCCCGTGCCCCATTGCGGGCCGGATGGCTGCGGCGGGGTGCCGGTGCAGGAACCGGTATCCCGGGCGGACAGGGCCGTTGCCAGAGAGGGAATGGCCGCCCCGGCAAGGGCGCCTTTGAATACGGTGCGTCGGGTAATGCTCACGCGAGCCTCTTCCATATGGTTTCCGCCGGTCCATGTGGGCCAGCTATTGGTGCGACCCTCAGGGCCTGGACTGTCAGGGCTTGGCGGGTTTCAGGGTGACCAGCACGACATCGTTGGTCTGCATCGGAACGGTCAGCGATGCCGTGCCGTTCCTGCCGACTTTCACGAGCTTGTCGCTTTCGGGGCGATCGGCGGTTTCCTTCTGGAACCGGGCGATCTGGGCGGCATCGATCGAGGCAGGCATGCCCATGTCGATGTAGAGCGAGAGCGGATCGTTATGGCGGTAGCCGGTGCGGTGCACTTCGGCCCGGTACGTACCGGGAGCGAGGTGGGTGAAGCGGAAGGCGATCGGATCGCTTGCCCGCGAAGGCTCAAGGCGCGTGTAGAACGGCTTGTTGCTCAGCTTCTGCACCGGCTGGTGCCAGTCCCAGGCAACGGCGGCAATGCTCTTGCCCTTGCGCGAGACGAACGAGAACTCGTCCGCCACGGGAATCGTGCGGCCCTGCAGGGCGTGGAGGTACTTGTAGGCAAACCACGCCGGTTTGCGGATGCCCTCGCGGTTCATCAGGCCGAAACCGCCGTGGAACGGCGTCGGCGGCGGGCCGGGTTCCTCGAACAGGTCGGTATAAGTCCAGTAGCTCATGCCCTGGACCATGCCCTGCGTCTTCCTCAGCTTGGTGAGGATGTAGGGCGCGCTGATATAGCTGTCGTGCACGAAATCGCGCGGGGTGTAGCTGGTGCTCCACTCGGTGAAATAGAGCGGGATGCCGGGATAGGCTGACGCCTCGATCTGCGCGCGGACGCGGCGCACATCGCCCACGATGGCATCGGGGGAGGGGGAGAGCTTGGTGTCCTGCTTGCCATCCTCGTCCAGAAAGCCGCCTTCGACGCCGTAGCTGTGGGTTGTCACGAAATCGACGGGCAGCTTGTGCTTCTCGGCGTAGGACAGGAACTCGGGCACCCAGGCCGCGCCTGCCGTGGCCGGGCCGCCCACGCGCAGCTTCGGATCGATCGCCTTGATGGTCTTCACCGTATCGGCATAGAGATCGAAATAGGCCTTCTGGTCCGCGCCTTCCCAGAACCCGTCGAGATTGGGCTCGTTCCACAGCTCGAAATACCAGCTGCGCACTTCGTCCGCGCCGTAACGTGCGCGCAGATGGGTGACGAAAGCATGGATCAGATCGCGCCACATCGCCGGATCGGGGTGCGAGGTATTGCCCTTCCAGTAGAAGAGCTGCAGGTCCGAGGTGCGCATGACCGACGGCGTCCAGCCCAGCTCGATGAACGGGCGGATATTCTTCGCCAGCAGATCGTCGTAGAGATTGTCGATCCCGGTCCAGTCATAGACGATCTTGCCGTCCACCTTGCGCACGGTGCCGAGGATATCGTGGAAGATGTCGTGAAAGCGGATGTAGCGAAAGCCCAGTTCGTCCGATGCGATCTGCAACTGCGCCTGACTGTCCGCGCGCCGCAGCGTGCCGGGATAGTCCGAGCCGACCGAGAGGTCGAAAAAGCGGTCCACCGGGCCTGCTGCTGCGGCGGCATTCACATCGATCCGCCGGACGGGGGCTTGGCTGCCGGCCCATGCCGGTGCTGATGCAGCGCATGCAAGTGCCGCTATCGCCAGATTGGCAAATTTCATTTTCGTCCTCTCCGGTAATCTCTGCTCACGACAATGTTAGCGCAATCATAACGAGCGGCAAGTGCCAAATGCGTAGGACTATGCTGTGTCCTGCGCGGCACAGGTGCGCGAAATGAAGTAATCGTGTCCCGGCATGCGTTGGACGGCCTGCGCGAGAAACTGCCGCCGTTGCTCCATGATGGACCTGAGCTGGTCTTCGGGCACGGCGTCGACGCGCGGGTTGTAGTGCCGCGGCAGTATGTCCTGGCCGATGAGTATCGAAACCCAGCTTGGCTCCTGATGCGATTCCAGGTCGTATAGCGGGACGCGGCCACAGGCATCCCATACGGTCAGCTTGTGGGCCAGCGTTTCCGGAAGATCCATGGCGGCCACTTCGCGCCAGAGCGGCTCGTCCCGGCGCGAACGGCAGTAATGGGCGATGATGAAATCGCGAATGCGCTCGTATTCCAGCGCGGTTTGGCGGTTGTATTCCGCGATCAGCGCCGGATCCGGGGTGCCGCAAGGCAGGAATTCGAGGAGCCGCATGGCGCCGGTCTGGATAAGCTGGAGTGCCGTGGATTCCAGCGGCTCAAGAAAACCGGCGGCAAGGCCGATGGCGATGACGTTGCCTTCCCAGAAGCGCTCGCGGCGTCCCGGTGTGAAACGCAGCAGACGCGGTTCGGCCAGCACTTCGCCGTCGATCCCGGCGAGCAGCTGGGCGACAGCCTCGTCGTCGGAGAGGAAACGGCTGGCGTAGACGTGGCCGTTGCCGGTCCGGTTTTGCAGGGGAATGCGCCACTGCCACCCGGCGGACAGAGCGGTCGAGCGCGTGAAGGGGGTCAGCCGTCCGGCACGGCTGGACGGGACTGCGGCAGCGCGGTCACAGGGCAGCCACTCGCTCCAGTCGCGGTAGGCAACGCCCATGGTCTGTCCCAGCAGCAGCGAGGCAAAGCCGGTGCAGTCGATGAACACGTCGCCTTCGACGCGGCGGCCGCCGTCGAGGATCAGGTGCGAGACAAGCCCGGTCCCGCCGTCGCGCGCGGCCTCAAGGATGCGGCCTTCTGTGCGCGTGACGCCCTTGCTTTCGGCCAGACGGCGCAGATAGGCGGCATAGAGCGCGGCGTCGAAATGATAGGCGTGCCGGAATTCCGCAGCCTCGCCTTTCATGGCCTGCGGCGGGGCAAAGCGGTCGCGCTGCGCGGCGGCCCAGGGCATTGACCATTCGCTAAGCGGGGCAACGGGCCCTGCTTCGCGGAGTTTTAGCCAATACTGATGGGGAGGGAGCCCGGCGATGTCCTCACCGAAGTCGCCGAAGCCGTGGAAGTGGCGGTTGCCTGTTTCGCCCCAGTCCGCGAACTCGATCCCGAGTTTGAATGTGCCGTTGGTTGCGGAGACGAAATCGGGCTCGTGGATGCCGAGGAGGGCGTTGAGCTGACCGATCAGGGGGACAGTTGCCTCACCCACGCCGATGATGCCGATTTCCTCGGACTCGACGAGGGTGATGCTGGCTGAAGAAGGGGGGAGAAAACGGGCCAGGACGGCGGCGGTTATCCAACCGGCACTGCCGCCGCCTGCAACGACGTATCGCGTAATTCGATTGTCCGGCCCGCCCATGTGGCCTCTCCCGCCTGTCTGGTAGATAGCCTCCCGGTCCGAACGAGCGGACCGGGAGGCTTGGGAGGAGCTATCAGAAGCGGGTGCGGACCACCATGGCTACGCGTCGGTCGGTTTCGGTCCAGCTGTAGCGCGGCTTCAGGCTGGGGTCGCCCACGCGCAGGTACGTGCGCGAGGTTAGCAGGTTGGTCCCCTGCAGACCGATCTTCATGTGGTCGCCCACATCGACGAGGATAGAGGCATCAAGCTGGCCGTAGTCGTCGTTCCAGACCGGGTAGTTGATGTTCGCCGCCGAAGTGGTGAGCAGGTAGTGCGACCGCCAGTTGTAGGCGACACGGGCGGAAATGCCGTGCTTTTCATAGACGCCGGCAACGTTGTAGGACCACTTCGAAAGGCCTTCCAGCGGCAGGTTGAGGCCCGCGTTGTCGCCAGTGGCGGTGTCGAACACGTTGACCGAGCTGTTCTGGCCACCGGTCGAATTCACGTAAGTGAGGTTCGCGGTAAGGCCCAGGCCGCTGAGATCGCCGGGAAGGAAGTCGAAGAACTGGGTATAGGCCAGTTCGAAGCCCTTGATCTTGCCCTTGGCGCCATTGGTCTGGCGGTTCACGTCGAACGTGATGGTCTCGCCGCCGCTGGTGTAGCTCTGCTGTTCGAGGCCGACGAAGATGTAGTTGCTGATCTCCTTGTAGAACAGCGCCAGCGTCAGGCTGTTCGAGCGGCCATAGTAATACTCGAAGCTGAGGTCGTAGTTGTTCGACCGGGTCGGCTTGAGATCGGGGTTGCCTGCCGTGCCGGTGAAGGCCGTGGTGCGCCCGCCAATACCGGTGCCGTTGGGAGCGCCGGTATCATCGAATGAGAAGTTGAGCGAGGTGTAGGGATTGAGCTGCGCGAACGTCGGGCGCGAGATTCCCTTCGAGGCCGCGAAACGGATCTGGAAATCGTCGGTCGCGAAATAGCGCAGGTTCAGGCTGGGCAGAACATCGGTGTAGCTGTTGCTGCCGGCAGTCAGGGTATTGCCCAGGTCTCCGCCGGCGAAGTTGGATGCACGATCGAAGTCCGTGCAGTCCGCAGTCGTACAGTTGGTGCTGATCGTGCCAACGTTAATTGCCGAGCCCAGTGCGTCGAGCTTGGTATGGACTACCCGCACGCCGACATTGCCATCGAAGCGGCCGAACGGGCTGTTTTCCATGCCGAAGCGGGCGACGGCATAGGCGGAAAAGGTTTCCTGGCCCTGGTTGTTGATCCCGCCTTTGCTGGTGGTTTCCGAGAAATCGTCGCTAAGCGGTTGCCAGCCCCAGCTTAGCGTCGTGGCCTGTAGGAAGTCGTAAGCGTGGCCGGTGGTCTTGTTGACGAGGCCGGGAGCGGGAAGCCACAGGCCGCTGGTCGGGCTGTTCGCCTCGCCGCGGAAGAAGTTGTGGAACGGCACGTATACGGACTGGTTGGGCAGGCCCGGATTCTGGATGCCGCCCGCGCGACCGGTCTGGTCAAGGTAGACCTTGTCGTCCTGCGCCCAGTACTGGGCCGAGAGTATGCCCCAGTTGTAGGTCGTCTGGCGTGTGACGGCATTGCGATCGGCCCAGCGTCCGCCGACCTTGAGCGACTTGAGGAAGCCGTCGTCGAACGTGTATTCGATGTCGCCGCGGATGGCCCACTGGTCGGCTTCATTGTCTTCCAGGTGATCCATCGCCGCAGCCCACCAGTTCAGAGACTTGTCGGCGAAGGACTGGGCCGGATCGGTCGGCCTCATGTCGAGGTAGGGCGTGTCGCCGCTGAGGTTGAAGTCGAACGTGGCCGGAACGTCCATGCCGGTGAACGCGGTCATGCTATAGACCTTGGACGTCGACTTCGAATACTGCACGTCGCCGGTGATGGTGAGGTGGCTGTCCGGTTCCCACCTGGCGTTGAACGAGTAGTCCTGATTCTTTTTGCGCTGACGGCCCGCGCGGGTGTCCAGCATAGGCTGCTGGTTATTTGCAGTACCCGAAATCAATTGCCCGGCATCGCCGTAGACGAAGCTGGGATCCTCTGGCGTCAGCTGTGAGGAATTGCCGATATAGTATTCGGAGTCGTTCGGCGTCGCCTTGGAAATCAGCGCTTCGGCCGTGAATTCCAGCGTGCTTGAAGGGCGCCACTGGATCGAGGCGTCGAACGCGCGGCGTTCCTGCTGCCAGTCGATCCGGCGGAAACCGACGCTGTTGGGGACGTAAACGGTGTCGCCGGCCGAGTGGCCGTCGATGTCGGACGCGAGCGTGCGCTGCAGGAAGCGGTCGGCCGAGATCGAATCGGTGCGGTTGCCGATGTTGCTGATCGAATAGGAGGCAAGAATGCCGATCTCGCCGAGGCCGGTATCCCAGCGGTCGCTGACGAGGGCGCTGCCCGACATGAAGCTCTTCTTGCGCAGATCGGCGTAGTTGATGTCGCCCGAAACCGCGGCCACGAAGCCGGGAGCGTCGAACGGCTTGCGGGTGCGCAGGTTGATGGTGCCGCCGATGCCGCCCTCGATCATGTCGGCCGAGGGATTCTTGTAGACGTCGACACCCGAAAGGAGATCGGCCGAGATATCCTCGAACGACAGCGAATTGCCGTTGTTGGCCGAAAAGACGTCGCGCCCGTTCAGTTCGGAGCGTACGAAGGACAGGCCGCGGATGAACACGCCGCCGCCTTCGCCCGAAAGGCGGGCCGGGTCGCGGGCCTCGCTGGTGCGCTGGAGCGTGACGCCCGGAACGCGCTGGAGGGCTTCGGAAACCGAGCGGTCGGGCAGGGCGCCGATGTCCTGCGCGGAGATCGAGTCGACCACGACTTCAGCATCACGCTTGCGGGTGCGGGCACTCTGCAGCGAGGCGCGGATGCCGGTAACGATGATGGCGTTATAGTCCACGTTCTGATCGTCGGCAGTCGCGGTGTCCGATTCGGAGGCGGTCTGTGCCCACGCAATGGAGGGAAGCGCGCAGGCTGCCAACGCGGTTGCGGAAACGCCGGCGCGAAGAATATTGCGGCCGCTGAAATCCGAAATTCCACGGCAAAGCTGATTGAAAACGGTCACTATCAGTCCCCTCCTGTCCCATGCAATGCTGCGTTGCAGCATTGGTAGCGCTATCAATTCATAGCCTGGCAAGGCGTTATGCTGCTCTGTGAGGAGCAGTCCGTCTGCTGGGACGGCACCTATCATCGCTGCAACATAGGTGCAACATGAAAAATGTACCGCTAACATTTGTAGGGCAATTTCTAGCGTAACGCTCGGGGAGCCTGGATAGGCTCTCCGGAAACTAAGGGGAATGCTGCCTTTACATTTCAACTATTTATGAGCCGGTTGGGGGACGTCGCGGCGACTGGAATGCTACGAAACAGGTATCTGGAAGTTGCACGCGCAAGCCTCGATGAGGCTGTATCGTACAAATGAACAGGGAGAGCGTGTGCCGGAATGGGACGCTCACTCTCCTCATCCAGAGAAGTGCACCCATACGGATCGTGTCGCGTGCCGGTGCTGGTCTTATCGCACGTGGTTTCTTTCTCCTGCCGCGATCAGCACGAAGAAGGCACGTTCGCGCTACGCCGTGAAAACCCCGTGCCTCTTGCCGTAGGCGTGGAACAGGTCCGGCCAGACGTGGGCGGGCACATCGTCGGGCAGGCGCACGCCGAAGCCGTGGCCGCCCTTGTCGAAGCCGTGGAATTCCACCGGGCGCTGTTTCGCCAGCATGGCATTGTACATCGCCAGACTGTTGGCGATGGGCACCAGGCCGTCGTCACTGGAGGCGGTGAGGAAGACCGGCGGGGTCTGGTCCGTCACGCGGGTCTCTACCGAGCCGGCTACCCGAAGCGTCTCGCTGGCGTCTTTGCCCAGCAGATTGTCGCGCGATCCGGCGTGGGTGATGGACCTGGACAGGTTCACCACCGGATAGATCATGCCCGCAAGGTCCGGGCGGGCCGAGAGCGTGTCCGCCGCGTCTATGGAATCGTAGACCTTTTCGTCGAAGCGGGTGGCGATGCTGCCTGCAAGGTGGCCACCCGCCGAAAAACCGAGCACGCCGATACGCTTGGGATCGATGCCGAAGTCCCCGGCCCGCGCGCGGATCAGGCGCATGGCGCGCTGGGCGTCCTGCAGGGGCACGGTGGCGCGGTTTGCCCAGCCTTCGCAGGGCAGGCGGTAGGCGAGGATGAAGCAGGTGACGCCGCGCTCGGTCAGCCAGCGGGCTTGCTCTTCGCCCTCATTGTCCCAGGCGAGGAAGCCGTAGCCGCCGCCCGGGATCAGCATGACGGCCGAGCCATCGCGGTAGGCGGGCTGGCGCACTTCCAGCGAAGGATTGGCAACGCCGGTGATCAGGCGGTCGTCGAACGCGGGGCTGGTGCTGTTCTGCTTGACCTTGCGCACGGGCAGCGTCGCCGGAGCGCCGGGGGCCTTGCCGGGCCAGAGCGGGATGGAAGGGCCGGAATAGCCGATCGCGGTGAGGCCTGCCTCCGCCTTGCGCGGGGCGATCGTGGCGGCGAGCCCGGCCGCGGCGAGGCCGCCCAGCAGCGCGCGGCGCGAAGGGCCTTTGCTATCGGTCATTCCGGCGGTCTCCTCAGTTCGGGCAGACGGCGCCGGCCGGATCGGTGGCGAGCTGCATGTCCGAGATCGTGATCGTGAACGGCGCATCCGCGCTCAGCTTGAACGGGTGGCTGATGCCGCCAAGGTACGTGCCGTGCGAGGAGAAGCACTTGAGCGGAATGCGCAGCTTGTGCCAGGTGCCGGGCGTGCCCAGCGCCGCGTCGATCCGCACCGGCCCCGAACCCAGCGCCAGCGTGACCGGGCCCTTGGCCGCCTTGTCGAGGCGGTAGGTCACTTCCACGTTCATTTCCGCGTTGGCTTCGCGTTCGAGCGAGAGATTGGGCCCCAGAATGGAGGCCTCGCCCGCGCCGGTGAAGGCGAGCTGGATCGCGCCTTCCTGACGGTCCGCGCTGTCGACGAGATGGCGCTGCACGGCCGCGCCGGTTTCCAGCTTGAACGGCTTGGCGACAATGCCCTTGGCAATGAACACGCTGGAATTGGTGTCGCTGGCATCGATCCCGGCCACTTCGCTGAGCGGGCCGACATGGCCGCCCTTGGCATAAGTCAGGCCGTAGCCGAGCGGGAACAGCGGATCGTACCCCGCCATGCCCTTGTTAAGCCGGAACTGGGCCGCCGTTTTCGGCCAGCTGAAGGACAAGGTGCCGTGGAAATCGGTCTTGCCGCCCACCAGCACGTCGGCCACGCCTTCGCCTTCCGAACCTGGGAACCATGCCGCCACGAACGCGTCCGACTGGTTGAGCTCCGGATTGACCCATAGCGGGCGGCCCGAGAGGAACACCGAAACCGTGGGGATGCCAGCGGCCTTGAGCTTCTTGAGCAGGGCCAGCGCTTTCTTGTCGCCGGGCTGGAATTCCAGCGTGCGCACATCGCCGCGCAGCTCGGCATAGGGCTGCTCGCCAAAGACGACGACGGCGACGTCCGGCTTTTGGGTGAAGCTGCCGCCGGTGGAGAGAATGGCCTTGCCGCCGCCCGCTTTCAGGGCCTCGGCAATGCCGGCGTAGATCGAGGTCGCGCCCGGGAAATCGGCATTGGTATTGCCGTCACCCTGCCACGAAAGCGTCCAGCCGCCGGACTGGCGGCCGATGTCGTCCGCCGCATCGCCCGCGACGAGCACGGTGGCGCTGGTCTTGATCGGCAGCACGCCTTCGTTCTTGAGCAGCACGAGGCTTTCGCGCACGGCCTGACGGGCAATCGCGCGGTGGGCGGGCGAGCCCATTTCCTGCGGCTTGTTCTCATAGGGCCGGGCCGGATTGAACAGGCCCAGCTTCATCTTCACGCGCAGGATGCGGCGCACGGCATCGTCGATGCGCGCCATCGGGATCTTGCCCGACTGTGCGGCGGCGAGCGTCGATTCGAACAGGCCCTTCCAGCTGTCGGGCGCCATCGCCATGTCGAGCCCGGCATTGAAGGTGGCGGGGCAATCGGTGTTGGTGCAGCCCGGGATCTGGCCGTGGCCGTTCCAGTCTCCGACCACGAAGCCGTCAAAGCCCATGCGGCCCTTGAGGACATCGGTCAGCAGTGCCTTGTTGCCGTGCATCTTGGTGCCGTTCCAGCTGGAGAACGAGGCCATGACGGTCATCGTTCCGGCATCGACCGCCTTGGGATATCCGGCGTCGTGGATGCGGATCAGCGTTTCCTCGTCGACTTGCGTATCGCCCTGATCGATGCCGCCGGTGGTGCCGCCGTCACCCAGGAAGTGCTTCACGCTCGCGGCGACGCGGCCTGCCTGCACCGTGGTCTGCGTGCCGGGCTTGCCCTGCAGGCCTTCGACCATCGGGCCTGCGTAAGCGGCGACTATGGCGGGGTCTTCCGAATAGCCTTCGTAGGCGCGGCCCCAGCGTTCGTCCTGCGGCACGGCGAGCGTGGGGCCGAAGGCCCAGTCGATGCCCGAGGCGGCGGTTTCGGCGGCGGTCGCCGCGCCGATCTTCCGCATCAGCGCGGGATCGTGCATCGCGCCAAGGCCGATGTTGTGCGGGAACAGCGTGGCGCCCACGACATTGCTGTTGCCGTGCACGGCATCGATGCCGAACATGATCGGGATCGGCTCATGCCCGTCGCGCTTTTCCATGGCGACGGCATTGAACGCGCGGGCCGTGGCGACCCAGGCCGAGGCGGGCGAGCGGTCCGGCGCGTCGATCGGCGGCGAGTTGCCGCCCGCCAGGATCGAGCCGAGCGGATATTTCTCAAGATCTTCGGGCTTGATCGAGGCGGTATCGGCCTGAATCATCTGGCCGACTTTTTCGCGCAGGCTCATGCGCGCCATGATCGCGGTGATCCGTGCCTCGGTCTTCGCATCGACCAGCCCCGGGCTCTTGGCGGCGGGCCAGAGTTCGGGGTGCACCGGAGTAGGCTCGGGCGCCGGGGCCTGGGCCAGAGCCACAGACGCACAGGAAACCAGAGCGGCAGCTTGCAGTACGCGGTGAAAACGCCTCATCACATCCTCATTCATTCCCAGGTTCCCGATTTCCTACGGCATCAAAAATGATTGCGCTACCATAAATCGTGCAGCCGATCGTGACGGCAGGCATTTTGCCTTTGCGCAACTCCTGCTAATGTCGCCCCATGTCCGATAGAGAGCGTAAACGCCGTTCCTCCAAATCCCGCCAGACAGGCGCTCCGACGATAGCCGATGTCGCGGCGCGGGCGGGCGTGTCGATGATGACGGTATCGCGCGTCATCAATTCCGAACCCAAAGTCCGCCAGTCCACCCGCGATGCGGTGAACGCGGCCATCGCCGAACTCAACTATGCGCCGAACCGGGCTGCGCGCAGTCTCGCTGGGGCGGCGCAGATCCGCATCGGCCTGCTCTATTCCAACCCGTCCGAAGCGTTCCTCAGCGCCTTTATCGTCGGCAGTCTGGAAGAAGCCGGGCGCTCGGACGCGCAGATCATCGTGCAGAAAGTGGAAGACGGCGCCGATCTGGCGCAGGCCACCGAACGGATGATCGCGGGCGGGATCGACGGCATCATCCTGCCGCCGCCGCTGAACGAGGAAAGCGCGGTTCTGGAAGTGCTGGAACGGGCCGCTATCCCGACTGTCGCGGTATCCACGGCGCGGCCGCGCGAAGGCGTGGCGGCGATCATGATCGACGATCGCAGCGCCGCGCGGGAACTGACCGCGCACCTGATCGGCCTGGGCCATCAACGGGTCGGTTTCATTGCCGGGCATCCTGACCTTTCCGCCAGTGGCGAGCGCCTTGAGGGCTACCGGGAAGCTCTTGCCGAAGCGGGTATTCCTTACGACGAATCGCTCGTCGCGCAAGGGTACTTCACCTACCGTTCGGGGCTGGACGCGGCCGAAGTGCTGCTTTCGCTGGACAATCCGCCCTCTGCGATTTTCGCGAGCAACGATGACATGGCCGCCGCGACCGTTGCCATCGCGCATCGGCGCGGGCTCGACGTGCCGGGAGACCTCACCGTTTGCGGTTTCGACGATGTGGCGCTCGCCACGACGATCTGGCCGGAACTCACCACGATCCAGCAGCCGATCGCCCAGATGAGCCGCCGCGCGGTGGAACTGCTCGTCTCCCTGTTGCGCAACAAAAAGCAGGGAGAGATCAGCACGCACCGGATCGTGGTCGATCACAAGCTGGTGCGCCGCCAGTCCGACGCCGCCCCGCGCCGCCGCCCGGTGCTGCGCGTGCCGGGTTGAGGACGGGACGGCTGACTTGGATCAGCACGCCTGAAACCTGAACAAACTCCGCTCACCCTGAGCTTGTCGAAGGGTGTTGGCTCCCGGCGTCCTTCGACAAGCTCAGGACGAGCGGACGTGGTGCAGGTTTCTCTGGAACGTGATCACCTTTGAAGGAAACCCTCGTCATTGCGAGCGAAGCGAAGCAATCCAGAGCGCAGTGCCACTGCGCTCTGGATTGCCGCGGCCCTGCGGGCCTCGCAATGACGATTCAACGTAAAACGATCACGCTCTAGTGTGGTGGAACTGAAGTTCGCGTCACTATTTTCCGTCATCCCCGCGCAGGCGGGGATCCCGCTTTTTGCAGCATAGCGTAAAAAGGTAGCGTCGCCCCCGCCTGCCCAAAGGGCAGTTTATCCTGAGCGGCCGGCCTGTCGGCCAGCCGAAGGGCGGGGGCGACGAATTATGACACGAACTTCGTTTTCACCAGACAGCACCTAGACGTTGCGGATGCGCATGGCGATGCTGGCCATCTCGCCGGGTGATAGCGGGGCAGGCGGCATTCTGTTGACGGCATCGGGCATCGTGCTTTGCGGCTCGGCGCAGAAGAAATCCTCGCCCGGCGGCACGTATAGGTGCAGGAAGGGCGCGGCATCGCCTTCCAGCAGCACGTCGCCATCGGTGCGGCTGATCCGCAGGGCGCCGCCCCATCCGGCATAGCAATGATCGACGAGATCGGGGCGTTCGAGCCCGGCGCCCCGGCTCCAGTCTCCCAGCGCATCGGCAGGAGCCGTTTGCGTGGGCAGCATATCCGCATCGGCCAGCCACACGGCCTCGGCCTCGAAGGCGATGGCGGTAACGGCGCTGCGGGCAAACCACGGATGAAAGCCGAGGCCCACGGGCATGGCGCGGCTGCCGGTATTGTGCAGTTCCAGCCGGGCTTCGAGGCCGTCCGGAGAGAGGCTCAGCGCTTGCCGCAGGGTGAAAGGCCAGTCCCAGCCGGTCCCGGCCTTGTGATGATGCACTTGCGTGACGCTGTGCGCATCGTCGGCTTCGATGTCCCATGCGCCCAGCCAGGCAGTGCCGTGCAGCGGATGGGCCTGCCCTTCGTGGTTGGGCGCCAGCGTATAAGCCGTGCCGTCCCATGCGAAGCGGCCATGGGCGATGCGGTTCACGTAAGGGGCGAGCGGGAAACAGGCGCTCTCGAACGGTTCGGTGCTGCCTTCCGGCATGGGGCGCAGAATATCGCGCCCCTGCCGGGTCAGCGCCCGGATCATCCCGCCGCGATGCGGATCGAGATCGAGCTGCCAGTCTCCCGCCGCGATCCTCACCCTTCCATGTCCTCCAGCTCGCGTCCGCGCGTTTCCGTGACGGTCGCGCGCACGAAGAAGAACGAGACTGCGGCTGCCGTGGCATAGAGCACATAGGTGATCGCGAGGCCCGGCTTCTCGGCCATGCTGGGGAAGCTGACCGAGATCGCGGCATTGGCGATCCACTGCGCGAAGCCTGCCACGGCGAGCGCCGAACCGCGGATCTGGTTGGGGAACATCTCACCGAGCATGACCCACATGACCGGGCCCCAGCTCAGGTTGAAGAACACCACGTACACGTTGGCGGAAATCAGAGCGATGAGGCCGGAGTGGCCCGGCAGTACCAGCCCGCCGTCGGTGCCGGTGACGGCGGTCGAGAAAGCCCAGGCGACCAGCGCCAGCGCCACGGCCATGCCCGCCGATCCGATCAGCAGCAGCGGCTTGCGGCCGATCCGGTCGATCAGCGCGATGGCGGTAAGGCAGGCGCCGATGGACAGCGCGCCCGAGAGGATGTTGGTCTGCAGCGCATAGTCTTCGGTGAAGCCCACTGCCTGCCACAGCGTCGCGCCGTAGTAGAACACCACGTTGATGCCCACGAGCTGCTGGAACACGGCAATGCCGATGCCCACCCACAGGATCGGGCGGATCTTGCCGGTCTTCTTGTCGACAAGGTCGGACAGGCGCGGGCGGTGATGATCGGCGGCCAGCGAGGCGTTGATTTCGGATACCTTGCGATCGGCCTCGGCGGGGCCGAATAGGCGGGTCAGCACCGCGCGCGCCTCGTCATGACGGCCGCGCGCGACCAGATAGCGGGGGCTTTCGGGGATAGAGAGCAAGGCCACGAGATAGATCGCGGCGGGAATGGCCTGGAGCCAGAACATCCAGCGCCATGCCGGGAAATCGAACCACAGCGTTGCGGTCGATCCGCCGGCCCAGCGTGCCAGCACGAAGTTGGCGAGGAAGGCGCCGGTGAGGCCGGTGATGATCATCACCTGCTGCATGCTGGAGAGGCGGCCGCGCAGATGGGCCGGGGTCATCTCGGAAATATAGACCGGCGAAGTCACGCTCGCCGCGCCGACGCCGAGGCCGCCGATGATGCGCGCGACGATGAACACGGCCGAAGACCCGGCAGCGCCTGCCAGCAGCGCGGAGCCGAGGAACAGGATAGCCGCCAGCATCATCGTGCCGCGCCGCCCGATCCGGTCGGACAGGCGCCCGGCGATGAAGGCGCCGATGGAAGAGCCGACGAGAATGGCGCCGACATTGACGCCGATGCCCAGACGGCCGAGATCGAAGGCGGCTTCCAGCCCGTTCTGCGTGCCGTTGATGACGCCCGAATCGTAGCCGAACATGAAGCCGCCGATCGTCGCGACAGCAACCACGAGCGCGACAAGGCGCGTGTTGATTCCGACCCTATCCATTAAGGAGATCCTTTCCCTTCGGCCCGGGCTTTCTTTGTCTCTTGCCTCGGGCCGGATTGCTTCAGGTGTTTGCGCGACGGGCCGGTGGAGCCGGCACCTCTACGCGGAAGGTGAACAGGTCGCCCGCCAGAGGTTCGGCCGCGCGTTGCGCTTCCGTCAGACCCTGCCGTGCGGTGGTGGCGTAGGCCGTGTAGCCGTCCGCGCCGCCGAGCGCGACCTTGGTGATATTACTGACCGGGAAGCGCACTTCGTGCGTCATTGTGCCGTCCGCCGCAAAGCGCCGCGCGGCCGATCCGCCGAAGAAACCGAGCCAGACGGCGCCTTCGGCATCGCAGGTGGCGCCATCGGGATGGCCCCAGTCGGTACGGGCCTCGCCGTTGAAATCGAGGAATACTTCGCCTGCGTCCGGCGTGCCGTCCGCCGCGATTGTGTGGCGGATCACTTTGCGGCCCAGCGTGTCGACATGATAGACGCGCGTGCCGCAAGGCGAGATCGCCGGGCCATTGGTGATCGTCACCGGGGGGAGCGCCGTCTGCGTCACCACACCCTTGTCCAGCACGAAGACCACGCCGGTCTCGCTCTCTTCGAGGTTGTCCATGGTGCCGAACCAGATCCGGCCCTCACCGTCGATGGCGGCATCGTTGAGGCGGTTGTCGGGCAGATCGGGCTGCGTCGCGGCGATCCGTTCGAACGCGCCTGTTTCCGGCAGGAACCGGTGCGGCCCGCTTTGCAGCCCGGCGATCAGCCCGCCCTGCGCCGAAGGCAGCACCCAGCCGACATGCTCGGGCGCCTGCCAGCTTTTGAGATCGCCCGAGGCGGGATCAAAGCGGAACACGGTGTTCTGCTTGATGTCCACGAACCACAGCGCATCCTCGATCCAGACCGGGCCTTCACCCAGCGTCGCGCCCACGGAGAGAAGGTGTTCGGCCTGCATCGTGCTCATCGCCAGCCTGCGTCGATCCAGTAGTCGTGCGCGGTGCACATGCGCGCGCCGTCGGAGCTCAGGAACAGCGCCAGCGCGGCGACGTCCTGCGGCATGATGCGGCCGGACAGGCACTGCGCGGCGACGATTTCGGCCTCGCCTTCGGGGGTGTACCACTTTTCCTGCCGGGGCGTTTTCACATTGCCCGGCACGATCGTGTTGACGCGGATATTGTCGCGGCCGAGATCGCGCGCGAGGCTGCGGGTGAGCCCGGAGATCGCGGCCTTGGCGGTCTGGTAGAGCACCAGATCGGGCAGGCCGAGATGCCAGCTGATCGAACCGAAATTGAGGATGACGCCGCCGCCCGCCTCGCGCATCGCGGGCACCGCGGCCTGCGCGGCGAAGAACTGGTGGCGCAGGTTCACGTTCATGCGCTCTTCCCAGAACGCGGGCGTCACTTCCGCCACGGTGTGGCGGTCATCGTTGGCGGCATTGTTGAGCAGGACGTCGATCCCGCCGAGCGATTCGCCCAGTTCGCGGACCGTGCCGGTCACGGCGTCGATATCGGTGAGATCGAGATGGCGGTAGAGCGGCACATGGCGCGCGCTTTCGCCCAGACGCGCGGTCAGGGCCTCGCCCTGATCGTCCTGAATATCGACGAACGCCACTTTCGCGCCCTGCGCCACGAACGCCTCGACCAGCCCGGCACCGATGCCGGACGCGCCCCCGGTGATGATGACCTTGCGGTCCTGCAGCTCGGGATAGATGGCGCTGAGGCCGCCGGTAGAGGTCTGTTTCAACATAGTGTCCTGATCGTTCGTCATGCCGGGAGCAGGCCCCGGCGAGCCAGGTTGGTAAAGAGTTCGCCGATGCCGAACGTCCAGGCCGGAGCCTCGGCCGAGGTCGTCACCCGGTTGACCAGCGTGCCCAGACGGGCGCTGGAGATGGTAACGGTATCGCCGGGCTTGTGGGTGAAGCCGCGGCCGGGTTCGTCGCGATCCTGCGTGGGGGCGAACAGCGTGCCGCAGAACAGCGCGAAACCGTCCGGATACTGGTGCTCGCTCATCGTCTGGCGTAGCAGGTCTTCGGGGTCGCGGCTGATCTCGCGCATCGTGCTGTGCCCTTCGAGGACATAGCCGTCTTCGCCTTGGATGGTCATCGCCACGTCGGCGACGCGCACGTCGTCCATGGTGAAGCCGTCGTCGAACAGGCGGATGAACGGGCCCATCGAGCAGGAGGCGTTGTTGTCCTTGGCCTTGCCGAGCAGCAGAGCCGAGCGCCCTTCGAAGTCGCGCAAGTTGACATCGTTGCCCAGCGTTGCGCCCACGGCCTTGCCGTCGGGCCCGGCGATCATCACCACTTCGGGTTCGGGATTGTTCCAGCCGGAATCGGAGCGCACGCCGATTGCCGCCTCATGCCCCACGGTGGCGAGCACCGGGCATTTGGTGAAGACTTCGGCATCGGGCCCGATCGCGACTTCGAGGTACTGCGACCACATGTCCTCGTCGATCAGCGCCTGCTTGAGCGCGTCAGCCTCGGGCGAGCCGGGGACAGTGCTGCGCACCGAGCCGCCCAGCACGCTTTCGATCTTGCCGCGCAGTTCGGCGGCCAGGGTGTGATCGCCGCGCGCGCGTTCCTCGATCACGCGTTCGAGCGCGGAAACCGCGAACGTCACGCCGCAGGCTTTCACGCACTGCAAGTCGATGGGGCTGAGCAGCTCCGCGCTTTCCAGCACTTCGATGCCGCCCATGCGCTCGCCGCCGGAGCGCACGCCGGAGGCGATGAGGGCGGACATGGTCGGGGCCACGCGCGTCATGTCGAACACGCTGCCATCGCGAATCAGAATGGGGGTGGGGCCTTCGCGCGTTTCGATACGGCCCAGGAAAATGCCGCTGCGCCAGTCTTCGGGAAGGCCACGATTCACGGCGGGATAATTTTTCGTCACTGCTATTCCCCTCCACAGGTGTTAGCGTTATCTATGAAGAGCGACGCAGCGTCAAGGTGCGACTCCAAAAGTGCCTGTCGAGGACGTTGAAACTGCTGGAGAGAGGGAAGGCCGTGGCCATCTCAGGGGTTCATAAGGCGCCGTTATTGGCGCTCGCGATGCTGGCAGGGCTTGCCGGTGCGCCCCTGTGTGCCCGAGCGCCCTCGCAGGCTTCTGCCGCCTCCGAATCGATGCCGCCCAAACCGGTTTTGCAAAGCGTGGCTTATGACTGGCACAGCGTGCGCGTGGGCGGCGGCGGCTTCGCGCCCGGGGTGGTGTTCAGCCCGGTCGAGCCGGGGCTGGCATGGCTGCGCACCGACATGGGCGGCGCTTACCGCTGGGATGCGAAGGCCGGGCGCTGGCTGGCGCTGCAGGACGGCGTGTCCGAGGGCAGTTATATGGGGATCGAGAGCCTAGCCGCCGATCCCGTCGATCCCGGCACGGTCTATCTCGCCGCCGGGATGCACTGGTCGTTGCCCTCGGCGATCTTCCGCTCCACCGATTACGGCAGGACATGGCGGGTGACGCCGGTGCCGTTCCGCATGGGCGGCAACGAGAACGGGCGCGGGCTGGGCGAGCGGCTGGCGATCGATCCTTTCGATCATGACCGGCTGTTCTTCGGTTCGCGCCATCAGGGCCTGTGGACGAGCGCCGATGCCGGAGCCACATGGCACAAGGCGGCCTCGTTCCCGCTCGCCGGGCTGGGCGTGCCCACCGATCCGCGCGCGACGCATGGCGGGCTCTCCTTCGTGGTCTTCGATCCGCAGGTGAAAGGCCGCCTGTTCGTGGGCAGCGCCGATCCGGGCACGCCGCCGCTGCTGCGCTCCGACGATGGCGGCCAGACGTGGCACGCGGTGCCGGGCGCGCCTGACGATGGTCTGCTGCCGGTGAAAGCCGCAATCGGCAGCGACAGCGTGCTGACGGTGGCGTGGTGCGACGGCATCGGCCCCAACGGGATCACGCGCGGTGCGGTCTGGCGCTTCGATCCGGCGCGCGGGGCGTGGCGCGATGTCACGCCGCTCAAGGGCAAGGATGCGCCTGCGGGCGGTTACATGGGCGTTTCCGTGGCGGCGTCCGATCCGAAGACAATCGCCGTCAGCACCGTCGATCGCGGTTATCCGGTCGATACCGTCTGGCTCTCGCACGATGGCGGGGCGCATTGGGATGCGCTTTACAAGCGCTCGGTGCGCGACGTTTCGGCTACGCCCTTTCTCGATTTCGACGGCAAGGCCAATTTCGGCCACTGGATAGCCGGGCTAGCGATCGATCCGTTCGATGCCGATCATGCCGCCTATGTCACCGGCGCGACCGTTTATGCGACGCACGAGCTGGAACAGCCCGGCACTCTGCACTGGGCGCCGTGGACGCGCGGGATCGAGCAGACCGCGATCATCACGCTGACGAGCCCCACCGGCGGGGCGCATCTCGTTTCGGGCTTCGGCGATATCGCGGGGTTCCGGCATGGCGATCTCAAGGTTTCGCCGCCGCACATGCACCTCAACCCATTCCTTTCGAACACCAATACGCTCGACTATGCCGGGCGGGCGCCGCGGATGATGGTGAGGAGCGGCAGCGTGCATGCGCGGGTGGTGCCGGACACGTCGCTCGCCTGGTCTGCGGATGGCGGCAATTCGTGGACGCCGCTGCATGTGCCCGCAGGCACGCCGCACGCGGATGGCTCGCCGCTGCCCGAGCAGACCGGCGATGCCGCGATCACGGTGTCCGCCGATGGCCGGACGTTCCTTGCCGAAACCGATGTGCCCCGCTTCACGCGGGATCGGGGCGCGCACTGGCAAGTGGCCAAAGGCCTCCCGAGCCGGGTGCGGGTGACGGCGGACAAAGTGGACGCGCGGCGCTTTTACGCGATCGATTTCGCGAAAGGCCGGATCGTGCGCAGCGACGATGGCGGCGCGCATTTCCATGCCGTGGCGGGCAAGGGCCTGCCCGCGGACCTTTCGGCCGCCCATTTCACCAACCGCGAAGCCCCCGCGCCGCTGCTGGCCGAACCGGGCCGGGCAGGCGCGTTGTGGCTCAATCTGGGCGGCGGGCTGTGGCACTCGGTGGATTTCGGGAAAAGCTGGGCCCGCACGGGTGAAACGATCTCGGTCGAGCGCTATGGTCTGGGCAAGGCCGCGCCGGGCCGCCGCGAACCGGCGCTCTACGCTCTGGGCGCGATCAACGGTCTGCGCGCCATCTGGCGCTCGGACGATGGTGGCGAGAGCTGGGTGCGGATCAACGACGATGCCCATCAATGGGGCATGCGCATCCGGGTGATCTCGGGCGATCCGCGCCGGTTCGGGCGGGTCTACATAGGAACCGACGGCAGGGGCATCGTCTATGGCGATCCCGTGAACACGCCGGTGAAGGGGGAAGAATGAGAAAGGCTGCATTTGTCACGACGCTGGCGCTGGCCGCCGGGCTGGCCCTGGCCGGTCAGGTGGTTTCCGCGCAGGCGCAAACGCCGCATCTGGAAAGCCGGGATGGCCGTCATGCGCTGATCGTCGACGGCGCGCCTTTTCTGATGCTGGGCGCGCAGGCGAACAATTCGAGCAATTATCCGGGCGAGCTGGACAAGGTCTGGCCGGTGCTCGATGCGATCCATGCCAATACGCTGGAAATCCCGATCGCCTGGGAACAGGTCGAGCCGGTCGAGGGCCAGTTCGATTTCACCTATCTTCAGGCGCTGCTCGACGGCGCGCGGGCGCATGGCAAGCGCGTGGTGCTGCTGTGGTTCGGCACCTGGAAGAACACCAGCCCGTCCTACACCCCCGCTTGGGTCAAGCTCGACAACGCGCGCTTCCCGCGCATGAAGGCGCCCGACGGTTCGGATCACTACGCGCTCACTCCGCTGGCGAAGACCACGCTGGCGGCGGACAGGCGCGCTTTCGTGAAAGTGATGGAATACCTGCGCGATCATGACCGGCAGAACACTGTGATCATGGTCCAGCCGGAAAACGAGACCGGCTCCTATCGCGTGCCGCGCGACTATTCAGCCGAGGGCAACCGCCTCTTCGCGCAACAGATCCCGGCGGCGCTGGCGGCGAAGACCGGCAAGCACGGCACCTGGCAGCAGGCCTTCGGCAAGCAGGCGCCGCGCGCGTTCAACACCTGGTATGTCGCCAGCTACGTCAATGCCGTGGCGAAAGCGGGCAAGGCGGTGAAGCCGCTGCCGATGTATGTGAATGCCTCGCTCGCCGGGCCTTCCAATGTGCCCGATCCCACCGGCGTTGCCAGCGGCGGGCCGCAGTGGGACGTGCTCGATATCTGGAAGGCAGCTGCCCCCGATATCGATTTCGCCGCGCCCGATATCTACGATCGGGAAAGTGGCAACGTCATCCAGTACCTCGACAAGTACACCCGGCCCGACAATGCGCTGATGGTGCCCGAAATCGGCAATGCGAAGGAATTCGCGCGCTTCTTTTGGCCCACCATCGGGCGCGGCGGCATCGGTTTTTCGCCGTTCGGCATGGATGACACCGGCTTCTTCAACTATCCGCTCGGCGCCCGCGCGCTGGACAAGGAGACGCTGCACGCCTTCGCGCTGCCCTATGGCACGCTGGCGCCGGTCATGCGCGACTGGGCGCGGATCGCCTACACGCATCCCACCTGGGGCGCGGCCAAGCCCGACGACGGTTCCAATCGCGAGACCGTGATGGGCAAGTGGAAGATTACCGCGACATGGGGCCAGTGGCAGTTCGGGGAGAAGGACTGGACCTGGCTCCCCGCCGATCCGGCGCCATGGGCGAAGGAGCCGGTGGGCGGCCTGGCCGTGGCGCAGCTTTCGGACCATGAATACCTGGTGATGGGCGATCACGTGCGCGTGCGCTTCACGCCCGCGCATGGCGAGCCCAACGGCGTGATCGTCTCGGTCGAGGAAGGCACGTTCCGCGATGGCAAGTGGGTCAAGACCCGCGTGTGGAATGGCGATCAGACCGATTACGGGTTCAATCTCATAAACAAGCCGCAGGTGCTCAAAGTCACCACCGGTTTCTACGCAACCAAATGAACGCACCTGAAGGGCAGGGGAATACGATTATGAAGCATATCCGGATCGCGGTACTGCTGGCAGGCAGCGCGCTTTGCTCGGCGCCCGCCATCGCGGCAGAGGCCCACGTGGAAAAAGTGCCCGGCGGCGTGGTGGTCACGCCCGAAGGCGGCCCGGCGGACCGCGTCGAAGTGACGCTGCACGGCGATGGCATTTTCCACGTCACCGCCCATCCGCGCGGGCTGGAGGTTCCGGCGCCGAACGCAAGCCTGATGGCGCCCAATCCCCCGGCGGCGGGCGCCTATACCGTCAGCGAGCGCGGCGGCCATGTGACCGTGAAGGCAGCGAAGGCGACGGCGGATATCGATCTTGCCAGCGGCAAAGTCCGCTTCCTCGATCCCAGGGGCAAGGAACTGCTCGCGGAATCGGCGCCTACGGTGTTCACCCAGACGCAGGCGGACGGCAAGCCTTACGTCACCGTCTCGCAGCAGTTCAACCGGGGCACGGGCGAGGGGCTCTACGGCCTTGGCCAGCACCAGAACGCGCAGATGGACTACAACGGCGAGGACGTGCAGCTCGCCCAGCACAATATGGACATTGGCCTGCCTTTCGTCGTCTCCACCAAGGGCTATGGCCTCTTGTGGGATAACGAGAGCATCACCCGCTTCGGCAATCCGAAGCCCTACGCGCTGGTCGGCGCCGAGGGCGGGATGAAAGTCACCAGCGACGGCAAGCCGGGCTTCAAGGCTGAATACTTCCTCGACGGCAAGCTGGCGGTCGCGCGGCAGGAAGCGAGCGTCGATTATCAGTACATCGCCGATCAGGCCAAGTGGCCCGAAGCGGCCAAGGCGAAGACGGTCGCCGCCAGCGAGGGCCAGAACACCGCCGGCAACGCGGTGCAGACGCAGACGGTGGTGTGGAACGGCGATGTGCATCCGGACAAGACCGGGGTGCACAAGTTCGAACTCTACGGCTCCAGCTATTACAAGGTCTATGCCGACGGGAAGCTGGTGCTCGACCGCTGGCGCCAGAACTGGAACCCCTGGTATGCCAATTTCGAGCTGCCGATGACGGCGGGCAAGCCAGTGCACATCCGCATCGAGTGGGAACCCAACGCGGGCTATATCGCGCTGCTGCACAACGATCCGCTGCCCAAGGCGGACCGCCATTCGGTGTGGTTCTCCAGCGATGTCGCGCGCGACAAGGATTACTGGTTCGTGCCCGGCAAGGACATGGACGGGGTGATCGCGGGCTACCGCAAGCTCACCGGCAAGGCCGAGATGATGCCCAAGTGGGTCTACGGCTTCTGGCAGTCGCGCCAGCGTTACGACACCAGCAAGGAGCTGCTGGACGTGCTGAGCGAGTACCGCAAGCTGCAGTACCCGATCGACAATATCGTGCTCGACTGGCGCTACTGGACCGACGATAGCTGGGGCAGCCACAAGTTCGACGCCTCGCGCTTCCCCGATCCCAAGGCGATGGTCGACAAGGTGCACGAAGACCATGCCGAGATCATGATTTCGGTCTGGCCCAAGTTCTATCCGACCACGGACAACTACAAGGAACTCGATGCCGCGGGCGCCGTCTATCACGGCAATCTGGAGCAGGGGAACAAGGACTGGGTCGGCCCCGGCTATCTCAACACGTTCTATGATCCCTATTCGGCCAAGGGGCGCAAGATCTTCTGGCGCCAGATCCAGGACCGCCTCGGCGTGCTGGGCTTCGATGCCTGGTGGGCCGATGCCAGCGAGCCGGACATGCACTCCAACCTCTCGATCGCAAAGCGCATCGACACCATGGGGCCGACGGCGATCGGCCCGGCGGCGGAGTTCTTCAATTCCTATCCGCTGATGAATGCCCGCTCGTTCTATGACGGCTGGCGTGCGTTCAAGCCGGACGTGCGCCCGTTCCTGCTGACCCGTTCGGGCTTCGGCGGTTTGCAGCGCTACAGCGCGGCGGTGTGGTCGGGCGATGTCGCCACGCGCTGGTACGATCTGCGCGCGCAGATCTCGGCGGGCGTGAACACTGCGATGTCGGGCCTGCCCAACTGGACGCATGACATCGGCGGCTTCTCGGTCGAACCGCGCTATACCGCCGATCATCCCGAGCCGCAGGATCTGGCCGAGTGGCGCGAGCTGAACTTGCGCTGGTTCCAGTTCGGTGCCTTCAGCCCGATCTTCCGCAGCCATGGCGAAAAGCCCTGGCGCGAGATCTACGAGATTTCGCCCGAAGGCTCGCCGATGCGCGCCTCGATGGTGTGGTATGACAAGCTGCGCTACCGCCTGATGCCCTATATCTACACGCTCGGCGCCGATACCTACATGAAGGACGGCTCGATCATGCGCGGTCTGGTGATGGACTTCCCGGAAGACGCCAAAGCCCGCACGATCAATGACGAGTACCTGTTCGGCAAGGCGTTCCTGGTGGCGCCGGTCACGGCCTGGAAGGCGCGCGAGCGCGAGGTCTATTTCCCCGGCAAGGACGTGACCTGGTACGATTTCGAAAGCGGCAAGACCTACAAGGGCGGCGCCAGTGCCACGGTTCCCGCGCCTGCCGAGCGGATGCCGCTGTTCGTGCGGGCCGGCTCGATCGTGCCGATGGGCCCGGTCATGCAGTATACCGACGAAAAGCCCGATGCGCCGGTCACGCTGGTGATCTACACCGGCGCGGACGGGGCCTTCTCGCTCTACAACGACGATGGCCGCTCCGAGCGGTACAAGACCGGCGCGTGGAGCCGCATGCCGGTGCGTTATGACGATGCCACGGGCACGGTCACGCTCGGCGCGCGCGAAGGCAAGGGCTATGCCGGAATGCCGAAGAGCCGCTCGGTGCGGATCAAGTGGATTGCCGCTGGCGAAAGCGTGGCCGAGCATACCACGGCCGACGCCGAAGTGGTCTGGAATGGCAAAGCACTGCGGGTGAAGCGTCCGCAGCGCTGAGCGGACTGGCCTGCCCTGCCGCCTCCTCCTCCTAAGGCAGGGCAGGCCAGTCAAACTTATGGTAGCGCTATCTATGGGGCAGCGGCGGGTTTCCGCCGTATTGCGGAGACAGTGCGAATATCCCGGGAGAGACTATGGCTGACCGGCGCACATTTCTGGCAGGCGGCATTGCGGCAGGCGCCATGGCCGCGGGCGTTCCCGCGCGGGCGCTGTCCGGTGCGCCGGGGCAGATGACGGCGGGCCCGGTCGAGCCCACATGGAATTCGCTGGTCGCCCACTACCGCTATCCGGACTGGTTCCGCGATGCGAAGTTCGGCATCTGGTCCCACTGGGGCCCGCAATCGGTGCCCGAGCAGGGCGACTGGTACGGACGCTTCCTCTACATGCAGGGGCATCCGATGTACGAGCATCACCTCAGGACCTACGGCCATCCCGCCGATACCGGCATGATGGACATGCAGAATCTGTGGAGCGCGGACAAGTGGGACCCGGAAGGGCTGATGCAGCGCTTTGTGAAAGCGGGGGCGCGCTATTTCGTCAGCTTGGCCTGCCATCATGACAATCTCGACTGTTTCGATTCGTCGCATCATGCGTGGAATTCGCTGCGCGTGGGGCCGAAGCGCGACGTGGTCGGCACCTGGGAAAAGGCGGCGCGCGCGGCGGGGCTGAAGTTCGGCGTGTCGAACCACACCGCGCACGCCTGGCACTGGTATCAGACGGCTTATGCCTATGACCCGGAAGGGCCGCGCAAGGGCGAACGCTACGACGCGTTCAAACTCACCCGGGCGGACGGCGCGGGCAAATGGTGGGATGGGCTCGATCCGCAACAGCTCTACACCGGCCCGCACATGGTGGCGCCCGGCGGCATCGACAGCATCGCGGCGATGAACGCCTGGCATGACCGGCACGATGGCCAGTGGATCGAAACCGCCCCGCCCGGCGACGATACATTCGCGCGCCAGTGGCTGCTGCGGCAGATGGACCTTGTCGCCAAGTACCGCCCGGATTTCTGCTATTTCGACGATTACGAACTGCCCTTCGGCCGCTACGGCCTCGCCGCCGCCGCCGATTACTACAACCGCGCGATCGGCTGGCACGGCGATATCGACGTGGTGCTCACCGCCAAGCAGTTGAAGCCCCGCGCCCGTTTCGGTCTGGTGCAGGATGTCGAGCGCGGCTTTACCGACCACTTTTGGGACGAGCCCTGGCAGACCGATACCTGCATCGGCGACTGGTTCTACAACCGCGCGCGCTTCACCAATAAAAGCTATGTCGGTGCCCGCGCGGTGATCCAGCGGCTGGCCGATGTCGTCTCGAAGAACGGCAACCTGCTGCTTTCCATCCCCCAGCGCGGCGACGGCACGATCGATGCCGAGGAAGAGCAGATCCTCGACGATCTCGCCCGCTGGATGGCGGTGGGCGGCGAGGCGATCTTCGGCTCGCGCCCCTGGCACATCTATGGCGAAGGGCCGACCGCCTTGCAGCCGGGCATGCAGAACGAAGGCGGCTTCAAGGGCTTTGCCGAGGGCGATGTGCGCTTCACCACGAAGGACGGGGCGCTTTACATGCTGATGCTGGCCGCGCCCTCCGGGCCGCTTGCGGTGCAGGCTCTGGGCCGCCGCGCGCTGGCACGGGCAGGCAAGGGCGAGGTGGCGGCGGTGACGCTGCTCGGCGGCGGGGCCGTGCCGTTCCGCCAGACCTTCGAAGCGCTGGAACTGGACCTGCCGCGCGGGCTCGGCACCGTGCCGGTGGTGCGGATCGAAGGGCGCGGACTGGTGTAACCTGCCTGACACTTGCACCACCTCCGCTCGCCCTGAGCTTGTCGAAGGGCGTTCCGGCAGCGAAGAGGGGAAAGACATGAGAAGACTGTTCACGGCCGCCGCAGCGGCATCGGCTGCGATGGCCGCATTGGCCGCCTCGCTGCCGCTCCGCGCCGCGCCGGACTCGCTTCCCCATATCGCCGAAAAGGATGGCCGCCACGCGCTGATCGTCGATGGCGCGCCCTATCTGATGCTGGGCGCGCAGATCAACAATTCGAGCACCTGGCCCTGGGCCCTGCCCAAAGTCTGGCCGACGATGGCGGCGATGCACGTCAACACCGTCGAAGTGCCGGTCGGCTGGGAGCAGATCGAGCCCGAGGAAGGGCGCTTCGATTTCGCCATCGTCGATCTCCTGCTCAAACAGGCGCGCGAACGCCATGTGCGGCTTGTGCTGCTGTGGTTCGGCAGCTGGAAGAACACCAATCCGCAGTACACCCCGCGCTGGGTCAAGCTCGACAATGCCCGCTTCCCGCGCATGCGCCGCCCCGACGGCACGCTGCACTATGCGCTCTCGCCCTTCGGCCAGCAGACGCAGGCCGCCGATGCCAGGGCCTTTGCCGCGCTGATGCACCATCTGGCTGAGGCCGACCGGGACAATACCGTGATCATGGTGCAGGTTGAGAACGAGGCAGGCTCCTACGGCCTCGCGCGCGATCATTCGGGCGAGGCGAACGCGGCGTTCGCCGCTCCGGTGCCCGAAGCGCTGCGCCGCCGCATGGGCAAGGGGCCGGGCAACTGGCAGACGCTGTTCGGGCGCAATGCCGAGCTGTACTTCCACGCTTGGCACATGGCCCGCTACATCGATCATGTCGCCGCCGCCGGAAAGGCCGAAAAGCCGCTGCCGATGTACGTCAACGCGGCGCTGCCGGGCGATCCCTTCACCTGGCAAGACCCGAATACTTATGCCAGCGGCGGGCCCGCGAACACGGTGATCGACGTTTACAAGGCCGCCGCGCCGCATCTCGATCTGGTCGCGCCCGATATCTACAATCCGGCGCACAAGGCCTATCTCGGCTTCCTCGACGCCTATGACCGGCCGGACAACGCGCTGTTCGTCCCCGAGACCGGCCATGCCAAGGAATACGCGCGCTATTTCTTTGCGGCGGCAGGGCGCGGGGCGATCGGCTGGTCTCCCTTCGGCATCGATCCGCTGCGCTATCTGCCCAGCCGCCCGGTCCATTCCAAACTCGATGCCCAGGCGATCGCGCCTTTCGCGGCGAACTACGAACTCTTCGCCCCGATCGCGCGCCTGTGGGCCCGGCTTGCCTTCGAAGGCAAGACCTGGGGCGCGGCCGAGCCGGAAGGCGATGCCGAGGGCCACAGGCAGACGCTCAAGCTGGGCAAATATACCGCCCATATCAGCTACGGCACCGGAGACTGGGGCCCGGCGAAACCCAAAGGCAATCCTTATCCCTCCGGCGGGGTGGCGATCGCCCAGCTCGCGCCGGACGAATTCCTCGTCACCGGCTTCTTCGCCCGCGTCGATTTCGCGCTGACCGATCCGGAGCGCGCCAACCTGCTGATCGACCGGGTCGAGCAAGGCACCTATGACAAGGATGGCCACTGGGTGTTCCAGCGGGTGTGGAATGGCGATCAGGTGGACTGGGGCCTGAACTTCACCGCCGCCCCGCAAATCCTGCGCGTGAAGCTGGCGAGCTATCCCATCCGCTGAACGCCGGGGAGCGCGGGCGTCACGTCCTCCCATGTGCGGGCCTTGAGGCCGCAATCCGGGTTGACCCAGAGCTGGCCGGACGAAAGCCGCCGCGCGTCTTCCCCGCCATCGGGCGTGCCGTTGGCATTGACGAGAACAGCAGCACTCTCGCGCCTTATCCGGCGGCCTGACCGCTGCCGGAAGGGCGTATCAGTCCGCATTCTTCGCGAATCCAGTCCCGGAAAAGCATCAAGGCCGGTGTTTTCCGGCTCGCTTCGGGAAAGGCCAGCCAATAGCTGCGGTCTTCGGGCAAGGGCACGTTCACCGGGATCACCAGTTCTCCCGCCTCCAGTTCGGGTGCGATCAGGAAGCTGGGGAGCAGGGCCGCGCCGCCGTCCGCCTTGGCGGACTGGGCCAGCATCAGGAAATGGCTCAGGCTGGGCAGGCTGCGCGCTTCGGGTGCGGGCACGCCGGTCAACGCGAACCATCGCGACCACGCATCCTTGCGCCGGGACTGCACCAGCAAGGGCACACGCAGAAAGTCTTCCGGGCGGGTGATGGCGTATTTGTCTTGCACTGCCGGGGACACCACCGGCACGACATGTTCGTGAAACAGCAGGTCGTGCTCCGCGCCGGGCCAGTCCGGGCCGCCGACATGGATGGCCGCGTGGAACGGTTCTCGGGCGAAATCGAATATGTCGGTGCGGGCGGAGATGTTCACGACAAGGTCCGGATGCTTCTGGGTCAGCCGGGGCAGGCGCGGGGCCAGCCAGCGCATGCCGAAGCCGGGCAGCACCGCCAGTTCGATCACGTGTTCCGGCTCCGGGTCCATCAGCCGCCCGGCCGCGCGGCGAATGGCGGAAAGCGCGGGGGCCAGGTCTTCGAGGAACTGGCGGCCGGTATCGTTCAGCACCACCCGGCGCCCGTTCCGGTCGAACAGCGCGGCGCCCAGCCATTGTTCCAGATTGGAGACATGGCGGCTCACCGCGCTCTGCGTCAGCCGCAGCGCCTCGCCCGCGCGCGTGAAGGAGCCGAGCCGGGCCGCCGCTTCGAAACAGTGCAGCATCGCCATCGGCGGCAGCCTGCGCCGGTCATCGTAGTTCATTCGTAAAACTCATCAACTGATGGCTATTCTCAGGCTTTTTACATGCCTTGAGATCGGGAATTATGCAAATTCTCTATGAGGTATTAATCTGGGCCTGTCCGGCCGCGGGCTTCGAGGCGGGCGAACGTGTTGACATGACCGGGCAGACCGAGGGCATCATGCCGCATGCCGGAGAAGAAACGCGGTGACAGGAAAGGCAGCGCCGATGCGCGAAATCAACTTCGACGGGCTGATCGGCCCCAGCCACAACTATGCCGGGCTCTCCTTCGGCAATATCGCATCCGCCCGGAATGCGGGCGCGGCTTCGGCTCCGCGCGCAGCGGCGCTGCAAGGGCTGGACAAGATGCGGCGGATGCTGGCGCTGGGCCTGCCGCAGGGGCTGTTCCTGCCGCATGACCGGCCCGATACGGGCTGGCTGCGGGCGCTGGGCTTCACTGGCGATGACGATGCCGTGTGCCGGGCTGCATGGCAGCAGGAACCGGCGCTGCTGCGCAATGCCCTGTCCGCGTCCGCCATGTGGACTGCGAATGCGGCGACGGTCTCGCCTGCGCCCGATACGGCAGACGGGCGCTGTCATCTGAGCGTGGCAAACCTTTCGACGATGCTCCACCGCAGCATCGAGCATGAGCAGACGCTGCGCCAGCTCCGGCTGGCCTTTGCCGACGAGCGCTATTTCGCGGTCCATCCGGCGCTGCCTGCCGGGCTGGGCGATGAAGGCGCGGCCAACTTCATGCGCTTAGGGCTCAGCCATGCCGGGCGCAGTCTGGAACTGTTCGTCTATGGCGAGCGCTCGGCCAGGCAGCCGTTCCCGGCGCGCCAGCATCGCGCCGCCAGTGCCGCCGTGGCCCGCAGGCACGGGCTGGCGCAGGCGGACCTTGCGCTTGTGCGGCAAAGTGATGCGGCCATTGCCGCCGGGGCCTTTCACAACGATGTCGTGGCGGTCGCGAACGAGAATGTGCTGTTCACCCACGAACAGGCGTTTGCCGAACGGGACGAGGTCTATCGCACGATCCGGGCGCGGCTGCCCGAAGCGGTGATCGTGGAAGCCCCGGCGGAGCGCGTCGGTCTGGACGCGGCGGTCCGCTCTTATCTGTTCAATTCGCAGCTGGTCACGCTGCCGGGCGGAGATATGGCGCTGATCCTGCCGCAGGAGGCGCGTGATACCCCCGAAGTCTGGGCCTGGCTGCAAGATGTGAAGGCGGCAGACAATCCCATCCGGCACCTGGAAGTCGTCGACGTCCGCGAATCGATGCGCAACGGCGGCGGGCCCGCCTGCCTGCGGCTGCGCGTCGCGGTGAGCGAAGAGGCCCACGCGGCCATCGATCCTCGCTTCCTGCTGGACGAGGCGGCGTGCGACCGGATCGCCGAAGTGATCGAGCGGACCTGGCCCGAACGCATCGCGCCCGGCGATCTGGGCGAGCCCGGCCTCTGGCACCAGTGCCGCACGGCCCGCGCGGCGCTGCTTTCCACGCTTGGCTTTGCAGCAGGCGAACTGTGAGCGCGCTGCGGCAGCCAAGTGCAGCCGTGGCTGCAAACAGCGCGAACTGACACGAAATCAGGCTGTCCCCGATTCTTCGGATCATCAAATTTTCTGGAAAAACTGGAGCGGGCGAAGGGATTCGAACCCTCGACCCCAACCTTGGCAAGGTTGTGCTCTACCCCTGAGCTACGCCCGCTCTGGCGCTTGGCGGAAGGTCATTCCCGCCGGGTGAGGCGCGCCACTAGCAGGGGGTTCGGGGGGCGGCAAGAGGGAATTGCATTTTTTTTTGCAAGCGCCCGCGCGATGGGGCAAAGGCCCGGGTGACGGTGAGGGGCTGTGGATGCTTTCACCCTTCACAAACCGCGCAGGAAACCCGATCTAGGGGGCTGCATTCAGGATATGGGAGCAAGTACTTTGGCCAGCATGGGGCTCAATCTCGACGAGCAGAAGGCAGTAGACCGGTTCCGCAAGACGGTGGCCGAACCTTCGATGACCCAACTGGTGGTTCTCGATTTCTGGGCCGAATGGTGCGGGCCGTGCAAGGCGCTGACGCCCGTGCTCGAAAAGGTCACGGCGGAATATGCAGACAAGGGCGTGCTGCTGGCCAAAGTCAATGTCGATGAAGAGCAGTTCATCGCCTCGCAGTTCCAGGTGCGCTCGATTCCCACCGTCTATGCGATCTTCCAGGGGCAGCCGGTGGCCGATCTCACCAATGCCCGCACCGAATCGCAGCTCAAGCAGATGCTCGATCAGCTTTTGGAAAAGCTGCCGGTGCAGCCCGAAGGCGCCGCGCCGCAGCAGGACATCGCGCCGCTGATCGCGATGGGCGAAGAAGCCCTGGCCGCCAACGACGGCGAGCGTGCCGCCAGCATCTTCATGCAGATTCTGGAAATGGTGCCGGACAATGCCGAAGTGCTGTCCGGCCTGATCCGCGGGCTTGTGGTGGCCGGGCGGCTGGAGGAAGCCGGGCAGGTGTTGGGCGGCCTGACGCCGGAAGTGGCCGCCGATCCGCATCTGGAACGGGCCCGCACCGCGCTCGAACTGGCGAAGGACAAGCCGGAGGACAGCGAGCTGGCCACTCTCAAGGCTGCCGCCGCCAGCCGTCCCGAAGACATGGAGGCGCAGCTGGCCTATGCCAATGCCGCTTTCGCGGCGGGTGAGCGCGATGCCGCGGCCGGTGCGTTGCTGGCGATGGTCGCGGCCGACCGGGAATGGAACGAGGGGGCCGCGCGCGCCAAGCTGCTGCAGATCTTCGAGGCGGTCGGTCTGGAAGATCCGTGGGTCTCGGCCACGCGCCGCAAGCTTTCGACCGTCCTGTTCGGCTGAGCAGCCCTTGGCGCGGATCACCATCTTTCCCTTGCCTGGCGCGGTTCTCTATCCGGGTTTGCAGCTTCCGCTGCATATCTTCGAGCCCCGCTACCGGGCGATGGTGAGCGACGCCCTGGCGCGCGACCGGCTGATCGGCATGATCCAGCCGCAGCGAGCCGAGGAAGGCGCGCCGCTCTATTCGATCGGCTGCCTGGGCCGGATCGGCGATGTCGAGGCGCTGGAAGACGGGCGCTTCAACATCGTGCTGGAGGGCGAGCAGCGCTTTCGCATCGTGAACGAGCTCGATGTGACGACACCGTTCCGGCAAGTCGAAGGGGAGTTGCTGGAAGAGGATGAGGACGAAGTGCTGGCTCCGGTCGAACGGGCGAGCTTCGAGCGCGAGGCGCGCCGTTTTGCCGATGCGCAGGGCTATGCGGTCGATTGGGATCAAGTGACCCGGCTGGACGATTACTCACTGATCAACGGCGTCTCGCAGATCGCTCCGTTCGACCCGGCGGCCAAGCAGGCCCTGCTGGAAGCGCCGGGTATCGCCGCCCGGTGCGAGCTGCTGGTGCAGCTCATGCAATTCTTCGGCCGCACCAGCGATGACGACAAGGACGGCGCGACGCTGCAATAGAAGCGGTGCTGGCGTAACGGACCGAGCTGCCGCCGCTCACGCATGCCTTGGGCAACAAAAAAAGGCGGCTCCTGCCGGAACCGCCTTTTCTGAATTTGCAGGAAGCAGGGATCAGGGGCTATCGGAATTGTTGTCGTCGTTGGTGGCGATGATCACCGCGCCAGCGACAATTCCGGCACCGATGATAGCGGCGGTGGTGGCGCCCAGGCCGAGAATCTTGTTCGACTTCTTTGCGGACGTCGAAGTTTTGATGTTCGCCACCTTCGCAATCGAAAGCGGCGCTGCCGTATTGGCCAGAGCCGGCGCCGCGATCAGCGACGAAGCGGCGACCGCAGCCAGAAGTTTAGTCATGCGCATTGTAGATGCCCCTGTTGCTGATTCGATTTTGAATCCCTTTCTAGGTATCAGAGATTCTGTATCTGCAGAAGTTAATTTGGCCTTTCATGCCAAGGATATGACGTGTGCTGGCAGTGTCTGTCGTCACTCCACGTCGAAATGACCGGGCGCCAGTCCTTCGAGCCGCCGCTGGTGCATGCGCTCCAGAGCCGTTTCCACCCGGCGGGTATACGGTACCGTATCGAACAGCGGCAAGGCCGCGCGGTTGGCCGTCAGGCGGGCACGCATGTCCGCGAGGCGGGCCGGATCGCGGGCGAGGAACAGGGCCAGCGCGGCATAGGCCTCTTCGCTGTCCACCGCGAGTTCGGGCAGTCCCGCCGCACTGACAAGGCTCGTGGCGACGCGTGCGGCGAATTGCCGCCCGGTCAGTGTCAGCACCGGCAGGCCCGCCCACAGGGCGTCGCTCGCCGTGGTGTGGGCGTTGACGGCAAAAGTGTCGAGGAACAGGTCCGCGTGGACAAGGCGGCCCAGGTGCTCGCCGTGCGATATGGATGGGGTGAACACGAGGCGTGCGGGATCGACCCCGCGTGCCGCTGCTTCGCGGCGCAGGTTATCCTCGGCCCATTCGTTCGAACGCAGCAGCCACAGCACGCTGCCTTCCACTTCGCGCAGCAGGCCCATCCAGATGTCCCATTCGCGCGGCGAAATCTTGTAGGTGTGGTTGAAGCTGGCGAAGACGAAACCGTCTTCCGGCAGGCCCCAGCCTGCGCGGCCCTTGGTGTCGGGCACGATTTCGCGCAAGTTGTCGTTGGCCTGGTAGCAGTGGGCGAGCCGCACGACTTTCTCGCTGAACCATTGTTCGGCCCCTTCGGGCATCGTCACGTGATCGGCGATGAAATAGTCCATGCAGGGGTGGGCGACGGTGCCGGGATATCCCATGAAGCTGACCTGCACAGGCGCGAGACGATGGCCGAACCAGCGAACGCGTGAGCCCCGGGTATAGCCTTTGAGGTCCACCGCGATGTCGAGATTGTCGGCACGGGCCAAGGCGGCGACCTCCTCGTCGCGCATCTTGCCGGCTTCGATGAAGGCATCCACGTTCTTGCGCAGTTCGATGCGCGCCGGATCCTCCTCGTTGACCGGGCCGTAGCTGTAGAGGCGCACTTCGAAGCGGGAGCGGTCGTGCTCGCGGAAGAAGCCCGACATCAGGTGCATCGTGGCATGGCCGTGAAAGTCGCCGGAGAAGTAGCCGATGCGAATACGTCCGTCGGCGGACGGTGCGGGTGAGGGCATGTCCACCGGCGGTACCGCCGCGAACTGCACGCGGGCGCAGTTTTGCGAGCTGCGGTACTGATGGGCCGGATCGTCGATGAAGGGCAGCGCCGAGAAGGCCTGTTCGGCATTCTCGGTCAGCACGAACTCGCGGCGCTTGCTCCAGTCGCAGATATGCGCTTCCTCGAACAGAGCCTGCAGCCGCGCGGAGTGATTGGCGGGATCGACGTCCAGAGCGGCACGGAACGAGGCGATGGCATCGGGAAGTTTTTTCTTGAGCACCAGAGCCTTGCCCTTGTTGACCATGGCCTTGCTGTTCCTGGCATTGGCTGCAAGCGCGCGGTCGAAGGCGCTGACCGCCTCGTCAAGGTGTTCGAGGGCGAGCAGTTCGCCTCCCATGTTGTTCAATGCATCGCTGTGGGCCGGGTTCAGGCGCGCGGCATTGGCCAGGGATGCGATAGCGTCTTCGCGGCGGCCCGCTTTCGCCAGCAGGTTGCCCAGGTTGTAGTGCGCTTCGGTATAGTTCGGATCGATGCGGATAGCGGCGGCGAAGTGTTCGGCAGCTTCCTCGTCGCGCTCGGCGATCTGCAGCAGGTTGGCCAGATTGTACTGGGCATCGGCGTAGCCGGGCTTGCGGGCGATGACCTCGCGGTAGATCGCCTCGGCTTCACTCAGGCGCTCCTGCTTGCGCAGCGAAATGGCGAGGTTGTTGTAGCTGGCGGGATGGTTCGGGTCCGCCTCGATCGCGCGCCGGAAAGCCTGTTCCGCGCCGGCATAGTTGTTGAGGGCAAGCAGGGCGGCGCCGAGCAGGTTCTGCACGCCGTGCGAATGCGGATAGGCTTCGGCGAGGGCGTGGCCCTGCCGCGCCGCTTCGTCCATGCGGCCGGACTGATAGGCGGAGACCATCGCATCGAACTGCTGCTGCGAGGGGTTGTTGTGCGCTGCCTCCAGCGCTTCCAGCCCCGCGCGGGCGCGCGGATTGCGCGGATGCTTGTCGAGCACCTTGCGATAGAGCGCGCGCGCTTCATCGGTCTCACCGCGTTTTACCGCGCCTTTGGCTTTGATAAGGAGAGTTTCCAGTCCACTCACCCCGTGTCCCCTTGCGTCCTAGTGTGCCTGTTACCGAATGGTTAAGGCAAACAGGGTTTATGGGGGGTGAGGGCAAACTAAGTGCATGCACCTATCCTGCCTCTGCGCGAGGGTGCCTGATGCGGTCCAGAGCGCCCCATCCAGGTCGATTTCATCCCAGCGGGCGTGGCGCAACTCACCGGGCCGTACAAAGACATGGGGAGCCAGTTGGAGCGCCAGCCGAGTAATCCCAAGTCTCATATCCGTCTATCGCCCGCAGCAGTTCGCCCACCTTCCCCGGCTCAAGGATCGGACGCTAGCCGGGCCGTGGCCACAGCATAGCAAAACACCGCGCCAGCCAATTGCAGGCTGCGCCGCGCACTTTCCAGCTTTCCCTTGCCTTCAATCCTGCGAATAGCCGTCAGCACATCAGGCGGTTCAATCTCGCCAATCGGAAACTTACCGATGGAGCCACAAACCAGAGAAAGCAGATATTCGCTCCGCTTGGCAGTGGCGGGTGCCCAGCCTTTGGAGCCGCCGCGGCGGCGCGTCTCACAATATTCGTCGCAAATCGCCGCGAACGTGTCTGCCGCTTGTATGCGAGCGCGCACTTTGTCCCGCTGCTTCTCGCGTGACGGGTCTTTACCAAGGGCGATCAGTTCTCGCGCTTCCTCCTGGCGACGGCGCGCCTCGCCGAGCCCAATTTCGGGATAGGCACCGATTGCCAGCAGTTTTCGCGCCCATCGATACGGTACTTGAGCCGCCACAGCTTTCCCCCGGCTGGGGTGACAAGCAAGAACATGCCGCCGCCGTCCGCCAGCTTGACTGGCTTCGGTCCCGGCTTGGCATTCCGGATTGTAACGTCAGTAAGGGCCATAGCGAAATCAGCCTCATCCGGGCCGACACTCCAAGAATACCCCCAGGCATGGGGGTATCGATCTAGCCACTTCGCCTACACTCCCCAATCATACCCCCAGTGGACGGCGGCTGAATGTGAACGTGATTGAACGAATGCGGCCTAATTTTCGCTAAATATCGCGGATTTCAGGGATATGCCCAGACAGATACGGACTTGGCTAGACTGGAAAATGGAGCGGGTGAAGGGAATCGAACCCTCGTCGTAAGCTTGGGAAGCTTCTGCTCTACCATTGAGCTACACCCGCATGCCTGCAGGAAACCGTCGGTCTCGCTTGCTGGCAGGGCTGGCGGGTTACAGGCCGGGTGATGTGGACTGTCCCGCAAGCGCAGCGCGATTGCCACAATCATCGGGGCTTGGCAACACACCTTCTCTGTATGTCCGTGCGCTATTGGTGCGCGCCGCTGCGGTGCGGTTCAGCGTTTGGCCTCCGGGGCCACGCTGAAGCAGGCGCCCTTGTTGGTAGGCACGAGCATGATTTCCAGGTGGTGGCGTTCGGCAATGGCGCGGCACAGGGCCAGGCCGAGCCCGGCGCCTTCCGGACCTGCGGAGCGTTCGCCCCTGCTGAACTTTTCGAAGATCGTTTCGCGCTGTTCTTCGGGAACGCCCGGGCCATCGTCGCTGACGACGAGCCTGGGGCCCTTGCGCAGCACGAGCCAGACCGTGCCGCCTGCGGGCACGAACTTGAAGGCATTGTCGAGCAGGTTGGTGATCAGCCGCGTCAGGGCCATTTCCTCGCCTTCGATGACAACGCCGGGTTCGATATCCAGCTTGAGCGCACGGCCGGTCTCCTCGGCGCTGTCGGCATAGAGTTCGCCGAGGCGGGAGGCGACAACGCTCAGGTTGACCGGGGCCAGGCCGTGCCGGTCGCCGCGCCGGGCTTCGCTCGCGGCAATGTCGAGCAGCGATTCGAGCATGCGGATGATCCCGCGGATCTCGGTGCGGGCATCGGCGATGCGGGCGGCGGTTTCGGTGTCCGGCGTGGCCGCGAGCGCTTTGACCAGCCGGTTGTCGAGATGCATCAGCGGCGTGCGCATTTCGTGCGCGACATGGTCGGTGGTTTCGCGGTTCGCGGCGGCGAGACGCTTGAGCCGGACCAGGGTATTGGCCGAGTGCGTGGTCAGCTCGTCGATCTCGTCGCGGCCGCCGGTGTCGAGGAAAAGTTCCTCCAGCGCCGAATCGCCGGGCTGGCGGAACGCGGCGTTGATCTTCTCGATACGCCCGGCAAGCCGCCGCGCGGCCATCCAGCCGCCCAGGGCAACGGCCAGAACGGCCAGAATGCCGCCGCTCAGAAAGGCGAGTGCAACCTGGCGCAGCAGCACGTCGAGATCGTGATGCTCATGCGCCACCAGAAGCCGGAGCCCGGGCCCCAGCTGGGCCGTGCGGGCGGAAGCCTTCCGGCCGTCTTCCAGGCGGATTTCGGCGTCGTTACCGTTTGCGGGGCGCAGTGCGGGCCAGTCCGGAATGTCGCCGGCGATCCGGCGGCCTTCGGCATCGGCCAGAAGATAGTGCGCCGTATTGCCATTGCGCTGCTGGAGAGACAGGCGGTCCTCGATGCGCTTGGACAGCTCCTCGGCACCGCCGCTGGCGAAGATGTCCACCATGCCCGCCACATCGAGGTCAACCGTGCGTTCCAGCGCCTGGCGGTTGGTCCGCTGGATCGTGCTGTCGGTGAGGAGCCAGAGCCCGAAGGTGATTTCGGCCGCAGTGAAGATCGCCCAGAGGACGATCTGCGCAAAGATCGAATGGCGGATCGCGACGAGGTGCGTCACCGCCCGTCCAGCAGCCGGTAGCCCGATCCCCAGATGGTTTCGAGCGCGGGGGTGTCGAAACCATCCTCAAGCTTGCGGCGCAGGCGGCCGATGTTGACGTCGACGACGTTGGTCTGCGGATCGAAATTCATCTTCCACACGTCGCGCAGGAGCATTTCTCGCGTCAGCACTTCGCCGGCATTCGCCATGAAATAGCGGAACAGGTCGAATTCCTTGGGGCTCAGCGAAAGGTGGCGGTTCTCGCGAAAGGCGGTGCGCGCCTTCACATGGCATTCGAACGCGCCGTAGAGAATGACGGCGCTGTGTTCGCGGCCCGAACCGCGGCGGTGGAGCGCGCGCAGGCGGGCGAGCAGTTCTTCCGCCTCGAAGGGCTTGGCCAGATAGTCGTCCGCTCCGGCGTCCAGCCCCTCGGCACGGTCGGACGTGCGGCCGAGCGCCGAGAGCATCAGCACGGGCGTGCCGATTCCGCTTTCCCGCAGCCGTGAGAGCAGGGTGATCCCGTCAAGATCGGGCAGCATGCGGTCAAGGATGATGACATCGAAGCGTTCGACACCGGCCCGGCGCAGCCCGTCCGTGCCGGTGGAGGCACAGACGACCGTGTTGCCGGTTGCCTCGGCCAGTTCCTGCACTTGCAGGGCCGCGCGCGCATCGTCTTCGATATAGAGGATGTTGAGCTTGGTCATTCTGCCCCGCTCATCCTGCGGTGCCCCTTCGTTGCTGCCCATCGTACCGGTATCGCACGCCTTGCATGATTTTCGGAATCGTGAATCTCAGAATCGCGAATGCCAGACCCGGCAGGATACCGGATTTCCATGCGGGAAGGGAAGGCGGGCCCACAGGCTGCCTTCCCTTCTGGCCGCGTTGGGAGCGTCAGTGTGCTTCCGGTGCCGCTTCGGCGGCATCTTCGGGCAGGCCGCCGAGCTGTGTTACCAGCTTGGTGTAAGCGTCGAGGTAGGCCAGCACGATGATCTGGCCGATCTTGGTGTTCTGGTAGCCGCCGCCGCCTGCGCCTGCGAAAGTGCCGCCGAAGAAACCGCCGCCGCCTGCGCCGAAGCTGACGTCGGACTTGCGGGCATAGCCTTCGACCAGCGCCTCCTCGACAGTGGTGCGCGCATTGACGACCGAAAGCGTCACGTTCGCTTCGCCTTTCTTGACGCTGATGCCCCCGGCAATGGCGCCGACGCTGCGGCCGAAAAGCCCTCCGCCGATGCCGCCCAGGACACCGCCGAGGCCGCCGCCGCCGGAATTGCTGTTGGTGGAGACGATGTCGGGCTGCAGGAAGTAGTCGGCGGCCTTGATCTGGCCCTTGCCGATATTCGATCCGGCCTGCAGCTCACCCTGTTCGGCGAGGGCGCGTTCCATCGCGCTGCTGCGCAGCGAGCGGCCACGGTTGACGAGCGTGAAGCAGTGGGAACGCTGAACGAAGACGCGCAGGATCGCTTCCGGGCTGCCCAGGCTGAGTTCGCGCCACCACTTGGTGTCGGGCTCGACAATGGCCACGGTGCCGAGATTGCGGGTGCAGACGGGAATTTCCTGCGTGCCCTGTTCCTGCTGTTTGCGTGCGGAAGACTTACTGGCGGCCATCGCCGGAGCCGCCGTCAACGCAACAGCCAATGCGCTGAGCGCGCAAACGAATTTCTTCATATCAGATCTGCCCTCTGTTACTGCCGCATCGCGAAATGCGGGGGTGCCCAGTCCCACGACATGTCAGAACTAGGCCGCCATTGGCCTTTGAACAAATGACGATGTCAGTAAGATGATTTAGCAGCTTGCGGGCGATACGGCCATGTTGTCGATCAGGCGGGCGCGTCCGATCCGTGCGGCCACCAGCAGGCGCATGGGCCGTGCGGACCGGCTGTCCAGTTCGGTCAGGTCTTGCGCATCGCGCAAGCTGGCATAGTCGACAGTGCTGAAACCGGCAGCCCGCAGCGCGGTTTCGAGGGCGTGCAGGGCGGCGTTTACATCCTTGCCGGCCTCGATGCTCGCGATGGCGGTTTTCATCGCGGCGGGCAGGGTGGCAGCCTGCCCGCGCTCTTCCTGCGAGAGGTAGGCATTGCGCGAGGACATCGCGAGCCCGTCCGCCTCGCGCACGGTGGGCACGCCTAGGATCTTGTCCGCATGGGGGCGGGTGAGGTCGAGGTCGCGGGCCATGCGGCGGATCACGGCCAATTGTTGCCAGTCCTTCTCGCCGAACAGGGCGAAATCGGGCAAGACCTGGTGGAACAGCTTGCACACCACGGTGGCGACGCCGTCGAAATGGCCGGGCCGGTCCGCGCCGCACAGTCCCTCGCTGACGCCCGAGACCGCAATGTTGGTGGCGAAACCCTGCGGGTACATCACGTCCACGGTGGGGGCCCAGACGAGATCGGCGCCTTCCGCTTCCAGCAATGCGCAATCGCGTTCGAGCTGGCGCGGATAGGCGTCCAGATCCTCACCCGGGCTGAACTGCAGCGGGTTGACGAAGATCGAGACCGCCACGCTGGCGGCGTGCTTTTTCGCCTCGCGTACCAGTGTCAGATGGCCTTCATGCAAGGCGCCCATGGTGGGCACGAGCGCGAGCGGACCGGCTTCCCGCAAATGCGCCACGGCACGGCGCAGTGGATCAAGGCTGTGGACGGTTTGCATTGGCTGGGGCTGCTCCGATATGATGGCCTTGCCGGTGGACGCGCCGCCCCTTAGCCGCGGCGCGCCCTGTGCGGCAATCTATTTGAACTCGCGGAAGGTCCGGTCAGGCCGTCCCGCAGCAGGAAAGCGATCAAAGACCGTGGCAGCGCATCGTATCGTCTTCGCCAATGAAAAGGGCGGCACCGGCAAGTCCACCACGGCGGTGCACGTCGCCATCGCGCTCGCCTATCAGGGCGCCAATGTTGCCGCGATCGATCTCGATCCGCGCCAGCGCACCTTGTTTCGCTATCTGGAAAACCGGGTGGAGACCGAACGCAAGCGCGAGATCGCGCTGCCGGGCGCACGCTTCGCGGTCTATGACGGGGACGATCTCGCCGAGCTGGACGATCTCGCCGAGCAGATCGCCGATGGCTACGATTTCCTGATCTTCGATACGCCGGGCCGCGACGATCCCTTTGCCCGCCACGTAGCCACCACGGCCGATACGCTGGTGACGCCGCTGAACGACAGTTTCGTCGATTTCGACCTGATCGGTCAGGTGGAAGGGGAGACCTTCAAGGTGAAGAAGCTCTCGTTCTATGCCGAACTCATGTGGGAAACCCGCAAGAAGCGCGGGCAGAAGACGCTGAGCGAAGGCCGCAAGGAAATGGACTGGGTGGTGGTGCGCAACCGCGTGCAGCATGTGGAAGCGCGCAATATGCGCCGTCTCGAAGGGGCGCTGTCCGAGCTGTCCAAGCGCGTTGGTTTCCGTGTGGCGAGCGGCCTGTCCGAACGCGTTATCTACCGCGAGCTGTTTCCCTCGGGCCTGACGCTGCTCGACAAGGGCTATCTGGGCGAACTGGGCACCAGCCACCTCGTTGCCCGGCAGGAACTGCGCAGCCTTGTGGCCGGGCTCAAGCTGCCGATGCCGGTGCGGGCGCCGCGGGACGCCGCCCTCGCGGCCGAATAGGACGGGCTGCGGCATGAAAGCGGTCCGGGCGTGAAGCTGATCTGGCTCATCGTGCTGGCCTGCGTGGCCTGGCGCCTGATCGCGGGGCGCTGGCCCTGGCAGAAGAAAAAGGTGCGTCCGTCCTTTGCCGCCGCCCATGCCCGCGAAGTGCTCGGCGTGAGCGCAAAGGCCAGCCGCCAGGACATCCTCGACGCGCACCGCCGCCGGATCACCCGGATCCACCCCGACCGGGGCGGCAGCAGCGAGCAGGTGCACGAAGCCAACGCCGCGCGCGATCTGCTGCTGGCCGAACTGGCGCTGGACCCGCGCTCTTGAAGCGGCACCGGTTCGATCCGGAAATCCTGCGCGAATATGACATTCGCGGCGTTACAGGCGTGACGCTGAACGCGGCGGACGCCTATGCCATCGGCCGCAGCTTCGCGTCGGCGGTGCACCGCGTAGGCGGCAGCCGTATCGCGGTGGGCTATGACGGCCGCCTCAGCTCCCCGGCGCTGGAACGGGCGCTGGTGGAAGGCATCATGGCCAGCGGTGCCACGGCCGTGCGCATCGGGCTCGGCCCCACGCCGATGCTCTATTACGCCGAAGCCTCGGGCGGGGATATCGATGCGGGGATTCAGATCACGGGCAGCCATAACCCGCGCGATCACAACGGCTTCAAGTTCGTGCTGCAGGGCAGGCCGTTCTACGGGGCGGATATACAGCGGCTCGGTACCATGGCGGCGGCTGGGGACTGGGACGAGGGTGCTGGCCGTGCGGAGGAGCGCGCGGTCCTCGATGCCTATGTGGCGCGGTTGCTGGAAGGATTGGCAGGCGTCGATCCGGCGGGGCTCTCCGCTCTGCGGATCGGCTGGGACGCAGGCAACGGCGCGGCCGGGCCCGCGCTGGAGAGGCTCGCCGCGAGCCTGCCAGGCGAACACCATCTGCTGTTCACCCAAGTGGACGGCCACTTTCCCAACCACCATCCCGACCCCACCATCGAGGCGAACCTTGCAGACCTGAAAGCGCTGGTCGCGCGCGAAAAGCTCGATTTCGGCGTGGCCTTCGATGGCGATGCCGACCGGATCGGGGCGGTCGATGGCAGTGGGCGGGTGATCTGGGGCGACCAGCTGATCGCGATATTCGCGGAGGATCTGCTGCGCCGCCATCCGGGCGCTACCGTGGTGGCGGATGTCAAGGCTTCGCGCACGCTGTTCGATGCCATTGCCCGCAACGGGGGGCATCCGGTGATGGGCCGCTCCGGGCATTCGTTGGTCAAGGCGAAGATGCGGGAGACCGGCGCTCTGCTCGGCGGCGAAATGAGCGGGCATGTGTTCTTCGCCGATGACTATTACGGTTTCGACGACGGGCTCTACGCGGCGGTGCGGCTGATGGCGGCGGTGGTGCGGCTGGGGCGGACGCTGGCGGACTTGCGCGAGGCGATGCCGGAGACGTTCAGCACGCCCGAACTGCGCTTCCCCGCCCCCGAAGCGCGCAAGTTCGCGGCGGTGGAGGAAGTCCGCGCGCGGCTCGCCGAAGCGGGCGCGCAAGTCGTGGATATCGACGGCGTGCGGGTGACGACGCAAGACGGCTGGTGGCTCCTGCGCGCCTCGAACACGCAGGCCGTGCTGACGGCGCGCGCGGAAAGCGATACCGGGGCGGGACTGGAGCGCCTGATCGGCGAGATCGACGCGCAGCTTGCGCTTTGCGGCCTCTCGCGCGGTTAGAGATAACCATCTCTGCGTGAAATACTCGTCATTGCGAGCGAAGCGAAGCAATCCAGAGCGGTGCCACTGCGCTCTGATTTGCTCCGACCCTTCGGACCTCGCAATGACGATTCAAAGTGAAACGATCACGCATTAGAAAACCAGCACCAGCGCGCCGATGATCACCGCCACAGCGCTGGCCGCCAGCGGCAGGGCGCCGTGCTTGCCCTTGCTCCAGCCCCCGACGCTGGCCGAAACGAAAGCCTTGAACAGGGTGTTGAGCGTGACCGAGGTGGCCAGCACTACCGCCGCCGTCACGGAGGGGAGCGTGTTCGCGGGAAGGTTGCCCATGGTGATGATCGTCGAATCGACATCGACTGTGCCCGATACCGCCAGCACCAGCGCCAGTTCGCGGTCTCCGAAATGCTCCAGAATCCAGCGCGCGGCGACCGTCAGCACCATGACCAGCGCGGTCAGCACGAAAGCGGGCAGCAGGTCGAAGGGATTGCGCATCTCCATCTTGTCCTGCGGCTCGGCCGCGGTGCCTTTGGGAACCTGGCGCAGATACCAGACGGTGAGGATCAGGCTGATCAGCAGACCCGGCACCAGCAGCCGTATCAGCGAACCGAGCGCGAAAGGGGCCAGCGCAGCGGTCAGCACCATCACGCGCAGGTACATCACGGCCGAGGCGGTGGAGATGCCCGCCGCCAGGATCGGCGTTCCGGCAGTCCCTTCCTTCATCCGCGTCGCCAGCGAGGCCGTGACGGCGGTGGAGGACACCACCGATCCCGCCGCGGCCGTCGCGATCACCGCGCGGGTGGGGCCGAGCATGCGCGCGGCGAAATACCCCGCGAAGGAAAAGCCAGAGACGAGCACCACCACCATCCACAGCTTGCGCGGATTCCAGGCCTCGTAAGGGCCATAGGGCTGGTCCGGCAGCAGCGGCAGGATGACCAGCGCGATCAGTGCGAAGCGCGCGATCGAGAGCACTTCCTTCTCGGTGAGATGCCGCACCCAGCGGTGAAGCTGTTCGCGCATGGCCAGCACCAGCACCATGACGACGGCAACGGCGGTGCCGGTCAGCCGCTCGCCGGTGCCGACCAGAAATCCGCTGGCGAGCGTCAGCAGCGCCACCACGCCCGAAGTGCCGTCGATCCGCCCGCTGGCATGGGCGGTGCGCTCGTATCCCAGCAGGACGAGCACCATGACGGCGGCCAGCAGGGCAGTGGCGGGGCCGCTCGCATGGTCATAGAGAACCCCGGCAATGCCGCCCGCCAGGCCCATCAGCGCAAACGTGCGGATACCGGCAAAGCGCGATCCGGAGGCCTGTTCGCGCAGTACCCAGCCGCGCTGCAGCCCCACCAGCAGGCCAAGGGCAAGGCCCATGGCGATGTTGATCAGATGGGAATAGCCGGAAAGCGCGGTCATGATGGGTGCTGCCAGATCGTTGCCTCCCGGCTCTTCGGGCAAGGCGAAAGCATCCGCAAGGTTCTATCGGCATTTCCGGGTGAGAGACCACCTTTCCGGCACGGCCTTTATGTGCTCCACCACGGGCATGACTTGGCATTCCAGAGCGGACCGGTCCGGTGACTGAGGCTGGCGGGGTTCCGCCCGAAATCGCCGCGTGGTTCGATGTGCGGGGGTGGCGCGTGCGGCGCCATCAGGCCGGGATGCTGGCGGCGGCGGATGCCGGGCGGCACGCGCTGCTGGTGGCCGATACCGGGGCGGGCAAGACGCTGGCGGGGTTCCTGCCGACGCTGGCGGCGTTCTGCCCTTCGCGGCTGGGCGCGGCACCGCCGCCGGAAGGGCTGCACACGCTCTATGTCTCTCCGCTGAAGGCGCTGGCCCACGATGTGCAGCGCAATCTGATTGCCCCCATCGAGGACATGGGCCTGCCCATCCGGGTCGAGACGCGCAGCGGCGATACCCCGTCCGATCGCAAGGCACGCCAGCGCGCGCGCCCGCCGCATGTGCTGCTGACGACGCCCGAATCGCTGTCCCTGCTGCTCAGCTATCCCGAGGCGCCGGAGCTGTTCGCGGGCTTGCGGCGGGTGGTGATCGACGAGGTTCATGCTTTCGCCGCAGGTAAGCGCGGCGATCTGCTGGCGCTCTCGCTCGCCCGCTTGCAGGCGCTGAGCCCCGGTTTGCAGCGCGCCGCGCTCTCGGCGACGCTGGCCGATCCCGATGCCTATCGCGGCTGGCTCGCGCCCTGGGGGGATATCGGCAGCACCGCGCTGGTGGAAGGCGAGGAGGGCGCCGATCCGCAGGTGGAGATCCTGCTCCCGCGCGAGGAGCGCATCCCGTGGAGCGGCCATGCGGCGACCTGGGCGATCCCGCAGCTCATCGAACAGATCGCCGCGCACCGCACCACGCTGGTCTTCACCAACACGCGTTTTCTGGCCGAATATATCTTTCAGGAACTGTGGTCCGCAAACGCGGCGAACCTGCCGATCGGCATCCACCACGGCTCGCTGTCGAAAGAGGCACGGCGCAAGGTGGAAGGCGCCATGGCGCGCGGCGAACTGCGCGCGCTCGTCTGCACCGCCAGTCTCGATCTCGGCATCGACTGGGGCGATATCGATCTGGTGGTGCAGATGGGGGCGCCCAAGGGCTCTTCGCGCCTGTTGCAGCGGATCGGACGCGCCAATCACCGGCTCGATTGTCCGAGCGAAGCGTTGCTGGTGCCGGGCAACCGCTTCGAATTCCTTGAAGCTTTCGCCGCGCAGCAGGCGGTGCGCGAGGGGCAGCGCGATGGCGAACTTTTCCGGCGCGGCGGGCTCGACGTGCTGGCGCAGCATGTCATGGCCATGGCCTGCGCCGGGCCGTTTCGCGAAGCGGCGCTGCTGGACGAAGTGCGCTCCTCGCAGGCCTATGCCTGGGTGGACGAGGCGGTGTTCGCCCGCGTTCTGGAATTCGTGGCGACGGGCGGTTACGCGCTGCGCGCCTATGACCGCTTCCGCCGCATCGTGCGCGAGAAGGACGGAACCTGGCGGCTGACGCACCCGGAACATGCCGCGCGCCACCGGCTCAATGCGGGGATCATCGTCGATGCCGAGATGCTGGAAGTGCGCTTCCGCAACGGTCGTTCGCTGGGCCGGGTGGAGGAGGGTTTTGGCGCCAGCCTGAAGCCGGGCGATACCTTCCGCTTCGCCGGGCTCGATCTGGAAGTGGAATCGCTCAAGGATCTCGACCTTGTCGTGCGCGCGGCGCGGCGCTCCGCGACGATCCCGAGCTATATGGGCCAGCGCATGCCGATCTCCACCCATCTGGCCGGGCGGGTGCGGGCGATGCTGGCGGACCGGGCAGGCTGGGCACGCTTCCCTGACGATGTGCGCGAATGGCTGGAAGTGCAGGACTGGCGCTCGCACCTGCCCGCGCCCGGGCGCCTGCTGGTGGAGAGCTTTCCGCATCAGGGGCTCGCCTATACGAGCTACTTCACGTTCGAAGGCTGGAACGCCAACCAGTCGCTGGGCATGCTGATCACGCGGCGGATGGAGGAGCGGGGGCTGGGGCCGCTGGGCTTCGTCGCCACCGACTATACGCTGGTGATCTGGGGGCTGAAGCCGGTGGAAGACCCGGCATCGCTGCTCTCGCCCGATATCCTGACGCACGAATTCGTGGACTGGGTGCAGCAAAGCTATCTGCTGCGCCGGGCTTTTCGCGAAGTGGCGGTGATTTCCGGGCTCGTCGAGCGCCAGCATCCTGGCAAGCGCAAGTCCGGGCGGCAGGTCACGTTCTCCACCGATCTCATCTACGACGTGTTGCAGAAGTACGAGCCCGATCACTTGCTGATCGAAGCTGCCTGGGCCGATGCGCGGGCGCGGATGACCGATGTCGCGCGCGTGGCCGACGTGCTCGACCGGGCCGCACGCGAGGTGGATCATGTGCAGCTTGACCGGATCAGCCCGCTGGCCGTTCCCGCGCTTTCGATGATCGGGCGCGAAAGCCTGCCTTCAGGCGCGGCGGATGACGACCTGCTGGTGGAGGCCGAGAGCCTGGCGGCGATGGCGATGCGGGTGGACCCGCCGTCCGGTGATGACGGCGGGCTCTGACACCGTTTATTTGCCGAACTGGCGGTGCCGTTCGTTGCCGACGAAACCGAAGCGGGTAACGCCAGAGGCCTTGATCGTATCGACCACGCGCAGGGCCTGATCATAGCTGGCGTCGGCTTCGGGTTCGAACTGGAGTTCGGGTTCTATCGGCATGCGCATAGTCTGGTGCAGCAATGCTGCAAGCTGCGGTCCGGTAACGGCCACGCCGTTCCAGAGCACCTGGCCTTGCCCGGTAAGCACGACCTTGTTCTTGACGCTATCGGCCGCGAGCGGTGGCGGAGTGCTCTTTCCCGGCAGGTCGATGTCGACGCTGTTGGTGGCGGCCGGGATGGTGATCACGAACATGATCAGCAGCACCAGCATGACATCGATCAGCGGCGTGGTGTTGATCGCAGCGATGGGATCCTGGGGAACGGCAGGCGCGGCAGATGCCATGAGCAAAGTCCTTTCTGACTGCTCCGCGCCGGGAGGCACTCTACCGTCTTTTCGGGCAACAAAAAAGGGGCGGATTGCTCCGCCCCTTCGTGGGATCGTCGAAAGATCCGATCGGGTTCCGGCTTACTTGCCGAATTCCGAGAACTGCTCGTTGCCGACGAAACCGAACTTGGTCACGGCCGAGGCCTTGATGACCTGCAGAACCTGAGCCGACAGCTCGTAGCTGGCGTTGGGCTCGGGCTGGAACTGCAGTTCGGGCTCCGGATCCATGCGGGTGGTCGCCTGGAGCGTGGTCAGCAGACGCTGAGAACCGATCTGGGTGCCATTCCACATGATCTTGCCGTCAACGGTGAGAACCACCTTGTTCTTGACCGGGTCGATCGGAGGAGGGGTGTCCGTCGGAGGGGTCGCGACCGGCAGGTCGATGTCGATCGAGTGGGTCGCAACCGGGATGGACATGATGAACATGATGAGGAGGCAGAGCATGACGTCGATCAACGGCGTCGTGTTCATCTCCATCATCGGTGCGCCATCGTCGCTGCCGCCTGACATTGCCATGGAAAGTTACTCCTGTTCCTGCCGAAACGTCACGCGTTCGGGTCGATCGGGTTGGTGATGAAACCAACCGTCGGGTAGCCCGAGACCTGGACGTTGTAGATCGCGCCGGCAATGCACCGCCACGGTGCGTTGACGTCACCGCGGATGTGAACCTGCGGAATCAGATCCGGATTCGCCATCAGCTGCTCGGGGCCGCCTGCGCGCTTGACGATGTTGTCGAGGCGCTTGAAGGCTTTGTCGCGCAGTTCCTTCGAGGTGACCGGCGTGATGTTGTTGAAGTAGATGCGGCAATCGCCGTTGCGCGATGCACCCTCGTAACCGGGCTCACCTGCACTGCGGCCGGCATCATCGGTGGTCGAGACGGTGAGAAGAAGGTTTTCAACCTTGTCCTTCGATTCGACGGCCACGATGACCGGAATGTGAAGCTTTTCGATCGTCTGGATCGCGACCGGGACCGCGATGAGGAAGATGATCAGCAGCACCAGCATGACGTCGACGAGCGGCGTCGTGTTGATGTCGGACATCGGTGCGTCTGCACCGCCTCCGCCCGTGGATATCGCCATAGTCTTATCCTAATCCTTGCGTTGCCTGGGGGAGGGCGGCGGATGGCGCATGCAACATACCGCCGCCTGTATCCCCTGCGGGAAAGCGGAACCGGATGTCCGGCTCCGCAGACCCGTGCTCCTTACGACTTGGCCGGAGCGGCAGCCGGCTTGGCAGGCGCGGCAGGCTTGGCCGGAGCAGCGGCCATGGCGGGCTTGACGGCGCCGCCCGAGGCGATGTTGGCAAGGACGTCGGTCGAGAAGCCGGTCAGCAGCTCGGCGATGCGCTTGTTGCGGGCCTGCAGGTAGTTGTAGGCGAGAACGGCGGGAACGGCGACGAGCAGACCGAGCGCGGTCATGATCAGAGCTTCACCGACCGGGCCGGCAACCTTGTCGATCGAGGCCGAACCGGCGAGGCCGATGGCGATCAGGGCGCGGTAGATGCCGACAACGGTACCGAACAGACCGATGAACGGTGCGGTCGCGCCGACGGTGGCGAGGAAGGGCAGGCCGCCGGCGAGGCGGGCGTTGATGGTGGCTTCCGAGCGGGCCAGCGAACCGTGCAGCCAGTCGTGCGATTCGGTCGGGTCCTTGAGCTTGGAAGCTTCTTCTTCAGCCTTCACGCCGTCGTCGACGATCTGGCGCCATGCGCTGTTCTTCTCAAGCTTGGTGGCGCCTTCCTTCAGGGTCGGGGCCTTCCAGAACGAGGTGCGGACGGCGTTGAACTGGCGGATGATCTTCGACTGTTCGAACCACTTGGTGAACAGGATGTAGAACGAGCCGAACGACATGATGCCCAGGATGATCACAGTGGCATAGGCAATGAAGCCGCCCTGTTCGAGAGCCTGAACGAAGCCGAATTTGTTCTGCGGTGCAGCTTCACCGGCAGCGGCAAGAATATCAACGATAAGCATGCGAATTACCTCTCAAGAAGAATGCAGGATAGGACCGGAGCCAGGCGCTCCGATCGGAGCCGTCAATTAGTTAAGCCTGTAAACGATCGCAGTGGAATAGCTCCCACTGGTCGGATTGCCCGCAGCGTCGAGGGCCGGATTGAAACGGGCATAACGGGTCATGCCGTCACAAGCCGCCTCGTCCAGATCGGAGCTGCCGCTGGAGCTGGTCACCGAGCAGGAATCGACGCGGCCATCACTGTTGATCGTGACGCGCACACCGACGCGGCCTTCACGCTCTTCACGCGCAGCGCGGGTCGGATAGTTTGCCTGGATACGGGCTGCCCACCGGTTCTGCCCCTTGGGCGACACACCACGAGCCTTGGACGGCGCCGGAGGCGGCGGCGGAGGCGGCGGCGCTGCAGTCTGGATGACTACGGGCGGCGGAGGCGGCGGGGTGATCACGGTCTGCACCGGCGGCGGGGCCGGAGCAATGTTGATCGGCGGCGGCGGCGCCACGATGGGCGGCGGCGGCGTATCTTCTTGCTTCGGAGGCGGCGGCGGGGGCTCTTCCTCCTTCGGTTTCTCTTCCTTGATGTCTACCGTCGTTACCTTGCTGATCACCTTCTTCGCCGCCTCATAGGCAAGACCCGTGACCAGGGCGTAGCCGACGAAGACATGGATCAGCGCGACAATGACAAGCGCAGTAATCTTGTTACCGCTCATTTGCTGGTCAGCGTAAGCCATTCAGACCCTTCACTCCATTACCAAGCCCCGGAACAAGTCCAAACATGAACGAGCCCAAGGGCGCCCATGACCTCCCCCCAGAAGCGGAGCCCATGACGAAACTCTAAATTACCCACCCTGACGGCTGACAGTCCACCAGCCGTAAGCGTGCGACGGGCAAGCGGACCGAGGAGCATTTTTGTATTATTCGCCCCGTTTCGCGAGTTTCCTTAGCGGCGATGCCCACCCTGCGCAACGCCTTATCGGCAATGCAAGGGTTAACCCGCAATTCATGCAGGGGTATGCCAAAGTCCATTCGCGCGATTTTGTGCCCGTTCCGGCAGGTGCTTATAACCTGCCGCTTTTCCACGGAGACAGTTGTTGATGCCAGTCAAATCGAACCCCCTCCTGGCGGCGCTGAGCGGTGCGATTCTGGCGGTTTGCGCAGTTCCGGCCGCAGCCCAGCCGGCCGGTCCGCAGGACCCCGGGCCGACGTTCGCGGACATTGCCGATCTGGCCGATTCGGCCGGTCTGGTGGTGCTGGTGGAAGTGGCGAAAATGTTGCGTGTGGAAAACGAGCGGGCACCGGGACTCCAGCCGGGCTATGGCCGCTTCTACATCGAGGCAAAGACCCGCGCCTTGCTGACCGGCAGTGCGCCGCTGGGCGAATCGGTCAAATACCTTGTTGACCTGCCGCTGGATGCGCGAGGCAAACCGCCCAAGTTAAAAAAACATAGCGTGTTTTTGTTCGCCCGCGCGGTTCCCGGGCACCCCGGCGAGCTGCAGCTGGTCTCCCCCACCGCACAATGGGAACGCACTGCCGCAGGCGAAGCGCGGCTGCGCCGTGTGCTCCAGTCGCTGGTCTCGCCCGATGCGCCCGCCAAGGTGACCGGGGTGCGCGAACTCTTCTACGTTCCCGGAAATCTGGCCGGGCAAGGCGAAACGCAGATATTCCTCAAGACCGAAGACGGTTCTGCCGCTTCGATCACGGTCCGCCACGATGGCAGCGGCCCGCCGGTCTGGGGCGTGTCGTTTTCGGAGCTGGTGGCGGACATGGGGCGTCCTCCCCAGCCCGGCACGCTGACCTGGTATCGCCTGGCCTGCTTCCTGCCCAACATGCCGCCGCCGGGCGCGAACGTGTCCGATGGCTTTGCCGCGAAAAGGCAGGCGGAAGCCGACTACCGCATGGTGCTAGGCGAACTCGGCGTGTGCCGCCGCAATTTGTCCTGACGGCCCGGCCCCGTGTGAAGGCGCTGGAAATTCGTCCGCGCCTGCCCTAGGGCGCGCTCCCGAAAGGGAGCACTATGGCTGAACCGCTCAAAATCGCACTGGCTGGTCTGGGAACTGTTGGAACGGGAGTCGTCCGTCTCATCGAGACGAACGCGGACCTGATTGCGCGCCGCGCCGGGCGGCCCATCCGCATTACCGCCGTAAGCGCGCGGGACCGGAGCAAGGACCGCGGTGTGGATCTGTCCCCCTATGCCTGGGAAGACGATCCGGTGGCGATGGCGGCGCGCGGCGATGTCGATGTGGTGGTGGAGCTGGTCGGCGGTTCCGATGGCCCGGCACTGGCTCTGGCGCGCGGGGCATTCAAGCACGGCAAGGGGCTTGTCACGGCCAACAAGGCGATGATTGCCCATCATGGCCTGGAACTGGCCGCGAGCGCGGAGCAGACGAGTGTGCCGCTCAAGTTCGAAGCCGCCGTGGCCGGGGGCATTCCGGTCATCAAGGGGCTGAGTGAAGGCGCGGCGGCCAATGCGATAGACCGGGTCTACGGCATCCTCAACGGCACCTGCAACTACATCCTCTCGACCATGGAAGACACGGGCGCGGACTTTGGCGACGTGCTCGCCGAGGCACAGCGTCTGGGCTATGCCGAGGCCGATCCCACGTTCGACATCGAAGGCATCGACGCCGCGCACAAGCTGGCGATCCTGGCGTCCATCGCGTTCGGCGCGCGGCTGCGGTTCGATGCAGTTGAGACGATGGGTATTTCGCGGGTCAAGGCTGCGGACATCGAACAGGCCCGTGCGCTGGGCTATGTGATCCGGCTGATCGGCACGGCGGAAATCGACCGCGGCGAAGGCGTGCCGCGTCTGCTCCAGCGTGTGCGGCCGCATCTGGTGCCTTTCGATCACCCGCTGGCCCACGTCGATGGAGCGACCAACGCTGTCGTGGCTGAGGGCAATTTCATGGGCCGCCTGCTGTTTCAGGGGGCCGGTGCCGGTGATGGCCCGACCGCGAGCGCGGTGGTCGCCGACATCATCGACATCGCCCGGGGCGAGAAAGGCGCGGCGTTTTCGATGCCCGCGGGCGATCTGGAAGCGATGGAACCGGCACCGACCGGCCACCGCCTCGGCCGGTCCTACATCCGCTTCACGGTTCCCGACCGTCCGGGCGTGCTCGCCGATATCACGGCGGCCATGCGCGATGCGGGCGTTTCGATCGAAAGCCTGATCCAGAAGGGCGATCCGGACGATGACGGCGAAGTGATCCTGGCCCTTGTCACCCATGAAGTGCCGGAAAGCGCCGTGAGCGAAGCCATGCGGATTCTGGAAGGATCGCACAGCCTGACCGCCCAGCCGCTGGTGATGCAGATCATCGGCGATTGAGGCCTAGCCTGGGACCGGTTCAGCGCGCGCGCATTTCGCCCTTGGCGATCTTGTCCGCGTCCGAACCGGCCGGGGCCTCGGGAATCTCCGACAGATCGATGATGTAGGGCACAGTGACGCTGCCGAAGGAAGCCGTCGCCTTGCCCTTGAAGATACCCGCACCCGCGACATCGGGCGTATGCAGCCGGCCATCGTCGAGCGCTTCCGGCGAATTGGGATCCAATTCCGCAGTGGACTTGACGCGGAATTCCTCTTCGTCGGGGGCGCAGACCACGATTTCGCCCTGCTTGATGGTGCGCAGGCAGTGATTGCGCGAACGGTCGGGCGTGATTTGCCCCGTACCCAGCATATTTTCGGCTATGGCACGGTCCTCTTCACTCACATTGCCCGGCGTTTTGTCCGCCGTTTGAGCCATCGCCGGGGCGGGGGCGATTGCTGCAATAGCGAAAAGGACTTTCCAGCTTCTCGACAATTTGAATTCCTCTGTCTAAGCGGGCCAAACCTTTCCTCCCAGGATTAATCCGGAGTGAACATGTCTGAAAAGCCGACTCCCGCAAGTAAAGTCCTTGATCGCGTTCTTGTTCTCGAAATGGTTCGGGTTACCGAAGCTGCTGCGATTGCTGCTTCGAACCTGGTCGGCCGAGGCGATGAGAAGGCTGCTGATCATGCCGCTGTCGAAGCCATGCGCAAGGCTTTTGATGAACTCTACATGGATGGCACGGTTGTCATCGGTGAAGGCGAGCGGGATGAAGCCCCGATGCTCTTCATTGGCGAGAAGGTCGGTGGCGCACCCGGCAAGGGCCCCAAGATCGATATCGCGCTCGATCCGCTGGAAGGCACGACGATCACCGCCAAGGCCGGTCCGAACGCGCTGGCGGTGCTGGCGGCGGCCGAAGAAGGCGGCCTGCTCAATGCGCCCGATGTCTATATGGACAAGATCGCGGTTGGCCCCGGCTATCCGGAAGGGGTGATCGATCTCGACAAGAGCCCGACGGAGAACGTTAAGGCCGTGGCCGCGGCCAAGGGTGTGAAGCCGGAAGACATCATCGTCTGCGTGCTCGACCGTCCGCGCCATGAGGCGCTGATCGCCGAACTGCGCGGCCTGGGCTGCGGCGTGGTGCTGATCGGTGACGGCGACGTGGCCGGTGTGATCGCGGTGACCGACGAGAACACCACGATCGACATGTACATGGGCTCCGGCGGCGCGCCCGAGGGCGTTCTGGCCGCGGCGGCGCTGCGCTGCGTCGGCGGCCAGTTCAACGGCCGCCTGCTGTTCCGCAACGATGACGAGCGCGGCCGCGCCCGCAAGTGGGGCATCACCGATCTGAACAAGATCTACAAGCTGGAAGAGCTGGCCAAGGGGGACTGCATCTTTGCCGCCACCGGCGTGACCAGCGGCTCGCTGCTCGATGGCGTCAAGCATCTCAAGGGCGGCAGGATGACCACCGAAAGCGTGGTGATGCGCGCCAGCTCCGGCACGGTGCGCTGGATCAAGGGTGAGCACCGCACGGTCTGACCGGCCGGTGTGACCTGTCAATTTGCAAAGGCCGGGGCTCTTGAACCCGGCCTTTTCTGTACCGGCTGCCGGTGAAAACGGTGCGCGCTCTATTGCAATCGCATGACGCATGGCTAGAGGCGGGCGCGGCCAGCCAGCACCTCCGGCCACTTGTTTGAGGGATTCGCCATGAAGATCATGTCCGGTAACAGCAACCTTCCGCTTGCCCGCGCGATTGCGGGATATCTGGAACTGCCGCTTACCGATGCCAGCGTGCGCCGTTTCGCCGACGAGGAGATCTTCGTCGAGATTCACGAGAACGTGCGCGGCGAGGATGTCTTCGTGGTGCAGCCCACCAGCTATCCGGCGAACGACAACCTGATGGAGCTGCTGATCTGCATCGACGCGCTGCGCCGTGCCTCGGCCAAGCGCATAACGGCGGTGGTGCCCTATTTCGGCTATGCCCGCCAGGACCGCAAGCCGGGCCCGCGCACGCCGATCTCGGCCAAGCTGGTGGCCAACCTGATCACCGAGGCCGGCGCGGACCGCGTGCTGTCGGTCGATCTGCATGCCGGGCAGATCCAGGGTTTCTTCGATATCCCGACCGATAACCTCTTCGCGGCGCCGGTCATGGCGGCCGATATTCAGGCCCGCTACGGCGACCAGTCGCTGATGGTGGTTTCGCCCGACGTCGGCGGCGTGGTGCGCGCCCGTGCGCTGGCCAAGCGTCTCGACAATGCGCCGCTGGCCATCGTCGACAAGCGCCGCGACCGTCCTGGCCAGTCCGAAGTGATGAACATCATCGGCGACGTGAAGGGCCGGGCCTGCATCCTTATCGACGACATCATCGATTCGGGCGGCACCCTGTGCAACGCGGCGCAGGCGCTGCTGGACGAGGGCGCGGCCAGCGTCACGGCCTATATCACCCATGGTGTCCTGTCCGGTGCGGCGGTTTCGCGCGTCAGCAATTCGGCGCTGAAGGAACTGGTGATCACCGATTCGATCCAGACCACCGAGGCCGCCAAGCAGTCCGACCGCATCCGCGTGCTGACGATTGCCCCGCTGGTCGGCGAGGCGATTCGCCGCATCGCGGACGAGAGCTCGGTTTCCAGCCTGTTCGATTGATATCTGCGGGCCCGGCCCGGTAGCGCTGGGCCTATTCCCAGGGCCGCGCGGCGCCAGGTGCGATCCGCTTGAGCGCTTCCAGTCTGCGGGCCTGGCGCGATTCGAGCGCAAGCGTGAGAATCGGCTGCGGCGCTTTCACGAACTGGCGCGGCGACATGCCGAACAAGGCCGTGAATTCGTGGATCAGGTGGCTTTCGTCGTAATAGCGAAGAGCCATTTCCTCCCCCTCGTCCGAATCGGCCACGCCGCGCAGGTGACTGGCCATATCCAGCGCACGGGCCCGGCGCATCACTTGCTTGGGCGACATCCCGAAATCGCGGTTGGCCACGCGTTCCAGCTTGCGGCGTTCGACACCGCATAGCTGGGCCGCTTCGCTGACGGACATCCCGGGATCGCTGAAAGTGATCTCCTCGAAGCGGGCGGCTACCGGATCGGGCAGCGCGCCCTCCATGTGTTCCACCCGCCTGCGGATGAGGCTCTCCAGCGTTTGCAGCCAGTCTTCGGGCATGCCGTCGGGCGGCAGCATCGACAGAACCTTGTCCGAGGGCATGGCGACGGCCGTCGTGGGGATCAGGCGGTCGATGAAGTCGCTCAGCTTCGGTCCGCGCAAGGCCGTGCAGGCGCCTGGACGCAAGGAAACGCCAACACTGATGAAGCTGCCGGTGACCGTCACCGGCATCCGCTTCGACTGAGGGCCGAAGAACAAGGCCGCCTGGCCGAACTCCTCGTGCCCGGTTGCGGTTTCGGCCGTCCACGCACCGGCGAGCTGAATCCGCACGCAGGCCGTATCGTTGAACAGCCCGCACGACAGCGTGTAGCCGTCCGGAGCGGCGACTTTGGTTACGTAAAGGCGTGCGATCCACGGCGCCAGATCGGGCGCGGGCGCGCGGTTGTAGGACAGGGGCTGCCCATCCTTCGTCAAGCCTTGTTCCGGCGCGATCGTTGGATCGAACGCCGGGCGTTTATTGTGGTTCATGCCCCCACTCTTGCTGCGACCCCTTGGAAATCCGCATTACGTCGCGTGAAACACTCGTGCAACGTGGGAAAACCCACATAGGGGTGTTGTTCCCTACCATTAAATTACAGGTTCGCCGAATATGGAGCCGCACCTTGACCGGAGTGCCGCGCCATGCGCACAGGGCAGGCATGAAGATCGAACAGGACATCGCCCTTGCCGTCCGGCTCGCCGAAGCGGCCGGTGCTGCCATCCGTCCGCATTTCCGCAGCGGTCTTGATGCCGAGCGCAAAGCGGATGCCTCGCCGGTGACGATAGCCGACCGCGCGGCCGAGGAAGCCATGCGCGATATCCTGCAGGCCGAAGTGCCGCAGGATACGATCATCGGCGAGGAGTTCGGCACGAAGGAAGGTTCCTCGAAACGCACGTGGGTGCTCGATCCCATCGACGGCACCGTGTCCTTCATTGCGGGCCGTCCGATCTTCGGTACGCTGATCTCGCTGCTGGTCGATGGCTGGCCGGTGCTGGGCATCATCGACCAGCCGATTCTGGGCGAACGCTGGATTGGCGCCAGCGGGCAGCCGACCACCTTCAATGGCAAGCCGGTGCGCACCCGTGCGTGCCGCGAACTGTCCGGCGCCATGCTGGCGACCACCGGGCCGCATTACTTCGACGATCATCAGGGCGAGCACTTCATGGCGCTGGCCGCGCGCACCGATCACCGCCGGATGATGATGGGCGGCGATTGCTACAACTACGGGCTGCTGGCGAGCGGGCAGATCGATCTCGTCTGCGAGGCAGGCCTCAAGCTGCACGACTGGGCGGCGCTGGTGCCGGTCGTCGAAGGTGCGGGCGGCACGATGTGCGACTGGAACGGCGATCCGCTCCATGCCGCATCGGAAGGGCATGTGCTGGCGATCGGCGATCCGGCGCGGCTGGAGGACGTGGTCGAAGCGCTGGCCTGCCAGCATTGAGCCGCCCGGCGCGTCTTTTCGTCTACGGCACGTTGCAGCCGCAGGCGGGGACGCGCATGGCCCGCTGGATCAAGGGGCGGCTGGTGCGCAGCGAGGCGGCCTGTGTACCCGGCCGCCTCTTTGCCGTTCAGGGGGGCAACGGCTGGTTTCCGGCGCTGGTGCCTGCGAAGTCCGGCAGCCGGGTGCAGGGCACGCTGTGCGAACTTGCTCTGGCGCTGGGCGATCTCTCGCTGTTGGACCGCTATGAAGGGCCAGAGTACCGCCGTGCCTGCCTGCCCGTGCAAACGGGCGGCGGGGGGAGCGTCCCGGCGCAAGTTTATCTGTGGCGCATTGGCTTGCCGCCGGGTGCTCCGGCGATTGCCGGGGGTGATTTCGCGGACTGGCTGCGGCGCACGCGGCGCCAGCCGTTCTCGACCTTGCGCAACGGGGCATGAGCAGGCGGGGCTTTGCACTCTTGCCTTTCGCCCCTTCCCGCACTAAAGGCCCGCCCTTCAATCGACACGACTTGAGTCTTTCACAAAGAGATTCGCGGGCCGGTCTGGCGAAAAGGGCTGCCAGGGCCGGTGGGACGTGTCCCTGAACAGGAGACGAAAATGCCCAAGTTGAAGACCAAGAGCGGCGTGAAGAAGCGCTTCAAGCTCACTGCCACCGGCAAGGTGAAGCACGGCGTGGCCGGCAAGCGCCACCGCCTGATGAGCCATAACGGCAAGTACATCCGCCAGAATCGCGGCACCGAAGTCATTTCCGACGCCGATGCCAAGACGATCAAGAAGTGGGCGCCCTACGGGCTCAACTGAGGAGTACTGACCGATGAGCCGTATCAAGAGGGGTGTCACCACCCGCGCCAAGCACAAGCGTATTCTGGACCAGGCCAAGGGCTACCGCGGCCGCCGCAAGAATACGATCCGCGTTGCTCGCCAGGCCGTCGAAAAGGCCGGCCAGTACGCCTACCGCGACCGCAAGGTTAAGAAGCGCAGCTTCCGCGCCCTGTGGATCCAGCGCATCAACGCTGCCGTCCGCGCCGAAGGCCTTACCTACTCGCAGTTCATGCACGGCGTTAAGCTCGCCGGCATCGAGCTGGACCGCAAGGCGATGGCAGATCTCGCGATGAACGAAGGCGCGGTCTTTACCGCCGTCATCGCGCAGGCGAAGGCAGCGCTGCCGGCGTAAGCCTGGCACGAAGGTTTCGTTTTACAGCGCGATCCGAAAGGGCGTGGCCGGCAAGTGCGGGCCGCGCCCTTTTCGCGTCATCTTGAGGCGCCATTGCGATTCGCGAGAGGAAGTGAAGTGAGCGACATCGAAAACATGAAGGCCGAACTGCTCGGCGCGATCGACGGGGCGGCCGACCTCGCGGCGGTTGAGGCGATCCGCGTTGCGGCGCTGGGCAAGCAGGGTTCGGTCTCCGGCCTGCTCAAGACGCTGGGCAAGATGAGCCCGGAAGAGCGGCAGGCCGAAGGGCCGAAGATCCACGGCCTGCGCGAGGCGGTGACGGCGGCGCTGGCCGCGCGCAAGGATGCGCTGGAAGCGGCCGCGCTCGAAGCGAAGCTGGCGGCCGAGACCATCGACCTTTCGCTCCCCGCGCCGGAACTGCCGCGCGGTTCGGTGCATCCGGTCTCGCAGGTGATGGACGAACTGGCCGAAATCTTCGCCGACATGGGCTTTGCCGTCGCCACCGGGCCGGAGATCGAGGACGACTGGCACAACTTCACCGCGCTCAACATGCCCGAAAGCCACCCGGCGCGCGCGATGCACGATACCTTCTATTTTCCTGACCGGGACGAGGCGGGCCGCGAGATGGTGCTGCGCACGCACACCTCGCCGGTGCAGATTCGCACGATGCTGGCCGAAGGCGCGCCGGTGCGCATCATCGCGCCGGGCCGCGTCTACCGCTCGGACAGCGACGCCACGCACACGCCGATGTTCCACCAGATCGAAGCGCTGGTGATCGACCGGGACATTCACCTCGGCCACCTCAAGTGGACGCTGGAAACGTTTCTGAAAGCCTTCTTCGAGCGCGACGATATCGTCCTGCGCCTGCGCCCCAGCTACTTCCCCTTCACCGAGCCTTCGGTGGAAGTGGACGTGGGCTATGCCAATGAAGGCGGACGCCGCGTGGTCGGCGGTTCGGGCGATGCGCCGGGCCATGCCTGGATGGAAGTGCTGGGCAGCGGCATGGTCAACCGCCGCGTCGTCGAGGCGGGCGGGCTCGATCCCGACGAATGGCAGGGCTTCGCCTTCGGCATCGGCGTCGATCGCCTCGCCATGCTGAAATACGGCATGGACGATCTGCGCGCCTTTTTCGACGGCGATGTCCGCTGGCTCTCCCACTACGGCTTCTCCGCCCTCGACGTGCCGACCCTTTCGGGCGGTGTCGGCACGCCAGCCTGAGCGGAAGGAAAGAACACATGAAATTCTCGCTCTCCTGGCTCCAGCAGTATCTGGAAACCGATGCGACGGCCGAAGAGGTCGCCGCCAGGCTCAACGCCATCGGCCTCGAAGTCGAAGGTATCGAGGACCCGGCCGAAAAGCTCGCGGGCTTCCGCGTGGCCAAAGTGCTGACCGCGGCGAAGCATCCCGATGCGGACAAGCTGCAGGTGCTCAGCGTCGATACCGGCGACGGCCAGCCGCTGCAGGTGGTCTGCGGCGCGCCCAATGCCCGTGCCGGTCTGGTCGGCGTGCTGGGCCTGCCGGGCGCATCGGTTCCGGCGAACGGCATGGTCCTGCGCAAGTCCGCCATTCGCGGCGTCGAATCGAACGGCATGATGTGCTCGACGCGCGAACTCGAACTCGGCGAGGATCACGACGGCATCATCGAACTGCCCGAGGATGCGCCGGTGGGCACGCCCTTTGCCGAATACCACGGCGCCGATCCGGTGATCGACGTGGCGATCACGCCCAACCGGCCGGACTGCATGGGCCTCTACGGCATTGCCCGCGATCTGGCGGCGGCGGGCCTCGGCACGCTGAAGCCGATCGAACATCTCGACATTCCCGGCGCCTTCCCGTGCCCGGTCGAGATTCGCACTGACGATCCCGAGGGCTGCCCGGCGTTCTATGGCCGGGTTATCAAGGGCGTGAAGAACGGCCCCTCACCGCAGTGGCTGCAGGACCGGCTCAAGGCCGCCGGACAGCGCCCGATCTCGGCACTGGTCGATGCGACCAACTACGTGATGCTGACCTATGGCCGCCCGGCGCACGCCTATGATCTGGCCAAGCTGAATGGCGCGGTTTTCGCCCGCCGCGCGCAGGACGGCGAGACGGTGCTGGCGCTCAACGAGAAGGAATACACGCTCGATTCGGACATGACCGTGATCGCCGACGACAGCGGCGTGCACGACATCGCCGGGATCATGGGCGGTGAGCATTCGGGCTGCGAGGACGGGACTACCGATATCCTGCTCGAAATCGCCTATTTCGATCCCGAGCGGATTGCCCGGACCGGCCGCAAGCTCAATCTCACTTCGGATGCGCGCGCGCGGTTCGAGCGCGGCATCGATCCGGATTTCCTCGATCAGGGTCTCGCGCATCTGACCAAGCTGATCCAGACGCTGTGCGGCGGTGAGGCCTCGGGCGTGGTGCGGGCAGGTGCCGCGCCCACGGCGCCGAAGGTGGTCCAATTCGATCCGGCGCTGACCGGGAAGCTGGGCGGCGTTGCGGTTCCGCTTGAGGAACAGCAGCGCATTCTCGAAGCGCTCGGCTTCACGGTCGTGGCGGGTGAGGCCTGGGCCGTTACCGTGCCCGGCTGGCGCCCCGATGTGGATGGCGCGCCCGATCTGGTCGAGGAAGTGGTGCGCATCCACGGCCTCGACAAGGTCGAGAGCGTGGCCTTGCCGCGCACCGATGGCGTCGCCCGGCCGACCGCCACTCCGGCGCAGAAGCTGGAGCGCCGTGTGCGCCGCGCCGCAGCCGCGCGCGGACTGCACGAGGCGGTAACATGGTCGTTCCTGCCGCAGGCCGAAGCCGATGTCTTCTCCGAGGGGAATGGCGGGTTGTGGACCCTGTCCAACCCGATCAGCGAGGACATGAAGGTCATGCGTCCCTCGCTGCTGCCGGGGCTGCTCTCGGCGGTGAAGCGCAATCTCGATCGCGGGGCGTCTTCGCTGCGGCTGTTCGAACTCGGCCGCCGCTATCTGCGCGGCAAGGCCGGAGCGAGCGACGAGCGCATGACGCTGGGCGTAGTGCTTGCGGGCGAAAAGGCCCCGCGCGGCTGGGCGACGGGCAAGGCGGTACCGTTCGATGCCTATGACGCCAAGGCCGAAGCGCTGGCGCTGCTGGCCGATGCCGGGGCTCCGGCGGACAAGCTGCAGGTCATGGGCGAGGCCGGGCCGCAGTTCCATCCCGGCCAGTCGGGGACGCTGCGGCTGGGCCCCAGGAACGTGCTCGCACGCTTCGGCATGCTGCATCCCACGGCAGCCAGGCAGTTCGACATCGAGGGCCCGGTGGCCGTGGTGGAGATCTATCTCGATGCCATCCCCGGCAAGAAGGGCGCCGCCACTTTCGCGCGCAGTTCCTACGCGCCGCCCGCGCTGCAGGCGGTGACGCGCGACTATGCCTTCCTCGTCCCGGCAGACCTGCCGGCGGGAGATCTGGTGCGCGTGGTGCAGGGCGCGGACAAGGCGAACATCGTTTCGGCCCGCCTGTTCGACGATTTCCGCGGACAGGGCGTTCCCGAAGGGCAGAAATCGCTGGCACTGGAAGTCACACTCCAGCCGCTCGAAAAGAGCTATAAGGAAGACGACCTCAAGGCGATCACTGCCAAGGTGACGGCCGCTGCCGCCAAGCTCGGGGCCGTGCTGAGGGGGTAAATCCCCTTCGCATCGTCATTGCGAGGCCCGAAGGGCCGTGGCAATCCAGAGCGCGTGGTAACCGCCCTGGATTGCTTCGCTCCGCTCGCCATGGCGAATGCGGGCGCGCGGGAACCTGAATGCGAAGCCTTAGGAGATCGCCGGTGCCGGAAATGGAATTCGTGACCATCAGTTCCGGCGATCTCACCGCCCGGATCCATCCCTTCGGCGCCGAACTCTGGTCGCTCGCCGATGCGCAGGGCCGCGAGTTCATGACCGATGGCGATCCGGCTTTCTGGCCGGGCCATGCGCCGCTGCTGTTCCCCATAGTGGGCGGCCTCCATGCGAATCGCTACCGGCTGGACGGGCAGGAATACGAACTGCCCCGCCACGGCTTCGCGCGCCGTTCGGCTTTCGAAACGGTGGAGGCGGCCGAGGGCCACGCCTGCTTTCGCCTGCGCGACAGCGCGGAAACGCGCGCGGTCTATCCTTTCGCCTTCGCGCTGGAGATGGCTTTCGCGCTGGACGGCACGACGCTGCATATGGCCGCGACCGTGCGCAATACCGGCGATGCGGCGCTGCCGTTCAGCTTCGGCTACCATCCGGCTTTCGCCTGGCCCCTGCCCGGCGATGCGGACAAGGCGGACCATGTAATCGCTTTTGCCAGCCCCGAGCCGCAGCCGGTGCGTCGCGTCGATCCGGTGACGGGCCTGCTGCTGCCGGAGGGGGAGCCGACGCCGGTCGAGGGGCATCACCTCGCGCTCGATCCCGCGCTGTTCGAAGCGGATGCGATGATCTGGACCGATATGGCCAGCCGCTCGCTCACCTTCGGCACGCCCGGCGGGGCGCAGCTTGCCGTGGCGTTCCCGGATACGGCGATGCTGGGGCTCTGGCAGAAGCCCGGCGCGCCGTTCCTGTGCATAGAGCCCTGGCAGGGCCATGCCGACCCGGTTGGCTTTTCGGGCGATTTCCGCGAGAAGCCGGGGATCGTGAATCTGGCCCCCGGCGCGGCCCGCACCTTCCGCATGGACGTGACGGTGCTGACAGCCGATTGAATGGGCGCCTAAATAGGAGCTTGCCATGAAGACCGTTCTCGTCACCGGCGCCACTGCCGGTATCGGCGAAGCCTGTGCCCGCGCATTCGTGGAGGCCGGCTGGAAGGTGATCGCCACCGGCCGCCGGGCGGAACGGCTCGAAGCGCTGGTCGAGGAACTGGGCGCGGACCGCGTGCACCCCTGCGTGTTCGATGTGCGTGACGAAGAGGCCCGCGATGCCGCGCTCGCGGCCTTGCCGGAGGGTTTTTCGAAGATCGACTGCCTCGTGAACAATGCCGGCCTCGCGCTGGGCACCGAAAAGGCGCAGGACGCCGATCTCGCCAACTGGAAGACGATGATCGATACCAATGTCACCGCGCTGGTCTCGCTCACCCACAAGCTGCTGCCCGCGCTGATCGAGAGCAAGGCGGTGATCGTGAACCTCGCTTCGGTGGCGGCGACTTATCCGTACACCGGCGGCAACGTCTATGGCGGGACCAAGGCTTTCGTGCGCCAGTTCTCGCTGGGCCTGCGGTGCGATCTGTCCGGCACTGGCGTGCGCGTGACCTCGATTGAGCCGGGCATGGTGGAAACTGAATTCACGCTGGTGCGCACCGGCGGCAATCAGGAGGCCTCGGATACGCTCTACGGGGGAATGCGTCCGCTGGATGGGCCGGATATCGCCGCAACTGTGCTCTGGGTCGCCAGCCAGCCGCCGCATGTGAACGTCAACACGCTGGAAGTGATGCCCGTGGCGCAGTCCTTCGCGGGCTTTCAGGTGGCGCGGGACGCATAGGATTAACACGCGCCTTCCCGTTCGTGTCGAGCCCTTCGTCATGCTCAGGATAAACTTCGGGCTTTTAGCCCGAAATCGAGACACGCTGACACCGGGCTAACGTGTCTCGACTTCGCTCGACACGAACGGTGGGGTGCAACAGTGATTGGCGCCAGACATTGCGGTAAGCCGCGCCCGCCAGTAAAGGCGCGCGGATGAGCAATTCGCGCCGTACTTTCGCTATCATCTCGCA
>NZ_JALHLG010000012.1 GCF_022832375.1 Novosphingobium beihaiense
ATCGAGACACGCTGACACCGGGCTAACGTGTCTCGACTTCGCTCGACACGAACGGTGGGGTGCAACAGTGATTGGCGCCAGACATTGCGGTAAGCCGCGCCCGCCAGTAAAGGCGCGCGGATGAGCAATTCGCGCCGTACTTTCGCTATCATCTCGCACCCTGACGCGGGTAAGACCACGCTGACTGAAAAGCTGCTGCTGCAGGGCGGTGCCATTCACCTTGCCGGCGAGGTGAAGGCGCGCGGGCAGGCGCGGCGGGCGCGCTCGGACTGGATGAAGATCGAGCAGCAGCGCGGCATCTCCGTCACCAGCTCGGTGATGACCTTCGAGAAGACCGCGCCCGACGGCAGCACGATCACGTTCAACCTGCTCGACACCCCGGGCCACGAGGACTTCTCAGAAGATACCTACCGCACGCTGACCGCCGTCGACTCGGCGATCATGGTGATCGATGCGGCCAAGGGGATCGAGCCGCAGACGCGCAAGCTCTTCGAAGTCTGTCGCCTGCGTTCGGTGCCGATCATCACGTTCATCAACAAGGTGGACCGCGAAGGCCGCGCCTGTTTCGATCTGCTCGACGAAGTGGCGGACAAACTCGCGCTCGACGTCTGCCCGATGTCCTGGCCAGTCGGCATGGGCGGGTTGTTCGAGGGTATTCTCGATATTGCCACCGGCAAAGTCAGCCGCCCCGAAGGCGGCAGCAAGGAATTCCTCGGCAAAGTCGATGAGAACGTCACGCTGCCCGAGGATGTGGGCGAGGAGCTGGAGCTGGCGCAGGCGGGCTATCCCGAGTTCGATCTGGAGGCCTATCGCAGCGGCGACCTGACGCCGGTCTACTTCGGCTCCGCGCTCAAGAACTTCGGTGTGGCCGAGCTGATCGACGCCATCGCGAAATACGCTCCGCCGCCGCGCCCGCAGCCGACGGAAGCCGGGCCAGTCGAGCCGGAGAACAAGGAAGTTTCCGGCTTCATCTTCAAGGTGCAGGCGAACATGGACCCGATGCACCGCGACCGCATTGCTTTCATGCGGCTGGTCTCGGGCACCTTCAAGCGCGGTATGAAGCTCACGCCCTCGGGGCTGGGCAAGCCGATCGCGATCCACTCCCCGATCCTGTTCTTCGCGCAGGACCGCGAGATTGCCGACAGCGCCGAGCCGGGCGATATCATCGGCATTCCCAACCACGGCACCTTGCGCGTGGGCGATACGCTTTCGGAAAAGAACCAGATCCGCTTCACCGGCCTGCCCAACTTCGCGCCGGAAATCCTGCGCCGCGTTGCGCTCAAGGATCCGACCAAGACCAAGCAGCTCCGCAAAGCGCTCGACGATCTGTCCGAAGAGGGCGTGATCCAGGTGTTCTATCCGGAGATCGGCTCGCAGTGGATCGTCGGCGTGGTCGGCCAGCTCCAGCTCGACGTGCTGATCTCGCGCCTGCAGGCGGAATACAAGGTGGAGGCGATGCTCGAAGCCTCGCCCTTCGATACCGCGCGCTGGATCAGGGGCAGCGATCAGGCGCTGCGCGACTTCGCCGAGTTCAACAAGATGAACCTCGCCAAGGACCGCGACGGCGACCCGGTGTTCATGGCCAAGTCCGCCTGGGACGTGGGCTATCAGCAGGAACGCAATCCCGATCTGACGTTTAGCGCCACCAAGGAGCGTTGAGTCTCCCGTTTGGAAATTGCAGGCACTCCGGCATAGAGTCTCTGCCGCCAGCAGACCGGGGCCTCAGCGTGCAGATCACTTTCGCCAGCTACAACATCCACAAGGCCGTCGGTCTCGACCGGCGGCGCGATCATGAGCGCATCCTGCGCGTCCTGCTGGAGATAGACGCGGATGTCGTCGCCCTGCAGGAAGTGGACCGGCGTTTCGGGCGGCGCATGGCGGTGCTGCCTCTCGATGCCATTCATGCGGCGACGGACTATGTGCCGGTGCCGCTCTCGATGAAGCCGGACAGTCTGGGCTGGCACGGCAATGCGCTGCTGGTGCGCAAGGGCATCGATCTGGTGGAGGCCGCGCCGGTGCCGCTGCCGGTGGTGGAGCCGCGCGGGGCGATTCGCGCCGATCTTCTGCTGGAGGGGCGCCGGGTGCGGGCGATCGGCATGCACCTCGATCTGTCGGGCCTGCGCCGCCGCCATCAGGTGCGCAGCGTGCTGGACCATTGCGCGGACTGCGATCACCACGTCCCCACCGTGCTGATGGGGGATCTCAACGAATGGTCGCAGCGGGGCGGGTGCCTGCGGGAATTCGATGGCGAGGCCTGGCGGGTGCTGTCTCCCGGGCGCAGTTTCCCCTCGCGGCGGCCGATTGCACGGCTCGACCGTATTATTGTTTCGCCGGAGTGGCAGGTTCTGGGAACCAATGTGCACCACAGCCCGTTATCGGCGACAGGTTCTGACCACTTGCCGGTCTTTGCCACGCTATCATTGCCCAAAAAATAGGCATGTGCTTACGAATCGGGCGATATAACGTGCCTGTTTTGCGTCCATTCGGGTGAGGGCGCCTTGAATCTTGCCAGTTGGTAAATTGGCATACCCTTTGCTTCTGTCTTCCTCAGCCGGCGCTGGGGCCGGTGACAAACAGGGGATAGGCATGAAGTTCATCATCGCCATCATCAAGCCCTTCAAGCTGGACGAGGTGCGTGAAGCACTCGGCGCGATCGGCGTCGCCGGCATGACCGTTTCCGAGGTCAAGGGCTTTGGGCGCCAGAAGGGCCAGACCGAGATTTATCGCGGGGCCGAGTATTCGACCAACATGCTGCCGAAGGTGAAGATCGAGGTCGCCGCGCCTGACGATCTGGCGCCGAAGATCGTTGAAACGATCCAGCAGGTTGCCAGCACCGAGGCCATCGGTGACGGCAAGATCTTCGTTCTCGACCTTGCTTCGGCCGTGCGCATCCGCACCGGCGAAGCCGGCGACACCGCGCTTTGAGGAGGCTTTCCACGATGAACCGCAAGATTCTCTGCGGCGCAGGCGCTCTGACCGCGTCGCTGTTCGCCGCCATGCCGGCCTGGGCCGAAGAAGCGGCCAAGGTCCCCAACCCCGGCAACAATGCCTGGATGATGACCTCGACCATTCTGGTCCTGCTCATGATCCTTCCCGGCCTTGCCCTGTTCTACGGCGGCCTGACCCGCTCGAAGAACATGCTCTCCACGATGACGCAGATCGGTGCCACCGCCGCGCTGGCCATGCTCATCTGGGTGATGTGGGGCTATTCGACCGCGTTCGGCCCGGAAGGCAATGCCTTCTTCAGCTGGGGCAACCTGTTCCTCGCGAACACCACGCCGGACAGCACGGCCGCCACATTCTCTGACGAAGTGATCAGCGAATACGTCTTCATCTGCTTCCAGATGACGTTCGCCGCGATCACTGCCGCCCTGATCCTGGGCGCCACTGTCGAGCGCATGAAGTTCTCGGCCGTGATGGTGTTCGTCGCCATCTGGCTGACGATCGTCTACTTCCCGATCGCGCACATGGTGTGGGCGGGCGGCGGCCTCATGTTCGAGTGGGGCGCTCTCGACTTTGCTGGCGGCACCGTCGTTCACATCAATGCGGGTATCTCGGCTCTCGTGGCCGCGCTGATCCTCGGCAAGCGCAAGGGCTTCCCGGCCGAGCCGATGCCGCCGCACTCGCTGACGCTGACCATGGTCGGCACCGGCCTGCTGTGGGTGGGCTGGTTCGGCTTCAACGCCGGTTCCGAGCTTGAAGCTGACGGCACCGCCGGTCTCGCCATGATCAACACTTTCGTCGCCACAGCTTCGGCCGGTCTGTTCTGGATGTTGGCTGAGCGTTTCTCGGGCCACAAGGGTTCGGCTCTGGGCTTCTGCTCGGGCATCGTCGCTGGTCTTGTCGCGGTGACGCCTGCGGCCGGTAACTCGGGCCCGTTCGGCGCGATCGTGCTGGGCGCCGTGGCTTCGATCATCTGCTTCTTCATGGTCTCGAAGGTGAAGCCCGCCCTCGGCTATGATGACACGCTGGACGCGTTCGGCATCCACGGCGTGGGCGGCATCGTCGGCGCCATCGGCACCGGCATCGTCTACTCCCCAGCCCTTGGCGGCCCCGGCGGTGACGACTTCGTGATGGCAAGCCAGGTCTGGATCCAGACCAAGGCCGTGTTGGTCTCGATCGGCTGGGCCGGTGTCGGCACCGTGATCGCGATCTACGCTGCCAAGCTGATCACCGGGCTGCGTGTTACCGAGGAAGTCGAGCACGAAGGTCTCGACATCGGCGAACACGGCGAGCGCGCCTACAACTAAGATCTTACGAGTTTGGCGGCGGCGGGTACTTCCTCCTCTCCTCCCACCCGCCGCCGTCAGCAGATGTTCCTCCTGCGAACACAAACTCAATGGGCCGGAGCCAGCCGCTCCGGCCCTTTTTTCTTTGCCAACCGGTGTGGTGCGCCGGTTTTTCTTTGTGTGTGCTGCGGCGATATGAGAAATACGGCGTGGCTTGGCTCCGGCCGGTTTCGGGTTCCGGAGTTAAGGCAGGGTAACGCGCGGATCAGGGGGCAGGGCGCGCATGAAGTTCATCACCGCCATCATCAAGCCGTTCAAGTTCACCGATGTGAAGGATGCGCTCAACGCGCTGGGCGTTCCGGGGCTGACAGTGACCGAAATCAGCGGCTGCGGGCGCCAGCGCGGGCAGACCGAGGTCTATCGCGGCGCCGAATATGCCTCCAGCATGCTGCCCAAGCTCAAGCTGGAAGTGGCCGTTCCCGACGCGCTGGCGGCCAGAGCCGTGGAGGCCGTGTGCCAGGCCGCCAACAATCAGGAGATCGGTGACGGCAAGATCTTCGTCTTTGAACTGGCGGACGCCGTGCGCATCCGCACCGGCGAGCGGGGCGAATCCGCACTGTAAGGGCCGGGCGGGCTCAACCGCCCGCGGAGGCGGCCAGCATCTCGATCAACTGGCGCACCGGGGTGACGTCGTACCCGGCAGATGCCGCTTTCGAGGCGATGACGGTGGGGTTGTCGCCCGCCTTGGCGCGGGCCAGCGCCCAGAGCAGAGTGGAGCGCGTGCCGGAACGGCAATAGGCCAGGACTGGGCCCTGCGCGCTCTCCAGCGCTTCCAGCATGGCATCGACCTGGCCCTCGCTGAAGCCCGAATGGGTTACCGGGATCGCTACATAGTCCAGGCCCGCCTCGCGCGCGGCGGCCTCGATCGTGGCCCCGGCGGGCTGGCCGTCTTCCTCGTCTTCCGGGCGGTTGTTGATGATTCGCACGACTCCGAGAGCCTTGGCCTCGGCAATGGCATCGGTGCCGATCTGCGGGCTGGCGAAGACGGTGTCGGTGATCTGGCGAAACATCGTGTGCATTCTCCGTTGGCTGGCGGTCCGGGACGAGATGGTCCCCCGGTCCCGTGCATTTCAAGACCGGCTTGGCCGAACACGCAAGGCAAATCGCAGATCAGGATCGAAAGCGAATGGCGGGTGGTCCGAAATGGTCACGTATTTCTGTTCGCTATTGGTCAGGGACTCGTGTAAGAGATGTGATCGCAGGTGAGAGGCAGACTGCTGTTTGGTCTCTTGCTCTGTGCCTGGCGCGGTCTCGTCCACGTGTCCGGGTGAATGCTTTCAGGGCGCAGCGTAAGGTACGTTCGTAAAGATGGGTTTTGATAGAGGTCGTCGCGGAAGGGGACGCGATAAGCGGGATCGGTTTGGGGAGGACGATTTCGATCCGTTCTTCGGAGGACAGGATCGTTTCGGTGGCCAGGATCGCTTTGGCGGCGGCGGCGGTGATCGCTTTGGAGGCGGTGGAGACCGCTTCGGCGGTGGCGGCGGCTTCGGCGGCGATGATCGTGGCGGTTTCGGTGGCGGTGGCCCCCGTGGCGGCGGCGGTGGACGCGGCGGCTTCGGCGGCGGCGGCCCGCGTGGCGGCGGCATGCCCGCCCAGGTCGTTGGCCAGGGCAAGGGCGTCGTCAAGTTCTTCAACGGTGCCAAGGGCTTTGGTTTCATCCAGCGCGAAGAAGGCGGCGATGATGTGTTCGTGCACATCAGCGCGGTTGAGCGCGCCGGTCTGGAAGGTCTGGCCGAAGGGCAGCAGCTGGAATTCCAGCTTGTTGATCGCGGCGGCAAGATTTCCGCCAGCGACCTCGTGGTCGTCGGCGATGTGATCCCGGTCGCCAAGCGTGAACCGGCGGCGCCGCAGCGCCAGCTCACCGGCGAAAAGGCCACCGGCACGGTCAAGTTCTTCAATTCGATGAAGGGCTTCGGCTTCATCACCCGTGATGACGGCCAGCCGGACGCGTTCGTGCACATCAGTGCCGTCGAACGGTCGGGCATGTCCGGGCTCAACGAAGGTGACCGGGTGGAATTCGATATCGAGGTCGATCGACGAGGCAAGTACTCGGCGGTCAACCTTGTGCCGCATCAAGGTTGATCCGGCCTGCATGACCCCGGTTGTTTGACCGGGGAACTGCAAAAGTCTAAATGCGCGCAAATGGCGGCCTGCCAAGGGCCGCCATTTGTCGTTTCCGAACTTCAAATTCCCGTATCGTTTTCAAGGAATACCGACATGTCGATCACTCCGCTGATGCCCGTTTACCCCCGGTGCGGCGTGCGCCCCGTTCGCGGTGAGCACTGCCATCTTATCAGCGAGGACGGCCGCCGATTCCTGGATTTCGCCAGCGGCATCGCGGTGAATGCCCTGGGTCACTCGCACCCGGGCCTGATCGGCGCGCTGCAGCAGCAGGCCGGAACGCTGATGCACGTCTCCAACCTCTACGGCAGCCCGCAGGGCGAAGCGATTGCGCAGCGGCTGGTCGATCTGACCTTCGCCGATACGGTGTTCTTCACCAACTCCGGCGCGGAAGCGGTGGAATGCGCGATCAAGACGGCGCGCGCCTATCACCAGTCGGCGGGTAACGAGGACAAGTTCGAGCTGATTACGTTCAGCAACGCGTTCCATGGCCGCACGCTCGCCACGATCAGCGCGTCGAATCAGGAGAAGATGCACAAGGGCTTCTATCCGCTCCTGCCCGGCTTCAAGTACGTGGAGTTCAACGATCTGGAAGCGGCCAAGGCGGCGATCGGGCCGAATACGGCTGGTTTCCTGGTCGAACCGATTCAGGGCGAAGGCGGTATCCGCATCGCCACGGACGAATTCCTGCAGGGCCTGCGCGCGCTGTGCGACGAGCATGACCTGATGCTGATTCTCGACGAAGTGCAGAGCGGCGTCGGCCGGTCCGGCACGTTCTATGCCTATGAGCAGTACGGCATCGAGCCCGATATCATGGCCACGGCCAAGGGCATCGGCGGAGGCTTCCCGGTCGGCGCTTGCCTTGCCACCGAAAAGGCCGCGCGCGGCATGGTGGCCGGAACGCACGGTTCGACTTACGGCGGCAATCCTTTCGCCATGGCCGCGATCGGCGCGGTGCTCGATGTGATCCCGGACGAGGCATTTCTCGCCGACGTGCGCGCCAAGGGCGAACGGCTGCGGTCGCGCCTGGAACAGTTCATCGGCAATTATCCCGACCTGTTCGAGGAAGTGCGCGGGCGCGGCCTGTTCATCGGCATCAAGCTCAAGACCGAGCCGCGGCCTTTCGTGGCGCACATGCGGGACAACCACAATGTGCTGGCCGTGTCGGCGGGCGACAGCGTCATGCGCGTGCTGCCGCCGCTGGTGATCGATGACAGCCATATCGACGAATTCATGGAAAAGCTCTCGGCAGCGGCCGCCAGCTACCAGCTTGAGGAGGCCGGTTGATGGCGCGGGATTTCCTGAACCTTGCCGATGCCGGCGGCGACATGCTGGCGGCCATGATCAACGATGCGATCGACCGCAAGGCGGCGCGCAAAGCCTGGCCCAAGGCGCGGCCGGATGCCGATGCGCCGCTCGCCGGGCACGTGCTGGCGATGATCTTCGAGAAGAATTCGACCCGCACGCGCGTGTCCTTCGACATGGCGATGCGCCAGCTCGGCGGGTCGGCACTGATCATGGAAGCGGGCAGCACCCAGATCGGCCGCGGCGAAACCATTGCCGATACCGCGCGTGTGCTGAGCCGCATGGTCGATGCGATCATGATTCGCACCGACGATCACGCCAAGATCGAGGAGCTGGCGCACTATGCCGATGTGCCGGTGATCAATGGCCTGACCGATCTCTCGCACCCGTGCCAGATCGTTGCTGACCTGCTCACCATCGTCGAGCATGGCCATGCGCTGCCGGGCCTGCAGGTGGCCTGGCTGGGCGACGGCAACAACATGACCAATTCGCTGATCGAGGCGGCCGGGCTGATGAAGTTCACGCTCCGCGTCGGCGGCCCGGCGGGTTATGAGCCCGATGCGGACTTCATCGCGCGCGCACGCGCGGCGGGCGGCGAAGTGATCCTGACGCAGGACGCGCGCGAGGCCGTAGCAGGCGCACAGGTCGTGGTAACCGACACCTGGGTTTCGATGGGCCAGGCGGGCGGCGAGCAGCATGTTGCGGCGATGCAGCCCTATCAGGTCAACGCCGAGTTGATGGCGGCCGCCGCGCCCGATGCGAAGTTCCTCCACTGCCTGCCCGCGCACCGGAACGAGGAAGTGACCGACGAGGTGATCGACGGTCCGCAGTCGGTGGTTTGGGACGAGGCGGAAAACCGCATCCATGCGCAGAAGTCGGTGCTGCTCTGGTCGCTGGGCAAGCTGTGACCGAGGACTACCTCCTGCGCGAAAACGACACCGGTTTCGACCGGGTTCTGGCCTTTTCCGTTCCCGCGCGCCATGCGCGGGGGCGGGTGGTCCGGCTGGGGCCGGTGCTGGAAACGGTGCTGTCGGCGCACGACTATCCGCCGCTGGTCAAGCACTTGCTGGCCGAGGCGCTGGCGCTGACGGCGCTGATGGGCGCGCTTCTGAAGGAGGAGGGATCGCAGCTGACGATTCAGGCCCAGTCTGAAGGTGGGCCGGTCGATCTGCTGGTGTGCGATTATCGCGACGGGGAAGTGCGCGGCTATCTCCGGCATGACGACGCAGCGGTCGCGGCGCTGGGCGATCAGCCCTCCCTGGAAGAGCTGTTCGGTAAGGGCTACCTTGCCATCACCTTCGATCTGGCGGCGACCAATGACCGCTATCAGGGCGTGGTGCCGTTGGAAGGCGCTTCGCTGGCGCAGGCTTGCGAATCGTATTTTGCGCAATCGGAACAGATCCCTACGCTGATCCGGATCTCCGTGCGGCACAACGGCCCGCGCTGCATGGCGGGCGGCATATTGCTCCAGCACTTGCCGGACAGCGAGGAAGGCAAGGAACGGCTGCACGCGGGGGAAGATCACCCGGATTGGGAGCACGTTTCGATCCTCGCGGGCAGCATTACGCGGGAGGAACTGGCCGATCCCGCGCTTACCATGGAAGAGCTGGTCTGGCGGCTGTTCCATGAGGAAAAGGAAGTCCGTGTCGAACCGCTCACGCTGCTGCAACGGGGATGCCGCTGCACGGTGGAGCACTATCAGTCGATCCTGTCGCGCTTTCCCGAAGACCAACGGGCGGAAATGCGGGATGAAGACGGTACGATTCCCGTCGATTGCGCTTTCTGTTCGAAAGTTCTTCGCGTCCCTGCTTGAGCGCTGTTTGCTTGGCCAGGTGCTTGAATTCCGGCGGCCTGCTAACGATACAAGGACAGGATAAGTATCGTGTTCTGGGAAACTATGTTGAAGCGTGGCACTGTGCCTTTTGCGATTGCAGCCATTGGGGCTCTTGCTGTTCCGGCGTTCGGGCACGGGCTGGGCATGCTCGATCAGCTTGAAACCGGCGCCTGGGAACTGCGCGAGCGGGGCCAAGGCGGGGAGGTGCATAGACTGTGCCTCGACAATGGGCGCAAGCTGATCCAGCTGCGGCATCAGGGCATGGCGTGTTCCCACGTCGTCGTCGATGACAAGCCGGACGAGGTCACGGTGCAATATACCTGCAAGGGCCGGGGCTATGGCCGCACGCATATCCGGCGTGAAAGCAGCGGCCTTGTCCAGATCGACAGCCAGGGCATTGTGAACGGCCTGCCCTTTTCGTTTTCGGCCGAAGGCCGCAAGGTTGGCAAGTGCGGTAACTGAGCGGGCAAGAGGCAGTTGTCAGGGCGCTTCCGGCGGCGTAGCCGGGGGCTATGCAGACTCCTTCATCCTCTCAGACCCGGCAGGCCGTCGTGCTCTTGTCCGGCGGCCTCGATTCCATGGTTTCGGCAGGTCTCGCGCGTGAGTCCGGCTTTGCCATCAATGCGCTTACCATCGATTACAACCAGCGCCATCGCTGCGAGATCGAGGCCGCGGGCAGGATCGCCCGGCATCTGAATGCCCAGCGCCATGTGGTGCTGCCGCTCGATCTCAGGCAGTTCGGCGGTTCCGCGCTGACCGATGACATCGCCGTTCCCAAGGAAGGCGTGGGGCCGGAAATTCCGGTTACTTATGTGCCCGCGCGCAATCTGGTGTTCCTGTCGCTCACGCTGGCCTGGGCCGAGGCGATCGGGGCCAGTGACATCTTCATCGGCGTCAACGCGCTCGATTATTCGGGTTATCCCGATTGCCGCCCCGAATTCATCTCGGCGTTTGAAAATATCGCCGAATTGGCCACCAAGGCGGGCGCCGAAGGGCAGCAGCTTAAGATCCATGCCCCGCTGCAATACCTGGGCAAAGCAGACATCGCGCGCGAAGCCCACCGGCTTGGCCTTGATGCCGGGATGAGCTGGTCTTGCTACGATCCGCAGCCCGGCGGGCGCGCTTGCGGGCTGTGTGACAGCTGCCGGTTGCGCAAGGCGGGTTTCGCCGAAGCGGGCCTGACCGACCCCACACCCTACGCGGCCTGAAAGGCTATTGCGAAATGCGCTGAGGCGCATTTCGCCGCACTGGGCTGGCTCAATGAAAAAGCGGCGGAGGCGATAAGGCCTCCGCCGCTTTTTCTATGCGCAGTCTTCGCACGCAAAAGAAAAGGGGCCCGGATTTCTCCGGACCCCCAATCTGTAACCGTTGCCGGTTCGCTTACATGCCCGAACCCGGACCGTAAGTGATCTCGACGCGGCGATTCTGCAGCTCGCGCACACCGTCAGCGGTGGGAACGCGCGGGTTGCTTTCACCGAACGCCTGGCTCGAAATCGAACCGTCGGGAATGCCGTGGCTGGTCAGGTACGACCGGACCGAAGCGTTACGACGCTCCGAAAGGCCCAGGTTGTACTTCACCGTGCCCGAACGGTCGGTGTAGCCGGCCAGCATGATCGGCACGCTGTCGCAGTTGCCGTAAGCGCTGATCGCGCTGTCAAGGATGGTCGCGGCCTCCGGCGTGATGTCCGACTTATCCCAGTCGAAGAACACGATGTACGGACCCTTGTTGCAGACCACTGCCGGCGGCGGGGGCGGCGGG
>NZ_JALHLG010000013.1 GCF_022832375.1 Novosphingobium beihaiense
CCGGAGCGGCGGCGGCGGAAGCCTGGACGGGGCTGGTGCGCACCGATCTCAACCGCCCGCGCGTCGACGATGCGCTGGGCCGTCTGGAAGGCATGGCCTCGCTGCCGCCGCGCGCGCCGCATCACAGCGAGATCGAACGTCTCGCCCGTGCGCCGCTGCGCTTCGTGAGCGAGGGCCGCGAATGCGTGGTGGAACCTGGTGGCAGGCTGCTGATCGGCGGCCCTTCCGGCAAGGGCAAGACGCGCCTGCTCGGCACGCTGATGGGCCTGCGCGCCGATGCGCCGCAGCGCGTGGAGATCGGCGGCGGAGACGTGCGCGATCTGGGGCTGGAGACACTGCGCAAGCTTTTCGCACAGGCTCCGCAGGATGCCAGTCTGATTGCCGGAACCGTGGCCGACAATTTGCGCCTCGCCCGGCAGGGCGTGACGGAGGCGGACATGTGGGCCGCGCTCGAAACCGCTTGCCTTGCCGAAACCGTGCGGGCCTTGCCGGACGGGCTGGACCAGTGGCTTGGCGGCGATGGTGCGCGCTTGTCCGGCGGGCAGCGCAAGCGGCTGTCGCTGGCACGGGCCCTGCTGGCACAGCGCCCGTGGATCGTGCTCGACGAGCCGAGCGAGGGGCTGGACAGCGCCACCGAGCAGCAACTGGCGCACAACCTTGCGGTATGGCTGGAGCGGACCGGAACCGGCCTGATCCTCGTCAGCCACCGTGAAGGTCTGCATCATCTGGCGGGCATGACGTTCGAACTGTAGCAGGCTTGCATATGTGAGGGCACACGCGAACGCGGGCCTCATCTCTCCTCTGGCTCCCGAGCACACACACTCGTCATTCCCGTCTGCGCGGGAATGACGAAAGTTTTTTGTGTGATGGCGGATTATGCTCCCTTCGTCGAAGGTGATCCGTCAGTTTTCGATCATCCACAGCGCTCCCCACGGCGGCAGTGTGCCCGCAGCGGCACCGTTGACCGAAACGAGGACTTCGCCGTCCCGGGCGATGTCCGATGGCCAGAGGGCCTCCGTGCCGCCGATGTTGAACAGGGCCAGCAAGTTTTGCCCCTCGCATGTGCGGCGCAGGACAAGCCGCGTTTCGTCCGCCACCAGCACCTCGCACTTTCCCCGGCGCAAGGCCGCAGAGCCCCGGCGCAAACGCAGCAACTGGCGGGTGAGGTGCAGCAGTGACGCGCCGTCCGCTTCCTGGCGCTCTACCGCACGGGAGAGGTTCTGCGCGCTTAGCGGCAGCCAGGGCGTGCCTCTGGTGAAGCCGCCACCGGGGGGCTCTGCAGTCCAGGGCAGGGGCGTGCGGACGCCGTCGCGCGAGAGGGTGAGCGGCCAGTTGGCGATGGCTTCGGGGTCCTGCAACTGCGCGAAAGGGATGTCGTCCTGCAGCAGGCCCAGTTCCTCGCCCTGAAACAGGATCGGATTGCCGCGGAGGGAAAGCAGCAGCAGCGCCTTCATCCGCGCGAAGGCCTCCCGGTCTTCGGCGGCGCACCAGCGGGAAAGCGCGCGCGGGGCATCGTGGTTTTCGAAAGCCCAGCTCGGCCAGCCGCTGCCGGGATCGTCCGGCCAGTCCTTCAGCGCCTGCGCGACGAGGGCGGGCGTCAGCGTTTCGGCATAGAGGAAGGCGAAGCTGTAGGCGCTGTTCAGCCGCTGCGGTCCTTGGGTGAAGGCCTTCATGTCGCGCGGTGCCTCTCGCCCGGCGACTTCGGCGAGCGAGAAGGTGTCGGGATAGCTGGCGATCAGCGCCTGCAGCCGCTCGATAAACGGCACGATATCGGGGTGCGACTGGTTGTAGGTTTGAAGCTGGAAATCGAAAGGCCGCGTGCGTGGCGATCCGTCATCCGGCGCGGGCGGATTGTCGCGCAGCATGGGATCGTGCATGGCGAAGTTCAGCGCATCGAGGCGAAAGCCGGAAACGCCTCGCTCCAGCCAGAACTTTGCGACATCGAGCAGCGCCTGCTGCACGTCCGGACTATGCAGGTTGAGCTGCGGCTGCTCCGCCAGGAAATTGTGCATGTAATACTGCCCGCGCCGCGCGTCCCAGCGCCAGGACGGGCCCCCGAACACTGATTGCCAGTTGTTGGGCGGTGCACCGTCCGCCTTGGGATCGGCCCAGACGTACCAGTCCGCGCGCGCATTGTTGCGGTTGGCGCGGCTTTCGGCGAACCAGGGATGCCGGTCCGAGGTATGGGCATAGACCTGATCGATCACGACCCTGAGCCCCAGTTCGCGGGCGCGGGCGACAAGCGCATCGAAGTCCGCCAGCGTGCCGAACACCGGGTCGACCGCGCGGTAGTCCGAAATGTCATAGCCGAAATCGGCCATCGGCGAGGCATAGAACGGCGATATCCAGATCGCATCGACGCCGAGCGAGGCCACGTAATCCAGCTTTGCCGTGATGCCGGGCAGATCGCCGATTCCGTCTCCGTTCGAATCGCGAAAGCTGCGCGGATAGATCTGGTAGATCGCCGCGCCGCGCCACCATTCGGTGGGCTCGGGAGAAGGGGCAGGGGGAACGCGTTTCATCGTGGCCTCTAGGCGGCAGGCTTTTCGCCCCGTTGCGCAGGCTCTGCCGGGATGCCATTCTTGCGGGAGCGCGGGGCTTTCGTCCAGTTCTTCAACGGGCTCAGGGACGGGCAACTATACGTCTGCCTTACGCAACATTGCGTCTTTGCTGCGTATCGTTATTGCTCTGCGCGATAAGCGAGCGGCAGGAAGCCCGGAAAAGGATCATAAGACATGCGCGCAACCCCCGATTTCGATTTCGCGCTTGGTGAAAGTGCGCAGATGATCCGCGACAGCGTATCGCGCTTCGCGGACGAGCAGATCGCGCCGCTGGCCGCGAAAGTGGACGCGGAGGACTGGTTTCCGCGCGATCTCTGGCCCGCGATGGGCGAACTCGGCCTGCACGGCATTACCGTGGAAGAGGAGTGGGGCGGGATCGGCCTTGGCTATCTGGAACATGTGATCGCGGTGGAGGAGGTCAGCCGGGCTTCGGCATCGGTGGGGCTGTCCTACGGCGCGCATTCGAACTTGTGCGTCAACCAGATCCGCCGCTGGGGCAGCGATGCGCAGAAGGCGAAATACCTGCCGAAGCTGATTTCCGGCGAGCACGTCGGCAGCCTCGCGATGTCGGAGACCGGCGCCGGTTCGGACGTTGTCGGCATGAAATTGCGGGCTGATGCGGTGGCGGGCGGTTTCCGCTTGAACGGCACCAAGTTCTGGATCACCAACGGCACTTATGCCGATACGCTGGTGGTCTATGCGAAGACGGGCGAGGGCTCGAAGGGCATCACCGCCTTTCTGATCGAACAGGGCATGGAAGGTTTCTCCATCGGCCAGAAGATCGACAAGATGGGCATGCGCGGCTCGCCCACCTGTGAGCTGGTGTTCGACGATTGCTTCGTGCCGGAAGGCAACGTGATGGGCCCGCTGCACGGCGGCGTGGGCGTGCTGATGAGCGGACTCGATTACGAGCGGGTAGTGCTGGCGGGCTTGCAGCTCGGCATCATGCAGGCCTGTCTCGACACGGTGATTCCCTATGTCCGCGAGCGCAGGCAGTTCGGCAAGCCGGTGGGCGCGTTCCAGCTCATGCAGGCCAAAGTGGCGGACATGTACGTTTCGCTGCAATCCGCGCGGGCCTATGTCTATGCCGTGGCCAAAGCCTGCGATGCCGGGCAGACGACGCGCTTCGATGCGGCAGGCGCGATCCTGCTCGCCAGCGAAAGCGCCTTTCGCGTGGCGGGAGAGGCGGTGCAGGCGCTAGGCGGGGCGGGTTATACCAGGGACTGGCCGGTCGAACGCTATCTGCGCGACGCCAAGCTGCTCGATATCGGCGCGGGCACTAGTGAAGTGCGCCGGATGTTGATCGGCCGGGAACTGATCGGGGCGGTTTGAGGGGCGGCCAGCGTCTTCCACGCTGCGTCCCGTTCGTGTCGAGCGAAGTCGAGACACGCTTGCGCCGCGCCAACGTGTCTCGACTTCGCTCGACACGAACGGAGAGGGGAGCGGGGATGGATATTGAAGGCCTAACCGTGCACCGGTTCCACCGGGATGATCCGGTGGGCCAGCCGTTCCACTTCGGCGCGGTCGTGGCTGACGTAGAGGATCGGCAGTTTCAGCTCGTCGCGAATGCGCTCGATCAGGCTGAGGATTTCTCCGCGCCGGTGGGCATCGACCGAGGCGAGCGGCTCGTCCATCAGCAGGAAGCGGGGTGCCGAGAGCAGCGCCCGGCCGATGGCGACGCGCTGGGCCTCGCCGCCCGAAAGCGTCGCGGGCATGCGGTCGAGCAAGTGGCCGATCCCCAGCAGGTCCAGCGCGAGGTCTATCGAGAGCCAGCGCTCGGCGGGCCGCACCAGCCGCCAGCCGTAGAGCAGGTTGGTGCGCACGGTGCGATGCGGAAACAGCCGGTGGTCCTGAAAGACATAGCCGCAGCGGCGCTTTTCGGGCTTGAGATTGATCTTGCGCGCGCGGTCGAACAGCGTGGTGCCCGAAACCGCGATATGCCCCTCCGCCGGGCGGACCAATCCGGCCACGGCATCGAGCAGGCTGGTCTTGCCCGCGCCCGAGGGGCCGAACAGCGCCGTCAGCCCCGGGCCTGCGGTGAATTCGTAGACCATGCGCACAGTGCCGCGCTGCAGGGTCATGGCGATGTCAAAGGACATGGCGGTCCTTCCCCTGAGCGTTGCGGCGCGCCAGCCATTCCGACAGCGCCAGCGCGCTGACCGAGAGCAGCACCGAAAGTCCGGCCAGCCGCGCCACCTGCAGCTCTGTGCCGGGAAGCTGCAAGGCGCTGTAGATCGCCAGCGGCAGGGTCTGCGTCTCGCCCGGAATGTTGGAGGCGAAAGTGATCGTGGCGCCGAACTCGCCCACCGAACGGGCCAGGCCCAGCACCAGCCCCGCCATGATGCCCGGCGTCGCCAGCGGCAGAGTAATGGTGAAGAACGTGCGCCAGGGCCCGGCGCCCAGCGTGCGCGCGGCGTTCTCCAGCCGCCGGTCCACGGTCTCCAGCGACAGCCGCATCGCCCGCACCATCAGCGGCAGCGCCATGACGGCGGCGGCCAGCGCCGCGCCGGTCCAGCGGAACAGGAAGGTCAGGCCGATGGTTTCGGAAAGGAAATGGCCGACCGGCGCATTGGTGCCGAACGTCAGCAGCAGCAGCCAGCCGGTGACGACCGGGGGCAGCACCAGCGGCAGATGCACCACCGCATCCAGCAGCACCTTGCCGGGAAACCGCCAGCGCGCCAGCATCCAGGCGAGTGCGAAGGCCAGCGGCAGGACAGCGGTAATGGCCACGCCGCTCACTTTGAGGGAAAGCAGCAGGACCTGCCATTCTTCCGGTGACAGCCAGCCCATGTAGCCCCCGGTATATCCGCTCATGCGCGGCCTATTTCGTGCCGAAGCCAAAGCGGCGGAATACCGCCTTGCCCTGGCTGGAGATCAGGAAACGGCGGAACCCTTCGGCTTCGGGGTTCTTCGAGGCGGCCAGCAGGGCGACCGGATAACTAATTGGAGTATGGCTGGTCTGCGGAAACAGGCCGATGACTTTCACCGAAGGATCAGCCTGTGCGTCGGTGCCGTAAACGATCCCGAGCGGCGCGGCGCCCCGGCTTACCAGCGCCAGCGTGGCGCGCACGTTTTCGGCGGGGGCCAGCTTGTCCCGCAGCGAGTTCCAGATGCCCAGCTTGGTGAGCGCCTGCTTGGCATAGATCCCGGCGGGCACGCCGCTCGGGTCCGCGATCGCCAGCCGGTTTGAGCCGAGCGCCTTGGCCAAAGGCATGTTCGCGCGAACCGGCAGCTTCATCTTGCTGCCGCGCGGGGCGATCAGCACCAGCGTGTTACGCAGGAACGAAACGCGCGTGCGGGGCTTCAACAGGTGGTCGCTCTGCAGCTTGTCCATCCACCGTTCGTTGGCCGAGACGAACAGGTCCGCCGGAGCGCCTGCCTCGATCTGCCGGGCAAGGGCGGAAGAACTGGCGAAGGAAATGCGCGGGCGGGGATGGCCCTTCTTGGCCCAGGCATCGGCGGCGGCGTTCATCGATTCCTGCAGGCTGGCCGCGGCCAGCACCAGCGGCGCCTGCGGCTTGCCTGCGGCCATCGCCATCGGCGCGGCCAGCATCATTGCGAACGTCAGGAAAAGGGCAAGTGCCTTGCGCATACAAAACGTCTCCGGGCAGGATCTGTATTGCAGTGTATATGGATGGGGCGGGATTGCCTAGCGCCCGCATGGACAAATTCATGCGGGGCGGCCGATGACGCTATGACAGTCCTGAATCGTCACCCTGAACGTGTTTCAGGGTCTGTCAGGCGGACTGCTCTGCCGGTGGGATCGTGCCTGTAAGTTGAGGCATCTGAGACATGAACGCCGCGCGGCATTCGAAGCATCGGTCACGTGGCGCGATCAGGCCTTCTGGCTGACGCGCGGTTCCGTGAGAAGGAGCTGCGACAGGACGGCCTGGTCCTTGCCTTGCGCCGCGCCGCGCAGGGTCTGCTGCAGCGCGCGGTAGTGCATCAAGACCTGTTCGCCCATCTTGGTGAGCTGTGCGCCGCTGCCTTCCGCGCGGCCCGGGGCCGTGTGCACCAGCGGTTCCTGCCAGCACCGGTTCATGGCATCGACCAGCAGCCAGGCGCGGCGGTAGCTCATTTCCATGGCCCGGCCCGCGGCGGAGATGGAGCCGTGTTCGCGGATCGCGTCCAGCAGGTCCGCCTTGCCGGGGCCCATGGCGATCTCGTCCCCGCAATAGATCTGGATCTTGATCTTGAGTTGCATCTCACCGCTCATGACCGGAGCCTAGGCTGCTCGCGCGGGCGCAGCAAGGCCTGCGCGCAGCGAATCGGCGAGCGCGGCCCGGCGGAATTTCGCGGCCGGGACGCGGGCACCGCCAATGGCTTGGGGCGCCTGTCCGGGGGCGGCCACACGCGGCGCGCGTTGCTGCCCTGCAACGAAAATTCCGTGAGCAAGCGCTGGCGAAGGCCGCCATCGTTTTCATTTCCGGGCCGAAGAAGAAGATTGTGCAGTGCAAAATCCACGCGGAGCGCATCTGCGTATTTCGCCTGATTTGACAGATTATTATCGTTGAACGACATTATCGATGTCTGTGGACGGGGCGAATTAAAATCAAGAAATACGTTAACGAAGTTCTGGTCCAAAATGACGTTTTTTGTTATAACTACTTGCACATTAGGGTGACGCCAAAAGGCGCACGCATGGTGAATTGGGCAGGATACGCCGGGAAGAGCCGTTGGAATGTGCGGCTCACCGGCAGATCGAGGATGCAGGATGAAGGTCGCAGAGGAAAATATCATTCGGTTCGATCATCACGCGGACAGGGGCGTGGATCGCGATCAGGGCAACCGCGCGGGGACGGTCTATGCACCGCAGATTCCGCCGGGGCTTGAGCATGAGCACGATGCGCGCGGGCTGATCGTGGCGGTGCTGCTGTGCGTATGCTGCTGGGCGGCGCTGGGCTTTTTCCTGCTGTCCTGACCACGCTTCGGGCGCGGTTCTCCATCCGTTTTCAGGCCATCCGCTTTCAGGCCATCTGTTGTCAGGGGCGTTTCGGGCCGGGCGTATCCGTTCCGGCCTGCTGGACCGGCGCGTTTTGCGGAGGTTCCGGGATCCAGCCGCCTGCTGTTGCGACATAGAGCCGCGCGACGTTCTGGTATTGCCGGGTGCGCGTTTCCAGCAGGGCGAGCCGCGCCCGCTGGTAGGATCGGCTGGCGTCCAGAACCTGCAGGATGCCGCTGTTGCCCACCTGAAAACTGCGGCGCGACAAGTAGAGCGAACGGTCCGAGATTTCCGCAGTCTCGTGCCGCGCAGCCAGTTCGCGGCTGTCGCTTTCGAGCGATGAGAGCAGGCCGGATACCTGCCCGAAGGCCTCGGTCACGACTTGCTGATACTCGGCGGCGGCGGCGCGGGCTTCGGCTTCGGCGCCGCGCTTGTTGGCCTTGAGCGTGCCGCCGTGGAAGATCGGCGCGGTGAGCCCTGCGAAGATATCAAATGCGTTGAACTTGCTGCTGGTAATCCGGTCCGGATCGGATGTTGCCTGCGTGACCGATCCGCCCAGCGTGATGTCGGGATAGAGCTGCGCCGTGGCGACGCCGACGGCGGCCGTGGCGGCATGGAGCCGGGCTTCGGCTTCGAGAATGTCCGGCCGTTTGTGCACCAGGGCGGAGGGCAGGGCGACCGGCACGCTGGCGGGCAGGATGAAATCGTCCAGCCCGAAACCGGTCGGCTCCAGTTCGGCTGGAGAAATGCCCAGCAGCACCGCCAGCATCGTGCGCCCTTCGGCCAGTTGCTGTTCCATCGCAGGCAGGCTGGCCTTGTCGCTGGCGAGCTGGCCTTGTGCGCTCAGCACTTCCACCAGCGTGCCCGCACCCGCCTTGCGCCGTGATTGCGTGAGCGAGACATTGCGTTCGTCTTCGGAAAGCAGCTTGCGTTCGGTGGCGATGCGGTCGTTGAGCGCGGCGATCGCCAGCACTTGCGCGACGACACGCCCGGCGATCACCAGATGCGCAGCCTGAGTGGCGCGCATCTGCGCCTGGGCCTGCGCGCGGGCCTGTTCCAGCGCGCGGCGGTTCTTGCCGAACAAGTCGAGATCGTAGGAGACCCCGCCGCCCACCGTGTAGAGATCGAATTCCGGGTTGGAGATATTCGCGCCGCCGAATCCATCGAAGCCGAAGGCGGCCAGATTGACCCTCTGGTATTCGGCGCGGGCCTGCGCATCCACTTGCGGCAGCCGCTTGCCCGCAACGGCGGCGATCCGCTGGCGTGCCTCCTCCAGTGTCGCGCGGCTGGCGGCGAGGCTGTGGTTTCCGGCAAGGGCACGGGCGACGAAGCCGTCGAGCTGCTCCGAGCCGAACGCCTTCCACCATCCGGCGCCGGGCCCTTCGGCCAGCGCGGCACGCACCCCGCCGTCACCGGCATAGCCTGCCTTGGCGGAAGGCTCCGCAGGCGGGGTGTAGTTCGGCCCCACGGTCGTGCACCCGGCGGCAGCAAGGCACGTGCCGAGCAGCAGAACGAGGGCGGAGGCATTCAGGCGCTTCATGTCATTCCCCAACTGGAAGCGTGGCGTCCCCGCCCTTGACCTTGTCCACCCGCAGCAGAAGCACCAGCGGAATCAGGATCAGGGTGAGGAGGAAGACGAAGTGATAGATCGAGACGTTTCCGACCATGCTGGCCTGCCGCATCACTTCGCCATTGAGGCGGGCCAGCGCGCCGGTCGAGCTGAAATCGAGATCGGGGCGGGTGTACTGGACCACCGGATTGTCCGGCCGCAGCCCTTGCACCAGCCCGTTGCGCGAAGCGGCGATGTCCTGCACGAGTTTCACGTTCAGCAGTGAAATCCCGATGGCATTGCCGATATTGCGGGTGAGCGCATACATCGAGGCGCCCTCGTTGCGCAGCCTGGGCGCGAGCGTGGAGAACACCACGACCGAAAGCGGCACGAAGATCAGCCCGCTGCCCATGCCCTGCACGAAGCCCGTCACCAGCAGCGCCCGCTCATCGACGTAAAGGTCCATGTGCGAGTACATCAGCATGCTGACGCCCATGATGGCGAGACCGGCGATGATGATCGCGCGCACGTCCACCAGCGCGACCAGCCGCGTCACGATCAGCATCGAAAACAACGTCCCGATCGCGCGCGGCAAGCCGACAATACCGGTGTGCAGCGCGGTATAGCCGAGCAGCGACTGGGTCATCACCACGACCATCGGGATCGTCGCGAACGCCACGACGCCGATCATCATGGAGAAGACCGAGCCGACTGCGAAGTTGCGGTCGCGGAACAGTTCGGGCCGGATGAAAGTGTCCTTGGCGGTGAACATGTGCACTATCGTGAGATAGCCGGAAATCGCCAGGATCAGGGTATAGATGCGGATCTCGGTCGATTCCCACCAGTCGAGATGTTCGCCCCGGTCGAGAATGAGCTGCAGCGAGGTGAGGGCGATCGACACGGTGACAAAGCCGAACAGGTCGAAGCGGGGGACATCGCGGTTATGCCGCCGCACCAGGAAGGCCAGCATGCCCAGGAACGAGAGAATGCCGAAGGGCACGTTGATGAAGAACACCCAGCGCCAGCTCAGCGTGTCGGTCAGCCAGCCGCCCAGTGTCGGGCCGATGATCGGGCCCGCCATCGATCCCAGCGCGAAGACCGCCATGGCCTTGGCGTGTTCCTCGGGCGGATTGATGTCGAGCAGGATCGCCTGGCTGAGCGGAACCAGCGCGGCCCCGCAGGCACCCTGCAGGAAGCGGGCGAGCACGATCATCGTCAGGCTGGTGGAAAGCCCGCACAGGGCCGAGGCGATCGTGAACCCGGCGACCGAGAACAGCATCACGTTCTTGCGCCCCACGCGCCCGGCCAGCCAGCCGCTGAGCGGCGTCGCGATGGCCCCGGCGACGAGGTAGGAGGTGAGCACCCACAGTACCTGCTCCTGCGAGGCGGAGAGGCTGGACTGCATGTGCGGCAGCGCCACGTTGGCAATCGTGATGTCCACCGCCACCATGGTCGATGCGATCATCGAGGGGATCGTGATCAGCATCCGCCGCGCCTTGCTGGGATACTGGATGGGAAGGACTTCTGCCGTCATCGCCCGGGGCCGCTTGCCGCCTCAGCGCCGCTCGCTGCCGGACGGCGTGTCTGAGCCGAACAGATGACGCTCGTGCCCGGTATCGACTTCGACATCGGCGCTGAGGCCCGCGCTGAGCGGCAGGTCCTTCGGCGCGTCGTCGATGGCGATCTGCACCGGCAGGCGCTGCACCACTTTCACCCAGTTGCCGGTCGCGTTCTCGGCGGGCAGCACGGAAAAGCTGGACCCGGTGCCGGGGCTGAAGCTTTCGACATGGCCTTTCAGCGGGTGGCCGGGAAAGGCATCGACTTCGATTTCCGCAGGCTGGCCGGGGCGCATGTAGCGCAGCTGGTTTTCCTTGAAATTCGCCTGCACCCAGAAATGCAGCCCCGCCAGCATGAACACCGGCCGCCCCGGCGTCACGTAATTGCCCGGCTGAAGCTGGTTCACGCGCGTGACCACGCCGTCCTTCGGGGCGCGGACGATCGTATCGGCAAGGCTGATGCGGGCCTGCTCCAGCTTGGAGGTGGCTCTGCGGACATCGGGCTGCGCGGAAATGTTGCCGCCGGGGTTTCCGGCGAGATTGGCCAGCAGGCTTTCCGCCTTGGCCTCGGCCGCGGCGATGCTGTCCTGCGCGGTCTGTGCTTCGGTGACGGCTTCGTCGTACTGGGCCCGCGAGGAAATCCCCTCGGCCACCAGCGCTTTCTGCCGCGCCGCCTCGCTGGTGGCGAGCTTGTAGCGGGCCTTGGCCGCGCTCACTTGCGAAAGCGCCTCGCGATAGTCGGCGCGGGTGGCGCTGACATCGGCGCGGGCACTGGCCAGCTCGGCCTGCGCTTGGGCAACGGCGGTCTCGAAGCTGTCGGGCCGGATGCGGAACAGCACCTGATCCTTCAGCACGCGCTGGTTTTCCTTGACCTCCACCGAGACCACGGTGCCCGCTACACTGGGGCTGATCGCCACCATGCCGGTCTGCAGCGAGGCATTGTCGGTCGATTCGTAGCGGCCGCCTGTCAGGTAGAACCAGCCCGCGCCCGCCAGCACCAGCGCCGGGCCCGCAATCATCAGGATCGTGCGCAGGCTGCGCTTGCGGGGTGGAGAGACAGCGCCGTTTTCGCTATCTGCTGCGATCGTGCTCTCAGCGTTCATGCAAATTCCTGTTGTGGCTGCCCGGTGGTGGTAGCTGGTGCGCAGATACTAAGCATGGCTACTATCGGCAATAGGCGGGAATAGGAAGACCGGGATCATGACCGAACGGGTGCTGGCGTTGCAAGGCGTTCATAATTTCCGGGACTGCGGCGGTTATGCGGTGCGCGGCGGGGGGCGTTTGAAGCGCGGCCTGCTGTGGCGCTCGGGCCAGCATCACGGCGCGACCGATCCGGATCTGGCGGCGATTGCGGGGCTGGGGCTGGACAGCGTGTTCGATCTGCGCAGCTCGAAGGAGCGCCGCTCGCACCCTTGCCGCCGCCCACAAGATTTTGAAGCACAAGTATTTTTAAGCGACGATCCGGTCCGCGCACAGGCCCCGCACGTGGCTGCCGCCCGCACGGCGCGGCAGCGCACGCCGGAATCGACGCGTGAAAGCCTGCTGCGCAATTACTCCGGCATCTGTTTCCGCCCCGAACTGCAGGCGATGATGCGCGGCTGGTTCACGCGCCTTGCCGAAGGAAGCGGGCCGAGCCTGATCCACTGCATGGCGGGCAAGGACCGCACCGGAATCGCGGTCGCGATGCTTCATCTGGCCGCGGGCGTGCACCGCGACGATGTGATGGAAGACTACCTGCTGACGAACACTGCGGGCGATTCCGAAGCGCGTGTCGCATCGGGCGGCGAAACGATCCGGGATATCGTCGGCGAAATGGACGATGCGGTCGTGCGTGTGCTGATGGCGGTGGAGCCCGAATACCTCGAAATCGCCTTCACCGTGGTGGAGGAACGGCACGGGACGCTGGATGCCTATCTGGAGGAGGTGCTGGGGGCTGATGCCGCTATGCGCGAGACGCTGCGCGCGGTGCTGGTGGAGGGGTAGGAACTGTCCGCTTTCAGCGTATCTTGGCGATGCTTCCACTGGCAGTAAAGTCGAGGGAGTGCACTGACTGCTATGGCTACATCAAGCCGTTTTCTGCCACCCAACCAGCTTCAGTTGGAATATGGATTGGCATTAACTTGTCCTGGAAGTGAAAGCCAATGAACCAAGTCTATGCGATACTCCTCGTCCTTTTCATCTAAGGCTGCAAAACCCTGTGGCATGTCAATGTTGAAAAATATCTCGGCAAATCGACCATTTGGGATGCCATCTTCGAGGAATAGCTTCAGCCGGACTACGTCATCAGTGATCAAGGCTGGGTCCGAATTTATGCCAACTGCAAAACATTCAATCCGGTTTGCGAACTTCCACGTCGCTGCCAGAGTATCAGATTTGTTTCCAAAAATTTTTTGGAACAAGCTGTGCTTTTCCGCCTCAGGCGCAGGAATATTGTAGTAGCTGGCGAGCAGGCCGAGCAATCTATCGCTTTCAGCGCCTCGGGAATGGAGGGATATAGATCCCCAGAAGGTTGGGAAGGCTTCGTTTTCCACGTTGCCGATTTGTTTGCGCCATCCAGAAACAGGAATTTCCGCATCAAATCCAACAGGTTGATATGGCGTCGCGTCTGCTCGGAACCCTAGCCGCCAGACATATGCAGTTTCATCGTATTCTCTTTCGATGATCTCGAAGGTCATGTCGCACATTGGTGTGGAACCATCTTCCATTTCTTCGAGATGGGAGAACACGTGAACCATAACTGAGCTTTCGCCATTCGGATTTTAAGGTGTGTGTCGGTTTCCAGAGGGGCGCATAAGGCTTGTGAATGGCAGTAACGCCGGATTAAGCTGAGAGCTCTCTTTGTCGAGGGAGAACTTCGACAAGGATTACCCCAGAAACCCCTTCACATCGCCCATGAACCGCTCGAACTGGTCATGGTGCAGCCAGTGTCCGGCGTTCTCGTATTCGATCAGCGTGGCGCCGGGGAAGTGCTTCAGGCGCCCGTCCGAGGCGGGGCTGGTGGCGAAGCTGTCCTTGCCCCACAGCAGCAGCACCGGGCAGGTGATCGCTTCCCACAAGGCCACGATGTCGCTGGTCGGCAGGTCGGAGCCGGACCAGACGTTGACGTAATTGTCGAACTTCCAGCTCCAGGTGCCATCCTCGTTGCGGCTGGCGCCGTGGATCGTGAGGTGGCGGGCCTGTTCTTCGGTGAGGAAGGAATTCTCCTCCTTCATCCGCTGGTAGGCATCGCGGCGGGTGGCGTATTTGCGCGGGGTGCGGCCGGAGGCCTTGCGTTTGTCTTCAATCCACTGGCGCAGGCGCTCGCCCACGCTCTTTTCCTCCAGCTCGCGGCGGATCTGCGGCGGGGGGCCGAGCCCTTCGATATTGACGAACCTGGCCACCTTTTCCGGATAGAGCCCGGTGAAGCGCGTGGCGATGTTGCCGCCCAGCGAATGGGCGATGATCGTCACCTGATCGTGCCCCAGCGTGTGGACGAGCTGAGCGAAGTCATAGACGAAGGCGTCCATGCCGTAGTGCCCCTCGGGCGACCATTCGCTGTCGCCATGGCCGCGCAGGTCCGGGCAGATCACGTGCCAGTCGTGCCGCAGTTCCTCGGCCACCCAGTCCCAGCTGCGGCAATGGTCGCGCCCGCCGTGCTGGAGAATCAGCGGCGGCGCGTCCGTATTGCCCCAGTCGACATAGTTGAGGCGCAGGCGCTGGGAGATGAAGCGGTTGGAGGTGGGGCCGAGTTGCGTTTTCATAGGGGCGAACGTGGAACGGCCACGGGCCAAGGTCAATCGAAGCTGTGATTTGCGGGGATGAAGTAAATCGATAGCGCTGCTGCGCTTGGCAAACCGGCCTCCAAGGCCCTATCTCGCCTGCCAACAGTTTCCGGAGGACAGACGTGGCGACGACGCACAAGACCCGCATGCTCATCATCGGTTCCGGCCCGGCCGGCCTTTCAGCCGCGATCTATGGCGCGCGCGCGGGGATGGAGCCGATCGTGGTGCAGGGCTTGCAGCCGGGCGGCCAGCTCACCATTACCACCGATGTTGAGAACTATCCCGGTTTCCGCGAAGTGATCCAGGGCCCCTGGCTGATGCAGGAAATGCAGGCGCAGGCCGAGCACGTGGGCACGCGGATGATGTGGGATACGATCACTTCGGTCGATCTCACCGGCGGCACCTTCAAGGCGATCGGCGACGGCGGCGACATCTACGAAGGCGATACCCTGGTGATCTGCACCGGCGCGCAGGCCAAGTGGCTGGGCGTGCCGGGCGAGCAGGAGCTTTCGGGCAAGGGCGTTTCGGCTTGTGCGACGTGCGACGGGTTCTTCTATCGCGGCAAGAAAGTGGTGGTGATCGGCGGCGGCAACACCGCTGTGGAAGAGGCGCTCTACCTCACCAACCATTCCGACGACGTGACGCTGATCCACCGCCGCGATTCGCTGCGCTGCGAGAAGATTCTTGAGGAACGCCTGCTGGCCAATCCCAAGATCTCGGTGGTGTGGAACAAGCGCGTCGAGCGTTTCGTCGCGGGCGAGGCGGGCGACTTGCGCGCGCTGGCGCTGATCGACACCGAAACCGGCGCCGAAAGCGAGATCGAGACCGACGGCGCTTTCGTCGCCATCGGCCACGCGCCCGCGACCGAGCTGTTCAAGGACAAGCTGGCGATGGACGCGAGCGGCTATCTGCTGGTCCAGTCCGGTACGCCGAAGACGGACATCCCCGGCGTCTTCGCGGCGGGCGACGTTTGCGATCACACCTACCGTCAGGCGATCACGGCGGCGGGCATGGGCTGCATGGCCGCGCTCGATGCCGAACGCTATCTGGCGGAGAAGGAATTCAGCGGCGTAACCGAAACGGTTCAGGGCTGATCCTCTCCCTTGGGGGAGGGGGACCACCCGCAGGGTGGTGGAGGGGCACTCACGGTTTACGTGACGTTGCCCCTTTCAAACACGATTAGAGGCCTGGCGTCGCCACACGCATTCACCGTCCGGTAAAACGCCTGTGCCCCTCCACCATGCTTTGCATGGTTCCCCTCCCCGTGCCGGGGAGGATGGGCACGCCGCATCGCCCGCTGGCGAATGCGGGATAGCGCCGGGAAGAGGCAGGCGGCGGCGGTGCGGCCGGTGCAAAGCCGCCGGCATCGGGCGGTGTGGCCTGGATCGTGCCATTTCATCTGCGAACGGCCGGATGAGGGGCAGACCCGAAGGAAACTCACCGGCGCGGCCCTGTGGTGCGCGGGGATGGCGGGCCGGGCTCGCTCCCCTGCCGCCGGTCCCGGGGGCATACCCCCGTATTCGTCCGCGCATCCAAATTTGCGAAAGGTGACCGGCAAATTCGCATCCGGGCACCGGCCGCGTGACGGAGGCGCCAAGGTGTCAGCTTCACACCTCCGTCCCGCCATGGCGCCGAGTGGTAATCGGCGGAGGGGTTTATAACCCATATGGTTATAATTGTCAAGGTTGATAGCCAGACCGCTATTTCCCCTTCCTCTTCAGAGGAGGGGAGCGAGACTTGGGCCTGCGCAGCAGGCCTTAGCGAGCTGGGAATATCTGCATCCCCCTTCCGTTCGTGTCGAGCCCTTCGTCATGCTCAGGATAAACTTCGGGCTTTTAGCCCGAAGCCGAGACACATCAGCACCGGGTCAGCGTGTCTCGACTTCGCTCGACACGAACGGAACCGGAGCAGATTAAACCCACGATGCCTTGGTCGCAGCGGGGTAGCGGTTCACGTCTAGGCGCGGTGTGGGCGGCACGCCACCAACCCCACCTCCCTCTGAAGAGGACGGGGCTTATCCCCGCAGCATTTCCAGAACCTGCGCCACCAGCCAGTCCTGCGCGTGGGGCTCGACATAGCTGTGCGAGGCGCCGGGGCAGGTGCGGATGCGTTTGTCGGCCTTGTCCCACTTCGCCACGAAGGCGAGGCCGGTGCGGTCGCGCCCGGCGATCAGGAAGCGTACCGGGCCCTTGAACGGGGCGAGCCGCTGCGCGATTTCGGCAGCGAGCCCCGCGGCGGCCTTCGGAGAGGGGCGCAGGGCCGAGAGCAGGCTGCGGACGAGCTTGCCGATGGGCACTTGCCCGGTCAGCAGGCGCTTGATCGCCGCCGGATCGGCCAGCCGCCGCCGGTAATGATCGCGCACCACTTCGGCCGGGGCTTCCTCATCCGCATCGTCGATGGTCCAGGGGTTGGACAGCACCAGTGCGTCCAGACCGGCACCGCCCGCCAGCATCAGCGCGGCGGCGGCATCGCAATTGCCCATACCCGCCACGCGGGTGAGCTGCGGGCACTCGCGCCGGAACGCGGCGAGCGCGGCGGCGATGTCCGGCGCAGCCGATACGAATTCGCCGTTGGTGCCTTCGCTGTCGCCCACGCCGCGCCGGTCGAAACGCAGGACCGGAAACCCGGCCGCCGCGATCCGCGCCGCGAACCGGGCCTGCCCGTTCCACGCACCGCCGCGCACTTCGTTGCCGCCGGTGACGAGCAGGAGCCCCGCCGTGCCCGCTGCCTCGCGGCTTTCCGGCTCGTCCAGCGTGGCGGCCAGCCGCGCGCCCTGGCATTCGAAAGCGAAGTGGCGGCGCTTCATGCCGCAATCGCCTGGGTCAGGATGGCGGCAAGGGCATCGGCCTGCGCCGCGTTTTCGTCCGGCTCGGCGCGCATCCACAGGCCGCTGCCGCCCACCGCGTCCTGCCCGATCGTGGTTGCGCGCGCGCCGGGCACCATGGTTTCGAAATGGCGGAAGAAGCTGGCGCTGAGCCGGTAGCCGCTCAGCTCTATCCCTGAAATCGCGGCCGTCTCCGCCAGCAGCTCGCGCGTTTCCTCGTCTCCCGCCTCGCGCGCGGAGAGGATGCGCGCGCGCAGCATCTGGCGCAGGAGCGTGGCGGCTTTCACCGGGGCATAGTGCCACGCGGGCAGGCCGGGCGGCGTGAACAGGCAGCCGCCGCGCAGGCCCAGCACATGCGTGGCGCCAAAGTGCCGGGCAGCCGCCGCCGCGGCATCGAGCCAGTCCGTGGTATCCTGCCGTTCAAGCGGCTGCAGGCTCTCGTTGCAGCCGGGCAGGTCGGGCAGGAAACTGTCGATCCCGGCGGCATCGAGGCGGCGCATCACTTCCACCGTGAAGCGGCGCAGGCGGTTGCTCTCTTCGAACAGGGCGGGGACAATCAGCAGGCGGGGTTCGCGCGCCTTATCGAAGACCAGGGCATATTCCCGGGCCTCGCCGCCGGCGGGCAGCGGGCAGGGCCAGGTTGCCGGGGTCATCGCGCCTGCCTCATGCTTCGGCGCGCTTGGCCTCGGCAAAGGCGAGCAGGCCGCCGAAAGTCTCCAGCATCTCGCCGTCGATCTCGTCATCCTCGATCACGATGTCGAGCCGGTCTTCCAGCTCGGTCAGCAGACCGGCGACGGCCATCGAATCCAGTTCGGGCAAATGGCCGAACAGGCCGGTACCGGCATCGAAACCTTCCGCCTGCCCCGGCTTGAGCCCAAGCACATCGGTGAGGATGTTGCGCAGCAGCTGGTCGGTATTGTCGGACATGATTCCCCGGTTCCATGGCATGAATAACGGCGCGCGCTCTAGCCGCGCTTGGCCTTTGCGGCAAGGCGCGATAAGCCGCGCCGCAAGCCTGTCTTGGCCAGAAACGGCCAGTTCGCGGGCGCTGCGGGGCGGAACATGTCCAGCCTGAAGCGCGGGCGGACCTGTTCCATCCAGTCGCGCTTGTAGGGATCGCCGCCGGTCCCGAAATCGACCAGATCGACGGCATCGCCATCGATCACATGGCGGAACAGCGCGGCGGTGAGCACCGATCCGGGCGAAAACGGCTTGGCGGCCTCGCGGTGGGCGAGCTTGTGGATGAAGGCGGTGCCGCCTTCCACGGTCCACATCTGCGCCGCCACGGCCTCTCCGCCCACGCGCGCCACGCCCAGCCGCAGACGGCCTGCGCCGCCCTCGGCGCGGGCAAAGGCGCGCAGGAAATCGGGCGAGCCTTCCTCGGGCTTCCAGCTTTCGGCGTAGATATCCTCGTAAGCGGCCCAGACGTCCTCGTCGAAATGGGTGAGCACTTGCGTTTCGACTTTGCCGGACTTGCGCTTGAGCGTGGTGCGCAGCCTGCCGGGGCGGGCGGCGATATAGGCCTCGTAACTGCGGCCTTCGACCGGGAGCACATGGTTGGTGTCGCAGGCCTCGCGCAGCACCAGCCATCCGGCGGCGCGGAAGGCCTCTGTGAGCTGTGTGGCGCTGCCGTCTTCATCGGGCACGCCGGACAGTGTTACGCGGTGGCTTTGGCGCGCCAGATCGCGGGCGAGGGCGGTCAGGAGGGCCGGTTCGCCCGCGAGGATGGGGCGGAAGCGGAAGGTGTACCAGTTGGCAAGCGCGCTCAGATGGCCAAGTCCGGAGGTGCGGGTAAAACCACCCCGTCGCCCCCGCGCAGGCGGGGCCCCCGCTTCTGGTTCCAGCGCCGAAGAAAGCGGGGCCCCCGCCTGCGCGGGGGCGACGGATGTGTTGGGGGCAAAGGCCGTGCCGGATTGCAGGGCCAGCGGCAGCACCGCCGCCTGGTCTCCCTCGCGCGCCACGGCCAGCAGCGGGGGCAGTCCGCAATGTTCCTCCAGCATCTGCCACCAGGCCAGCCGGTCGAACGGGGCGTGCTGGCAGGCATCGGACAGGAGCCGGGCAAGCTGGCCATCCGATTGCACTTCCTTAAGATCGGAGTGATATTCGATCTTTACCACGTTACCTGCCATACCCCCCCGAGACGGAGATTTTCCCTTACGATGCGCGGCACCCTCGAAAATCCGATCCTGCCGCTCGACCATCTGGCCCTTTGCGGGGCGGATGAGGCCGATGCGCTGGTGCTGCGCGAAGGTGTGCTTAGCTACCGGGAATTAAGATCGCGTATCTCGCGCCTCGCCGCGTGGCTGGCGCGCGAAGTGCCTGAAAAGGGCGCGCGGGTGGCGAGCTGGGCAGCCAAGGGCGAGCTGACCTGTCTGATGCCGCTGGCCGCCGCGCGCGCGGGGCTGGTCCATGTGCCGGTCAATCCGCTGCTCAAGCACGCGCAAGTGGCGCATATCCTGGCCGATAGCGGCGCGGCGCTGCTGATCGGCACGCCTGCGCGCCTGCGCACGTTGAGCCATGCGGATATTCCGGCGCAGTGCCGTCTGATCGAGGAGGTGCAGGCGCTGGCCGATGCCGCCGCGCTGGGCGGGGATATGGCGCCTTCGCAGGCCGGACCCGATGATCTGGCAGCGATCCTCTACACCAGCGGTTCAACCGGGCGGCCCAAGGGGGTGATGCTCAGCCATGCCAACATGGTGCTGGGGGCGCAAAGCGTGGCGGACTATCTCGGCCTTGCGGCTGACGACCGCACGCTGGCGGTGCTGCCGCTGTCGTTCGACTACGGCCAGAACCAGCTCTTTTCGACATGGTATGCTGGCGGCTGCGTGGTGCCGCTGGACTATCTGGTGCCGCGTGACGTCATGAAAGCGGTGGAGCGCCATGGCATCACCACGCTGGCAGCCGTGCCGCCGCTCTGGGTGCAGATCAGCGAGTTGAACTGGCCGGACGAGACGGCGGCGAAGCTGCGGCGGCTGACCAACAGCGGCGGCGCGCTGACGGTGGATCTCGTGCGCCGCTTGCGCGCGCTGTTCCCGCAGGCGCGGCTTTTCGCGATGTACGGCCTTACCGAGGCGTTCCGTTCGACTTATCTCGACCCGGCGCTGATCGATACCCACCCGACGTCGATGGGTAAGGCTGTTCCCCATGCAGAAGTGCTTGTTATCAATGATATGGGTGACATTGCTCAGGACGGGGAAGAAGGCGAGCTGGTCCATTGCGGGCCGCTTGTCGCGCAAGGGTACTGGCGCGATCCGCAGCGCACGGCGGAGCGTTACAGGCCCGCGCCGGAGGCTTCCGTCTATGGCGGCATGGCGGTGTGGTCTGGAGACCGGGTGCGGCGCGATGCGGATGGGCTGCTCTATTTCGCCGGGCGGCGCGATGCGATGATCAAGAGCGCGGGCAACCGCATCAGCCCGCAGGAGATCGAGGACGCCGCGCTGGCGACGGGCCTTGTCGCCGAAGCGGTGGCGCTGGGTGTGCCTGACGAACGTCTCGGGCAGGCGGTCCACCTGATCGCGCGGCCCGCGCCGGGTATTTCAGATGCAGAGGAAGAACTGCCACGTAAGCTTATGCAGGAATTGCCGAATTTCATGCAGCCCCGGGTCATTCACTGGCGCGATGCGATGCCGGTGGGCCCCAATGGCAAGATCGACCGCACCGGCCTTCAGGCGGAGATTGCGGCATGAAACCGCTTGGCCCGATTCCCGCAGGCTATGACGCGATCGATGGCGTGCTGGCCGTGGGCGGCAAGCCGGTGACGCACTGGGTGGAGCAGGCGGGCGGAACGCCGCTGTTCCTCTACAGTGCGGACCTTGTAGGCACGCGCGTGGCCGAACTGCGCGCGGCGATGCCCGAACGGCTGGCGCTGCACTATGCGATGAAGGCGAACCCGTTTCCGCCGCTGCTCACGCTGATGGCCGGGCTGGTGGACGGGTTCGATATCGCCTCGGGCGGGGAACTGGAGATGGCCGCCAAGGCCGGGCTGCCGCTGGACCGGGTCAGCTTTGCCGGGCCGGGCAAGCGCGACGGGGAACTGGAAGCCGCGATCCGTGCGGGCGTGACGCTCAACCTCGAATCCGAAGGCGAGGCGGCGCGGGCCATTGCCATCGGGGAGAAGACCGGTGTGACGCCGCGTCTGGCGATCCGCGTCAATCCCGATTTCGATCTCAAGGGCTCTGGCATGAAGATGGGCGGCGGGGCCAAGCCCTTCGGCGTCGATGCCGAACGCGTGCCCGCACTGGTGCGCACGGTCCTTGCCAGCGGCGCGGAATGGCGTGGTTTTCACATTTTCGCGGGCAGTCAGGCGCTCGATGCCGAAGCGATTGCCGGGACTCAGGCGCAAACGCTGGCGCTGGCGGGGCGGCTGGCGGAGGAAAGCGGCGCAACGCTGCCGCACTGCAATCTGGGCGGAGGCCTGGGCATTCCCTATTTCCCCGGCGACACGCCCGCAGACCTCGCGCTGGTGGGCGAGCGGCTGGCGGAGCAGTTCGCGAAACTGCCCGATGTGCTGGCCGGGACCGCGTTCTGCATGGAACTCGGCCGCTATCTGGTGGGCGAAGCGGGAGTCTATCTGGCGCGTATCGTCGATCGCAAGGTTAGCCATGGCGAGGTTTTTCTAGTTACCGATGGCGGCCTGCATCACCAGCTTGCCGCGTCGGGCAACTTTGGAACGGTGGTGCGGCGCAATTATCCCTCCGCCATCGCCACGCGCTTCGATGCGCCGGTGGAGGAAGAAGCTTCTATCGTAGGCTGTTTGTGCACTCCGCTCGATAAGCTTGCGGATAAAGGCGGTTTTCCCCGTGCGGATGTGGGCGATCTGGCCGTGGTGTTCTGCGCCGGGGCCTATGGCGCCAGCGCTAGCCCGGCGGCATTTTTGGGGCAGGGCCCGGCCATGGAATTGCTGGTCTGACGGCGGTTTAACGCTTTGGGGGGCGCGGCGTCCCGATTTGGGACCGGGTTGCAAATCGGCTGTCACGGCTAACGCAATGTTCACCCTTTTTTCGCATGACGGAGGCTGGATTTTGCCAGCTCTCCCTTCGCACCCGATTGTGCGGAGGCGCTTGGCGCAGACAAGGAAGTGTCCATGCCGCCTTTCCGCTTTGCCCGGCTCGTGGCCGGTTCAGCGCTTGCCAGCCTGACCCTGACGGGATGCATGGGCTCGGCATCGGGACCGGAACTGCCGCCCGCCTCGTTCGTGGCGATGCAGGAAGGGCCGGGCGAGGAATACGTGATCGGCCCGCTGGACACGCTGACGATCTTCGTCTGGCGCAATCCCGAACTCGGCGCGAAAGTGCAGGTGCGGCCGGACGGGCGCATCACCACGCCGCTGATCACCGACATGCCCGCCGTGGGCAAGACCCCCTCGATGCTGGCCCAGGACATCCGCCTCCAGCTTTCGCAATATATCGAGGACCCGCTGGTCTCGGTGATCGTCGATAACTTCTCCGGCACCTTCAGCCAGCAGATTCGCGTGGTCGGTGCCACGGAAAAGCCTGCTTCGATCCCTTACCGCGCGAACATGACCGTGCTTGACGCGATGATCGCGGTGGGCGGCCTGTCCGAATATGCGGCGGGCAACAAGGCGCGCCTGATCCGTTTCGACAAGTCCACCGGCAAGCAGAAGGAATACCAGCTGCGCCTGGGTGATCTGCTCAAGAAGGGCGACAGCAAGGCCAACGTGATGCTGAAGCCCGGTGATGTGATCATCATCCCCGAAAGCATGTTCTGAGGAGCGCGCCGCCGCGATGAATAACCTCTACGAAGAACTGCTATCGGCGGTCCACAGCGTCTGGACCCGGCGCTGGATCGCGCTGGGGCTGGCCTGGGTGATCTGCCTGCTGGGCTGGTTCGTGGTCGCGCTGATCCCGAACAGCTACGAATCGCAGGCGCGCATCTTCATCCAGCTCGACGATGCGCTGGCCGAGCAGGTGGGCATCGGCGTGGCCGACAAGAAGCGCGATATCGAGCGCATCCGCCAGACGCTGACCAGCGCGGTGAACCTGGAAAAGGTGGTTCGCGGCACGCGCCTTGGCGATACCATCGAATCGCCCAAGCAGATGGAAGCGGCGGTTCTGGGGCTGGTCAAGAACGTGAAGATCGTCAGCCAGCAGGACAACCTGTTCCAGATCACCGCGACGGCGAACTACTCCTCGTTTTCCGATGCAGAGAACGCCAAGCTGGCGCAGGCCATGGCGCAGAAGCTGATCGACATTTTCCGCGAAGAGAACCTCTCCGGCGACCGCGGCGAAATGGTCGAGACGCTGGAATTCGTGAACCAGCAGCTCAAGCAGCGCGAAAAGCAGCTCGAAAGTGCCGAGCAGAAGCGCACCGCGTTCGAAGCCGCGCATCCGGAGCTGGCGCAAGGCGGCGCGGCGGTGGTGCAGCGGCTGGAAACCTCGCGCTCGTCTTTGCGCGATGTCGAGGCCGATCTGGCGGCGGCGCAAAGCTCGCTCGCGGCGATAGACGGCCAGCTTGCCGGAACCCCGCGCACGATCGCGGGGGCGGGCGGCGGCGCGCAGGCGGCGCTGGCCAAGGCGCAGGGCGATCTGGCCTCGATGAAGGCCCGCGGGCTGACCGACAGCCACCCCGATGTGATCGCCACCCGCAACCAGATCGCCGCGCTGAAAGGCCCGGCGGCGCAGGAAGCGGCGAACGGCGGCGGCACCGTCAACCCGGCCTATGCTTCGCTCCAGTCGATCCGGGCGGAGCGGCAGGCCAATGTTCAGGCGCTGCAGTCGCGCAAGGCGGCGCTGCAGTCCGATGTCGCTTCGCTGATGGCGTCGGCGATCAAGGACCCCGAACTCGCCACCCAGGCTCAGCGCATCAACCGCGACTACGACGTGCTGCGCCGCCAGTACGACAAGCTTTTGCAGGACCGCGAGGAACTCAAGCTGCGCGGCGAGGTGAAGACCGAGCGCGAGGCGGTGAAGTTCGAAGTGGTCGATCCGCCGACGACGCCGCGCGCGCCGGTGGCGCCCAACCGTCCGGTGCTGCTCTTCGCCGTGCTGATTGCCGGTATCGGCGGCGGCTGCGCGGGCGCCTTCGCGCTCAGCCGGGTACGGTCGGTATTCTCGACCACGGCCGGGCTGGAGCGGGCGACCGGCCTGCCGGTGCTGGGGGCGATTTCGCAGAACCTCACCGATGGCGCGCGCGCACTGCGGCGCAGGCGGCTGAAGTATTTCTATGGCGCCAGCGCGGCGCTGTGCGGGCTGTGCGTGGTGCTGCTCGCGATCGAATTCGTCCAGCGCGGAATGGTGGCGTGAGGGAGCCCGACATGACCGAGCAGAGCAAAATCCCCGTGCCGGAAGGCTCCGGCCCTCCTCCCAGGTCCGGCGAATCGCTGATCGAACGCGCGGCGGGCCAGTTCGGGCTCAACAGCTTCATTGCCCGGCCCGCGCTGCTTCCGCCCGAGGCGCGCGCGCTGGCCAAAGCGCCCGTGGCCCGTCCGGCCGCCCCGGCGCCGCAGAGTGCTGAGAGCGTTGCGCAGCCTGCCACACCGGCCCCCGTGGCCGCCGGGCCTGCCGTGACGCCTGTGGAGTTCCACGGCGTGCGCCATCCCGTGGACCGCGAGCACTTGCGCGAGCAGGGGCTGATCGTTCCCGAAGGGGCGGTGACGGCGCTGCTGGAGGAATTCCGCATCATCAAGCGCCAGATCCTTGTCCAGGCGGCGGATCTGCGCCGCCAGAAGGCAGGCGCGATCGCGCAGCGGGTGCTGATCGGCTCGCCGCTTCCCGGTGAGGGCAAGACCTACTGCGCGCTGAATCTGGCGCTTTCGATCGCGGCGGAAAAGGAAAGCGAGGTTCTGCTCGTCGATGCCGATTTCGCCAAGCCGTCGATTCTCTCCGCGCTGGGGCTGCCGGGCGGCCCGGGGCTGATGGACGCGCTGATGGACGAGGACACCGACGTCGCCGATTGCGTGCTCGGCACCGATATTCCGGGGCTCTGGGTGCTGCCTGCGGGCGATACCAGCAACCATGACAGCGAATATCTGGCCAGTTCGCGCACGGCGCGCGTGCTCGACCGCCTGACCGAAGGCGCGCCGCACCGCATCATCATTTTCGATTCTCCTCCCGCGCTGGCCGCATCGCCTGCCGCCGAACTGGCGAAACATGTGGGGCAGGCACTGGTGATCGTGCGTGCGGACCGCACCGGGCAAGGCGCGCTGGAAGATGCGATCTCGCTGCTCAGCGCCTGCCCGAACGTGCAACTGCTGCTCAACGGCGCGCAGTTCAGCCCCAGCGGGCGCCGGTTCGGCACTTATTACGGATACAAGGGATGACGGGCGTGACGCAGATGCGGCAGGCATCGATCGGGCGGCGGCTGGCCGCGGGCGCATCGCTGGCGGCACTGGCTGTTTTCGCCGTGCCCGGCGCGGCGCAGGCCCAGTCCATCGGTTATGACGGCGTGGGCAGCAGTGCTGGCGGCGCGGGTGGCGGTCAGGACGGATCGCAGGCCTATCAGCCGCCCCAGTCCGGAAAGTCCGGCAAGTCCGCAAGGCGCGGCGGGAAGGGCAGCAAGCGGCTTGAAGTGACGCCCTATATCGAGATCGATCAGGTCGCCGATGCCCAGATTTCGCCGGGCAACGACGTGCTGACCTACACGCAGGTAGCGGCGGGCATCGATGCGGGCATTGCCGGGCGCAACAACGGGGCCTCGGTCTCGCTCCGCTACGAGCGCCAGTTCGGCTGGGGCAAGAAAACGCGCGACGGCGATGCGATCAGCGGCGTTGCGCGGGGCTATACCACGATTGTTCCGGGCGTGACGGTGGAGGCGGGCGGCCTTGCGACCCGCGCCTCGTTCGATGGCCGGGGGGGCTCGGTGGTTTCGGACAAGAGCCGGACCGATGTCTATTCGGTCTATGGCGGGCCTTCGGTGGCGACGCGGGCTGGGGCCGTGAATCTCTCTGCCAATTACCGCGCGGGCTTCACCAAGGTCGATCAGTCGAACGACTATGCGGCGGGCGGCAGCACGGCTTCGGCCAATGTGTTCGACAAGAGCGTGACCCAGGCCGCCGATGCCGAGGCGGGCGTGGCGCCGGGCGACGTGCTGCCCGTGGGGCTGGGCGTGGGCGGCAATTTCTATCAGGAAGACATTTCCAACCTCGACCAGCGCGTGCGCAATGTGCAGGCGCAGGCGATGGTGACAGTGCCGGTCAGCCGAACGGTGCAGGCCGTGGGTTCCATCGGCTATGAGGATGTCGAGGTTTCCAGCCGCGATGCCCTGCGCGATGCCGATGGCAATCCGGTGATCGGTTCCGACGGCCGCTACAAGACGGACAAGAGCGCGCCGCGCGTGCTGGCCTATGACGTCAGCGGGCTGAGCTGGGATGTGGCGGTGATGTGGCGCCCGAGCCACCGCACCTCGCTCTCCGCGCATGTGGGCCGCCGTTATGGCGCAACCAATTTCGGCGGGACGCTGGCCTATGCGCCCAACGACCGCAGCCAGCTCAGCGTCGCCGTCTACAACAACGTGGCGGGCTACGGCGGCCAGCTCAACCGCCTGATCGACGAACTGCCCGACGATTTCGAGGCCGTGCGCGATCCGGTGACGGGAGAGCTGACGGGCTGCGTCTCCTCGCTCGACGGCAACAACTGCCTGTCCGGCGCGCTGGGTTCGCTGCGCTCCTCGGTGTTCCGCGCGCGGGGCGTTTCGGCGAGCTATGCGATGCGGATCGGGCGGCTCAATGCCGGGATCGGGCTCGGCTACGACCAGCGAAAGTTCATCGCCGCGCAAGGCACGGTGCTGGCCTCTGCCAATGGCGTGATCGATGAAAACTACTGGCTTTCGGCCTATCTGAGCGGGCAGCTTGGCGAGAATGCGGGCTGGTCCACCAATGCCTATGCCGCCTGGCTGTCGAGCAATGACGGGCTGACAGGGGATGCCAATAACTATGGCCTCTCGGCCAGTTACTACCGCTTGCTGACCCGGCGTTTGCACGCCAGGCTGGCCGTGGCGATCGACGGGACCACCCGTGACGATCCAGCCATCGACGATATCTGGACCGCGTCGGCCCTGGCCGGTCTGCGCTACAATTTCTGAGTCCCAGGGGAGGACCAACGATGTTCGATGAATTCTACGGGCTCAAGGCCAGGCCGTTCCAGCTCACGCCGGACCCGGAATTCTATTTCGAGAGCCTGACTCACCGTAAGGCGCTGTCCTATCTGGGCTATGGCCTGGCGCAGGGCGAAGGTTTCGTGGTGATCACCGGCGAAGTCGGTTCGGGCAAGTCTACACTGGTGGCGCACCTGATGGAGACGATCGATCCCGCGCGGATGACGGCGGCCAATGTCGTGACCAGCGCGCTCGACGGGGGCGAGATCGTCCATGTCGTGGCGCAGGCCTTCGGGCTGCCGGTGCCGGGGCATGACAAGGCCTCCGCACTGGGCGCTATCGAGGCGTTCCTGCACGCGGAAGCGCGGCTGGGGCGCCGCTGCCTCCTGATTATCGACGAGGCGCAGAACCTGTCCATCGGCGCGCTCGAAGAGCTGCGCATGCTGTCCAACTTCCAGCTCGGCTCGCATCCGCTGTTGCAGACGCTGCTGCTGGGCCAGCCGGAGTTTCGCGAAACGCTGGCGGACAGCGATCAGCTTGAGCAATTGCGCCAGCGCGTGATCGCCGCGCACCACCTCGGCCCGATGGAGCGCGAGGAAGTGCAGGCCTATATCGAGCACCGCCTTGGCCGTGCGGGCTGGAGCGGCAACCCCGGTTTCGATGCGGATGTCTTTGCCGCGATCCATGAAGCATCGGGCGGGATTCCGCGCCGGATCAACCAGATCGTCAACCGCCTGCTGCTGCTGGGCGCGGTCGAGCAGCGCGCGCATATCGACAGCGCCATGGTGGCGCAGGTGCTCGAAGAGATGAACAGCGACGGGGCCATGGCGCTGGCCCGCCCTCAGCCGCAGGCCGAGGCTCCGGCAACAGAGGAAACCGCTGGCGGCGAAGCGCCCGTGGCACCGCCCGCCGCGCCTGCCGGATTGGCCGGAGAGGCCGGGTTCGATGCCGCCGGCGTCGCGGCGCTGATCGAGCAGGCGCTGGCGGACCGCGATGCGCGGATCGGCGAACTGGAGCAGGCCATGCTCGAACTCGCCGCCGCGCCCGGAACGCGCGAACCGGCCTGGGCGCCTGAGGGCGATGGCAAGGTGGCTGAGCTGGAGGCGCGTCTCGCCGAAGTCAGCGCCTATGCCGCGAAGCTCGAAGCGCGTCTGGACGAGCAGGAGCACATGCTGCGCCACACGCTGACGATGCTGATCGAATGGATCGAAAGCGACGGCGGCCGGCGCGAGGCGGCCTGACGGATCCGGCCGGGGAGGTGCAACCGATGAATGCCAGCGAGCCGGTCAACGGGCTCTCGGTCGATGTCGAGGACTGGTTCCAGGTCGGCGCCTTCGAGACGGTGATCGATCGCGAGAGCTGGAGCACGCTGGCCTGCCGCGTGGAGCGCAATTGCGATGAAATCCTGCGGCTGTTTTCCGAAACCGGGGTGAAAGGCACGTTCTTCACCCTGGGCTGGATCGCGCAGCGCCACCCGGCGATGATGCGCCGGATCGCCGCCGAAGGGCATGAGATCGCCAGCCACGGCTGGGACCACGAACGCGTGTTCCGCCTCGGCGCCGGAGGCTTCGCGCAGGACATCGCCCGGGCCCGCAAGGCGATCGAGGATGCCTCTGGCACGGCGGTGACGGGCTACCGCGCGCCGAGCTTTTCCATCGATGCGCGCACCCCCTGGGCGTTCGAGGTGCTGGCGGAGCAAGGCTATGCCTACAGCTCCAGCGTCGCGCCTATCGTGCACGATCACTACGGCTGGCGCGAGGCGCCGCGTTTCGCGTTTCACCCGCTGGCGGGGCATGACTTCGTGGAGATCCCGGTAACGACCGCGCAGTTCGCCGGGCGGCGGCTGGCGGCCGGTGGGGGCGGGTTCTTCCGGGTGCTGCCCTATGGCTTCTCGCGCTGGGCGATCCGGCAGGTGAACGGGCAAGAGCGGCGCCCGGCGGTGTTCTATTTTCACCCGTGGGAGATCGATCCCGGCCAGCCGCGTGTCGAAGGGGCTCCGCTGCGCTCGCGGGTGCGGCACTACACCAACCTCGGCGTGATGGAGCGCAAGCTGCGCCAGCTTCTCGGCGAGTTCCGCTGGGGGCGCATGGACGACCTCGCTGCCCGCGAAGCGGTGCAGGCCATGGCATTAGCGGCATGACGGCGACTTATCCTCTGACGCAGAACGGTGTGCGCGTGGCGCACCTCTACGATTCGCTGGAAGTCTCCCGGCTGGAGGCTTTCGTGGCGCGCCATCCGCAGGGCACGCCGTTTCACCGGCCCGCGTGGTTCATGTCCGTTGCCCAGGCGACCGGAAACGAGGCGCATGGGCTGGTGCAGACGCGGCAGGGGGAGATAACAGCTTTCCTGCCGTTCGATGCCATTCACTCGCCGGTCTTCGGCCGGGTTCTTGCTTCCAGCGGCTTTGCCGTGGGCGGCGGACTGCTGGCCGCCGAGGGCGTGGACCCCAAGGAAATGTTCGTCGCGGCGGAGGAACTGGCGCGGCGCCTGTCCTGCCCGACCATCGAACTGCGCGGCGGGCTGCTGCCGCAGGCGCAAGGGGGCTGGGCGCTCAAGAGCGAATCGCACTGCAACTTCGCCCGCCCGCTCGCCGCGGACGACGAGGCCGAGCTTCTCGCCATCCCGCGCAAACAGCGCGCCGAAGTGCGCAAGGCACTGGCTAATGACCTGACCGTGGAAGTGGGCACCGGCGAGCGCGACCGCGCGGCGCATTACGAGGTATTCTGCGAAAGCTACCGCAACCTTGGCACCCCGGTGTTCCCGCGCGCGCTGCTGGACAGTGTGGTCGATGCCTTCGGCAAGGACGCCGATATCCTGACGGTGCGGCACGAGAGCAAGCCGGTGGCGAGCGTGATCAGCCTCTATCACGGCGGCGCGGTGATGCCCTACTGGGGCGGCGGCACCTGGGAGGCGCGGCGGCTGCGCGCCAATGACCGGATGTATTACGAGCTGATGCTCCATGCCCGGCGGCGTGGCTGCGCGACGTTCGATTTCGGCCGCTCCAAGACGGGCAGCGGCGCCTATCACTTCAAGCGCAACTGGGGTTTCGAGCCGGAGCCGCTGACATATGCCACCTGGACCCGCCCCGGCGCCGCAAAGCGCGAGGCCGATCCCACCAGTTCCAAGCTCTCCTTGCAGATCAAGGTCTGGCAGCGCCTGCCGCTCTCCGTCGCCAACCGGCTGGGGCCGCTGATCGCGCGCGGGATCGGCTGATGGGCGAGATCCTGTTCCTGTCCCACCGCATCCCGTTCCCGCCGGACCGGGGCGACAAGATCCGCTCGCACCATGTGCTCAAAGCTCTGGCGCGGCTGGCGCCGGTCCACGTCGCGACCTTTGCGGACGATGGGGAGGATCACCGGTTCGAAAGCGATCTGGCTGCGCTGGCCGCCAGCTATTGCCTCGTGCACCGGCGCAAACCCTTGCCACTGGCCGGGCTGGAAGCGCTGGCGAAGGGCCAGCCGCTCAGCCTCACCGCCTTTCACGACCGCCGCCTTGCACAGTATGTCCGCGAGGTTCTGGCGCAGCGCGATATCGGCGTGATCTACGTCTTTTCCGGTCAGATGGCGCAATATGTGCCTGCCGGATTTCGCGGGCGTGTGGTGGCCGATCTGGTCGATGTCGATTCCGCCAAGTTCGAGGCCTATGCCGCCAAGGGCCGGGGCCCGCGCGCCTGGATGGAACGCCGCGAAGGCAAGCTGCTGCGCGCCGAGGAAGCGCGGATCGCGGCGGCCAGCGGCGTCACGCTGCTGATCAGCAAGGCCGAAGCGGACCTGCTGCAATCGCGCCTGCCCGGTGCGGGGCCGCGCGTCTGCGCGATGGGCAATGGCATGGACAGCACTTACTTCGATCCGGCTGAGGCCAGTCCAGAACCGCGCATGCTCGCCAAGGGTACGCCGCGCCTGATCTTCACCGGGCAGATGGACTACGCCCCCAATATCGAGGCGGCTACCCGTGCGATCGAGCGGATCATGCCGCGCGTGCGCAAGCTGTGCCCGCAAGCGAGCCTGCACATCGTCGGCCGCAATCCGCCGCCCGCGCTTCAGGCCCGCAGCGGCCGGGACGGGATCGAAGTCTGGGGCCGGGTCGAGGACGTGCGGCCCTGGCTTGCCGCTGCCGATATTGCGCTCGTCCCGCTGGAAATCGCGCGCGGGGTGCAGAACAAGGTGCTCGAAGCCATGGCGATGGGCCTGCCCGTGGTGCTCTCGCCGGGAGCGGCGACCGGGATCGAGGCGCGGAACGGCCGCGATTTCCTGATTGCCGATAGCGACGAGGATCTGGCGAAAGCCGTGGTCTCGCTGGCCGCCGATCCGGTGCGGGCAGGGGCCATGGGCGCCGCCGCGCGCGAATGGATCGTGGCCCATGCCGCCTGGGATGCCGCGCTGGCGGCGCTGCCCGGCTATCTTGGTTTCGAAAGCGCCGGGAGCATAAGCGATGCCGCCTGAAATGCGCGCGATGATGCACTCGTTTGCCGAGGCGGGACGGCGGCTGTCTCCGGTCTGGCGCGCCGCGCTGATCCGGTTGGCGCTGGTCTGGGCGCTGCTGCTGGCGGTCTTCGCGTCCGACTGGGCGGCGATGGTGCGGCAGTGGTGGGATATTTCCACGTACAACCACATCGTGCTGGTGCCCGCGATCCTCGCCTGGCTGGTGTGGCAGCGCTGGCCGGAGCTGGAAAAGCTGGAGCCGCGCCTTTGGTGGCCGGGGCTGGTGCCCTTTGCCGGGGCGGCCTTCCTCTGGCTGCTGGGCGCGATGTCCGGGCTGGATCTGGCAAAGCAGGCGGCGGCCGTGGCCATGTTCGGCGCGGTGGTGCCGCTGCTGCTGGGCGTGCGGGTGAGTGCCGGGCTGGCCTTCCCGCTAGCCTATCTGGTCTTCCTTGTCCCTGTTGGCGAGGAAATGGTTAACCTGCTGCAGACGATCACGGCCGGGATCACGGTCGCCTTGACGCACCTGAGCGGCGTTCCGGCGGAAATCGAGGGAGTGTTCATCAATACCCCCGCCGGGCTTTTCGAAGTGGCGGAGGCCTGTTCCGGCGTGAAGTTCCTGATCGCGATGATCGCGTTCGGGGTGCTGGCGGCCAACGTCTGTTTCATAAGCTGGCGCCGCCGTGCAGTGATGCTGGCGTCCTGCGTGGTGGTGCCGGTGCTGGCGAACGGCGTGCGGGCCTGGGGCACGATCTATGCCGCGCAGTTCTTCGGCGTCGAAGTGGCGGCCGGGTTCGATCATATCGTCTATGGCTGGATCTTCTTCGCGCTGGTGCTGGCGCTGGTGATCGCGGGGGCGTGGCGCTTCTTCGACCGGCCGCTGGATGCGCCGGTGATCGACGCGCAGGCCATTGCCAAAGCGCCGTGGCTTGGCCGTCTGGAGACGCGGCCCGTCCCGGCGCGCGCAGTGCTGGCGGCGCTTGCGGCCGTGATCGTGGCGGTGCAGGGCTGGGCCTATACGGCGGACCGGCTGGCCGCGCCGGTGCCCCGGCAGATCATGCTCCCCGCCGTTCCGGGCTGGACCCGCGTGGACTACAGCCCGCAGATCTGGTGGGAGCCACAGGCGCAAGGGGCCGATCACCGGCTGCTGGGGCGCTACCGCGACGGACAGGGGCGGCAGGTCGATGTCTTCGTGGCGCTCTATGCGCGGCAGGGCGAAGGGCATGAAGCCGGCGGCTTCGGGCAGGGGGCCTTGCCCCCTTCCAGCCCCTGGGCCTGGCAGGCGCCGGGGCCGGACTTCGCCGGGGGCAAGAGCGAGCGTCTGCTGGGTGACGGCACCGTCCGGCGGCTGGCCGTGACGTGGTATCGCAACGGCAGCCTGCTGTCCGGCAGCAACACCCGGCTGAAGCTCGCCGTGATCGCCAATCACCTGTCCTTTCGCGCCCGGCCCACCACGATGCTGATCCTCTCGGCGGAGGATGCGGCGCAGGCCCCGGCCGAACAGGCCATCCGCCGCTTCCGGGCGTCCACAGGCCCGCTGGGGCCGTGGATGGACCGCATGACTCGCGTCCGGTAAGCCTGCCTGCCATGTGCGGTATCGCCGGTATCTTTCATCTGGAAACGCCCAAGCCGGTCGATCCCGCACGGGTTGAGGGCATGTGCGATGCCATCGCGCACCGCGGGCCGGACGGGCAGGGGGTGTGGACCGCGCCCGGCGTGGGGCTGGGGCACCGCCGCCTCTCGATCATCGATCTGGCCGGTTCGCCGCAGCCGATGGCCTCGCCCGATGGCCGCGCGATGCTGGTGTTCAATGGCGAGATCTACAATTACCGCGAGCTGCGCCAGGAACTGAAAGAGGCAGGCGCCCATTTCCGCACCGATGGCGACAGCGAAGTGATCCTGGCCGCCTGGCAGCGCTGGGGCCCCGATTGCGTCACCCGGCTGCACGGCATGTTCGCCTTTGCGGTCTACGACTGCGATGCCCGCACGCTGTTCCTCGCGCGCGACCGGCTGGGCGTGAAGCCACTCTACTTCGCGCCGCTCAGCGATGGCAGCCTGGCTTTCGGGTCTGAACTGAAGGCGCTGCTGGCGCATCCGCTGCTGCGGCGGGAGATCGATCCGCTGGCGGTGGAGGACTATCTGGCGTGGGGCTACGTCCCCGATCACCGCGCGATCCTGAAAGGCGTGGCGAAGCTGCCCGCGGGGCATTCGCTGCTGCTGCGCCACGGCGCGCCGATGCCGTCTCCCCGCCAATGGTGGGACATCTCCTTCGAGCACAGGCACAAGGGCAAGGCCGCCGATCTGGAGGCCGAACTGCTGCACCTGATGCGGCAGGCGGTCTCCTCGCGCATGGTGGCGGACGTGCCGCTGGGTGCCTTCCTTTCGGGCGGGGTGGACAGCTCCAGTGTCGTCGCGCTGATGGCCGAGGCCAGCGCGCAGCCGGTGCGGACGTGTTCGATCGGCTTCGATGTCGCCGCGCTGGACGAGAGCGCCTATGCCTCCAAGGTCGCGCAGCAGTATCACACCGATCACGCCTCCCGGCTCGTCTCTCCCGACGATTTCGAGGCGGCGGACCTGCTGGCGGGCATGTTCGGCGAGCCTTTCGCCGATGCCTCGGCTCTGCCAACCTGGCGGGTGTGCCAGCTTGCGCGGGAATCGGTGACGGTCGCCTTGTCCGGAGACGGGGCGGACGAGGCGCTGGCGGGCTATCGCCGCCACATGTTCCAGTACAACGAGGATCGCGTCCGCTCGCTGCTGCCGCAAGGGCTGCGCGGCCCGGTGTTCGGCGCGCTGGGGGCGGTCTATCCCAAGGCTGACTGGGCGCCCCGGCCGCTGCGCGCCAAGACGACGCTGCTCTCGCTGGCGGGAGACAGCGCCGAAGGCTATGCCTGCGCCCTGTCGGTGACGCCGCCGGAACTGCGCGAAGGCCTCTATTCCGAGGCTTTCCTGCGGCTGCGCGGCGATTACCGGGCAGAGCAGCCGCTGATGGACGTGATGCGCTCAGCGCCTGCGCGCTCGGGGCTGGACCGGGCGCAATATGCCGACCTCAAGGTCTGGCTGCCGGGCGATATCCTCACCAAGACCGATCGCACCAGCATGGCCGTCAGCCTCGAAGCGCGCGAGCCGCTGCTCGATCACCGCCTGCTCGAATTCGCCGCTGCGCTGCCGGAATCGATGCGGGTGCGCAGCGGGCAGGGCAAGTGGCTGATGAAGCAGACGATGCGGCGTTTCCTGCCCGACGATGTGCTCTACCGGCCGAAGCAGGGCTTCGTCACGCCCATCGCCCAATGGTTTCGCGGCCCTCTGGCGCAGACCGCGCGGGATATCGCCGCCAGCACAACCCTGGCCCGCACCGGCTGGTTCGATACGCGGCGGATGGGCGCGCTTGTTGACGCGCATCTGTCCGGAATATCGGACAATTCCCGTCTGCTGTGGCAGCTTTTGATGCTGGAAAAGGCGTTCGTCCGGCTGGGCATCGGGTGAAGTTGGCCGCTGCTGCAGCGGTGCGCGCGCCGGGACACCGTCGTTCTTGCTATATTAACGATACTGATTCTTAGGAAATTTGCCCTACCGGTGAAATCTGAGCGTCAATACGGGACGTGCATGAACCAATGTGAACGCCATCTTTGCCAGCAAAAGCGGACGCTTTCCGCGGCGATGGCGCGTGCCGGCATGACATTGCCCAGCCTTGCGGAAAGCCCTTTCGGCCATGGCTGAACTCTGGACCAACTTCACCCGGCTCTGGAAGAGCGCCCGCGCCCGGATCGTGTTCTGGGCCGCGCTGACAGGCCTGCTGATCGGCGTGACCGGTTTTGCCGAGCCGGCGGAAGATGCCCTGCGCAACTTGCGGTTCTGGGCGCAGGAAAAGGACGCCAGCGGCGATATCGTTGTAGTGACGATAGACAACCACACGCTGGAGGGCCTTGGCGCAATCGACGTCAATCATGGCAATGACGCAGACGTTCTCACGTCCCTGTTCAAGGCTGGCGCATCGCGCGTGTTTTTCGACCGCCCGTTTGCCGTGCCCGGCAGCAAGGAACAGGACAGCAAATTCGTCGATACCTTGAAAGCCCATCCTGGGCAGGTTTTCCTCGGCGCCATTCCGGGCGGCAAGGGCGAAGCAGGCAATTATGCCAGCCGGCTGCCGCTTGAGAAGTACCGTGAGCACGCCGGTGTTGTTTCGCTGCTGATCTATCATGCGCCGTTCAATTTGAACGTCGGGATGCCACTGGCTTCCGATAGCCCGATCGGAAAGATTCCATCGCTTTCGGCGGCCATATCGGGTGTCGATGGTTCCACCAACCGGCTGTATTTTCCGGATTATTCGATCCGGGTGCGCACGTTCCCGGCGCTTAGCTACGTCGATGTGCTTCGCGGGCAGTTCAAGTCTTCGGTGGTGAAAGGGAAGACGGTCCTGATCATCCCCGCATCGGCGGTGTTCAACGATACCCAGTACATTCCGGGCCAGAGGATCGATGCTCCGGGCGGCTATCTCCATGCCATCGGGGCAGAGACGCTGCGAGCCGGAGTGCCCAGGGAACTGGGCTGGTTTCCGCCGTGGCTTATGGCGCTGATTATCATCGCTTCGGGGCTGCAGCGCGGGCGCGTGCTCGACGTGTACCGGTTTACCGGTCTCGTCTTCATTCTGGTCGCCGTGCCCTTCCTGCTCGACATGATCAGAATGTCGGTGGAAGTGGTGCCCGCCTTTGCTTCGGCGCTGGTCGCCGTCATCCGCATGCGAAATCTCGATCGCGTGGAAGTGGCGGGTGAGACGAATGCCGGATCGGGGCTCCCCAGCGTTCAGGCGCTGCGGAACTCGGAAGTGCTTTCGCCCAAGATTCTCGTTGCACTGAAAATCCGCAATTATGGCGCGATCATCGGCAGCTTCGCCGAACATGTCGAAGCGGAATTTGCCAACGAAATCGTGCGCCGCATCCGCATCAGCGATGAGCCGGTTGCCGTCTATCACGAGGGCGGCATGTTCGTCTGGCTTTCGAACATCCGCAGCACGTTCGACCTGTTCGAGAACCTGGAAGGCCTGCACCGCATCGTCCAGAACGGCATTCAGGTCGGCGGGCTAGACATCGATCTGTCGTTCAATTGCGGGATCGATTCCGAGTTCGACCGGCCGATGGCGAGCCGTATCGCCAGCGCCATGCAGGGCGCCGAAGAGGCAGTGCGCAACGACGAACTGGTCTATCAGAACGACAACCGCAAACACGAGGCGCAGTGGGAAATCTCGCTGTTGACCTCGCTGGATCGTGCCATCGACAATGGCGAGGTCTGGGTTGCCTATCAGCCCAAGCTGGACTTGAAGGCCAATCGGATCACCGGCGCCGAGGCGCTGGTGCGCTGGACGCACCCGGAACGCGGGCCGATCAGCCCCGAAAAGTTCATCCGCATTGCCGAGGAATTCCACCGGATCGAACGGATCACGCGGTTCGTGATCAACGATGCCGTCCGCACGGGGGTGGAATTGCAGCGGATGGGCCACGATCTGACCATTTCCGTCAATATTTCGGCCCAGCTGCTCCGTAACCCGGGGCTTCCGGGCATGATCTCGGATATTCTCGTGGAGCACGGTCTTCCCACGGACCGGCTGATTCTGGAAATCACAGAGACCGATCGTCTGGATCGCAGCTCGCGCACATTCCAGATGCTGCAGCGCCTGGTACGATCAGGACTTCGCCTGTCGATCGACGACTTCGGCACTGGAAACGCGACGATCGATTATCTGCGCTACCTGCCGGCCAGCGAAGTGAAGATCGACAAGGTCTTCGTTTCCTCGATGGAAACGAACAAGGAAGATCTGCTGCTGGTGCAGTCGATCATCGACATGGCCCATTCGCTCGATCGCACGGTGGTGGCGGAGGGTGTCGAAACCGCGACGGCGCTGGAAATACTCAAGGAACTGCACTGCGACGTGATCCAGGGCTATTTCCTCAGCCGCCCTGTCCCGTTTCGGGAATTGCTTGAGCAGATTGCCCAGCCCAAGGTTCTTAAGATTGGTTAAAAATCCTTGAAAACCTCTTAACTCATTGTTAACCATTGCATCAGCCGCGCTGGTTGCGGCTGTTCACATGGGGAAATACAATGGTTGAAGGTTTCTGGGGCGGTGGTCACTGGGGTCTCTGATCCTACCACTTGCCAGGTAAAGCTGTTCTTCGGAGCAGTTTTCCGCAACAAACAGAAAGGCGCTTTTGAGAAGGTTCAGGCCTTCTTGAAGGCGCCTTTTCTGTTTCGAGGTCGATATTTATATTCGACTATTCTTGGAATAGTGCGGAATACTCCCCTGGAACGGGTGGAGGCCGTTCTCATGTTTTGCGTGAGGCAGGGGATACTGTCCGGAAATGGGCGCCGAAATAGCCGGTGCACGCTGCCCCGATTCGGGACTCGTTAACCAATCAGCCTTCGCCGTGGCCCATCGCAAGGTAGTCGGCGCTCTGCATTTCGTTCAGGCGGCTGACGGTGCGCTCGAATTCGAAGCGTCCGGTTCCGGCCTGGTAGAGTTCTTCCGGTGAGGCATCGGCGGCCACGATCAGCTTGACCTTGTTCTCGTAAAGCGCGTCGATCAGCGTGACGAAGCGCGCGGCCTCGTTGCGCCGGTCCGGGCCCATTTTCGGGATGCCGACCAGAATGACCGAGTGATAGGCCCGCGCAATGGCGAGATAGTCCGATGCCCCGCGCGCTTCCCCGCACAGGCGTTTGAAGCTGAATACGCCCACGCCTTTCAGGCTCTTGGGAACGTGGAGCAGGCGTCCGCCGCCCACGTCGATATCGGCGGACGGCACATGTTCAGCGTCTTCGGGCGGATAGTCGGTCAGGCGGTAGAACGCCTCGCGCGCCTGTTCGGTGGCGGGTTCGCCCAGCGGCATGTGCCAGGTCGCCATGCCGCCCAGGCGCTGCAGCCGGTAATCGGTGGGGCCGTTCAGCGTCATCACGTCGAGATCGCGCTCGATCAGCGCGATGAACGGCAGGAAGTGCTCGCGGTTGAGCCCGTCCTTGTAGAGTTCGGACGGCGCGCGGTTGGAGGTGGTGACGATCGTCACGCCCTCGTTCTCGATCAGGTGCGTGAACAGCCTGCTCATGATCATCGCATCGGCCGAATTGTTGACGACCATTTCGTCGAACGCGAGGCAGCGGATATTGCGGGCAAGGGCGGCGGCAACCGGCGGGATCGGATCGCCGGTTTCCTTCTTGCGCTCCTCGCGCAGCAGACCGTGGACTTCCAGCATGAAGGCGTGGAAGTGCACGCGGCGCTTTTCCGGGATATCGAGCGTCTGGACGAACAGGTCCATCAGCATCGACTTGCCGCGCCCGACGCCGCCCCACATGTAGATGCCGCGCGGCGGTGCGGGCTTCTTGCCCAGCAGCTTGCCGATCAGGCCGGTCGATGCGGTCGCCTTGTAGAGTTCGCGTTGCAGCCGGTTGAGCCGTTCGGCCGCCGCTTCCTGCTCGGGATCGGAGCGCAGCTCGCCGGTGGCCACCAGCGCCTCGTAGCGTTCGAGCATGGCGGTCATCGCGCGCTGGGCTTTCTGAGGGTGCCGATGAAGTTCGCGACCAGATGATCGCCCTGTTCCACCGTGCCGCGCAGGAACACCAGGCGGCGGGTTTCCTTCACCACTTCCACAACCGCATCGAGCGGCTGGCCAACAATGCCCGCGCCGACGAACTGGTTGTGAAGATCGAGCGTTACCGCACCGGCCGCGTCGGCGCCCAGCGTAACGTAGATGCCCGCGAACATGGCAACGTCGATGAGCGCAAGGGTGGCGCCGCCGTGGATATTGTCATGCACATTGCTGTGCTGCCGGCCCGGCGCGATCAGGCGCAGGCGGGCGGAGCGTTCGCCCTCGGCGCGCACCAGCATCGGACCCAGTGCGGCGCTGTTGAAGCGCGTGGGGTCCGTCAGATTCCACGTGTGCCACCCCGGATAGTCCGGCGATGGCCCGTAGGCGAAAACGCTATTGTCCGTCACTTAGGAAGCCGCAGGGAGCCTCAGACCTGACGCTCGGCCTGCATCTTCTTGATTTCTGCGATGGCGCGTGCGGGCGAGAGGCCCTTGGGGCACACGTTGGCGCAGTTCATGATGGTGTGGCAGCGGTAGAGGCGGAAGGGATCTTCCAGCTCGTCGAGACGCTCGCCGGTCGTTTCGTCGCGGCTGTCGGCCAGCCAGCGGTAGGCCTGCAGCAGGATCGCCGGGCCGAGGAACTTGTCCGAATTCCACCAGTAGCTCGGGCACGAGGTGGAGCAGCAGGCGCACAGGATGCACTCGTAGAGGCCATCCAACTGCTCGCGCTGTTCGGGGCTCTGCAGGCGCTCCTTGCCCGAGGGCGTGGTCGAGACGGTCTGCAGCCAGGGGCGGATCGAGGCGTACTGCGCATAGAAATGCGTGAAATCGGGGACGAGGTCCTTGACCACGTCCATGTGCGGCAGCGGCGTGATGCGCACGTTGCCCTTCAGATCCTCGATCGCGGTGGTGCAGGCAAGGCCGTTGGCGCCGTTCATGTTCATGGCGCACGAACCGCAGATGCCTTCGCGGCAAGAGCGGCGGAACGTCAGCGTCGGGTCCATCTCGCTCTTCATCTTGATGAGCGCGTCGAGGACCATCGGGCCGCACTTGTCGAGATCGATCTCGAACGTGTCGTAACGCGGGTTCTCGCCCGAGTCCGGATCGTAGCGGTAGACGGTGAACTTCTTCACCTTGGTCGCACCTTCGGCCTTGTGGACCTTGCCCTGCTTCTTGATCCTGCTGTCGGCCGGGAGAGAGAACTGCGCCATGAAAAAATCCCCGTGATCTCGCAACTGCGGCATAAACCGCGACTACCGGTCCCCTCTAGCGATTCAGCCGCGCGGGGCAAGAGGCAGAGTGGCGGAATCGCAGATCGGCTTTCGATGGACCGTGGCGGACGCCGGGATGTGGGATGTTATGTTAACTATCTGATATAGAATAGTTTAATGTCTGGGTGCAGGGCCTTTCCGTGCGTGAAGCATCGAACCGGGAGCACGCAGCGCGGATTGGCCGGTACGCGAAAGCACCGTTCTCATTGTCATTTTTTCGTGGAGTCGCGCGGTCTTGGACGGCAGCCGGGCGTTACATGTGAAAGATGATCGTGTTGGAATTGGCGCTGCACGCGGTGGCGCCGCCGGGACGGTAGCTCCATTCGTACTTCACATTCTCGCCGATCGCCTGAGCGGCTTTCACGAAAATCAGCGCCGGATAGGCAATGACCGGGCGGACATTGGCCGTGTTGCCATCCGCGCCGATATCGTATTCGAGCTGGACCCAGCCTTCGAAACCCATTGCCGCCGCCGATTGGGGGTAGTCGCCATAGCCGACGTTGGTGCGGCGGATGGCGGGGGGCAGGCTGAGCAGGGCGCATTGCTCTTCCGTCAGCCCCGTCTTCTGGAAATTGGCCTTCGCGGCGGCCAGATCGCCGTCCTTTGCGGCCTTGTTCGCCAGCGTCATCCAGGCGATCTGGCGCAGCGGATGGTGCGCGTCGAGCCGGTCATCGTGCGCGACTTCGCCGATAACCTCGTCAGACTGCTTCAGCTTCTGTTTGATCGAGGTTCCTGCCGCGTAGAGGCGCAGGGTATCGGCCGCCAGCGGGTCTCCGGCGATTTCCGGCTGCTGCGCCAGCGCCAGCAAGGCTTCGCGTGTCCGGTCTGACATGCGGCCGTCTTCCTTTGCCAGCGCGACCTGGCGGGAAATGCGCAGCCAGTTCGCCTGCTCCACCGGAATCGGGCCGGTCCCGGCAAGGCTCAGCGCCGTGTCGATCCAGCCGGTCCGCTGTGTGACGGGGGCAATCGTGTCGTGGGCGAACAGCATCCCCAGGGCGGCAATGCGTGCATGCGCCGTGCCGCTTTCGTCCGAGGCGAGCCGGTGCAGCGTTTCCAGCATCGTCGCGCGATCCGGGATGCCCTGCGTGCCTGCGGGCAGCTGTTTGGCGGCCCAGGTCTGAAAGCGCCCGTTCAGCGGGGACCATAACCCCGGCCGGTCTGCAAAGGCCGTGCTGCACCGCAATTCGATACGGGTGAGCAGGCGGTAGAACGCGGGAATTTTGGCGGCGTCCTGCGGGTCCCAGTACCATTGCGACACGGCGCGTTCGAAAGCGGCGGCGACTTGCGGCCCCCCGCGCGAATAGACCGTGTGGGCATTGGTGACATAGCCATCCTCGCCAATGCCGAATTCCACGACGGCCACGTCATCGGGGCGCAGGCCGGTTTCGGTGCCGCACAGGGGCGGGGTCATCGATTTGCCCTTGGTGAAGGAGGCTTCCTCGAAACGCCCGGCGCCCGTGTAGGCGAGGTACTTGCGGGCCGCGTCGGTCTTGCCGGTGAGCATGGCCGCCATGGCCAGATCGCTGCGCAGCGAGACTTCGTTCAGCGTTGTGCGCAGGGACAGCCCGCCGCTGAGCGAAAGCGCTTGCTTGAGTTCGGTGTACGCCTCCTCGGACTTGCCCTGATTGAGCAGCACGCGGGCGTGCAGGGTGTGAAAGGCGGCCAGCGTGTCCTTGTTGGGTTCTTTTTGGGCGGAGAGGATCCGCAACCCTTCTGCTGCCGGTTCCAGCGCGGCGGCATCGCCATCGAACGCGGTCACTTTGGCCAGGCGGGAAAGAATGGTGAGGCGCGCAGGCCCTTTCCGTTTTTCCAGCGCCATTTGCAGATAGTGCTTGGCGCGCGGATAGTCGGAGCGTGCATAGGCCAGGACGCCCAGCATCTGCAGCGCTTCGGAAACGTCTGCGTCGAATTGCGGCCCGGCCTTCTGCAAGACAGGAAGCCCCAGGGCTATCGCCCGCTCGCCTTCGTCATGGCGGCCGAGCTTGGCCAGGCAAACGCCCTTGCGCACTGCGATCGCGGCGGCGGGCAGCGTGCCCGGTTTGACTTGGGGATTGCGCTCCAGCGCTTCGAACTGAGGCACTGCCTCGGCGCACTTCTCTGACAGGGCAAGATCGGTGGCCGTGTCGAAGCGCTGTTGCAGTGTGGGGGCCTTGGTCTCAGCCGGTGCTGCAGTTGTGGCGGCAGCTGCTGCAAGCAGCATCAGCGAAAGCATGGCATGTTCCCCTTGTACTTGCCCAACAGGCTTCGTTGGACGTAGTAATAAGGCATGCCGGAACTGTCTATCACGCGTTTGATTTTATTGGGCTTTGCCATGATTTCGTCATCTGTTCCGTCATGGGCGGCAAGCCGTTCGCACACGCTTGTCCTGTTTGGGGCGAGTTGGTGTGCACCTTGCCTCGTGGAACTGCGCGGCCTGAAAGCGCTGGCAGCGGCCGCGCCTTCAGACCGCATCGTGATCGCGTGGAGCGATACCGGTATCGAACGCCTCCGGTTCGACCGGCCGGAAACGGCCGAGATCGCCTCGATGGAACGGGCAGGGCGGTTGCGGCAGACTTATGCGCCGGACCTGGCCGGGTATCCTTATGCCGTGCTGCTCGATGCACAGGGCAGGGCATGCGCGCGCTGGGCCCGCCCGGTGACGCCAAAGGCCCTGACCGCCATGCGCCGCACTTGCGATCGCCGCGTGCCGTAACCGCAGGAGCGATGTGCCCGGGCGGCAAGGCTCTTGCGCGGACGGCCTGCGAAGTGCTTGCCTTGCGGCGGTATTTTATCGGGAGAGGTTGCGAAATGAGCGAATGGAATGCGCGCACGGCGGTGATCACCGGCGGCGGCCGCGGTTTCGGCAAGGCATTCGGTGTGGCGCTTGCGAAAGAAGGCGCGCATGTGGTGCTGGTGGATATCGATGCGGCGGAAGCGGACGCCGCCGCGGCGGACATCCGCGCCTCGGGCGGTTCGGCCGAAGGGCTGGGCGGCGATGTCACCAATGAAGCGCGCATGGCCGAAGTCATGGCGCAGGCGGCGAAGGCGAATGGCGGGATCGATCTGCTGGTCAATAACGCCGGGCTGCATTCGGACGAGTATGGCCAGCCGATCCTGAAAATGGGCCTGTCCAAGGTGCGCCGCCTGTTCGAGGTGAACGTGATCGGCGTGGCATGCTGCACACTGGCGGCGCATCCGCACATGAAGGGACGGGCAGGGGCCTCGATCGTCAATATTTCATCGAGTGCGGCGCATATGGGCGGTTCGGCCTATGGCGACAGCAAGCTGGCGGTGGCCGGGCTGACGATCACTTTCGCGCGCGAACTGGGCGTGGACGGCATTCGCGTGAATGCGATTTCGCCGGGCCTCATGCTGACCGACACGATCCGCAAGGAATTGCCCGAAGCGACCAAGGCGCGGGTGCAGGCGATGCAGCTTATCGCCGGAGACGGGCTGGAGCAGGATATCGTCGATGCGCTGCTCTATCTGGCTTCGAACAAGGCCCGCTTCGTGACCGGCGAAACGCTGCGCGTGACGGGCGGCATGGCAGCGGGCGTCTAGGCCGTAAACTCATAAACGGCACCACCGAGGTTTGAGGCAAAATGGCTCAGCGCAAGGAGAGAAGGCGAAGGAATATGTCGATATTTCAAGACTTCTCGACGCAGCGATGGGCCATTTTGGTCAAATCCCTTCGGGACGCCCGATTGGCTTCCATCTCGAACCAAAGCGCCCTTGAAAAGGCAACCAGCCTTCCCGGCGGGCGCCTCGGTGGTGCCGTTTATGAGTTTACGGCCTAGTATGACGGAACTGAACTTCGCATCACGATTTTCCGTCATCCCCGCGCAGGCGGGGATCCCGCTCTTGGCGGTATAGCGTAAGAAAAGATAGCGGGGCCCCCGCCTGCGCGGGGGCGACGACTTATGATATGAACTTCGTTTCCATCACACTAGAGCGTGATCACCTTTGAGTGAACTACTCGTCATTGCGAGCGAAGCGAAGCAATCCAGATTGGTGCCACTGCGCTTTGGATTGCTTTGGCCATTCGGGCCTTGCAATGACGATTCAAAGTAAAACTATCACGCTCTAGGACGAATTCGCAAACCTCCCGCGCATCTTCTCGATGGGCCGGCGCGGGGAAAACATGTGCGTACCAAAGAGAAAGGGCCCCTCGCAGGAGCGAGAGGCCCTTTTTCGATTTCAGGCGTTGACGCCCGGCTTAGTTGCCAAACGTGCGCTGCCACCAGCCGCGGCGCGGGGCTTCGCCGTCTTCGGATGCGTTCTCCGAAGCGGTTTCGGCACCGGCCTCGCTGTTGCCGTTGGCGTCGTTCGCAGCGGCCGGAACCTCGGCGGTTTCGGCGGCAGGGGCCTCTGCGGGTGCTTCCGGAGCCGGTTCGGCAGCCGGAGCGGCCTCTGCGGTATCGGCCTTCTTGCGGCGGGTGCGCTTGGGCTTGCCCGGAGCTTCCTCCGCAGCGGCTTCGGCGGCCGGAGCCTCGGCAGCCGGAGCAGCCTCTGCAGTGTCGGCCTTCTTGCGGCGTGTGCGCTTGGGCTTGGCCGGAGCCTCCTCGGCGGGCGCGTCAGCGGCAGGAGCCTCGGTGGCCGGAGCGGCCTCTGCGGTGTCGGCCTTCTTGCGGCGTGTGCGCTTGGGCTTGGCCGGGGCTTCCTCCGCAGGGGCTTCGGCGGCCGGTTCGGCAGCCGGAGCTTCCTCTGCCGCAGGGGCCGCCTTCTTGCGGCGGGTGCGCTTGGGTTTGGCCGGAGCCTCTGCCACAGGCGCCTCGGCTGCCGGAGCTTCCTCCGCAGGGGCTTCGGCGGCAGGCTCGGGAGCCGGAGCTTCCTCGGCAGCCGGTGCTTCCGCTGCAGGTTCGGAAACCTCTGCGGCTTCGGCGGTTTCATCCGCGTCTTCGCTGCCCTCTGCGCCTGCTTCGCCGTTCTCGCCATTGCGGCGGCCACGGCGGCGGCGGCCACCCCGGCGGCGGCGCTTGCGCGGTGCCTCGCCGTCTTCGCCTTCGGCGCTTACGGTCTCGGCGTCAGCTTCGTCCTCGGCGCCGTCTTCCTCGCTTTCGGCCTCGCTTTCGGCGGTGTCTTCGGCGCCCTGTTCGTCGCTGCGGTTGCGGTTGCGGCCACCCCGGCGGCGCTTGCGGCGCTTGCGGCGGCCCGAGCCATCGCCGTCATCGGACGCGCGATCCTGCGTGTCCTCGGCCTCGTCCTCATCCTCATCCTCTTCGGGATAGTCCTCGTCGATGTCTTCGGTAATCGGCTCGAAGCGGGGCACGAACTCGTTGCGCGGGCCCGACGACATGACGCGCATCTTGGCGCCTTCGTTCTCGCCTTCGGGGATCACTTCGACCGAAACGCCATAGTGCGCCTCGATGTCGGCGAGGTCCGAACGCTTGGCATTGAGCAAGTAGACGGCCGCTTCGGTGGAAGCGAACAGCGTGACGATCACGCCCTTGCCCTTGGCCGCTTCGTCCTCGATCAGGCGCAGCGCCGAAAGCCCGGCGGAGCTGGCGGTGCGGACCAGACCCGAACCGTCGCAGTGCGGGCAGGAGCGGGTGGTGGCTTCGAGCACGCCGGTGCGCAGGCGCTGGCGGCTCATTTCCATCAGGCCGAAGCTGGAAATGCGGCCGACCTGAATGCGCGCGCGGTCGTTCTTGAGCGCGTCCTTCATCGCCTTCTCGACCTTGCGGACGTTGGAGCCGTACTCCATGTCGATGAAGTCGATGACGACGAGGCCGGCCATGTCGCGCAGGCGCAGCTGCCGGGCGATTTCATGCGCGGCTTCGATGTTGGTGGCGACCGCCGTCTGCTCGATGCCGTGCTCCTTGGTCGAGCGGCCCGAGTTGATGTCGATCGAGACCAGCGCCTCGGTCGGGTTGATGACGATGTAGCCGCCGCTCTTGAGCTGCACGACCGGATCGTACATCGCGGTAAGCTGATCCTCGGCGCCATAGCGCTGGAACAGCGGCACCGGATCGGCATAGGGCTTCACCCGGCGCGCATGGCTGGGCATCAGCAGCTTCATGAAGTCCTTGGCGGCGCGGTAGCCTTCCTCGCCTTCTACAACCACTTCCTCGATATCGCGGTTGTAGATGTCGCGGATGGCGCGCTTGATCAGGTCGCTGTCCGAATGGATCAGCATGGGCGCGGCCGAATGGAGCGTCTTTTCGCGCAGCTCGTCCCACAGGCGGGCGAGATAGTCGAAATCGCGCTTGATCTCGGTCTTGGTGCGCTGGAGGCCGGCGGTGCGCACGATGCAGCCCATCGAGCGGGGCAGGCTCAGTTCCGAAATGATCGTCTTGAGCCGCTTGCGGTCGCTGGCCGAGCTGATCTTGCGGCTGATGCCGCCGCCATGGCTCGAATTGGGCATCAGCACGCAATAGCGGCCCGCGAGGCTGAGGTAGGTGGTCAGCGCCGCGCCCTTGTTGCCGCGCTCTTCCTTGACGACCTGCACCAGCAGCACCTGGCGGCGGTGGATGACGTCCTGGATCTTGTAGCGGCGGCGCAGGGCCAGACGCTTGGCGCGCGCTTCGTCGGCTTCCTTGGAGCGGCCCGAATTGCGGCGGCCACGGCCCCGGCCGCGGCGGCCGCGGTTGCCGGTGTCCTCGGCAGCGTCTTCCTCGCCTTCGCCGTTTTCGGAAAAGCCGTTTTCGACGTTGCCGTCCTCGATCGTGGCGACTTCGTCCTTTTCGGAAGTGTCGACTTCGGTCAGGCCGCCGTCGTCGAAGTCCTCGTTCTCGGCGTTGTCGTCATCGTCGTCGTCTTCCTCTTCGCTCGCGCGCAGTTCGGCTTCTTCGGCCAGCAGCGCGTCGCGGTCTTCCTTCGGAATCTGATAGTAGTCGGGGTGGATTTCGCTGAAAGCCAGGAAACCGTGACGGTTCCCGCCGAAATCGACAAAGGCCGCCTGCAGCGAAGGTTCGACGCGCGTCACCTTCGCCAGGTAGATGTTACCCTTTATCTGTTTGCGTTCGGTCGATTCGAAATCGAACTCTTCAATGCGGTTTCCCTTGAGTACCGCCACCCGCGTTTCTTCCGGGTGGCGCGCATCGATGAGCATGCGCGTTGCCATTGTGTGATCTCCATACGCGCCCGGTCCCGGCCGGATCAGCCTGGGAGGCGCGGTTCTGTTCAATGAGGCCCGATGGACGAATGCGGCCCGCGCCGGATGCGGCGGGAGGCTTCGTTCCAGGGGCTGAGGTAAAAACGAATTCGGGGCAATCCAGCGCCCCGGATGTAGCTAACGTATCGGCTGCAACGAAGGCAGCGTGCGTGTCTGCGAGAGGAAGATCGCGCGGCGAAATCGAACGCGCGGAGAATTGCGGCCATACCGCCCACGCCCTTTCGGGCATCGGCAGACAAAGCGGCAATTGACTTCTCATGGCTCGCATCAACCTGTTCGGATCCGGAAACGGATTTTCCGGTATCGAAGGCCCCGGGTTTGTGTGCCTGGCGGGTCCTTGTGTCCGGTGTCATCTGGTGATGCTTGTGCCGGATTGCTAGGACCGAAGGGCGTCATGGGCCCCGGGATGGGAATGGCCTAGCATTCAAGGCCGGTGACGGCAAGTTACTTGGCTGCGGCGCTTTTACCCTTGCGATGGTTACCCATTCCTTACCAGAGGTCTGGCCCAAAACCGTGGGAAGCCGCCAGGGCAGGATTGCCGTGTGCGCAATCTGTTCCTAGCAAGGCGGCCAATGTCGCGCATAATACAAACACTGGTGATCCTTTCCGCGCCCCTGGCGGTGCTGGTTGCCGTGTTCGTGATCGACAGGGCGGCGGGGATCGCCGGGGGCGGCGGCCGCTATGTGGTGCGCTTCGATTTGCCTAGCGTGAATGCGCCGGTGGGGCTGCCGCGGGTGGACGGGCCGCCCGATTCCAGCCGCCCGCTGGTGGTGATCGATCCGGGACACGGCGGTTTTGACCCCGGTGCGGGCGCGGATGCGGTGCGTGAAAAGGACGTGGCGCTGCAAATCGCGCGAGCGATCCGTAAGGATTTGCTGGACGGCGGCGGCATCCGCGTGGCGCTGACCCGCGATGCGGACCGTTTCGTGTCGCTGGGAGACCGGCCGGATATCGCCCGCAGGCTTCATGCCGATCTGTTCATCTCGATCCATGCCGACAGTGCGGAAAACGATTCGGCGCGCGGGGCGAGCGTCTATGTCCTGTCCGAGAAGGGATCGAGCCAGGCAGCCCGGCGCATTGCCGAGCGCGAAAACGGCGCCGGCCGGATCAACGGCGTTCCGATCTCTCAGGAAAATGCCAATGTCGGCGCGATCCTGCTCGATCTGTCGCAGCGCGGCGCGCAGGCGGGATCGGCCGATCTGGCCGGCCTGATCCTGCGCGAACTGCGCGAAGCGGATATCCGGCTGCACCATGGCCGGGTGGAAACCGCCGCGCTGGCGGTTCTCAAGGCGCCGGATATTCCCTCCGTCCTGTTCGAGACCGGCTATATCAACAATGCGCAGGACTATGCCTTCCTCAGTTCGAAGAAAGGGCAGGCCGTCATTGCCGGTGCGGCGGCGCAGGCCGTGCGCATCTATTTCGCCCGCAAAGCAGGCGTTTAAGATACTTCGTGTGGAGACGCTCATCGCATTTTCGCTCTTGGCATCTGGCCTTGCGCGAAACGGGCGTGCTAGAGGACCCGCGCAATGAGCGATCCGACCCAGAGTAACGGCGCCGGTTCCGGCGAGCAGCCGCCCGAAGACGCAAGCTTCCGCATCCGCCGCGAGGGCTCCGGCCCGTTCGGCGCGGTGGGCCGGATCTGGCGCGGCAGCAAGTGGCTGCGGCGTTTCAGCTATCTGTGCGTGCTGGGCCTGGTCGGGCTCGCCGGGTTCTGGATCGTGCTCACCCGCGATCTGCCCGATGCGCACAAGCTGCTGGAATACCAGCCGCCGCTGCCGACGATGGTGCGCGGCAGCGATGGCGAGATCATCTACAGCTATGCGCGCGAGCGGCGCGTTCAGCTGCGCTTCGCCGATTTTCCCAAGCCGCTGATCAATGCGTTTCTCTCGGCCGAGGACAAGACGTTCTGGAGCCATGGCGGCGTCGATGTGACCGGCCTTGCCGGAGCCGTGATCGATTATATTTCCAAATATGGGTCCGGGCAGCGCGCCCGCGGCGGCTCGACGATCACCCAGCAGGTGGCCAAGAACATCCTGATCGGGGACGAATATTCCGTCACCCGCAAGCTCAAGGAAATGATCGTCGCGCACCGTATCGAGGGGGTGCTGACCAAGCAGCAGATCCTCGAACTCTATCTCAACGAGATTCCGCTGGGGCGCCAGAGCTTTGGCGTGCAGGCTGCGGCACGGGCCTATTTCGGCAAGGACGTGAGCGATCTCGACCTGCACGAGACCGCGTTTCTGGCGATCCTGCCCAAGGCGCCTGAACGCTACGGCCGCAAGAAGTACGAGGACATGGCGATCACCCGGCGTAACTGGGTGCTGGACGAGATGGTCAAGAACGGCTGGGTTTCGCGCGCCGATGCCGATGCCGCCAAGGCCAAGCCGCTGGGCCTGATCCCGCGCCAGTCCGAAAGCTACGATCCGGCCAACGGCTATTTCGTCGAGGAAGTGCGCCGCCGCCTGATCGACCGCTATGGCGAAAAGGCCGAGGATGGCCCGAACAGCGTCTATGCCGGCGGGCTGTGGGTGCGCACCTCGCTCGATACGCAGATGCAGAAGGCCGTGCGGGCCTCCCTGCGCAAGGGGCTGCTGAGCTTTCATGGCCGCCGGGGCTGGAGCGGCGCGGTCGCGCATATCAAGAATCTGGAAAACTGGCAGACCCAGCTGATCGTTTCGAACAAGACGATCCACTACAAGAACTGGCGCGTCGGCGTCATTCTCGACAAGTCGGGCGATACCGGGCGGATCGGCTTTTCCGATGGCAATATCGCCACGCTGACGGACATTGCCGAAAAGGCGCGTGCCGGGGACTTCGTCGTCGCCGAGCCCGTGTCCGCGGGAACCTGGGCGCTGCGCACGATCCCCGAGGCTTCGGGCGGCATGATTATCGAGCAGCCCGCGAGCGGGCGCATTCTGGCGATGCAGGGCGGGTTCGATTTCGGGCTTGGCTCGTTCAACCGCGCCACGCAGGCCGAACGCCAGCCGGGCTCGACGATCAAGCCGTTCGTCTACGCCACCGCGCTGCAGAACGGCATGACACCGGCCACGCAAGTGCTCGATGGCACGTTCTGCGTCTATCAGGGCGCGAAGCTCGGCAAGAAGTGCTTCCGCAACTTCGGCGGTGAAGGCGGAGCAGGCAGCCATACCATGCGCTGGGGCCTGGAGCAGTCGCGCAACCTGATGACGGTGCGCATCGCCGATGACACCGGCATGCCCAAGGTGATCAAGACGTTCCACAACATGGGGATCGGTGATTACAAGCCGTACCTGTCCTTCGCGCTCGGCGCCGGGGAAACCACGGTGGCGCGCATGGTCAATGCCTATGCCTCGCTGGCGAACAACGGCGTGCAGTATCCTTCCTCGGTGATCGACTATGTGCAGGACCGTAACGGCAAGGTGATCTGGCGCTCCGATCCGCGCCATTGCGACGCGTGCAACATGCCCGAATGGGACGGCAAGCCGATGCCGCGCATCCAGCGCAAGGGCAAGCAGGTGATCGATGCGGATACCGCCTATCAGGTGATCCACATGCTCGAAGGCGTGGTCACGCGCGGCACCGCGGTGCGTCTGCGCAGCCTGAACCTGCCGCTGTTCGGCAAGACCGGCACCACCAACGGCCCGACCGACGTGTGGTTCATGGGCGGCAATCAGGACTACGTGGGCGGCGTCTACGTCGGTTACGACACGCCGCGCTCGCTGGGCGGCTGGGCGCAGGGCGGGCGCATTTCCGCGCCGATCTTCAAGGATGTGGTCGAAGCCACGCTGCCGCGCTGGAGCCACGATCCGCTGCTGGCGCCGCCGGGCATCCGCATGGTGCGCATCGACCGCGTGACCGGCAAGCCGGTGATGGGCGTGGAACCCAGCAATGCGCCCAAGGCTTCGGTGATCTGGGAAGCGTTCAAGCCGGACAGCGATCCGAACCAGTACGCCGCCGAGGATGAATTCACCCGCCGCCGGGACGCTCTGGTTGCGCAAGTCTCGCAGGCGCGTGAAGAGCGCGAAGCGGCAAAGGCGCGTGCCGCCGGAGTTCAGGCACAGGACTTTGCGGAGGAGCAGGGCGGGCTATACTGATTGCCGAGGGGCTCAGGACGGCAAACGTCCGGGTCCGGTTTTTTGGGAGAAAAGCACGATGCCCGGCCATCATCCGTCCTGTCATGCCCGCACTGCGCCCGATGCGCTGGCGCTGGTGGTTGCGGATACCGGCGAGACGCTGACCTACCGCCAGCTTGACGAAGGCTCCAACCGGGTGGCGCAACTGCTGCGCGCGCTGGGGCTGAAGCCGGGTGACCGCATCGCCGTGATGCTGCGCAACTCGCCCGAATTCGCCATGGTCTATTGGGGGGCGACGCGCTGCGGCTGTTTCGTCACGCTGCTTTCCACACACCTGAAACCGGCCGAAGCGTCCTACATTGTTGGCGATGCGGGGGCGAAAGTGCTGATCCTCTCCGCCTCGATCGGGGAAACGCCGCGCGCGCTGGCCAGTGACAGGGCGAGCCTCGCGCCGGGCGTGAGCCGGGTCTACTACGCGGGCGATCCCGTGGGGGAAGGGGGGCTTGCAGGCGCCGAGCCGCTGGCGGAGGCCCTGGCGGCGATGCCCGCCAAGCCGGTGGCGGACGAGATTTCCGGCTTTCACATGATCTATTCGAGCGGCACCACCGGGCGGCCAAAAGGCATTGTCCTGCCCTTCACGCCGGGCCCGATCGACGAGTTCAATGTGCTGGAAGGCGTGATGCCAATCTACCGCGAGCTGGACCCGCTGGTCTCGCTCAATGCCGGGCCGCTCTATCACGGCGCGCCGCTGTCCTGCATGGTCACGGCGCAGCGGCTGGGCGGGCTCTTCGTCACCCAGCGCAAGTTCGATGCCGAAGGTGTGCTCGCCGCGATCGAGAAGTACAAGGTGGGCGTGGCGCAGTTCGTGCCGACCATGTTCGTGCGGATGCTGGCGCTGCCGGACGAGGTGCGGGCAAGGTACGATCTCTCCTCGCTGCGCATGGCCGTCCATGCTGCCGCGCCGTGCCCGGTGGAGATCAAGCGCCGCATGATCGCGTGGTGGGGGCCGATCATCTTCGAATATTACGGCAGCACCGAAGGCGTGGGCGCCACCGCGATTACCTCACAGGAATGGCTCGAACGGCCGGGCTCGGTGGGCAAGTCCTCGCTCGGCCCGATCCATATCTGCGGCGAGGACGGGCGCGAACTGCCGCCCGGCGAAAGCGGCGTGGTCTATTTCGAGGCGCCGGGCGGGCGCAGTATCAACTACCTCAACGATGCCGAGAAATCGCGCAAGGCCACACATCCCGAACACGACACCTGGTTCGCGGTGGGCGACATCGGCAGGCTGGACGAGGACGGCTATCTCTACCTCACCGACCGCAAGGACTTCATGATCATTTCGGGCGGGGTGAACATCTATCCGCAGGCGATCGAGGATTGCCTGATCGTCCACCCGCAAGTGCTGGACGTGGCGGTGCTGGGCATTGCCGATCCCGAATATGGGGAGAAAGTGAAAGCGGTGGTTCAGCCCAAGGACTGGGCCGATGCCGGGCCCGTGCTGGAACAGGCACTGAAGGACTGGTGCCGCGAGCGTATTTCGCCGGTCACGGCACCGCGCGAATATGAATTCGTGCGCGAACTGCCGCGCCTGCCTTCGGGCAAGCTGGCCAAGCACGAGTTGCGCAAGCTTTATGGCAATCCGGTTGCCGTTGTCTGAGGGGAACGAGATGATGACACGATCCGCAAAGCGCGCCGCGCGGCGCTGGACCGCCACGGGCGCGGCGCTGCTGGCGCTGGCCTGCGCGCTTCCGGCGGTGGCCGATGCTCCCGCCATTGTGCCCTCCCATCCGCAGGCTGCCGAAGCGGATGCGCCTTACGTGCGGCCTGACGTGGCGGCCTATCTCAAGGCTTTCTACGCCGCGCCGAGGCCGCCGTTCTCGCGCGAGATGGTGATGAAGATCCACCAGATGCCGCCAGAGGCGCTGGCGGCCATGTCCAGGCAGGACCTGCCGGTGGGCGAGATGGCCGTGGTCAAGGACGTGACGATGCCCGGTCCCGGCGGACCGATGGCGCTGCGCCTGTTCGATACCCGCGCGGCCCGCGCACCAGGGCCGGTCGTGGTGTTCTACCACGGCGGCGGATACGTGCTGGGCAGCATCGACAGCCATGCGGGGATCGCGGCGGAAATCGCCCGCCAGCTCGATCTTCCGGTGGTTTCGGTCGAATACCGCCTCGCCCCGGAAAACCCGTTTCCCGCTGCCGTCGATGATGGCGAAGCGGCGGCGCGGTGGATCGCCGCGAACGGCAAGGCCTTCGGCCGCATGTTCACCGGCCTGATCCTCAGTGGAGACAGCGCGGGCGGCAATCTGACGCTGGTGACGGCGGCGGCGCTGCGTGACAAGCCTGCCGCGTTGCCGCTGGTCATGCAGATCCCGATCTATCCCGCCGCCGATTTCAGCCGGAAGTACCCTTCGGACAAGGCCTTTGCCGAAGGGTACATGCTCGACGAGAAGAGCATGGGGAATTTCGACGCACTCTATGCCGCCGATCCGCAAAGCCTGCGTGCCTCGCCGCTGCTGGGCGATCTTCACGGGCTGCCGCCGACGGTGCTGGTGACGGCCTCGCTCGATCCGTTGCGCGATCAGGGGCGGGCCTATGCCGCCAAGCTGATCGAGGCGGGCGTGCCCACGGCCTATTACGAAGGCAAGGGGCTGATCCACGGCTTCACGACCTTCCGCAAGGCGATCCCTTCGGCGCAGGACGATACCGTGGCCTTTCTTCGCATCGCCCGGACGATGCTGGATGAGACCTCAGCGCATTCAAAATGACATGATCGTGTCAAAATGACATAATCATGTCATGGAGAGAGGGCCCTTCGAGTCGCGTCACCCCCTCGTCGGTCTGGTCGATGAGACCATCCGGTTGAACAGCCGGTTGCGCAGCGTGTTCGCCGCCGCGCGGCAGGACAGTTCGCTCAACGATTCCGAGCAGATGGTGCTCAATGCCGTGGTAGAGGCCGGGAAGGCCCCCACAGTGGCCCAGATCGGCCGTTCGATGGGGCAGGCGCGCCAGCTTGTGCAGCGCGCGGCCAATGCCTTGCGCGATGGCGGGCTGATCGAAATGGCGGACAATCCCGATCACAAGCGCGCGCCGCTGCTGCGCCCGACCGCGCAGGGGCTGGCGCTCAAGCGCGAACTGGATGCGCGTGCCGATATCATTGCCGAAGAGCTGCTGCCCGCCGCCGATCTCGATTCGGTGCGAGAGGCGGCGCAGGCGCTGCGGGCCATACGCAGAAAGCTGGAAGCGCAGCTTCGCACGCGCTGAAGCGGAGAGGATGCCGGAGAGAACAATGGAAGCCGATCTCGACAAACTGGCGCCGGTGGGGCCGCTTACCGAATGGCTCGATGCCCATGTGCCCGAACTGGGCAGCGGGCCGCTCAGGACTTCGCTGCTTTCGGGCGGCACCTCCAATGTCGTGCTCACGCTCGACCGCGGCGAAAAGCCCATGGTCATGCGCCGCCCGCCCGAAGTGCCGCCGCCGGGCGCCGAGCGGGGCGTGCTGCGCGAGGCGCGTATCCTTACTGCGCTCAATCAGACGGATGTGCCGCATCCGGTCTGCTATGGCTCCTGCCCGGACGATAGCGTGGCGGGCGCGCCGTTCTATGTGATGGAGAAGGTCGATGGCTGGGCTCCCAACCTGCGCGACGAGAAAATCCATAACGAGCCGCCGTTCGACCGGATGCCTTATGAATACGGCATCCCCTTTGCCATCGTCGATGGCCTCGTGAAGCTGGCGAACGTCGATTACGAAGCGATTGGCCTTGGCGATTACGGCAAGCCGGGCAAGTTCCTCGAACGGCAGGTGGACCGCTGGTCCGGCCAGCTCGCGAGCTACAAGGAGCGCTACGGCTATGAAGGGCGCACGCTGGAAGGTTATGCCGAAACCGAGGCATGGCTGCGCGGTGCCAAGCTGCCCGAGGAAGTGCGCGGCATCATCCACGGCGATGTCGGCACGCCCAACATGATGTTCCAGTGGGGCCCGCCCGCGCGCCTTGCCGCGATGATCGACTGGGAGCTTTCCACCATTGGCGATCCGATGATCGACATCGGCTGGTTCACTGGCGGCATGCGCGACGAGGAGAACCCGGACAAGGAATTCCCGGGCGCGCTCAACAATCCCGGGCACTTCCCCACCCGGCAGGAACTGGCGCGCTACTACTGCGCCGGGACGGGCCGGAATATAGAGGATTTCCGCTGGTTCTCGATCCTTTCGCGGTTCAAGTCGGGCTGCCTTCTCGAATACAAGGTGGCGCAGGCCGAGGCCGGAATCCTCTCGAAGGACACCGGGCGCTTCTTCGCGCGGATTGTCGAGAACGTGTTCGGGGAAACCGCCGCCGAAGTGCGGAGGCTGTCATGAAATCCTCCCCGGTACGGGGAGGGGGACCGTCCGCGAAGCGGATGGTGGAGGGGACTCTCGTACGCACGCAAGGCTGCGCATGGACGCCAATCCCCTCCACCATGCTTCGCATGGTCCCCCTCCCCCGCAGGGGGAGGACAGGAGAGATGCCATGATCGATTTCAGTGTCGAACCCGAATTCCAGGCCAAGCTGGACTGGATGGACCAGTTCGTCCGCACCGAATGCGAGACGATGGACCTGCTGTTTCCCGAACAGGGCGCGCAGTTCGATCCGGGGTACACGGCAGCCAAGCGCCATCTGAAGCCGCTGCAGGAGGAAGTGAAACGTCAGGGCCTCTGGGCCTGCCACCTCGGCCCGCATCTGGGAGGGCCCGGTTACGGGCAGGTCAAGCTGGCGCTGATGAACGAGATTCTCGGCCGCGCACAATGGGCGCCCACGGTCTTCGGCACCGCCGCGCCCGATACCGGCAATGCCGAAATCCTCGCGCTGTTCGGCACGCCCGAGCAGAAGCAGCGCTATCTCGGCCCGCTGATGGACGGCGAGATCGTCTCGTGCTTTTCGATGACCGAGCCGCAGGGCGGGTCCGATCCGGACGTGTTCACCTGCTCGGCCACGCTGGATGGCGACGAATGGGTGATCGAGGGGGAGAAGTGGTTCTCCTCCAACGCCAAGTTCGCGTCGTTCCTGCTGGTGATCGCCGTCACCGATGCCGATGCGCCGCTGACCGAGCGTATGAGCATGTTCGTGGTCCCCACCGAAACGCCGGGGATAGAGATCGTGCGCAATGTCGCCATCGCGGGCGACTTCGATCCAGAGAACGGTCACCACGCCCATATCCGCTACAACAAGGTGCGCGTGCCGCGCGATCACATGCTGGGCGAACGCGGCGGCGGCTTCAAGGTGGCGCAGGCGCGGCTGGGCGGCGGGCGCATTCACCACGCCATGCGCACGGTGGGCATGTGCAACCGCGCGCTCGACATGATGCTCGAACGGGCGGTCTCGCGCACCACCAAGGGCAAGATGCTGGGCGAGCACCAGATGGTGCAGGAAAAGATCGCCGATGCCGTGATCGAGCTGGAGCAGTTCCGCCTCCTGGTGCTCAAGACCGCATGGATGATCGACGAGGTCGAGGCGGGCCGCATGAAGCACGGCGCGCCGCGCAAGCATATCGGCATGTGCAAGGTGGCGATGGCATCGGTCTATGCCAGCGTGGTGGGCAAGGCGCTGGAGATCCACGGATCGCTGGGCATCTCGCTCGATATGCCGCTGGCCAAGTGGTATGGCGGGCACATGTCGCTCGCCTTTGCCGATGGCCCGACCGACGCGCACAAGTCGCAGCTTGCCCGCGCCTACCTGAAGCGCCCGAAACCGGCGGAGGGGATGTTCCCCAGCGAACATATCCCGACGCGCACGGCGGCCGCACTGGCGCGCTATCCGCATGCGCGGGAGTCTTGAAGGTGGCGTTCAACATCCCCCTCGTCATGGCGAGGCCGCAGGCCGAAGCCATCCAGGGCGGTTTGCCTGTGCTCTGGATGGCCGCGTCGGCTTCGCCTCCTCGCCATGACGAAGCCTTGAGGATCGGAGAATAGATATGGACCCGCTGTTCGATTTCACCGGCAAGGTCGCGCTCGTCACCGGCGGTTCGCGCGGGCTGGGCTATCAGATGGTGAAAGCCTTCGCCGAGCGCGGCGCCGACGTGATCATCGTCAGCCGCAAGCTCGAAAACTGCGAGGCGGTGGCGGAGGAATGCCGCGCGCTGGGCGTGCGGGCCATGGCGCTGTCCGCTCATGCCGGCCGCTGGGACGAATGCACCGAACTGGTCGAGCGGGCGTGGGAAGCCTTCGGGCGTGTGGATATCCTTGTGAACAACGCGGGGATGAGTCCGGCACAACCGAGCCACGAAGTCACCGAGAAGCTGTTCGACTCCGTGGTGAACCTCAACTTCAAGGGGCCGTTTCGCATCGCCAGCCTGATGGCGCACCGCATGGCCGAAGGGGAGGGCGGGTGCATCATCAATGTCTCGTCCTCGGGATCGATGATGCCTTTGCCGAAGACCGTGCCTTACGGTTCGTCCAAGGCGGCGCTCAATGCGATGAGCAAGAGCCTCGCCTGGGAATACGCGCCCAAAGTGCGGGTGAACACGCTTTCGCCCGGGGCCTTCCGCACCGATATCGTCGAGGCCTGGCCGGACAAGGGCAGGGGCCCGATCCCCACCCCGCGCGGCCATGCCGCCGAGCCGGAAGAGATCGTCACCGCCGCGCTGTTTCTGGCGAGCCCGGCTTCGGCGAACGTCACGGGTTCGCTGGTCCGCTGCGATGGTGGCCAGCATTGAACAACGCGCCGCCCCGAAGGCGGTGGCTCATCGATCTCCCCTCCCGCTTGCGGGAGGGGCCGGGGGAGGGCCTGTCCCCAAGCACCGCGCCGCGAACACGCCTTCCCGCAAGCGGGAGGGGGATGGGTTGACCAGGTCACTGCGTTTCTTGGGAGATTTTCGATGCCTCTTGCTGTAATCGGCCACCAGTTCGGCCCACCCGAAAGCTACACGCTCGAACCGTTCGACCCCGGTCCGCCACAGGAAGGCGAAGTGCGCGTGGCGATCAAGGCGGCGGGCGTGTCCTACGTCGATGTGCTGACGGCCATGGGCAAATACCAGTTCAAGCCGCCGCTGCCCTTCATCCCCGGCAGCGAGGCGGCGGGCGTGGTCGAGGCGGTGGGGCCGGGCGTCACCCATTTGGCCGAGGGGGACCGTGTGTTCTGCGGCGGACTGGGCGGACTCTTTGCGCAGGCGAACAATTTCCGCGCCGCCAACATGGCCAAAGTGCCCGATGCGATGAGCTTCGAGCAGGCCGCCGTCTTCCCGGTCAACTACCAGACCGCCTATTACGCGCTGGCCGATCGCGGCCGCGCGCAGCCGGGCGAGACGCTGCTGGTGCTCGGCGCGGCGGGCGGGACGGGCTATGCGGCGATCCAGGTGGGCAAGCATCTGGGCCTGCGCGTCATCGCCTCGGCCTCCAGCCCGGTGAAGCAGATGGCCGCGCGCGAAGGCGGGGCCGATGCCGTGGTAACGACGGGCGCGGAAGACTGGCGCGATCAGGTGATGGCGGCGAACGGCGGAAAACCGGTCGATCTGGTGTTCGATCCGGTCGGCGGCGAGGCGCTGGAACCGGCCTTCCGCTGCCTCGGCTACGACGGGCGTCATCTGGTGATCGGCTTTACCGCCGGGATCGCCTCGCTCAGGACTAATCTGGCGCTGCTCAAGAGCGCCAGCCTCGTTGGCGTACAGATGCGCGATCACGCGCTCAAACGGCCCGAAGAAGCAGAGGCGATGCGGCGCACGGTTATCGAACTGGCGGGAGAGGGCACCTTCCGCCCGCTGATCGCCCAGCGCTATCCGCTGGCGGACTATGCGGCGGCCATGAATGCGGCGTTTTCCGGCAAGGCGGCGGGCCGCGTGGTTATCCTGATGGATTGAAGGTCCGGAATAGGGCATTTTGTTCCAACGTAACCGGACAATTAACCGGCTGCATTAAAACCGCGTTACCTGCGTGCCCATAGATATGGGTAAGGTTCGTTAACACCCGGGGAGCAGCGATGCCGGCATTGACTGCACGCAGTTTGACAGTGCGCTATCTTGCGGCGCTGGGGCTGGTCGCTTTCCTGTCCATCACCTTGCATTTCGTCGTGAAGGACATGTTGCGGACCAGCGAAGGTTCGGCGGAAATCATCAACATGAGCGGGCGCCAGCGCATGCTCTCGCAGCGGATCGTCAGTCTGGCCCTGGAACTGGACAAGGGGGACGAGGCCGCGCGGGCGCCGATGAAAGCGGCGATAGAGCAGTTCGGCACCGCCCATGGCAAGCTGTTGCGTGCGGCGGGAGAGGACATCGGAAACTCGGCGGAGCAAGCACGTCTGCGGGATACCTATTTCGGAGCGGCGGGGGTGGACAAGGCCCTGAAAGCCTATCTCGCTGCAGCCCGGCGCATTGCCGCCAGCCCGCAGGACGCGGCAGGGCCCGAGGCGGAGCAGCGCGCGGCCGATCTCGCGTTTCTGGTATCCTCCGCGCGCGGGCCGCTGCTCGATGGGCTGGAACAGGTCGTGGCGATCCATCAGGCCATAAGCGAGGAGCACATACGGCTTCTGCAACTGATTCAGCGGGGCATCGTCACGGTTATCGTGCTTACGCTGCAGATCGAGGCGTTGTTTATTTTCCGGCCGATGGTGAAGCGCATTTCCGGCTATGTCCGCCAGTTGATGGAGCTGGCGGACCGCGATTATCTGACCGGCGTCTCCAACCGGCGGGCTTTCACCGATCTGGCGCGAACCGAAATCCAGCGCGCGCGGCGGTACAAGCGCAGTCTGTCGATCCTGCTGGTCGATGCCGATCATTTCAAACAGATCAACGATGTCCATGGCCATCTGGCAGGCGATGCGGTGCTGGTGTCGCTGGGCAAGGCGCTGGAGAACGGCGCACGCCGCGAAGACATTCTGGGGCGCATCGGCGGCGAGGAATTTGCCATGCTGCTGCCGGAAACGCCCTTGCCGGAAGCGCGCGAAGTGGCCGACCGTCTGCGCCGCGCGATCGCGGGGCAGCCGGTCAATGCTCATGGCAAGTCGATCGAAGTGACAGTCAGCATCGGCATTGCCAGCGTTCCGCTCGACGCCGAGGATCCGCTGACGGCGGCCATGGGGACGGCGGATTCGATGCTTTACAAGGCCAAGGAGGCCGGGCGGAACTGCGTTTGGCCGCAGCTGACGCAGGTCGATGCCGATAGCGGTGTGCGCAACTTGCGTGGCTGAGGGGCCCTGATTGTGCCGTTTGTGCGTTTACGGCCGAATATAGTGAAAACGAAGTTCCGATCCCTATTCTTCGTCATCCCCGCGAAGGCGGGGATCCCGCTCTTCGTGGCGTGATCTAAGAAAAAGGGAGCGGCCCCCCTGCCTTCGCAGGGGCGGCGAACATGCAGTGAACTTCAGTTCCAGACGATTAGTCGTCAGATCCAGATCAGTTCTCCGCCCGGTATTGCTGCGGCGTCATCCCGGTCCAGCGTTTGAAGGCGCGCCCGAAGCTGGTCTGTTCGCCATAGCCGAGCCGGTCGGCGATCTCGTCGAGCGAAAGGCGGCGGCCGGACAGATGCGCCTTGGCCAGCGTTTCGCGCTGTTTCTCCACCAGTTCGGAAAACTTCGCGCCTTCGGCCGAGAGGCGCGATTGCAGTGTGCGCACGGACATGCCGGTCTTTTCCGCGCAGCGCTCGATCGAGCAGGTGCCGCGAGCGAGAGAGCCGCGGATGAAGCTGTTCACCTTGTCGATGATCGACTGGCTGTGTTCTGATTTCACGCGCTGCAGATAAGAGCCCAGCAGCTTGTAGAGCAGGCGGTTGGCGCTTGGCACCGGCTGTTCGAGCGCGCGTACCGGAAAGGCCACAGAATTGCGCGGCGAGCGGCCCAGGACCCGGCAGCCCAGCGTCTTTTCGATCTCCGGCAAGTCCCGCGCCAGCGGATCGGCGGAGAGGCTCACCCAACTCGGATGGAACGCGGGGCCGCCGATCGCCTGCAACAGCTTCAGGTTGAGCATCGCCGCCTGATAATTGGCCTGGTCGTTCACGCCGATATCGGTGTTGACCAGCCAGGTCAGTTCGGCGGTTTCGCGTCCCTCGATCAGCACTACCTCGCAATCGGGCGCATGGGCGACGGGCAGGAACTCGATCAGGCAGCGGATCCCCGCGCGCACCGTAGGGGCGGAGCGGCACAGAGCGGTAACGCAGCCGAATACTTCGGGGTCCTGCACCGTGGCGATGTGGAGGCCGAACAGCGGATCGTCGAACAGGGTGCCGCAATATTCGAAAGTATCGGCCATCTGTTGCGGCGTAATCAGGCTCTCGGGATCGGTCAGCACCCGCGCTTCCATGCCGTGCCGCTCGACGATGCCGCGCGCGTCCCGCCCGTAATTGCGCGCCATCTGCGCCAGCCCGCTGAAATTGGCCGAGCGCACCTGGCCGCTGCCGGGCGCGACGTCCAGCGGTCCATCCAGACTGAAGAAGCTGCTTTCGCCCATGGCTGTCCTCACCACCGTTCGCGGGGTGCGGATGGCCTCTGCGTGCCCATTCCGCCTGTCCCGCCTTTCCTGTCCGCGGCACGCAATATCGAGAACGCCGCGCGAAATGCCAATACCCTCCAGCTTGCCTGTGGCAGCACGCGGGCCAGCACGAACAAGCCAGATATGAAAAGCCATAAAGGCGGGAGAGAGAACCGATGACGATACCCCGGAAGACCATCGCCGATCACAAGAAGGCCGCCGAAGCGCACGTCCTCTATGAGAAAGACCCGGCGACGAAGATCGCGACGATCACCTTCAACCGCCTCGAAAAGCACAACACGGCGACGATCGGCATGCGCGCGCGGTTCGGCGAACTGGTGTTCAAGGCGAACATCGACGACGAAGTGAAAGTGCTGGTGATCCGCGGCATGGGCGACAACCTGGGCAGCGGCGGCGATCTCGACGAGCACGGCGATCTCTATCTGAACCCGGGCCCTGACGATAACTTTCTGGTCGACATGGAGATCGACGATCCCAGCGTGAAATATCCGCCCGCAGGCTCCTACCGCTACCTGCATGGGCTGACCGACTATTATGCCAAGGCGCGTTCGGGCAACCGGCCGCTGCAGGAATTCAAGAAGATCTCGATCATCGAGGCCAAGGGCTATTGCTATGGCTGGCACTTCTACCAGTGCGCCGATGCGGATCTGATCGTCTCGTCGGATGATGCATTGTTCGGCCATCCCTCGTTCCGTTACGCCGGATGGGGGCCGCGCATGTGGCAGTGGTTGGAAACCGTGGGCCTGCGCCGCTTTTCCGAAATGCTCTTCACCGGCCGCCCGTTTACGGCGGACGAGATGTTCCAGTCCAACTTCGTCAATTCGGTGGTGCCGCGCGATCAGCTGGAGGCGGAAACCGCCAAGTACGCGCACGCTTGCTCGATCACACGGCCGACCGACGTGGTGGTGGCGCAGAAGACTTTCATCGAGGCCTACAAGCAGTATCGCGGCGAATATTTCGGCTCGCTGCTCACCGGCTGGCTGGAAGGCATGCTGCCGCTGATGAAGGACGATGGTGCCGGCGACGTCAATCTGGGCAAAGGCGACACCTTCCAGCAGGGCATCGGTCAGGTCGTGAAAGGCCACGATCTCAACTATCCGCCCGAATGGCGCCTCTCGAAGAAAGGCCGGATGGGCTGACGGCGCGAAGAGACTTCGACAATGCGCGCAATGCAGATCGTTCTGCATCCGCTGTAGAGTAACCGGCCCCTGTCATGGTAGAACGGTGAAAGTCCGGACCGGCAAGAGTCGGCTGGGGGATCGGACGGGGGTGTGAAAACGACACAAACCCGTGGACGGGAGAGAGCCATGACAGAGACTTTGTTCTCATTCGACAAGCGCAATTACCGCGATTGCCAGCAGATGTTTCGCGGCACGCGCGATCAGGAATACTATCGCGGCGACTTCTGGATCGAGGAATCCTCGAACATGGACGTGCGCTCCGAGCGCAAGACGGTCGGCCCGATTTCGATCATCAGGCAGCGTTCGGCGGCCAACCTGTTCTTCCGCCGTTCGCGCCAGCATATCCGCGAGGATGCGACCGACCTTTCGATCCTGTGGTTCGTCAAGCACGGCGAAATGGCCTTTTCGAACCAGTGCGGCAACAAGGTGGCCAAGCCCGGCGACTTCGTCATCACCCGCTCGATGTCGCCGTTCTTCATCGAATGCCGCACCGACGGCGACAACGGGCACGAAGTGCTCCACGTCACCGTGCCCACGCATATCCTGCGCGCCTATATCCAGCAGGATCTGAGCACGGGCCTGTTCATGCCGGTCGAGCGTGCGGAAATGGCGGTTGCCGAAAACCTGCTCACCGGCGTGTTCGATGACGACGGCGCTCTGGGCGAGGATTCGGCGCGGCTGCTGGTGGAAACCGCCTTCGCGCTGATCGGCAATGCCGTGCGTGAGACCGAGGAACTGCAGCCCGCACGCCAGTCCATCGCAGACCGGCGGCTGGAGGAAGTGCTGCGCTTCATCGAAGTGCACTTGTCCGATCCGCAGCTGTCGACGGCGATGGTGGCCAAGGGCTGCGGGATCAGCCCGCGCTATCTCTCGTTCCTGCTGCGCCTGCGCGAGACGTCGTTCTCCGAACTGGTCTGGGAACAGCGGCTGGCCAAGGCCAAGGAGTGGCTGGCGAGTTCGGACCCGCGCGACATCTCGATCAGCGAGATAGCCTATGGCGTGGGGTTCAAGAGCCCGGCGCACTTCAGCCGCATGTTCAAGCGCGTGTTCGGTGCCAACCCGCGCGAATACCGCGGCGAATGCAGCGCGCGCGAGGCCGAAGCCGAAGGCGTGACGATGCAGATGGAACCGGCCGGGCGTTTTCCCGAGTTCCCGGCTGCCGGGCAGCTCCTGCAGTAACGGCACCGTCCCGGCGGGGCGATGAGTGGCGGCCTTGGGCAAAGGCCGCTTGCATCGGGCCTGGCGATGCCGTTTCCTGCCGCCGGGACAAGACAGGAGGATGCCATGCCGAAAATGAAACTCGTTGCCCTCACGCGCCCGCTGCCGGGCCGCGAGGAGGAGTACCACGAGTGGTACAACACCACGCACCTGCCGGAGCTGGTCAATACGTTCGGCATGGCCGGGGCCCAGCGTTACAAGCTCGCCGCCAAGCTGATGGGCAGCGACGAGAACGAATATATGGCGATCTACGATATCGAGGCGGACGATCCGATGGCGTTCCTCGGCGCGATGGGAGAAGCTGCGCAATCGGGCAAACTGACCCAGAGCGATGCGCAGGACATGGGCACCTGCTACACCGCGCTGTTCACCGAAATGGGCGAGCGGGTGGTGCCCGGAGACTGATGTCACAAACTACCGTGCGGGCCGGAAGGGGCTACACGATCCGCTCGGGCCGGGACTCTCTGGAGCAGCCGTGTGCTGAGGCTCAGGGGTGAATTCGGTGCTGGCGGGGTTTTCTCTGCTGTTGCGAGGAAGCAGTATGGGCGGCAAACTGCCGGGGAACAGGCGTTGCGCTCACTCCTGCGTTTGACCCGTGCACCCCCAGCCATCGCATTCTACTCCGAAACTGTCTTCCAGTTGGAGATAGGTCATCGTGAGGTCCTGGATTGCTTCCTCGTCTGTTGTCTGGCTGCGAACCAGAAACAGCCAGGGTTGGCCGTCTTCATCCCCTTCGATCAGTTCCAGAACGCGAAATCCCCAGTTCGAACTGGCTACTTCAAGGCGCCGCAGCGCTTCAATCGTTCCCTTGAATGAAACGTCAACGTCTCTGGGGATGTGCGCCAGATCGCCGTGCTCTCGAAGGCTTCGAATGACGTCGAGATCGGCAGCCCAGACTTCGTCCCAACGCTCCGGCTTGATCGGTGTCACAATGTCTCCAGCCCGGTTGGAAGGTGAGGTGCATCCTTTGACTAAGGAGAAAGCGGCGGGCCTGCAATGCCGGGAGAATGGAACTCTCGTTCTGCCCTAGCGCCCGATGAACTTCGGCTTGCGCTTTTCCTTGAGCGCCTGAATCCCCTCCATATGGTCGGCACTGCGGACCGAGACGCTTTCGTAGGCGATCCCGGCGTCCATCAGCGCGGTGGCGAGGCGCTTCAGTTCCAGGTTGGTCAGGATCTTGGTCGCGCGGATGGCGGCCATCGCGCCGTTCAGCAGCTTTTCGCAGAAAGCATCGACTTTCGCGTCCAGTTCATCGATCGGCACGCAATGATTGACGAGGCCGATCTCGGCCGCCTTCTGCGCGGAAAGCAGATCGCCGGTGAGGAGATATTCCTTCGCGCGCGTGAGGCCGATGCGCTGGGCCCAGATCACCGCGCCGCCATCGCCCGCGACAAGGCCGAGCCCGACGTGCGGATCGCCGATCTTGGCACCTTCGGCGGCGAAGATCACATCGCACAGCAGCGCCAGCGTGGCGCCGAGGCCTACCGCGTGGCCGTTCATCCGGCACACCACCGGCTTGTCAATATCGAGCAGGGTGGAAACGATGCGCTTGGCGACGCGGGTTTCGTGATCGAACAAGTGCGGGTTCTTCGCATTGTTCTCGATATGGTCGAGATCGCCGCCCGCAGAGAAAGCCCGGCCCGCGCCGGTGAGCACGATCACGTCCGATCCGGTGTCGCACTGCGCGAACCACATGGCTTCGGCCAGATCGTCATGAAGCTGCAGATTGACGGCGTTGAGCGCATCGGGCCGGTTCAGCGTGATGCGCAGCAGGCGGCCATCGCGCGCCATCTCGATGGTGCCAAGCTGCGGCAGCGCGGGTGCGGTATCGGTCATTGCGGCAAGTCTCCCATTCCTGGCGCTCCGTCATAAGCCGCGATGGCCCGCTGGCCAGCGTAAACCGGCAGTGAAGGGCAACGCTTCGCCGGGGCGAAGCGGCGGGTCTATCGCCGTGGCGTTGCGGGGGCGCCTTGCCAAAGGTTTCGGCGTTCTGTCTATCTTTCCCGGACGATACGCGCGCAACGCGGACGTGAGAGGGAGCACAAGGAAATGGCGCAGTTCGACGAAACCTTCGATTGGGTGGTCGTGGGCAGCGGAGCGGGCTCGATGGCCTCGGGGCTGCTGATGCGCCGGGCGGGCAAGTCGGTGCTGATCCTCGAAAAGGCGGACGTGGTGGGCGGCACCACCTGCAAGTCCGGCGGCGTCATGTGGATACCCAACAACCGCTTCATCGCCGAGGATGGCGAGACGGATTCGCCCGACGCGGCGATTACCTACCTCGATGCCTTGCAGAACCTCGATGGCACCCCCGCGCCGGGCTCGACGCCGCAGAAGCGCCGGGCCTATGTCGATCAGGCGCCGAAAATGATCGACTTCCTGATCGATCAGGGCATCGAACTGCAGCGCGGCCATTCCTACTGGCCCGACTATTACGACGAGATGCCCGGAGGCTTCAAAACCACGCGAACTGTGGTGGCCAAGCCATTCAATCTCAAGGAATTGGGTCCCTGGAAGAAGAAGCTGCGCAAGGGCTTCGTCGAAGTCAACGCGACGCTGAGCGAGGGGATGCAACTGGGGCATCCGCGCACCAATCCCGGCATGAAGAAGCTGTTGGCCAAAGTCGCCCTTCGCACGATTGCGGACAAGCTGCGCGGCCGCCAATACACCACCGCCGGGGCCTGCCTGCAAGGGCGCCTGCTCAAGGCGGCGCTGGCGGCCGATGTCGATATCCGCACGGAAAGCCCGGTGCGCGAGATCATTCTCGACGAGACGGGCAAGGCCGTGGGCGTCGTGGCCGAGAGCGGTGGCAAGACCATGCGGATCGGCGCGCGGCTGGGCATTCTCGTCAACGCGGGCGGTTTCGCGAAGAACCAGGCGATGCGGGACAAGTACATTCCCGGCAGTCAGGCCAAATGGTCGCAAGTGCCGCCCGAGGATACCGGCGACATGCACATCGAGCTGGAGCGCATCGGCGGCGTGCTCGCGCAGATGGATCAGATGGTCGGCTTCCAGATGACCGAGGCACCGGGCACCGAGAACGATTACGTCAAGCCGGGGATGCAGAGCGTGACCGCCAAGCCGCACGCCATCCTCGTCGATCAGTCGGGCGAGCGCTACATGAACGAGGGCGGCTCCTACGAGCTGTTCTGCGAGACCATGCTCAAGCGCAACCGCGTGGTCCCCGCGATCCCGAGCTGGGGGATCATGGACCAGCAATATGCCGAGAAATATCAGGTCGCGGGCAAGTGGATCGACAAGAAGGTGCCCAAGGCCTGGGAAGGCAAGGGCTATCTCCACAAGGCCGATACCATTGAGGAACTGGCCACAAGCATCGGCGTGCCGCCCGAAAAACTCAGGGCCACGGTCGACCGCTGGAACGCCTTCGCCCGCGCGGGAAAGGACGAGGATTTCCACCGCGGCGAGCGTGAATACGACAAGTGCGGCTACGTGGGCGATCCCTTCTCGGACGCCAAGTCCATCGGCACGATCGAGAAGGCGCCGTTCTATTCGGTGTCCTGCGTGCCGGGTGACGTCAGCACCTATGGCGGCGTCGTCACCGACGAATACAGCCGCGTGCTGCATGCCGACGGTTCGGTGATCGAGGGGCTCTATGCCACCGGCGTCACCACGGCCTCGCCGATGGGCAATGTCTATCCCGGGGCAGGGGCCAGCGTCGGGCCGTCGATGACGTTCGGCTGGATCGCAGCCAGGCACGCGGCCGGGCTGGACAATCAGGCGCTGTAACACCGGACCGCTGAGCCAGCGTCGAAATACCTATATGACCGCCGCTGGCCGTTAATCATCTCCCTTCAAGCGATTCTCACAATCGAGGGGATACTCTCCAACGGATAGTTAAGGAGAGGACAATGATTACCGTCAGTTATGACGACAGCAACGGTGTGATCCGCACCGTGACATATGGCCCCACATCGCGCGATGAGATCGAGGACTACCTTCATCGCCTTTTCGCTGCGATGGAACGGTCCTATGCCGAATGGGGCCGCATGCTGCATCTGGTCGATGCCAGCGGTCTCGATATTCAGTCTGACGAAAATCTGGGCTCGCTTGCCGGTGCCAGCATCGACATGCAGCAGAGCGACAAGGACAGGACGGCCGTGGTCATGCACTCCGGCAAGGCCATCACGCAATTGGAGCGGATGCCTTCTCAGATGGGCACAAAAATCTTCAGCGATTTCAAATCCGCCAAGGAATGGCTGCTGGCGGTTTGCGGCGAGCCGGATACCATCGCCGCCTGAAGCCTCTGTTTGAGTGTATATTACAGAAGGTTGATGCCGACTTTTCCGAAGAATTGTCCGCTCTCCAGGTGGCGGTAGGCATCCTCCAGCCGGTCGAGATCGTAGACTACATCGACGACCGGCCTGATGCGGTGCGCCGCGATGAAGGCGGTCATCGCCTCATGCTGCTCGCGATTGCCGACGCCGATCGGGGCTAGGTTCACGCCCTGCTCGCCCATGCGGGTCCAGCTGAAATCCGATCCCAGCATGCCGATGGCGGAAAGCTGCCCGCCTTCTGCCAGCAAGGATACGTTATCGTCGAACTGTACCGCGCCGACCGTATCGATGACATTGGCCAGCGGCCTCTCGCCCAGCGCCTTGCGCACTTCCGCTGCCCAGCCGGGCGTCTTGCGGTAATTGATGCACAGATCGGCGCCATAGGAAGCGGCGCGCGCCAGCTTGGCGTAGGATGAGGAGGTGATTGCCACCTTCGCGCCCATCGCCTTGGCCAGTTGCAGCGCGGCGATGGAAACGCCGCCGGTGCCGTGCGCCAGCACCCAGTCGCCCGCACCGGTGGGGCGGAAGGCGGTGAGGGCGGACCATGCCGTCAGCGCGGCGCAGGCGAGGGTGGCGCCTTCGAGATCGCCCAGTTCGTCGGGCAGGGGGCACAGGCTTTCGGCATCGAACACGGCATATTGGCGCGCCACGCCGTCGATCGGGCCGCCGAGCATGCGCGGGTCGGGCGTGGTGCCGGTCATCCAGAAGGGTGCGAAGATCGGCACCACGCGTTCGCCTTGGTCCACGCGGGTGACGCCGCTGCCCACGGAGACCACTTCGGCCGCACAGCACGAAAGCGGCACGACATCCGGCTCCTTGCCGAGGCCGGGGATCAGGCCTTTGGCGACGATCAGGTCGCGGAAATTGAGCGTGGCGGCCTTGATCCGCACCAGCGCCTCGCCGGGGCCCGGCTCGGGGATCGGCGCTTCGCCGATGGCGATGGTCCCGATACCCTTGCCGCTCTGGACTTTGGCCTGCTTCATCATTCGTGTCTCTCCTGTCCGAACGTCATGGCCGTGCCGGATCGTATCCAACCTTCGTCGTTGCGAGGAGGCAAAGCCGACGAAGCAATCCAGGGCGGCTTAAACCGCCCTGGATTGCCGCGCGCCCCATGGGGCGCTCGCAATGACGAAGGGCAATGTTAGATCGGTGGAGATCGTACGGCACCCCGAAACCTGTGCGCGGGAGCGATGGCTTTGCCTGCCGGTGCGCAAGGACGTGACTGTGCCGCCAAACCGCAGCCCCATGCATTCCGCCGCGTTAGGGGCGCTGTTACGCCTTGCCCGAAAGCCAGTGCCCGAAAGTCAGCACACCGGGCGCGGCCGGGGAGAGGATCGTCTGCTATGCACGCCACCAATGCCACCTTTGCCGATCCGGCGCTGTCGCTGGTTGCCGGGCCGCCGCTCGCCGAAGAGCCGGGGCAGGGGGTGCAGACCATCGGCGGCTATCTGCGCGAAGTCGCCGCGAAATACGGCCAGCGAGAGGCACTGGTGATGCGCAAGGGCGCCTTCCGCCTGTCATGGAGTTATGACGAACTTCTCGCCCGTTCGCTCGACGTGGCCCGCGCGCTCATGGCAAGCGGCGTGGGCAAGGGCGAGCGCGTCGCGCTGCTGATGACGAACCGGCCGGAATTCCTCTCCAGCCTGTTCGGCATCGCGCTGGCAGGCGGGGTGCCGGTGGCGCTCAGCACTTTTTCGACCCGGCAGGAACTGGAATATCTGGTGCAGGCGTCCGAAGCCTCGATCCTCCTGTTCGAACAGCACGTGCTCAAGAAGGACTTCTGGCAGATGCTCGGCGATCTCGAACCGGAGATCGGGAGCGCGCCGCCGGGCAGGCTGGTCTCGCCGCGCTTCCCCTATCTGCGCCACCTTGTCTCGCTGGGCGGCATCCCCGGCGAAGCCGAACCGCTGGAAGCGAAGGCAGGCGGCGCGGTGGAGACATGGGCGAGCTTTATCGCCCGGGGCGAGGGAATCGCCAAAGAGGCGGTTCTTGCCCGCGCCGATGCCGTCCACCCGGCCGATCCCGGCGGCATCTTCTTCTCCTCGGGCACGACCAGCCTGCCCAAGGGCATTGTCCATTCGCAGCGGGCTTTCGCGATCCAGTGGTGGCGCTGGCCGCGCCTCTTCGCGATGCACGAGCCGGTGCGGGCGTGGACCGGCAATGGCTTCTTCTGGTCGGGCAATGTCTCGATGGTGGTGGGGGCCGCGCTTTCGACCGGCGGCGCGGTGATCCTCCAGCGCGTGTTCGATGCTGATGACGCGCTGTTCCTGGCCGAGCACGAGAACGTGACGTTCCTCAATGGCCGCCCGCATCAGTGGGCACGGCTGGCGGCCTCGCCCCACTGGGCGGGGGCCGATCTTTCCAGCCTGAAATACGTGACGCGCGGCGAACTGATCTGGCAGCATCCCACCGTGAACACCGATTGGGACGTGCCGATGAGCTTCGGCTGCACCGAGACGATGACGATCTGCACTTCCTTCGTGGCCGACGACGATTCCGAGCGGGTGGAGGGCACCTTCGGATCGCCTTTGCCGGGCAATATTCTAAAAATCGTCGAGCCGATATCGGGGCGGATTGTCCCGGTTGGGCAGGTCGGAGAGATGTGCATCAAGGGGCCCACGCTGATGTCCGGCTATCTCGGCAAGGCGCCCGAGGAGTGCCTTGATGCGGAAGGATTCTTCTGCACCGGCGACGGCGGGCGCGTGGACGAGGCAGGCCGTTTCTATTGGGAGGGCCGCCTCACGGACATGATCAAGACCGGCGGCGCCAATGTCTCTCCGGTCGAAGTGGATGACGTGATCGCCCGGATTCCGGGGGTGAAGCGCACCCAGACGGTGGGCGTGCCCGACGATCTGCTGGGCGAGATGGTGGTGGCCTGCATCGTCCCGGTCGACGGGGCTGACGTGCCCGAGGCCGATGTCATTGCCCGCTGCAAGGCGGAACTGGCGAGCTTCAAGGTGCCACGCCACGTGCTGTTCTTCACCGATGCGGACTACGCCATCACCGGCAGCGAAAAGGTCAAGTCAAGTGAGGTTCGCGAACTCGCAGTGCGCCGCCTGCAGGACGATACCGCGCCAGCGGTCTGACTCGCTCTTGCAACCGTGAGCATGACAGGTACTTCTTCGGGAGCCCGTGCAGCCGGAGGTTCACGAGAGAGGAATTATGAGCCAAACCCTACAGAACAGGGCATCGCCCGATGCCGCCACCCAGCTCGATATCTACCGCCGGATGATCCGCATCGAGCGTAATGACGACGCCACCCGCACGCAGATCCGCCGCGGCCGCATCACCGCCCCGTATTATTCGGCGCGCGGTCAGGAATGCATCCCCGCCGGCATCTCGTCCCTGCTCAATGACGACGACAAGATCTGCACGATCTATCGCGGCATTCAGGACATGGTCGCCAAGAACATGCCGCTGCGCCCGCTCTGGGCCGAAATCTGCGGCCGTGTCGACGGCACCTGCAAGGGCAAGGGCGGCCCGATGCACCTCACGCACCCCGAAACCGGCGTGATGGTGACGACCGGCATCGTCGGCTCGTCGATGCCGATCGCCAACGGCTTTGCCTGGGCATCGCTGCTCGACGGCACCAAGCAGGTGACGGTCGCCTATTTCGGGGACGGCGCCAGCAACATCGGCGCCTTCCATGAAGCGCTGAACCTCGCTTCGGTGTGGAAGCTGCCGGTGATCTTCGTCTGCGCGAATAACGGCTTTGCCGAACACACCCGCTATGAAAATGGCACCGCGGTCGATCAGATTTCGAAGCGCGCGATCGGTTACGGGATGCCCGGCTACACCGTGGACGGCAACGATCCGCTGGACGTCTATGCCCACGCCCATGCCGCCATCGAGCGTGCGCGTGCGGGCGAGGGGCCGACCCTGCTCGAATGCAAGACCTTCCGCTTCATGGGCCACGTCTTCGGCGATGCCGACGGCTACATGACCAAGGAAGAGAAGGCCGAGGCCATGGCCAAGGACCCGCTGCCGCTGTTCCGCCAGAAGCTGATCGACGATGGCGTGGCCACCGCCGAGCAGCTCGACGCGCTGACGGCCGAGATCGAGGCGGAAGTGAACGACGCCATCGAATACGCCATGTCCTGTGAATTCCCGTCCGACGATGAACTGCGCCGCGACGTCTTTGCCGAGGAGATCCCGGCGTGAGCACCGATACTGTTGAAATGGTCAAGATGAACGGCCTGCAGGCCATCAACGCCGCGTTGATGGAAGCGATGGAAGCCGATTCCAAAGTTCTCGTTCTGGGCGAGGACATCGCCGACAACGAAGGTGGCGGCGTGGTCGGCGTGACCAAGGGCCTGTCCACCAAGTTCGGCACGGACCGCGTGAAGTCCACCCCGATCTCCGAACAGGCGATCATCGGCGCCGCCATTGGCGCGGCCATGGCGGGCTACAAGCCGGTGGCCGAAATCATGCTGATGAACTTCACGACCGTCGCCATGGACATGATCGTGAACCACGCGGCCAAGCTGCGCTTCATGTCGGGCGGGCAGAGCCAGGTGCCGATGGTGATCCGCACCCTTACCGGCGCGGGCAACCAGACCGCCGGCCAGCACGCCGACTTCTACGAGGCCTGGTTCGCGCATACGGCGGGCATCAAGGTGGTGATCCCCTGGACTCCGGCGGACTTCAAGGGCCTCTACCTCTCGGCCATTCAGGATCCCGATCCGGTGATGATCATCGAGAGCGGCAAGACCCTGTTCGTGCCGATGGATACCCCGGTCAATCAGGGCCCGATCCCGCTGGGCAAGGCCAACGTGGTGATGCCGGGCACCGATCTGACGCTGGTTTCCTATGGCCAGATGATGTTCACGGTGATGCAGGCGGTCGAGGAACTCGGCAAGGCGGGCGTTTCGGTTGAGGTGATCGACCTGCGCACGATCTCGCCGTGGGACAAGGAAACCGTCCTCGCCTCGGCCGAAAAGACCGGCCGTCTGCTGGTCGTGCACGAAGCGGGCAAGAACTTCGGCCCCGGCGCCGAAATCGCCGCGACCGTGCAGGAAGAGCTGTTCGGCAAGCTCAAGGCCCCGGTCGGCCGCCTCGGCGCGCCGTACTGCTCGGTGCCTTTCGCCAAGAAGCTGGAAGACGCCTTCCTGGTGCAGCCGCCCGCCATCATCGCGGAAGCCAAGCGCCTCGCCGCGATGGGCTGACGTTTCAGCGCAAGGCTAACGAAAAGCCCCTCCCTCGCGATGTGCGGGGGAGGGGTTTTTCATAATTGAATTCCTCCCTGTCGCGCAGCGATGGGGAGGTGGCGGCCCGAAGGGCTGACGGAGGGGTTTCTCCCCCTCCACCACCAGCTTCGCTGGCGGTCCCCCTCCCCATTTCCTGCGGAAACAGGGAGGATTTGGCGATTCAGCTCAACGCCGCCAGCGCCTCCGCACCAACCCGCTCGTTCAGCCAGTCGAGCGAGCCGCACAGTTGCAGGTTCAGCATCGCGCGTTTCATGAAGAGATGGCACTGGTGCTCTTCGGTCAGGCCGATGCCGCCGTGGAGCTGGATCATCTCTTCGGTGACGAACTGATAGACGTCGGTCGCCAGTGCCTTGAGCCCTGCGATCTGCAGGCGGGCGGCTTGCGGATCGCGCGCGCGGCTCCACAGCAAGGCCTCGGCGGTGGTGATCCGGATCTTCATGTCGGCGACGCGGTGCTTGAGCGCCTGGAACATCGCGAGCGGGCGGTCGAACTGCTTGCGCATTCCCAGATATTCGACCGTCAGGGCCAGCGCGGCGGTGGCCCCGCCAAGGCAATCGGCGGCGAGCGCCAGATGCGCTTCGGGGCCGAGAATGTCGTGCAGCGCGGCAGCGCCTTCGGCATCGCTCAGCATCAGCGCCGGATCGGGCGCGTAGCCGGTGAGCACGAGGTCGAACAGACGGCGGCTCGGGTCCCAGACCGGGCGCTCGATCAGTTCCACGCCCTCGGCATCGGTGGGGATCAGGGCATAGCCGGTGGGCAGCTTGGCGACGACAGCGACGGCCATATCGCCTTCCAGCACGCCGCCGACGGTGCCGGAAACCGTGCCGTCCGCCGCCACGTCCACGTTCGCGGGCAGCATGTGCAGCGGGGCATATTCCCCGGCGGAAAGGCGTTCGAGCCAGTCCGCGCGTTCCGCCAGCGTCTGGCTTGCGATCACGGCCTGCAGGCCGAGCTGCGCCGGGATCAGCGGCGCGCAGGAGAGCACGCGGCCCATCTCGAAGTGGATCGCGGTCGAAGCCTCGCGGTCGAGGCCGAGGCCGCCGTCATCCTCGGGCAGGCGGACCATCATCCAGCCCATTTCGGCCGTGAGTTCCCAGCTCGCATCGCGCGCGGGGGAGAGCTTGTCGGCGGGGAAGGCCTTCTGCGCGGCGTCGGTCAGTTCGTTCAGCTCGATCATTTCAGAGCACCCAGTTTTTCGGTTCGCGCGGCATTTCGAGCATGCGTTCGGCAATGATGTTGCGCTGCACTTCCTCGCTGCCGCCGGCGATGGACCAGGCGTAGGAGTTCATGAAGTCGGCCATCCAGTTGCCGGTGTTGAGATCGCCGAACGTGATCGGCTTGACATATTGCTCGTCGATGCCGCCCAGGCGCACGCCCAGCTTGGAATAGGCGCGCAGCGCGCGAGAGTAGCTGTTCTTGACGATCGAGGCGTCGCCGATCCGCTCCAGCCCCTTGATGCGGTTGTCGAGGAACTGGTCGGCAATCGCGCAGACCGCATCTACCTCGTTCACCAGCGCGCCGAAATCGCGCAGCACGCCGCGGTCTTGCTCGCGCCCGTGCTCGCGGATCAGGCTGGCGACGCGGGAGAGGGCGCCGCGCATCCGGTAGGACAGTTCCATCAGCGTCAGCCCGCGTTCGCTGGCGAGCGTCGCCTGCGCCACGGCCCAGCCCTTGCCTTCCTCGCCCACGCGCTGCTCGACGGGGATCACGACGTTGTCGAGGAAGATTTCGGCGAATTCCTCGTCGCCCTGAATCTGGTGGATTGGGCTGACCGAGACGCCGGGCGTTTTCATGTCCATCAGCAGATAGGTGATGCCTGCCTGCTTCACGCCTTCCGAGGAGGTGCGCACCAGCAGCAGGCACATGTCGGCGAACTGGGCCATCGTCGACCAGATCTTCTGGCCGTTGACGACATAGACTTCCTGGCCGTCGCGCACCTCGCGCACCGCCTTGCATTTCAGCGCGGCAAGGTCGGAACCGGCGCCGGGCTCGGAGAAGCCCTGACACCAGGTCTCGCCCTCAAGGATGCGGGGCATGTACTGCGCCTTCTGCGCCTCGCTGGCGCATTCGTGCAGCGTGGCGAAGGCATGATAGGTGGAGACGAACGAGAGCAGCAGGCGCGGGCAATCGGCCTTGGCCAGTTCCTCGTAGATCACTTTCTGCTCGGCCAGAGAACGCCCGCCGCCGGGGAATTCCTTGGGCCAGTGCGGGATCGCATAGCCTGCCTGCACAAGCCTGGCGAACCAGTCGCGCTGGGTCTGGACGAAGTCTTCCTGCGTGCGGCTGGCATCGCGCCAGTCCGTCGGCTTTTCGGCTTCGAGGAAGCTGCGCACTTCGCTGCGCAGCGCTTCGAGATTGGCTGTGTCCGTCATGCCCTCTCCATGCACAGCGGCCTTGTCAGCGTCCAGATTGCGGGCACCGCGCCCGCGATATGTCTGGGATGATGGAAGCGAAACTTACCTCAGGTCTGTCGCCCCCGCGCAGGCGGGGGCCCCGCTATTTTTCCTGCGCCATGCCAGCCAAAAGCGGGATCCCCTGTCCTGAGCCTGTGTCGAAGGGCGCGGGGATGACGAGGAATGGTGATGCGACCCTCGCTTACACCGCCACTTCGATCGTATCGCCCTCGATCCGCACTTCGTAAGTCTCGATCGGCATCGTCGCGGGCGGATTCATCGGGTTGCCGGTTTCCAGATCGAAACGCGCGCCGTGGACCGGGCAGGAAATCCAGCCCGCGCGCACGCGGCCGCATTCCAGCGTTTCATAGGCATGGCTGCACAAGTTGCGTACGGCGAAGATCGTATCCTTCGTGTTGACAAGAATGACGCTCACGCCGTCGATCTCGACCACTTTCTTGCCGCCGGGGGGGACCTCTTCCAGCTTGGCCGCCGCGACGAATGTCTTTTCGCTCATGGGTGTTCTTCGACTTTCCGCAATTTCCATCACTGCCGGAGACCCCGGCGTTTCGCCCTCCGCCCTGCGGCGCGGGCCGCCACGGCGCAAGGCTATCGGCGCTGCCAGAGCAGGGCCAAGCAAGTTGCAGTACCCCGGCGGTCATTTCTAGGGCAAGCCGTGGACGCGATAAGACACGCCGATGGCCTCATATTTTCCGATAAAGCAGGCGGCCAAAGGGGAGAGTGCAGTGACGGCTGGCGAAAGCTTCGATGTGGTTGTGGTGGGATCGGGCGCGGCAGGGGCCATGGCGGCATTGCGCGCGGCGGACCACGGGCTGAAAGTGCTGATCGTGGAGAAGGCGCAGAAGTTCGGCGGCACATCGGCCACTTCGGGCGGGGTCATGTGGATTCCCAATCACCAGCTCGATGGCGATCAGGGAGACAGCCGCGAGGCCGCGCTGGACTATCTGGATGCCACGATCGGCGTGCCGGTGAACCGCGAAAGGCTCGAAGCTTTCGTAGATGAAGCGCCCAGGATGCTGAATTTCCTGAAATCGACCGGCGTTGCCGTCATGGCGGCGGCCTGGCCGGACTACTTTCCCGGCAAGCCCGGCGCGCGGGCTGACCGCTCGATCGTGGTGCCTACGTTCGACGGGCGCAGGCTGGGGGATGAACGCTATGCGCTGATGCGCGAGCAGTACAACCGCTTCAAGCTGTTCCGCCGCTATGCGATGGACCTGACCGAGACGTTCACGCTGATGATGCAGTCCAAGGGCTGGCGCGGCACGGCGGCGAAGATCGTCGGCCGCTATTGGCTGGACCGCGGCAGCCGCAAGGTCTCGCATCGAGACCGCCGTTTCACGCAGGGCGCGGCGCTGATGGGCGCGACTTATGAGCAGGCGTTTAGGCGCGGTGTCGAACTGCGCATGGAAACCGGGCTGGATCAGTTGCTGGTGGATGAGGGCGGGCGCGTCACCGGCGTGGAAGTCTCCAACTATGGGCGCAAGTACCGGATAGAGGCGCGCCACGGGGTAATCCTGGCGGCGGGCGGGTTCGAATGGAATCAGGAACTGCGCGACCGGTTCTATCCGATCCCGGGCCTGACGCGCCATTCCTCCACCCCGGAGGACGGCAATCGCGGCGAAGCCCTGATTGAGGCGGAGAAGATCGGTGCCTCCACCGAACACACCGAGCAGGGCTGGTGGATCCCGACCATGACGCTGCCGATGCCGGGGGCATCGAACTTCCACGAAATCCATCAGGCCGCTTTCGATGTCGGCCGCCCGTGGAGCGTGGTGGTCAACCGCAACGGCGTGCGCTTCGTGGACGAGGCCTGCGGCTATGACCAGTTCGGGCAGGCGATGGTGCGCGATCATCTGGCCACTGGCGCGAACTGCCCGTGCTGGCTGATCTTCGATGCCAAGTTCCGCAAGAAATTCAGTGCGGGCGGGCTGATGCCGACCGTCCACACGCCTGAGCACAAAGTGCCCGCCGATTGGTGGGATCACTACGTCTTCCGCGCCGATACGATCGAGGCCTTGTGCGCCAAGACCCATCTGCCGGTGGAGGCCGTGACTAAAGTCGTCGCCAATATGAACGCCTATGCCGGGACCGGTATCGATCCCGAATTCGGGCGCGGCATGAACCCTTACGATCAGATGTTCGGCGATCCCGCCTCGACGCCGAACCCCAATATCGGCCCGATCGATACCGCGCCTTACTACGCGGTACCGATCAACAACGGCGATCTCGGCACCAAGGGCGGCTTGCGCTGCGATGCGCGGGCGCGGGTGCTGGACCAGCAGGGCAATCCCATCGCCGGGCTCTATGCAGCGGGCAACAATGCGGGGACGCCGTTCGGCGATACTTATCCGGGCGCCGGAGCGACTATCGGCCCAGCCATGACATTCGGTTATGTCGCGGCGAACGATATCGCGGAGCGTTCCGCCAACCAGCGGGCGGGCTGATCGGCGCATTTACACACACGTCATCCCCGCGAAGGCGGGGATCCCGCTTTCTCCGCGCGGGATAGAAGAAAAGCGGGGTCCCCGCCTTCGCGGGGACGACGAAGGGAGGAGCAAGGGAAGACATGCAAGGCAAAGTAGCGATCGTCACCGGCGCGGCGGGCGGCATTGGCGAGGCCTGCGTGCGGGCGCTGGGCGCAAAGGGCGTCAAAGTGCTCGGCACCGGGCGCAATGCGGCGAAGCTGCAAGCGCTCAAGCAGGCGCTCGAAGGGGTGATGGCGTTCGATTTCGTCGCTGCCGATGCCACGGCGGACGAGGCGCCCAAGGCCATCGTGCAGGGCGCGATAGAGAAATTCGGCCGCCTCGATATCCTCGTGAACAACGCCGGTTCGTTCAATTTCGGCCCCGTGGACCAGACGACCGACGAGATGCTCGACGAAGTGATCGGTATTTCGATGCGCGCCCCGTTCCGCCTCTGCCGCGAAGCGCTGGGCGTGATGGGCGAGGGGTCCTCGATCCTGTTCATTGGCTCCACCTGGGGTATTTTCGGTACGGTGGCAGGCGGGGCTTATTCGATGGCCAAGGCCGGGCAGATCGGCCTGATGCAGACGATGGCCGCCGAATATGGCCCGCGCGGCATCCGCTCGAACTACGTCGCGCCTACCGTGGTGCGCACGGAAATGACCGACGCGTTCTGGGATCTCGATTTCTTCCGCCGGGGCAACCACGAATTGACCCCGATGAAGCGCGATTGCACCGCCATGGACATCGGCAACATGGTGGCCTTCCTCGCGTCGGACGAGGCGGGCTTCGTCAACGGGCAGACCATTGCGGTGGATGGCGGCATGTCGACCACGCGCTATGTTGCGCCCGAAGCGCTCGCCGCGGTACGCCAGTAGTTCGCGAAAGCCAGGATCGCACCGGCGATTGCGCAGGCGCGCGGTGTTGTCGTGGCTGCGCTCTTGCGCCTAACGGTCCTGTCAAAGGACCTTGAGAGGCGCTGTGCTGATGCAATTCGAATGGACTGAGGAACAGGACGCGTTCCGGCACAAGATCCGGGACTTCCTCCATGCCAATCTGCCGGACGACTGGGAGAAGTTCTCCGAACACGGCCCGGCGTCGCCGGCGCTGACGGCCTTTGCCCGCGAATTCTGCGTGAAGCTGGCCGATGCCGGTATCCTCTTCCCGCACTGGCCGGAAGAGATGGGCGGCGAAGGTCTGGGCCCGTGGGAACAGCAGATCCTCGCCGAGGAAATGTGGATCGCGGGCGAGCCGCGCGGCGGTCAGTACATGAACGTCAACTGGATCGGCCCGACGCTGGAAAAGTACGGCACGGATGAGCAGAAAGCACGCTATCTGGAGCCGATCACCAAGGGCCAGTCGCTGTGGTGTCAGGGCTTTTCCGAGCCCGATGCCGGGTCCGACCTTGCGAGCCTGCGCACGCGCGCCGAACTGAAGGACGGCCACTATGTGATCAACGGCCAGAAGATCTGGACCAGCTACGCCGGGTTGGCGGACACCTGCTTCCTGCTCACCCGCACGAGCGAAGACAAGAAGCGCGGCATCACCATCATCCTGGTGCCGATGGACACGCCCGGCATCACGGTGCGCCAGATTCCTTCGCTGATCGGCGAAGGCGATATCCATGAAGTCTTCTTCGACGATGTGACGGTGCCCGAAAGCGCCCGCTTCGGCAACGAGGGGCAGGCGTGGGAAATCGTCGGCTATTCGCTCCGCAACGAGCGTCTGGGCATTCCCCGCTTCACGCTGGCCCGCGCCGCGCTCGACCGGGCGGTGCAGATGCTGAAAGCGGCGGGCGATTTCGACAGCGATTTCGTCAGGATCGAGGCAGCACGCTGCGCGGCGCTGTGCGAGGCGGCGGGCACGGCGAACTACGCCGTCGTCCAGCGCCGCGTCGATGGGCTGGCGATCGGTTCGGAGTCCAGTTCGGCGCGCTATGCCACGGTCATGGCCGAGCGCGCGGTGTGCGAATTCGTGATCGAGTTCCTGCCCGAAGCGCTCGCGGGCGCCTCGCCCTATCTCAAGATGCACCACCAGCGCGGCATCGTTGCCGGTGTGGCTGCCGGTTCCGCTGAAATCCAGCTCAACATCATCGCCAGCGACGTGCTGGAACTGCCGAGGGAGCCCCGCTGATGTCCGCCATTCACAGCTCCCCGCGCCCGTTCGTCCCGAGCGAAGTCGAGGGACATGTTCGAGCGCAGCGCCTCGGCTTCGCGCGGCCAAGTGTCTCGACTGCGCTCGACACGAACGGGGGGAACTGACATGCAGCTTTCGCTCAACGAGGACCAGACGCAGATCCTCGATTTCATCGACAGCCTCGCCAAGCCCTATGCCACGGTGCCGATGCACGACGTGTCGCTGGCGCTGGAATCGGCGGAACTGGACGAGGCGCTGGTCGAGAACGGTTTCCTCGATGTCATGGCGGTCGAGGAATTGGGGCCTGTCACGGCGGCGCTGGTGGTCGAAAAGCTCGCGCGTTTGCCTTTCGCGGTGGAAGCGGCGGCCTCGGCGATGGTGCGCCCGCTGATCGATCCCGAGCTGCCACGTCCGCTCTGCCTGATGGAAGAGGGCAAGACCCGCAAACCACTGCGCTTCCTGCGCCCCGGCGCGAGCGTGGTTGTGGTCGGCCCGTCGGGCGTGAAGAGCTTTACCGCCACCGAAGAGATGATCGCACCGGCTCAGGAAGACACGCTTTACGGCTATCCCGTGGCGTTCCTGACCGCGCTGCCCGATGCCATGACCGCGCACGACGCCGATGCGGCGGAGATCACGCGGGCATGGCGCGTCGCCATGGCGGCGGAAGCGGCGGGCCTGCTCGGCGCGGCGCTGGCCAGCACGGTGACCTATGTCTCCGAGCGCAAGCAGTTCGGGCGCCCGCTCGCGACCTTTCAGGGGATGCGGCACCGTCTGGCCGAAGATCAGGTGATGACCAATACCGCCTACTGGATGGCCATGCGCGCGGCGGGCACCGGCTCGCAGGCGGATGCGGCGATGGCGCTCCACCATGCGCAGGAGGCGGCCAAGCGGGTATGCTATGACTATCATCAGTTCCTGGGCGGCATGGGCATGACCCTGGAGCATCCGCTGCACTTGTGGACCTACCGCCTCAAGCTGCTCACCGCCGAACTCGGCGGGCGCGGCGCGCAGGGGCTGGCAGCGGCTGAGGCGCTATGGGGGTAACGCGGCGCCGGTTTTGGCGTTCCAAAATCGTCATCCCCGCGCAGGCGGGGATCCATCTCCTGGGTCGTCGTTTTACGCAGCGTTACGAGCTGGATTCCCGCCTACGCGGGAATGACCGGCATTAGGTAGCAAGCGCAGAACCTGATGCCGCCTCTACGGAGGCAATGATGGAACTCACGACAGAACAGATTGATGGCCGGACTCGCCTTCGTGGAGAAGGTGGGGCAAACGGTGCAGATGAACAATTTGTTGAGATTTTTTGGAGGCGTGCTTCTCAGCTCGCTCATAGTTGTCATCACTATTTCGCGGCTCGCCGTCGAAGTGATTGGGGCCTCAACAGCGCCAGACGACTACGATGTGTTGAAAAGGAGGATGCCAGCAATGCTTAGCTGGCTCTTCTCTACTCCTTGGTGGGCTCCGACAGCGCTACTTTTTGGTGGAGCAGGGATAGCTGCCTGGCTGATTTGGACCGCAACCAAGAGTGCTGCGGCCAAAGAAATGGAACATCATTCAGCGCTTGATGAAAAGGCCATCAAAAACACTGTCGCAGCGGCAATCGACGAACTTATAGCCACGCGCATTCAATCAGAATTATCCATGCATTCGCAAGACGAAAGATTGGTCAAACTGGAAAGCGAAATCCGCGACGCAAGTAGCGTTGCGAAATCCGCAGTTGAGATTGCCGGAAATCGCTTTGAGAATATAGGAATGGATATTCGATCTCTGGAGGATCAGATTGCGGCGACAAAGCGCCAGTGGGATGAATGGACCCATCAGCATTGTCGCAATCAGGACCAGCGGTTTTCTTGGGTTGATGCCGGGTTCACGGCTATCCTGCACCGTGAGCGCCTGACGGTTCTAGCGGAGAAGATAGAAGTCGCAGCTGAGGTGCTCCTAGCCCCTCGCAACGGCGGCACCATCGACAATTGGGACAATTGGGCGACTATTCGCCTGCAGTGGCAGTCTGACCTGAGCGGATGGCTTGAGCTTGCCGACATTCACAGAACCGGAGTGAGTGACAAAGTATTGAACATCAGCGGCGACGCTCTCGAAGGCAACTGGCCTGAGCCGGACGGGATTTTCCCTGATGCCACCACGGCGCTTGCCTACCGAAGGGTGGCCAAGACGTTTGATGTTTTCCGGTCCGAGCGAGATATGGTTGACCGCGCAGTGATCGCAGCCGCCTACGGCAACCCGTCGATGATGGCTAACCCTCGATTGCTCAAATCCGAAGATCTGTAACGCCCACGGCCTCTAGACATTGCAGTAAGAATGCAGCGGTAAATCCGCCCCGGCTGATCTTGTTGTTGAGGTTGCGCTCATTCTCAGTGACGCCAATCGCGCTCAGCTTTTCGGCAAGCTGAGCATAGGTCACCCCCTTCCGCTTCAACTCAGCTTTCAGGAGATTTTTCGCACGCGTTTCAAACTCGACAGTCGCGGGATCGGCCTTAGCCATAGGAGGCTCCAAATATCATCATTTTCGATGATATACACCCTTGACTTTGGATATGTAAACCATCAGATATTGTGCATTACATCACCGGATACGATGATATGGCACAGCACTTCCTTCTTTCGAGCAAAGCGCGCACTCTCAGCCTCAAGACCATCTATCAGATGGGTGAGGACAAAGCGTATGCCATGTTCCGTAACCTGCGCTGGCAGCAGGCGGATGGCGAGCCGATCTGCCCGCGCTGCGGCTGCCTCGATGCCTATGACATTTCAAGTCGCCGCAAGTTCCAGTGCAAGGCGTGCGGCCATCAGTATTCCGTCACTTCGGGGACGATCTTCGCCGGACGCAAGTTGAGCTTCACCGATCTTCTGGCCGCCATCATGCTGTTCGTGAACGGCGCGAAGGGCGTTTCCGCGCTCCAGATGAGCCGCGACCTCGATGTTCAGTACAAGACGGCTTTCGTCCTGGCGCACAAGCTGCGCGAGGCGATGGCGCTTGAGGATGCCGGGCAGACCCTTGCAGGCGAAGTCGAGGTTGATGGCGCCTATTTCGGCGGCCACGTTCGCCCCGCCAACGAGAAAGAGAACCGCCGCGACCGCCGCCTTGCCATCAACCAGAGCGGCAAGCGTCAGGTCGTTGTTGTTGGTCGTGAGCGCGGTGGCGAGAGCATGGTTGTAGTTGCCAAGAGTGAAGCCAAGGGCGGTGAGGTCATCGCGGCCAGTATCCACCACATGAGCACCGTCCATGCTGATGAGGCTTCGCATTGGGACGATCTGCACGCCAAGTTCGATACCCGGCGCATCAATCACTCGTTGTCGTATTCGGACGGCATTGCCTGCACCAATCAGGCTGAGAGCTTCTTTTCCCGTCTGCGCCGCATGGAAGTCGGCACGCACCACCGTATCGCGGGCAAGTACCTCCACTCCTATGCGGCAGAGGCTTCGTGGCGTGAGGATAACCGCCGTGTGAGCAACGGCGGGCAGGCCATGATGGTGGCGGGCGCCGCAATGGCGTCGCGCGTTAGCCGTCAATGGAAGGGCTATTGGCAGCGCGCAGCTTGATGGACATGCTACCTACCGAGAGAATCGGAGGCAGCATGTCAGAGATATCGGCGCTTATCTACGTCATGCAGTCGGCAAAGGCGGCGCATGACGTTGTCTCGTCCATCGTTGGACTCCGCATTTCGGGTGAAGTCGCGGGAAAGATTGCAGAGGTCAACAAACACCTCGTCGAGATGACCGAGAGACTTCTCGCGGCTCAACATGAGAATGCGGCGCTGATTGCTCGTATACGCGAGCTTGAAGAAGAAGCAGTGCGCACGAAAGCAAAGCATGGCGAGCTTGAAAACTACGAGATGAAAGACGTAGGGCATGGCGCGATCGTTTATGCGGTGAAGCCAGGTCATAAGATCGGCGAACCAGCGCATTGGCTTTGCCCAAATTGTTTCGCGAACAATCATAAGTCCATCCTCCAGCGTGATCAGCATTTTAGCGTTGGTTGTGAAGCGTATGTCTGCCCTCGCTGCAAAGCAGACGTGATGGCCAGCAAAGGTTGCCATCCGGGCAGCAATTGAACCGGAGATACGGCGCTTGCGACTATAGCCTACCTCAGCGCCCAGCGCCGGGGCTTCCCCTCAATCCGCACAACGCCGCATCCAACTTTCTTGGACAGGGCTTTGTTGATTGGTCCCACAAGCGCCTTCACGCCTGCGCGGCTGCAATCCCCATCTGGATCAAAGGCAATGGCCCTTTCGGCAATCTCAAGCGAGGTTAGCGGCCTGTCCGCCTTGCGCAGGACTTCGAGGTAAATCCGTATTCCGATCCCGCGCCCACGCCAGCGGCTATACGCCGGGGAAACGGGCTTGATCTGCGAAACGTCGAAGCCTTCCGCAAAGGCATCTATGCTTGCGGCAATGTGACCAGCCAGCGCGCGGATGCGATCTGCTTCCTGCTCGTGACGCTCAGCCTCCCCGATCAACCGGGCATATTTACGCTTCAAAGCGCTCACAACATGGGTTTCAGCCATGCTGCAGGTTAGCGCAGAGCAGAGCTCATGGCCTCGGCTTTCCTTCTGCGCTTGCTACCTAATGCCGGGAATGACGAATGAGGTTGATACCGGAGTTCGTTCCTCCAGCGTCTCTTTCCGCATTTCCCCACGGCGGTATCGCCATCGCTGCGGTGATTGCAGGCCCCGTGCGGGTCCTCCGGACTGGCCTTCTTCCGGTGCTCCATAGTACCTCACACGCCTGCAAAGCGGAGAGGAACAGGCATGAGCGATACCGATCTTCTTGATCTTGGCGGCCAGGTTGCCGTCGTCACCGGAGGCGGCCAGAACGCGGGCCGCGCGATTGCGCTGGAGCTGGCGCGGCACAATGCGGGCGGCATTGCCGTCAACGATTTCGTGCCCGAACGCGCCGAGGCGGTGGCCGAGGAAGTGCGCGCCATGGGCGTGCCTGCGCTCGCGGTGCCGTTCGACGTGTGCGATCTGGAGGCCGCCAAGGCCGCAGACGCCGCGATCAAGGACAAGCTGGGCGCGGCCACGGTGCTGGTGAACAATGCCGGCATGGCGGGGCCCGGCGGCTCGCTGCGCCCCACGAAGAACTTCTGGGAGGAAGACCCGGAGAACTGGCAGCGTTATCTCGGCACCAATCTCTACGGCGTTTACAACTGCAGCTACGCTTTCATTCCCAACATGGTCGAGGCGAAGAAGGGGCGGCTGGTGACGGTCGTTTCGGATTCGGGCCGCATTGGCGAGCCCAAGCTGGCGGTCTATGCCTCGGCCAAGGCGGGGGCGCAGGGCTTCGTGCGCTCGGTGGCCAAGGAACTGGGACGCTACAACGTGACGGCCAACTGCGTCTCGCTCTCCGCGCTGATGCCCGACATGCCCGAGGAGAAGCTGGCCGAACTCATGGCGACCGACCAGACCAAGGCGATGATGGCGCGCTACACCATCCGCCGTTTCGGCAAGTCGGCGGATGTGGCGGCGCTGGTCACGTTCCTGTGCTCGGATGCCGCTGCGTGGATCACGGGCCAGACCTATCCGCTCAACGGCGGTTACGCGCCGTCGATGTAAGCAATAGAGCCCTCTCTCCTTCAGGGGAGAGGGTTGGGAGAGGGGACGTGCGTAATCTCCCCTCTCAACATCGGCTAACACCCTGCGGGTGCAAGTCTTCGTATCTCTCCGCTGAAGGGGAGAGAGGCGGTACGGTCTTGCCGGACCACCCGGTAGAAAACACCGGCCGCAGCGGTTGACTTCACGCCCGGCAGTGACGATCCTCCTCCGGTATTCGGGCCGCACGGTTCCGGGGAGAAATCATGTCATCCACTGTCTATCACGCACCCGGCACGGTCGAGGATGCTGTCGCCTTGCTTTCCGCCGATCCCACGGCGCGGCCCTTGGGAGGCGGCACCGATCTGATCGTGCAGATGCGCTCTGGGCGGCTCAGTCCCGGGGCTATCGTCGATCTCAAGCGGATCGAGGGGATGAGCGGCGTGCGGCGCCTCGGCGATGCCTTCGCGATCGGCGCGGCGACGCCGTGCACCGCGCTCAAGGCCGATGCTGCGCTGGTGGCCGCATGGCCGGGCGTGGTCGAGGCGGCGAACCTCATCGGATCGGTGCAGGTCCGCAACCGCGCGACGATGGCGGGCAACGTGTGCAATGCCTCCCCGGCGGCGGACAGCGTGCCCGCGCTGGTGGCGGCAGGGGCGGTCTGCGTGATCGCCGGGCCGCAGGGCCTGCGCGAGATGCCGGTGGAGGCCGTCCCCGCCGCCCCCGGCAAGACTGCGCTCGCGCCGGGCGAATTCGTGGTCGAAATCCGGCTTCCGCCGAAACCGGCAGGCGGCGGCGATGCCTATCTGCGCTCGATCCCACGCACCGAGATGGATATCGCGGTTGTCGGGGCGGGCGTCAGCCTCGTGCTCGATGGCGAGGGAACCTGCACGTCCGCGCGTGTGGCGATGGGCGCGGTCGGCCCCACGGTCGTTCTGGTCGAGGAAGCGGGTGCCGCGCTTGTCGGCACCCGGCTTGAGGACGATGCGCTCGCCGCGCTTTCCCAGGCAGTGCAGGCCGCCAGCAACCCTATCGACGACAAGCGCGGGAGCGTATCCTACCGCAAGGCCATGGCAGGCGTGCTCGCCCGCCGCGCCGCCCTGATCGCCGCCCGCCGCGCCGGAGAAAAGGCATGAGCAAGATCCACGTTTCCACCACGCTCAACGGCGATGCCGCCGAGTTCCTGTGCGAGCCGACCAGTTCGCTGCTCGATGTCCTGCGCGATACCATGGGGCTGACCGGCTCCAAGGAAGGCTGCGGCTCGGGCGACTGCGGCGCCTGCACCGTCATGCTCGATGGCGAGATGGTCTGTTCCTGCCTCGTGCTCGCGCCCGAGGCCGAGGGGCGCACGATCGCCACGATCGAGGGCGTCGCCGAAGGTTCGGTGCTGCATCCGGTGCAGCAGAAGTTCCTCGAACACGCGGCCTTGCAGTGCGGCTTCTGCACGCCGGGCTTCATCGTCGCCGCCAAGGCGTTGCTGGACCGCAATCCCAATCCCACCGAAACCGAAGTCCGCTATTGGCTCGCGGGCAACCTGTGCCGCTGCACCGGCTATGACAAGATCGTGCGCGCGGTGCTCGATGCCGCCGCGGACCTGAGGCAGGAAAGGACGCCCGCATGAACGCGCCCGAAACCATGAAGCCCTTCCGCCATGTCGGCACGCGCCCGGTGCGCCCGGACGGCGTGGACAAAGTTACCGGCAGGGCGCTCTACGGCCCCGACTTCAAGGCGCCGGGAATGCTCTGGGGCGCGATCTTGCGCAGCCCGCATCCGCACGCGCGGATCGTCTCGATCGATACAAAAAAGGCCGAGGCATTGCCCGGCGTGAAGGCCGTGGCAACGGGCCGGGATTTCCCGACGCTGGAATCGCTGGTCATGCATGTGGGCGAGGGGGCTTCGGATATCGTCGATGTCTCGCACAACTGCCTCGCGTTCGACAAAGTGCTCTATGAAGGGCACGCGGTGGCCGCCGTGGCGGCGGTCAGCCCGGAGATCGCCCGCGAGGCGCTCGGCCTGATCGCGGTGGAGTACGAGGAATTGCCTTTCGTGCTCGGCGTGGAAGAGGCGCTGGCGGAGGGCGCGCCGGTGCTGCACGATACGGTCTTCACCAAGGGCGTCGAGCCTCGGCCGGACAAGCCCTCCAACGCCGCCATGCGCGTGGAGATGGGCGGCGGCGATGTCGAAGCGGCGCTGGCCTCGGCGGCGGCCACGGTCTGCGAGCGCTATGCGCTGGAGCCGGTGCATCAGGGCTATATCGAGCCGCACGCCTGCGTTGCCTCGTGGAACGGGGACGGGCAGGCGCAGATCTGGTGTTCCAGCCAGGGGCACTTCGCGGTGCGTGCGCTTACGGCTTCTGTGCTGGCGATCCCGCAGGCGGATATCCGCGTCATGCCGCTGGAGATCGGCGGCGGGTTCGGCGGCAAGACCACCATCTATCTCGAACCGGTGGCGATGATGCTCTCGAAAAAGTCGGGCCGCCCGGTGCGGCTGGCGATGACGCGTGAGGAGGTCTTCCGCGCATCCGGCCCGGCGCCGGGGGCGGTGATCGACGTGCGGCTGGGCGCGGATGCCGAGGGCACGCTGGTCGCGGCGGAGGTGGAGTTTCTCTATCATTCGGGCGCTTACGCGGGCAGCGATGCCGGTTCCGGTGTCGCCAGCGCCATCGGGCATTACCGCATCGCCAATACCCGCGTGGTCGGTACCGAAGTGCTGTGCAACCGCCCGGCGGCCAAGGCCTACCGCGCACCGGGCGCTCCGCAGGTGAACTTCGCGGTCGAAAGCGCGATGGACGAACTGGCGCGCAAGCTCGGCATCGATCCGCTGGACTTGCGGCTGAAGAATGCCGCGGCGCAAGGCGATCCGCAGACTTCGGGCCTGCCCTGGGGGCGGATCGGCTATGTCGAATGCCTTGAAGCCGCAAAAGCGCATCCGCACTGGTCGGCGCAGCTGGGCCCCAATCAGGGCCGGGGCGTCGCGGGCGGATACTGGGGCAATTACGGCGGCCCCTCCACGGTGAATGTCTCGGTGGCCGAGGATGGCACGATCACCGTCGCGACCGGCAGCCCCGATATCGGCGGCAGCCGCGCCTCGATGGCGATCATGGCCGCCGAAGTGCTCGACGTGCCCTATGAGCAGGTGCGCAGCGTGGTGGCCGATACCGCCTCCATCGGCGTCTCGATGGTCACGGGCGGCAGCCGCACGACCTTCGCCACTGGCATGGCGGTGGTGCAGGCCGCCGAAGAGGTGAAGCGCCTCCTGTGCGAGCGCGCGGCGCGGATGTGGGGTGTCGAGGCCGGTCAGGTGGAATGGCGCTCCGGCGCGGTCGTCTGCACGGACGGCGCCAAGCAGGGGCAGGCGATGACGGCGGCGGCGATTGCGGGAAACTCGCTCCATTCGGGCGGCCCGGTCGCGGCCGTGGCGGCGCTCAGCGCCAAGGGTTGGCTGCCGGGCTTCGGCGTGCATATCTGTGATACCGAAGTCGATCCCGAGACCGGGCATGTGAAGATCGTGCGCTACACCGCGGTTCAAGACGTCGGCACCGCGATCCACCCGGACTATGTCGAAGGGCAGATTCAGGGCGGCGCGGCGCAGGGCATCGGCTGGGCGCTGAACGAGGCCTATATCTACGGGGCGGACGGCAGGCTCGATAATGCGGGCTTCCTCGATTACCGGATGCCGGTGGCCTCCGACCTGCCGATGATCGAGGCCGTCATGGTCGAAGTGCCCAATCCGGCGCATCCTTACGGGGTGAAGGGCGTGGGCGAAGTGCCGATCGTGCCGCCGCTTGCGGCTGTCGCCAACGCCATCCACGCGGCCACCGGCCAGCGCCTGCGCGATCTGCCGATGGCGCCGGACAAGGTCTACGCCGCGCTGCACCCGGAAGGCTGAGGCCGTGCGCGTGGTGGTGATGCCGCCGTTCGACAAGGAGTTCTTCGGCACCGATCGGCTCGATCTGGCGCCGCACAATCTGTTCGACCTCACCGAAAAGCTGGACGCGCTCGCCCCCGGCTTCGCCGCCATCGCCCGTCCGCGGGTGCACTATGCCGTCGATGGCGAACTGGAAACCGACTGGACGCGCGATCTCTCGCAGGCGCGCGAAGTGATCGTGCTGCCGCGCGTGGGCGGGGGCTGAACCCGTGGCCGTGACGTTACCCTTCCGCCGGATCGAACCGTTCGGCGTGGAACTGGATTTCGACCTGTCGCAGCCGCTCGCCCCGTCGCTGGCCTATCATTTCGGCGAACTGCTGCGCGAGCATGGGGTTGTGGTGGCCGTGGGGCATCGGATTTCGGACGAGGCTCTCGAAAAGCTCTGCGCCTTGCGGCCCGGAACGCGGGTGCAAACTGCGCCGGATGATGGAGGCGTTGTGCGGTTCACCCGTGAGAATGGCGATGTGCTGGAGCGGCCTTGCAGCACGGGCGATGTGATCTTTTGGGATGAAGGCTGGATATGGGGTTAATTCATCTCTGATCAGAAGCATCCGTCTGCAAATGTGACTTCTCATTGCCGATCAACAAGTCAGTCATGAACTTGAGCAATTCTATACCAAGCTCTGATGGTGCCTCGACGTAGCGGACCGCTGGATAAAAGCTGTGAGGTGCAAAACCGATACCGAATGCGGAAACCTCAATCTCTTTTTTGCATATCAAACTGTCAACAACATCTCTCAGATGATCACTGAGATAATGTGCACCATTTTCGTTTAGCGTCGAGTCATCGACAGGAGCACCATCCGAAAGAACGATGAGGATTTTTCGTTTTCTCGCGATATTGCGAAGCCGGGACTCTGCCCATTCTATGGCTTCTCCATCGATGTTTTCCTTTGGCAGATCGGCCCTCAGCATCTGGCGATACACCCACCCCCCAGTACAGGCACGATTGTCGTCGGCATCGCGATAGATGATATGCAAAAGGTCATTTAGCCGGCCGGGATTTTTTGGTTTAAACCGCCATTTCCAGCGCTTGCGTGATCGTCCTCCACGCCATTGAGACGTGGTGAAACCAAGAACTTCGCAACCAATGCCCAACGTGGCGAGAAATTCCTGCGTGAGGTCTGCAGTAGCTGCGCTGAAGAGCATCTTCTGGCCGCGCATCGAACCGGACTGATCGAAGAGCAAAGATACCACAGTGTCCTCTCTCTGCTCTCGGGAGATTTGAGTACGTATTCGCTCAGCGAGTTGATTGCTGGCGACGTGCAACTTGGTTTTCCAAGGCAGGAGGCCAGTCTGTAACTCGCCCCAGGCTTCGTTGAGCTTTTCCTCATCTTTGGCCGACAGTGGCCCTAATACGGTGTCCAACTCGCTGGCATTCACAACCCTGTCGAACTTGGTTGTGTAAGCGTAATACGTGGACGTCTTGCCGTGTTGCTCATTCTGCATGCAGGTAGCTTTGCGTCATACAGTGCTATCGTCAACGTCAGCTTCCCAAAAGGAAGAGAGCATTCCAATTTATCCCCGCGCGCCGCGCTGGAACAGGCGCTGGGGGCAGAGCGCATAGCTCGGATCGTTCGCGCCCTGGCCCAGGGTGCCGCCGCCGTCGAAGGGGCGGCGCAGTTTGAAGTCGTAGGTCACCACGCGCTTGGAAAAGCGCCATTGGCCGTCAGTGCAGCGGCGGTAGTTGTCGATGTAGCGCACCGCCATGAAGTCCTCTTCCTGTCCGCCTTCGCGGGTGGGGATGAGGTGCCAGGCGAGGGCATAGACTTCGCCGCTGGCCACGTCGCCCTCCACCGCGATCAGGTGGTTGCACAGGTGATGGCCGGAATAGGGCATGTAGGGGAACGATCCGGCGATGAACTTGCAGTAGTCCTCCGCCGAACCGTCGAAGCTGTCGCCGTGGGTGTCGGTGGCGTCTTCGGTGTAGAGGTCTTTCAGCAGTTCGATGTCCTGCCGGTCGATCGCGCGCGCATAGAGCAGCGCCAGTTCGCGGATCGCTTCCTTGTCGATCACGTCCTGCAGGGCCTTTTCGTCGATAGCCATGTGTCTCTCCCTACTTATGAAACTTTCCAGTGCTGCGTAATCGAAGTCCAAATTCTCATGCACCGCCTTTTGTCTTCGTCATTGCGAGCCGCCGAAGGCGGTGCGGCAATCCAGTGCGGTTCATGCTGCCCTGGATTGCTTCGTCGGCTTTGCCTCCTCGCAATGACGAACAAGGACGGCTCAAAGGGGGGAATTCCAGATTTGCCGCATCAAAGCAGCGCGCCGCCGTCGACCGGATAGACCTGCCCGGTGATGAAACTCGCCCGGCCCGATGCCAGGAACGTCACCATCGCCGCCATTTCCTCCGCCGAGGCGAAGGGCCTGCCCACGAAAGTGCGGCGCTGGCGGATGGCGCGGTCTTCCTCGCTCACGCTCGCCATGCCTTGCGCGAACAGGCCGCTTTCCGGGTGGAAGCGGCTGCCGGTGCTGAGCGCGGCCGGATCGGTGGGGATCGTCGCGTAAGGGGCCACGGCGTTCACGCGGATGCCGTGCTGGCCCACTTCCTTGGCCAGCACCACGGTGAAGCTGTGCACCGCGCCTTTCGCCGCCGAATAGACCGGCAGCATGTAATCTCCCACCAGCCCGGCGGTGGAACCCAGATTGACGATGGCGCCGGTCTTGCGGGCGATCATGCCGGGCAGCACGGCGTGCGTCATGCGCAGCACCGTGCCGAAATTGAGATCGATGTCGGCCATCCATTTTGCGGGATCGGAATCGGCGAAGAAGCCCTGATCGACATTGCCGCCCACGTTGTTGATGAGCACGTCCACCGGGCCGAGTGCTTCGGCGGCGCTCAGGATTTTCGCAGGCGAGGCGGGATCGAGCATGTCGGCGGCCACGAACAGGGCATCGGGTGCGCCCCGGGCCTTGCAGTCCGCCACGAGCCTTGCGCCCGCTGCCGCGTCACGCCCGACCGCAACGACTTTCGCGCCTTCGGCGGCAAGATCGAGCGCGACGGCGCGGCCGATGTTGGCGGTGGCGCCGGTGACGATGGCCACCTTGCCCTGCAGTTGGAAATCCATGGCTCCGCTCCCGAACGGTGTGTCCGTACAGGAGCTATGACGGCGGGCGGCGGGGGGCAAGCCGCAGGGGCGATCAACCGGAGAGGGAGGTTTCCGGGCCTGGCCGGATCAGCGGCGGGACGTGCGGATGCAGCGCATCGGGCCATCGCTGCCGTCTTCGGCGATCTGGCGCAGGAACCCTTCGGAGATGCGGTGGAGCGTGAAGCCCTTGAGCTTGCCGCCCGTCATCACCACGCGGTCTCCGGTGTAGAGATAGCTGCCCCGGATGCCGCCTGCCTTGTAGCTGGAGGCATTGACGATTCGAAAATGGTAGCCGGGCATGGGCGTGCCGGTGGGGCCGCCCGCATCGCCCGGCAATTCGCAGGTATAACTGCCCAGCGCCAGCGTCCCGATCCGGCCGCCCGGCATGAGCGGGGCGTGCGTGCGTGCGGCGCAGGCGGAGAGTGCCGGAACCCCCGCGGCAAGCAGGATTGCGGCAAGCAGGGCGGAACGGGGTGCCGTCAGCGGCTTGGGGGCGGGCTTCATGACGCATCAGCTAGCACCGGCGCGAAGCAATTGCCATGCCCGCCCGCCTCGTCTAAGGGCGCAGGCTTTCAGGGGCGGTTCCCGGCGAGCGGGCCGCCCGAGGCACAAGCTCTTTCCCATCGAAGGCACAACCCATGAAGATCAGCGGCGTCGACATTCGTCCCGGTAACATTCTCGAATACGAAAACGGCATCTGGAAGGTCGCAAAGACGCAGCATACCCAGCCGGGCAAGGGCGGCGCCTTCATGCAGGTGGAAATGAAGAACCTGATCGACGGCCGCAAGACCAACGTGCGCTTCCGCAGCGCCGACACGGTCGAGAAGGTCCGCCTCGACACCAAGGACTTCCAGTTCCTCTATGCCGAGGGCGACCAGCTGGTGTTCATGGATATCGAGAACTACGAACAGATCCAGCTTCCCGCAGACCTTCTGGGCGAGGCCGCCGCGTTCCTGCAGGATGGCATGCAGGTTCTGCTCGAACTGTGGGAAGAACGCCCCATCTCGGTGCAGTTGCCCGAACAGGTCGAAGCCACGATCGTGGAGGCCGATGCGGTAGTCAAGGGACAGACAGCTTCGTCCAGCTACAAGCCCGCCGTACTCGACAACGGTGTGCGGGTGATGGTTCCGCCCCATATCGAAAGCGGCACCCGCATCGTCGTCGACGTGTACGAGAAGACATACATTCGAAAGGCAGACTGATATGCGGACAATAGCAAAGATCATGACTTCGGCGGCGCTGGCGGGGGCTTTGATGAGCACCGGCGCGCTGGCGGCCCCTGCTGCCAAGGCTCCGGTCAAGGCCGGCGCAGGCAAGGCCGAAGTTCAGGATGCGATGCTATACCTGAAAGTGCTGATCAGCGGCCTTCAGTCGGACAAGGTCGAACAGCCGGTGAAGGGCGCCCTGGTGGGCTGCCTTTACAATAACTCGCTCGGCAAGATCACCGATTCGATGGAAAAAGTGATCGCCGAGAACCCCGGCAAGATTCACAAGGACAATCCCAGCGAGCTGCTGGGATTGATGGTCCGCATTTGCGGTTTCAATCCGCAGACGGAAGCGAACAACGCGGCCAAGGGCCGCTAACCCAGAAAAGACCGGACCCGGTCCGGCAGCAGGAGCAAGAACAGGTCATGGCCGCAATTTCCGGTCTTATTCGCGTCATGGAAAAGGCTGCCCGCAAGGCGGGCGGCCGTCTGCGCCGCGATTTCGGCGAAATCGAACACCTGCAGGTGAGCCGGAAAGGGCCATCGGATTTCGTCTCGAAAGCCGATGAAGCCTCGGAGCGCACGATCTGGGACGAACTGCGCGCCGCGCGGCCGGACTGGGGCTTCCTGTTCGAGGAAGCGGGCGAGATCGAGGGCGATCCGGACAAGCCGCGCTTCATCGTCGATCCGCTCGACGGCACCACCAATTTCCTGCACGGTATTCCGCACTTCGCGATCTCGATCGCGGTGCAGGAGCCGCGGCTTGACGGGAAGGGCTGGGGCGATATCACGGCCGGACTGATCTATCAGCCGATCACGGACGAGAGCTACTGGGCGGAAAAGTCGCGCGGCGCCTGGCTGCACGATGCGCGTCTGCGTGTCTCTTCGCGCCGCCATCTGGACGAGAGCCTGATCGCCACCGGTATTCCCTTCCAAGGGCATGGCAATGCGGGCGAGTGGACGAAGATCTACCACGGACTGGCGCCGCAGGTGGCGGGTATCCGCCGCTTCGGCTCGGCCGCGCTCGACCTCGCATGGGTGGCCGCGGGCCGTTACGAGGGCTTCTGGGAAGCCGATCTCAAGCCCTGGGACACGGCGGCGGGCTGCCTGCTGGTGCGTGAGGCCGGCGGTTTCGTGTCCGACTGGAAAGGCCGTTCGGCGCCTTATTGCGACAAGGAAATCCTGGCGGGCAACGATGCGCTGCATTCGCGCCTGCACAAGATCGTCGTCAACGCGCTCAAGAACTGAGCTTTCCACCCGTTCGCATTGCCTTCGGAGCGCTTGGCCGTGCAGGCGGCCGGTGTCTCCGAAGTGCCATGCAACTGACGCGGTAGTTTCCCTGTTCGGGCCTATCGGTGTTCCGCATGGGACACAGGGGCTGGGTATTCACCGTTGCGGCGATATGCGCTGCGTTTGGGCCGTGCGCGGCGCATGCACAGGCGGAGGCTGCGGTTGCCGTGCTGGCACCTGCGGCAGGCCCGCCTCCCGATTTCGATCTGGGCGCTGCCGTGCAGTCTGCCGCCACGATCAGGGCGGTGGACGGGGAACGTCTGAATGGCCTGCACCAAGAGGATGCGCCCCGGCCGCGGAAAGTGAAGATTCGCTGGCGATACCAGCCGGTTGAGGGTGGTCCGCGCTTCGAAGTGGGCACTTACGGTTCGCGCAAGGGCGTGATGAAGTCCAGACTGCTGCACGTCGCGATGGACTGGACGTTCTGAAATACCGCGGGCTTTCCGCAACATTCGCACTGCATGCACACAGACCTCTTGAATGCCGGAGAACGCACGGCTAAGCGAGCCCCTCGGATTTCCGTGCCCCTGTGGCGGAATGGTAGACGCGAACGACTCAAAATCGTTTGTCGCAAGACGTGCCCGTTCGAGTCGGGCCAGGGGCACCAAGGCCGGGACGGGCATAGGCCGCGACGGCTGCGCCGCGAATCATGGCTTGCGGAGTTCCCGGTGCGGGCATAGCCTACGGTTCCATGAAATCGCTTCCGCTTGCTGTACTTGCAGCTCTCGCCGTCCTCCCCGCCACCGCTGAGGCCGATACCGTGCAGGACGCGATCGCGTCCGACATGCCCGGTCTGATGGAGACTTACCGCGATCTCCATTCGCATCCCGAGCTCAGCTTTCAGGAACTGCGCAGCGCCGCGATCATGGCGAAGGCCGCGCGTGAAGCGGGCTTCACCGTCACCGAAAAGGTCGGCAAGACCGGCATTGTCGCGGTGCTGGAGAATGGCCCTGGCCCCACTGTGCTGATCCGCGCGGATATGGACGCCCTGCCGGTAACCGAACAGACCGGGCTGCCCTTCGCTTCGAAACAGCGCGGGGTTTCCACGGCGGGGGTGGAATCGGGGATCATGCACGCCTGCGGGCACGATACCCACATGACCGCCTGGATCGAGACCGCCCGGCTGATGGCGGCGCGCAAGGCGGACTGGTCGGGCACGCTGGTGATGGTGGGCCAGCCTGCCGAGGAAATGGGGCTGGGCGCGCTGGCGATGCTCAAGGACGGGCTCTACACCCGCTTTCCCAAGCCGGACTATACGCTGGCCTTTCATGATACGCCCGAACTGCCTTCGGGCGTGGTCGGCGCGGCCAAGGGCTGGGCGCTCGCCAATGTCGACAGTGTCGATATCCTGGTGAAGGGCGTGGGCGGCCACGGGGCCTATCCGCACATGACCAAGGACCCCATCGTGCTGGCAAGCGCGATCGTGATGAAGCTGCAGACGCTCGCCAGCCGCGAGATCGATCCGCAGGACCCGGTGGTGGTGACGGTCGGATCGTTCCATGCAGGCACCAAGCACAATATCATTTCCGATCACGCCAAGCTGGAACTGACCGTGCGCAGCTATTCGGATGCAACGCGCGCCAAGCTGCTGTCCGGCATCAAGCGCATTGCAAAGGGCGAGGCGATCGCCTCGGGCCTGCCCGAAGACCTGATGCCCGAAGTGACGGTGAAGGAGCCTTATACCCGCTCCACCTATAATTCGCCCGAATTTACGCAGGAGGCTATCGCTTACCTGCAGCAAAAGATGGGCAAGGACCGCGCCGTCATCACGCCTTCGGTGATGGGGGGCGAGGATTTCGGTGAGTTCCGCCGGGCGGATGCGGATCACATCAAGTCGATCATCTTCTGGGTGGGCGGCTCGCCCGCGGAGAAGATTGCCGCGGCCAGGGCAGGCGGCGCGCCGCTGCCTTCGCTGCACAGCCCGTTCTGGGCGCCCGAGGCGGACAAGGTGATCGCGGGCGGATCGCAGGCCCTGACGCTGACGGCCATGCGGCTGATGGCGAAGTGAAGCGGGGGGGCTGTGTAAGAATATCCGACGCTCCGGGCAGGGGATTCCGCGGTATCCGGCCCGAAATACGGCTCATTTTTTAGGCGCTGTCAGCTTTACCGACATTTTACGCCTTTGGCCTAGTCAGCTTCCCGAGCCCTTCCGGGGCCTGGAGGATGACGCAGCAGACGATGATTCGTCTTTTCAAACATTACATTCCGCACGCCGTTGTCCTGCTGTGGCTGGTCGACGTGCTGCTGCTGGTCAGCGCCAACGAAATGTCCTGGCGCCTGCGGGCGGAGCAGATCGGCATGGATCCCGGGCAACTGGAGAGCCGTCTGGGCATGCACGCGGCTTTTGCCAGTGTCATTGTGCTCTCGATGGTGGCGGTGGGCGTCTATGGCGCGGATGCACTGCGGTCCATGCGCTTTGCTGCGGCGCGCCTGCTGGTGGCGATTTCGCTGGGCGTGATCGTGCTGTCCTTTGCCGATTTCCTGGTGGGCTCTCAGAATTTCTGGCGGTCGACGCTGGCCTATTCGATGGGTTTTGCGATTGTCCTGCTTGTGCTCAACCGCCTCATTCTGGGGGGCTTCCTGGGAACATCGGCCTTTCGCAGGCGGGTTCTGGTGCTCGGCGCCGGACACCGGGCCCAGCGCTTGCGGGTGCTCTCGGAACGGCCGGAGAGCGGCTTTGCCATCGTTGGCTATATCGGCATGAGCGAGGCGGCCCCGATCGTCGAGGAAGCAATTCCGCGTTCGGCCATTCCTAACCTTGCCCGCTTCGTCGAAAATCTGGGCGTCAGCGAAGTGGTGCTGGCGCTGGAAGAGCGGCGCAATTCACTGCCTCTCAAGGACTTGCTGAGGATGAAGACGGAAGGTCTTCATATCAATGAGTTTTCCAGTTTTCTGGAGCGGGAGACCGGCCGGGTCGATCTCGATACGGTCAACCCGAGCTGGCTGATCTTTTCCGACGGGTTCTCGTCCGGGCGGGCGATTTCCAGCGCCGCCAAGCGGCTGTTCGACATTGCCGCCAGCGCGCTGCTGCTGGTGCTGACGGCGCCGGTTATCGCGCTGTTTGCCCTGCTGGTGAAGATCGACAGCAAGGGGCCGGCTTTCTACCGCCAGTCGCGCGTGGGGCTGTTCGGCGAGTCATTTGACGTGATCAAGCTGCGCTCGATGCGCACCGATGCCGAAGCGTCCGGCGCCAAGTGGGCGGAAAAGAACGATCCGCGCGTGACCCGTGTGGGCAAGTTCATCCGCAAGGTCCGCATCGACGAGCTGCCGCAGGCCTGGACCGTGCTCAAGGGCGAGATGAGCTTCGTCGGGCCTCGGCCGGAGCGGCCCGAGTTCGTTTCCGATCTGGAAGAGCAGTTGCCCTATTATGCGGAGCGGCACATGGTGAAGCCGGGCATCACCGGCTGGGCGCAGATCAACTATCCCTATGGGGCGTCGCTGGAAGATTCGCGCAACAAGCTCGAATACGATCTCTATTACGCCAAGAACTATACGCCTTTCCTGGATTTCCTGATCATCCTGCAGACGCTGCGAGTGGTCCTGTGGAGCGAGGGCGCGCGCTGATGGAGCAGGGGGGCGCCGGTATCTGGAGCACTGTCGGGGTCGCTTTCGACCTGACGGGCGCGATTGCGCTGGCGAGCCTGGCCATCTGGCTCTGGCCCCGGCGCGCGGGCTTCGGGCATGCCGGAGCGCTGGTTCCGGCGGCGGTGTTCGTGACTGCGGGCTGGTGCCTGACAGTCGTTTCCGCTTCCGCATCGGGGGCGGGCGGTTTCCTGCCGATGGTGGCTGAAAGCGCGCGCAACCTGATCTGGCTCGCTGTCGTCTACCGCCTTTTCGCAAGCGATGGCCGCCATGCCAGCGTGGCGCCGATCCGTCCGGTAATTGTGGCGCTGGCCTTCGTGGAAGTGCTTCACCTTGGCGTCGGCTATTCGCTGTCGCGGGCCGCACTGAACAACGACGTCATGCGGCTCATGTTCGATTTCAACGTCATGTTCCGCCTGCTGGTCACGGTCGGCGGGTTGGTGCTGGTGCACAATCTCTATGCCGGGGCCCCGCGCGAGGCGCGCCCGGCGCTGCGCTGGCCGGCCACGGGGCTGGCCGTGCTCTGGGCGTTCGATCTCAATCTCTACACGGTCGCTTATCTCGGGGGGCACTGGCCGGTCGAAATCGCCGCCTTCCGGGGACTCGCTACACTCGTGATGACCGGGTGCTTCGCGCTGGCGGCGGCGAAGAACCGCGATTTCCTGCGTCTGCGGCCCTCGCGCGCGGTGACGTTCCAGACCTTCTCGCTGCTGGTCATCGGGTTCTATCTGGTGGCGATGGTCGCCGTGGCGCAGTGGCTCTCCTATGCCGACGGCAATTTCGCGCGCCTGATCGAACTGGTGTTCCTGACGCTGGCAAGCGCCGTCGCGCTGGTGGTTCTGCCTTCGCGGCGGGTGCGGGGCTGGCTGAAGGTCATGCTGGCCAAGCACTTCTTCCAGCACCGCTATGACTACCGCGAGGAATGGCTGCGCTTCACCCGCACCATCGGCAGCCGCGGCCCGGATGCGCTGCCGCTGGGTGAGCGCGTGGTGCAATCGGTAGCCGATGTCTTCGAAAGCCCGGCCGGACTGCTGCTGACGCCGGGCGAACAGGGCGACCTCACGCTTGCCGCGCGGTGGAACTGGCCGGAAGTGGAAGTGCCTGCCGCCGCCTTCCCGCTGCAGGCCCAGGCGTTTTTCGAGCGCACCGGTTACATCGCGGACCTCGACGATACACGGGCCGGCATGGCGCTGCCGGATGCCGATGTGGATCTTCCGGCGTGGCTGACGGACGATGCGCGGGCCTGGGCGCTGATCCCGCTCATTCATTACGAGCGCCTCGTCGGCATGGCCGTGCTGGCCCGCCCGCAGATGGTGCGCAAGTTCGACTGGGAGGATTTCGACCTCCTGCGCGTGATCGGTCAGCAGGTCGCCAGCTATCTGGCCGAGAATGCCAGCCAGCAGGCGCTGGCCGAATCAAGCCGCTTCGAGGATTTCCACCGCCGCATCGCTTTCGTGATGCACGATATCAAGAACCTCGCCAGCCAGTTCAGCCTGCTCGCCCGCAATGCCGAGCTTCACGCCGACAAGCCGGAGTTCCGTGCGGACATGCTGGTGACGCTGCGCAATTCCTCGGAAAAGCTGAACGCCCTGATCGCGCGCCTCTCGCGCTATGGCAATGGCGCGGTGGACAAGCTGGAGCAGGTTCCGGCGGGCGATGTCGCCGCTTCGGTCATGGAGCGTTTTCGAGCCAATCCCCAAGTGGTGCTGGCGCAAACGCAGGACGTGACCGTGACCGGAAACCGCCATTCGCTGGAACAGGTGCTGGTCCATCTCGTGCAGAACGGCATCGATGCCAGCAGCCCGGAGAGCCCGGTGTTTCTGTCGCTGACGGTGGAGGGGCTGACAGCGCGCTTCGAAGTGCTCGATTCCGGCTGCGGCATGAGCGCGGACTTCGTGCGCAACCGCCTGTTCAAGCCGTTCGTCTCCACCAAAAGCGGGGGCTTCGGCATCGGCGCTTTCGAAGCGCGCGAACTGGTGCGGGCGATGCGCGGCCGCCTTGAAGTGGAATCGCGCGAAGGACTGGGATCGCGGTTCCTCGTCTATGTCCCGATCGCCGCCGCGACCGATATTTTCCAGAACATCACCAGCCAGGACCAGAAGGTGGCATGATGACCGAGACCCGCCCCAAGCTCCTCGTCGTGGAAGACGATGCCGGGCTGCAGGCCCAGCTCAAGTGGGCCTATGAGGACTTCGATGTCCTGATTGCCGGAGACCGCGCCTCCGCGCTGACGCTGCTGCGTGCGGAAATGCCCGATGTGGTGACGCTCGATCTGGGCCTGCCGCCCGATCCCGATGGTGTGACCGAAGGCTTCGCCGTGCTCGATGAGATCATGGCGCTCAAGCCCGATACTAAGGTGATCGTCGCCTCCGGCCACGGCGCCCGCGAAAGCGCTCTGCAGGCGATCGCGCGCGGGGCCTATGACTTTTACCAGAAGCCCGTCGATATCGATGCGCTGGGCCTGATCGTGCGCCGCGCGCTTCAGCTCCACCGGCTGGAGGACGAGAACCGCCGCCTTGCCGCCAAAGTGGAAAAGGACGAGAAAGTCCTGGGCCGCATGATCACCGCCGCGCCGGAAATGGTACGTGTGGCCCGCACCGTCGAGCGTGTGGCCAACACCAATGTCTCGGTCATGCTGCTGGGGGCCAGCGGCACCGGCAAGGAATTGCTGGCGCGCGGACTGCACGATGCCAGCGGCCGCGCGAAAGGCGAGTTCGTGGCGATCAACTGCGCCGCGATCCCCGAAAACCTGCTCGAAAGCGAGCTGTTCGGGCATGAGAAGGGTGCATTCACCGGCGCGGTGAAGACCACGCCCGGCAAGATCGAGCAGGCAGGCGGCGGTACGCTGTTTCTGGACGAAGTGGGCGATATCCCGCTGCAATTGCAGGTGAAGCTGCTGCGCTTCCTGCAAGAGCGGGTGATCGAACGCGTCGGCTCGCGCGAATCGATCCCGGTGGACACGCGCATCGTTTGCGCCACGCACCAGAACCTGGAAGCGATGATCGCCGACGGGCGGTTCCGCGAGGATCTTTACTACCGCCTGGCCGAGATCGTGGTGAAGATCCCTAGTCTGGCAGAGCGGCCCGGGGATGCCACGCTGCTCGCCAAGGCCTTCCTCAACCGCTACGCCAAGGAGATGAACCCGCGTGTGCGCGGCTTCGCCGCCGATGCGCTGGCCGCGATCGATGCCTGGCCCTGGCCCGGCAATGTGCGCGAACTGGAAAACCGGGTGAAGCGCGCGGTGATCATGGCCGATGAAAAGCTCGTTAGTGCCGCCGATCTCGATCTGACCGAGCCGGACGAGCAAATGATCAAGGCGCTCAACCTCAAAAGCGCGCGCGAGCATGCGGACCGCAAGGTCATTCGCCATGCGCTCGCCCGCAGCGAGGGCAACATTTCCAGCACGGCCAAGATGCTGGGGATCAGCAGGCCCACTCTCTATGACCTGCTCAAGCAGTACGATCTGCAACCCTGATCCTTCCCCGCGGCACCGGCAGGGCAGGCGGCGGCTGGCACTCGTGCTGGCCGTACTTGCGCTGCCGCTCGCGGTTCAGGCCAGCCCCGGCTTCGGCGCGCGTCCGGCCAGCGAAGCATCCGTCGATGCGGCGCGCGCGGCGCTGAACCGCGGCGACGGCATCGACGCCGAAATGAAGCTGCGCGCCGCGCTGGCCAGCGGCGCCTCGCGGCGTGACGTCGCGGCCTGGATGGGCAAGGCGTTTCTCGATCAGGGCAATCCCGGCAAGGCAAGGGCCTGGCTGGGGCCGGGCGATTTCAGCCCGGAAACGGCGGCGGACGGCTGGCGCGCGCTGGGTCTGCTCGAAAAGCAGCAGGGGCATCTCGCCGCATCTGGCCGGGCCTACGACAAGGCGCTGAAGCTGATTCCGGATGACGCCTCGCTGTGGGTGGAGATCGGGCGTCTGCGCTATGCGGGCGGGCAGCACCGGCTGGCCATTGCCGCGGCCCGGCACGCGCTGGAGCTGGACTCGGACAGTGTCCGCGCGCTTGAGTTCAACGGCCAGCTCGTGCGGGACCGTTATGGCCTGCTGGCGGCGGTCCCGTGGTTCGAACAAGCGTTGATGCGTGATCCGAAGGACGTGCCGGTCCTGCTCGACTATGCCGCGACACTGGGCGATCTGGGCCGCGCGAGCGAGGCAGTGACGGTAACGCGCAGGGTACTGGAACTCAGCCCGGCCAATGCGCACGCTTACTATCTGCAGGCCGTGATCGCGGCACGCGCGGGCAATTATGAACTCGCGCGTACCTTGCTGCTGAAGACCGGCGAAGAGCTGGACGGGCAGCCCGGCGTGCAGATGCTGCACGGCGTTGTCGAAATCGCGGCAGGCAATTACCAGCTGGCCTCCGATGCGCTGGAAGCGGTGCTGCGGATGCAGCCGGATAACCGGCAGGCCAAGGATCTGCTGGCCCGCGCGATCTATCTGGGCGGGCAGTACCGCTATGCCACGCTGCGCTTTTCCGATGACATCGCCCGCGATGAGGCTTCGCCCTATCTGCTGACCGTGGTGGCGCGCAGCTGCGAAGTGCTGGGCGAACGGCAGCGCGCCGGAGAGCTGCTGGACCGTGCCGCGCGTGCGCAAGGGCCTGCGCTGCGAGTCATGCCGCATCAGGGGCGCATCGGCGAATTGCTGGCCGCCGGGCAGGGCGCGGAGGCGCTGGCGGAAACGGAGGCGGACCGGGCCGCCGATCCCGGTTTCTACGACAATCAGGCGCTCGCCGGAGACGTGCAACTGGCGCTGGGCCATCCCGGGGCCGCTCAGGAGCGCTATGCGGCGGCAGCGCTGATCCGCATGCCTGAAAGCCTGTTTCTGCGCCGCTTCGAAGCATACGCCATGGCGAACGATTTCGCGGGCGCGCGCGATCTGATTGAGGGCTATTTGCGCCAGAACCCCACAAGCCGCCCGGCCTTGCGCGCCGCTGCCCGGCTGGCCATCGGCACGCGCGATTTTCGCCGCGCCGGCGCGATCCTGTCATGGTTGCGCGATAATGGCGGTTCCCGCGATGTGCAGTTGCTGTCCGAACTGGCGCTTGCGGAAATGCGCGAAGGCGACGCCGAAGCCGCACACGGCAGCGCGCGGAGAGCCTATCGTTTGCAGCGCGCCAGCCCGCTGGCCACGCAAGCGCTGGGCCTCAGTTATGCCGCGCTTGGCATCCGCCGTGAGAGTGCGCGGGCCTTGCTCGACAAGGCGGAAGCGATGACGGGCAAGACACCGCTGATCGCCGAGGCGCGCGGGATGTTGCACAAGCCGAGTTGAGCGGCCGGGCTCCTCAGGGGGCATGTTCCAGGCCTTGATTTGATCAATGGACTGGAACATAAAAAGAACATACCGGAGGGAGGCGGTTGTGGCTACTCAGGGCAAAGTCGATTTCAAAGTCACGGAGAAACGGCTGTTTTCCGCGCCGTCTGACGATTTCGTGGAAGTCGATATCCCCGGACTGACCTATCTGATGATCGACGGGCAGGGGGCTCCCGGCGGGGCGGCTTATATCGACGCTCTGGGCAGTCTTTACCCGGCAGCCTATGCGCTCAAGTTCTTCAGCAAGCAGACTCTGGAGCAGGACTATGTCGTTCCGCCGCTCGAAGGCCTGTGGTGGTCCGACAAAAAGGACGCCTTCACCGCCGGGCGGCAGGACGAATGGCGCTGGACGATGATGATCATGGTTCCGGACTGGATCACGCCCGATCAGTTCGCAGCAGTGCTGGAGGCGCTGAAAGCCAAGAAACCGGAGATCGATTTTTCGAAACTGCGGATGGCTTCGCTTCATGAAGGCCGCAGCTTGCAGAAGCTTCATCTGGGCAGTTTCGCTGATGAAGCGCCGGTTCTGCACCGCCTGCACTACGAACTGATGCCATCCCTTGGCCTCACCTTCAACGGCCCGCACCACGAAATCTATCTCAGCGATCCGCGCAAGGTGGCGCCGGAAAAGCTGCGGACCGTTCTCAGGCAGCCTGTCCGTTCTGTCTGACCGCCATTGGGAGCCTGACCGTTCAGCCGGTCAGGCCCCGTCAGATCAGCTTTTTGGCTGATAGGTATTTCCCGCCTCGGGAAAGCTGCGTTCCCGCACTTCTCCGGCATATTGCGCGGCGGCTTCCGAGATGAACCCGGCGATGTCGCCGTACTTCTTCACGAAGCGCGGCACGCGTTCAAACATGCCCAGCATATCTTCAGTCACCAGCACCTGACCGTCGCACTGCGCCGAGGCGCCGATGCCGATCACCGGGATTTCCACGCTTTGGGTGAGGGATACCGCGATCGGTTCGACCACGCCCTCAACCACTACGGCAAAGGCGCCCGCATCGGCCACGGCTTGCCCGTCGGCGATGATCCGGGCGTGTTCTTCCTGGCTGCGGCCGCGCGCGCCATAGCCGCCCAGCGTGTTGACCGCCTGCGGGGTAAGGCCGACATGCGCCATCACCGGGATACCGCGCTGGGTCAGGAAGGAAATGGTTTCGGCCATGGCCTGGCCGCCTTCCAGCTTGACGGCGGCGCATCCGGTTTCGGCCATGACCCGGCTGGCGGCGGCGAAAGCCTGCTGCGGGCTGGCCTCATAGGCGCCGAAGGGCATGTCGACGATGACGACCGAATGATAGCTGCCGCGCACGACGGCGGCGCCGTGGGCGATCATCATGTCGAGCGTGACCTGCAGCGTCGAAGGCAGCCCGTAGATCACCTGACCGAGCGAATCCCCCACCAGCAGCATGTCGCAGTGCTGGTCCAGAAGCTGGGCCTGCCGCGCGGTGTAGGCCGTGAGCATCACCAGCGGGTCTTTGGTTTTGCCATCGAACTTGCGCTTCTGGATGGCGGGCACCGTCAGGCGCTTCATCGGTGCGGGGGTGGGATTGGCGCGGCTGGTCGCGGTGTCGAGTTGGAAGGTCGTGGACATGGGGGCGCTCTTAGCGGGTGCAGCGAAAATCTGCAAAGCTGGGGAACGCTGGCTTATTCGCTCTTGCCATGCGTTCGCATCTCGTTAGCGTCACGCAACCGCAAAACTTGGGGGTCGCGCATGTTCGGACGCGTAAAGCCGCTTGATGCCATTCTGGCCACGGCTGAAAAGAAATCACTACACCGCTCGCTCGGGCCGGTCCAATTGACGCTGCTCGGCGTCGGGGCGATCATCGGCACGGGTATTTTCGTTCTCACTGCTGCTGCAGCGCAAAAAGCCGGACCCGGCATGATGTGGAGCTTCGTTATCGCGGGCTTCGTCTGTGCGGTCGCGGCGCTGTGCTATTCGGAACTGGCCTCGATGGTGCCGGTTTCCGGTTCCGCCTACACGTACACATATGCCGTCGTCGGCGAACTGCTCGCCTGGATGGTCGGCTGGGCACTGATTCTGGAATATGCGGTGGCCGCGTCGGCGGTGTCGGTCGGCTGGTCCGGCTATTTCATGGGGCTTTTGAAAAGCTGGACAGGATTCGAGTTACCAGCGGCGTTAGCCGCCGGGCCAACGTGGTCGCTCACCGGCGTGGATTTCAGCACCGGTATCATCAACATTCCGGCCATTGTCGTCGCACTTGCGGTAACCGCGCTGCTGATGGTCGGCACCAAGGAAAGCGCCACTTTCAACGCCATTCTCGTCGCCATCAAGGTGACGGCGCTCACGATGTTCATCGCCTTGGCCCTGCCGGTGATGCAGGGTGAGCACTTCGCGCCTTTCGCGCCCAACGGCTGGTTCGGCCCTGCAGGCAGCAGCGGCATGGGCATCGTTGGTGCCGCAGCATCGATCTTCTTCGCTTATGTCGGGTTCGACGCGGTCTCCACCGCAGCGGAAGAGACCAAGAACCCGCAGCGCAACGTTCCCATTGGCTTGATCGGCAGTCTCGCGATCTGCACCGTGTTCTACCTGCTGGTGGCTGGCGGTGCGATCGGCGCCATTGGTGCACAGCCAACGGCGCTGGGCGTGCAGCCCGGGTCGCCCGAATTCGCCGCCCAATGTTCGGCGCTGGTGCAGCAGGGCAAGGAACCGCTGGTCTGCTCGAAGGAAGCGCTGGCGCATGTCCTGCGTGCGATCAACTACACCTGGGCGGGCGATCTCATCGGCCTGGCCGCCAATCTGGCATTGCCTTCGGTCATTCTGATGATGCTCTATGGCCAGACCCGCATCTTCTTCGTCATGGCGCGCGACGGCCTGCTTCCCGAGAAGCTGGCGAGCGTGCACCCGAAGTGGAAGACCCCGCACATCGTCACCGGCCTGACGGGCATTTTCGTGGCGATTGCCGCTGCGTTGCTGCCGGTGGGTCAGCTGGCTGACATTTCGAACTCGGGCACGCTCTTTGCGTTCTTCATGGTCTCGATCGCGGTGCTGGTGCTGCGCGTGAAGGACCCGAGCCGCGTTCGCCCGTTCCGCACGCCGATCGTCTGGGTGATCGCGCCGGTCGCGGCGCTGGGGTGTCTTGCACTCTATTTCAACCTGCCGGTTGAGGCGATGCTGGTGCTGCCCGTCTGGGGGGCGATCGGTCTGGTCGTCTATTTCTCCTACGGCCGCCGCAAGAGCCACGTCGGGCTCGGCAAGGTCGAAGTCCACGAGGAAGACGCGGACGTGCCGCCGCAGCCGGTTCCGCCGATCTGAGCGGACGTGCGATAGAAACAGGGAAGGGGAGCCATCGTGCTCCCCTTTTTTGTGAAACCGGGCAGTCTGGTCAGGCGCCGGACAGTCTGTTCGTGCCCGGCAGAACCTGCATGCGGTGGCTGCCCAGCACTTCCAGCGAGCGCCGGTGACGGGAAGGAAGAAACAGCCATTCGTTGGTCACGGCCTCCGGCCGCACATCCACCACCATGTATCCCCTCTGGCTGGTATCGCACCATTTGAGCGCCGGGTTGCTGTCCAGATAGCTGCGGGTAATGGCCGAGGGATCACCGGAATAGCGCTTGTCCATGCCCAGCGAGGAGACGCTGTGTCCGGCGAATTCGACGCCGGCGGGTTTTCCGGCGTGGTCCAGATCATAGGCCCAGCCGTTGTGGCTGTCCCCGCTCAGAACCACCAGATCGGCGCCAGCGGACTGGGCAGCGGCCAGCACCCGCCCGCGCGCGGCGGGATAGCCGTCCCAGCGGTCCATGCTGGTGGGAATCCCCAGCGCGCCCAGTTGCACGGCCCGTTCCAGCTCCGCCCGCTTGGTTTCGCTGGGCGGCGCATCGGAAGGAAACCATGCCATATAGCCGCGCGGCATGATCGTGGTGCCCATGATGACCTGTTGCGCGAGGATCTGCCATTTCGTGCCCGTGGCAACGGATCCGGCCAGCCCATCGGCCAGCCATTTCTCCTGCTCGGGCCCCATCATGGTCCGGTGCGGATCCGCCAAGGGGCCATCGCGGAATGCGATGGCTGCGGCGGCAAGGTCGGGCTTGTCCTTCAGCCAGGCGGCAAGGTCGAGCTGTTTGCTGCGGGCCAGAATCCGGGTTTCAAGGCGGAACAGGCTGGCCAGATCGCCCAGTTCGTAGCGGGTATAGGGTTCGGGCCGCATCGGCATCCATTCATGCCAGGCCTGCATCGCCGCGCCCATCCGGGCTTCCCAGGGGCCTTCGTCCGTGCCGTGGTTCTCGGCGCCGTGCTGCCAGCTGTTGTTCACGGTCTCATGGTCGTCGCACATGGCGATCATGGGATAAGCGCGATGCAGGGCCTGCAGATCGGCGTCGCGGCGGTAACTGGCATAGCGCAGGCGATAGTCCAGCAGGCTGACCGTTTCGTGCTGCGGCTGGATGCCCCGTGAAACGGCCAGCTCCTTGAGCGCATCGGACCGGGTCAGCTTGGATTCGTAGATGTAGTCGCCCAGATGGACGACGAGGTCGAGATCGTTGCGGGCGGCGGCATGTCCGTAAGCGTTGAACCAGCCCGAGGTGGCATTCGCGCAGGAGAACACCCCGATCCGGAACTGGCCGAGCGGCCCGCTGGGCAACGTGCGGGTCCGCCCGGTGTCGGATACCTGCCCGTCAGGCGCGGTGAAGCGGTAATAGTACCATTGCCCCGGCTCCAGACCTTCGGAGCGTACTTTCGTGCAGAAATCCGTCTCCGGCCCGGCTTGGGCGGTGCTGCGCGCGGCGATCCGGCGGAAGGCCATATCGCTGGCGATCTCCACCTGCAGGGATACGGCGGCGCCGCTGGCCGGAACGAAGCGCGTCCACAAGGTGACGCTGTCCTGCAGTGGATCGCCGCTGGCAACCGAATGCGTGAAACCGCGTGCCGGAGCGGCATGGAGTACGCCGGGAAGCATCGTGCCGAAAGGAGCAAGCGCGGCGGCTTCCAGCAAAGTGCGGCGCGAAAGGAGCGGGAAGGAAAACAAGCTGTCCATGCCGCTGCTGTTACAGGCTTGGCGTGACCGTAATGCTTCACCGGAATGACAGTATTGTCGCGATGCGGAAGCACTGCGGGCATATTACTATAGTACGCTTGTCATCCTCTGTGCCTAAAGGCCGCACCCGTTAACGGAACACGTGAGACGGGGGTCATACCATGTTCGTTTTGAAAGCAGCCCTTCGGGGCCGCCGCCGCAATTTCGTGCGTGCGGCTATTCTTGCCAGCACCTGCATCCCGGGCGCGGCTTACGCTGGCGACGTATCCGGCACCATTATAGACATCGCACTTGAACGCCCGGTACGCGGCGCCACGGTTACGATGGACGGCACTGCCATGTCGGCGGCGACTGACGAGCAGGGCCGCTACGTCTTCTATGATGTGACTGCAGGCGTTCACACGCTGACGGTCAGCCAGCCGGGATACCGCAGCGAGACGCTTACGGTCACCGTGCCCGAAACCGGCAAGGTCACCGCCAATGGCAGCATCGCTCTGGCCAATACGTTTGACGGGAACACCATCCTGGTCACCGGTGCCCGGGCCTCGCGTCTGCTGGCGATCCAGCGCAAGCGCGCCATGCCCGTCGTTGCGGATGTCGTCTCGTCCGATGGCATCGGCAAACTGCCCGATTACAATACGGCCGAAGCTTTGCAGCGTTTGCCGGGCATCTCGGTGGAAATCGACCAGAGCGAGCCGCGCTATGTTGTCATCCGCGGCGTCGATCCGAATCTGAACCTGGTGACGATCGATGGCAATGTCGTGGGCATTCCGGAAGCGGAAGGGCGCCGGGTAGCGCTCGATACGATTCCGTCCGATCTGGTCGGTGCGATCGAAGTCGTGAAGACGGTGACGCCTGACTATGACGCCAACGCCATCGGCGGCGCCATCAACATTGTCACGCCCAGTGCCTATGATCATTCGCGGCCGTTCACTTATGTCTCTGCGCGCGGCATCTATGGCAGTAGGGCGGACAAGACGGGCTTCGGAGCCAGCGCCATGCATGGCCAGACGTTCGGCAGTGACAGCCAGTTCGGTATCGTCGCGGGGGCCAGCTATTCCAAGCGTTTCATCGACAGCCAGCTCGTCGATCCCCTAAACTGGGAGGAAGTGGGCGAGGGGTTATGGGCTCCCACGGGGATCCGCATGTTCAACTATTCGATCATGCGCGAACGCATCGGCGGGATCGTCAATCTGGAATGGCGCCCGGACAACGATCTGCGGGTCTATGTGAATACGATCTACAACGAGTTCACCGACCACGAAGGGCGCGACCAGTTCGACTATGATCTGTACCGCGGCACGGCAATCATCTCGGGCCGTGAAATCACGTATGACAAAGGCCGGGCATCGCGCGAGTTCCGTCAGAACAACCAGACGCAGAAGCTCTACAACATCTCGCCGGGCGTGGACTGGCGTTTCGGCACGTTCGAGCTGAAGCTGAACTACACATATGCCCACGCGCAGGAGCATACCCCGGTGCGCGACGATATTGAGTTCCGCTCGGCCGGGAACAAGGTCTCCACGATCCTGACCGGCAGTTCGATGCCCACTTTCAGTTCTATCGACGAGAGCCTCTACGATCCGTCCGCTTTTCCGCTGCGCCGTATCCGCTTGCGCCGCGAAGCGATCGATGAGGATCTGCATGCGATCAAGGCCGATTTGAAGGCTGACTTTGCCGATGGCACCGACAGTTTCGCGAAGGTCGGTGTCAAATTCACCGATCGCATCAAGGATCGCGATAACTATCAGGAACAGTGGACACCCGACGGAGACGTGACGTTCGCGGATACCGGGGCCGTGCTGGACCCGATCGCAGGCTTTTTCGGCGGCAAGTACGATTTTGGCCCGGCGATGGATTACCGCGGCGTGCTCGATTACACCTTCGTGCAGAACCCCGGCTTGCTGGAACTGGACGAGGAAAAGACGGCCATCAACGACAAGGCCAGCGATTATCACATCAACGAAAAGATCTATGCCGGCTACGGGATGGCGAGCCTGGATTTCGGTGCGTTCAATGTGATCGGCGGCGTGCGCGTCGAGCATACCGTTGGCCAGTACGATGCCTTTTTCCTGCAAACCACGGAAGAAGGCACCAGCATCGCGCCGCTGGCGTTCAAGAAGGAATATACCCACGTTCTGCCCAGCGTGACGGTGAATTACCGCCCCAATCAGGAAATGGTGTTCCGCGCGGCGTGGACCAATACCATCGGCCGCCCGAACTACAGCGATGTCGTGCCTGCGTTCGAGGAAGAAGACGGGGATGGTGAGGCCGGAAATCCCAACCTCAAGCCCTATACCTCGATGGGGCTGGATCTGTCAGCGGAGTATTATCCCGATGCCGACACGGTCTTTGCGCTGGCGGCTTTCTACAAGCACATCAAGAACCCGGTCTATGTCCAGAAGATCAACAACACGGCGTTTGCCGGTATCGAACTGACCAGCCTGTCGCAGCCGCAGAACGCCGATAGCGGGAACCTCTTCGGCGTCGAGGCGAACATGACGGCCCGGCTGGCGTTCCTGCCCGCGCCATTGGATGGGTTCGGAATCTCGGCCAATGTCACTTACGTGGATTCGAGCGTGAACGTGCCTGGGCGCCAAGACGATGATCTGCCGTTCTTCCGCCAGTCCAAATGGCTTGCGGGCGGGGCGCTGTTCTATGAAAAGGGACCGCTCGAAGCGCGCTTTGCCGTCAGCTACCGCAGTTCTTACCTGTCCGGTGTCGGTTCCGGCAAAGACTACTATGAAAACCCGTCCAACGCCGATTTTGACGATTACACCAAAGGCCGCACAGTACTGGATGCCCGCATCGGCTACCGCATTGTGGAGGGCGTGGAAATCTTCGGTTCGGTCTCCAACATCGGCGAAACACCGCTGATCGGCTATCAGGGACGCTCCAACCGCATCACGTCGCGCGAGGAATATGGCTTGAACGCCGATTTCGGAATCAGCGCCAAGTTTTGATTGTTGGACGCTTCGGCACATCAGCGGACCGGCAGGCGGCAACGTCTGCCGGTTCGTTGTTTTTGGACTGGTGCCAAAGGGGGCAAACTGGAGGCGATAAGGGGGCTGGGAAAAACCGCTCACCGGGCCTGAATGCAGTGGAAGGTTTGGTGACCCCTACGGGACTCGAACCCGTGTTTCAGCCGTGAGAGGGCCGCGTCCTAGACCGCTAGACGAAGGGGCCGGTAGGCCGTTTCAGGCCTGCCGGGCACTGCATCGGATGGTGACCCCTACGGGACTCGAACCCGTGTTTCAGCCGTGAAAGGGCCGCGTCCTAGACCGCTAGACGAAGGGGCCATTCCGTGCAGTGCCGGTGGCAGGACCGCGCCTCTAGCGGTGCCTTGCAGGGGGGTCAACCCCCGTCTGCAGATAAAAATACCATAGGGCGATTCAATCGGCGAAAGCAGCGTCGTCGAGGTGCAGTTCGGCGGCCGGGCGGCTGCCCCAGTCGTCGATTTTCGCGCGGCCCGCGAGCCACAGGCGGCGGCCTTGCGCGGCGTGGAGCAGGGTCTGGCCCATTTCGGTTTCGGCCGAGCGGAAGGCCATGGCTTTGAAGCGGCTGCCATCCTGCCCGCCCACGATCAGGCGCACGTGATCGGCACCGACCACGTCCGCCTTGACGATCCGCACCGGCCCCACGGCTACGCGCGGGCCGGGCCAGCCCATGCCGAAAGGACCTGCGCTTTCCAGCGTTTCCACCAGGGCAGGCGTCAGGCCGCCAGGGGCCAGGGCAAGGTCCAGGAGCATCGACTGGTTCATACTCGCGCGGGAGACATCCGCCGCCAACCGCGAATCGAGCCATTCGGACAACGCGTCCAGCTTGTCCGGCGCTATGGTGAGGCCTGCCGCCATGGCGTGGCCGCCGCCCGCGATCAGCAGCCCGGCCTCGCGCGCGGCGATGATCGCGGCGCCCAGGTCCACGCCGGTGATCGAGCGGCCCGATCCCTTGCCGTTGCCCGCCTCGTCGGCATCGAGCGCGATGACGAGGGTGGGCTTGCCGGTCTTTTCCTTAATACGCCCGGCAACGATGCCGATCACGCCCGGATGCCAGCCTGCGCCTGCCAGCACGAGCACGGCCCGGTTGTGCTGACTTTCGATCTGCGCTTCGGCGGCTTCCTGCACCGCCTGCTCGATGGCGCGGCGTTCGTCGTTGAGGCGGGAGAGCTGTGCGGCGATCTCGCGTGCCTCTTCGGGATCGGTAGTGGTGAGCAGGCGCACACCGAGGGTCGATTCGCCCACGCGCCCGCCCGCATTGATTCGCGGGCCGAGCGCGAAGCCGAGGTCCGAGCAGACCGGGGCGCGGTTGAGGCGGCTGGCATCGATCAGCGCGGACATGCCGGTATTGCCGCGTTTGGCCATGACTTTGAGGCCTTGGGCCACCAGCGCGCGGTTGAGGCCGTGGAGCGCGGCGACGTCCGCCACGGTGCCCAGCGCTACCAGATCGAGCAGAGCGAAGAGGTCGGGTTCGCGGCGGCTCTCAAAGAAGCCACGCTGGCGCAGCACGCGTACCGTCGCCACTGCCAGCAGGAATGCTACGCCCACGGCGGCAAGGTGCCCGTGACTGGCCGCCAGTTCGCTTTCGTCCAGCCGGTTGGGGTTAACCAGCGCGGCCGCGCGCGGGAGCTCGGGCGCGCACTTGTGGTGATCGACCACGACCACATCCACACCGGCCTCGTTTGCCATATCCAGTGCTTCGTGCGCCATCGCGCCGCAATCGACCGTGACAATCAGGCTCGATCCCTCTTTCGCGATCCGCACCAGGGCTTCGCCAGAGGGGCCGTAGCCTTCCAGCAGGCGGTCGGGGATGTAATAGCCTGCTTCGTGGCCCAGATGGCGCAGCAACAGGATCAGCAGCGCGGCGCTGGTGGCTCCGTCGACATCATAGTCGCCGTAGATGGTGACGGTCTCGTTCGTCATCACGGCCTGCGCCAGCCGTTCGGCCGCCACGTCCATGTCGCGGAAGGCGGAAGGGTCGGGCAGGAAGGCGCGCAGCGAGGGCGTGCGGTGGCGTTCCAGATCCTCTCGCGCCACACCGCGCGAGAGCAGGAGCTGGGTGACGATGTCGTCCTCCAGACTGCCGGGGCCGTCGGAAAGGTCCATGTTGCCGCCGCGCCAGCGCCAGGACTTGCCGGAGAGCGAGCGGTCGATGCCGAATACGGAAGCGGGTCGCGAAGCCATGGCTTGACGGTTAGACTACCACGCGCGGGCCGGGAAGGGCGGCGCGAAGGAAGCTGAGGAGAGATGCACAGTGCTTGCGATCATCTGGCATAGCCGCACCGGCGCGGCGCGGGCGCTGGCGCAGGCGGTCCGTGAAGGCGCGGGCGAGGAATCGCGCCTGATCGCAGCGGCCGATGCCAGTCCGCAGGATCTGCTCGATGCGCAAGGCTATGTCTTTGCCTGCCCTGAGAATCTGGCGTCGCTGTCCGGCGAAATGAAGGAGATGTTCGACCGCTGCTATTACCCGGTGCTGGGGCGCATCGAGGGCAGGCCCTATGCCACGGCGATCGCGGCAGGATCGGACGGGGAGGGCGCGCAGCGGCAGATAGACCGGATCGTAACCGGCTGGCGGCTGAAGCGTGTAGCGGACTCTTTGATCGTCAATCTCGGCGCGCAGACGCCTGCGCAGATCATGGCGGAAAAGACGGTTCCGGAACCCGAACTGGCGCGATGCCGCGAGCTTGGCGCGGCGCTGGCCGAAGGGATATCACTCGGAATTTTCTGACGGGGAAGGGCTGGCACGCCGAAACGGACTCGACGCGGCGGGATGAATCGTGCCTATTTCCCGCGTTCCAGCAGGGGAAAGGGAAGCGGCACTGCTCGGTTCGTACAGAGAAGATGCCACGCAAACAGCGCTTGTGCTGCTGTTTCGCGAGGGCTTGCGCCCGTCGGCGGACGACATGGCGCGCCTGCTGGACGCGTCCGATTCCGGGTTGTCCGCGCGCATCAGCCATCGTCCGGAGCCGTCTGCAGGGTGGCTGGAGCTGCTGGCGAGCGGGCTGACGTTCGATCTGCAGGGGCTGGCTCCTGCTGCTCCCATGCCGCACAGCCCGGCTGTGCACCTCTATGGGTTCGGAACCTCCCCTGCGAATGAGGTGCCTCTGGAGGCGGTGACGCTGGACGCGGCGGGTCATGTCTCTGCGGGAGCCGCGCTGGGGCCGGTCTTGCGTACGCTATTCCAGATCGCGGCGAACCTGGCGATATGGCTGCCGGTGGAGGCGGTGCTGTGGGGGGCGGCTGGGACCATGATGGAACCACGCTATTTTTCCAGCACGGTCTTCAACTGGCTGTCCGGCGGAGCCTTTCCGGCGCTGGGCCTTACCGCGCTCGTTCCGGCAAGCGACGGGAGCGTTACGAGTACCGGCCTGTCGCATTTCATCGGGCAGGACATGCAGCTGGAGGGTCTGAAAGGCGAAACCCAGGCGGAGGCCGTAAAGCTTGCGATCCGGATGGTGGACTATCTCGTGCGCCACGGCCCGCTGACACAGCCGCATTCGATTGGAGAGGGGGCAGGCGCTCTGCTGGCCGAGCCTTCGATGACCGGAAAGCGCGTCTGGATCTGGCGCGCGAAGGCGTGATGCCGCGCCAGACGCGGGAATACCTGTCCTTTCGGGCGGTCAACAACCGGTGTCTGCCGGGCTACGACGCCGGGCTGCAGCGGCATCATCTGCTGCCCCGGCAAGTCCTGTCACGGCCTGCATTCGCGCGCATGTTCGCCGCGGCCGGCGGCAGGCGGCACCGGTTTGACGACTTTCGCGAGAATGGCCTGCTGCTGCCCTGCCGTGAAGCTGCGGCGATCCGTCTGGGCCTGCCGCTCCATCGCGGGCCGCACCGGTGTTATAGCAGCATGGTGATGGAGCGGATCGGTCAGATCGAAGCGGGCTGGTCGGAGGTCCATCCTTGCTGTGCCCGGGATGCCGCCGTGCAGGTGCATATGCGCCTTGCCTTGTTGCAGCGCGCGCTGCGGCGGTTCCTGCTCACCGGCAAGCGGCGTGCCGTGCTCAATCGGCGCGATCCGCAGGGAGCGGGTATCGATTTCAGCAGTCTCGACGCAATGGCGGACGCGCTGTGGGGCGCGACCGCACCGCCGCCGGATGTGGCGCCTCAGCCGATGCCGGAGCGCGCGCGCAGCTCGTCCTTGGCGGCCTGATACTGCGCCAGCAGTGCTGCCACGCGGTCTGCGACAGGCTCTACCGCATGGATCGCGCCGATGCCCTGACCTGCGCCCCAGATGTCCTTCCAGGCCTTGGCGTCCATGTTGCCGCCCGAGCCGAAGTTCATCTGGCTCTTGTCGCCTTCGGGCAGGTTGTCGGGGTCCATGCCCGCCGCGACGATCGAGGGGCGAAGATAATTGCCATGCACGCCGGTGAAGAGGTTGGAATAGACGATGTCGGAAGCATGCCCCTCGACGATCGCCTGCTTGTAGCCCTCCACCGCGTTGGCTTCTGCCGTGGCGATCCACGGCGTGCCGATATAGGCGAAGTCGGCGCCCATGGCCTGTGCCGCCAGGATCGAGCGGCCGCAGGCGATCGAGCCCGAGAGCGCCAGCGGCCCGTCGAACCAGTCCCGGATTTCCTGCATCAGCGCAAACGGCGATTGCGGCCCGGCGTGCCCGCCCGCGCCCGCCGCCACCGCGATCAGCCCGTCCGCGCCCTTTTCCATGGCCTTGCGGGCAAAGCTGTTGTCGATCACGTCATGCATGGCGATCCCGCCCCAGCCGTGCACTGCCGCGTTCACCTCCGCATTCGCGCCGAGCGAAGTGATGACCAGCGGAACTTTCCACTTTTCCAGAACCTTGAGATCTTCCTCCAGCCGGGGATTGGTCTTGTGGACGATCATGTTGACCGCGAAGGGCGCGCCGCAGCCCCGCGTTTCTTCGGTGATGCGGTGCAGCCACTCGTCGAGCTGGCTGGCGGGCCGGGCATTGAGCGCCGGAAAGCTGCCGACGATGCCTGAACGCACTTGCGCGATCACCAGATCCGGGGTGGAAACGATGAACATGGGCGCCGCGATCACGGGCAGGCGCAGCGACTGGAACGGCGCGGGCAGGGGCATCTCATCTCCGTTTAAGCGAGCGGTTAAACTGGGCATACTGCGGCGGACGGGGCCTGTCGAGTATGGCGAAAGAGCGTACCGCCATCGCGTTGTCACCGTTCCTGCGCGCGAACGGGCGTGACCTTCATGGCAAGCTGTTATAGGCATCACTGTCGATTAGTAATGGGCCTGCCCGCGCGGGCCGCTTGGGAGATTCAGCCATGGCAGATGACGTCAAAGATATTCCGTTCGATTGCTCGGACATCGATCAGTACCTCGGCAAGGTCATCGATTCCTCGCCGATCCGCGAACCGCTGGGCAACAACGATATCCGCCGCTGGGTGCAGGCGATGCACTATCCCAACCTGCTGCACTTCGATCCGGCATTCGCGGCCGAAAGCCGCTGGGGCAAGCTGGTGGCGCCGCAGAGCTTCCCGATCGTGATGGACGACAGCCATGGCACTTCGTCCTCGTGCATGGGCGGGATCAAGGAATCGCACCTGCTCTTCGGTGGCGACGAGTTCTGGCACTATGGCCCGCGCGTGTTCGGCGGCGACACGATCACCAATGAGCGCATTCCCTATGACTACACCGTCAAGGAAACCGGATTCGGCCCCACCTGCTTCCAGCGGGGCGACAATTACTACCGCAACCAGCACGGCGAGCTGATCTCCAAGCAGCGCTCTACCGCGATCCGTTACCGTGCGGCGGCGGGCGGCGCCAAAGTGGACACCTCCGAGTTCGAGGAACCGGAATGGACCGACGAAGAAATCGCAAAGCTGGAGGAACGCAAGTTCCAGTGGATCCAGATGCTCCACGATCTGGGCCACAAGGAGCGCTGGTGGGATGACGTGAACGTGGGCGACCAGTTGACCGAGCGCGTATTCGGTCCGCACACCGTCGCCAGTTTCACCACCGAATGGCGCTCGTACCTCTTCACCGTATGGGGCACGCTGAACCGCCGCCAGATCGATCTCGAAGCGCTGGGCTTCACCAAGGAAATGGCCGGGCATGAGAACGATCCGGTGATGGAACGCATCAATCCGGAACTGACCGACGGCGCCTACTATGGGCCCTCGCGCGGGCACCTGTTCCCCAAGTACGCCCGCAAGATCGGCATGCCGCGCGCTTACGGCTATGGCGCTTCCATGGGCGCCTGGGTGACGGACTACCTCGCCGGCTGGGCGGGCGAGCACGGCATGGTGGTGCACTCCACCGCCAATTACCGCGGTCCCGCGCTTTCGGGCGACATCACCATCCAGACCGCCGAAGTGGTGGACAAGATGGTGGACGAGGAAGGCCGCCATCTCGTGCAGGTCAAGCATCTCATGCAGAACCAGAAGGGCGTGAAGATGTGCGTGGGCGTGGCTGAAATCCAACTGCCCAAGAAGGCGGACTGACCGCAATTCTGCCTTGGAGTATAAAAAAGGGGGCTCCGGCTTGACCGGGCCCCCTTTTTCTTAAAGTCAGTTGAAGGCCCGGTCAGGCCGCTACGGCATTGGCCGCGCTCAGCACCGCGCGCACGCTGGCAGTGGCGACGTCCTCGTCGATGCCGACACCCCAGATGGTGCGGCCATCGGGAAGCGCGCATTCGACATAGGCGGCCGCGCGGGCATCGGAGCTGGCGCCCATCGAGTGCTCGGCGTAATCGCGCACTTCGAGGTTTACCCCGAAGGTCTCCGCCAGCGTTGCCGTGACCGAGGAGATCAGGCCGTTGCCCTTGCCGGACACCGTCTGCTCCTTGCCCTCGACGCCGATCTTGCCCGCGAAGATGCGCGTGCCGTCGGCGCTCTTGGCCTCATCCCAGTCGATCAGCTGGAAATGCTGCGGCTCGTCGAGGCGGTAGGCCTTGCGGAACACGTCCCAGATATCGCCCGCCTGCAGTTCGCGGCCCAGCTCGTCGGCCAGATCCTGCACATGGCGGGAAAAGTGCGCCTGCATGCGCTTGGGCAGCTTGAGGCCTTGATCCTGCTCGATCACCCAGGCGAAGCCGCCCTTGCCGGACTGTGAGTTGACGCGGATCACCGCTTCGTAATTGCGGCCGAGATCGGCGGGATCGATCGGCAGGTAAGGCACCGACCAGAACTGGTCGTTACGCGTTTCCTGCGCGGCGAAACCCTTCTTGATGGCGTCCTGGTGCGAGCCGGAAAAGGCGGTGAAAACCAGTTCGCCGCCATAGGGATGGCGCTCGGGCACCTTGAGCTGGTTGCAGTACTCGACAGTCTGGATCACTTCATCGATGTCCGAGAAATCCAGTTCCGGATCAACGCCTTGCGTGTACATGTTGAGGGCAACCGTCACGAGGCAGCAGTTGCCCGTGCGCTCGCCGTTGCCGAACAGGCAGCCCTCGACGCGGTCCGCGCCCGCCATCAGGCCCAGTTCCGCCGCCGCGACGCCGGTGCCGCGGTCGTTGTGCGTGTGCAGGCTGATCACTGCGCTCTCGCGATTGGGCAGGTTGCGGCAGAAATACTCGATCTGGTCGGCGTAGATGTTGGGCGTTGCCGCTTCCACCGTCGCGGGCAGATTGAGGATGATCGGGTGTTCGGGCGTGGGCTGGAGGATCTGCATCACCGCCTCGCAGCACTCGATCGAGAAATCGAGTTCGGCGGTGGAGAACGTCTCCGGCGAATATTCCACGTGCCACTTGGTCTGCGGGTACTTGGCGATCTGATCACGGATGATCTTCGCGCCGTTCTCGGCAATGCCGCGGATTTCGGACTGTTCCATGCCGAACACGACATTGCGCCACAGCGGCGACACCGCATTGTAGACGTGGACGATGGCCGCATGCGCCCCGGCGAGGCTTTCGAACGAACGCTCGATCAGATCCTGGCGCGACTGGGTCAGCACCTGCACCAGCACGTCTTCGGGAATGCGCCCGTCATCGACGAGGCCGCGGATGAAATCGAACTCGGTCGCGCCCGCGCTGGGGAAGCCGACTTCGATTTCCTTGAGGCCGACTTTCACGAGCAGGTCGAAGAAGCGGCTCTTCTTCTCCGCGCCCATCGGGTCGATCAGCGCCTGGTTGCCGTCGCGAAGGTCGGTGGAGAGCCAGCGCGGGGCCTGGGTGATGACTTGCGAGGGCCATTGGCGGTTCGGCAGGTCGATCTGCGGGAACGGTCGGTATTTGACCGAGGGGGTTTTCAGCATGGTCATGGTCGTGTCTCGCTCGGAATATTGTCTTCTAACTGCGGTTCGTTGCTAAGGTCCCCTTGAGCGCCGAGCGCGCCGCAGGAGCAACGCGTCACCTCACGCCCAAGGGCGGGTAAGTCGCAGGAGAAGGCCGAGACGGAGAGTCATGGGTGCGCCTATGGGCATTGAAGGGGCGGATGTAAAGGGAAAAGGTCCGCCGCGGCGCCCGCGGATCAGGTGCAGCGGAAGCCCTTGATCACCCCGTTCGCGTCCAGATCGACGTTCAGCCGGTCGGGCCGGTAGTCCATGGTGACGACGGACCCGGGCCGCAGCACGCGCACCGGATGCCCGGCGCGCCATTCGCGGATCGCGGCCATCACCGCATCCGTCGCCCGCTGGCCGACATAGGCGCCGAGCTTCTCCGCGCCGCAATCGGGCTCCACGCCGGGCAGCGGCGGCATGGACTGTGCGGGCGGCGGCGCGCTGTCCGCCGCGCAGGCGGAAAGCGGGAGCAGGGCGGCCGTGGCGGCGGCGGTCAGGCGGAGTCGGGGCATGGGCATCTCCTCTGAGCGGTTCCGGCCTGCGGGCCTAAAGTGACACTCCGGTTTACACGGTTTACACGGTCCAGGGGAAAATGTGTCACCTTATGGCCGGAAGTGTCACCTTGCGCATGACAAGTGTCACTTTGCACGGGGCAAGTGTCACCTTGTGTTCCGGATGCGGGCAGGGCGGTTAGGAGCATGGGCCGGAGATTACCGCATGTCCGGGGATGTAGGAAAAGGGGTTGTGGATGGTAGAGGCGGCTATGCGCCCATCGAAGCCGTTCGACCAAGGTCCAAATACGCCTAGGAGCAGACATTCTGAGCCTATCGCCGAGGCTCTCAATCCTACTTCCTCATTGCGCTTCGGCTGAATGGCGGATGGCGATGCAGGTTGGTCTGGACAACGGGATCAATCATTGCGGCTTGCTTCGCGGCAATATGGAAAGGTCGTGCCGGAAAAGGTCGGAAAGCTCTTCCAGAGTCGCGAAGGTCCAGGCCGCGACGTTCAGCATGCGCTCTTGCCGTGCCTGCCGGTCCGGATCAGGCCTCTGTTCTTCATGATAGGCTTGCGCGATAGCGCGGTCCGTCCGTGACTTGTTGCCGATCTCGAAAATTTCTCTCAGCCGCTTGTAGACTGCCGGATCTTCAAAAAGGTACTGGCTCTCGCGCATCTTCTCCGCGAACAGACTGATCCGCGCGTCGGCCTTCTCATCATGCTCCGGCAACGCAGCGATATGGAGGACGAAGTCAGCAGTCGCCTCGAAAGTCTCCAGACGCCGCTGGAAAAGATCGGCACGCAGTTTCGCCGCTTCCAGTTTGACCTGCCTGTCCAATATGTCGGCCTGCTTATCGGTGATGTCGGCTTGTCTTTTGGCAATCCCGACCTGCTTCGAGCCCACGATAACTGCGCCGATAACGGCAGCCAAGCCACTCGCCAGAGTCGCAAAGGATGGCCAATCGAATTCGCACCACTGGATGAGGGAATTTCCGCAGCCGACCAATATGCCCCTCCCTTGCGTACTACCCTGATCATGAAAATAGTCACAGGGATGTCTCTGCACAACGGCTGAACGCGATCACCCTGGCGAAAGAGGATGAGACTGGCATCAAAGCGCCCTCGCCGGGCGTTCGATAGGGATTTCGCTACACTTGAAAGTCGGCATTCGAATTACGATCAAGTCCCGGACTGTCTCGTTGTGAAAACACTATTGACTAACGGGGGCCTCAACAGATAGCCGCCCGAATTATATCACTCCTGTCACTGACAAGTCAGCATCCGTTATAGATTGTCAGTGCGGCGAAGGTAATCGGACAACGAGATGTCGTTCATCATTGTTCTGATTAACAACCAATTGCGAGACTTCCGCTCACGCTCGTGGACAACATTTGCGACATCTCGCACATCGCCAACAGCCCCAACCAATGGAACGCCTAACCAACTAAGCGGCTTCAGACCCCATGAAACAGCTTCAAACGCGTTGGCTGCCCAACCGCGCACCTCATCGGCCTGTATCACCTCCCGCATAGCTTTGACCGCGTTTCTTTCGCGCTCGACAGGATCTGGCAGTGCCCATAACTCCATCACACTCTCAGCATACTTACGCACAGCCGCGTCTTTCCTAACGGGGATGATCGATTGCGTGTCGGGTGGCTGGAATGCCAGCAATGTGATGGATCGCGCATCAGAGTCATAGCGCGTGGAGTCTAGGTCTGGGAGGTCAAGTGGAGGCCGATGCGGAGAGGACTTCGCAAAAGCGGATAGCTGCGACAATATCTCCTCGTCGCCCGGCGGCAGGAATAACAACGCTTCCTCGTTCGCTGCTGCGTCGAGTTGTAGGAACAGACGCATCAGATGGTGAACCGAAAAAGCCCGCAAATCTTCATTCGAGTCTTCTTGGTCGGAGACTTGGGGGACATCGCGTAAACGACGAAGGGGAGCACCACTGAACGCCCCGGCCTGGAATGCTATCTCCGCAAACGCCAGCCAGTCTTCGCTCCACAGCTCCTCACCGTTATACGCTTCCCAACCAAGCGCTTCAGGTTGCGGTGCTTGGTCTCCAAGCATGCTCGTTGCCCAATCTATATTTGGAAGGAGTACTCCCTCCGCGACAGACAAGACTGTCGCAGCGCGGCTAAATGCAGTTTGATCAGGCGATCTCTGTAGGCTGCGATAATACCCGTGACTCGTATTCAAGCGCTGTGGATCAAACTCGGAGGTGAGTTGCCTGATCAACGCATTTTCTAGTGCACCACCAAGGACCGCCTTCATTATTCCTCCAGAATACCCGCGCGAAGTTGTCTTTCCCTGACAATAGGCGAAATGCGGGTGCTACATCACGCTTAGTTTCTCCCGCCTTTTTAATGACCGCGCCTGTCACCTTCAAGCTATAAGCGGTTGATGAAATGAGGGTAATAGATAATCTTTCATCGGCCTCTCGCATTCGAACGAACGGCAGTCCTCTCGCTTTTGCTTCTCTAAACGCGACAGTCGTCTACCGGCCATTCCGCCAATCCACCGCACCGCCATCTCCCCAAACGAAAACTCCCGGCCCCGCCGAAGCGGAACCGGGAGCGTATGCCGTCAGGGGCAGGGCGGGCCCTGCCGCCGGATCAGTTCTTGGACTTGTCCACCAGCGCGTTGGCGCCGATCCAGGGCATCATGGCGCGCAGCTTGGCGCCGGTTTCCTCGATCTGGTGGCGCTTGGCGGCGATGCGCGAGGCCTTCAGTTCGGGCTGGCCGGCGCGGTTGTCGAGCACGAAGTCCTTGACGAAGCGGCCCGACTGGATGTCAGCCAGAACGCGCTTCATTTCCTTCTTGGTCTCTTCGGTGATCACGCGCGGGCCGGTCTTGATGTCGCCGTATTCGGCAGTGTTCGAGATCGAGTAGCGCATGTTGGCGATGCCGCCTTCATACATCAGGTCGACGATCAGCTTCAGTTCGTGGAGGCATTCGAAGTAGGCCATTTCCGGCGCGTAACCGGCTTCCACCAGCGTTTCGAAGCCCGCCTGCACCAGCGCGGTGGTGCCGCCGCAGAGCACGGCCTGCTCGCCGAACAGGTCGGTTTCGCATTCCTCGCGGAAGTTGGTTTCGATGATGCCCGAACGGCCGCCGCCGACGCCCGAGGCATAGGCGAGCGCGACATCATGGGCATTGCCGGTCTTGTCCTGCGCCACCGCAACGAGGCAGGGCACGCCGCCGCCGCGCTGGTATTCGCTGCGCACGGTGTGGCCCGGGCCCTTCGGCGCGATCATGATCACGTCGATGTCGGCGCGCGGCTCGATCAGGCCGAAATGGATATTGAGGCCGTGGGCGAAAGCGAGCGCGGCGCCGGGCTTCATGTTGTCATGGATGTCGGCGGCGTAGATCGCGGCCTGATGCTCGTCAGGCGCGAGGATCATGAGGATATCGGCCCACTTGGCGGCTTCGGCGTTGGTCATCACCTTGAAACCGGCGCCTTCGGCCTTCTTCGCGGTGGCCGAGCCTTCGCGCAGGGCGATGGCCACGTCCTTGACGCCGCTGTCACGCAGGTTCTGCGCATGGGCGTGGCCCTGGCTGCCATAGCCGAGCACGGCAATCTTCTTGTCCGTGATCAGGTTGATGTCGCAATCGGCGTCGTAATAGACTTTCATCGGTTTTTCCTTCCGTCATCCCGTCCCTGGCCGGGATCGCTAACGATCATGCGCCGCCCATAACGGCCGGTGGTCCCGGATCAAGCCCGGGACGGCGCAAATTCCTATCTTCCGTTCAATTCCGTCAGGCTTCCCCGGCGCCGCGGATCATGCCGACGACGCCGGTGCGGCCCACTTCGACAAGGCCCAGCTCGCGCATGATCGCCACGAACGTGTCGATCTTGTCGGGCGCGCCGGTCAGTTCGAAAATGAAGCTGGAGGTGCTGGTGTCCACCGGCTTGGCACGGAACACGCCGGCGATGCGCAGCGCTTCCACGCGCTTTTCGCCCATGCCCGCCACTTTGATCAGCGCCAGTTCGCGCTGGACGAAGGGGCCGCGCTCGGTGAGGTCCACCACTTTGTGCACCGGCACCAGCCGTTCGAGCTGGGCGTGGATCTGGTCGATCTGGCTCGGCGGGCCGTGGGTGACGATGGTGATCCGGCTGACCGAGTGGTTCTCGGTAATGTCGGCCACGGTCAGGCTGTCAATATTATAGCCGCGCGCGGTGAACAGGCCGGCGATCTTGGCGAGAATGCCGGCCTCGTTATCGACCGTCACGGTCAGGACGTGCCGCTCCTCGGCCTCGTGCTTGATGTGCATCATGTCTGTGTGTCCTTGGCGGGCCGGGGCTCAGACGAGCGCCTTGGCCTCATCGTCCATGGTTCCGGCGACGGAATCGCCGTAGAGGATCATTTCGGTGTGCGACGCGCCCGAGGGGATCATCGGGAAGCAGTTCGCCTCGTTATGGACGCAGCAGTCCACGATCACCGGGCCGGGATAGTCCATCATCGCCTGGATGCCATCGTCCAGTTCGCTTTCCCTCGTGATGCGGATGCCCTTCCAGCCGTAGGCTTCGGCGAGCTTCACGAAGTCGGGCAGGCTGTCCGAGTACGAGTTCGAATAGCGGCTCTCGTAGGTCAGCTCCTGCCACTGGCGGACCATGCCCATCCACTCGTTGTTGAGGATGAAGATCTTGACCGGCAGGCGGTACTGCGTGGCAGTGCCCAGCTCCTGAATGTTCATCTGGATCGAGGCGTCGCCCGCGATGTCGATGACGAGGCTGTCCGGATTGCCGAGCTGCGCGCCGATGGCGGCGGGCAGGCCATAGCCCATGGTGCCGAGACCGCCCGAAGTCAGCCACTTGTTGGGGCTGAAGAAGTGAAAGTGCTGCGCCGCCCACATCTGGTGCTGGCCCACTTCGGTCGAGATGATCGGGTCCTTGGGTTTGGTCAGCGCGAAGAGGCGCTGGATCGCGAGCTGCGGCATGATCGCATCGCGGTTGTCCGGGAACGAGAGGCTCTTTTTCTGGCGCCAGGTGTCGATCCGGTCCTTCCACGCGGTGAGATCCTGCGGCTTGCGGTCTCCCCAGACGTCGAGGATCTGCTGAAGAACTTCGGCGCAGTCGCCAATGATCGGCAGGTCGACCGGAACCGTCTTGTTGATGGACGAACGGTCGATGTCGATATGGATCTTCTTCGAATTGGGCGCGAAGGCATCGAGGCGGCCGGTCACGCGGTCGTCGAAACGGGCACCGACGCAGATGATCAGGTCGGACTGATTCATCGTCATGTTGGCCTCATACGTGCCGTGCATGCCCAGCATGCCCAGCCAGTCCGTGCTGTCCGCCGGGAAGGCGCCGAGGCCCATCAGCGTCGAGGTGACGGGCGCGCCGGTCTTCGCCTGCAGCTCGCGCAGCAGCGCGGTGGCGCGCGGGCCGGAATTGATGACGCCGCCGCCGGTATAGAACACCGGCGCCTTGGCGGCCGCGATCATCGCGACGGCATCCTCGATCTCCTCGATCGCGCCCTGCGTGCGCGGCGCATAGCGCTGGCGGCGCTGCGCCGGGCCGCCGTGCCAGGCGGCCATGGCGATCTGCACGTCCTTGGGAATGTCGATCAGCACCGGGCCGGGGCGGCCGGTGGTGGCGATCTGGAACGCCTCGTCAACGATCGCGGCGAGATCGGCGGGATCCTTCACCAGATAGTTGTGCTTGGTGCAGTGGCGCGAGATGCCGACGGTATCGGCTTCCTGAAACGCGTCCGAGCCGATCAGGGCGGTGGGAACCTGGCCGGTGATGACGACAAGCGGAATCGAATCGAGGAAGGCATCGGCAATGCCGGTCACGGCATTGGTGGCGCCGGGGCCGGAGGTGACGAGCACGACGCCGGGCTTGCCGGTCGAGCGGGCATAGCCTTCGGCGGCATGGGCGGCACCGGCTTCATGGCGCACGAGGATGTGGCGGATGCGTTCTTCGCCGAAGAGAGCATCGTAGATCGGAAGTACGGCGCCGCCGGGATACCCGAATACGAATTCGACCCCCTGCTTGACCAGGCTTTCGACCAGGATGTTCGCGCCGCTGCGCTCTTCACTCACAACACATTCCTTTTCAAGTTTGGCCCGTCCCTTGAGGGCCTTCTCGAATCGATGCGCGGCCCGATTACTCGGACTGCAAGAGAAAGCGCGCACCCATAATAGGATACCCCCCGGAAACAAGCGTTTCGGCGGGTTCCGCGCTCTCCAATGAAACCGACCCGGCACGACAATGGCCGTACCGGGTCATCCTCTCCTCCCTGCATAACTTCCATCAGCAGGCTGGAGTGGCCTCTAAGGAAACGTATGTGTTACGTCAACCCAAAATTACGAAATAAAATATCTTCAACGGCGCTTTTGTCGAAACTTTGAAATTCGATACGAGACCATTCTTTCGGGGGCTGGTGGCGCAGCCAGGTATATTGACGCTTCGCATAATTGCGCGTGGCCTGTGATCCGCGCACGATGGCATCGTCCAGAGACCACGATCCGGCAACGACTCCGGCAAGTTCGGGAACGCCGATGGCGCGCATCACCGGCAGGGCGGGATCGAGTCGGCGCGCCAGCAGCGTTTCGACTTCCGCCATGGCGCCGCGCTCGATCATGCGGGCAAAGCGCAAGTCGCAGCGGGCATAGAGTGCCTGCCGCTCGGGCAGCAGGATGGCCGGGAAGAGCGTGACGTCATGGCCGATGCCGCCGCTGGTCAGCGCCTGCCAGTGGGCGAGCGGTTTGCCGGTCGAGCGCACGACTTCCAGCGCACGGGCGATGCGGGTGGTGTCCGCCGGGGCAAGGCGGGCGGCGCGTTCGGGGTCTTCGGCCTGCAAGGCGGCATAGGCCTGCTCCACCGGCAGCGCGCGCACCTCTTCGCGCACGTGGGGGGCTATCGGCGGCACAGGGGCGATGCCGTCGAGCAGGGTGCGGATGTAGAGGCCAGTGCCGCCCACCAGAACCGGCACCGCGCCTTGGGCATGCACATCGGCGATCGTCTCACGTGCGGCGCGGGCCCAGTCGGCGGCGGAGCACCCCTGCGCGCCGTCCCAGGCGCCGAACAGGCGGTGCTCGATCCCGCCCATTTCCTCTTCGGTGGGCCGCGCGCTCAGCACGGTGAGATCGGCATAGACCTGCGAGCTGTCGGCATTGACGACGATGGCGCGCCGCCCGCGCCGTTCCAGCTCCTGTGCCAGTGCCACGGCACAATCGCTCTTGCCGCTGGCGGTTGGCCCTGCAATGAGCGCCAGCGGCGGCCGGTCTCCGGCTTCGATGTCATATGGCGTATCAAGGGAATTCGCAGTGCTCATAGCCCGGCTGATAGCAGAACCGGATCATCTTTCGACCAGACTCGATGCCGCAAAGGCCGATCTGGCCCGATCGGGCGTGCGGATCGCCTCGGCCTCGATGCTCGATTTCTGCGGACAGACGATGGAAATCGATACGCCCGACGACGATGCCGCCGCGCTGCGTGCCGGGCTGGATGCGCATTTCGTCCCCAGCGACGGCCTTGTTTGCCGCGCGGAGCCGGTGGTGCCCCGCGTGTTCATCTCCGACATGGATTCGACCATGATCGGCCAGGAATGCATCGACGAACTGGCCGATTTCGCCGGGCTGAAAGAGCGCATCGCCGCGATCACCGAACGCGCGATGCAGGGCGAACTCGATTTCGAACAGGCGCTGCGCGAGCGGGTAGGGCTGCTGGAAGGGCTTTCCGTCGAGGCTATCGGCGAATGTCTGGCAGGGCGCATCCGGCCCATGCCGGGGGCGAAAGTGCTGGTGGAAACGCTCAAGAAGCTGGGCTGCCGCACGGTTCTGGTGACGGGCGGTTTCCATCATTTCGCCGATCCGGTGGCCGAGCAACTGGGGTTCGAGCATGTCGTCGGCAACCGTCTCGGCGTGGCCGGGGGCAAGCTGACGGGCGGTCTGGCCGGGCCGGTGGTGGACAGTTCGGTGAAGAAAGCCACGCTGCTGGCGGAAATCGCCGCCGCCGGGGAGGGCGCCACCAGCCTCGCCACCGGCGATGGCGCCAACGATATCCCGATGCTGGAAGCCGCCACTTACGGCATCGCCTACCGGGCCAAGCCCAAAGCCCGCGCGGCCGCGAACGGCTGGATCGACCGGGGCGACCTGACGAGCGTGCTCAGGCTGCTGGGCGTGCCCGAGAAGGACTGGGTACGGGAATAACCCCTCCGTCAAGCCCTGCGGGCTGCCACCTCCCCATCGCTGCGCGACAGGGAGGAGTTTTAACTTCCCCGATCCTGCCTGTTTTGCGTAGCAAAACGGGGAGGGGGAGTTTTCATGCCGCCACCGATTCAGACAGTGCGGAAGGCCCGGCGTCTTCGGCGGGAACTGACGCTGCCCGAAGTGCTGGTGTGGCAGGGGTTGCGCAAGGCACCGGTGGGGATCAAGTTCCGGCGGCAGCATCCGGTGGGGCCGTTCGTGCTCGATTTTTACTGTCCGTCGGTGAAAGCGGGAATCGAGATCGACGGTGTTGCGCACGATATGGGGCGCAATCCCCAAAGGGACGCTGAGCGCGATGCTTGGCTACGGGAAAGAGGGATCAGGACGATCCGGATTCCGGCCAGAGACGTGCTGCGTGACGTAGATGGCGTGGTGGCCGCAATCGTTGTAGCTTGCCGGGAGCGTTGAAACCCCTCCGTCATTCGCTGCGCGAATGCCACCTCCCCATTTTGCCTTGCAAAACAGGGAGGAGCTATCGTTGTGCAATCCTCCCTGTCGCGTAGCGATGGGGAGGGGGACCGCCCGCGAAGCGGGTGGTGGAGGGGTTAGCCCTCCATCCAGTCCCGGAAGAACGCCTCGTTCGCTTCCTTCAGCGCAGCGATTTCCACGCCCGCCACAGTGGTTCCACCCACCGTGCCGATTTTCACCGCGCCCGGCAACTGCGTGCCCGCAGGCGCCGTGACCACGTACCGGCTCTGGTCCTCGCCGAAAGCCTCCGCCGTCGTCAGCGCGGTGTCGAACGTGCAGCCCTTGCCGCCCGCCAGCGCCATTTCGGCCAGGGCTACCAGCAGGCCGCCGTCGCTCACGTCATGGACGGCGGTGACTTTGCCTTCGCCGATCCAGCCGCGCACGGTGGCGCCATGGGCCGCTTCGGCCTTGAGATCCACGGCCGGGGCATTGCCCGCCTCGCGGCCCGCGATGGTGCGCAGCCAGAGCGACTGGCCCAGATGCGTGCCGCTGCCGCCGAGCAGGAATACCTCGTCGCCCTCGGTCTTGAAGGCAATCGTCGCCATCTTGCCGTGATCGGCCAGCAGGCCGACGCCGCCGATGGCAGGCGTGGGCAGGATCGCCGAACCGCCGCCGGTCGCTTTCGATTCGTTGTAGAGCGAGACGTTGCCGGAGACGATCGGATAGTCGAGCGCGCGGCAGGCATCGCCCATGCCGGTGAGGCAGCCGACGATCTGCGCCATGATCTGCGGGCGCTGCGGGTTGGCGAAGTTGAGGCAATTGGTGATCGCCAGCGGCAGGCCGCCGACCGCGCTGATATTGCGGTAGGTCTCGGCCACCGCCTGCTTGCCGCCTTCGTAGGGATCGGCGTAGCAGTAGCGCGGCGAGCAGTCGGTGCTGATCGCCAGCGCTTTTTGCGTGCCGTGGACGCGCACGACGGCCGCATCGCCGCCGGATTTCTGCATCGTGTCGGCGCCGACCTGGCTGTCGTACTGTTCCCAGATCCACTTGCGCGAGGCGAGGTCCGCGCTGCCCATCAGCGTGAGCAGGTCGGCGCCGATATCGGTGCTCTCGGGCACATCGCCCAGCGCCGGGACGGCGGCCCAGGCCTTGTATTCGTCCTGCGAGATATAGGGGCGCTGGTATTCGGGGGCATCGTCGGCCAGCGGGCCGAGCGGGATGTCGCAGACCACTTCGCCGTCGAACTCCAGCACCATGTGGCCGGTGTCGGTCACTTCGCCGATGACCGCGAAGTCCAGCTCCCACTTCTTGAAGATCGCCTCGGCCATGGCTTCCTTGCCGGGCTTCAGCACCATCAGCATGCGCTCCTGCGATTCGGAGAGCATCATTTCGTAAGGCGTCATCGCCTCTTCGCGGCAGGGCACCTTGTTCATGTCGAGCCGGATGCCCGCACCGCCCTTGCTGGCCATTTCGACCGAAGAGGAGGTGAGGCCCGCCGCGCCCATGTCCTGAATGGCGACGATCGCGTCGGTCGCCATCAGTTCGAGGCAGGCTTCGATCAGCAGTTTTTCGGTGAAGGGGTCGCCCACTTGCACGGTGGGGCGCTTTTCGTCCGAATTCTCGTCGAAATCGGCGCTCGCCATCGTGGCGCCGTGGATGCCGTCGCGCCCGGTCTTGGAGCCGACATAGACGATCGGATTGCCAAGGCCCGTGGCGGCGCAGTAGAAGATCTTGTCGGTCTCGGCCACGCCCACCGTCATCGCGTTGACGAGGATGTTGCCGTCGTAAGCCTTGTGGAAGTTGGTTTCGCCGCCCACCGTCGGCACGCCCACGCAGTTGCCGTAGCCGCCGATACCTGCGACCACGCCCTGCACCAGATGCTTCATCTTGGGGTGCGAAGGATCGCCGAAGCGCAGCGCGTTCATGTTCGCGACCGGGCGTGCGCCCATGGTGAAGACGTCGCGCAGGATGCCGCCCACGCCGGTCGCCGCGCCCTGATAGGGCTCGATGTAGCTGGGGTGGTTGTGGCTTTCCATCTTGAAGATGGCGGCCTGCCCGTCGCCGATATCGATCACGCCCGCGTTCTCGCCGGGGCCGCAGATCACCCAGGGCGCCTCGGTCGGGAGCTGCTTGAGGTGGAAACGGCTCGATTTGTAGGAGCAATGCTCCGACCACATGACCGAGAAGATGCCCAGTTCCACCAGATTGGGCTCGCGGCCCAGGGCATGGAGCACGCGCTCGTATTCTTCGGGGCTGAGGCCATGCGCCTCGACGACGTCAGGGGTGATTCCGCTCATGGCTTGGCGCCTTAGCTCCGTCCTTCCGTGTAGGCTAGTCTGCTGCGGCGTGTTCGTGCGATCATCCGGAATTATGGGGCATCCGGGAATTCTCGGCTCCCACCTTGACCCTGCGCGGCGGGGCGGCCATTGCTGCGGCATGACCGGAGAGACCGAAGAGATTGCGGAACTGAGCTTCGAGGATGCTCTGCGCGCGCTGGAAACCATCGTGCGGCAGCTGGAAAGCGGCGATGTGCCGCTGGAGGATTCGATCTCGCTTTACGAAAAGGGCGAAAAGCTGCGTCAGCATTGCCAGAAACGGCTCGATGCGGCGCAGGCGCGGATCGAGCGGATCGTTACCGGGCCGGACGGCGCGGCCGCGGGCACGCAGCCGTTCGATGCGCCGGACCGCTGAGCCATGGGCGCTGCGGGCGTGACCGATCCGGTGCTGACCGAGGGCCTGGCCCGCATCGCCAGCGAGATCGATCGCGCTTTCGATGCACTGCTGCCGGTTCCCGGCGATGCCCGCGCGACTTTGTTCGAGGCGATGCGCTATGCCGCGATCGGCGGCGGCAAACGGCTGCGCCCGCTGCTGCTGACGGCGGTTGCGGACATGTATGGCGTGCAGCGCGAAGCGGCGGTGCGGGCTGGCATCGCGCTTGAGGCGATCCACGTCTATTCGCTGATCCATGACGATCTGCCGTGCATGGACGACGATGCCATGCGCCATGGCAAGCCGACGGTGCACAAGGCCTACGACGAGGCGACGGCCGTGCTGGCGGGCGATTCGCTCCACGCCTTCGCGTTCGAGGTGCTGTCCGATCCGGCGACGAGCGCCGATCCCTTCACGCGGATCGAGCTGGTGCAGACGCTGGGGCAGGCCAGCGGCGCGCGCGGCATGGCAGGCGGGCAAATGATGGATCTGGTGGCCGAAACGCGCGAGTTCGATCTGCAGACCGTCACCCGCTTGCAACAGCTCAAGACCGGCGCTCTGCTCGGCGCGGCGGTGGAGATGGGCGCGATCCTCGGCCGCGTCGCGCCCGAGGGGCGCACGCATTTGCGCGGTTACGCACGCGATATCGGCCTGGCTTTCCAGATTGCGGACGATCTGATCGACCATGAAGGTGACGCCGCTGTGGCCGGAAAGGCCGTGGGCAAGGACGCCATCGCGGGCAAGCAGACCTTTGTTTCGCTGCTGGGGCCGGAGCGGGCGCGCGAACAGGCGCGGATGCTGGTGGATCAGGCGGTGGAGCATCTGGCCCAGCACGGCCGCGAAGCCGATCTCCTGCGCGCGGTGGCGCGCTATATCGTCGAGAGGGACCATTGATGGCTGAGAACGCCCGCATCGGTGTCTATCCGGGCACGTTCGATCCGATCACGCTTGGCCATGCCGATATCATCCGGCGCGGCGCCAAGCTGGTGGACAAGCTGATTATCGGCGTCACCACCAATATGTCGAAAAGCCCGCTGTTCACGCCGGAAGAGCGGATGTCCATGGTCGAGCGCGAAGTGGCGGCGATGGGCATCGGCAATGTCGAGGTGGTGGGGTTCAACGCGCTGCTGATGAAGTTCGCGCAGAAGCAGGGCGCAACCGTGATCGTGCGCGGCCTGCGGGCCGTGGCGGACTTCGAGTACGAATATCAGATGGCGGGGATGAACCAGCAGCTCAATCCCAATATCGAGACCGTATTCCTGATGGCGGACGTCAGCCTGCAGCCGATCGCGTCCAAGCTGGTCAAGGAAATCGCCATGTTCGGCGGTGAAATCACCAAGTTCGTCAGCCCCGCGGTGCGCGAGGATGTTGTCGCGCGCATTGCCGCCAATGGCCTTCAGGGAGACTACTGAAAGGCGGCCCTGCCAAATCATTCATTGTGCCGACAGCGGCCGGGCTCTATCCGCCTTGCCATGATCGGACCCTGCTTGTGAGTATTCGATGAAGTTTCGCCTGCCTCTGACTGCCTTGCTGATGGGCGTTGCGCTCGTTGCCAATCCTGCGCTTGCGCGGAAGAAGGAACCGGTCACGCCGGCTCCCGCCGCATTGCCGACGTTCACCGATCCCGATCCCACGCACGATCCGGACGATGTGCTCTATCTCGATCTGTCCGATGGCGGGCGCGTCGGCATCCGTCTGATGCCCAAGTGGGCGCCGCACCATGTCGAGCGGATCAAGACGCTGACGAAGGAAGGCTTCTACAACGGCCAGATCTTTCACCGCGTGATCGACGGCTTCATGGCGCAGACCGGCGACCCCACGGGCACCGGGCAGGGCGGTTCGGACCTTCCGGACCTCAAGGAGGAATTCAATTCGATGCCGCATTTGCGCGGCACCGTCTCGATGGCGCGTACCAACGATCCCGACAGCGCCAACAGCCAGTTCTTCATCGTCTTCTACCCGCGCTTCGCGCTGGACCGGAAGTACACTGTGTTCGGCCGTGTGATCTCGGGCATGCAGTACGTGGACAAGATCCACCGCGGCGAACCGCCCCAGGACCCGACGAAGATCATTCAGGCCTCGCTGGCCTCGCAGCATCTGCCGCCGCCCGATTTCGCGGCCTTGAAGGCCGATCCCGCTTCGATCACGCCGGATCAGTTGAGCAATTCGACGTCCGATTGATTCTTCGGCAGGCTCTGCGTGAGCAGGTGCGGCGTCATCGCATGCTTGCCGCAGCGCGCCTGCTCGTCTAGCCCGCCGCGCCATGCGTGTTGACCTGTTCGATTTCGACCTGCCGCCCGAGCGGATAGCCCTGCGTCCGGCCAAGCCGCGCGATGCGGCGCGGATGCTCGTGGTGGATGGCGAGTCGCCTTTTGCCGACCGCCATGTGCACGATCTGCCCGATCTGCTGCGCAAGGGCGATGTGCTTGTGTTCAACGATACTCGCGTGATTCCCGCTCAGCTCGAAGGCACGCGCGGCGAAGCGCGGATCGGGGCGACGCTGCACAAGCGCATCGATCTCAGGCGCTGGCAGGCCTTTGTACGCAATGCCAAGCGCCTGAAACCGGGCGATCAGGTCGCCTTTCCCGCAGACGTGACCGCTATCGCCGAGAACCGGCATGAGGATGGCAGCTGGACGCTGGCCTTCGAAGGCGAGGAGCCGGTCGAAGTGCTGCTCGAACGCGCCGGGCGCATGCCGTTGCCGCCCTATATCGCGGGCAAGCGCGAAACCGACGCGGCTGACGCCAGCGATTACCAGACCATGTTCGCGCGCGAGAAAGGGGCGGTTGCAGCTCCTACTGCGGCGCTGCATTTCACGCCGGGGCTGGTCGAACGGCTCGATGCCGCTGCCATCGCGCGGGAAACGCTGACGCTGCATGTCGGCGCGGGCACGTTCCTGCCGGTCAAGGCGGAGGATACCGAAGAGCACCGCATGCACGCGGAATGGGGCCGGATCGATGCCGAAACCGCCGATCGCCTGAACGCGGCACGGGCGGGCGGAGGCCGCCTCATCGCAGTGGGCACCACCTCGCTGCGTCTGCTGGAAAGCGCGGCAGGCGAGGATGGCGTGATCCGCCCGTTCGAAGGCGATACGTCGATCTTCATCACCCCCGGCTACCGCTTCAAGGCCATCGACGGGCTGATGACCAACTTCCACTTGCCCAAGTCCACGCTGTTCATGCTGGTTTCGGCACTGATGGGGCGCGAGCGGATGCAGGCGGTCTATGCCCGCGCGATCGCCACCGAATACCGGTTTTACTCCTACGGCGATTCCAGCTTGCTGCTTCCGTAGTTCTTCTTTTTGCAAAGGGTCTTGGAACCGTCGCCTTGCTCGCGCATCTAGGGGCGATGCAAACCATTCTCGAAATCAGTGGCCTGACGAAAACCTACGCAGGCGGCTTCACCGCGCTTAAGGGCGTGGACCTTTCCATCAACAAGGGCGAGATCTTCGCGCTTCTGGGGCCCAACGGCGCGGGCAAGACGACGCTGATCGGTGCGGTCTGCGGCCTCGTGCGGCCGACATCGGGTACGATCAACGCCTTCGGCGAGGACATGGCCCGCAACTGGCGGCGGCTCCGGGCCCGGGTCGGTCTGGTGCCGCAGGAACTGGCGACCGATATGTTCGAGCGCGTGCAGCACGCTGTTGGTCATTCGCGCGGCCTGTTCGGCCTGCCGCCCGATCCGGCGCGGGTCGAGGAAATCCTGCGCGCGCTCAGCCTGTGGGACAAGCGCGATGCGCAGATCCGCACGCTGTCGGGCGGCATGAAGCGCCGTGTGTTGATTGCGAAGGCGCTGGCGCACGATCCCGAACTGCTGTTCCTCGACGAGCCGACCGCGGGCGTCGATGTCGAGCTGCGGCGCGACATGTGGCGCCAGATCGAGCTGCTGCGCGAGCGGGGCACCACGATCATCCTGACCACCCACTATCTGGAAGAGGCCGAAGAAATGGCCGACCGCGTGGGCATCATCAACAAGGGCGAAATTCTCATGGTCGATGGCAAGAAGGCGATGATGGAACGCCTGGGCCGGACCGAGGCGTTGATCACGCTGGCGCAGCCGCTGGATACCGTCCCCGAAGTGCTCTCGGCCTTTCCGGTCTCGCTGACGGAGGAAGGCCGCGTGCTGTGCTATCGCGGCGGCGGCGGGGAGGGCGATATCGGCGGCACCACCGAAGTCGCGGAGCTGACCAAGGCGCTGACCCGCTCCGGCATCGATTACACCGCCATCGATATCCACGAATCGAGCCTTGAAGACATCTTCGTCGATCTTCTGGATGGAGGTGCAGCATGAGCCTGTTCAACGCCCGCAGTGCCTGGACCATCTACAAGCAGGAACTCATGCGCGCGTTCCGCACCGCCATGCAGTCGATCCTGGCGCCAGTGCTGACGACGACGCTTTACTTCGTGGTGTTCGGCGCGGCCATCGGCGGCCAGATGCAGGGCGGTATGGGCGGCGTGAATTACGGCGCCTTCATCGTTCCCGGCCTGTTGCTGCTGACCTTGCTGGGCGAAAGCACGTCCAACGCCAGTTTCGGCATCTACATGCCGCGCTTTACCGGCGCGATCTATGAATTGCTGTCGGCGCCCGTTGGCGTGGCGGAAACGCTCGCCGGTTTTGTCGGCGCGGCGGCGACGAAATCGCTGATTCTGGCCACGATCATTCTGGGCACCGCCAGCTTCTTTGTCGATTTCACGATTGCCCACCCGGTCTATGCTTTCGGCTATATCCTGCTGGTTTCGGCCAGTTTCTCGCTGTTTGGCTTTATCCTCGGCATTTGGGCGGACAGTTTCGAGAAGCTTTCGATCGTGCCAATGCTGATCCTGATGCCGCTGACGTTCCTGGGCGGCACGTTCTATTCGATCGACGTTTTGCCTGAACCTTGGCGCTCGGTGGCGATGGCCAATCCCGTCGTCTATCTGGTGAACGGGCTGCGCTGGACGTTCTATGGCAGTTCGGATGTGTCCATCGGAATTTCGCTGGGGCTCACGCTGTTTTTCCTCGCAATTTGCGTGACGCTTATCGCCTGGATCTTCCGGACCGGCTGGCGCTTGCGGACATGACGCGATAAATGCCCGGGCATGACGAAGCGCGTTCCTGTCCTTTCTATCCTGCCTTTGCTTGTAGCCGCGGCACCGGCCGCGGCGCAGGTTACGTCTGCCGGAGATACCGCCGCAGAACCGGCCGCCAGTGAAGCCGCCAATGAAGCTGCTAGTGAAGAGCTGATCCCGGCAGGCCCGCTGCGCGTGGATGCGCCGCCTTTCGTTGATCCGATTCCGTTCATCGAGGCGGAGCCGCCGCATCTGGCGAAACCGGTGCGCAAGTTGCTCGAAGCGGCGATGAAGACCGAGGATACCGATGCCGTGGCGGCGCTGGTGCGGTTTGCCCTGCAAACCAATCCCTATGACAAGGATGAGATCGACGAGCTCAACAACGCCTATCTCAACCGACACAAGCTGCTGATCGCGCGGCGGGCCGAAGCTAAGCGGGAAAAGATTCGCAGTTCCGGCGTGCTGGAGCTGTGGACTGGGCAGGTCGAGGCGGGCGCGTTCCGCTCGACCGGCAATACCAGCAATTTCGGGTTTACCGGCGCGGTAAAACTCGATCGCAAGGGGATTGACTGGGAGCATGCTATCCAGCTCAATGCTGATTATCAGAAGGATACCGGCACGGTCACGCGGGAGCAGTACGGGGCCAGCTACCAGCCGCGCTACACCTTGAACGACGGCATCTTCACCTATGGCCGCTTCCAGTACGAGAAGGACGAAATCCAGGGGTTTACCGACCGTTTCTCGGCCTCGGGAGGTTTCGGTTACAGGATCATCAACCGGCAGAACATGCACTTGTCCGTGGAAGCGGGGCCGGCCGTTCGCCGCACGAACTATGTCACCGATCCCAATGAGACGACCTGGTCCGCGCTGAGCTCGCTCGATTTCGACTGGCGGCTCAACGGTACGCTCAAGCTGACCCAGAATGCGTCGAGCTATGTCGGATCGGATGACAGCACGTTTACCTCGCAGACCGGAATCGAGGTGGGGATGGCAAGGGGGCTGAAGACGAAGCTGTCCTATTCGATCGAGCATGAAACCTCGCCGCCCGCAGGAGCGCTCAAGACGGATACGATTTCGCGCTTCTCGCTGGTCTACGGCTTCTGATTTCTCTAACGGGCGGGGCATGACGACCCAGCATAACCCCCGTTTCGATTTCCAGATCCACGCAACCGATGGCAAGGCGCGTACCGGCGTGATCCGCATGCGGCGCGGCGAGATCCGCACGCCCGCTTTCATGCCGGTGGGCACCGCCGCAACGGTCAAGGCGATGAAACCGCAGGACGTGCGCGCCACAGGCGCCGATATCATCCTCGGCAATACCTATCACCTGATGCTGCGCCCCGGCGCGGAGCGGGTGGCGCGGCTGGGCGGGCTGCACAAGTTCATGAACTGGAACCGCCCGATCCTTACCGACAGCGGCGGCTATCAGGTCATGAGCCTGTCAGAGCTGCGCAAGATCACCGAGGAGGGCGTGACGTTCGCCAGCCATATCGACGGTTCGCGCCATCATCTGACGCCCGAACGCTCGATGGAAATCCAGCGTCTTCTGGGCTCGGACATCGTCATGTGTTTCGACGAATGCCCCAAGATCGATCAGCCCCGCGACGTGATTGCCCGCTCCATGGAAATGTCGATGCGCTGGGCGAAGCGCAGTCGCGAGGGTTTTGACAGCGGCGGCGCGCATGCGGCCAATTCGGCGCTGTTCGGCATCCAGCAGGGCGCGCTCGATGAGGGCCTGCGCAAGGCGTCCGCCGATGCGCTGGCGGATATCGGGTTTGACGGCTACGCGATCGGGGGCCTGGCGGTGGGCGAGGGGCAGGAGGCGATGTTCGCCACGCTCGATTTCGCGCCGGGGCAGCTTCCGGCGGACCGTCCGCGCTATCTGATGGGCGTGGGCAAGCCCGACGATCTCGTCGGCGCGGTGGAGCGCGGGGTGGACATGTTCGATTGCGTGCTGCCCACCCGCTCGGGCCGCAACGGGCAGGCTTTCACCTGGAACGGCCCGCTCAACATGCGCAATGCCCGCCATGCCGAAGATACCGGCCCGATCGACGAGCGCTGCACTTGCCCCACCTGTGGCACTTATTCGCGCGCCTATATCCATCACCTGATCCGTTCCGGCGAGATTCTGGGCGCGATGCTGCTGACCGAGCACAATATCTCGTTCTATCAGCAGCTCATGCAGGGCATGCGCGATGCGATTGGAGAAGGGCGTTTCGCGGCCTTTGCGGCGGATTTCCGGCGGGATTACCTGCGCACCTGATGTCCGCAACAGCCGTTTGGCTGGACTCTTGCTGCAATTGCGAAGAACCTTGCCGGATGAATGCTGCGCGCAATGATTCGGCGCGGCGCTGCCACAGGCCGGAGAGGTGCCGATGCCGACGATTGCGGTTGTCAGCCAGAAGGGTGGTTCGGGGAAAACGACGCTTGCGTTGCACCTCGCCACATGCGCGACTTACGATGGCCGCAAGAGCTGCGTGATCGACATGGACCCGCAGGCGACCGCTGCCGCGTGGGGAGACTGGCGCGGGGACTATCTGCCCGAAGTGATCACCTGTCCGCCAGTGCGTCTGGTCAGCACGATCCTGAAGGCCACGCGCGGCGGTTCGGAAATTCTGGTGATCGATACGCCGCCGCAAAGCGACATGGCCTCGCGCGAGGCCGCGCGCGCGGCGGACCTGATCCTGATTCCCACGCGCACGCGGGCTTTCGATCTTCATGCGCTGGAGGCGACGTCCGAGCTGGTGAAATATGCGCGCAAGCCTGCGTTCGTGCTGCTCAACGCCGTGCCCGCGCGGGCGACGCGGCTGCTGGAGGAGACGGCGGGCCTCGTCGGTGGGCATGGGCTGGAGGTCTGCCCGGTCCACTTCGGCGAGCGGGCGGCGTTTCACCGAGCATCGGCATCGGGCGAGGTGGCCTCCGAAGTCGAGCCCGAAGGCAAGGCCGCGGGCGAAGCCGATGCGCTGTGGGACTGGGTCAGTGAACGGCTGGGACTGGCGCCAGTTACGTAGCCGCGATCAGGCGGCGGCGGGAGAACTCTTGCCGCTGCGGATGATGGTTTCGAGAACCGTACCGACGTAGGCTACGAACTGGCCTGTGCGCGTATCGAGATAGCCTGCACCGATCTCGCAGGCATGGCGCTGGGCCGTCTCCAGATCGGGATACCACTTGCCGGTGCGCTTGGGCGTGATGAAACGATAGTTCTTCATGACGGGGCCCCAATGCCCCATTTCCGGGTCAGTTCCCTGACAGGCATCAATAATCGCGCAGAAAGTTTCTTCCGTGCGGCCGCATGAAAGCGGCGGCCATATGAAAAGAGTGGGCATACGAAAAGGGCGGCCCCGAAGGACCGCCCTTTCCTGAAATCCGTGAAGGATCCAAAATCAGCGCGAGTAGAACTCGACGACCAGATTCGGTTCCATCTTCACCGGGTAGGGCACTTCGTCGAGCGTGGGCACGCGAACGAAAGTCACCTTGTCGGTGCCGTCCTGCGCGACGTAGTCGGGGATCTCGCGCTCGGGCAGGGCCTGGGCTTCGATCACCAGCGCCATTTCCTTGGCCTTCTCGCCGAGGCTGATGACGTCACCGATCTTGATGCGGCGCGAGGCGATGTTGCACTTCACGCCGTTCACGCGGATGTGGCCGTGCGAAACGATCTGGCGGGCGGCGAAGATGGTCGGCGCGAACTTGGCGCGGTACACGACCATGTCGAGGCGCTGTTCGAGCAGGCCGATCAGGTTCTGGCCGGTGTCGCCCTTCATGGACGAGGCTTCCTGGTAGGTGCGCTTGAACTGCTTCTCAGTCACGTCGCCGTAGTAGCCCTTGAGCTTCTGCTTGGCGCGCAGCTGGATGCCGTAGTCCGAAAGCTTGCCCTTGCGGCGCTGGCCGTGCTGGCCCGGGCCGTAGCTGCGGCGGTTCACCGAGCTCTTGGGACGGCCCCAGATGTTCTCGCCCATGCGGCGGTCGAGTTTGTACTTGGCGCTCTTGCGCTTCGACATAAGTCGTCTTCCATTCTGCTTGCCGCGCTGCCACCGTGGCTGCGCGATCCCTAGTTTCCCGGGGCGCACCATCCGGCCCTATTTCGCCGGATGCGGCCGCCGCTTCACCGGGGTGCGGGGCCGAAGGAACGCGACTGCCGTAGCAGGCAGGCGTCCTGTGAAGGGGTGCCCCATACGGTGCGGGGCGCGAAAGTCAAGCCTGATCGCGCGGACGGCGGGCCTTTTCCAGTGCCGAGAGCACGCCGCGCATGGTGCGCACTTCCAGATGGTTCCACGCGGGTTTGGTGAGGAGATTGCGCAAGGTCAGCCGGTTGGCCGCCGCGCGGGTTTCGGGCCAGAAGTAGTTCTTGTCTTCCAGCAGGCGTTCGAAGTGGCCGATCAGGCCTTCCAGTTCTTCCTGCGGGGCAGGGGGGAGCAAGTCCTCCACGGTCGGCTGCGTCAGCCCGGCGTTCTTGCTCCATTCGTAAGCGCACAGGATCACCGCCTGCGCGAGGTTGAGCGAGGCGAATTCCGGGTTGATCGGCACTGTCAGGATCGCGCGGGCCACGGCCACGTCCTCGGTTTCCAGCCCGGAGCGTTCGGGGCCGAAGACGTAAGCCGAGCGGGAGCCGGTGCTTTGGCTGGCGGCATGAATCTCGCGTGCGGCTTCTTCGGGCGTGACCACGGGCTTGGTGACGCCACGCTTGCGCACGGTGGCCGCATAGACATGGGCGCAGTCCGCGACGGCTTCGGCGAGCGTCTCGAAGACTTGCGCCTTTTCCAGCACTTCGTCCGCCCCGGCTGCTGCCGGACCGGCGGAAGGATTGGGCCAGCCGTCGCGCGGGGTGACGAGGCGCATTTCGGTGAGCCCGAAATTGAGCATGGCCCGCGCGGCCTTGCCGATGTTCTCGCCCAGCTGCGGGCGGACGAGGACGATGACGGGGGCAAGCTCAGGCCCGGAATCAGGCATTGTCCGTGCCCCTTCCGGCCACGTCCCGCACGGTTCCTGCAAATTCCTCGAAGTCCTTCGCTTCGTTGAACGAACGGTAGACGCTGGCGAAGCGGATATAGGCGACGGAATCGAGCACGCGCAGGCCGTCCATCACCATCTCGCCGATCGCGAGCGAGGAGATCTCGGCCTCGCCGCTGGTTTCGACCTGGCGCTGCACGCCGGAGACGAGCTGGTCGATCTTCTCGCGGTCGATCCCGCGCTTGCGGCAGGCGAGCGTGACCGACTGTTCGAGCTTCGAACGGTCGAACGGCTCGCGGGCATCGTTGCTTTTCACCACGGTCACTTCGCGCAGCTGGATGCGCTCGAAGGTGGTGAAGCGGGCGCCGCAGCTCGAACACTGGCGCCGCCGCCGGATCGCGGTGTTATCCTCGGTCGGGCGGCTATCCTTAACCTGCGTGTCGTCGTTGGCGCAGAACGGGCAGCGCATTCAGGCAATCGCTCTCTTGGGTCTTGGCGCGCTCAGTCCGGCCGGACGCGCTTGTAGAATTTGTAGCCGGCCCCGGCCGCAAGGCCGAGACCGACGGAAACGAACGGCACCATGGCGCCGGCAACCGCCCCCAGCGCGCCCCAGACGAGCACCGGCCTGGTCGAGGGATGATCGAGACCATCCCTCAGCATTCCGGAGAGTTCCTGGCGGGCATCGTAGACGAAATCGCCAGTGTCGTTGGGGCGGCGGGGATCGGTCATATTAGTCCTCGTAGATCGGGAACCTGTCGCAAAGCGCTTCAACACGGCTGCGCACGTTCTGTTCCACTTGCGCGTCACCGGCTTCGCCGCACTTGGCAAGGCCGTCCAGCACATCGGCGACCATATTGCCGATCTCGCGGAATTCCTCCGGGCCGAAACCGCGCGTGGTACCTGCGGGCGAGCCGACGCGGATGCCGCTGGTCTTCATCGGCGGCAGCGGGTCGAACGGGATACCGTTCTTGTTGCAAGTGATGCCCGCGCGCTCCAGCGCCTCGTCGGCATCCTTGCCGGTCACGCCCAGCGGCGAGAGGTCGATCAGCGCGAGGTGCGTGTCGGTGCCGCCCGAGACGATCGCGGCGCCTCGTTCCTTGAGCGTGTCGGCCAGAACCTTGGCGTTTTCGATCACGCGCGCGGCGTAGTCCTTGAACTCGGGGCGCAGCGCTTCGCCGAAGGCGACGGCCTTGGCCGCCACCACATGCATCAGCGGGCCGCCCTGCAGGCCGGGGAACACCGCCGAGTTGATCTTCTTGGCCAGCGCCTCGTCATTGGTGAGGATCATGCCGCCACGGGGGCCGCGCAGCGTCTTGTGCGTGGTGGTGGTGGCGATGTGCGCGTGCGGGAAGGGCGAGGGGTGCAGGCCGGCGGCCACAAGCCCGGCGAAGTGCGCCATGTCGACCTGGAACAGCGCGCCCACGCTGTCGGCGATTTCGCGCATGCGCTTGAAATCGATCACACGCGGATAGGCCGAGCCGCCCGCGATGATCAGCTTGGGGTTATGCTCCTTGGCCAGCGCCTCGACCTGATCGTAATCGATCAGATGGGTGTCCTTGGTCACGCCGTACTGCACGGCGTTGAACCACTTGCCCGACATCGCGGCGCGCGCGCCGTGGGTAAGGTGGCCGCCGGCATCGAGGCTCATGCCCATGATGGTCTCGCCCGGCTTCACCGTGGCGAGCAGCACCGCGCCGTTGGCCTGGGCGCCCGAGTGGGGCTGCACATTGGCGAATTCGCAGCCGAACAGTTCCTTGGCACGCTCAATGGCCAGCGATTCCACTTCGTCGGACGGTTCGCAGCCCTGATAGTAGCGTTTGCCGGGATAGCCCTCGGCGTACTTGTTGGTGAGCACCGAGCCCTGCGCTTCGAGCACGGCCTTGGAAACGATGTTTTCCGAGGCGATCAGCTCGATCTGCTTGCGCTCGCGCTTCATCTCGTGGCCGATGGCGGCCGCGACGGCGGGGTCGCTCGCCGCAATCGTATCGGTGAAGAAGCCGGGGGAACGGATGGCGGTTTCGACTGTCATGTTCTGGGGACCTCTTCGGATCAAAGGGCAGGGGTGGAGAGCTTTTCGACGCGTCCGGCATGGCGGCCGCCGCCGAATTCGGTCGAAAGGAAAGCGTCGAGGCAGGCCTTGGCCATGTCGATCCCGGTCAGGCGCGCGCCCATGGCAATGCAGTTGGCATCGTTGTGTTCGCGGGCCAGCGCCGCCGAAAGCGGCTCGGACACGAGCGCGCAGCGGCAGGCGGGATTGCGGTTGACGGCGATCGAGATGCCGATGCCCGATCCGCACAGCGCCACGCCATATTCGGCCGTGCCGTCGGCGACGACCGAGGCGAGCTTGTAGCCGTAATCGGGATAGTCGACGCGGTCTGCGGTTTCGGGGCCGAGATCGGCGACTTCGTGGCCGAGCTCGATGAGATATTCGCGCAGTTCGGCCTTGAGGGCGACGGCGGCGTGATCGGATGCGATGGCAATGCGCATGGGAGAGGTTGCCTGTCCTTCTGCGGGGGTAGGATTCGTTCGCGTTCCCCTTAGTCGTGACTTGGTCGCAAAGCGAGTCCCGGAAGGGCGCTATCCGGCGGCTTTGGCGGGGAAGGGCGGGCGGCCGGCGAATTTCAGGAAGTTTGTCCAAAGGCGCCACGGCGAGCTTATGGGAAGGCGCGCGTTTTCAAACACTTGCTCTTGCGGCTTTTTTATACCGCGAAAGCACGCGTTTTTCCCGCGTTTTCAGGGTGGAATATACGGTTCAAGGAGCGGGCAGGCCAGTGCCGCGCGCAGTGTGACGGATGCAGGCGATGTAGGAAAACGGTCTGTGCCAGCGGGAACTGCATAAAACGTGGGAATTGCGTAAAACAACGCAAGCCAAATGGACACAAGCCATGTATAGGGCCGCGCAAACGTTTGACGGACCGGCTTCCACGTGGTGCCCATCCGCGAACATGTTTCCGTGTAAAATGTCCTCCCCCTGCGAGCTGCCGCCGGCGGCTTTCGATTTGATTTGCGAGTTCTATGCCCTTTTCCAAACTTCCGCCGGTTCTGGCCGATGCCTTGTCCGAACGCGGCTATGCCGCCCCCACGCCGGTGCAGGCCGCTGTTCTCGAAAGCGAGGCCGAAGGGCGCGATCTGATCGTTTCCGCGCAGACCGGATCGGGCAAGACGGTGGCGTTCGGCCTTGCCATGGCCGGAGACCTGCTCGGCGATGACGGGCGCATAGCGCCGGGTCTTTCGCCGCTGGCGCTGGTGATCGCGCCGACGCGCGAACTGGCGCTGCAGGTGAGCCGTGAGCTGATCTGGCTTTACGGCAAGTCCGGCGCGCGCATTGCGACCTGCGTGGGCGGCATGGACGCCGGGCGCGAACGGCGCACGCTGAGCCACGGCGCGCAGATCGTGGTGGGCACGCCCGGCCGCCTGCGCGATCACCTCGAACGCGGGGCGCTCGATCTGTCGTCGCTGCGCGCGGCGGTGCTCGACGAGGCGGACGAAATGCTCGACATGGGCTTCCGCGAGGATCTGGAAGAGATCCTCGATGCCACCCCGCCCGAGCGCCGCACGCTGCTCTTCTCCGCGACGATGCCCGCGCCGATCGCCGCGCTGGCCCGGCGTTATCAGCGTAATGCGCTGCATATTTCGACAATGACCGAGCAGCGCGGCCATGGCGATATCGCCTATCAGGCGATGGCGGTGGCGCCTGCGGACATCGAACATGCCGTGGTCAATCTGCTGCGTTTCCACGAAGCCGATACCGCGATGCTGTTCTGCGCTACGCGCGAGGCGGTGCGCCGGCTCCATGCCAGCCTGGTGGAGCGCGGCTTCACCGCCGTCGCCCTTTCTGGCGAGCATAGCCAGAACGAGCGCAACCACGCGCTGCAGGCCCTGCGCGACCGCCGCGCGCGCGTCTGCGTGGCGACCGACGTGGCCGCGCGCGGCATCGACCTGCCCACGCTCAGCCTTGTCGTCCATGTCGAGATTCCGCGCGATGCGGAGACGCTGCAGCACCGTTCGGGTCGCACCGGCCGCGCAGGGCGCAAGGGCACGGCAGTGCTGATCGTGCCCTATCCGCGCCGCCGCCGGGTGGAATCGATGCTGCGCGGCGCGCGCATTCAGGCCGAATGGACCTCGCCGCCTTCGGTCGAGGACATTCGCGAGGCGGACAGCGAGCGGCTGATGACCGCGCTGCTGGCACCGGTCGAATTCAGCGAGCAGGATCAGGCACTGGCCGCGCGCCTGCTGGAGCAGCGCAGCGCGCAGGATATTGCCGCCGCGCTTGTCCACGCCCACCGCGCGCGCATGCCCGAACCGGAAGAGCTGCTTGCCAGCGACGCGCCGCAGGCGCCGCGCGGCCCGCGTCCCGGCTTCGAGGATACCAAGTGGTTCCGCCTCAACGTCGGGCGGCGCCAGAACGCCGACCCGCGCTGGATCCTGCCGCTGCTGTGCCGCCGCGGCCATGTCAGCCGGGGGGAAATCGGCGCGATCCGCATCGCCACGCACGAGACGCTGTTCGAAGTGCCGGCAGCGCTTGCCGCACGCTTTCAGGATGCCTTGCGGCGCACGGCCGATGCCGACGATGAAGTCGATATACAGCCTTTCGAAGGCAAGCCGCGCGAAGATGCCCGCCAGCGGCGCAAGGGTGGTTCGGGCCACGGTCCGAAGCCGTTCCGCAAGCACGGTCCCCGCCAGGACGGCGGCAAACCCGGTCCGCACGGGGAAGGGCGCAAAAAGGCCTGGGGACACAAGAAGCCCGGCCGCGGCAAGTAAGCCCAAGCGCTTCCCGGAATTGAAGTTCGCTGCATATTCGCCGCCCTGCCTTTGCGGGGCGGCGAATTTAGCGATGCAAACTTCGTCTCTTCTATACTGACCGGTGCTTTGGCAGCATTCCGGGCTGTCCAGGCCGTGCTTTCCGAAGCGGAGGGTGTGCGGTGCGGAGAGGGAGTCCGGCCGAACAGAGGCCGCGTGGAACACGCTCTGCATGAATAACAGAAATTGTTAATGTTATTTTGTCACGTCTGCTGAAGTTTATAGTATTATCAACGCGGTGGGAGGCCTTGTGAACATGCCGGATGAATTCTGTGGTATCTTGAGACTATGCAAAACGCGAAAAAGCTTGCGCGCAAGGGCAGTGCCTCCGGAGCATTGTCGCTGGGGCGGCGCAACAGGCAGGTAAAGAACCTCATCCTGCTTGGCGGGGTTGTTACTTGTGTATTTAGTTCGGCATGGGGCGTCAGTTACTTTATAGAGGGTGTATTCCCTCTATTTTTCATTAATTTGCTGTCCATTGTTGCAGGCCTGACATTCCTTGCTCTGGCTTTGCGCGATCATCTGCGGGCGGCCGCAATCGTCATGGGCCATGCGCTGGTGCTGACCGTTACGCTGGCGTGCCTGTGTGACGGTTCAGCCGACGGAATCCCCCGGTCCGTCCATATGAACTTGTTGCCGGTGGGGGCTGCCACGTTTCTGGTCTCCTACCGCGAGGGATGGTATCTGCACCGGGCTCTTCCCTTCACCATCCTACTGATATTTCTGACCTTTCAGCTCGATCTTTTGCCCTCACCCTGGCCGGGGCTGGCAGCGCCCGAGTCAAGCCGTGCGATCGGGGTCTGGGTAAACAACATCACCGGCACGCTGGGGGCCGGGATTGTCATGGCCATGATGCAATCGGGCATGAACGCCCGCAGGACGCTGGAAAACGACATGCGCCAGGCTGTTGCGCGCGGCGATTACTACGTCGATTACCAGCCGCAGGTCGATGCGTCGGGCCGCATTTTCGGTGCGGAAGCCCTGCTGCGCTGGGAGCATCCGGTCCGGGGCAATATCCCGCCGCAGGAGTTCATCCCTCTGGCCGAGGAAACCGGCCTTATCATCCCCATCGGCGAACGGGTGCTGCGCATAGCCTGCGCGCAACTGGCGCAATGGGCGGAAGAGCCGTTGACGGCGGGCCTGACCATCTCGGTCAATGTCAGCGCGTCGCAGTTCCTGCAGCCTGATTTCGTCCGGCATGTGGCCAGTATCGTCGCGTTGAGCGGGGCGGACCCATCGCGGCTCAAGCTGGAACTGACGGAAAGCGCGCTGGCCGACGATACCGATGCCATGATGGGCAAGATGCAGGCGCTGAAGGATCTGGGCATACGCTGGTCGCTGGACGATTTCGGAACCGGCTACTCGTCGCTGAGTTCGCTCAAGCGCCTGCCGCTGGACCAGTTGAAGATCGACAAGTCTTTCGTGTGCGATCTCCTAGCCGACGATCGCAGCAGGGCGATTGTCGATACCATCGTGCAGCTCAGCAGGAGCCTGGACCTTGCCGTGATTGCCGAAGGGGTTGAAACCGAGGAGCAGCGGCAGGCGCTGCAAGCGGCAGGTTGCTTTTCGTATCAGGGCTTTCTGTTCAGCAAGCCTTTGCCTGTTGAAGCGCTGGCGGGGCTCATCGTGCGGTCTTCTGCGGGCGTGCCAGCCTGATTTTCCTGCGCTCACTTCGTGGGTTCGGCTGGCTGTTTCTGCGTATTTTGCGCAATCGCCTCGGGATGTTCCTTGATGTAGGCGATAACTTGCGCTTTCAGCTGCGCTTCGCCTTTTCTGGAAATCTCGCCAGCTTCGCGGAAATAGGTCCTGTTCACGGCTGCAACCGCGGGTTGTGAGAGCACTTCCGTACTGCGCTGAAGGAAGGTCTTGCCGCTGGGCGTGTGCGCAAAGGCGGCCACGTCCCTGAGTTCTGCCAGCGTGAATATCTGCGTATAGGCTTGCGCGATGGCCTCCATCTGCTTGGGAATGAATGCCGATGTGGCCGGTCGCAGCATGCCAGGCACGCCTTCAAGGTAATCGGTGACGATCTTTCGCAGGCCGGGATCGGTGAGTGTGTCGAGCGGCATACTGTCTTTCATCTGCGAAACGACAGTTGTCATCAGCTTCTCCATCATCTCCTCGCGGCTGTCGGGTGGAAAGGCGGTGGTGACGATGGAACGCGCGAGGGTAAGACTTTCTGAAGCGGCTTGCGGCGCGGCATCGGCTGCCGCCGGGGCGGCCGGTTGCGATGCTGCCGCGAGCACCGGGGCAGGGATCGCGGCCGCCAACGGTATGAGTGCCAGTACGGTGCCGGAAAGTGCCTGCCGTTTCATGTTACCCCCTGAAGAACCAAGGGCAGAAGCGCTAGCAGAGGCAAATTTTGCGGACAAACGAAAACACCCGCAGACTTGCGCCGGCGGGTGCTGAAATCGTTGCTAAGAGAAGGCCTTACTGGTCGAGGAACGAGCGCATCTTGCGGCTGCGGCTCGGGTGCTTGAGCTTGCGCAGGGCCTTGGCCTCGATCTGGCGGATACGTTCGCGCGTCACCGAGAACTGCTGGCCGACTTCTTCCAGCGTGTGATCGGTGTTCATGCCGATGCCGAAGCGCATGCGCAGCACGCGCTCCTCGCGCGGGGTGAGCGAGGCGAGGACGCGGGTGACGGTTTCCTTGAGGTTCGACTGGATCGCCGCATCCACCGGGATGATCGCGTTCTTGTCCTCGATGAAATCGCCCAGGTGGCTGTCTTCCTCGTCGCCGATCGGGGTTTCGAGGGAGATCGGCTCCTTGGCGATCTTCATCACCTTGCGCACCTTTTCGAGCGGCATGGAGAGGCGCTCGGCCATTTCCTCGGGTGTGGGCTCGCGGCCCTGTTCGTGGAGGAACTGGCGGCTGGTGCGCACCAGCTTGTTGATCGTCTCGATCATGTGGACCGGGATGCGGATCGTGCGCGCCTGATCCGCGATCGAGCGGGTGATCGCCTGACGGATCCACCAGGTGGCATAGGTGCTGAACTTATAACCGCGGCGGTACTCGAACTTGTCGACCGCCTTCATCAGGCCAATGTTGCCTTCCTGAATGAGGTCGAGGAACTGCAAGCCGCGGTTGGTGTACTTCTTGGCGATGGAAATCACGAGGCGCAGGTTCGCCTCGACCATTTCCTTCTTGGCGATGCGCGCCTCGCGCTCCGCCTTCTGCACCATGTTGACGATGCGGCGGAATTCGGGGAGCGCCATGCCGGTAGCGGCGGCGATATCCGCCACTTCGGAGCGGATGCGTTCGACCGAATCGGCTTCGCTATCGGCAAAGGCAGCCCACTTCTTGTCCTTCTTGGACATTTCCGGCAGCCAGGTGTCGTCCAGCTCGCGGCCGACGTAAGTGGCGAGGAAGTCCGCGCGCTTGACCTTGTGGCGCTCGGCCAGACGCAGCATCTGGCCGCCCAGCGTGGTCAGGCGGCGGTTGTAGGCATAGAGGTTGTCGACCAGGTACTCGATCTTGGTCGCGTGGAACTGCACCGATTCCACTTGCGCGGTGAGGTCTTCGCGCAGCTGCTGGTACTGGTCTTCCTTGGCGGCGGGGAAGTCGATGCCCAGCGCCAGCGCTTCGAGGCGCTCGTTCTGGAGTTTCTCGAAGGTCTGGAACAGGCCGGTAATGGCTGCGAATTTTTCGAGCGCTTCGGGCTTGAGGGCCGCTTCCATCTGGGCGAGCGAGAGGGTGTTGTCTTCCTCTTCCTCTTCTTCCTTGCGGCGCGAGGAGCCTTCCTCGCCGTCTTCGCCTTCCTCGGAGGATTCGTCTTCCTCGTCGTCATCTTCCTTGTAGGAAGGGCCGGCGGTGGCTTCGCTGATTTCGCCGTCGTCGTCGCTTTCGGCGTCGTCGCTCAGGCTCTCGGGCGCGGGCTCCTTGGAGAGCATGGCGTCGAGATCGAGGATCTCGCGCAGCTGCATCTCGCCGTTGTTCAGCGCCTCGGACCATTGGATGATGGCGTGGAAGGTGAGCGGGCTTTCGCACAGGCCCAGGATCATCATGTCCCGGCCGGCCTCGATGCGCTTGGCGATGGCGATTTCGCCCTCGCGGCTGAGCAACTCGACCGCGCCCATCTCGCGCAAGTACATGCGCACCGGGTCGTCGGTCCGCTCGACCGTTTCCTTCTTCTTGGTCTCGACGACGACCTTCTGGGCGGAACCGTCCGAATCGACTTCCTCGACCTCGTCCTCGTCGTCGGCCTGCGCGTCCTCGTCGTTCTCGACGATGTTGACGCCCATTTCCGAGATCGCGGCCATGATGTCCTCGATCTGGTCGGTGGACATCTGGTCTTGCGGCAAGGCCTCGTTCAGTTCGTCGACCGTAATCACGCCGCGCCGCTTGGCGCGGGCGATCAGCTTCTTGATCGAAGCTTCGTTGAGATCGATCAGCGGTGCATCGGTGCCATCGATATTTTCGCCGCTGTTGGTGTCGTTCTTGCTCATTCTTCCGCCGTTAAATCCTGCTGCCCCGGACCGGGATGTATAATTATACAATCCGGATCAGGACGCATGTCTGCTCGCCATTTGCCTGAGGCGACTATCAAATTCCAGCTTTCTCTTGAGCAGACGCTGCTGCTCGGCAAAAGACTCCTCCGACAGCTCGCTTTCGAACCGCGCAGTCGCCTGTGCCAGAGCCGCCTCCAGAACCGGACGCTCGACCAAGAGATCAATGGCCTGACCCAGTTCCTCTGCCGCTTGCTCCGCATTTGCGTCGGGGGCCAGAAAGCCGAAGCGCAGCCCCGAATAATCAGCGGTTCTGGGAACTTCCAGACCATTTTCCTGCAATATGGTGGCAAGGGTGTGGCTTTCAAGCACATCCGTGGCGTTGCAGCACTCCAGCAGGGTGAAAAAACGCGGATCGAGCTGCGGGGTGCGGGCAAGTGTTTCTGCATACCGGAAAATCTGGTCCGGCCAGCGGATCAGTCCGGCGAGCACGGCAGCGGACAACGCATCGCGCGCGCCGCCCGATGCCGCCTTGCGCAGCCGTTCAAGTGATTCGGGGGAGGATGGCGCCGGGACAGGGCGGCCGGGCTGCCATTTGCCGCCGCCCGGCCGGGGCTGGAACGCGGGCCTGCCGTGCCCCTGCCAACCGCCACTCTGCCAGCGGCTTTCGCGCTTGGGAAAGGCAAAGGCGGAATAGCGATCCTGCAATTCGCGGCGGTAGAGGCTGGCGATGTCGGGATGCTGGATAGCGTCGGCATGCTCCATCAGCCGGGCCTTGAGGCCTGCCTTGTCCTCGGGTGTATTGAGCGGGTGGGCATCGCGCTCCACCTCCCAGAGCACGTCGATCAGCGGCCTTGCCTCGCCCAGCAGAGCTTCCATCGCTTGCGGTCCCTTGGCCTTGATCAGATCGTCCGGATCGAGCCCTTCGGGCAGCCGCACGATGCGCAGCGAATGGGCCGGGCGCAGCAGCGGCAGGGCGCGGGTGATCGCGCGCATCGCCGCGCGCTGGCCCGCCGTATCGCCGTCGAAGCACAGGATCGGCGCCTCGACATGGCGCCAGAGCATCTCGATCTGGTTCTCGGTGAGCGCCGTGCCGAGCGGCGCGACGCATTCGGCAATGCCCGCCGCCGCCAGCGCGATCACGTCCATATAGCCTTCGACCACGATCATCCGCCCCGCATGGCGCGCGGCGGGCGCGGCGCGGTGGAGATTGTAGAGCGTGCGGCCCTTGTCGAAGAGCGGGGTGTCGGGCGAGTTCAGGTATTTGGGCGCGTCGGTCTTGGTCTTGGTAAGGATGCGCCCGCCGAAGGCAATCACCCGCCCGCGCGCATCCTCGATCGGCAGCATCAGGCGGCCGCGGAACCGGTCATAGGGATCGCGCCCTTCGACTTCGATTCGAAGGCCCGCCTCGATCAGCATCGGCTGCGGGAAGCGGGAGAGGGCTTCTTTCAGCGCCTGCCGCCCCTCCGGCGCATAGCCGAAGCCGAAGCGCTGCACGGTATGCGCATCGAACCCGCGCGTGGCGAGATAGCGCCGCGCGGCATCGCCCTCGGGCCCGGCAAGGTTGTGCACGAACCATTCCTGCGCGGCGGCCATCACGTCGTGCAGCGTATCGCGTTTTTCCGCCGCTTTCGCTGCACGCGGATCGGGTGCGGGCACATCCATGCCCGCTTCGGCGGCGAGCTCCTTCACCGCATCCATGAAGGCGAGGCCCTGATGGTCGGTCATCCAGCGGATGGCATCGCCGTGGGCGCCGCAGCCGAAACAATGGTAGAAGCCCTTCTCGTCGTTGACGGTGAAGCTGGGGCTTTTCTCGTTATGGAACGGGCAGCAGGCCTTGTACTCGCGCCCGGCCTTTTGCAGGCGCGTCGAGCGGCCGATCAGCGTCGAAAGCGTGATACGGGAGCGGAGCTGATCGAGCCATTGGGGGGTTAACACGCAGTCTCTCCAGGCCCATTTCTTGCCGTTCTATCTCCGTTCGTGTCGAGCGAAGTCGAGACACGTTCGTGCGGCGGGCGGGCGAAGTAGGACAGTTTGCCCCAATCGCTGGCGGCAAGGGCTTCTTTCTTGGCACGGGACCATTTTTTAACACGCAACTCAGCACTCAAGGCTTCGTAGCGGGAAGGAAACTCTGCACACCAGATCAATGTCACCGGTCTTCGCCGGGAGGTGAAATCGCAGAAGCCGCCATGCTGATGTTCTGCCATTCTGCGTTCCAGATTGTCTGTATGCCCGGTGTAGTATTTCCCGTCCGCGCATCGCAGAATGTAGGCCCAGAAAGCCATGAGGCTAGGTTGCGCTGCGCGTGTCTCGACTTCGCTCGACACGAACGGTGACGATAGCTGAAATTTTCTCCACCGTCCGTTCGTGTCGAGCGAAGGCCGCAGGCCGTAGTCGAGACACGCAAGCGCGCGGCATCAGGCGAGCGCGGCTTTCACCCAGCCACTGGCCTTGCCCATGTCGAGCTGCGCGCCGTGGCGTTCCTTGAGCAGGCCCATGACTTTGCCCATGTCCTTCATGCCCGCAGCGCCCACTTCGGCCTTGATCGCCTCGATCGCGGCCTTGGTTTCCGCTTCGGACATCTGCGCGGGGAGGAATTCCTCGATCACCACGAGTTCGGCCTTTTCGCCTTCGGCGCGTTCGGGGCGGCCGCCTTCCTCGAACAGCTTGATCGATTCGCGGCGCTGCTTCACCATTTTCTGCAGCACGTCGATCACCAGGGCATCGTCGTCCGGCGTTTCGGCGGAGGTGCGCAGTTCGATGTCCCGGTCCTTGATCTTGGCAAGGATGAGGCGCACGGCGGCGAGGCGCGGCTTGTCACCGGCTTTCATGGCGGAAATCTGTGCGGCCTTGATCGAATCGCGAATCATTGTTCTTCTGTTTTCCTGATGAGTGAGAAACGTGGCTGCGCAAAAGTTAGCAAGCCGCGCGGCAAATTGCACCCTCGCGCCTTGACGCCATGCACAACCGTGTCTAGCGCGTGGGCCTTAGCACTCATCGTCAGAAACGCCTCAAACGGAGCGACCCACTATGGCCGACGCCGCATCTTCGCTTGCGCCCAAACCGGAAGGGGCGACAGGCGTCCTTGTCCTGAGCGACGGGAGCGTCCTGTGGGGGCGTGGTTTCGGCGCCGTGGGAGACGCGGTGGGCGAAGTCTGCTTCAACACGTCGATGACCGGGTATCAGGAAGTGATGACCGATCCGTCCTACGCCGGGCAGATCGTGACTTTCACGTTCCCGCATATCGGCAATGTCGGGGTGAATGACGAAGATCTCGAATCGCAGGTCGATGGCGCCGTGGGCTGCGTGGTGCGCGAGGATGTGACGCTGGCGTCCAACTTCCGCTCGCACGGCGAATTCGGAGACTGGCTGGCCGCCAAGGGCAAGGTCGGCCTTTCGGGCATCGACACCCGCGCGCTCACCCGCCGCATCCGCCTTTCGGGCGCGCCCAATGCGGTGATCGCGCACGATCCCGAAGGGGCGTTCGACATTCCCGCGCTGCTCAGGAAGGCGCAGGAATGGCCGGGGCTGGAAGGCATGGACCTCGCCAAAGTGGTGAGCCGCACTGCCAGCGAGGAGTGGGAAGGCTCGATCTGGACGCTGGGCGAGGGCTATGGGCATCCTTCCGAAGAGGGGCGCCCGCATGTGGTCGCCATGGATTTCGGGGCCAAGGACAACATCTTCCGCAATCTGGTGCAGGCCGGTGCCCATGTGACTGTGGTGCCCGCCGAAACCTCGCTGGAAACGATCCTCGAACTGAAGCCTGACGGCGTGTTCCTCTCCAATGGCCCGGGCGATCCGGCGGCGACCGGTGCTTATGCCGTGCCGGTGATCCAGGGGCTGCTGGAGCGCGACGTTCCGGTCTTTGGTATCTGTTTGGGCCACCAGATGCTCGGCCTTGCCGCCGGGGCGAAGACGGCCAAGATGTTCCAGGGCCATCGCGGCGCCAACCATCCGGTCAAGCGGCTGGAAGACGGCGTGGTGGAGATCACCTCGATGAACCACGGCTTCGCGGTGGACAACGCCTCGCTGCCCGACAGTGTGGAGGAAACCCACGTCTCGCTGTTCGACGGGTCCAACTGCGGCATCGCCATCAAGGGCAAGCGCGCGTTCGGCGTGCAGTACCACCCCGAGGCGAGCCCGGGCCCGCAGGACAGCTTCTATCTGTTCGAGAAGTTCGTCGGGATGCTGGCTTGAAGCAAGCCGCCGTCCTGCTTCTGGCACCGTGCGCCTTTCTGGCGGCCTGCGACAGCAAGCCGCCGCCAAGGCCCGCGTTGCTGAGCGGGGCGAAAGTGGCGGCCGTTGCCGCGAAGTGCGGGGTTTCCGCCAGGACGATCACGGTAGAGGCCGACAAGGTGAAGTTTGACCCTGCTCCCGCCATGCCCCAAGCGAAGCAGGCCTGCGTTCTGGGCGAGCTGCGCGCGCGATTGCCGCACGTCAGCATCGACTACGCAGTGAAAATCAAGGGACAGACCGAGAGAGAGACCAAGCCATGAGTGATCTTACCGACCACATGATCGCCTACTACGTCGCGGGCCCGGCCAACGACCTCAACATTGCCACGCGCTGGTATCCCTATGGCGAGCTGAGCCTCATCATCGAGGACAAGTTCCAGATCGCCACGCGCAAGTTCGGCATGAAGGTGCGCGCGCAGTCCAAGGCGGCGGGCAAGGAATTCCTCGACATGATGATCGAAAAGGGCGCCTGGGCGACCACCGAAAACGAATTCGGCGGCAAGATGCACCAGTTCCAGGCGGACAAGTTCCAGGCCGCGGTCAAGGACATGCAGGCCCGCAACGCGATCATTCTTCAGGCCGAAGCCGAAGGTCCCGAATTCTGGGACAAGGCATTCGGCGAACTGGTGGCCTAGGCCGCCAGCCCGCGCGATTACAGACAGACTCCAGAAGCCAGGATAGCCCTCTCCCATGCCCAAGCGCACAGACATCTCCTCGATCCTCGTCATTGGTGCCGGTCCGATCATCATCGGGCAGGCCTGCGAGTTCGACTATTCGGGGACCCAGGCGATAAAGGCGCTCAAGGAAGAGGGCTACCGGGTCATTCTGGTGAACTCCAACCCGGCCACGATCATGACCGACCCGGACATGGCCGATGCGACTTATGTCGAGCCGATCGTGCCCGAAGTGGTCGCCCGCATCATCGAGAAGGAGCGCCCGGACGCGGTGCTCCCGACCATGGGCGGGCAGACCGCGCTCAATTGCGCGCTGGCGCTGTTCGAGGACGGCACGCTGGACAAGTACGGCGTCACCATGATCGGCGCCAATGCCGATGCCATCGACAAGGCCGAGAACCGCACGCGCTTTCGCGAGGCGATGGACAAGATCGGGCTCGAATCCGCGCGTTCGGGCACCGCGCATACGCTCGACGAGGCCTTCGCGGTGCTGGAGCGTACCGGGCTGCCCTCGATCATCCGCCCCAGCTTCACCATGGGCGGCACCGGCGGCGGCGTCGCCTACAACAAGGCCGAGTTCGAGAGCATCGTGCGCTCGGGCCTCGATGCTTCGCCGACTACCGAAGTGCTGATCGAGGAAAGCCTGCTCGGCTGGAAGGAATACGAGATGGAAGTCGTGCGCGACAAGCACGACAATGCCATCATCATCTGCTCGATCGAGAATGTCGATCCGATGGGCGTTCATACCGGCGACTCCATCACTGTCGCTCCGGCGCTGACGCTGACCGACAAGGAATACCAGATCATGCGCTCGGCCAGCCTTGCTGTGCTGCGTGAAATCGGTGTGGAAACAGGCGGTTCGAACGTACAGTTCGCAGTCAATCCGAAGGATGGCCGCCTGATCGTCATCGAGATGAACCCGCGCGTCTCGCGCTCCTCGGCGCTGGCTTCGAAGGCGACCGGCTTCCCGATCGCGCGCGTCGCGGCGAAGCTCGCGGTGGGCTATACGCTCGACGAGATCATGAACGAGATCACCGGCGCCACCCCGGCCTCGTTCGAGCCGACCATCGACTACGTCGTCACCAAGATCCCGCGCTTCGCGTTCGAGAAGTTCAAGGGCGCCGAGCCGCTGCTGACCACCGCGATGAAGTCGGTCGGCGAAGTCATGGCGATCGGGCGCAATATCAAGGAATCGATGCAGAAGGCGCTGCGCGGCCTTGAAACCGGGCTCGACGGCTTCAACCGTGTACCCGAGCTGGAAGGCGCCGGGCGCGACACGATCACCGCCGCGCTCTCCAAGGCGACGCCCGACCGTCTGCTGCACGCCGCGCAGGCGATGCGCGAAGGCTTCACGGTGGACGAGATCCACGCGATCACGCATTACGACAAGTGGTTCCTGCGCCACATCGAAGAGATCATCGCCGAAGAAGCGAAGATCATGCAGGACGGTCTGCCGATCGACGCGCAGGGAATGCGCCGTCTCAAGGCCATGGGTTTTTCGGACAAGCGTCTGGCGACGCTGGCCGTGCGCTCCGTCCATGTCGCGGGCGGTCTGGGCGAAACCCAGGCCAAGCGCGCCGGGCTGCTGCACGATACGCTGCGCGCCATGGCCGGTGCCACCAGCGAGGACGAAGTGCGCGCGCTGCGCGAGAAGCTGGATGTCCATCCGGTGTTCAAGCGCATCGATTCCTGCGCGGCCGAGTTCGAGGCGGTCACGCCCTACATGTACTCGACATACGAGGCGCCCACCTTCGGCGAGCCCGAGAACGAGGCGATGCCGTCCGAGCGCAAGAAGATCGTGATCCTGGGCGGCGGGCCGAACCGCATCGGGCAGGGCATCGAGTTCGACTATTGCTGCGTCCACGCCTGCTTCGCGCTGTCCGAGGCGGGCTATGAGACGATCATGGTCAACTGCAACCCGGAAACCGTCTCGACCGACTACGACACCTCCGACCGCCTCTATTTCGAGCCGCTGACCGGAGAGGACGTGCTGGAAATCCTGCGCGTGGAGCAGTCGAAGGGGGAACTCGTCGGCGTGATCGTGCAGTTCGGCGGGCAGACCCCGCTCAAGCTGGCGCAGGCGCTGGAAGATGCGGGCATTCCGATCCTGGGCACCTCGCCCGATGCCATCGACCTTGCCGAAGACCGCGAGCGCTTCGCCGCGCTGGTCGAGAAGCTGCAGCTCAAGCAGCCCGCCAACGGCATTGCCCGCAGCCGCGACGAGGCCGTCGCCGTGGCGAACCGTATCGGCTATCCCGTGCTCACGCGCCCCAGCTACGTTCTGGGCGGGCGCGCGATGGAGATCGTCGACAGCGAACAGCAGCTCGATGACTACATCGCCACCGCCGTGCAGGTTTCGGGGGATTCCCCGGTGCTGATCGACCAGTACCTGCGCGATGCGATCGAATGCGACGTCGATGCCCTGTGCGACGGCGAGCAGGTGCAGATCGCGGGCGTCATGCAGCATATCGAGGAGGCGGGCGTCCACTCGGGCGACAGCGCCTGCACCATCCCGCCTTACAGCCTGCCTGCGGACATCATCACCGAGATGGAAAACCAGGCCAAGGCGCTGGCCATGGGGCTGGGCGTGCGCGGGCTGATGAACGTGCAGTTCGCAGTGAAGGATGGGGAGGTTTACCTCATCGAGGTGAACCCGCGCGCCTCGCGCACGGTGCCGTTTGTCGCCAAGGCCATCGGCCAGCCGGTCGCCAAGATTGCCGCGCGCGTGATGGCGGGCGAGAAGCTCTCCGATTTCCCGCCGTTCAAACGCGATCTCGATTATACCGCGGTGAAGGAAGCGGTGTTCCCCTTCGCGCGCTTCCCCGGCGTCGATCCGGTGCTGAGCCCGGAAATGAAGTCCACCGGCGAAGTCATGGGAATCGATCGGGATTATCCGCGCGCGTTCGGCAAGGCCCAGCTCGGCGCCAGCATGCGCCTGCCGACCGAAGGCACGGTGTTCGTCTCGGTGAAGGACAGCGACAAGCCGCTGATCGTGCCGGCCATCCGCACGCTGATCGACAACGGCTTCCGCATCATCGCCACCTCGGGCACGCAGGAGTATCTGGCGGATGCCGGGCTGACTTCGGTCGAACTGGTGAACAAGGTGGCCGAAGGGCGCCCGCACATCGTCGACAAGATCGCCGATGGCGAAGTGGCGCTGATCTTCAACACGACCGAGGGTTGGCAGAGCCTGAAGGACTCGCAATCGATCCGGGCTTCGGCGATTACCGGGAAGGTCTCGATCTTCACGACCGCGGCCACCAGCGTGGCGGCGGCGGAGGCTATCGACACGATTCGTGGCAGTCAGCTTGAAGTGCGCTCGTTGCAGGATTATTATAGCTGAAATTCGATCTTGCTTCCCCACATCGCTGCAGGTCGGCCCGTCTCTTCGCAGGGACGGGGCAGGCGAATAGTCGCAGATGAACCGGGGAAGCGGCAGGAAGGAAGAGAGTAGAAATGGCCAGTGTCGAAAAGCTGCCTATGCTCGCGGAAGGCTACGAAAGGCTGACTGCGGAAATCAAGGCGCTGCGCGAGGAACGGCCCCGCATCGTCGATGCCATCGAGGAAGCGCGTGCCCACGGCGACCTTTCGGAAAATGCCGAATACCATGCCGCCAAGGAGCGGCAGGGGCAGGTCGAAGCCACGATTGCCGATCTCGAAGACAAGATCAGCCGTGCGCAGATCATCGATCCTGCCACGCTTTCGGGCGACAAGGTGATCTTCGGGGCGACCGTGACGCTGCTTGATGATGACGACAAGCCGGTGCGCTATCAGATCGTCGGCCCCTATGAGGCGGATGCCAAGATCGGCCGCATCAGCTACAATTCGCCGCTCGGCAAGGCGCTGATCGGGCGCAGGGTCGAGGATGAGATCGAAGTGACGGTGCCTGCGGGGGACAAGTTCTACCTGGTGCAGAGCATCGAGTTCATCTGATCCGGTTTCCGGCCCCGCAGGGCCGGAACGGCAAAAGAAAAGGGCCGGCATCGCTGCCGGCCCTTTTCTTTTGTAAAATGAGGGCTGCGTTTCAGCCTTCGGGCAGTTCGGGTTCGAGCAGCCGGTGCAAGTGCACGATCACATACTTCATTTCCGCATCGTCGACTGTGCGCTGGGCCGCCGACTTCCACGCGTCCTGCGCGGCGGCGAAGTCGGGATAGATGCCGACGAGATCCATTTCGTCCAGATTGACGAATTCCAGGCTGCGCGGGTCCTTGACCCGGCCGCCCATAACGAGATGAAGCTTTTGCATGGGAGAGGGCCGCTTTCCTGATTGGGAGAAGAGCGGCCCCTATAGGTTTAGCCAAGCCAATGAGCAAGAGCGGATCGCAGCCGCGATGTGGCTTGTTAGATAATGATAACCATTATCAATTGTGAATAGCTTCAACTGTCTATGATGTCACGTGCAAATGGCGTCAGGACACGATCCGTTTTTTCAGATCGCTGGCATTGTGGCCGATTTCGGCGGCTTTGTCCGCCGCGTTTTCGCCCAGCCTGCCTGCCCGTTTGGCCGTGGCCCGGCCGAAGGCCGCAGCGGCGGCGAGGGCCGTGAGGCCGTACTTTTCAACCTTGCCGGCCGCCTCGTGCCCGGCTTTCCCTGCCTTGCCGCCCAGTTCGGAAACCTGATCGCGCGCATCGGAGCCGAGAGACTGCGCCTTTTCGCCCGCCTCGCGCCCGAACATCAGCGTCGCGGCACCCGCCGCTTCGGCCACGCGCAGCACTTTGCCGGCGGCTTTCCGCCCGGCCTTGCGGGGGCGCGGCAGGAGGGCGCTCAGTGCGACACCGGCGGCAAGAGCCCCGGCGGCGGTGAGCGCGGGATGGCGTTTGACGAAGGATACGACTTTCTCGGACGGGCGCGCCTCTTCGGCGGCGGCCGGCAGGGGAACGACGTTGTTCGCCATCGGCGAGGGGGTATCGGGCTTGGTCGGATCAGTCGTGCTCACTGCCCAGCTCCTTCACTTTTTCCAGCACCGGTTCGAGCGCTTGCCCGGCCCAGGTGATGATCGTGGTCCTGAATATCCAAAGCAGCAAAGCGGTAATGGTTCCCCCGATTACGCCGGGATGGGCCTCCGCCACGGCAACGGCTTCGTCGAACACTTCCTTGGCCTGTTCCATGGTTTCATCGGCAATGCGACCGGCAACACCGCGTTCCTCAATATCCGCCTTGAGCGCGCCGTAGTGGGCATCGAAAGCCGCGCGGGCCGCATCGCGCGCAGCACGGTCGGCCATGACCTGGTCTGCAAGCTTGCTCATCCGCGGCTCTTCTCGTCGGAGATGACCGCCATCATCCGCTTCAGCTTTGCCCGGGCGCCAAGGGCACACAGCCCCGCAATCAGCAGCAGCCCCAGCGTGACGGCCGCCATCGCGCCCCACAGGCCCAGCACCGGGCCGAGCGCGATGACGCTGCCTGTTACCAGCGCCACCACGGCGAAGAACACCAGCACCGCGGCCACCACCAGCAGCGCGGCAATGCCCTTGGTCTCCGACCCGGCATAAGCGGCGCGGGATTTCTGAAACGCAATTTCGGCCTGCGCCAGAACTTTTGCCTCATCGGCAAGCTGGCGCAAATCCCCGGCGAACGAGAGCCCCCCGGCTGCCCCGGCATCGCCGCTGGCAGGGGGAGGGAGATCTTGACTGGTCGGCTGCATTGTTCCGGTCGTGGTTCCCCGCGCGGCCTTACTTGCTCTTCTTGAACATGCGGCCGAACAGGAAACCTGCGGCCACGGCCATGCCCACGGCAAGGCCAGGGCTCTTGCGGACGAATTCCTTGGCGTCCTCACCCAGCTCGTCGAGCGACTTTTCGTCCAGCTTGGTGGCGGCATCCTGCATCGATTTGGACGCGGTACGGACATAGTCGCCGTATTTGGGGCCGACCTTGTCGTCGATCAGCGCCACGTTCTCGTCGATCATCTTGGACAGGCCGACAATCGCCTTACTGGTGCGGGCCTTGCCTTCGTTGGCATATTCGCCCGCCTTGATCTTGGCGTCGCTGGCAAAGGCGTTGGCCTTTTCGCGCGCTTCTTCCGATTTGGACTTGGCATCGCCGGTCCATTCGCCCGTGGTCTGGCTGAGCTTCTCTTTATATTCGCCTGCCAGCGCCTGCGCTCCGGCCTTGGCTTCTTCCATGGCCTTGGTGAAGTGGTTTTTGGCTTTGGGGGTGCCGTCTTCAGTAGGGGCTGCGGGATCGGCCATGGCGGTTTCCTTTCCTTTTCCTGTTCGCAAGACATGGCGGCCGTGCGAACGCACTATCTTATAGATGGTATGCGGACAGAGTAACACAACTTCCGCGATATTGCTGCAACGCAACTTGTCAGGCCGGGTTCCCCCGCCTAGAGCGCCGAAAACGGCGCAGACGGGCGCCGCCAGGAGGAGACCTCTATCTATGACCGCGATCATCGACATCCATGGCCGTGAAATTCTGGACAGCCGGGGCAATCCCACCGTCGAAGTGGATGTGTTGCTGGAGGATGGCAGCTTCGGCCGTGCGGCGGTTCCCTCGGGCGCGTCGACCGGCGCGCATGAAGCCGTGGAACTGCGCGATGGCGACAAGGGGCGCTATCTCGGCAAGGGCGTGCTCAAGGCGGTCGATGCCGTCAACAACGAGATCGCCGAGGCGCTGGTGGGCATGGATGCCGAGGATCAGCGCGATCTCGACCTGTCGATGATCGAACTCGACGGCACCGAGAACAAGGGCCGCCTGGGCGCCAACGCCATTCTCGGCACCAGCCTCGCCGCCGCCAAGGCCGCCGCCAATGCGCGAGGGCTGCCGCTCTACTCCTACATCGGCGGCGTTTCCGCCCATGTCCTGCCGGTGCCGATGATGAACATCATCAACGGCGGCGAACATGCTGATAACCCGATCGATTTCCAGGAATTCATGATTATGCCGGTGGGCGCCGGTTCGATCGCCGAAGCGGTGCGCTGGGGCTCGGAAGTGTTCCACACGCTGAAGAAGGGCCTCGCCGAAAAGGGCCTGTCGACCTCGGTGGGCGACGAGGGCGGTTTCGCGCCGAACCTTGCCAGCACCCGCGCCGCGCTCGATTTCGTGATGGCCTCCATCGAGAAGGCCGGTTTCAAGGTCGGCAGCGACATCCAGATCGCGCTCGACTGCGCCTCGACCGAATTCTTCAAGGACGGCAAGTACGAGATCAGCGGCGAGGGGCTCTCGCTCGATCCCGCCGCTTTCGCCGACTATCTGGCCGATCTGTGCGATGCCTACCCGATCGTCTCGGTCGAGGACGGCATGGCCGAGGACGATTTCGAAGGCTGGAAGGCGCTGACCGACAAGATCGGCGGCAAAGTGCAGCTCGTGGGTGACGATCTCTTCGTGACCAATCCCAAGCGCCTGACCATGGGCATCGAGCAGGGCCTTGCCAACTCGCTGCTGGTGAAGGTGAATCAGATCGGTTCGCTCACCGAGACGCTCGAAGCGGTCTCGATCGCCAACCGCGCGGGTTACACCGCCGTTATGTCGCACCGTTCGGGCGAGACCGAGGATTCGACCATTGCCGACCTCGCCGTCGCCACCAACTGCGGCCAGATCAAGACCGGCTCGCTCGCGCGTTCGGACCGGCTTGCCAAGTACAACCAGCTCATCCGCATCGAGGAAGAGCTGGGCAAGGCCGCCCGCTACGCCGGGGCCGGCGCGTTCGGTCGCCTGAGCGTCTGATTACCGGATATCCCGAACAGCCCCTGCCGTTCCTGCCTGAGCGGGAACGGCGGGGTGCCCTGGGCCTCGCCCGGGGGATGACTATATAGTCAACATTGTCGATTAGTCATTTCGCCGTTATGGTCGTGCCTCTTTGCAATACGGGGCATGATCATGGAGGCGAGGACGAAACGCAGGGTGCGCGACCCTGCGGCGACGCGCGAAACGATTCTGGATGCAGCCAGCAATCTGCTGGCCAAGGACGGGGTCGAGGGCGTCAGCCTGTCCGCCGTGGCGCACCTTGCTGCCGTCAATCGCGGCACCGCCTACCAGCATTTCGAAACGCGTGAAAAGCTGATCGAGGCCACGATCCAGTGGGTCTCCGACAAGCTGTTCCGCGCCGTTTTCGGCGATCCCGAAACAGTGGGCGAACGGCAAGTGGAGCAGGTCGATGTCGCCGCGCTGACCGACCGGCTGTGCGATTTCGCCATGGAAAACCCGGATATCTGCCGCGTCTGGCTGCAGCAGGTGCTGGCCTCGCCCGATCCCAGCCAGGATCCGTTCTGGCGCGAATACTGCGGATCGCTGCGCCGTTTCGCCGATACTGGGCTCGCCGAACCGGGCATCGATGTGGAAGTGCTTTCGGTGGTCAATCTGGCGGGCGTGTTCTTCTGGCCGATCCTCGCCCGCGCCCACGCCGCCGAAGACGCCGAGCGCACCGAACTGTCCCGCCGTTTCAGCCACGAAATCCTGCGCCTTTCGATGTACGGCACGATGCAGGCCAAGGCCTTCCCCGGCATTGCCGACCGGCTGCGCAAGGAGGCGGCGGAGGCTGCTGCGGGCTGATCTGCAGATCTAAATCCCTAGGCTCAGGACCTATTAATCGCGCCATCGAGGCGCCCAAATGGCAAACATATCGAGCCAAAGGGCCCGCCGGGAAGGCTGGTTGCCTTTCCAAGGGCGCTTTGGTTCGAGATGGAAGCCATTTGGGCGTCCCGGAGGGATTTGACCAAAATGGCCCATGGCTGCGTCAAGAAGCCTTGAAATATCGACATATTCCTGCGCCTTCTTTCCTGGCCCTGAGCCATTTTGCCTCAAACCTCGATGGCGCGATTAATAGATCCTGAGCCTAGGCCGTAACGGCCTTGATCAGAATATCCGCCGATCGCTCGATAGCTCCGTCGAAATTGCCAAACGCGAATTTCAGGGCGCTGACTTGCGCTTCGATCTTGTTGTGATGATTGGCCACCGCCCGGTCGATGGCCGCAAGAACGGTGCCGGGGCCATCGGTGACTTCGCCCAAGTGCCATCCGGCATAGCGAAGGTCCGGTTCCCAGTGGATACCATGGCTGTTTAGGAAAACCGCGGGCCTTGGCCGCGAGAGAAATTCATAGAGCTGGCTGGAGACATCACCCAGATAAATGTCCGCTGCCTGAGTGTAGCGCATGTTGAAAAGGCTTGGGGAGCCGAGATCGATGATGATGCGGTTGGCAACGGCCTGCGAAAGGAAGCGCTGGCGATCGGCTTGCGACATTGTCTCCATGCTGCGGATATGGGGCGCGAAAACAAGATTATAGCGATCCTGCTGGCGGAAGCGCTCGATCACATCCAAAGCGATATCAAGCGAGGAGATGCGAGCGTCGAAATGAGGATTGTAGACGACGGTCGGCAGGCTGTTGCCGAACAAGGATTCTTTCGCGGGCGGGGCGATCCGGAGGTAATCAAGCTTCACATATCCGCCTACGCGAAGACGTGACCGGTCAATGCCTTGCTCCAGGGCGCGCTGAAAATCCTTCTCGCCCGGAACAACGATCAGATCGAAAGCGCGAAGCCGCTTTTCGGAAGCAGGCGCTCTGTCGCCCGCTCCATGCCGGAAATGGATCAGTGGGCGCCGCCAGCCCATCTTGCGCAGTGCGGCTGAAGTGCGTTCAGGCGTAACGATCGCGCATGAACGGCGTGCATGCCATCGTATAGAGGCCAGGATCGGACCTTTGGCGGCGGAGGGGCGCCCGGTGGCGCGGACTGCCAGCCTCGCGATCCATGGAATGCCAATGCGGGCGATTTCCATCGTTTTTGCCTGCATTTGCCCGGCAATTTCGCGGAGGGCCTTCTCCGCTTCCTCATCCGCGCAGATGCATCGCACCGTGAAGCGGCTGGAACTTCGCGCAATCTGGGCGGCGATGGGCGCCAGATGGTATATCTGATGAGTGCCGCCGATGAAAACGAAACAAATCTCGTGAGTATTGGCCATCGGCGCTCCTCTACAAATCAACGCGGTGTAATGCACCCCTTATTGAATGGCCGACAAACATGTCAGTCCGTCCGAAAACGCACGGGCTGATCGGGTTTCG
>NZ_JALHLG010000014.1 GCF_022832375.1 Novosphingobium beihaiense
GCCGAAGTCGCCAAGTCGGAGCGTCCGGAGCTGACGAGCGCCAAGGTGATCGTCTCGGGCGGCCGGGCGCTGAAGGACGGGCCGACGTTCGAGGAATACATCATGCCGCTCGCCGACAAGCTGGGCGCGGCCGTGGGCGCGAGCCGCGCGGCGGTGGACGCGGGCTATGTGCCCAACGACTACCAGGTCGGCCAGACGGGCAAGATTGTGGCGCCGGAAGTCTACATTGCCATTGGCATCTCGGGCGCGATCCAGCACCTCGCCGGCATGAAGGACTCCAAGACCATCATTGCCATCAACAAGGACGAGGACGCGCCGATCTTCCAGGTCGCCGACATCGGCCTCGTCGCGGACCTCTTCAATGCCGTGCCAGAGCTTACCGGGAAGCTGTAAGCGTTTGGTCAAATTGCAGAACTACATGCCCCCCGAAGGTAACTTCGGGGGGTTTTTGCATGTCCTGGCCAAACAGACCGATCCTGCGCAGCAATGGCCCGGTAACGGGCATCCTGTTCCTTTTTCTGCTGATTGCGACGAGTGCGTTCGCAGGAACAGCACACGCTAAGGCCAAGTCATTCACGCTCGATCCGGCATCGGGATGGGTCGTCAAATGGTCGCAGACCAGTTGCATCCTCGCCCGCAAATTCGGAACCGGAAGCAAGCCATTTCTGCTCAGCCTGAAAGCCTATGCACCGGGCTATCAGTTCGAGGTTACCCTGGCTGGAGCGCAGACCTGGGGCTACCGGAAGGGGGGCTTGCTGGTTGCCTACGGCGATAGCGAACCGCAAGCGATCGGCCCCCCTCAAAATGGCCATATGAATACATATGGTCCGGCCGTGATCTTCACGAGCACCTTGCCCAACTGGAAGGCATATCCCGATACCGAATTTGAAAACGGGTTGCAGCGGATCGCGATCTCCACAGTCAGGCGCAAGCTGATCCTCAACACCGGGCCGATGGCAAAGGCGCTGAGCGCGTTACGCCAATGCACGGACAATCTCATAGTACTGCGGGGTTTCGATCCCGAGGTCCAGAATGCACTATCCCGGCGAATAAAGCCCATCGATCCGTCCAGATGGATAGACCCGATCCAGAAGGAATTTCCGCCCGAACTCTTCGCGATGGCCAGAAATGCCACAGTGCACATCCTTGTGCGAGTGGACGAGAAAGGCATGCCCACCCGTTGCGACACGGTGCAGACTTTCGACAACACGGACTTCGACGTCCGCGCCTGCGGCATCATCCTCGACAAGGCGCGTTTTCACCCGGCGCTGGACAGAAACGGCCAGCCGGTAGCGTCCTACTACGCGAATTTCATCGCCTACCATCAGAAATAGCAGCCGCTCCCGTCACGCCGCAACGCGCTCGAACAGGTTAAGCGCCACGTCCCCTTCGGGCGCATGTCTGGCGTATTTCACGAAACCCAGCGCCGCTGCCAGCTTCTCAGACGCGGTGTTGCCTTCCTCGATCATGCAGGCGATCCGCTGGTGCCCGTGCGTCTCGTCGAACCACGCCAGCACAGCGCGCATGACTTCCCCGGCCACGCCCTGCCCCCACCAGTCCTGCCGAACGATCCAGCCCGCCTCGGGCGTATCGTCCATCCCCTTGCCGAAGCCGCGCCAGGAGTGGAACACGCCGCAACTGCCAATGATCCCGCTTTCGCCCGGACGGCGGACATAGAAGATCCCGTAGCCGTAGAGCGACCAGCTTCCGGCATTGCGCATGAGCCGTTCAAACTGCGGCTGCGCTTCGGCGCGCGCCGGGCCGAGGAAGCGCGTCATGTCCTCGCCCTCCAGCAGGCGGACGAGATCGTCCAGGTCGCTGGCGGCGGGTTTCCAGAGTTCGAAACGATCGGTGGTCAGTATCGGGCCGTGGTTCATAACCAGCGGTCTACGGCGTGGATGGCCAGCCCGGCAAGCCCGCCGACGACAGTGCCATTGATGCGGATAAACTGCAGGTCGCGCCCCACCGCGCCCTCGATCCGGCCGGACACGGTCTTCGCATCCCAGCGCTTCACCGTTTCCGACACCAGCCGCACGATTTCCGAGCCATAGCGCGAGGAAATACCCACCAGCGTGCGCCGGGCGAAGCGGTTGACGAGCGCCTGCAGCCGCGCGTCCTGCCCCAGCGCCTGTCCAAGCTGGGCCATGGACGCCCCCAGACTGCCCGCCAGCGCCTTGTCCGGATTGCGCACCGCGCGCAGCAGCGCGGCGCGGGCGCGCTCCCACATCGCATCCATCCAGGCCGCCACGGCAGGGTTTGCCAGGAGTTCCAGCTTCACCCGTTCCACCTTGAGGCGCATCGCCGGATCGTTGCGCAAGTCATCCGCGAGCTGCGCCAGGGCATCGTCTATTTTCGCGCGCAGCGGATGATCGGCCTGCACGATCACTTCGGCGAGCACGCGGTAGGTTCCGTCGAGAACGCCATTGGCAAGCCGTTCGTCGAGCCCCGTCCAGCGCATGATAGTGTTGGCCCGCTGATGGATCATCGCGCGGATCATCGGCTCATTGGCCTCGACCAGTTCGCCGGTCTTGCGCAGCAGGCTTTCCAGCACTGGCAAGTGGCGCTGGTCGGCAATCGCATGGTCCAGCATCTGCCCCAGCAGCGGCGCCAGCTCGGTCTTTTCAAGCTGGCTGCGCAGCCCCGCCTTGACCATGCCGCCCATCTGTTCGGGATCGAGCGATTCCAGCACGTCCGCCAGAAGCCCGGCAGTCCCTTCGCTCAACCGCGACTGCTCGCCGCCGCGCGGGCCGGACAGGAACGTCCCGGCGCTGGCGGCGAGATTGAACCCGTGCAGCCGCCGGGCGACGACTTGCGGCGTCAGGAAATTGTCCTGCAGGAACCGCCCCATCGAATCGGCGATACGGTCCTTGTTGACCGGAATGATCGCGGTGTGCGGGATCGGCAGGCCCAGCGGGCGGCGGAACAGCGCCGTCACTGCGAACCAGTCGGCAAGGCCGCCCACCATCGCCGCCTCGGTAAAGGCAATCGCGAAGCCCAGCGGCACGCTCCATTCGGGATGGAGCCCGGCCAGATGCCGGAACGTCAGGAACGCGGCCGCCATGACCAGCAGCAAAGCCGTGGCGAACACGCGCATGCGCTTCGCCCTGCCGGGCATCATGTCTTGCCTTATCGCGGCCTGGCTGCGCCGGACTGGCGGCAATGGCGTTCTTCCGTTTACTCCGCCGGAGCCGCCTCGCCGCCGTGATGGCCGCGGTGCGCCTCGTCGGCGTGATGGGGTTCGAAGGTCAGCAGCGCCTTGCGCAGACGCGGGCCGACCCGCTTTTCAAAACCATCGGCGAGGCTGAAGGCTGCAGGCACGATCACCAGCGTCAGCAAGGTCGAAAGCAGCAGGCCGCCAATCACCGTCAGGCCCATCGGCGCGCGGAAGGCGCCGTCACCGGACAGCGACAGCGCCGTGGGCACCATGCCCGCCGTCATCGCCACTGTGGTCATGATGATCGGCTGCGCGCGCTTGTGGCCCGCGTCCATGATGGCATGGAGCTTGTCGACGCCCTTGGCCATTTCCTCGATCGCGAAGTCGATCAGCAGGATCGAATTCTTGGCGACGATGCCCAGCAGCATCAGGATGCCGATATAGACCGGCATCGAGATGGGCTGGCCCACCACGGTCAGTGCCAGCAGCCCGCCCAGCGGCGCCAGCAGCAGCGAGGCCATGTTCACCAGCGGCGAGACGAAGCGCTTGTAGAGCAGCACCAGCACCGCGAAGACGAGGAAGATGCCGCTGATCACCGCGATGATGAAGCTCTGCACCATCTCGGCCTGCCACTTGTCCTCACCCACCGGGGCATTGGAGACGCCCGTGGGCAGGTTCTTCATGATCGGCAGGTTCTGGATCGCCGTCAGCACCGGCCCCTTGACCTGGCCTTCGCCGAGGTCCGCGCCGACAAAGATGCGGCGCGCCTGATTGTAGCGCTGGATCTGCGTCGGCCCTGCACCGAAGCGGATCTCGGCCACGCGCTTGAGCGGCACCGAACCGCCGGACGCGGTCGCCACCGGCAGGTTCTCGATCGTCGAGAAATCGCGGCGCGAGGACCGGCCCAGAATGACGCGGATCGGCACCTGGCGGTCGCTCAGCGAGAACTTGGCGGCGTTCTGATCGATCTCGCCCATCGTCGCGATGCGGATCGTCTGGCTCAGCGCGGCCGTGGTGACGCCCAGTTGCGCCGCCAGATCAAGGCGCGGGACGATCACCAGTTCCGGCCGCTGCAGGTCAGCAGCGATACGCGGCGCCACCACACCCGGAATGGTGCGCATCTGCTCGGCCAGCGTCTGCGCGGTCTTGTTGAGCAGTTCGCTGTCACTGCCCGAGAGCATGACCGAAATGTCACGCCCGCTGCCGAATCCGCCCGATTGCGAGGCAAACGTCACCCGCGCATCGGGAATCTGCTGCAGTTCGGGGGCCAGACGGCGTTCGAACTCGACGCTCGTGTCAGAGCGTTCACTGGCCGGTTTCAGCGCGATGTAGAGCGATCCCGAGCCTTCGCGGCTTGCCTGCAGCACGTGCTCCACTTCAGGCTGCGCTTCGATCAGGTGGGTCACGCGGGAGGCAACGGCATCGGTCTGCTCGATCGTGGTGCCGGGTACCATCTCGATATTGACCTGGCTGTAATCATCGTTGGTATTGGGCTGGAACTGTTGCGGCAGCCCCGCGAGCAGTGCGAATGTCACCACCAGCGCATAGATACCCGCGCAGAAGGCATAGAAGCGGTGATCGTGCATGCGCGCCGCGATCCGGTCCGAAAAGTACCGGTACCAGCGGCCGAGCCCGCCCAGCAGCAAGGCCGCCAGCCGGAACAGTTTGCCCAGCACGAACACGGCCACCGGAATGCCGAGCGGCGCGATCACAGCGGCCAGCACGAAAGCGGCCTTGTCGAGCCCCAAGGTCTCCAGTCCGCCCTGCGTCACCTTGAATATGCCGCCCGCCAGCGCGAAGCCCGCGCCCAGAAGCGCCACGATCAGGACCGTGGCGACAATATAGTACCACCAGCGCGCGGGGGCTTTCACCAGCGCGGCCTTGCGGCGGTGCGCTTCGGTGGAATCCAGCGTCCAGGCCAGGACTTTCATGTAGAAGTCCATCGCCTTGCCGCCGCCGTGCTCGGCATGGCCATGAGCTTTCAGGAAATAAGCCGCGACCATCGGCGTGATCAGACGCGCCACGGCAAGGCTCATCAGCACCGCGACCACGACCGTGAGACCGAAAGCCTTGAAGAACTGCCCCGGAATGCCGGGCATCAGGCCCACCGGCAGGAACACCGCGACGATCGAGAACGTGGTGGCGACGACGGCCAGGCCGATCTCGTCGGCCGCGTCGATAGAGGCCTGATAGGCGCTCTTGCCCATGCGCATGTGGCGCACGATGTTCTCGATCTCCACGATCGCGTCATCGACCAGCACGCCCGCTACCAGACTGAGCGCCAGCAGCGAGAGGAAGTTCAGCGTGAAGCCGAGCATGTCCATGAACCAGAACGTCGGGATCGCCGAAAGCGGGATCGCGATCGCGGAAATGAACGTGGCCCGCCAGTCGCGCAGGAACAGGTAAACGATCACGATCGCCAGCACCGCGCCTTCCACCAGCGCTTCCATGGAGCTGGTATATTGCTCCTTGGTATAATCGACTGGCGCGAAAAGCTGCGTAATGTGAACGTTCGGATTGTCTTTTTCGATCTTGTGCAGCTTCTTCATCGCCTCGTCGTAGACGGTGACATCGGAAGCCCCGAGCGCACGCTTGAAATTGAAGGTCACGACCTGGCGGCCGTTCAGCCGGGCAATCCGCTTCTGTTCGGAATAACCGTCATAGACATGGGCGATATCGGACAGCTTGATCTGGCGTCCGCCGCCCAGATTGACCCGGGTCTTCGAAAGATCGAAGGCACTGTCGGCGTTGCCCAGCACGCGCACCGACTGGCGCGATCCGGCGATTTCGGCCTGCCCGCCCGCGGCATCGGTATTGACCTGACGCAGCGCGATATTGACGTCGCGCGCGGTGACCCCCAGCGCATTCATGCGTTCGGGATCGACGACGACGCGAATCTCACGGTCGACGCCGCCGTTGCGGTTCACTTCGGCAAGGCCTTCGACCGACAGCAGCGACTTGGCGATCGTATCATCGACGAACCAGCTGAGCTGCTCCATCGTCATGTCGTCCGCACTGACCGCGAAGTGGGCGAGCGCATCGCCGCCCGCCTCGATCTTCGTCACTTGCGGTTCGAGAATGCCCTCCGGCAGGTCGCTGCGGATCTGGTCGACCGCGTTCTTGACCTGGTTGGTCGCAACATCGGCATTGGTGCCCACCGAAAAGAGCACCACCGTGGTCGAGCCGCCTTCGGAAGCGGTCGACTGGATTTCCTCAACCCCCGGCACCGAACGGGCGGCACTTTCGACCTTCTGCGTGACTTGCGTCTCGATCTCGGTCGGCGCCGCGCCCGGCTGGGTCACGCGCACGATCACGCCGGGGAACTCGACATCCGGCATGTTGTTCACGTCCATCCGGCCGAACGAGACCACACCCGCGATCATCACGCCGATGAAGAAGACGATCGGAATGATCGGATTGCGGATCGACCAGGCCGAAATATTGCGCAAGCTCATGCGCGCCTCACTTGTCTTCAGTGACGAGCTTGGGTTTCACCTTGTCGCCATCGTTGAGGAATCCGCCGGCGCGCAACACCACTTTCTCCTTGCCGGTCAGGCCGGAAGTGATGGCAATGCCATTCGCCGTCACCAGCCCGGTCTTGACCGGAGTGCGGTGCGCCACGCCCTTGGCATCGACAACATAGACGAACGATCCCTTGGCATCGTTCTGGATCGCCGATTCCGGCAGCATCGGCGCCACCACCGTGCCGCTATCGATCACGGCGCTGGCGAACCCGCCCGGCCGCAGCGCCGGATTATAGCTAAGCGCGATACGGGCCGTGCCCTGCCGCGTCGCCTGATCGATAACCGGCGAGATCTGCCAGACCTGGCCCGTGAAGCTTTTGCCTGATCCAACCGGCGTCACCCGCGCCGGAACGCCCACCGAAATCGAGGAGAGATCGTCCTCGCTCAGCTCCGCCAGCAATTCCATCTGTCCGCCCTTGGCGAGGCGGAAAAGCACACCGCTGCCCCCGCCGACGACCTGGCCGGGCTCGACATCGCGGGTCAGCACGAGGCCCGCTTCCGGAGCGACGATGTTGAGGCGCGCCGCCTGGGCCTGCAACTGGCGCAAGGTGGCCTGCGCCACTTTGACGCGCGCCGCTGCGGCGTCGCGGGTTGCCGTCAGCCGGTCGACATCGGCGGTCGAGATGAAGCCGCGATCCACCAGCTTGAGCGCACGGTCGAGATTGGCCTGTGCCAGCCGGGCATCGGCCTGCGCCACGCTGACTTGCGCGGCCTGGCTGGCCTGTTGCTGGCTCTGCACCGAACGGTCGACCACGGCCAGCACCTGGCCTTTTTCCACCCAGTCGCCCGGTTCGACGCGCACGGAGCGGACTTCGCCGCCCTCACCCACGGAACCGACGGGCATTGCGCGCCGCGCGGCCAGCGTGCCGGTCGCATGGATCTGCCCGGCCACCGTCGTCTTGCCGGGTGCCACGACCGTCACCACGGGAATCTGGTCCGCGGCCGTATCCGCACCTTCGCCCGCCCCGCCGCTGTGCAGCAGAAACCAGATACCGATAATCGCGGCAACTGCGGCGAGCGCAATAATCCAGATCTTGCGGCTTGATCCGCGATCCTGATCGAAGCCTTCCGCCAATGGATTGCCGGTTGCTTCCATCACATCATCGCCCATCATTTCGATCTTGGTGTCATAGTTCATCAGGTCACCGCATCAGTCACTTTCGCCTTGCGGGCACCGTGACTTTATTTACCGCAAGAAGACCGGCCGTGTTCGATACGGACAACTTGCAAGCCATACATCCATTCCCGCAGCCATATACGGGCGGCCCAAGTGTGGCAACGTGCACTCGGTTTGGGGCGGATGCGCATCGACGAACGACATCATTGCCGAAAAGCCCATCGGCGCATTCTTTTTGTTGCGGAAAACAACGAAAAACGGCGGCGAAAATCGATTTCGCCGCCGTCCGTCATGCTGTTTCTTTCTCGAAGCGCCGTGTCAGTATTTCTGCTGGCGCTCGTAGAGATCGCGATAGTGTTGAATTCGGGTCACACGCAGCCCCTGCATTCCGGAGCGGTCGACCGCGCGCTGCCACGAGGCAAATTCCTCCAGCGTCAGCTGATAGCGCTCGCAGACTTCGTCGATCGAAAGCAGCCCGCCATTGACGGCCGCCACAACCTCCGCCTTGCGGCGCACGACCCAGCGGGTCGTGTTCGGCGGCGGCAGTGTCTCCAGGGTCAGCGGCTCGCCGAGAGGCCCGATCACCTGAGCAGGACGGATTTTCTGGTTCTCGATCATCTTTACCCTCGCACGCCGGTGCTGCTTGTGCCGGCGACAGGAGAGGTTTTTGCCTCGCCTGGCTTGCAATAGACTGAAGCAGTTGGGTTAACGGATCTTGATACATCTTCGTATGTAGTTAACACGGAAGCCGCGCAGCCATCGAAGCTGCCGCGCAGCCGAAGCCGCAGAGGCCCTGCGTCCCGGGTCAAAACGGTGCGGACCTCGTGCCCGGCGAACAAGCGCGAGCGCAGGTCCTGCCAATCGAGCGGCAACCGGAATTCCGTTAACGCATCACCCGCGCGACCATGCGGATGCCCTGTCATGCAGGTTTTATAGTCATAAACGATATTCATGATGCCGCTTATAACTCCGACTTGGTCAAGGGACGGTAAAGGACGGACTTACGCTTCGTTGACCAAGCTTAACGGCATCCGTAAACGCCTGGCCTTCCTGCGGCAGCGGCGTTCGATGGTAGGAATGCCGCCCCTTTGGCTGTATGGGGCGCCCCATGAGCCTTCTGTCCAACCTGTCCACCGGCCTTGATCCGGTTAACCTCTGGCAATTGCCCGAACCGCTGGCCGGCCGCCGTATCGTCGTCGCCATGTCGGGCGGCGTCGACAGCTCGGTCGTCGCGGCACTGGCTGCCGCGAGCGGCGCGGAAGTTATTGGCGTAACCCTGCAACTCTACGACTACGGCGCGGCCACCGGGCGCAAAGGCGCCTGCTGCGCCGGGGACGACATCCGCGATGCCCGTGCCGTAGCAGACCGGCTGGGTATCGCGCATTATGTCTTCGACCACGAGAGTAGTTTTCGCGAGGAAGTGGTGGAACGCTTCGCCAACGACTACCTCCAGGGCCGCACGCCGATCCCCTGCATCCGCTGCAACATGGGGCCCAAGTTCACCGATCTGCTGGCCATGGCCCGCGAACTGGGCGCCGATTGCCTGGCGACCGGGCACTATGTGCGCCGGGTGATGGGGCCTGCCGGGCCCGAACTGCACCGCGCCGCCGATCCCGCGCGCGACCAGAGCTATTTTCTCTACGGCACCACCGAGGAACAGCTCGATTTCTTGCGCTTTCCGCTGGGCGGGTTGCCCAAGACCGAAACCCGCCGCCTCGCCGAAGCGGCGGGACTGCGCGTGGCGGACAAGCCGGACAGCCAGGACATCTGCTTCGTGCCCGATGGCGACTATGCCAAGATCGTGCGCGCAGTGCGCCCCGAAGGCGAGGCGCCGGGCGAGATCGTCCATGCCGAAACCGGCGAAGTGCTGGGCTCGCATCGCGGCGTGATCCACTATACCGTCGGCCAGCGCCGGGGGCTGGAGATCGGCGGCCAGCCCGAGCCGCTCTATGTCACCCGCATCGATGCGGAGACCCGGCGCGTCATCGCCGGGCCGCGCCGCCTGCTCGCCACCGCATCGGCCCGGATCGCCGAAACCAACCGCATCGGCCCGCTGCCTGATGGCCCCCTCACCGCCAAAGTCCGCTCGCTCGCCAAGCCGGTGCCGGTCACGCTGGAAGGGCCGCTGGGCGATGGCGCGGAGGCCACGATCCGCTTCGCCCAGCCCGAATATGGCGTCGCGCCCGGACAGGCCGCCGTGATCTATGCCGGAGAGCGCGTGGTCGGCGGCGGCTGGATCGAAGAGACCACGCCCTGGGAAAATCCCGCCGGATGAAGACGATCGGCCTGATCGGCGGCATGAGCTGGGAAAGCTCGGCGGAATATTACCGCATCATAAACCGGGCCGTGCGCGACCGTCTGGGGCCCGAGGCTTCGGCGCAATGCCTGCTGTGGTCGTTCGATTTCGCCGAGATCGCCGCACTCCAGCGGGCGGGCGACTGGCCCGGCCTGACCGAACGCATGATCGATGCCGCGCGGCGGCTGGAGGCAGGCGGCGCGGAAATGCTGCTGATCTGTACCAACACCATGCACCGCATGGCGGACGAGGTGCAGACGGCGGTCCCGCTTCCCTTGCTGCACATCGCCGATGCGGCAGGCGCGGCGATTGCGCGGCAGGGCCTCACCCGGGTCGGCCTGCTCGGCACCGCCTTCACCATGGAGCAGCCGTTCTACCGCGAACGGCTGCGCGAGCGCTTCGGGCTCGACGTTATCGTGCCTGAAGAAGCAAACCGGGCCGAAGTGCACCGCGTGATCTACGAGGAACTGATCGCGGGCCGGATCGAACCCACTTCGCGCCAGACCTATCGCGACGTGATCGCCCGGCTGGTGGACCGGGGCGCGCAAGGCGTGATCCTCGGCTGCACCGAAATCCCCGTGCTCGTTTCGGACACGGATGCCGCCGTGCCTCTGTTCGACACCACCCGGCTCCACGCCGAAGCCGCCGTCGGCGCCGCGCTCGACAGCTAAAGACAGGCATTAGATCTGCATCAGGTTCCGTTCGTGTCGAGCGAAGTCGAGACACGGTAGCACTGGTTTAACGTGTCTCGACTTCGCTCGACACGAACGGGGGTAACGGAGGGAGCGTTTGCGGCGGGTGAACCGCGTCCTGCGGCCCACCCGCCATGCCTGCGCTATTTCACGCCGAGAAACGGCAGCGGGCCACTGCCGCTATAGGTCGGCAGCTTGCCGTCCCACTTCTCGACCGCGCGCATCTTCACGATCTCGGGGTTGGTGCGGATCGCTTCCGCCTCCACCTGGATCGCCTGCGCATCGCCCTTCGCCTTGGCGACGCGCGCCTCGGCATCGGCCTTGGCGGTCGCGACATTGGCCTGCGCGGCGAGCGCGGCCTGCTCGTTGGCGATCTTGGCATTGATCTGCGCGAGCACCTGCTTGGGCACGACGATATTGCCCGCCCAATAGACCTGCTCCACCTGCAGCCCCACCGGTGCGAAGAAGGCCTCCACCCGCTTCTGCGCGGTCTGGATCAGTTCGGCCTTGTGATCGCCGTAGATCTGCTCGACGCCCAGTTGCGCCGCACGCTCGACAATCGCATTGCGGATCGCATTGCGCAGCGGACCGGCGATGATCTGGTCCATGTCCGTGCGGTAACGCTGGAACAGGATCGCCGCGCGCGCGGGGTCGACGTGATAGCTCACCGCCACATCGGCCGAGAGCGACAGCCCGTTCTTGTCCTGAAAGCTGAAGCTCTCGTCGATCGGGCTCTGCTCGGTGGGATTGGCGGTCCAGGTATAAGTGCGCGTGAACACCGGATATTCGTAGATATGCGTTCCCGGCGGCGCGAGATACCAGCCCACGCCCAGCGAATCCGGCGAGACGCCGCCCGCGATGTTGTTCACCCGGATGCCGACATTGCCCGGCTCCACCCGCGCCAGCGAGGTCGAGGCCAGCAGGCCCACCGCAACCAGCCCGGCCACCCATCCGGCCCGGCCCGGAAAGCTACGCACGGCCCGCGCCAGCCGGGACAGTCCGCCCCGGCGCCGATTATCACTATAGCTCATTTCTCTTCTCCGCCTGGGGGAGAACCGCTCCCCTGCCGGTGCCGATGGGCGGCACGCGAACAGGCGTCCGGCAGACAGCCGGGTCCGTCCCCCGGAACGGAGGAACTCTTGCTGGAGGAATTTCGGGGTCGAGGGATGCGCGGCAAGCCCGAAGGCGGAGCGCGCAGGCGCAGGACGACGAAAGCGACAGCCAAAATCACAATGTGCGCAAGGAGTTCATGCCCCCAAAAGCACCGGACCTAAAGCTCAAGCCAGAACGCCGTTACACCTGCTCCTTGGGCACTGCCGGAGCAGTGCGCCTTACCGTTTCGACAGGCGCGAATTTATCATCCCCGCCCCCCCGCGCAAGCAAAACCGGACATGCGCCTGCCGATTTTCAATACGTTAACAAGACGATCACTCGTCCCAGGGTTCGAGCTGGCAGCCGGTCTTCGCGCTGTAGGTGGCGCTCTGGTGCGCCAGCAGCGGCACGCCCGCGCGGACCGTTTTCGTCTCCGCATCGTCCGACAGCGAAACGAGGCCCGCCACGCGCCCGAGCCCGGCCACGTCAAGATCGCCCTCGCAGCTCTTGAGCGGGCGCTGCGAGACATAGCGGCACACGCAGCCCGCTTGCGCGCCATAGGCCGAGCCGACCAGCGCCTCTTCGCGCAAATGCGCCCAGTTCCAGCCGAGCACGGCTACCACCGCCACGATCAGCAGCAAAATCACATTGCGCAGCCAGCGTGCGGGCTGGCGCGTTCGATAGGGCGCGGCCTGTTTGTCCCCCATCGGCCATTTTCCAGGTGTTGCCATTCGCACGCGCCTCGCACATCACACCGCGCGTCATGCCGGTGCGCCGCCTTCCCCATATCCTCGCCCTGCTCGCCCTGCCAACCCTGTGGGGCTGTGGACAGTCCGCGCCCGAGGGCCCGCCGCCGCCGAGCAACGCCTCCATCGCCGCGATCAAGGACGATGGCGGCGCCCCGCAAGTGCCGCTCGCCCGCGCCATAGACGCGCTGTTCGATGCAGACAGCGTGGGCAGGACCGAAGCCCTGGTGATCATGAAGCGCGGCTCGGTGATCGCCGAACGCTATGGCAAAGGCATCACCGCGAAGACGCGCCTGCCCGGCTGGAGCATGGGCCAGTGCGTCACCGCGCTGATGATCGGCCAGCTCGTCAGCGACGGGCGGCTGCGGCTCAACGAATCGGCGCCGGTGCCCGCTTGGCAGCGCCCCGGCGACCCGCGCGGCGTGATCACGCTCAAGCAATTGCTGCAGATGCGCTCGGGCCTGCGCCATGCGGAAAACCCCGAAGTGGGCGATGGCGAGGAGCGCATCGAATCGGACCGCGTGCGGATGCTGTTTCTCGACGGGCGCGACGACATGGCCGCTTATGCCGAGGCCCAGCCGCTGGAAGCTCCGGCGGGCCGGGTGTTCGAGAATTCCTCGGCCACGCCAGTCATCCTCTCGGACCTGGCCGCGCGCGTGCTGGCTCCGGACCCTGATCCCACGCGGCGGCGCCAGGCGGTGAACGACTATCTGCGCAACCGCGTGCTGGCCCCCATCGGTATGAATTCGATGCAAGTGGGATACGACCCCGCGGGCACCATGATCGGCGCCGCCATGGTCCATGCCGATGCCCGCGACTGGGCGAAGCTCGGCGAGTTCCTGCGCCATTCCGGCTCGGTGAAAGGCGCGCAGATCCTGCCGCGCCGCTGGATCCAGTTCATGCTGGCGCCAAGCCCGCGCAACGAAGGCTACGGCGCGGGCGTCTGGCTCAACCGCGCCCCGCCGGGCGGCGATGCGCGCCTCTACCCCAATATCCTGCCGTCCAGCCTCTTCGCCTGCACCGGCGAATACGGGCAATATGTGATCGGCTCGCCCGCCCAGCTTCTCACCGTGGTGCGCCTCGGCGAAAGCGACGCCGCGCAGCAGCGCGTACTACACCGGCGGCTGGGCGAATTGCTCACGCTGTTCCCCGGCGGGCAGCCGTAACCGCCGGTCCTACTCCGCCCTCGCCCGGATCGGCAGCAGGACGTTCCGGCCTGCGTTGCCCGCTTCGTTGACCAGCCCTTCCGGGTCGGTGTGGATCAGCACTTCGATATCGGGAAACTCGGCATGGATGCGCGATTCGATATCGTCCATCACCCGGTGGGCCTGCCAGACGGTCATCTTGGGATCGACCCAGATATGAAACTGCACGAAGTCCTTGTTGCCCGATGTCCGGGTGCGCAAGTCATGCACGCCGGTAATGTCGGGATAGCTGGCCAGGACTTCGAGAAAGCGCCGCTTCTTCTCCTTCGGCCACTCGTGATCCATCAGCTGGTCGATAACCTGCGACGAAGCCCGCCGCGCGCCCCAGCCGAGCCACGCGGCGATGCCCAGCCCGAACAGCGGATCGGCCCCCTTGAATCCCGCGTACTGGTCCAGCGCCAGCGCCACGATCACGGCCAGGTTGAGCAGCAGGTCGGACTGGTAATGCACATTGTCCGTCGAGATCGCGAGGCTGCCGGTCTTGCGGATCACGTGGCGCTGCCAGGCCAGCAGCGCGAAGGTCACGGCAATAGCCGCCAGCGACACGCCGATGCCTTCCGCCGCCGCCTCTACCCGGCTGCCGGCAAGGAACTGCTCCACCGCGCGGCTGGCAATGCCCAGCGCCGAGATCGAGATCAGCACGATCTGGAACAGCGCGGCGATCGCCTCTGCCTTGCCATGGCCGAAACGGTGCTTGTCGTCCGCGGGCTGCGCGGCGATCCACACGCCGAGCAGCGTGGCGAGGCTGGCCACGAGATCGAGCGTGGTATCGGCCAGGCTGCCCAGCATCGCCGTCGATCCGGTCGACCATGCCGCCCAGCCCTTGATGCCCAGCAGCAGCAGGGCCGCGCTGATGCTGGCAATGGCGGCGCTGTGATTGAGGCGGGCGTGCCCGGTCATGCCGCCCCGCTCACGGATAAAGCAGGGTGCTGGACCAGCCCCCGTCCGAATCGCGCATGAAACGGCGGCGCTCGTGCAGGCGGTGGGCCCGGTCGTGCCAGAATTCGATCGCGGCGGGCACCACGCGGTAGCCGCCCCAGTGCCCCGGGCGCTCCACGTCCTTGCCTTCGAACCGGGCGCGCGCTTCCTCGTAGCGGGCAAGGAACGTCTCGCGGCAGTCGAGCGGGGCGGACTGGTCGGACGCCACCGCACCGATCTGCGAATCGCGGGCGCGCGAGTGGAAATAGGCATCGGCCTGTTCCGGCGTCACCGGCTGCAGATGGCCTTCGATGCGGATCTGGCGGCGCAGGCTTTTCCAGTGGAACAGCAGCGCCACGTTCGGATTCGCGGCAATCTCGCGCCCCTTGCGCGAATGGCCGTTGGTGTAGAACACGAAACCGTCCGGCCCATAGCCCTTGAGCAGGACCATACGCACTGACGGGAAACCGTCCGGCGTGGCCGTGGCCAGCGCCATGGCGTTGGAATCGTTGGGTTCGGCGGCCCGGGCCTCATCGTACCAGACCTTGAACAGATCGATGGGATCGCCGTGCGGGACGACTTCGCGCGCAAGTTCAGTTTCCATGGCGATTTCCTGATGCGGTTGACACAGTTGGCAGGGCCTTGACGTAAGACAGTGATAGGATCGCGCCCCTGCCCCGCGACGCCGCACAGCGCGTTGATCCGGAACAATTCACGGGCACCCGGGAAGACATAGAAGCAGGGATAGCCGTCAGCGCTCATGTAGGAAAGCCAACGCGCATACACAACTTGCCGTAAGCAGCGAGGACACCTAGCTAAGCATCATCATGGCAGCAGATCCTTATACCACCCTGGGTGTTTCACGCGGCGCAAGCGAGAAGGAGATCAAATCCGCCTATCGCAAGCTCGCCAAGGAACTCCACCCCGATACCAACAAGGACAACCCCAAGGCGGCGGAACGCTTTTCCGACGTGACCCGCGCCTATGACCTCCTGTCCGACAAGGCCAAGCGCGCCCAGTTCGACCGGGGCGAGATCGATGCCGAGGGCAATCCCACCTCGCCCTTCGGCGGCGGGGGCGGCTTTGGCGGCGGCTTCGGCGGAGGCGGCGGCCAACGCGGCTTTTCGGGCGGCTTCGGCGGCAACGAAGGGATCGACCTTGAAGACCTGTTCGGCGGCATCTTCGGCGGCGCCGGCGCGCGCGGGCATGGTGCGGGCGGTCCGGGCGGCTTCGGCGGGGGCATGGGTGGAGGCCGCAGCCGTGCGGCCCCGCGCGGCGCCAATGTCAGCTACCGCCTCTCCGTGCCGCTGACCGACGCGGCCGAGCGCAAGGACCAGCGCATCACCCTGTCCGATGGCAAGAGCATCGACCTCAAGCTGCCTGCGGGGGTCGAGGACGGCACCCAGATGCGGCTCGGCGGCAAGGGCGAGCCGGGCCCCGGCGGCCCGGGCGACGCGCTGATCACCATCCAGATCCAGCCCCACGCCTTCTTCAAGCAGGATGGCGACGACTTGCGGCTGGACCTGCCGATCACGCTCGACGAGGCGATGAACGGCGCCAAGGTCAAGGCGCCGACGGCTTCGGGCGCGGTCATGCTCTCGGTTCCGGCAGGCTCCAGCTCGGGCAAAGTGCTGCGTCTCAAGGGCCGCGGCATGAGCCGCAAGGACGGATCGCGCGGCGATCAGTACATCACGCTGGAAATCGTCCTGCCCGAGGATGACGCGGATCTGGCCCAGCGCCTCGAAGGCTGGAAGGACAGCCGCGACGTAAGGGGCAAACTGGGTGTCTAACGCCTGATCGTTGGGCTATAAATCGTCATTGCGAGGCCTGTAAGGCCGCGGCAATCCAGAGCGCAGTGGCACCCCGCCCTGGATTGCTTCGCTTCGCTCGCAATGACGAGTGGTTCATTCAAAGCGGGTCATACTCTAACGCGGCGGTTCAAAAGCCTGCCGCGCCTTTGCCACCTGCGCCCGCGTGACGCATCCTTCGGCGTGATCGTTGATCAGCCCCATCGCCTGCATGAAGGCATAGACCGTGGTCGGCCCCACGAAAGCCCAGCCGCGTTTCTTGAGATCCTTTGACAGGGCGATGGACGCAGCCGAGGTCGAAGCGGTCTGCGGCGGGGGCAGCGTCGCGGGATCGGGCTCGAACCGCCAGACATAGGCGGCAAGCGAGCCTTCCGCCTGCACCAGTTCCCGCGCCCGCCGGGCATTGTTGACGACGGCCGCGATCTTGCCGCGATGGCGCACGATGCCCTTGTCCTGCAGCAGGCGTTCGATGCCGACCTCTGTAAACGCGGCAATCCGGTCGAAATCGAAGCCGTGAAAGGCCGCGCGGAAATTCTCGCGCTTGGCCAGAATCGTGCGCCAGCTCAGGCCTGACTGGAACCCTTCCAGGCACAGCTTTTCGAACAGGCGCCGGTCGTCCTTCACCGGAAAGCCCCATTCGGTGTCGTGGTAGGGCAGGAATTCGGGCACCCCCAGGCACCACTTGCAGCGCGGTTCGCCGTCGGGTCCGGGGAGCGTCGCGCTCATTGACCCGCCTTCAGGAAGGCCAGCCGCGCGTCGGTGCGGCCCGGCGCGATCTCCAGGATTTCCGCATGGACCACACCATGCTCCACGAACGGATCCTGCGCAACGCGCGCTTCCAGGTCTGCGCGCGGCAGGCCGTGCGCGAGGATCGCGCCGCCTCCGTCCGGCTGCAATCCGCCCACCAGCAGGAAAACGCCGTCGTCGAAGCCGCGCGTGATCCACTCCTTGTGCGCTTCCATAAGCGCCGGCGCCCGGGCCTTGTCAGCGAATCTCAAAATCACGGCGTACATGATCACTCCTGCAATGGACGGGTTACGGCGGGAAGCTGGTCCTCCAGCCACTGATCGATGGCGCGCACCTCGCGGCGGACGAAGTCTTCATCGCCCAGCGCCGTGGCGAGCGTGGCGATTCCCTGACTGCGCATGAGCACGTGCAAGGCCAGCGCCTCGGCATCCCGTTCCCGTCCCAGCGCCGCAAACTGTTCGGCCAGCCAATCGCGGAACAGGACAAACACCCCGGCCGCATCGCCCTTTGCGCCATGTTCCAGCTTGGCCAGTTCGTTGCACAGCGTGCCGACGGGGCAGCCGTGGGCCATGATCTTCGCCTGATTGCGGATCACGATATGGGCAAAGCTGCGGATGCGTTCGAGCGGATCGCTCGCGCCATCTTCCCAGCTCTCCAGCATGGTGCGGGTATCGGCCATGCGCGCGGCGATGACGGCCTCGAGAATCGCATCCTTCGCCTTGAAATGATAGTAGAAATTGCCGCGGGACAGACCGGCCTCGGCGGCGATGTCGGCAAATGAGGTGGCTTCGTAGCCCTGTTCGTAGAACAGGCGGTCTGCGACGGAAACAATCTGTCCGCGCGTGGCACTTGCACTCAAGACACAGCCTCCTTCACCCTGCCGGTACTATTAGGACATTTGACCTAAATTTCTCTAGGTCAAATGTCCTAATAGTGTCAAGGCGCGGGCCTGACCCGGTAAACGCTCCGTAAGATGCGGAACTCCAAATTGAACCTGACACATGCATTGCCTATGACCGGCCAGTGCACGCCGAACCGCCCATAGACCCCTGCGGCCCGCCCGATCTTTCGCCCGAAGGACGACGGCGAAGTGCGCTGTTGCAGCACGAAGGGCTGCGCCAGCGGATCAAGCGGCGCGCGGGGCCGGGATCGCGCGTGTTCACCGTGATCACCCGGGTGGCGGGCGGCGCGTGGCAGGACGGGTTCATTCACGCAGGCAACCTGGCCTACATGACACTGCTGGCGCTGTTCCCCTTCTTCATCGCGGTGGCCGCCATCTTTTCCGCAATCGGCGAGAAGGCGCGGCTGGGATCGTCGATCGACGCGGTGCTGCGCGCGATGCCACCGCGCGTGGCCGAAGTGCTGGGCCCCGTCGCGCATGACGTGGTGGCGGCGCGGCACGGCTGGCTGCTGTGGATCGGCGGGTTGTTCGGGCTGTGGACCGCGACCAGCCTGATCGAGACAATCCGCGACATCCTCCACCGCGCCTACGGCACCAGCAAGCGCCAGCGCTACTGGCGTTACCGGCTGTTTTCCACCGGGCTTATCTTCGGCGCGGTGATGATGCTGCTGATCTCACTGTCCTCGCAGGTGCTGATATCGGCCACGCAGACGATCGTCTTCACTCTGTTTCCACAGCTCGACACGCTGTCCGAGCAGATCACCGTTTCCAGCTTGATCAGTGCCGGGGCCCTGTTTGGATCGATCTACATGCTGTTCTACCTGCTCACACCTTCGGAATACCAGAAGCGGATCTACCCGAAATGGCCGGGTGCGGCGCTGGTCACGGCATGGTGGCTGCTGGTGGCTTTCGCGCTGCCCAAGGTGCTGCGTAATTTTTTCGTCTACGATCTGACCTACGGAAGTCTCGCCGGAGTGATGATCGCGCTTTTCTTTTTCTGGCTGGTAGGCTTAGGGATGGTTGTGGGCGCCGAACTCAATGCGGCACTCGCGGAATCGCCTGAAGAAAGGGGCATGTTCGGGCGGTCCGCAACGGCCTTGGGGCCGAGTGAGAACGAAACACGGGAAGAACACGAATGACCGGTTTGATGCAGGGTAAACGCGGCTTGATCATGGGCCTTGCCAACGACAAGTCGCTGGCCTGGGGCATTGCCAAGAAGCTGCGGGAACAAGGGGCCGAACTGGCCTTTTCCTACCAGGGCGAAGCTCTGGAAAAGCGCGTGCGGCCGCTAGCCGAAAGTCTGGGCAGCGATTTCCTGATCGATTGCGACGTTTCCTCGATGGAAGCGCTCGATACCGCTTTCGCCACACTGGCCGAACGCTGGCCGACGATCGACTTCATCGTCCATGCCATCGGCTATTCGGACAAGAGCCAGCTGCGCGGGAAGTTCTACGACACCACGCTCGACAACTTCCTGATGACGATGAACATTTCGGCCTACAGCCTGGTCGCCGTCACCAAGCGGGCCATGCCGATGATGTCCAGCGGCGGCTCGATCCTGACGCTGACGTATTACGGCGCGGAAAAGGTGGTGCCGCACTACAACGTGATGGGCGTGGCCAAGGCGGCGCTGGAATCGTCGGTAAAGTACCTCGCCAATGACTGCGGCCCGGACGGGGTGCGCGTCAATGCCATCTCGGCCGGCCCGATCAAGACGCTGGCCGCCAGCGGCATCGGCGATTTCCGCTACATCCTCAAGTGGAACGAGCTGAACTCACCGCTGCGCCGCAATGTCACGATCGACGATGTCGGCGGGGCCGGGCTCTATTTCCTTTCGGATCTGTCCTCGGGCGTGACGGGCGAGACGCATCATGTCGATGCCGGCTATCACACCGTGGGCATGAAGCAGGAAGACGCGCCGGATATCGCGCTGGGCTGACAGGCCCGAGCCTGAAAACGGAAAAGGCCGGAAGGAAACTTCCGGCCTTTTTCATATGCGCAGCCGCCAGATATACTCGGACGCCGGAAACTGGTGCCTGCGAAAGCTTTACTTAGGCGCGGTTTCCGGCTCCTGCACCGGCGTATCCGCCGTGGCCTTGCCGCTTTCATCCTCAGCGGCGGCCTGTTCGGCTTCCTGCTTCTTCTGCGCGTCGAAATAGGCCTTCTCTTCCCGTTCGACTTCCTTCTGCTCGACGGCGGCCTTGGTATCGATGGTCGAAAGGCGCTTGGCGCGCTCGGCGGCGATCAGCTCGCTGAACTTCACGTCCGACCCGTTCTTCTTTTCGGCATAAGCCTGATCGATCAGCTTCTGGGTGCAGCCCAGCGATCCGCCCGCACCCACCGGCGAGCAGCTCAGCGTGCCGAACGCGCCGACCGTCTCGTAAGCCTCCACCTTGTTGGACCAGGCCTCCGACTTGGGCGAATCGATGCCCCGCAGCGGCTTGGGAATGCGGTAGCGCTCCGCCTCCGGCTTGCGCGCGCAGACGGTGATTTCCCCTTGCGAGGATGCCGGGCAGGGATCGTCGCCATAGACGATGAGCTGGTTGATCTTCTCACCATCCGGGCTGGAAACACTATCGTCATCCTGCGCGGCGGCAGGCGCCCCAGCCAGGGTCAGGCCGATAGCGGCGGCGGCAACGGCGGTCAGGAGACGAGACATCCAGGGGCTCCAATCATTCTGGTTATGGCGCACTATAGGACCATGCGCCGTTGAACGGTAGCTGAAGCACAGGCGCGGGCCTTGCGCCAGAACAACAATGCCTCCAACAAACCGCGAAATATCAGATACGTTCCGAAAGCTTGATCGCGGCGCGGCAGCCCAGGCGGATGGCATTGAACAGCAGCGGATAGGCCGGAGCCTGCTCCGCCCCCGCGGCCAGCGCGGCATCGCGGTGCTCGCGCTCGTCATCGCGGAATTCACGGATCGCCTCGCCCAGTTCGGGATCGTCACCATCCAGTTCGTCGAGCTGCTCGGTATAGTGGCGGTCGATCTCGGTCTCGATCGCGGCAGTGCACGCCATCGCGGCCTTCGGCCCCATCAGCGCCGTCGCCGCGCCCAGCGCGAAACCCGCCACGGACCAGACCGGCTGCAACGCCGTCGGCCGCACGCCGCGCTCGGCAATCATCGCATCGAAGCGGGCGCGGTGATCCTCTTCCTGCGCGGCCATGCCCGCCACTTCGGTGGAATGCGGGGCGCGGTTGCCCATCACCGCCATCTGCCCGGCATAGATCCGGGTGGCGCCGTATTCCCCGGCCTGATCGACGCGCAACATCCGCGCGCTGCGGGAAGAAGTCATGCTTTCGCCTTTCCGCCACGGGCCAGCAGCACGAAGGCCGCCAGTCCGCCAGCTGTTGAGAACAGGAAGTTCCAGCCCGCCAGCGAGATGCCAAACAGGCTCCAGGGCGCCTGATCGCACCGAATCACCGGCGCGTTCATGATCGCATCAAGCGGATCGGCGCCCGCCGCGAAAGGGCTGGCGGTGCAGGCGGTCACGCCTTTCCACCAGCCATATTCGATCCCGGCATGGAAACCGCCGATCAGGCCCGACGTTACGATTCCCAGCGCCGCCACCGCAACCAGCGGGCGCACCGGGCGCCAGAAGAAGGCGAGCGCCGCGAAAACCAGCGCGAACATGTGCGGATAGCGCTGCCACCAGCACATCTCGCAAGGCGCCAGGCCAAAGCCGTATTGCGCCAGATAGGCCCCGCCCAGCGCCGCGGCCGGGATCAGCAGGACAAACCAGCGAGCCGGGCGCAGCGATCCGGCGACAGGAATGGTCATGATCTCTTATCCCCGTCCGCGTCCGTCAGTTCGCGTCCTTGGCCGCCGCGGCGGCCAGCGCAGGCTTGCCGCCCGTGCGCTCCAGCGTGGAGATCGCATAGTGCAGCTGGAAATCGGTGATCCCTTCCTTCTTCAGCTCCTCTGCGGAGATCTGGAAGCGCGGATCCTGCTTGGTATCGGTTTCCAGATCCTTGTCCTTGAGCGCGGCATCGTTGATCAAGTGGCCGCGCAGATCGGATTCGCGCACCGCCCGTTCTGCCCTCGCGCGGGCATCGGGATCGGAAAGCTGCGGCACCTTGATATCGGGCACGATCCCGCCTTCCTGCACCGAATGGCCCGAAGGCGTGTAATAACGCGCCGTCGTCAGCTTCACTGCGCTGTCCTTGTCGAGCTGGATGAACGACTGGACCGAGCCCTTGCCGAAGGTGCGCTGGCCCATGATCACCGCGCGGTGCTGATCCTGCAGCGCGCCCGCGACGATCTCGGACGCCGAAGCGGACCCGGCATCGACCAGCACGACTACCGGCAAGCCGCGTGCGGCATCGCCCTTGAACACGGTTTCGGCCCGGTAGAACTGATTCTCGCTGGCCAGCCGCCCGCGCTGCGAGACGATATCGCCATGGTCGAGGAACAGATCGGACAGCGCCACCGCCTCATCGAGCGAACCGCCCGGATTCGAACGCAGATCGAGCACCAGCCCGGTCAGCTTGCCCGAACCCTTGAGGGCCGCCTGCTTCTTGAGGTCGGTAATCGCCCCATGCACATAATTGCCAACATCGCGGGAGAACTCGTTGACGCTGATCACGCCGACATCGTCCTTCAGCTCCCAGGTCACAGGCTTCAGCTCGATCACGCCGCGCGTCACCGTCACGTCGAAAGGCTCGTCGCGGCCGGGACGGTAGATCGTCAGCTTGATCGACGTGCCCGCAGGCCCGCGCATCTGCTCCACGGCCTCGTCCAGATCGCGGTCGTAATAGAGCACGCCGTCGAGGTGCGTGATGTAGTCGCCCGCCTTGAGCCCGGCCTTGTCTGCCGGGCTGCCCTTGAACGGCGAGACGATCTTCACCGCGCCGTCATCCTCCACCACCGAGAGGCCAAGGCCGGTATATTTGCCGTCGATCATCGTCTCCAGCCGCTGCAGCGAGGGGCCGTCGAGATAGTTCGAATGCGGATCGAGGCTTTCCAGCATCCCGTCGATCGCGCCTTTCAGCAGCTTGTCGTCATCCACCGGATCGACGTAGTTCTGCTTGATCAGCTGATAGATGGTGAAGAGCTTGTCGAACTCGTGATTGGCGCGGCCATCAACCGCGGCGAGCCCGGAGGTCGCGGCAGGCAGCACGGCAACGGCTGACACCAGCAGCGCGGCGCGCATCAGGGGTGCGAATTTCATCGGGCGACAGGCCTCTCGTTCTTCACGTCCGGCGCCGAACGCGTAGGAGCGCATGGGGAGCCGGAGGGGTTTTCGGGTGCGATCCTACTCGCCCTTTGCTGCAAACGCCAGCGGCGCCGCGCAAAGAGCCCGGGCGGAATCAGTCGCCGCATCATAGCGAACGGATATATTGCAGGGGATTAACGGGCTCCCCGTTGCGCCGCAGTTCCACCATCACTTCGGGGCTGCCGGGGCCGGTAACGCCGATCGGCGATCCGGCCACGACCGTGTCGCCCACCGTCACATTGAGCCGCGCCAGCCCGGTAACGAGCGAGGTCCAGCCGCCCTCGTGCTCGATGATGACGATGCGGTCATAGCCGCGATAGGGCCCGGCAAAGGCCACCCGGCCCGGAGCGGGCGCCACAGCCTGCGCATTGGCCCGCGCGGCCAGCACCAGCCCGCCGGACCGCGCCTGCCCCGGCGCATCCTCGCCGAAGCCTGTCACCAGCCGCCCGGTGACGGGAAGCATATAGCCCGGCAGCCCTTCCGGCGGCGGCGTGAATTGCGAGGCCGCCACGACTGTCGCATCCTCAGGGCGCGGCGGGCGCATCACCGGGCCGGGCAGCGCGGCCAGTTCGTCGCGCAATTCGCCCTGCTTGCCCATTTCCTCGACCAGTTCGCCAAGGTCACGGGCCTTTTCTGCCAGTGCCAGCGCCCGCTCGCTTTCACGTGCGGCAATGCCGGAGACTTTCCGGCTGGCCAGGCGCTGCCGCGCCTCGATCCCGGCGAGCTTCTTGCGGCGCGCGCGCATCTGGGCCTCGGTCTTGCCCAGATCCGCCGCAGCCGCCTGCGCACTGCGCTCCAGTGCCTGCCCGCGCTCGATCTCGGCGCGCAGGTCCGCCGTGCGCGCCTGTACTTCAGGCAGCACGGTATCGAGCAGTGCACGCATATAAACCACATCGCGCACCGAACCGGGACGCAGCAGCGCCAGCAGCGGCGGGCGCCGCGAAAGCCGCTGCAGCGAGCCGGTAAGCCGGGCGAGCGGCACCTGCTTCGCCGCCAGCTCCGCCCGCAGTTCCGCCCGCTGCGAGGCGATCAGCGTGATCTTCGCCTGCTGCGCGGCCAGCGCAGCCTCGGTTTCCTGAATGCGCGCGGCCACCGCCGCCGCCTCACGCGCGGTCTTTTCCGCCTTGGCTGTGACATCGCGCGCGCGCGCTTCCAGCTTCTCCGCCCGCTTGCGCGCCGCCTCGCCCTCGCGGCGCGCCGTGAGCATGTCTGCCTGCGCCTTGGTGGCATCGGCAGCGGGATCGAGCACCGCCAGCGCCCCCTGCTGCGATACCGCCTGCACGGCCAGCACGGCTCCGGCACAGGCGGCGATCGTCAGGAAAAGGCGGCTGGCAGGCTTCACAGGCCGCTAACTAGGCCAGCGCGCGTTGTGCGCAAAGGGGCTATTTCCAGCCACTACGCGAGCGGCAGGAACAGATCGGTGACAGTCGCGTGTTCCGGCACGTCCGGATAGAGGCCTGCTTCATCCGGGCGAGCCGGACGTGTCGGTTCCGGGCATGCCGACTTTGCGAAAGCGCTCGAATAAGCTACTGTATCTTGGACTAAAATGAGGAGGCGAAATGAAAGCGCAATGCCAGTGCGGCCAGTTGACCGTCGCGCTTCCCGGCGCCGCCTCAACCGTGGTGGCTTGCCATTGCAACGCCTGTCAGCGGCGCAGCGGATCGCCTTTCGGCGTCCTCGCCTACTACCCCGCCGATCAGCTTGCCATCCATGGCGAGGCCACGCGATTCGAACGGCCGACGGACGAGGGCAATCGCTTCGAGACGTTCTTCTGCCCTTCGTGCGGCTCAACCGTTTACGCAAGGGCCAGCAAGCACCCGACCATGATCGGCGTTGCCGTCGGCGCGATTGCCGATCCGGAGTTCCCGGCACCGGCCCGCTCCGTCTGGGAGCAATCGATGCACAGATGGGTGAAGCTGCCCGATGACATCCAGCATTTCCCGAAAGGGCGCGGGTAGACGGTGAATTTCGGCGAATTCCGCTCCAGACGCGCCTACTTTGCAGATCTTCCTGGGCCACCAGCCTCTGATGCAACCGAACCTCGTCTTACGACTTTCGCAAGGACGCCATTACGTCGGACGCTGCGGTTCCAAGCTGCTCGAAACCAAAGCCATTTACGCTGTACTTTCGCGGGGTTGTGGGATGCAAGACTGCGTTCAATTAGAGCTACAATGCGTCCAGCTTCACCTTCCAAAACCAGTTGGCCAGGACGCGGATTACGAGGATCGGGATATTCGAAATGCCATAGCGTGTTGATGTAATGCTCAGTTTTACCGCGGACACGATGACTGCGAAGCAATTGCTTGCTGCTATCTTGGTAGACTTCTTCAATCAGCTGAGCGACCTCGTCTGAACATGCGACACGCCCCGGAGCACCTTTCAGTTCGCAAAGTTGGTGAGCACTTGCCAATGCCGAACCCCACTCACCTTTTTCGTTATGGGTAAGTGGCCCAAGGACAATTCCACCACGAACCAGCCGTTCGCACTGTGAGATCAGGTTCATACTGACCAATTCGGATATTTGAAGCACAGCACTTAACCCACCCGGTGTTGGGTCAGCCGAAATAAGTAGGGAATCCGAGAAGGTCGAGAAATACACGCCGTGGTGTGGATTATAGCAGGGCGTCTCGCGCATAATTTGAAGCGCAATTTGGACAAGCTGAGCCGCAGCTGCATCCCTCTCTGCCAAAGCAACCAGTTCTTTCCAACCGAGGATGTCGAGGAACGCGACTACCTTATGTTTCATCACTCCGCCCGCGTGTTTGTCAGGAGGAAGTTGTATCGACCCATTAGAATATGTCGAGAGGGAGGCATTGCTCCATCAATGGATTGATAGACATCGCGATTTGGCCCCGATGATATCGCACCACTAGCTAGACGATCGCCCTCAAACAAGCCGTTGCTGAAATGTCCGCTCACCTCACATTTCAGCCATTCAAGTTAGCAAAGCCGTTCACCCCGACCGGTGATAGGGATGCCCCGCCAGAATCGCCGTTGCCCGCCACAATTGCTCGGCCAGCATCGCGCGCGCCAGTAAGTGCGGCCAGGTCATCTTGCCGAAGCAGAGCAGGTGATCAGTCTGGGCGCGGGCTTTGTCGCCGTGGCCATCGGCGGCGCCGATCAGGAAGCGGCATTCGCGCACGCCCTCGTCTCGCCAGCGGCCGAGCAGGGCGGCGAATTCCTCCGAGGTCATAGCCTTGCCGCGCTCGTCCAGCAGCACTTCGCGCACCGGGGTCTGCACGGGTGGTGGCACTTTGCCGCCGGTGTCGGGCAGTTCGCTGTGCTTGAACGGCCAGGTGATCCGCTTGGCATAGCGGTCCAGCAGTTCGGCCTCGGGCGAGCGGGCGATCTTTCCGCGGGCGATGATATGAAGCAGCATGTCGGGAGCACGCAGAACGCCACGGCGCTTCTTGCGCGAAAAGTCCTCTCGCTCTGCCCGGCCGCTTCCGGGCCGGGCTGTTCTGTCAACCGGGCTGGCCGCTCAGGCCGCGCCGGAGGGTCCGTCGAAGCCCCACATCCTCTCCAGGTTGTAGAAGCTGCGCACTTCCGGGCGGAAGAGATGGACAATCACGCCGCCGGCATCGACCAGCACCCAGTCGGCCGCGGGCAGACCCTCGATCCGGGGACCGCCGAAGCCGCCCTGTTTGAGCCGCTCGCCGAGTTTCTGCGCCATGGCGGCCACTTGCCGGGTCGAACGGCCCGACGCGATCACCATGTAATCCGCAATGCTGGATTTGCCTTCGAGGTCGATAGTCACGAGATCCTGCGCCTGATCGTCGTCAAGCGACTGCAGGATAAGGGCGAGAAGCGGGTCGTCGCTTTCGACTATCGCCGGGGGCGTGGTGCCGGCCGCGGCCGGCTGTATCTGTGCCTGTGGCATCTTAGTGGGTAACTGCTCCTTTCAGGGATCGCGCCGGGCCAGTGGAAACCACCGCGCCGTTTTCGATCATGTTTGGGGTAAGCCGGATGGGCAGGAAAAAGGCCTCAGGGCCGTTCACGCTGCGGTTCCCGGGATGGGGCGGTGCGTGACAGCGTCCCGGCAGGGCATGGAACGCAAAGCCCGCGTTCCGCTTGTCCGGGCCCAGTCCGGATCGGCCTGGCGTATCGCCGTGGCCGACCGCGTATCGGGGTCGAATCGCAATGTCACTAGCGCAGGTGCGCTCCACCTTTCCGGGCTGCGAAGACTGGCAGGAGGCCTCCGGAATCGCCTCAACCAGGCCATCGCGGGGCTCGCGAGGGCAGCGCCATCATACCCCGGACGGGCAATCACTGCAATCGGCATGAGTTTCGCCATGGCGCGCCAGTCTTTCCACTTGTGGAATTGCGCCAGATTGTCCGCCCCCATCAGCCACACGAAGCGCCGTTTCGGATAGCGCCGCAGCAGCCTGCGCAAGGTATCGACGGTATAGCGGGTGCCCAGTTCGCGCTCGATCGCGGTGACGCGAATGCGCGCACGGCGGGCCTGCCGGCGGGCCGAATTCACCCGCGCGGCGAGCGGCGCCATCCCGGCGGCGGGCTTGAGCGGATTGCCGGGCGAGACCAGCCACCACACCTCGTCGAGCGCCAGCGCATCGATCGCGAACAACGAAATGCGCCGGTGCCCGCCGTGGGCCGGGTTGAAACTGCCGCCGAGGAGCCCGGTCACCGGGCCGCAGCGCCGCCGTGAAGCCATGGCGTTACGGGCGCGTCTGACCGCTGCCGCGCACCAGCCACTTGTACGTCGTCAGCCCTTCGAGCGCGACCGGGCCGCGCGCATGGAGGCGCCCGGTGGCAATGCCGATCTCCGCGCCAAGGCCGAATTCGCCGCCATCGGCGAACTGGCTGGAGGCATTGACCATGACAATGGCGCTGTCGACTTCATTGAGGAAGCGCTCGGCCGCCGCCGGATCTCCGGTGACGATGGCATCGGTGTGGTGCGAGGAATGGGCGGCGATGTGTTCCAGCGCCGCATCGAGCCCGTCCACCACCGCGACCGAGAGCACCGAATCGAGATATTCGGTGTCCCAGTCCGCATCGCTGGCGGGCAGGATGCGCGGATCGAGCGAGCGCGCGCGGGAATCGCCGCGCAGTTCGCACCCGGCATCGAGCAGGCCCGCCACCACCGAGGCGCTTTCGGGGAACTGCGTGTCGATCAGCAGCGTCTCCATCGCCCCGCAAATGCCGGTGCGGCGCATCTTGGCATTGAGCGCGACGCCGCGCGCCATCTCGGGATCGGCGGCGGCATGGATGTAAGTGTGACAGATGCCGTCGAGGTGGGCGAGCACAGGCACCCGGGCATCGGCCTGCACCCGCGCGACGAGGCTCTTGCCCCCGCGCGGCACGATCATGTCGATCAGGCCCACCGCCGTCAGCATGGCACCGACAGCGGCGCGGTCCTGCGTCGGCATGAGCTGGATCGCGGCGGCGGGAAGCCCCGCGCTTTCCAGCCCCTCAGCAAAGGCAGCCGCGATCGCCCGGTTCGAATGCAGCGCCTCGCTGCCGCCGCGCAGCAGCACGGCATTGCCCGAACGCAGGCACAGCGCCGCCGCATCGGCCGTCACATTGGGGCGGCTTTCGTAGATGATGCCGATCAGGCCGATGGGAATGCGCACGCGGCTGAGCTTCAGCCCGTTGGGCCGCTCGCTCTCGGCAATCACCTCGCCCACCGGATCGGGCAGGCTCGCGACCTGCTCCACGGCACCGGCCATGCCGGCCAGCCGCGCGGGATCGAGCCGCAGCCGGTCAAGCATGGCGCCGGTCAGCCCCTTGGCCTCACCCGCCGCCACATCGCGCGCATTGGCCTCCAGAATGGCTGGTTCAGCCGCCCGAAGCACGCCAGCCACGGCGCGCAGGGCTTCCGCCTTCTGTGCGTCAGTGAGCCGCGCCAGAACGCGCTGTGCGGCGCGGCCATCACGGGCAAGACGCGCGACCAGATCTTCAGGCGATTCGCCGGCTGCACCGGCAGGCCGGTCAGCAACAGGGGCAGTCTGTACAGTCATGGCGCCCGACTACCACCGAAGCGCGCGATTGTCACCGTTTCCTGCGGTTTCCGCCGCCTGTGCCTGCCAGGCAACACCAGCGGTGATAATTGCAACATACTCCATTCTACAGTAGTTTTCATTTGACATAGACCCGTCACGCACCTCGGCCGGGTCAAGAAGTTCCTTCAGCTCATCGCACTACAGGGTCGGTTCACCCCGATTCAGCAAGGGTTCACGATAAGCTGATTCGCCTTACCCCCCCTTCCCTGCTAGCTCACCGGCCCGGGAATGAGATCGAAAAATCAAGCGGGGTCGTTTTGAAGCTGACATTCTCCGGGGCGTGGCTTTCACGCTTGCGGGCTATGTTTCCCGATCGCGAGTTCATCATGCGGTCGCAGGGACAGGTTCGTTTTATCCAAATCTCGTCTCGCGTGCAGATGGCCGCGGCGGGAGCCGCCACCGCGCTCCTGACGGTCTGGCTCGGAACGATGGGCGCCGCCGCTGTCGCCAAAGTCTACGCCAGCCATGAACAGGCCGTGCTGCTGAACCGCGAAGCCGCCGTCGCCAAGTCCGAAAGCCGCGTTCAGGCCTATCGCGACAACATCAGCGAAACGACCGCCGATCTCGCCCGCCGCCAGAAATTCATCGAACAGATGGTAGAGGCCCATATCGGCGGCCTCCCCGACGACAAGAAGGCCGGTGAAACCGTTTCCGACAGTTCCGGCGAAGCGGCCAAGACGGTGCGCAAGGTCAGCGAAGTCCTGCCCGAAGCGCGTGGCCTCGCCCAGATCGAAGCTGAACAGCTCGCCTTCGTCGAACGCCTGACCCGCTATGCGGACCGCCGCTCGGCCAGCGCCAGCGCCGCGATCCGCAAGCTGGGCCTCAATCCCAATGCCATCATCGCCGGTTCGAACGGCGCCGAGGGTGGCCCGCTGATGCGCCTTGCCACCTCGGCCGACGGCAGTCTCGATCCGCGCTTCCAGCGCATGGGCATGAGCCTGGCCCGCATGGATGCGCTGGAAAACGGCCTGGCCTCTATCCCGCAGGTCAGCCCGGCGCATGTCGCCTACGTTTCTTCAAGCTACGGCTATCGCCGCGATCCGTTCACCGGCGGCGCCGCGTTCCATGCCGGGCTCGACTTTCCCGGCCCGCGCGGCTCGGCGATCTACGCCGCCGCCAAAGGCACCGTCAGCTTCGTCGGCCGCCGTCACGGCTACGGCAACTGCATCGAGATCAACCATGGCAACGGGCTGATGACCCGCTACGCCCACCTTTCCGGCTTCAAGAAGACCCACGTTGGCGAACACGTCGATGCCGGGACGGTGATCGGCGCGATGGGCAGCACCGGGCGCTCCACCGGCCCGCACCTCCATTTCGAGGTCCGCATTCACGGCCGCCCGGTCAACCCGCGTCCCTTCCTTGAAGCCAACCGAAATGTTCAGCAAAAAGACTCCTGATATGGCCCGGACTCCCGCCGCTCCCCGCCCCGCAGGCACTTCCACGTTCTCGATGCTGGGGGCCGATACGGTCATCACCGGCAATATCGAGGCGACGGCCGATCTGCATATCGATGGCCGCATCGATGGCGACATCGCCTGCAACGCCCTGGTGCAGGGTGAGGAAAGCCAGATCACCGGCGGCATCCGCGCGGAAACCGTGCGCGTGGCCGGACTGGTGCGCGGAACGATCGCCGCGCGCGAAGTGGTTATCCTCAGAACCGCGCGGATCGAGGGCGATGTCGCTTACGACACGCTCACCATCGAGCAAGGCGCGCGCCTCGAAGGGCACCTCAGCCCCAACGGCGGCCAGACCCCGCCCGCCATGGCCCAGCTTCCCAAGGCCAGCAGCGAAGCCGAACTGGTGCTCGCTTCGGAGTAAAATCCGGCAGGCTGCGAATTCGCCTGCCTGCCGCCTCGGCCCCGTTGCGCTTCGCCGGAAGACCCGGCACTATTTCCGCATGATCCGGAAGGCCCCTCTGTGTCTGACACGTGCCGCAATCGTGGCCCTGGCCGTACAGGCGGGTTCCGTCAGCCCTTCATTCGCGGGAGAACGCAGCTTGGAACGCACGGCAACAGGTGAATTCGACATCCGGCTTACGCCGATGGAAGCCTCCGAATCCACTGTCGGCAGCATGGCCATTGCCAAGACGTTCCATGGCGGTCTGACCGGCACCAGCACGGGGCAGATGCTCGCCGTGCGCACCGGCGTCGAGGACTCAGCCGGCTACGTCGCGATGGAGCGCGTTTCGGGCACGCTCGATGGCAGGACGGGCACTTTTGCCCTCCAGCACAGCGGCACGATGGACAATGGCGTGCAGACGCAATCGGTAACGGTAGTGCCGGATTCGGGGACCGGCAGCCTGACTGGCATTACCGGATCAATGACAATCACGGTCGCAGAGGGAAAGCACTCGTACAGCTTTCGCTATGCGCTCCCGCCGGTCAAACCGTAGGCCCCCTCAGACCGTGAAGCTTTCGCCGCAACCGCAGGCGCCCTTGGCATTGGGATTGTCAAACACGAAACCGGCGGTGAAATCGTCTTCCTGCCAGTCCATGGTGCTGCCGATCAGATAGAGCACCGACGCGCCATCGATGTAGAACGTGCCGCCGGGGGTTTCGATCTTCTCGTCGAACTTGGCTTCCTCAGTCACGTAATCGACCGAATAGGCCAAACCCGAGCAGCCGCGCTGCGGAGTCGAGAGCTTGACGCCGATGGCCTCTTGCGGGGCCATGCTCATCAGCTTGGCAATGCGCGCTTCGGCGGCGGGAGTCAGCACGACGGCTGCGGGGCGTTCGCGGGTTGCAGTGGTCATAATTTCTTTTCCCAGAACTGCGCGGTCCCGGCTTCGGGATCGAGCGCGTAGTTTCCGTAGCCAAGCGCGGCGTAGAGCCCCTTGGCGCGCGCATTACCGCTTAGCACTTCCAGCGTGATCTTGCAGGCGCCGCGCGCACGCGCCTCTTCTTCCACGGCCTGCATCAGCGCGCGGCCCACGCCCTTGCCACGCAGGTCCGGCTTCACCGCCAGATCGTGGATATTGATCAGCGGACGCGCAGCGAACGTGGAAAACCCGGTAAAGCAATTGGCCAGCCCTACCGCTTCATCGCCATCGAAGGCGAGCAACGAAAAGGCGCCGGGGAACGCATCAAGCGCACTGATCAGCCGTTCGCGCGCCGCGGGATCGAGCGGCGCGCCGCCGCCCATCGGGTCGCGCGCATAGACATCGAGCATCGCCACAACGGCTTCGGCATCGGGCGCATAGCCATAGTCGGCCTGCCGCACTGTCACGGCCAGGGTATCAAGGGCAGCGGTTTCGTTCACAGCATGCCCAGTTCCAGCTTCGCCTCGTCGGACATCTTGGCCATGTCCCACGGCGGATCCCAGACAAGGCTCACCTCGCTGTCCCGCACGCCCGGCACGGCGGCGATGCGCAGTTCCACTTCGCCCGGCATCGATTCGGCCACCGGGCAATGCGGTGTCGTCAGCGTCATCGTCACCGTCACCGAAGCTTCCGGCGAGACATCGACGCCGTAGATCAGGCCGAGATCGTAGATATTCACCGGGATTTCCGGGTCGAAAATCTCCTTCAGCGCGCTGATCACGCCTTCGTAGATCGCTCCGCCCGGCGCGCCGGGATCGGTCCCTTGCGGCTTTTCGGCGAGGAAACCATCAAGATAGTCACGCTTGCGCTCCAGCTTTTCGGCCGGGGTTTCCGCGTCTTCCACGCGCGCGCGCTGCGGCGGGTCAGCCGATTCGACTTCCTCGATCTCGAATTTGCGCGGTTCGTCGTTCATCCGAAGATTCTCCTGGTGCGCTCGATCCCTTTCAGGAGGGCCTCAATATCGCTTTCATCACTGTAAAGGCCAAAGCTGGCCCGGGCGGTGGCGGGAACGCCAAGGTGGTCCATCAGCGGCTGCGCGCAATGGTGGCCCGCCCGGATCGCGACCCTTTGCCCATCCGGACCTTCCTCGTCCAATATGGTGCCGAGGTCGTGCGGGTGAACCCCGTCGATCGCGAAACTGACGATTCCCACCGAATCTTCAGGGCCGAACACCGTCACATCGTTGCGCTTGCGCAGTACATCACGCAGCTTGGCCGCCAGTTCGCGTTCGTGCCGTTCGGCCCGGTCGAGCCCGACGCCGGCCAGCCAGTCCATCGCGGCAGCCATGCCCAGCGCCTCGACGATCATCGGCGTGCCCGCCTCGAAGCGCTGCGGCGCGGGGGCGAAAGTCGTTTTCTCGAACGTCACCCGGTCGATCATCGCGCCGCCGCCCTGCCAGGGCGGCATGGCATCGAGGAGCGCCTTGCGCGCCCAGAGCGCACCAATCCCGGTGGGGCCATAGAGCTTGTGCGCCGAGAACACGTAGAAATCGCAATCGAGCGCGGCCATGTCGAGCGCGATGCGCGGCGCGGCCTGGCATCCGTCGATCAGCAGCAGCGCGCCCACACCATGCGCCAGATCCGCCGCGCGGCGCACATCGAGCACGCCACCCAGCACGTTCGAGACATGCGCGAAGGCCACCAGCTTGTGCGCGGGCGTGAGCATGGCTTCGGCGGCATCGAGATCGATCGCGCCTTCCGCCGTCAGCGGGCAAACATCGATCTCCACGCCCGTCCGCTCGCGCAGGAGCTGCCAGGGCACGATGTTGGAGTGATGCTCCAGCATGGAAACCAGAATGCGGTCCCCCGCCTTGAGGTTCGCCACGCCCCAGGTCTGCGCCACGAGATTGATCGCCTCGGTCGCGCCGCGGGTGAAGACGATCTCCTCTTCCGCCCCGCCCACGAATGCGGCACTGCGGCGGCGGGCGCTCTCGAACGCCAGCGTCATTTCGGCCGAGCGGGCATAGACACCGCGATGCACAGTCGCATAGTCGCGGCCCAGCGCATTCACGGTGGCATCGATCACAGCCTGCGGCTTCTGCGCGGTGGCGGCGGTATCGAGGTAATGCCAGCCGTCCGAGAGGCCGGGGAATTCGTCCTTCAGCGTCAGCGTCGCAGTCGTCACAGCCCGGCCTCCACCAGCTTGGCCAGCCGCTCCAGCGCGGCGGTATCGAGAGCCTCTTCCTCCGGCGCCCCGGCAAAAGCCTCGGCAATGAAGGCCTGCAGCATCAGCTTCTTGGCCTGGGCAGGCGGCAGCCCGCGCGACATCAGGTAGAACAGCCCTTCGTCGTCCAGCTCGCCCACCGCGCAGCCGTGCGCCGCCTTGACGTCATCGGCGTAGATTTCGAGTTCGGGCCGCGCATTGGCCGTCGCCGTTCGGTCGAGCAGCATGGCCCGCACCGACTGTTCGGCATCGGTCCCGTCCGCGCCGCGATCGACGGCGATGCAGCCAAGATAAGTCCCGGTGGAATAGCCCGCGAGCACGGTGCGCACGATCTGGCTGGACGTGGCGTTCTCGCCCGCATGGCGGACCTTGGTGACGAGTTCCAGCATCTCCTTGCCCGTCGCGAGCTGCGCCGCCCCCAGCGTGAAATCGGCACCTTCGGCCAGCGTCACATCGACGGCGATGCGGCCATAGCCGGGCCCGGCGGTCAGCACGCGCAGATCGAACTTCGCGCCTTTCTCCAGCCGGATATCGAGATGGCGCACGACGGCGCCCTCGCCCAGCTCGATCACCTGGCTCGATTCTTCCCGCCCGGCGGCGATGACGATTTCCTCGCGCAGCACGGGCCAGACGGTGCCGAGCGCCTCGATATCCGCGTACCGGAAATCCTCGTCCTTGCGGGTGGGGAGCGTGAGTTCGACGTTCATATCCGGTCCTCCCTGCCGTGCGAAAGGGAGGCAGCGCCCATCAGGCCACTGCCTCGTAGCCCTGCTCTTCCAGTTCCAGCGCCAGTTCGGGGCCGCCCGACTTGACGATGCGCCCACCCGCGAGGACGTGGACGAAATCCGGCTTCACGTAATCGAGCAGCCGCTGGTAGTGGGTGATCAGCAGCACCGCCTTGTCCGGCGCGCGCATGATCGAATTGATGCCCTCGCCGCAGATGCGCAGCGCATCGATGTCCAGGCCGGAGTCGGTCTCGTCGAGGATCGCCAGCTTGGGATCGAGGATGCCCATCTGCACCATCTCGGCGCGCTTCTTCTCACCGCCCGAGAAACCGACGTTCACCGGCCGCTTGAGCATGTCCATGTCCATCTTGAGCAGCCCCGCCTTCTCCTTGGCGAGCTTGAGGAATTCGCCGCCCGAATAGGGCTCCTCGCCGCGCCCCTTGCGCTGGGCATTGGCCGCCTCGCGCAGGAACTGGACGAAGGACACGCCGGGAATCTCGACCGGGTACTGGAAGCCGAGGAACAGGCCGAGCGCGGCGCGCTCGTGCGGTTCGAGTTCCATCAGATCCTGCCCCATGAACTCGACGGAGCCGCCGGTCACGGTGTAGCCGGGCCGTCCGCCCAGCACATAGCCGGTGGTGGACTTGCCCGCGCCGTTGGGGCCCATGATCGCATGGATCTCGCCCGGATTGATCGTTAGCGAGAGGCCCTTGAGAATGGGCTTTTCGCCAACGGAGGCCTGGAGGTTATCGATCTTGAGCAGAGTCATACTTCGGCATCCTCAAACGTGGGGACGGGAGCATTCGCGGCCGGTCCACGGCGGGCGGCGCGCTTGTCGAACGGCTGATTCACTTCGGCGTTGATCGCTTTCACCACGGCATCGGTATCGGCCAGCACATCGGCCTCGCCGAAACGCAGCACGCGAATGCCGACGTCGGTGAGTTTCTTGTCCTGCAGCGCATCGACTTCCGGATTGGCACCTTCGGGCGAAAGCGAAACCACGATCCAGCGCGAGGGGCAGGCGAAGTCGGCAATCACCGAGCCGACCACCGACTGGCGCATGAACCTCACCCCGCCCAGCCGCGAGCCGGACAGCTCGGCCCAGAGCGCCTTCTGCGCTTCGGTGGGATGGCGGCGCTGCTCGCGCGCACGTTCCTTGAGCGTTTCAAGGCGGGCGCCGGTCACATTGAACCCTGCACGGGCATCGGCCTTGGGCGCGGCGGCGCGGCTGATGCCAAGGGTTTTACGAGCGGCGGTCATTCAAAATTTCCTTCTACGTCTTCACAAAGCCCCTCCCCTTCAGGGGAGGGGTTGGGGTGGGGGCTCTCCCACCGGTCTGGCCGGGCGTGCAAGGCGCCAAGGATGGCAGCCTGAACGCCCTCAATATTGTGCATCACGTCCGGGCTGGTGACGTGCACAACCGCGAACCCCATCCCGTGCAGTGCCGCGTCACGCCTCCGGTCGGAATCGACATCGTGCGTCTCGCCGTCCACTTCGACGATCAGCGCTTTTTGCGGGCACAGGAAATCGGCAATGAACGGCCCCACCTGCGCCTGCCTGCGAAACTTGAAACCGCCAAGCTGCGAGCGGGAGAGCGCCCTCCACAGCCGCTTTTCGGGCTCGGTAGGGTTACGGCGCATTTCGTGAGCGTGGCTTGCAATCTGCGCATTGCGTGCGGCCGATAGCCCCCACCCCTTGCCCCTCCCCTGAAGGGGAGGGGAATTGGTACGCGCCGAGGTTTGTTGAGGGCTCAGGCTCACCCCACGCTCCCTTCAAGACTGATGCCCAGCAGCTTCTGCGCTTCGACGGCGAATTCCATCGGCAGCTGCTGCAGCACCTCTTTGGCGAAGCCATTGACGATCAGCGCCACGGCCTGCTCGGTATCGAGCCCGCGCTGCAAGGCGTAGAAGAGCTGATCGTCGCTGATCTTGCTGGTGGTCGCCTCATGCTCGATCTGCGCGGTGGGGTTCTTCACTTCGATATAGGGCACCGTATGCGCACCGCATTCCTTGCCCAGCAGCAGCGAATCGCACTGGGTGAAATTGCGCACGTTCTCCGCATTGCCGCCCACGCGCACGAGCCCGCGATAGGTGTTGTTCGACTTGCCTGCCGAAATGCCCTTGGAGATGATCGTCGAGCGGCTGCCCTTGCCGTTGTGGATCATCTTCGTGCCGGTATCGGCCTGCTGGTAATTGTTGGTGACGGCGACCGAGTAGAACTCGCCCACCGAATCCTCGCCATTGAGGACGCACGAGGGGTACTTCCAGGTGATGGCCGAGCCGGTTTCCACTTGCGTCCACGAAATCTTCGAGCGCGCGCCCTGGCACAGCCCGCGCTTGGTCACGAAGTTGTAGATGCCGCCCTTGCCTTCCTCGTTGCCGGGATACCAGTTCTGCACCGTGGAATATTTGATCTCAGCATCCTCCAGCGCGACCAGCTCGACCACGGCGGCGTGGAGCTGGTTCTCGTCGCGCTGCGGCGCGGTGCAGCCTTCGAGGTAGGAGACATAGGCCCCCTTGTCGGCCACGATCAGCGTGCGTTCGAACTGGCCGGTATTCTCGGCATTGATGCGGAAATAGGTGCTAAGCTCCATCGGGCAGCGCACGCCCTCAGGCACATAGACGAAAGTACCGTCCGAAAAGACCGCGCAGTTGAGCGCCGCGAAGTAGTTGTCATGCTGCGGCACGACTTTGCCCAGCCACTTCTTCACCAGCTCGGGATATTCGCGAATCGCCTCGGAGATCGAGCGGAAGATCACGCCCGCCTGCTCCAGCTCGGCGCGGAACGTGGTGGCGACCGAAACCGAATCGAACACCGCATCGACCGCAATCTTGCGCGCGCCTTCCACCCCGGCGAGCACTTTCTGCTCCTCCAGCGGAATGCCCAGTTTTTCGTAGACGCGCAGGATCTCGGGATCGACTTCGTCGAGGCTCTTGGGCCCGTCCTTGGCCTTGGGCGCGGCCCAGTAATAGGACTCCTGATAGTCGATCGGCGGAATGCTGAGCTTGGCCCAGTCCGGCGGGGTCATTTCCAGCCAGCGGCGATAGGCCTTGAGCCTCCATTCGAGCATCCACTCCGGCTCGTTCTTCTTGGCGGAGATAAAACGAACCGTGTCTTCCGACAGCCCCTTGGGGCCGAATTCCTGCTCGATATCGGAGGACCAGCCGTGTTCGTAATCGGCCACACGCTCGGCGGCTTCGCGAGCCGCGGCATCACGCTCCTGGGGTACGGTGGGGATGGCTTCTTCCGTCATTCACACTTCCTCGGCAAGCTGAGTCAGCGGCACTTGTGCCAATGCACCGCGCACGGCGGCATTCACTTCCGGCCAGTGGCCACGCACGCTGCAGGCGTCTTCCCGCGCGCATTCGCCCTTGCGGTCCGGGGTGAGACAGCCGGTGAGCGCAATCGGCCCTTCGACAGCCTCGACAATATCGGCCAGCGTGATCGCCGCCGGGGGCCGGGCCAGCTTGAGCCCGCCGCCCACACCGCGCGAAGAGCGCATCAGGCCCGCCGCCGTGAGCTTGCTCACCAGCTTCTGCACGGTCGGCGCCGGCAGCCCGGTTTCTTCCGCCAGCTGCCCGGCAGACACGCGCGCGCCACCACAATGCCGCGCAGCGGCTGACATGATCACGACAGCATAGTCTGCCATACTGGACAGGCGCATAAGATCACTTTCCGGGTCTGGCCGCTGCGGCCGCTAAATCGGATCAATTCCTTCCGATTTATTTACCGCACCACCGGGCCCGTTTCAATGGGTGTTTTTGCAGTGCACCAAAACCCGCCGGAAAATGGCACCCCGGACCAGAAAAAAGGCGGTTTCCGGACAAGCCGGAAACCGCCATCAAGGTAAGTAAGAACTCGTGCGCATCCCGCTACGAGCCCTTCGGGTCGCGGGTTTCGTGTATGCGCCACCCCGGGCGATTTATTGTACAATTGCGACATGCGGCACCTGGCGGACCGGTATGCAACCGATTTTGGTCCCTCCGCGCAGCGAAGTTGTTATGGATAGAAGCAATTGAGCCACAGCCATTCCCGGTTTATGCGCTCGCCTCGTGTTCTATTCGCTCATCCGCCCCGTCCTGTTCCGAATCGATGCCGAAAAGGCCCATGGCCTTGCCATCGCTTCGCTCAAACTGACCGCACCTGGCCGTCCGCCCGCATGCCCTGCGGCGCTTGCCACGCGAGTCGCGGGAATCGATTTTCCCAACCCGGTGGGCATGGCCGCAGGCTTCGACAAGGACGGCGAAGTGCCCGGCGCGCTGCTTGCCCTGGGTTTCGGATTCGCCGAAGTGGGATCGATCACCCCGCTTCCCCAGGCAGGAAACCCAAAACCGCGCCTGTTCCGGCTGGTGGAGGACCGCGCGGTGATCAACCGCATGGGATTCAACAACGGCGGCGCCGAAGCGGCAGCCACGCGACTCGCGGCCCTTGCCGGGGAGCCGGGCTCCAAGGCGAAGCTCCAGACAGACGTGGTCGGCATCAACATCGGCGCCAACAAGGATTCGCCGGACCGGGTGGCGGATTATGCCGCCATGGCCCGCATCATGGCCCCGCTCGCAGGCTATCTGGCCGTCAACATCTCCAGCCCCAATACGCCGGGGCTGCGCGCCCTGCAGGACGAATCGGCGCTGACCGGGCTGCTCGACGCCGTGATCGAAGCGCGCGACTCGGCTTGCGGTCCGGACAAGCGGCCGCCGGTCTTCCTCAAGGTCGCGCCGGATCTGGAACCGGCCGATATCGATGCCATCGCGCGAATCGCCATCGAAAAGCAGCTCGGCGCCCTGATCGTATCCAACACCACGATTTCGCGCCCCCCGCTCGCCTCCGCCCATGCCGGTGAGACCGGCGGCCTTTCCGGCGCCCCCTTGCGCGATCTGGCGCAGCAGCGCCTGCGCGATTTCCGCAAAGCCACCGGCGGTGCGATCCCGCTCGTCGGGGTCGGCGGAATCGCCACGGCACAAGACGCCTGGGCCCGCATCCGCGCCGGGGCCAGCCTCGTCCAGCTCTACAGCGCCATGGTCTACGAAGGGCCCGGCATTGCCCGCAGGATCTGCAAGGGGCTGGCCGGATTGATGGAACGCGACGGTTTCGCTTCCATCGCAGAGGCCGTGGGCACCGAATAGCCCACTCTCCAGACGCCCGCATGAAGCACGGTTGCCGCAACCTTCCGGCGCGCCTAGACGTTTGGCTGTAACACGAAGGCCTCAGGGGCGGGGCCGGTATAGGACACAAACGGGGGAAGGCTGGGGCACCATGGACCTCGCAGATTTCGACAAGTGCAGGAATCTTGTCTCGCTGTTTCTGCAACGCGCCGATGCGCATGGCGAATCGCCCATGCTCTGGGCCAAGCGCGACGGGCAGTGGGTTTCGCTGAACTGGGCCGAAGCCGCCCGCCGCGTCTGCCTGATGGCCGCCTCGCTGCGCCGTCTGGGGCTGCAGGCGGGCGACCGGGTGCTGATCGTTTCGGAAAACCGGCCCGAATGGTGTCTGGCGGATCTGGCGATCATGGCAGCGGGCTGCGTGACCGTGCCTGCCTACACCACGAACACCCCCCGCGATCACATCCACATTCTGGAAAACTCCGGCGCACGCGCGGCCATCGTGTCTTCCGCCAAGCTGGGCAAGGCCCTGCTCCCGGCGATCGTGCAGACGGACATGTGCCGCCATGTCATCACCATGGAGCCACTCAAGCCCCTGCAGGGCGGCGCGTTCGGCGTCCATGACTGGAATGGCCTGCTCGAAGGCGATCCCGTCCTCGCCCGTGCGGAAACCGAAGCCCGGCTGGTGGACATCGGGCGCGACGACCTCGCCTGCATCATCTACACCAGCGGCACTGGCGGCGCCCCGCGCGGCGTGCGCCAGCATCACGGCATGCTGCTGATGAATGTGATGGGCGCGGTCGAGCTCATTTCCCGCGATTTCGGCTGTGACAGGAACGAGACCTTCCTCTCGTTCCTGCCGCTGAGCCATGCCTATGAGCATACCGGCGGCCAGTATTTCCCGATCGGCCTGGGCGCGCAGATCTACTACGCCGAAGGGCTGGACAAGCTGGCCTCCAATATCGAGGAAGTGCGCCCCTCGATCATGGTCGTCGTGCCGCGCCTGTTCGAAGTGCTGCGCACGCGGATCATGAAGCAGATCGACAAGCGGGGCATGATCCCCCGGCACCTGATGGACTGGGCGGTGTCCAGCGCGCTGCGCAAGGAAAGCGGCCACCGCCGCCTGACCGACTACCCGCTGGGCCTGCTGCTCGAACATACCTTGCGGCCCAAGGTGCGCGCCAAGTTCGGCGGACGAATCAAGGCGATGGTTTCGGGCGGCGCACCGCTCAATCCGGAAATCGGCTCCTTCTTCAGCGCCATGGGCCTCACGGTGCTGCAAGGTTACGGCCAGACCGAATCGGGCCCGATCATCAGCTGCAACCGCCCCTCGGCGGGCATCAAGTTCGATACGGTCGGCCCGCCGCTGCGCGGAGTCGATGTGCGCATTGCCGAAGACGGCGAGATTCTCGTGCGCGGCGAACTGGTGATGCACGGTTACTGGCAGAACGAGGCGGCAAGCGCGAATGTCCTGAAATTCGATCCCGAACACCCCGGCACCGGCCCCTGGCTCCATACCGGCGATATCGGCCATATCGACAGCAAGGGCCGCCTCCAGATTACCGACCGCAAGAAGGACATGATCGTCAACGACAAGGGCGACAATGTCTCCCCGCAGCGTGTCGAATCGATGCTCACGCTGCAGCCGGAGATCGCCCAGGCCATGGTCCATGGCGACCGCCGCCCTTACGTCGTCGGCCTGATCGTGCCCGATGCAGACTGGTCCCTGCAGTGGGCGCAGGAGAACGGAGAAACATTCGATTTCAAGGCATTGCAGGCACTTCCTGCTTTCCGCGGCTCTATCCGCAGCGCCATCGACCGGGTCAACGCCGAGCTTTCGATTATCGAGAAAGTCCGACAGTTCGCCTTTGCCGACGAACCGTTCTCGATCGAGAACGAGGAAATGACGCCGAGCCTCAAAATCCGGCGCCACAAGCTCAGGGAACGCTACGGCTCGCGTATCGATGCGCTCTACAAGAGTTAGATAAGTACAACGGCGATCATTGACGTCGGCAAATCAAAGCCGTGTGGGAACGAACGGGCTGTGGCTGAAGCATTCTGTTAGTGAAACCTGGCGTTTATCTATAATTTTCGAGCAAATTTTTCTTTTGTAAAGCAGCCAGCCAGCAAGTAAAAACTATGAAAAGGGCGCCTAGAAATGGAGTGCGTAGAGGATAATCGCCAAGGCTGGAAAGTAACAATATCAAGATTGAGAATGCAACAGCGCGTTGTAAAATGCTCGTTGGCGAAGAAACTGTGAAACTCCGGTATACGGCACGTCCGTACCACACAAGGAAGGCAACCAAAACAAGCAACGACGGAAGGCCGCCAGTTATAGTTAATTCTATGAGATCATTATGCGCATTATTGAAATATGTAGGCTTTAATAAATAATCAGGCTCGAAACTTGCATACACCGGAACAAATGATCCAAATCCAGTCCCGAATGGGAATGTTTGAGATATAATATGAAGAAGAGTAGGTAGAGCTCGCACACGCCCTTCAGTTTCAAGAAAGTTATTATTATGGACAATGCGCATAATCGTCTCGGCTCGATCCGCATTTAGTGCTGCCAATGTGAGGAGGAGTACACCGATCAACAAGCTCACAACGATCAAAATGCGCTGACGTTTTGTCATCAGACGACCAGAACCGTAAGAGGGCTGAACTAGAAAAGCTCCGAGCAACCCGATGATGGTAAGGCCCATGGCAGCCCGCGAACCGAGGACGAGAATATAGACAAAGATAAATGCTGCTGCGCTTATTCCTATAATATTACGTAATTTGCGAGCGGAGCTGCTCTCTTGTGCCTGCAATGCCCATACGCGAAGAAGCGGCAATGCGAGAGTCAGAAAGGCCCCTTGGTGATTACGGTTCGCGAACAGTCCGATCGGTTGCCCTCGTCCACTCACAGAATACCAATAAAAAGAAGAAGATGCACCACCCGCGTACTGCACCAACCCAAGCAACATGCTAAATGCAACGAAGCCCAATATCGGCCATAGCAATGCACGGCGCTGCTGATCGTTCAGGATCAGGAACCCCACCATTGCCGTGAATGGCACCAGAAGCGATATTAAGCTGTTCCAAGTCCGATCTGGCGCAAGGCTTAGTGGATGCCAATCATGGAGGCCATTCAGTGCTGCCGCCACTGCAGCGTATTGGGCCCTCCCTGGGATGCCGTGCCAGAGGGCTGGCGGAAGCGGGATCAGTTGAATTCCAATAGTGATTGCAAAGGCTGCGAACAAGAGTGGAAGCGGCTGGATCTCTGCCCAAGGCAACCGTTTCGCAGATAGAAGCATCGCCATTAGGCATATAACCGTGACCGGCCTCACAAACAACAGCCAGTAAATATCTGGACGAGAAGACCCTCCCCCTAAGGCTGTCACTATAGCGAATACGCTAAATGCCAAGATACATACGCTTGGTACCTTATTTTTCATATGAAGAATAACTTGCTTCACAGAGACCCTTCGCCATCTATTGGTATATTAACATCACCCAGCTTCTATTTTTTCTTTAGTGGATATCCGCCCCCTTCACATCGTTGATTTACGTCAACTCAAGAGCCAGCAAACTGCGTTTGCTCAAGCTAACGCAGTCTCTCATTCAAAGTCGATAGGACTGCAGAGTCTATTTGGCGATATCAACGGGACCATCCCAAAAGCCATAGCGGCAAACACCATTCATCAGTTTGCCAAGACGCTGACTCAAATATAGCGCATTATGCGAACTGGCTGGGCAAAACTATAAGTAACCGAAGGCCATTGATAGTATTTCGGCTCGCTTGGTGCAGCCCCGTGAACTCAGGAATTGATCTGAAACCAAGCAAACGCCGCACCGCCGTCGATGCCTTAAGCAAACGTGCGCGAGGCGACTACATGCGAAGGGTCGGTCCATCGACACACAAAACCGTTCTCAACCAAAATATCTCGGATTGCAGTTGGTGCCTCTTCCCTGCCCCGGCTAGCTAGAGTCATGAAGTGCACTTCAATCGCTACAGTATGGAGTGCAGGATGCTTCAATGTCTCTGTCAAACCTTCAAGAACTTCAAGCTCAAAACCTTCAACATCGATCTTGATAAGATTGGGCGGGTATTTTTTGGCTAATCGGTCCCCCTTCATGACCATTACACTAATTTCTTCTGCATCGTCATTTACAGATTTTCGACTGAGCCCCTCTACAACTGTGTTTCCCGACTTGCTGATGTAAAACGCCGTCTGGCCTTCGGTGTCCGCCAGCCCCAGATTTTCAACCGCCACATTTGTGAAATTGCGGGCACACTCGTTCAATTTCTGGAGTGAAGAGGGCGAAGGCTCAATCGCAATCACCTTCCCGCCAGGCCCCGTTGCCCGACTGAATGCAGCACAATAATGGCCTATGTTGGCTCCGACATCCCATATTGTGTCGCCCGGCCTGATGCGTTGAGTTACCCCCCTGTCGAACGCTTGTTCATAGTCGACGTTTAACATTTTTCTATAGAAGCGGACCATTGGCCTTAGAATGCCGATATTTTGCCCGATACGACGCGCTCTCAGCGCCCAGCCTCCCGCATAATCCATCAAATGCTCCGAAAAATGAAACCAACACAATTTTTCACTATTGAATAAAATGGTCATGCAGGACACAAAGCACCTAAACACGGTATTTCAAATTTATACAAAACTGTTTTGAAGTTCCGTGCTATATAGCGCTATCTTCTTGCAAGTTTCATATTATGTTGCAACGTCAAGAGATATCAGGTTATCCGATCATGGCTGCTCCGCCAAGCCGCCTTTTTCGGGTAAGGCCAGTTCCTGCTGAAATGCGACGAGCAGAGTTGTGAAAGAGACACGATGCAAATAGCTGCGGCACCCTCAAGCCAGCATACAAATAGCGATATCACGGTTATCATCCTGACCTACAATGAGCAACTTCACATCAGACGAGCCATTGAAAGTGTCCGCAACATTGCACAGAGCATCCTGGTAATCGATTCCTATTCGACCGATGATACCGTCGCTATCGCACATGACGCTGGCGCCGAAGTGGTACAGCATGCTTTTGTGAACCAGTCTGCGCAGTTCAACTGGGGGCTCGACAACCTCAATATCGGTACAGCCTGGGTACTGCGCCTGGATGCAGACGAGGTGATAGAGTCCGACTTAGCTTCGGAAATCAATCAGAAGCTGCCGTTGTTGCCCTCAGACATTGTAGGGGTCAATTTCGATCGCAAGCATATTTTTATGGGCAAATGGATCCGCCACGGGGCTCGATATCCGCTGCGTATGTTGCGGCTGTGGCGAACAGGAAAAGGCAGGGTCGAAGACCGCTGGATGGACGAACACGTGCACGTGTGGGACGGGCGGACAATCACGTTCAAGGGGGGCTTTGAAGATCGAAACGAGAACGGCCTCAGTTTTTTCATAGCAAAGCACAATGGCTATGCAACACGCGAAGCCATCGACGTCTTGATCAATCGATACAATTTATCCCCAAGTCGGCAGAGAAAGTTCCACATTGCGGCCCGTCAAGCCAAGATCAAACGCTGGATCAAGGAACACATCTACAATCATCTGCCGCTTTGGGCCGGGCCATTCGCATATTTCCTTTACCGCTATGTGATCCGGATGGGTTTCCTCGACGGCAAGGAAGGGACAATATACCATCTACTGCAGGGTTTCTGGTATCGCTATTTAGTCGCCTGCAAAATCTATGAGTTCGAAATGGAATTGACCCGTTGCAGGACGACGGACGACAAACGCTCCGCGCTGGAAAATCTCACGGGCTACAAGCTTGAAACATGACAGGACGATGGCTGGCTCGGCTATTGGGCTGGGCAACGCTCATGGATGACGCAGCATGTCATCAACGCAGCGCATCGCTAGTAACAACAGTGTCATCGTCGGGTTAGCACCGCCTCCAGTCGGCAAGACCGACGTCGCGAGCACGCGGACGTTGGGAAGCGAAAAGAGCCGCATGTCCCGGTCAACAACACCATCCTGTCGACTTCTTCCCATGCGCGTCGTTCCGCCAGGATGGTAGATTCCACCACCTTCGGCCATTGCAGCCTCGATTTCCGGCGCAGGCCGACGCGTAGATTGCGCCAAATCCGCAAAAGCTGATTTTTGCCAACTTGCGCAAAAAGCCTCTGTGGCACGATGCATCGCCTTATAGTCGCTCTCCCCTATCGTCCAATCGATCCGGGCGACCGGCTGACCAAAAGGATCAAGCTGACGAGGCGAAAGACTGATCCGGTTTTCGCGACGCGCCGCCTGCTCCACAACCATATGCATTTGTAGAGACGCCCGGTCCGGATAGAGGAGGCGATGTTGAACAAAACGCCACCAAACCGCCCGTGCGAGCCACGGGCTGGCGCTCGCCAGCCTCATAGCAAGGTCAACGCTGGGGATTTGTCGGCGCTGGAGTCGACGAAACAGGTCCCGCAACGCGTCGAAGCCGCTCCCTGCCTGATCGTCAAAAGCTATGTGAGCAAAGCAAGGCGGCACATTTGATCGCAAAACACTATCTTCGCAAAGCTCGAAGCGCACATTGCGCATGCCGCCCCCGGGAGCAAATCGAAAGCCTACCAGTTCATTGAGCCGCTTGCGGTCGAAAACCTGCAGATCGGCAACAACGGTCGATAGATGGTCATGAAAATATCGACCCAAAATATCCTGTCCGGCCCTCACCACGCCGCTATTTTGATGATCCGCGATAAGCAGTAGCCGCGTCGTCTCAATGGCGCCCGCCGCGAAAATTACGGTCCGCGCCGCGATGCGCAACGTCGAGCCGCTCAGAGCCTGCGCTGTCACGCTGGCAAGCTTGCCATCGGAAATCTCGAAGCTGGTAGCGCTGGCATTGAGCCAAACGACCGGCCCCTTCGCAGAGTCCACCTCCCCCTTGAGCAGATTATAGACATTGCGTTTTCGGAAGGGCGGCCATTTCGCCAGCCTTGCAATATGGTCCGGCCCTCCCATGAGATCGGGCTCTTCATAACGGCCCGATTGAAGGCCGAAAAGCTTCTCGACCCGCTCCACCTGAGGGGCGAGTTCGTCCACACCGACAGGCCAGTCGGCATCAGCCATGTCGTGGGCAAGGAACGGAATAAGCGCGCCCCCCCACCGGGTTGATGTCCCGCCCAAACAGCGGAATCGGCCTTGGTCCGCACCCACATATGCCATTCCGCCTTGCTCGACGTGATTGAATGGATGGGTTTCCGCAGCCTGGTCCCGGCCTCCTGATTCAATACAATGCACCTGCTTGCCTGCACGCGCCAGCATCGTCGCAATCGGCAGGCCCACAGTTCCAGCACCGATAACCAGAAATTCTGTCTCTACTGCCGTGTCCCCCGCTTCTGCTAGGTCGCGGATCACGAACCCTTCTCCAGCAAGACACGATACTGCCCCAATCGTTCCGGTCGCGTCGAACTCACGATCAGCGCGCCGGTACGGTTGCGCTCCAACGCCTTCTGCAATATCATTGCAACTGAACGCTCGTCGCCACGCGCCCGGGCCGCCGAAACATAGCCATATGTTATCTGCATGGGTTGACTAAATAGGGCCAGTAAATCGGCTTCTTTATAGTCAAGGCTATCCTGCATCTGAATTAGGCCACAAAATTGTGGGCAGACTTGAATAAACCTACGAAGCTGGTCAGCCCGCAATGCAAGGCCATATGCGCCAATTCGCCCTCTGCTTTTCTCTTTCTCTAGCCAGTATTGCCATTCATCTGTATCTAGCAGGCCTATTTCTGGCTCATGCAACATATAGAGTTCAATGTGGTCACGGCCGAGCCGACTCAAACTGTCTGAAAGCGCCCTTTTTGCCCGATCAATCGAGAAATCGATTTCCGGTCGCGAGATTGCTTTGATTGCCCGGCCCGCAACCTTACGGCCAAAGATCAGCCAATCTGGCTGTCGTTCACCACCAGGCGAATATATTCCGACCTTGGTTGTCACACTAACACCAGGATAGGCGCGTAACACTGGAGCAAGATCCCTTTCAGCAGCGCCAAAACCATAGTATGGTGCTGTATCAAAGTGACTGAAGCCTTGCTCAACGGCTGAATGCAATAGTTTCTGGCGTGCAGATGAATCCCCAGCGTTAAACAGACTTGCCGTTCCGAAGATAAACCGGGAAACAGACAAACCAATCCCCGGAATAGATACTTTTTCCATAGTATGATCGCCCCTTCATCACACGGATAGAGCACTTCATGCACGTTTGATGATTTCACGCTTTTTCACCGGTTGAGCGGGGTTCCCGGAGTAGACCATCCACTGCTCCAGATCGCTAAATGCAGCTGCACGAGCCCCCAACACCACGCCTTCTCCGACTGTAACGCCGGGCCCGACGAATGCATCCGCGCAAATCCAGCACAGAGCGCCAATGGAAATAGGACGGGAATATATCTGAAACTCCGGGGAGCGAAAATCATGCGTTCCCGTACACAGAAAGGCTCCTTGGGAGACCACGGTATAAGCGCCAATTCTGACTGGGGACATACAATAGCAATCTACTCTAGGCCCAAGTGTCGAATGGGATTCCATTGTCAAATGTGGTGGATACCAAACACGGACCGAGCCATAAATGAAACATGAACGATCGACTTGAGCACCAAATCGATTGAGCAAAGCAATGCGCCAGCGATGCATGAAAGGTGGCGTCCAAGAGGCAAAGAGCGCCCAGACGATTGCCCAGCAGAACCGGAAAATACGGTGTTTCAACGTGAATGATGGTGCACCAAGAAAGGGATCATGCTCTGCCTTTGCGACTAACGCACCGTCAGCGTGTGCCTTTTCCGCCTTGTTCATCATTCCCCTGCCACGATCATAGTGTCCGCCTGTCTCATTAGATCTGAAACGTCTGACAAGGCCAGTGACCTTGCCCCTATCGCCCTCAATAATAACGAGAGTGTTGCGGCTGAATATTCCCTCGTGCTCACCTGCACAAGCGGGGTCTAATGCGATGCTTTCACCTTGAAAAACGCCCGACGCGCTTATGCCGGCGTTTGTTTTCCCAACAGCCAGTAGAAGAAACGTAGCTGTAATCTAAGCGCCTCGCCTACCACAGGTATTTATCCAATTGCGATCAGAATCCGGAACAGTGTCAAGGCAAGAGCAGATAGTTATGGCTTAAAGAGGAGAAAGGTCTAGATCGTACGAAGCACACTGGCTCGCTGCAAGGCGAAGCCTCCTTGATCCGCAGCCTAAATCGCGCCGCCCGTCAGCCGCTGGCAGATCAGATCAAGCTGATCAAGCGTCGCATAGCGGATCGTGACTGAACCCGATTTGGGATCGGCATCGGCATTGATTTTCACCGGCAGCCCCAGGAATTCTTCGAGGTGGCCCTGCACGGCCGCAATATCCGCGTCCTCGGCCGTCGTATTGCGGGCAGCGCGGGCGGCCCGGCGCGGGGCCGCATCGCCGCGCAGCTTCTTGCGCACATGCTTTTCGACCTCGCGCACCGACATCTGCTTGGCAACGGCGGCTTCGGCGATCTCCTCGGCATCGTCGCAGCCGATCAGCGCACGGGCATGGCCCATCGACAAGTCGCCCTTCTCGACAAGGCCGATCACCCCGTCCGGCAGCGCCAGCAAGCGCTGGAAATTGGCGACATGACTGCGGCTCTTATCGACCATGCGGGCGATCTCGGCCTGAGTCATGCTTTCGAGTTCGGCCAGCCGGTTGTAGGCCCGGGCCTCTTCGATCGGATTGAGATCCTCGCGCTGGAGATTTTCAATCAGCGCCAGCGCCATGACCTCGCGCTCGGTGAGATCGCGCACGAGCGCGGGAATTTCATGGAGCTGCGCCTTCTGAGCCGCGCGCCAGCGGCGTTCGCCCGCGACGAGCTGATAACGGCCATTATCGGTCGGACGCACGATGATCGGCTGGATCACGCCGCGCTGGGCGATCGATGCCGCCAGCTCCTCAAGCGCCGTCTCGTCAAAGATGCGCCGGGGCTGGTCCGGGTGAGGCGTAATGTCAGCAATCGCCAGCGTCGCCAGTCCACCGGCCCGAGCGGGAGCGGCCCGGCTAGCACCGCCCTCCCCTCCAGATGCTGCCGCGACCGGCTCTTCGCGGCGCGATTCACCCAGAAGCGCGCCAAGGCCGCGCCCAAGCCCCTTGGACTTCTTGGCAGAAGACGCAGCCTGCCCTGGCTTCGGGGCGGCCTTCTGGGCCTGGGGCACGCTGATGCGCACAATGGAATCGTCGCTCATGCCGCTTTCCTCTTCTCGGGCAGCCGGGTGATCAGTTCGCGCGCCAGCGCCATATAGGCACGGCTGCCCGCACAGGCATGATCATAGATCAGCGCGGGCACGCCATGGCTAGGCGCTTCGGACAAGCGCACGTTGCGCGGAATGGTGGTTTCGAAAACGAGCTGGCCGAGGCACGAGCGCACATCTTCCGAGACCTGATCGGTCAGCCGGTTGCGCCGGTCAAACATGGTGAGCGCGATGCCGATGATACCGAGATCGGGATTGAAGCGCTGCTGCACCCGGTCCACCGTCTGCAGGAGCTGGCTGAGCCCTTCGAGCGCGAAGAACTCGCACTGCAGCGGCACCAGCAGGGTATCGGCGGCTGTCAGCGCATTGAGCGTGAGCAGCCCCAGCGAAGGCGGGCAGTCGATCAGGCAGACATCATATCCCAGATCGCCGCGCAAGGCATGCTGGAGGCGATGAGCGCGGTCGTCCTCATTGACCAGCTCAACCTCGGCCCCGGACAGATCGACCGTCGCCGGGAGCAGGTCCAGCCCGGGAATGCTCGTGGGGATCACGCAGTCCGTCACCGGCGTGCGATCCACCAGCACGTCATAGGACGACGCATCCCGCTCAGACGCCGAAATGCCGACCCCGGTCGAGGCATTGCCCTGCGGATCGAGATCGATCATCAGTGTCTTCCAGCCGGTGGCGGCCAGCGCGGTCGATACGTTGATCGCAGTCGTGGTCTTCCCGACGCCGCCTTTCTGGTTGGCGATGGCAATGCGGATCACTTGGCCTTGTCCTTCCTGCCGGCGAGAGTTCCGGCAATAATGCCTGCTTGCGGGTCGGTGAGCGACTGTTCCACGTGGAACATATGCCGCCACTTGCGAAGGTCATCCAATTCTTGCTGTGCGGAGCGCCCTTTGGGCAACAGCCATATCGTGTCGCTTGTGGAAAAGCGCGCGGATAATGCCAGCAGACGCTCCAAAGGCGCAAATGCCCGCGCCGATATGACGGAGACCTGACGAGTTTCGACCATTTCGAGACGCTGCCCGATCACTTGCGCCCGATCGAGCCCCATGGCGATTCGCGCACGGTCTAGCCATTCGATTCGCCGTTTACGCGATTCGACCATGAGCACTTCGCACTCGGGCCGCAGCGCTGCGATCACCAGACCGGGAAATCCGGCTCCGGTCCCAAGGTCGAGCCAAGGGTCCGTTGTTTCACGTGGAACGTGCGGCAGAAGCTGCGCGCTGTCGACGATGTGCCGGAGCCAGACCTGATCGAGACTCGCTGCCGACACAAGATTCTGCCGCTGGTTCTCCTCCACCAGTAAGGCGCAGAGCAGCTCCAGCCGCTCCAGCGCCGCTGCGTCGCATTCAGGCAATTGGGCGAGCCAGGCCCGCGCCTGATCTTCGGTCTCGATCATGCGGCCTCCCGGCGGGCGTGGACCAGCAGCGCCGCCAGCGCTGCAGGGGTAATACCCGGAATGCGCCCGGCGGCTGCCAGCGTGGCAGGCCGGGCCTTGCTCAGCCGCTCGACCATCTCGCGCGACAAGCCCGGGATACGTTCGTAGGGGAAGTGATCGCCCAGCGGCAGCGCCTCGCTCGCCCGCAAGTCGCGCAGCTCGCGCTCCTGCCGTTCGAGGTACGGCGCATAGGCCGCGTCCTCGACCATTTCGTCCACCAGCCCGCTGTCCTCCAGCAAGACAGGATCAATCCAGTGCGACAGCCCGGCAAGATCGACCCCGCCGAAGCGCAGCCACTCACGGATGGGCAGGCGCCCGATATCGGTCCGTACCGGCAGGCCATTGGCGGCGAGATCGGCTGCCGGAACCGGCATATCGAACGCACCGGCGAGCGCCGCTTTCGCCGCCTCGCGCCGCGCGAACCACGCGGTCCGCTCTGCCCCCGCTGCCCCCGCCGCAATGGCTAGCGGCGTCAGCCGCGTGGTGGCATTGTTGGCCCTGAGGCGCAGACGATACTCGGCGCGGGCCGTGAGCATCCTGTAAGGCTCGCTCACCCCATGCAGCGTGAGGTCGTCGATCATCACCGCCATGTAGCTGTTGGCCCGGTCGAGCGGAGCGGTCTCGCGGCCCAGCACCACCGCTGCGGCATTCATGCCCGCGACCAGCCCCTGCGCTGCTGCTTCCTCATAGCCGGTGGTGCCGTTAATCTGTCCCGCGCAATAGAGCCCGGGAATCGCCCGCAGCTCCAGACTGCTGCGCAAGGCACGTGGATCGACATGGTCGTACTCGACGGCATAGCCGGGCACGGCCATCTCCACTTGCTCCAGCCCTTCCATTGTACGCAGCATGTCCAGCTGCACATCGGCGGGCAGCGATGTGCTCACACCATTGGGATAGACAAGGTGCGTATCGAGCCCTTCGGGTTCGAGGAAGATCTGATGCCCGTCGCGGTCGGCGAAGCGGTGGATCTTGTCCTCGATCGACGGGCAGTAGCGCGGTCCCTGTGCCCCGATCGCACCTGAGAACAAGGGCGAACGATGGAGGTTGGCGCGGATCACGTCATGACTGCGCGGGTTGGTCCGGGTGATCGCGCAGAAGACTTGCGGGTTTACACGCCCCGGCCCCATCGCCGACATCGTCCAGCTCTCCGGATCGGAGGGCTGCTCATCGAGCCGGGCCCAGTCGATGGTCCGGCCATCGAGGCGAGGCGGCGTGCCGGTCTTAAGGCGAGCCATTGGCAGCGCCGCCTCTCGCATCTGCGCGGCCAGCTTCTGTGCCGAAGCCTCGCCAATGCGGCCGCCGGTCATCCGCTCCTCGCCCCGGAACAGGGTTCCGCCCAGGAACGTACCGGTGCAAAGCACCACCGCCCGTGCATCGAGGCGCGTGCCATCGGCGAGGTCCACACCGGCCGCCCTGCCCCCTTCAAGCACCAGCGCCGCCGCTTCGCCAGCGACCAGCGTCAAGTCGCCCTGCTCTTTCAGAAGCTGGTGGATCGCCGCCTTGAACAGCTTGCGGTCGGCCTGCACGCGCGGCCCCTGCACCGCGCTGCCCTTCGAGCGGTTGAGCATGCGGTAGTGGATCGCGGCGGCATCGGCGGCGCGGGCGATCAGGCCATCGAAAGCATCGACTTCGCGCACGAGATGCCCTTTGCCCAGACCGCCGATGGCCGGGTTACAGCTCATGGCGCCGACGGCTTCGAGATCGAAACTGACCAGCGCCACGCGCGCGCCCATGCGGGCAGCCACGGCAGCCGCCTCGCAGCCGGCATGCCCGCCGCCGATCACGATCACATCGAATGAAAGCATGGCGCGCGCATACTCCACAGCGAGATTCGCGTCAAAGCCGCTTCGTGTGTTTCACGTGAAACTTTGGTTTGGGTTTCGTATGGTCTCATTAGCCCCCCGCGCTCGCTCGTCCTGAGCTTGTCGAAGGACGCAACGCTGCGCTGGAACCACATCCTTCGACAAGCTCAGGATGAGCGGAGGGAGGACAATCAGACCGGCACTGCCCATCCGTGTTAGACGTCGTTCGATACGAACTGAAGATCACTTCCCGATGCAGAACCGCCCGAACAATGCATCCAGCATATCCTCGGTCGTGGCCCGGCCAATCAACGCGTCGAAGGCCACACGGACCAGACGCAGTGCCTCGGCCACCAGCAAGGGATCGGTCTCACGCAGGGCATCGCGCAGCGCGGCTTCCGCTTGCGCCAGCAAGGCATGCTGGCGCTGGTTGAGTGCGGCGTCGCCGGGGCGGGGCATCGCTCTCGCCGCTGCATCGGTAAGGTCCCGCCGCAAAGGGTCGAGCCCCTCACCTGTCACGGCGGAGACACGATGGTGCGGGCTCGTCTTGGCAACCGCCCCTTCACGGTCGCACTGCGCTGCAATCTCCCAGCTTCCGGCAGGCCCCTCCCCCTCCGGCCCGAGCCACAGCACCAGGTCCGCCCGGTCCAACGCGGCGCGGGCGCGGGCAATGCCGATCACTTCGATCTCGTCGCCAGATTCGTCACGCAGCCCCGCGGTGTCGGCGAAAACGAAAGGCACACCGCCGATCGCCACCGCACGCGTAAGCACATCGCGCGTGGTTCCGGCGAGCGGCGCGGTGATGGCGGCCTCATCCTCGACCAGCGCATTGAACAGAGTACTCTTACCCGCATTGGGTGGCCCGGCCAGTACAACGCGAAAGCCCTCGCGCAAGGCCTCCGCGCGCGGGCGGCCCAGCCAGTCCGAAAGCTCACCGGCCAGAGCGGCTAGCCCCTTCGCGAAGTCTGGCGGCAGGTCGGCCACATCGTCTTCATCACCGAAATCGAGCACGGCCTCCACTTGCACGGAAGCGCGCAGCACGCGCTCGCGCCAGTCCTCGACCTGCCGCGAGAAGGCGCCGCCTGCCATGGCGATGGCCGAGCGGCGCTGCAATTCGGTTTCGGCAGAGAGCAGATCGGCCAGCCCTTCGGCCTCCGCCAAATCGATGCGGCCATGGGCAAAAGCGCGGCGGGTGAACTCGCCCGGTTCCGCGCGGCGCAGGCCCGGCATCTCCGCCAGTGCAGCTTCCACCGCCGCGACGACCGCCCTGCCCCCATGCAGATGCAGTTCGGCAAGATCCTCGCCCGTCGCTGTGCGCGGTCCGGGGAACCAAAGCACCAGCGCCTGATCGAGGACTGTTCCACGTGAAACACGCAAGGTCCTGTAGCTGGCCATACGCGGCGGCGGCAGATCACCTGCCAGAGCAGCCAGCGCGGTGCCCGCCCGAGGCCCGCTCACCCGGACAACCGCAATGGCAGCGGGCGGCGAGCCGCTCGAAAGCGCGAAGATCGTATCCGTCATAAACTCTGAACTTGTTCCGGAATGGCCGCCGTGGGGCCCCCGGCGAAAGCCCTCAGCCGTCCTTCTTGGGCTTGCTGCCCGATGGACCGCCCGTTCCGCTCATGGCCATGGCCACGCCGCTTTCAAGGAACTTCTGGAACATCTTCAACCCGAACTCGCCCATGGGGGCGATCTGCTTGGTCAGTTCCTGCAACTGATCGAAACTGCCCGCGCCCTGCATCGCATTGGTGAGTGCCTCGACGTAGACCTCGTTGGCCTTGGTCACATCGGGCAGGCCCAGGAAGCGGCGCGCCTCCTCCGGCGAACATTCAACCTCGACATTGACCTTCATCGGGGCCCCTCCTTGGATTTCTGCATCATAGCTGACACATGCGCTTCACAAAGTCCATTGCAAGAGCCTATCACACGAAAACCGCGAATTCAGGAGAGAGTCTCATGGCCACCAACACCGAAATCCCCACTCTCGATGGCGACGGCATGATCCCGGCCTATGTGGCAAAGCCCGAAGGCACGCCGCGCGGGGCAATCATCGTGCAGCAGGAGATTTTCGGCGTCGATACCGGCATCCGCAAGAAAGCGGATGGCTGGGCGGCCAAGGGCTATCTCGCCGTCGCGCCGGATTCGTTCTGGCGCCAGAAGCCGGGCGTGGAGCTCGATGCCGACAAGCCCGAGGAATTCCAGCAGGCCATCGAATTCATGATGAAGCATGATTTCGATCTGGGTATCCGCGATATCGAAGCGGTGATCCACTGGATCCGCCGCGAACAGGGCGTGCCCAAGGTCGGCCTCGTGGGATACTGCATGGGCGGCAAGGTCGCCTACATGGTTGCCGCGCGCACCGATATCGATGCCTCGGTCGGCTACTACGGCGTCTCCATCGACCAGATGCTGAACGAGAAGCACGCCATCGCCAAGCCGCTCATGCTTCATGTGCCGACGGCAGACGGCTTCGTTCCGCCCGAAGCGCAGAAGGCGATGCACGAAGGGCTCGACGATCATCCGCGTGTGACGCTCTACGATTACGAAGGGCTCGACCACGGCTTTGCCGCCGAGATCGGATCACGCCGCGATGAAGCCGGCGCCGCGCTGGCCGACAGCCGGACCGAAGCCTTCTTCGCGGAGCACGTCGGCTAGGCCCGTGGCGCTCGCACCGCGCTATGCCGTACCGCTGGTGGCCGTGGCGATCACGGCTGCCTGCTGGCTGATCCATCCACTGCGCTGGGCATTGGTCCTCGTCATCCCCGTGCTGCTGCTGACGCTTTGGGACTTCTTCCAGGGCAGCCATGCCCTGCGGCGCAACTATCCGCTGATCGCACGCATGCGATGGCTGTTCGAGGACCTTCGGCCCTACCTGCGCGCCTATATCGTCGAGAGCGATCGCGAAGGCCGCCCTTTCACGATCGACGAGCGAAGCCTCGTCTATGCCCGTGCCAAAGGCGATATCTCCACCCACCCGATGGGTACCGAACTCGACGTCTATTCGGACGAGTACGAGTGGCTCGGCCATTCGATCGCCCCCAACGAACAGGCGCCCGAGAGCTGGCACGTGCGCGTGGGCGGTGAGGCTTGCACCAAGCCCTATGACAGCGCCCTGCTCAACATCTCTGCCATGAGCTTCGGCTCGCTTTCGGCCAATGCGATCGAGGCGCTGAACAAGGGCGCCGCGCTGGGCGGCTTCGCGCATGATACCGGCGAGGGCTCGATCAGCCGCTATCACCGCAAGCACGGCGGCGACCTGATCTGGGAGCTGGGCAGCGGCTATTTCGGCTGCCGCCACAAGGACGGCCGCTTCAACCCGGACCTCTTCGCCGAGCAGGCGCAGGACGATCAGGTGAAGATGGTCGAGATCAAGCTGAGCCAGGGCGCCAAGCCCGGCCACGGCGGCATGCTCCCCGGCACCAAGGTGACGCCCGAAATCGCCGAAGCGCGCAAGGTCGATGTCGGCGAAAGCTGCATATCGCCCCCTGCCCACTCCACCTTTTCGACGCCGGCCGGGCTGCTCGAATGGGTGGCGCAGCTGCGCGAGCTGTCGGGCGGCAAGCCTGCCGGATTCAAGCTCTGCGTCGGCCAGCCGCACGAAGTCATGGCGATCGTCAAAGCCATGCTCGAAACCGGCATCACCCCGGATTTCATCGTCGTCGATGGGGCCGAGGGCGGCACCGGCGCCGCGCCGCAGGAGCTGACCGACAATGTCGGCATGCCGCTGCGTGAGGGGCTGATCCTGATGCGCAATGCCCTCGTCGGCGCCAATCTCAAGGATCGCATCCGGCTGGGTGCTTCGGGCAAGATCCATTCGGGCGCCGGGATGGCCCGCGCTTTCGCGCTCGGCGCCGACTGGTGCAATGCCGCGCGGGCTTTCATGTTCTCGCTGGGCTGCGTGCAGTCGATGAAGTGCCATACCGGCGAATGCCCCACCGGCGTCGCCACGCAAGTGCCCTGGCGCCAGAAGGGCCTTGTGGTCGATGACAAGGCGGAACGCGTCGCCCGTTTCCAGAAGGAAACGCTGCACGCGCTGCGCGAGATCGTCGTCGCCATGGGATACAGCAGCCCCTGGGGCCTCAACCAGCACGACATGTATCAGCGCATGGACAGCGCCAAGGCCGGGCCGCTCGACGAAGTGTACCGCTTCCTGCAGCCGGGCCAGTTGCTGGCCGATCCGGGCTCGACCCAGTACGCCCATGCCTGGAATGTGGCACGCGCGGATACCTTCCGGCGCGTGACGTGAATCCCCCACAAGCTTCAAGACCAAGGAAACAGCCTTCATGACCCAGGGATACCGGATGATCGTCAAGGCCCACGGCGGGCCCGAAGTGATCGAGCGGGAGGACTTCGCCGTCCCCTCCCCCGGCCCCGGCCAAGTGCTGATCGAGACCGAGGCGGTGGGCCTCAACTTCATCGACACCTATTTCCGCAAGGGACTCTATCCCGATGCGCTGCCGATCGTGCTCGGTTCGGAAAGCGTGGGGCGGATCGTGGCGCTTGGCGAAGGCGTCAGCGGCCTTGCCGTGGGCGAGCGCGTGGGGACGACGCAGAACGGCGGCGCCTATGCCTCGCACCGGCTGATTGCGGCGGACAAGGCGATGCGCATTCCGGAAGGTATCGCGCCCGAAACGGCGGCGGCGGTGATGCTGAAAGGGCTGACCGCCTGCTATCTGGCCGAGGATACCTTTCCCGCAGCGGCCGGGCATGTGGCGCTGGTCCATGCGGCGGCGGGCGGTGTCGGCTCTCTGCTGGTGCCCTGGCTGCTCGACAAGGGGGTGACGGTGATTGCCCATGCTGGCTCGCCGGAAAAGGCCGCGCAAGTCCCCGGCGAACACACGCTGTCCTGCGATCTGAAGGATCTGCCCGAACAGGTGCGCGCCATCACCGGCGGCGCCATGTGCCATGTCGTCTACGACGGCGTGGGCGCGGCCTCGTGGGACGCCTCGCTCGCATGCCTGCGGCGGCGCGGGATGATGGTGAGTTACGGCAATGCCTCGGGCGCAGTGCCGCCCATTTCATTGCTGGATCTGATGCGCGGCGGCTCGCTCTTTGCCACCCGCCCTACCCTGGCCGACTATATCGCCACGCCCGAAGCGCTGGCGGCCAGCGCGGAAAAGCTGTTCAGCCGCATCGCCAGCGGGGTGCTGCAGACGCGCATCGGCCAGAGCTGGCGGCTGGAAGAAGCGGCACAGGCACACCAGGCGCTGGAAAACCGGGAGACCACAGGCTCAACGGTCCTGCTGCCCTGAAACGCGAAACGCGCCGGTCCCCCAACCAGCGCGTCCCCCGTTCTTAGCCCCATTTTAGCCCCATACCTGGCATCGGCCAGGTGGCATTCCGCAAGATCCGGCACCACCCCGGATAGCCGGACCCTGCGGAAATCTCAGGCGGCTTCCTTCTCGATGAATTCGGGATAGAAGCTCGGCTCGCGTTCCGACCAGCCCGGCGCCGTAGCGGCGGCTTCGCTGATCGAATGGAGCAATTCCTTGCGGCGGCCGGGCCGGATCTGCGGCAGCGCGGCGGCGCCGCAGAAGGCCCCCGGCAGCCAGGGACGGACCCAGGCCCCGAGCAGACGCTCGTAGAGAAAGCGGAATGCGGAAAACGTGCTGAGCTTGTCCTGCGCCAGATCGAAGGCGGCCATGCGCACCAGCTTGCCCATGAAGGCTTCGATATCCTCAAAACCGATATCGTCGGGCCGCATCGTGCGCAGCGCCTTGAGGTCCTGATAGGCCACGTACTGGCCGCGGATCGACGAGGCTTCCTCATCGTCGCGGGCCCAGAGCTTGAAAGCATCCTGCCTGCCAAGCCCGATGTCGAGGCTGCGGCGGATGTAGCGCTGTTCGCAAGCCGTAAAGCTGGCGAATTCGCGCAGCTCGCTAATCGTCAGAGTTGCCGTTCCCGCATAGGCCATGCTCGTAACCCCCCGTGACCTTCCTGCTGTGACTTGAAGGAAACCCCCTTCACGAATCACAATTAACCATCCGGGCAGTTACGAAGTCGTTAACTATGCAAACGTTTGTGCGCCACTAGGGCAGTAATCGATTGGCAATACTTTCGTTAACCCTTGAAATCCTAGGGTTTCAGAGGCCTTTTGAAGAATCGGCGGGTAAAAGAATTTACAATAGTGCGCAGAAAAAATCCGCGGCGTGCAAATGAGTGCGGTAACATTAATCACCGCTCTCTTTACCACCCTCAGCAAAAGCTTCGAGTCGCGCTGTGAAAAGCGCTTTCGCGCCTTTCACAGCCGGTCCTCAGATCAGGCCGGCCAGCGGACTCGACGGATCGGCATAGCGCCGCGTCGCCATGCGGCCTGCAAGATAGGCCTCGCGCCCGGCTTCCACGCCGAGCTTCATCGCGCGGGCCATGCGAATCGGGTCTTTCGCTTCCGCGATCGCAGTGTTCATCAGCACTCCATCGCAGCCCAGCTCCATCGCCACAGCCGCTTCGGAGGCCGTGCCGACACCAGCGTCGACCAGCACCGGCACATTCGCGCCCTCGACGATCAGACGCACCGTTACCTTGTTCTGGATGCCTAGGCCCGAACCGATCGGCGCGCCCAGCGGCATGATCGCCACCGCGCCCGCTTCCTCAAGCTGCTTCGCCGCGATCGGATCATCCACGCAATAGACCATCGGCGCGAAGCCTTCCTTCGCCAGCACTTCGCAGGCCTTCAGCGTCTCGCGCATGTCGGGATAGAGCGTGCGCGCCTCGCCCAGCACTTCCAGCTTGACCAGATCCCAGCCGCCCGCCTCGCGTGCCAGGCGCAGCGTGCGGATGGCATCGTCGGCGGTGAAGCAGCCCGCGGTATTGGGCAGGTAGGTGATCTTCTTCGGATCGATATAATCGGTCAGCATCGGCGCCTTGGGGTCCGAGATATTGACCCGGCGCACCGCCACCGTGACGATTTCCGCACCCGAAGCTTCCACCGCCGCCGCGTTCTGCTCGAAATCCTTGTACTTGCCCGTGCCCACGATCAGGCGCGACGTGAAGGTCCGTCCGGCGACAGTCCAGGTGTCGGCGCCAATCTTGGTCATGTCATTCATTGTATTGCCTCGTTGGGATAGCGCTGCATGGCTTCATAGCCCGCTTGGGTACTGGTGAAATAAGCGGTGACGATGGCGTCCAGTTCCTCGCGCGTGTGCAGGTGAATCAGCCATTCACGGCGGCCGAAGATCTGGCCTATGTAGCCGTCCCGCTCCGGTTCATGGCGCACGGTGATAAAATCGGACGAAATGATATTGATTTCGATGAAGTCCTCGTCGTCCCGGTAGAAGCCGAACATGGACTTCGCCACGGCCTCTTCCTCGGTCTCGCAGTCTTCGTCGGCAAAAGCCCAGTGCGCATCGACCTGCGCCAGCGCCCCCGCCAGATCGACCGGGCCGAGTTCCTCCGCAGGGCCTTGCGCCCGGCAGTTGTAGGCCTGCAGCATGGTTCAGCCGCCGCCCACGAAGTGGACGATTTCCAGCACATCGCCATCGGCCAGCACGATTTCGGCCAGCATCGAGCGAGGCGCGATTTCGGCATTGTGCTCGACCGCGACCTTCTTGGGATCGAGCCCCAGACTGGAAACGAGATCGGCTATGGCGGCCCCGGACGCGATGCGGCGCGGTTCGCCATTGACGGTAAGGCGGATGCCGCCAGAGGTTTCTCCGGAAGATTCCCCGAAAGTTTCCTGTGCCATCCCCCGCAGATAGCGTTCAGCAGGCGGCGTGCAAGTTCCGAATGTGTGCAAAAGCCACCAGCGACACACCCGCGATCGTCAGCAGCGCTTCCGGCAGCCCGTGCCCGGCCATGATGGCCGTGCCCATCAGCGCCAGTCCGATTCCGCCCACCACCAACGGTCCGGCGCGGCCATGGCGCATTACGCCGAAACCAAGCGAGACAAGACCGATGGCAAGCGCCAGGACCAGCCCAACCCTATGAATCGCCGGAGAAAGCAGAGCACCGCCGCCCAGCCCCAGAACACCCACGAGCACGGCGCCCAGCACGCAATGCACCATGCAAAGCCCGCTCAGGATAATGCCTGCACCGTCAAGCCGGTTACGAATCGCTAGAAGTGTTCTGCGCATGCGGACCATGTATGTGATGTTGTATCATCAATCAAGAGGCGTCCCGCATCGTAACGCTGCACACCGCCCCGCGTTGCGCCCCCTTGCGTAAAGCGCTGTGAAATCGCAGGGAATAACGCCATGAGAGTCGAGAAAACATGAGAGTTGCAGACGGCCGCCCCCTCATCGGCACGTCCGATGATATTGCCCCCATGGTGCGCTGGCTGCTGTTCGTGGCCGCACTCGTGGTCGTGATCGTCGCTATCGGCGGAATTACCCGGCTCACGGAGTCTGGCCTGTCGATCACGCACTGGAAACCGATCACCGGGGCGATTCCGCCCTTGTCCGAAGCCCAGTGGCAGGCCGAGTTCGCGGACTACAAGAAGATCCCGCAATATCTCGATATCAATGGCCCGGCCGGAATGACGCTGGCCCAGTACAAGTTCATCTATTTCTGGGAATGGGCCCACCGCCTGCTGGCACGGCTGATCGGGCTCGCTTTTGCCCTGCCGCTCGCGTGGTTCTGGTACAAGCGCACGATCCCGCTGGGCTACAAGCCCCGCCTGGCGGCGCTGCTGGCGCTGGGCGGGCTGCAAGGCGCGGTGGGCTGGTGGATGGTCTCATCCGGCCTGACGCCCGAAGCGGCCGACCGGGTCAGCCATTTCCGTCTCGCCGCGCACCTGCTGATCGCGCTGACGACGCTCGGCGGCCTTGTCTGGACCGCGCTCGATCTCAAGGGGCTGCGTCAGGGTGAACCGCCTGCACGGCTGACCCGTTTCGCCCTGTTCGTGCTGGCCGCGCTGATCTTCCAGCTCTTCATGGGCGCCATGGTCGCGGGCCTGCGCGCGGGATATGTCGCGGGGGCCGGATGGTTCAACCTCGATGCCTGGCCGCTGATGCAGGGCCGCCTGTTCCCCGAAGGTGTCGAATGGGCTGCCGGGATCGCCCATGCCTTGTTCAGCGATCCCTACCTCACCAACTTCATCCACCGCTGGTGGGCCTGGGTGGTCGTGGCAATCCTCGTCGTCATGGGCCGCCGCTTGCGCGCCCGGCGCCAGCGTATGGCCTCGGTCGCCATTCACTGCGCTTTCGGCATGCAGGTAATTCTGGGCATCTGCACCATCTGGTCGGGCGTGGCGCTGTGGCTGGCGGTGGCCCACCAGCTGTGCGGCGCCCTGCTCGTTGCCGCGACCGTGTGGGGCGCCCACTGCCTGGGCCGCCGTGACCCGGTGAACATCCTGAGCGGCCCCTGAGCGGCACAAGGAGCGAAACAGGGAGCGAAACAGGGAGCGAGACATGGGCGAAACGTCCGGCGGCAGCGGTGCGGCACTGATCTGGTGCCCCTTCCCCGATGAGGACGCGGCGCTGGCGGCAATTCGCGTGCTGCTCGGCGAAGGGCTGATCGCCTGCGGCAACGTGCTGCCCGCCATGACATCGATGTTCGTCTGGAACGGCGGGATGGACACGGCCCGCGAAAGTGGCACCCTGCTGAAAACAAACGCGGATTTGCTGGAAAAAGCTGTACAGCGCCTCGCAGAACTGCATCCCTACGAGGAACCGGCCGTGCTCGGCTGGCACTGCGATACCGCCCCGCCAGGCACGCTCGCCTGGCTCGCCGCCACAGGCACGAAACTCTGACGGTATTATTTTACCTCCCTGCAATCCCGCAGTCTGCTTGACTTACAGCCCGGTTTCGACGATTTGGCCGCCTTCCCGCGCAGCGGAAGATTCGCGATTACCGGCGATTCCTTCTGGGCGCACGAAACATTGGGCCCATATACAAGGGATAGACCAGCCATGAAGGCGCTCACAAAGGTCACCCGGTCGATCAAGCCGGCCGAGGTGGAAAAAAAGTGGCATCTGATCGATGCCGAAGGTCTGGTAGTTGGCCGCCTCGCGGTCATCGTTGCCGACCTGCTGCGCGGCAAGCACAAGCCGAGCTTCACCCCGCACGTTGATTGCGGCGACCATGTCGTCATCATCAACGCCGAGAAGGTCAAGTTCACCGGCAACAAGCTGAAGCAGCACACCTACTACAAGCACACCGGCTATGCCGGCGGCATCAAGGAAGTGACCGCGGACAAGGTTCTCGCCGGCCGCTTCCCCGAACGCGTCCTGGAAAAGGCCGTTGAGCGCATGATCCCCCGTGGTCCGCTCGGCCGCGCCCAGATGCGCGCGCTGCATGTCTATGGCGGCACCGAGCACCCGCACGGCGGCACCCAGCCCCAGCCGCTCGACGTCGCTTCCATGAACCGCAAGAACAAGGTGGGTGCGTAATGTCCGACACCGATACCGTTTCGAGCCTGTCCGACCTCAAGGACATCGCCGGCACTGTCGCTGACGCCGCCGAAGGCGAAGGTGAAACCATCACTGCCGCTCCCGTCTCCAACGCCCCGCTGCGCGAGCAGGAGCTCGACGCTCAGGGCCGCGCCTATGCCACCGGCCGCCGCAAGGACGCCGTGGCCCGCGTGTGGATCAAGCCGGGCACCGGCAAGGTCACTGTCAACGGCCGCGACCAGGAAGTCTACTTCGCCCGCCCGACGCTGCGCCTCGTGATCAACCAGCCCTTCGTGGTTGGCGGCCGTGAAGAGCAGTACGACGTTGTCGCCACTGTCCGCGGCGGCGGTCTCTCGGGTCAGGCCGGTGCTGTGAAGCACGGCATCTCGCAGGCTCTCTCCAAGTACGAGCCGGCCCTGCGCGCCGCCGTCAAGGCCGCCGGCTTCCTTACCCGCGACAGCCGCGTGGTCGAGCGTAAGAAGTACGGCCGCGCCAAGGCACGCCGCAGCTTCCAGTTCTCGAAGCGTTAATCGCTTTCAGAGCTTACGGCTTACAAAAGGGGTCGCGGGAAACCGCGGCCCTTTTTCGTTGGGCAACGTGCGGGAGCGCGAAATGCGCATCGCACGCACCGGCTTCCCGGCGCGAACATCGCCAGCACCACAAGTCCCCGTCACCTTGACAAATATAACCATATAGGTTATCAACCGCTCTACAGGCGGGTGCACTGGAGTGATAGGCCTTCGCTCACATGTCACTTGCACAAAGCGGCTGGCGCCCCGCAGACAGGGCCGCCTGCACACCGCGGCGAGGTCTTTGCCCCGGGCCAGTCCCAGGGGTTGGCGGCAGGGGAGCGAGCCCGTCCCGCCGGCGCCTTGCCCGCCAGGGCCGGATTGGTGAGATTTCGCGCGTTTCCCTCACCGCCATTCGCATGGATGAAGCGCCAGCCACGCCCGTCGCGCCGGGCCCTTCACACGCCGGCCGCACCGCCTGCCGTGTCTTTCTCTTCCGGCGTTACCCTGCATTCGCCAGCGGGCGTCCAGCCGTATCTGGCTGACAAGCGCATTTGCGCTATCCCCGCACCGCATAAATCCGGCATTGTCGGGTTCCTGCCGGGTAAATGCCGGGTCCGTGACGGCGACTGTCGCGCAGCTGACGTGTCGCGGTGGCAACCCGCCCGGTATTCCGAACGGCGAACGATGGAGGTTTAACACAGTGATTGTTCAACAGATGCGCCTCAAACACGGATGGAGCCAGCAGGAGCTGGCAGACCTTTCGGGCCTCAATGTCCGCACGATCCAGCGCATCGAACGGGGCCAGCAGGCCAGCCTCGAATCGTTCAAGGCATTGGGCGCTGCGTTCGATGTCGATTTCTCCGAACTACAGGAACAAGCCGTGCGTGATATTGCCAAAACCCCCGAACAGATCGAAGTCGCCCTCGCCTTCAGCCATGTGCGCGATGTGAAGCGGTTCTTCTACAGCGTGACGATCTACCTCCTCGTGATCGGCGCGCTCGCCGTGTTCAACCTGACGTACAACCCGCGCCATCTCTTCGTCCTCTATCCCGCCGCGATCTGGGGCCTGGTCCTGGTCTGGAAGGCGCTGCGCGTTTTCGACATCATCCGCTGGTTCGGCCCGGAATGGGAGAAGCAGGCGGTGGAGCGGCGGCTTGGGCGCAGGCTCTAAGCCATCGCTGCAACAGGGGTCACGGGAAACCGCGCCCCCTTTTCGTTGAACGGCTTTCAGCGTGTCCCGGAGCAGCGCCGCTCAGAACGCGGCGGCGAGTTTCAGCGAAATTTCGTCACGATGGGCCAGCGGCGCGCCTCCGGACACCGCTTTGGTCCCGGCCGCCGCCTCGATACTCACCGCCGGTCCGCCTCTGGCAGACGGCATTTGCACCGCGAAACGCACACCTTTAGCCGCCGCGGGCTCGCCGTTCGACATCCGCGCCGCGTCTCCCGCAAGCGAGTGCCCACCCCAGCCCCCTTGTGCGAACCAGCCGCCTCTAAACTGCCAGCCTCCGGAGTATTCGATGGCCGCTTCCACCGCCATGTTGCTGCTCCGGGTCTTGCGTATGGACACCGGCGATTCGCGATCGAACCGGCTCGTTACGCCAGCCAGGGCATGGATTTTCAGAACGGCCCCCGCACCAAGATCATGCCATCCCCCAATCCGCAGTTCGCGCACATGCATTTTCATGCGGTCCGGACCGAGCGTTGCAGTTGCCATCCGCTTCGATCGCAGGGACAGGAACTGCACGCCCAGTCCGGCATCATCGTTGTCCGTCACCAACCCCTTGGATTTCGCGCGATCGACTGCGGTCCGGTCCGACATCGACCATTCGAGCGTCCCCGGCATAAGCAGCGCAACGTCATTGCGCAGGGCCTTCGTTTCCGCTGCATGAGCCCCAAACGGCACGCTCTGCAGGACAAGACCGCAAACAATCAGGTGCCGGCGCATCGTTTCACCCCTCACGATCAGACTGGCTCCACATCGGGGAGCTGGAAATCAGACGCCGCCGGAAGCCGCCTCCCTCACCTCTCCAGAGCACATGGGATCCAGCCGCCGCCCTTAGTGACGGCGTCCGCACCTGGCGGCCCGTCCGCCAAAAGCCCTTCACCCCATAACGCTTTGTGTTTTCGTCCCGAATCCAGCCCCAGGCACGCCCCGATACCATGCTTTGAACGGTATCTTTCACTACGACGGTACATCCGTTTAATTGGTACCTTGCATTATACACTACCATGCAATATACACTCCTCATCCGCAGGAGATGATTCGATGTCTGAAATCGAAATCCAGTTGAAGAAAGGAGTGCTGGGCCTTTGCGTTCTCGCGCTCCTGTCGCGCGGTGACAGCTACGCCTATGAGATCGCCAGCCGCATGGCCGACGCGGTCGATATGGGCGAAGGGACGATCTACCCTCTCATGCGCCGCATGCAGTCCGACGGGCTCGTGACGACGTACCTTGAGGAATCGCCCTCTGGCCCGCCGCGCAAATATTACCGCATTACCGAAACGGGCCGCACGCGGCTCGCCGCTCAGGTCGAGGAATGGCGCGGTTTCACCGCTGCCGTCGATGGCCTGATCGGCGGCGCCGCCTCCGCCCCGGCCGCGAACGCCGACGAGGAAGGGGAACCCAGCCATGACGCGTAACGAATTCATCCGGCGCCTGAAGGCGGGGCTTAAAGGCATGCCCCAGGCCGATATCGAAGAGATCACTGCCGACTACGAAGCCCATTTCGAAGCCGGTCTTGCCGAGGGGCGCAGCGAAGAGGAGGTCGCCGAGGCGCTCGGCAATCCGGCCCGGCTGGCGCGCGAACTGCGTTTTGAGGCGGGATTCCGCAATTGGGAATCCAGCCGTTCGCCGTCATCCGCCATTGGCGCGATTGCGGCCTTCATGGGGCTGGCAACGATCGACATTCTCATACTTCTGCCGATCCTACTGCCCATCATCGGTGTGATCTTCGGCCTGTTCGTCGCCGCTGTCGCCTGCTTCATCGCCGGTGGTTTCGTACTGATCGCAGGCCCCTTCACCGGCTTCCCCGGCGGCTGGCTGGTCGCCATTCTGGGCGGCCTGGGGCTGATGAGCGGTTCGGTCGCAGCCGGCGCCTTGCTGACGCTGATCAGCATCTGGATCGTCAATGCCCTGATGTGGTTCGGCCGCCTGCACTACCGCGTGATCGAACCCGCCATCCACCCTGAAAACTGACGCGGCGAAAGAAAGGAAACACAAGATGCTCAGGAAACTGCTCATCGTATTCGTCAGCGGCGCCATCCTGTCGATCGTCGCTTTCAGTGCAGCCTGGTTCACGGGTGGCAAGACCACCTGGGATGGCGAGCATGAATGGAACTGGTCCTTCGGCGATGATGAAGATCATGGCCCCCGCAAAAGCCGGGATTTCACGGTCGTATCAGGAAGCCGGATCGCCATGGAAATCCCGGTCGAAATGACCTTCACCCGGGGGGAAAAGGCACAGATGATCGTCTCTGGCCCTGCCAGTGTGGTAGACCGCCTGGTCTGGAAGGACGGCCACCTCTCGGTTCCCGGCAGTGTCAACATGCGCCATGGTCTGAAAGTGAAGATCACGGCCCCCGAAATCACCGGCCTCGACCTTGATGCCCCGGGCGACGTGACGCTGACCGGTCTGAAGCAGGATCAGTTCGCGCTCACGGCGGAAGGTGCCGTGAATCTCAAGGCCGATGGCGCGGTTCGCAAAATCTCCGTCAAAACCGAGGGCGCCAGCAATATCAGCCTCAGGAAACTGGCCGTCGAAGACGCCACGGTGCGCATGGACGGCGTCGGCAATCTCTCGATCGGGGCCACCGGCGTTGTCGATATAGAGATCAACGGTGCCGGACACGCCACGCTCGTCCGCAAACCGCGGACGTTGCACAGCCGGATCAACGGCCTCGGCTCGATCGATCACGACTACGGCGACGATGCGAAGAACGTAACGACCGTCGACCTGTAAGGGAGGAGAACCGCCGCAGGTTCAGTGTCCCCTGCCCCGGCGGTCCCGCAAAGAAGGCCGCGCTGCCCTCCGGCGGCGCGGCCTTTGTCTTGTCTGGAAGAGCCCTGCCCGGCCCCATCGGGTTAATTCACCGGCGGATCGGCACGCGGCACCGTGCCCACCGGCGAGACCGGCTCGTCCGGATCGCGCGGTGGCAGCGCGTTTTCGGGCACATCGCGGATCTGCATGTCCTGAGTCGCCACATGTTCCAGATTGCGCGCGGTCACATGCAGCCCGCCGCCGTCGATCACGATCTCGTTGAAGCTCGGCGGGGTGGACCGGATGCGCCGCGACAGCGTGCCCGCGCCGATCATCCGCAGCGGCCCTGCCGGAGTTTCAGCCGTCAGATCAAAGGGATCGTGGATATGGCCAGACAGCACGCCGATGACCTTGCGCCCGGCGAGCGCTTCCATCGTTCTGGTGCCGTTGATCGTCAGCAGCTTGCCGTCGCGCTCGCGCCGTTCGGTCAGCGGGTGGTGGGCGGCCACGAGGATCCGGGTGCCTTCGGGGTGCGCGTCGATCGCAGCGAGGCATTCGGCCAGCGCCTTGTCCGTCACCCAGCCGTTCGACCAGGGAAAGCGCTGGTATTGCGCCCGCGTCGTCGTGCGCAGCGGCACGATGGCAAGGCCCGGCAGATCGAGTTCGCTCTCGACCATCTGCTCGATGGCCCGGAACCGCTTGTATGGTGCGAAAAAGCGCTGGTAGAGGTTGAAATAGGGAATGTCGTGATTGCCGACTTCCACTGTCACCGGAACGCCGAGCGCCTTGATCCACGCACTGGCGGCGTCAAACTCGCTATAGCGCGCGCGCATCGTCAGATCGCCGGTGATGACGACGGCATCCGGCTTTTCGCGGGCAATGCATGCTTTCGCCCAGGCCAGCGCGCGCGTGTCTTCCAGGCCGAAGTGGATATCGCTGAGCTGAAACAGCTTGAGCGGGCCGTGATACATCGAAGCCACCTTACCGTGCATCGGGCCGGGGCCTCGTCGTCACCAGATCGACTTCGCACAGCGCCGGTTCGAACAGTTCCGCGGAGCCGCCATCGAAGGGCTCACCATCGATCAGCAGCCCCATCGGCGCACCGTCCGGGCAGACCAGCCGCACTTGCCCATGGCGCCCCAGTTCGTCATGCGGGCCATCGCGGAAGTTGCGGTTGAGCAAGGCAATCCCCTGCCCGGCGTAGTCGCCGAGCGATTCGGCATAGTAGCCGTTCGCTTCAAGGCCATCGTCGTGCGGTGTCACAGTGACGGCGGCATAGCCTTCCTCGCGCCCGCAGTCGACCTGTTCGCAAACCACTTTGGGTCCATTGGCCGAATGGCTGATCGCCTCGCGCGTGGTGGCGACAAGCTCCAGCACATCGGCCGCGCGCAGAGCCTCGCGCACTTCGTTCCAGATTGTGCCGGGTCCGGCCAGCACGCCGGTCAGGCCCATGCCGTGGCGCGTGCGGATGACGGTCGGGCGCACCCGCCGCAACGGCGTTCCGGCAAGGCGGGAAATGATCTCCGGTGCGTCCACATCGCCATGCATGCGCTTGGAGAGCATGTTCATGGTGCCGCCCGGCAAGACCAGAACCGCGCCGTGCCATCCCGCCAGCCGTTCAACCGCCGCATGGATGGAACCGTCGCCGGTGAACACGGCCAGCATGCCAACACCGGCCGCATCAAGATCGTCCGGGCCAGGCAGGGATTCTTCGGGAAACGAAATGGTGCGGCCCAGGATGAACCCGGCATCGTCCAGCGCGGACTTCACCGCTCCCGTGGCCGCCTGGCCGTTGCTTCCACTAGCCTCGTTGCACACCAGCCAGACCGTTTTAAGGCGCTTTTCGTCTTGAATGCCCATGCAAGAACAACCGGCCACGGCCTGCGGTGTTCCCGCAACGCTAGACTCTCCCACTGGCCATCAGCCAGGCGGCAAGGCCATTAAGCGTGGAATAGAGCAGGTAAACCCAGGTCCATCCCGCCGATCCGGCCGCCGCCATGATCATGGCGCCCAGCAGCATGACGAACTCGACAATAAGGCTCAATCGTCCGCCAAGCGGCTGAAACAGCCAGGGCACCTGGGCCAGCATCGGATGCCCGCTTTCCAGCATGGCTTTGTGTGCGGCGAAATTAAAAACGCCCAGACAAAATACGACGAGCAGTGGCAGCATTGCCCCCTTCTACTCCGCGGAACGCTCACTGGCCAGAAGTCCCCGCGAATCAGCCGGGCTGCGCACGAATCAGTCTTCCATGCCATCCTGTGCGCAACACTGCATCATGCCGTTCGTCGACTACAGATGTCGTTCGTCCTCGCGGCCTGCACTTTGTCGAGTACCGGAAGCCCGCAATCGACCTTCGCATGAAAGGCCCCGCCAAGCGGTGCACAACACACTCATCGAGCCGGAAACGCCCCCCAGCGCGGCTCCCCAGAGGAGGAATACGATGTTCAAGAACACCATGATCGCCGCCGCCGTTGCCGGCCTGGCGCTCACCGCCGCCACCGCTCCCGCATTCGCCGGTGAAACCAGCAAGGTCCGCGTCGAATACAGCGATCTCGACCTGACCACCGCCAAGGGTCAGCGCAAGCTCGAACGCCGTCTTGATGTCGCCGCCCGCAACGCTTGTGGAATGGACAGGACCGCCACCGGCACCCGTATCCCCAGCACCCAGTCACGGGTCTGCTACAAGCAGGCAACTGAGCGCGCCAAGGAGGTGATGGCTAGCGCTATCGACAACGCCACGTCGAGCACCCGCCTGGGCGGCTGACCCCCCAAAAACAGACAGCCCGCGCTCCGGCGCGGGCGCCCTTCTTCACCGGATCACCCTGGTCCCATAAAAATAAACCCGGAAAAAACCTGGCGGGCCCTAGCGGCCTGCCATTTTTTTTACGGCCGGAAGATAGGTGCGGCCGATCCGCAGGGTCTCTCCATCGGCGGTTTCCACCGACCAGACCCCCAGCCCTTCGTGCTTGAGCCCGGACACATAGTCACGGCGCACGATACAGCTGCGGTGGATGCGGATGAACTGCTGCGGGTCGAGCCGCTCCTCCAGCCCCGTAATCGTCTGCAACAGCAGAAAACTCTGTCCGTTCACATGCAGCCGCACATAGTCGCGCTCGGCATCGATACGCTGAACATCACCCGCAGGCACGCGCACCAGTTCCGAACGGTGCGGCACCCAGAATTCCGCCAGCCACTGGCCCGGCGCCTCGGTGCGCTCGCCCCGCCGCGAAACGACGCGGCGGACGGCCCGCTCCAGCCGGTCGGGCGCAACGGGCTTGAGCACATAATCGATGGCATCGAGATCGAAGGCCTCGACGGCGAATTCGTCATGCGCGGTCACGAAGATCACCGCAGGCGGATCGGCCTGCCCGGAAAGCTGCCGGGCGACGGTCAGCCCGTCGATTCCGGGCATTGTCAGATCGAGCAGGAGCAGATCGGGAGACAGCGCTCCGGCCAGCCGCAGCGCCGCTTCGCCATCGCTGGCGGTGCCGACAACGGTCACGCCATCGATTCGCGCACAGATCACCTGCATGCGCTCCACCGCGAGCGGTTCGTCATCCACGATCAGCGTACGCAAGGGGCTGGTTTCCTGTCCGGCTTCTGCCGGGATACCGGATGCTGGCATATCAGACACGGCCCCGCTCCAGCGGCATGCGCAGTACCGATTCGAAACCGCCTTCGGGACGCTTGCCGGTCGTCAGAGTCCCGGCCGCGCCAAAGCGCGCACGCAAGCGGTCGCGCACATTGTTCAGGCCGATGCCGCATCCTTCGGTCTTGTTATGATCCGTTCCCGGCCCATCGTCACCCACCGTGATCACCAGCTGCCCGCCTTCGCGTGCGGCCTTGATTGTCACCGTCACGGGCCGCTGGGTCGCCGCGACAGCGTATTTCACCGAATTTTCGACAAGCGGTTGCAGGATCATGCCCGGCACCATCGCATCAACCGCTTCGGGGTCAATATCGATTCGTGTCAGCAATCGATTGGGGAAGCGCACCGCCTCGATCGCGAAATAGAGTTTCTGCAATTCGATCTCGTCCACCAGCCGCAAATCGTTGGTTGGATCGCCCGAAAGCGTGCGGCGGTAGAACGTTGAAAGCGTCTGGATCATTTCCTCGGCATCTTCCTTGCGCCCGGTCATCACCAGCGCGGAAAGCGAATTGAGCGTGTTGAACAGGAAATGCGGATTGACCTGATAGCGCAAGCTGCGCAGCTCCGCCGCCTCCGCCGCGCGCCGGTATTCGCCTTCGCGCCGTTCGGCCGCGCGGGCCTCTTCCGCCTTGGCCAGAGCGAAATAGAGCGCGGCCCAGGCCAGCACGAGAAAGTAGCGGCCGAACGAATTCTCGGCGATGGCAGCCCAGCGGGCATAGCTGTGACCCAACATGGATCCGGTGTGGATCGTGATGGCGGATCCTTTGGACGGCTTTTCCGGGACATCCGGCACTTCTGCAGCGTCCGCCCCCCCGTCTTCATCCGCGCCCTCCGTGGGCTCGGGCGGAACGGGCGGCGCTGGCGGCACTTTCGGCAGATCGACCAGAATATTGCCCACTTCGTCCCGCGATATGCGGACGTTGCCAGCCTTGATCGTCTCGGCATCGCCCTCACCATAGGCTTGGGTCACTTCGATGTCGGAAAAGATGGTATCGTTGATGATGCTGAGCAGCAGCGAAAGCGGCAACGCGCCCACCAGCACCACGGCGAGGCGAACCGGGCCCGACTTGCGGTCCAGCAGTTGCAGCAGCGGCCAGACCGCCGCCATGACGAGCATGGAAAGAATGCAGATCGTCAGCCGCCGCGAGATGATCGGCCAGACGAAATCGAAGCCCATGAAGGCCCCGCGCAGCGTCGCCACCATGAAATAGCAGGCCCACAGCGCGGCCAGCGACAGGAGCACCAGACGCGCGGGAACGCGCGGCGTGTCGTCAACTTCGGTCATAAGGGCCCCGCTTAGCGCGAAAGCCGGACGGCGCGCCAGCCTTCCGGTCGGCGCGCATATGTCCTTCGTCGATCAGGCGCCGATCAGGACAAAGAGTTCGGCACCGGCCTGCGCTCCCACCCGGCCTCCCAAGGAAGTGTATCCTGAATGGGAGGCCGGGTGGGGGCGCGGGCCGGGGCCGCGCGCATGCCGCCATTCGGCGGCACGCAAAACGAACGCCCTCAGGCGAGCAGGTGTTCCCTGGCGATCTTGTCCTGCCAGACCAGCGGCGCGAGCTGGTGGACGTTCTTGCCTTCGGAATCGACCGCCACCGTCACCGGCATGTCCTGAACCGTGAATTCGTAGATCGCTTCCATGCCCAGATCCTCGAAGCCGACGACTTTGGCTTCCTTGATCGCGCGCGCGACAAGATAGGCAGCGCCGCCCACGGCCATCAGGTACGCGGACTTGTGCTTGGCGATGGACTCGGTAGCCGCCGGGCCGCGCTCGGCCTTGCCGACGCAGGCGAGCAGGCCCTGCTCCAGCATCATGTCCATGAACTTGTCCATGCGCGTCGCGGTGGTCGGACCCGCCGGGCCGACGATCTCGTCCCGCACCGGATCGACCGGGCCGACGTAGTAGATGATGCGGTTCTTGAACTCGACCGGCAGTTCCTCACCCTTGGCCAGCATGTCCTGAATGCGCTTGTGCGCGGCATCACGGCCGGTGAGCATCTTGCCGTTGAGCAGCAGCCGGTCGCCCTGCTTCCAGCTCTGCACGTCGGCGGCGGTCAGCGTGTCGAGATCGACGCGGATCGCTTCCTTGCTCGGTTTCCATTCCACCTGGGGCCAGGCGTTGAGGTCGGGCTTTTCGAGATACTTGGGGCCCGAACCGTCGAGCGTGAAATGCGCATGGCGGGTCGCCGCGCAGTTCGGGATCATCGCGATCGGCTTGTTCGCCGCGTGGCACGGCCAGTCGAGGATCTTGACGTCGAGGATGGTCGAAAGCCCGCCCAGCCCCTGCGCGCCGATACCCATGGCATTGACCTTGTCGAAAATCTCGATGCGCAGCGCCTCGATATCGTTCTGCGGGCCGCGGGCCTTGAGCTGCCCCATGTCGATCGGGTCCATCAGGCTCTGCTTGGCAAGCTTAACGCAGTGCTCAGCGGTGCCGCCGATGCCGATGCCCAGCATGCCCGGCGGGCACCAGCCGGCGCCCATCTGCGGCAGCATTTCGAGCACCCAGTCGACGATCGAATCGCTGGGATTCATCATCTTGAACTTGGACTTGGCTTCCGAGCCGCCGCCCTTGGCCGCGACATCGACCGAAACCTTGCTGCCCGGCACCATGCTCACCGAGAGCACCGAAGGCGTGTTGTCCTTGGTGTTGCGGCGGGTGAAAGCGGGATCGGCCAGCACCGAGGCGCGCAGCTTGTTCTCCTTGTTGCCGTAAGCCCGGCGCACGCCTTCATCGACCACTTCCTGCAAGGAGCGGTCCGATTCCAGACGGCAGTTCTGCCCCCATTCGATGAAGACGTTGACGATGCCGGTGTCCTGACAGATCGGGCGGTGCCCTTCGGCGCACATGCGGCTGTTGGTGAGGATCTGCGCGATCGCGTCTTTCGCCGCCGGCCCCTGCTCGGCCTCGTAGGCCTCGCCCAGGGCGCGGATGTAATCCATCGGATGGTAGTAGCTGATATATTGCAGAGCGTCGGCGACACTTTCGATCAGGTCGTCTTCGCGGATGGTCACCATTTCGGCCATGGACAATGCGCTCCCGGTTAGGCGGATCACGTAAATTTTGCGCCGTCCCCATAGGCCGGGCGCGGTCTATCGTCAAAGAGCATGCAGGGATCGACGAGGGTATCGTCAAAGCGCTTGGCCTCGCAGGCACCTTCGCCTAGAAGGCCCGCATATCTGCCGTCGTTGCGGAATTTCGATGCGCCCTGCGCGTGTTAGCCGCATCTGCATGAGGGAACTGCACCAGATGACCTTGACCGAGGACCGGTCCGCCGCCACCGGCACGTCCGCCGCCCGCCACGCCATGATCGTCAGCCAGCTGCGCACCAGCGGCGTCAACGAACCCTGGGTGCTCGAAGCCATGGCTGCCGTGCCGCGCGAAGACTATATCCCCGCCGCGCTGCACGATGCCGCCTATATCGACCGGTCCATCCCGCTCGCGAACGGCCGCTTCCTCGCCGCCCCGCTCGTCCATGGCAAGATGCTGGCCGAAGCCGCTCCCGCCAAGACCGACAAGGTTCTGCTCGTGGGTGACGGCGAAGGCTATCTCGCTACGCTGCTGCGTCCGCTGGCCGGTTCTCTTGATGCCGTCGATCCCTCGGCCGCCGCGGGCATGACCGGCGAAGGCGGCTACTCGCTGATCATCGTCGATGGCGCGATCGAGGAACTGCCCGAAGCACTCGGCGCGCAGCTGGCCGAAGGCGGCCGCATCGTCACCGGCCTGGTGGTACGCGGCATCAGCCGCCTCGCCACCGGCTGCAAGACGGCGGGCGCGGTGTCGCTGCTGCCGCTGGCCGAACTGGGCATTCCCGCCCTTCCCGAATTCGCGGCCCCGAAACGCTGGAGCTTCTGATCGTGACCCGGTTCGCAGGTCGGGCCGGGTTGCTGGCCAGTGCTGCCTTGCTCGCCGCCACGGCCGCAGTGCCCGCTCGCGCAGATACGCTGCGTGAGGCCCTTATCGCCGCCTATCAGACGAATCCCTCGCTCCAGGCTGCCCGCGCCCAGCAGCGCGGCGTGGACGAGAACGTGCCGATCGCCCGGGCGGCGGGCCTGCCGAGCGTCAACAGCGACGCGTCCTACACCGAGTTCGTGAAGCGCAGCCCCAACTCCTTCACCAGCCCCCACCGCGCGATTTCAGCCGGGGTGGATCTCGGCGTGCCGATCTATTCGGGCGGTTCGGTCAAGAACCGGGTCAAGGCGGCGAAATTCCGGGTCGAGGCCGGCCAGGCCAGCCTGCGCGGCACCGAAAGCCAGATCTTCGCCTCGGTCACCGCCGCCTATATGGACGTGATCCAGAACGAGGCGATCGTTGGCCTGAACCGCAAGAACGTGGACGTTCTCAAGGTCAACCTCCAAGCCACCAGCGACCGTTTCGAAATCGGCGACGTTACCCGCACCGACGTGGCGCAGTCGCAGTCCCGCCTTGCCGTCGCGCAGAGCGATGCCCGCGCCGCCGAAGCCAATCTGGCCGCAGCGCGCGAAACCTATATCCAGCTTATCGGCAAGGCCCCGCAATCGCTGCAGGCCCCGCCGCCGCTGCCCAATCTTCCGGCAACGCCGGAAGAAGCTGTCCAGATCGCGCTGGACAACAATCCAGACCTTCTGGCCGCGCGCGAGCAAACCAAGGCGGCCGAAAAAGACATCGACGTGGCCGGTGCAAACCGCCTGCCGCGCATCTCGCTCTACAGTTCGGGCAGTTACAACAACTACCTCGATACGCTGGGCGGCCCCAGCTCGGCACAGTTCGCGCAGATCGAGAAAACCGCGCAGGCCGGAGCCAGGATCACGCTGCCCATCTTTCAGGGCGGATTGCCCGCGGCGCAGCGCCGTCAGGCGCAGGCCTCGGCCTCGGCCGCCCTGGAAAACGAGATCGCGTCCGAACGCAGCGTGATCGCGCAAGTCCGCTCCGCCTACAGCTCGTGGATCGCAGCGAACGACGTGATCCGCTCATCGAAAGTGGCGGTCGATGCCGCAGCGCTCAGCCTCGAAGGCGTGCGCGCGGAAAACTCGGTAGGCAACCGCACCATCCTCGACATCCTCAATGCCGAGCAGGAATCGCTGAACGCCCAGGTCCGGCTGGTGACGGCGCGGCGCAATGCCTACGTCGCGGGCTTCAACCTGCTGGCCGCCATGGGCAAGGCCGAAGCGCGCGACCTCAACCTCGACAGCGACATCCTCTACGATCCCGCCGTCAACTACAAACGGGTGCGCGGCAAGATCTTCGACTGGGACGACGATCGCGCGCCCGAGGCGAAATCGACCCGCACCGTTGACACGCCGGTGCAGGATGGAGAAATTCCGGAGCAGCAGGCAACGCCTTGATTCGGAGGCTGGGTTTCTGCGCCCGGTTGCGGGCCACGTAAGGGGTAGTGGGAATGCGTCAGAACAGTGAGCCTTCGGTCGAGGAGATTCTCCAGTCGATCAAGCAGGTCATTGCCCGCGACAACCGCACCGGCGCACGCATCGAACGCCAGCGCCGCGCCACTGCGGGCGTGGCCGAAGAAGATGCCCCGGAAGACACCGGTGACGACGTGCTCGAACTGAACGAGACGGCACAAGTCGAAGACGGCACCCTTGAAGACAGCGCCGAGCCCGGGCTGATCGGTGATCAGGTGCGCGATTCCATGCGCGAATCGCTGGCTGCACTGGCCATGCTGTCCGAACCCGGCGTGCCCCCGCAGATCGTCCGTTCGGGCGAAACCTCGCTCGAAGCGCTCACCCGCGAACTGCTGCGCCCGGCCCTTGCCGAATGGCTGGACAAGAACCTGCCGCCGATGGTGGAGCGGCTGGTGGCTGACGAAATCGCGCGGATCGTCGGCAAGAAGGGCTGACGAATCCAATTTCCGGGCTGGACCTGCCGGTCCGCCCACCCTACCTCGCCTGTCATGGCCAAACCCGATCCCGCGCTGCTCGATATCGCGCGCTATCCGTTTACCTGCACGATCGATCCGCGATTCGGCGATCTCGACGTCAACATGCACGTCAACAATGTCGCCATGGCGGGCATGCTCGAAGACGCCCGCGTGCGTTTCGGCCGCCGCACCGGCTACAGCAAGATGGTGCCGGGCACGGCCACGATGGTGGCCAGCATCGCAATCGAATATCTGGGCGAAGGCAATTATCCTGATCCGATCGAGATCGGCTCCGCGCTCGAACGCGTCGGGCGGACCAGCCAGCAGATCGTTCAGACAGTGACTCAGGGCGGCAAGCTTCTGGCGTTTGCCCGCACCATCATCGTCACCGTCGGCCCGGACGGCCCAAGCCCCCTGCCCGAAGCCTTCACCGCGGCGGCCGAACCCTGGATGCTGCGGCCATGACCGGGTCCGGCCGCGAAATCGAACAGGCCCGTGCGGCGCTTTCCAAAGCCGGAGGCAACGGGATTGCGCGCCACATCTTCATCTGCGCCGAACCGCAGAAAGGCGAATGCTGTTCGCCGGAGAAAGGACAGGCCGCCTGGAAGTACCTGAAAAAGCGCCTCAAGCAGCTTGGGCTGGATGGGCCCAAGACAGAGCACGGCGGCGGCGTCGCGCGCACCAAGGCCGATTGCCTGCGCATCTGCTTTGCCGGTCCGGTCGCCGTCGTCTGGCCGGATGGCGTCTGGTATCATTCCTGCACCGAAGAGGTGCTGGAACGGATCATTCAGGAACATCTGATCGGCGGAAAACCTGTCGAGGAATACCGGCTGCGGCCCAAAGAGGACTGACGCCCGGCCTCAGGGCCCTAACCCAGCGAATCCTCGTCTTCGAGCGGATCGACAATGCACTCGTCATGCCCGGTGCCGCTTGACAGGAAGACCAGCCCCATCAGCGCCGAAGCGAGCAGCATCGTGAAACCGATGCCCAGCGCGGCCGCAATGTAGAAGTGGATCGAGATCATCCCGTTGGACCGGTAGAGCACGATCACCGCCACGGCCACCAGCCCCACCGTCGCCAGCATCATCCAGCGCATGATGCGCAGATAGCGCGCCCAGGCGTGCGCGGCCTTCTCGGGATCTTCAAGGGGAGAGGGGGGGATCATCGCCTGCCCATGTGAGGGCTTTGCCGCTGCCCCGCAAGAGCCCGCATCGCCTGCCCTGCCCGAAGTAGCGGATATCCGCCCCCTGTGGTACTCTTTGCCAGCCTGCTCCTGACGGAACGGGTTCAAACAAAACAGGGAGAGTCCGACAATGACCATTGGGCGCCTTATCGAGGGCCGCGAAGCCGTTCTTACCTGCGATGTCTCCACCCCCGTGCGCGAGGCTGCGGCGATGCTCGCCGAACGCCGCATCGGCGCCCTGCCGGTGATGGAAAACGGCGCGATCGCCGGAATCTTTTCCGAACGCGACGTCATCTACCGCCTGCGCGAGTTCGGGCCGGACATGCTGGAAAAGCTGGTGGGCGAAGTCATGACCGCTCCGGCCGTCACGGTCGATCCGGAAACGTCGGTGATGGCGGCGCTTTCGCTGATGACGCGGCGGCGGATCCGCCACCTGCCCGTCGTGGAAAGCGGCCGGATGATCGCTTTCGTGTCGATCGGCGATCTTGTGAAATACCGGATCGACAAGATCGAGACCGAAGCGGCCGCCATGCGCGACTATATCCAGACGGTGTAAACCGGCAGGCAATAGCGCACCGCAGACCTGCTCCCGCCTTGCCGCGCGGGGCAGGGGTGCCTACATCCCGGATATGGACCAGCCAGACCTCACACTCAGCCCATCCGCTGCGGCGCGCGTCGCGGCGATTGCCGAAAAGCAGGGGAAGCCCGCGATCCTGCGCCTGTCGGTCGAAGGCGGCGGATGCTCCGGGTTTCAGTACAAGTTCGGCCTGGCCGATGCCCCGGATGCGGACGACCTGATTGCCGAGACCGATGGCGTGCGGCTGGTGGTGGATCCGGTCAGTCTGGATCTCGTCAACGGCTGCGTGGTCGATTTCGTCGACTCGCTCGGCGGCTCGGCCTTCCGGGTCGAGAATCCGAACGCGGCGGCCGGGTGCGGCTGCGGGACGAGCTTCTCGGTGTGAAGAAAGTCGCCTCGTTCAATATCAACGGCGTCAAGGCGCGCCTGCCCCGTCTGCTGGAATGGCTGGAGGAAACCCGGCCCGCGGTCGCCTGCCTGCAGGAGATCAAGTCTCAGGACGAAGGCTTCCCGATCGCGGAGTTCGAGAAGCTGGGCTACAAGGGCCTCTGGCACGGCCAGAAGAGCTTCAACGGCGTCGCCATCCTGGCCGATGGCGAACAGCCGGTGGAAGTGCAGCGCGGGCTTGATGGAGAGCCCGAGGACGATCACTCGCGCTATCTCGAAGCCGATGTCTTCGGGCTGCGCGTGGCCTGCATCTACCTGCCCAACGGCAATCCGGTGCCCGGCCCCAAGTTCGATTACAAGCTGCGCTGGATGAAGCGGCTGCGCGATCGCATGGCCGCGATCCGGGCGGAGGAAGTGCCCGCCATCGTCACCGGCGATTTCAACGTCATTCCCACCGATCAGGATGTCTGGTCGCCCCCCGCGATGGCCGCCGATGCGCTGATGCAGCCCGAATCCCGCGATGCCTACTTCCGTCTGCTGGGTGATGGCTGGACCGACGCGATCGCTACGCACAACCCGCGTGGCGGCATCTGGACTTATTGGGACTATCAGGCAGGCGCCTGGCAGCGCGATCACGGCTTTCGCATCGATCACGCCCTGCTCTCGCCCGAACTGGCGGACCGGCTTGCCGCCTGCGGCGTCGACAAGGCCCATCGCGGCCGGGAAAAGGCCAGCGATCACGCCCCCATCTGGGTCCAGCTCAAGGACTGAAGCGGCAGGCACGAAAAAGGGGCCGGGGACTGCGAGTCCCGGCCCCTTTTCTCAACGCCGCATCTTATCAGCGATAGAAGATGTGGTTGTCGATCCGGCCGACACGGGTCAGGTGCCAGTTCGGCGATACGCGCGCGGCGTGGAAGAAAAGCGCGCCCTTGGCCGGGCTCTTCCAGCTGCCGTTGCGCGCGATCTGGGCGATCGCCACGGCGCGGCGCCAGCCTTGCGAATGCTTGCGCACGGCAGGAATCGCGCGGCCACGCACGAACGAGAACTGCGAACGCTGGAGAACCACGCCGCAATAGCTGTCCGGAAAACGGTCCGAAGCGGCGCGGTTCACGATCACGCGGCCAACGGCAAGCTGGCCTTCCAGCGTTTCGCCGCGGGCTTCGAAATAGATCGCGCCCGCCAGGCAGCGCATCTGGCGGTCCAGCTTCTGCGGCATCGCCTGCTCCGTCACAAGCTGGGCCAGCGAAACAGCATCGGAAATCTCGGTACCGGCCTGTTCGGCAGGCACGCCATCCGTTTCAACGCCATCTTCAGAGGCGACGGCCTGAACCACAGGCTTGGAAACGAATGTCACGGCGGGTTTCTGTTCGGCCGGCGCGGGAACCATGTCCGATGCGGCCGCGCCCGAACCCTGGGCGCCAATTAAAGCGGCGAATGCCGTAGCGGCCAGCGCCATTGCGCTTGCCCACTGAACCTTCCTGCTCATTATGTCTTGGTCTAATGCGGTGAACCGTCCGTCACAGGCTGGAACGCGAAACCCCTGGGGGCATCATGATCACGTCCGGGCCTGCCGACAGCCCCCCGTCTGCGTGCTAGCCGGAAAACCGAAATGCTTCCCATGCCGCCTGCGCGTCTGCGAAGGCGCCCTTAGCTTGCAAATCATGCAAGTCAACTAGGAATCTTTAACAAGCCCGATGAACCGTTCGCCTTGTGCGACATCCAGCTCCACGATCCAGAGGTCTTGGTCCTGCCCGCTCCGGCGGCTCAAGTACTCCGAAAATTCGTTTTTATTTTCAGCATCTTGCTTCTTAACGCAACGCCACTGGCGGGTGCCATCCATCTCCGGCATGCGCTCATAAGCTCGTGAGTTTTCACCTTTTTCCGTGATCACCACCATGATCGTCCCGGCGTCGCGCTCGCCCTTGTTAACCACCAATGCAAACCCGCCGGCAATTTCCACCGCCCGGATCAGACCCGCGACTTCAAGATGGGCCGGCAGCCGCGCGTCCATGGTTCAGGCTGCATCCGCCGGTGCAGCATATCCGGGCAGACCCGAAAGAGCGATGCGCGAGCGCATGAACGTGCCGGTGCCGCGCCCGACCTCGTCGCCTTCCTCATCTACCAGCCGGGATTCGGCCACCAGTACCCGGCGGCGGCCGCTGACCCAGCGGCCTTCGGCCACGACCGTGCCGCCCTTGATCGGCTTGCTCAGGTGCAGGTTGAACGACGTAGTGAGCAGGAACCGGTCGGTCACCAGCGTATTGGCCGCATAGAACGCGGCATCATCCAGCATCTTGAAATAGATCGTCCCGTGCGCCGCCCCGGCCGCATGGAAACAGTCCGGCTCCACCACGAAAGTGATACGCGAAAGCCCTTCGCCCGGGATTTCCAGCGATGAACGGAATTTGTGATTGACCGGCGCGGAAGCATAGAGCCCTTCCAGCGCGCGCCAGTGCAAGCTGGCCCCGCCCTCCTCCGGCACGGCGCCCCGTGGCAGTTCAGGCGGCATCGCGATCGATGACGTTGCACAGCAGGCTATAGAGCGCCTCGGCCCCGGGCGCCGCCACCAGCGCCTCGTGCATGCGTTCGTCGCGCATCATGCGCGAAATCGCCGCGAGCGCGTGGAGATGCGTGGCCCCGGCCCCCTCTGGCGAAAGCAGGCCGAACACGAGATCGACCGGCATGCCATCGGCGGAATCGAATTCGACCGGCGATTCGAGACGTATGAAAGCGGCAACCGGACGGCCAAGACCGGAAATGCGGGCATGCGGAATCGCAATCCGGCGCCCGAAGCCGGTACTGCCAAGCTCTTCGCGCTCGGCAATGCGTTCCAGGACCTTATCGCGGTCCAGATCATAGACCTCGGAAAACAGCGTTGCGAGCTGCCCCAGAATGATGTCCTTGCTGTCCGCGTTCGCCGTGATCACGGCTTCGGGCAACAGTGTAAAAAGACCACTCATTTCGAATCTAATTCTAGGCTGAGACTGGTTTCCAATTGATGCATGCCCCCAACCCCCGGCAAAACCGGGGGTTTCTCTCTCCTTCCATTCAGAAGAATGTCATGCCGCCAAGGGCATCAGTGCGGCTCGACCCAGCCGATCGAACCGTCGCCGCGGCGGTAAACCATATTATGCCGCCCGGTGCCAGCGTTTTTGAAGAAAAGCGCGGTGGTATTGCGCAAGTCCAGCATCATCACGGCATCCGAAACCGTGGCCTCAGGCACGTCGACACGCGTTTCGGCAATGACGACCGGGGCATCGGTATCGATCTCGTCGGCATGCTCCGAAGGCGTCTCTTCGAAGATCGTGTAAGCGGCTTCCTCATAGGCGGAATCTTCCACCGCAAGGGCATGGGCCGTCTGCTCGTGACGGTCCTTGAGCCGCCGCTTGTAACGGCGCAGCTGCTTGTCGATCTTCTCGGCGGCCTGATCGAGCGCAAGATGCGCGTCCTGCGCCATGCCAGTGCCCTTGAGCACCAGATTCTGCATGACATGCATGATGATGTCGCAGCGGAAAGCCCCCGCGGGCGCGCGCCCGAACGTTACATGCGAGGACAGGGCCTTGCTGAAATACTTGTCTATGATCGCCGTCAGTCGCTCGCTGGCGTGGATCTTGAGGGCTTCACCAGTGTCGACCTGATGACCGGAGACGCGAATGTCCATGAGCGAATTCTCCTCGTACTAGTTATTCTGTATCACCCCAGAGCGGGGTATCGACCGACTTGAGGAACTCTGCATGAGCGACCCGTTCCTCTTCAGTGGGCGCGTGGGGACGCGCCTGACGGAAAATACGGTCCTTTTTGTTGAAGACTTTGATTTCCGTCACGATTTCGGTGTTTTCCGCAACCAGCTCCAAACCAATCTGGCGGCCGCCGCGCAATTCGACATAGACCTGCGCCAGCAGTTCGGAGTCAAGCAGGGCGCCGTGCTTGGTGCGGTGGCTGCGGTCGATGCCATAACGGCTGCACAAGGCATCGAGCGAAAGCTTGGCGCCGGGGTGGCGGACCTTGGCCAGCGCGACGGTATCGACCATGCGGTCGCGGCTGACTTCGGGCAGCCCGCACAGCCTCAGCTCGGCGTTGATGAAGTTGAAGTCGAATCCCGCGTTATGCGCCACCATCGGGCTGTCCTCGATGAAATCGAGAAACTCCTGCGCGCATTCGGAAAACAGCGGCTTATCGGCCAGGAAGGCATCGGACAATCCGTGCACTGCCTCGGCCTCGGCCGGCATGGAACGTTCGGGATTGAAATAGGCGTGATAGGTCCGGCCGGTCTCAACCCGGTTGACCATTTCGATGCAGCCGATTTCCACCATACGGTCCCCGTTCTTGGGGTCGAAACCGGTCGTTTCGGTATCGAATATGATCTCTCGCATCTCTACCCATATCTGCCTGCATCGCCCCCTGCGCAAGGGCCTGCGGGCGATTATTCTGCTCGTTCCAACGCCTTCACGATACCGGCCACCTGATGGCGGGTCTCTTCCAGCGATGCGCCGGTATCGATAACGAAATCGGCGCGTGCGCGCTTTTCCGCATCGGGCACCTGAAGTGCCAGAATCCGTTCGAATTTTTCCACCGTCATGCCGGGCCGGGCCAGCACGCGTTCGCGCTGGGCCTGTGCCGGAGCAGAAACCACCGCCACGGCATCCAGCCCTTCATGACCACCCTTTTCGTACAGCAGTGGGATGTCGAAAACGATGAGCGGCGCGTCCGCGTTTTCCCGCAGAAACGCACGCCGCATGTCCGCAACCGCCGGATGGACGATTCCCTCGAGTCGCGCGAGTTCCGCGGTATGGCCGAAAACTGCCGCGCCCAGTTTCTGCCGATCGACTCCCTCAGGCCCCGTGGTGCCGGGAAAAGCCGCTTCGATATCCGGGAGCAGAGCACCATCCGGCCCCTGCAATTCGTGTACGGCGGCATCGGCATCGAACACCGGCACGCCCAGATCGCGCAGCATGCCCGCCACCGTCGATTTGCCCATGCCGATCGAGCCGGTGAGGCCGACGATTTTCTGGCCGCTCATGACAGAATCAGCTCACGCAATGCCGCGTCATGTTCGCGCGGCGGGTTCCGGCCGAAGAAATGCGCGAAAGCCGCGTCGGCCTGCCCGATCAGCATCGACAGGCCATCGACCGCCGCGAACCCGGCTTCCCGCGCGGCCTGCAGGAACGCGGTATCAAGCGGGCTGGTGACAATGTCATAGACCACGCTGCCGGGCGGGGCATGGCTGAAATCGAACGCCAGTGGCGGCTGCCCGGTCATGCCAAGCGGGCTGGCATTGACGATCAGGTCGAAACAGCCCTCGCGATCGTCGAAGGCAAAATCGGTGGGATCGCTGAAATGGGCAAGATCGATGGCATGGTGATCGGTGCCGGGTGCCAGCTCGTCGAGCATCGCCCGCGCCTTGGCAGGATCGCGGCCCGCCAGCACGATCACGAACTTCTCCTGCGCCAGCGCCGCCACGATCGCGCGGGCCGCGCCGCCGGTTCCCAGCACCCGGGCCATGCGGAACAAGTGCGTCTTGCCCAGTTCGTCCCGCAGCGGTTCGAGGAATCCCGGCGCGTCGGTATTATAGCCGGTCAGCGTGCCATCGGCTTCGCGCACTACCGTATTCACGGCACCGATCCGCGCGGCCAGCGGATCGAGCCGGTCGAGCAGGGGAACGATCGCAAGCTTGTGCGGCATGGTGACATTGCACCCCCGCCAGTCCGGATCGGCGCGGCGCTCCGCCAGATAGGCATCCAGACCTTCCAGTGTGACCAGACAATGATCGTAGCGTCCGGCAAGGCCCAGCTTTTTCAGCCAGAAGCCATGAATCGCCGGACTCTTCGACTGCGCGATCGGATCGCCGATCACTTCGGCATATGGCGTGCTCACTGCGGCATCACTCCCATCTTGCGCAAAGCCGCCTGCACCATCAGCAACGGCATGCCAAGGATTGTGAAGTAATCACCCTCGATCCGCTCGAACAGTTGCACACCGCGCCCTTCGATGCGGAATACGCCCACACAGCCCGCAACTTCGGGCCATTCGGCTTCGAGATAGGCCTCGATGAAAGCTTCGGAAAGGGAGGCCACGTGCAACCGGGCCAGAGCCGGTTCGGCCCAGAGCACTTCGCCGTCGCGCACCAGCGCCGCCGCGCTGTGCAGTTCCATCACCTTGCCCGAAAAGAAGCGCAGATGTTCGGCCGCCTGATCGCGCGAGGCCGGCTTGTCGAACCGCCGCCCCCCGCACGAGACCAGCGAGTCACTGCCCAGCACGATCTCGCCCGGGGCGAAGACTGCCAGCGCCTTGGCCCTTGCCAGTTCGAGCGCGATGTCCTGCGGGGGCGCTTCACCCATTGCCCGTTCGATGGCGCGTTCATCGACATGAGCGGGTTGCGCGCGGAACGGAATGCCGGCGGCTTCCAGCATGGCCCGGCGCGATGCGCTTTGAGAAGCAAGAACGATCATGAATCCAAAGTCCGAAAGAAACGGGTCAGATCGGCTTAGGGCCGACTTGTCCCTGAACGCCCGCCGCCCGGCGTTCGTTGTAGAGGTTGATGACGGCTGCCGCGGTCTCCTCGATCGAGCGGCGTGTGACATCGATCACCGGCCAGGAATTGTCCGCGAACATGCGGCGGGCATATTTCAGCTCGCTTTCCACCTTTTCCGCCTGAACGTAGTCGGTGTCCGGCGACTGGCTGAGCGAGAGCAGCCGGTTACGGCGGACCTGGATCAGCCGCTCGGGCGCCGTCGTCAGTCCCACCACCATCGGCCGCTTCAACCCGTACAGCGCGGGCGGCGGCGGGCTTTCCACTACGATGGGAATATTGGCGACTTTATAGCCACGATTGGCAAGGTAGATGCTGGTGGGCGTCTTGCTGGTGCGCGAAACGCCGGCCAGCACGATATCGGCCTCTTCCCATTCCTCCCACGCAATCCCGTCATCATGGGCAATGGTGAACTGGATCGCATCGACGCGCGCGAAATAGGCATCGTCGAGCCGGTGCTGGCGGCCCGGGCGCCCCTTGGCTTCCTGCCCCAGCAGCGCTTCCAGCGCGTCGGTCACACCATCGAGCACGGCCAGCGCGGGCAAGCCCAGGGCCTGGCAGCGTTCCTCCAGCCGACCGCGCGTCTCCTCATTGACCAGTGTATAGAAGACGAGGCCGGGATTGGACGCGATTTCGCCCATGATCCGGTCAAGGTGCTGCTGCGAGCGCACCATCGGCCAGAAGTGGCGCAAAACGTCGGAATCATCGAACTGGGCAAGCGCCGCCTTGGCAATCATCTCCAGCGTTTCGCCGGTGGAATCCGAAAGGAGATGGAGATGAAATCGCGCCATAGAGTGGGATCGGGACCGCTTGTGGATATCTTGCGGCATAAACCACGGGAGTAATCCGGTGACAACCGGCGGGGGTGTTTTCCTGCCCGTTACCCGGATTCCACAGCCGGGATTATGGACAGCCCAAGAGCCCGTTCCACACCCTGTGGACAAGGTGGACAACCTTTCCTTGACCGCGCGGCTTCACAGAGTCGGTGTGCACACTTCACCCTGTTCATCGCGGGACAAATCGGGCAAGGCGCGCTCATCCCCGATATCCACAGGGCCAACAGACTCCATCAATCCTTTATAAAATTTCTATTATTTTTTTGATCGGACCGGAAACGCGATGCCAGGCCTCCTTCTGAACACGCTGCGTGGCGAAAATACGAGCAAGCGCCCGATCTGGCTCATGCGCCAGGCTGGACGCTATCTGCCGGAGTACCGGGCACTCAGAGCCGAGAAAGGCGGGTTCCTTGCGCTTGTCTACGATACGGACGCTGCTGCCGAGGTTACCTTGCAGCCAGTGCGCCGTTTCGGCTTCGACGGGGCCATCCTGTTTTCCGATATCCTGATCGTGCCTTATGCCATGGGGCAGGATCTGCAGTTCCTGGCGGGCGAGGGGCCGAAGCTCACGCCCAGACTGGTCGATCATGCGCTGGACGGGCTCGCTGCTGTGCCCGAACGGCTTTCTCCGATCTACGAAACCGTCCGGAAAGTGCGGGCTTCGCTGGCTGTGGATAAAACCATGCTCGGTTTCGCCGGGTCTCCGTGGACCGTTGCGACCTACATGGTGGCGGGCGAGGGCAGCCGCGATCAGCATGAGACCCGGGCCATGGCTTACCGCGATCCGCAGGCCTTCGGGGCCATCATCGAAAGCGTGGTTTCGGTCACTGTGGATTATCTCTCGGGCCAGATCGAGGCAGGGGCCGAAGCCGTGCAGCTTTTCGATTCCTGGGCCGGCAGCCTTGCTCCGGCGCAGTTCGAAAAGTGGGTGATCGCGCCCAATGCGGCGATCGTGTCCGCGCTGAAGGCGCGCCACCCGGATATCCCGGTGATCGGTTTCCCCAAGGGTTCGGGCGAGAAACTGGCGGCTTATGCCCGCGAAACGGGTGTGGATGCGGTGGGTGTGGACGAAACCGTCGATCCGTTCTGGGCGGCAGGGGCCTTGCCGGAAGGAATGCCGGTGCAGGGCAATCTCGATCCGCTGCTGCTGCTGTCGGGCGGAGATGATCTGGAGGAACAGGCACGGCGCGTGCTTGATGCCTTTGCCGGGCGTCCCCACGTGTTCAACCTGGGCCACGGCATCGGCCAGCACACGCCGATTGAAAATGTCGAGCGTCTTCTGGCAACGGTGCGGGGCTGGAACCGCTGAATCGAACCGAACATCGAACCAAACGTATCGAACGAAACAGGGACTGACCGGCGCCGGGGCAGGCGCTAACTGGGTGACCTCATGGAGCAGATCTTGCAGACGACCTATCTCTGGCTGAAGGCCGGGCACATCATCTTCGTGATCTTCTGGATGGCGGGCCTGTTCATGCTGCCGCGCTATTTCGTCTATCACCAGGAAGCCGAGCCCGGTTCGGCTGAGGAGGCGCGCTGGATCGATCGCGAGGCGAAGCTGCGCAGGATCATTCTTACCCCTTCGATGATCATGGTCTGGGTCTTCGGCGTAGCGCTGGCAACGGGCATGCACTTCTGGAGTGCGCCCTGGCTGCATGCCAAGCTGCTGTTCGTCCTCGGGCTGACCGGCTATCACGGCTGGCTGGTCGGCTACGGCAAGAAACTGGCCAAAGGCCAACGCCCTCTCACCGGCACGAAGCTGCGGATGCTCAACGAGATTCCCGGGCTTGCGGCCGCGGTGATCGTGGTTCTCGTCGTCGTCAAACCGTTCTGAGGCATTGCTTCGATGATGGCTCTTCTTGCTGCTGCTGCGCTTACTTCGGTGGATCCTGTTATGGAACAGGATCTTCGCTGCATCGGTGTGTTCGCCTTTGCGGCATCGCGCGGCGACAAGATGGGCCCGAGTGAGAAAGCGGGCGTTAGCGCGGGGATCATGTTCTACCTCGGCCGGATCGAAGGGCGGGACCCTGAATTCCCGTTGACGGAGAGTATGATCCGGATCGTGCATTCTCCAGGCTATCTGGAAAGTATGCCCTCCGAAGCCAAACGCTGCGATGCCGAACTCGCTGCCAGGAGCAGGACGCTCAACGATCTTGGCAGATCCATAGACAAGACGGAAAAGGACACCGGCGGGGATACGGGCGAGGACGGCGCATCCGGCACCCCGTGACTCGATCCGGCGCGCGTTGTGTGCGTTCCGGCAGATGATCCGTTGACCATGACGCGCTCAGCGCTTATTTGACGGGCGTTCCGGCAACGGGGCGCGAGCCCTTTCGCACACCCGGATCTGCTTTCCCCAAGCCCATCGATCCGCCGGCCGACACCACTTTTCCATTCGGAATCCAAAAAAATGCACCTGAAAGAACTCAAAAGAAAAAACGCGGCCGAACTGGTCGAAATGGCAGAGGAAATGGGCGTCGAGGGCGCCTCCACGATGCGCCGTCAGGATCTGATGTTCGGCATCCTCAAGGAAGTGGCCGAGGACGGTGAGGAAATCATCGGCCAGGGCACGATCGAGGTACTGCCCGACGGATTCGGTTTCCTGCGCAGCCCGGAGGCGAACTACCTCGCCGGGCCCGACGATATCTACGTCTCGCCCAACCAGGTCCGCAAATGGGGCCTGCGCACAGGCGACACGGTGGAGGGCGAAATCCGCGCGCCGAAGGACGGTGAGCGCTACTTTGCCATCACCAAGCTCATGAGCATCAATTTCGACGATCCCGACGTGGTCCGCCACCGCGTCAACTTCGACAACCTGACGCCGCTCTATCCCGATCAGCGCCTCAAGCTCGACAGCCTCGATCCCACGGTCAAGGACAAGTCGGCCCGCGTGATCGATCTCATCAGCCCGCAGGGCAAGGGCCAGCGCGCGCTGATCGTCGCGCCGCCGCGTACCGGTAAGACGGTGCTGCTGCAGAACATGGCCAAGGCCATTACCGACAATCATCCGGAAGTCTTCCTGCTGGTGCTGCTCGTCGACGAGCGCCCTGAGGAAGTCACCGATATGCAGCGTTCGGTGAAGGGCGAGGTCATCTCCTCGACGTTCGACGAACCGGCGCAGCGCCACGTTCAGGTCGCCGAAATGGTGATCGAGAAGGCCAAGCGTCTTGTCGAGCACAAGCGCGACGTGGTGATCCTGCTGGACTCGATCACGCGTCTCGGCCGTGCCTACAACACCGTGGTGCCCAGTTCGGGCAAGGTGCTGACCGGTGGTGTCGACGCCAACGCCCTGCAGCGCCCGAAGCGCTTCTTCGGCGCTGCGCGTAATATCGAGGAAGGCGGTTCGCTCTCGATCATTGCCACCGCGCTGATCGATACCGGCAGCCGCATGGACGAAGTGATCTTCGAAGAGTTCAAGGGCACCGGCAACTCGGAAATCGTGCTCGACCGCAAGGTGGCGGACAAGCGCATCTTCCCGGCGCTCGATGTCGGCAAGTCCGGCACCCGCAAGGAAGAGCTGCTGGTTCCCAAGGATCAGCTCTCCAAGATGTGGGTCCTGCGCCGTATCCTGATGCAGATGGGCACGGTCGATGCCATGGAATTCCTGCTCGACAAGATGAAGGATTCCAAGACCAACGAAGATTTCTTCGCGACGATGAACCAGTAAGCGGGGTATTTCGGTTTGATCACCCTTGGAATGCTAGCTGTCGCGGCCTCTCTGGGTGGTCCGGCCGAAATTCTTCAGCATATCGCCGCCGATTTCTCGAACATCACGCAGCCGGCGGCGCTGGCCGCTTTCGGGCAAGTGCTGATGATCGACCTGCTGCTCGCCGGGGACAATGCGATTGTCGTCGGCGCGCTGGCGGCGGGTCTGCCTGCGGCGGACCGCAAGAAGGTGATCCTGATCGGTATCGGCGCCGCGCTGGTGCTGCGTATCGTTTTTGCCCTCACGGTGACCTGGCTTCTGGGCATTGTCGGGCTGATTTTTGCGGGCGGGCTTCTGCTCTTGTGGGTGGCCTGGAAATTCTGGCGCGAACTGCATCATGGCGGTGAAAGCGCAGGATCGCCGGAGATCGAAGGCGACGAGGAAAGCGGCCTGCGCTCGGCGAAGAGCTTTGCAGGGGCCGCCTGGGCCGTCGCCGTCGCCGACGTGTCGATGAGTCTGGACAACGTGCTCGCCGTGGCCGGCGCCGCGCGGGAGCATCCCGGGATTCTGATCGTCGGTTTGCTGCTGTCGGTGGTGCTGATGGGCGTGGCGGCGAATTTTATCGCCAAATACATCGAGCGCTATCGCTGGATCGCCTATCTGGGCCTGGCGGTGATCCTCTATGTCGCGGTCAAGATGATCTACGAGGGTTGGATCGACCCGCAGCTTGGCCTTTCGACGCTATTTTGAGGTCTGAACGATAAGAAGGCCGGAGAGTTCGTGCTCTCCGGCCTTTCCCGTTACTTCACCGGTTGCAGCTTCGTGGTCTTCACGCGCTTGTCCGGCACGATCTTGGTGCGTTTTGGAATGACGCGCCGGGCGGGCCTGGGGCGTGCGGGAACGTCTTCGTAGACGTATTCCACCGTCTCCGTGCAATGGGGCTGGGCGGCCGGAACCATCATCACCGGGACCATCATGACGGGCTGGGCCATGCAGCAGCCCTGCGCGGGATAATAGCCCTGCGGATATCCGTAGCCTTGATAGCCATAGCCGCCGCCGTAACCAGGATACATGCCGCCATGAGTGTAGCGGGCATAGTAATCGTCGAGATAGGCTTCGCATTCGTCGCGGTTGCGGCCTGCGTCCTCCGCCTTGTCGATCGCTGCGCCGGCCACCGCGCCAACGGCAGCCCCGGCCAGGGTTCCCACTGTGCGGTGATGCTTGCCGGCAATGCGGTTGCCGGCGGCAGCACCCACCAGACCGCCAATGGCCGCGCCGCCCACGCCGGAATCGCGCTGCGCCACCCGGCCGCGGCAATCGGCGAGCCAGGCATCGCGGGCGGCCGGATCGAAGCCGCCGTAGCGGGGGCCACCGGGATAAGCGGGCGGAGCTGTGCGCGGATCGGGCAGCGGCGGACCGTCCTGCGCAAGCGCGGGACTGGCAAGGAGAGTCAGCGCTGCCACGGCAGCCGGGAAATAGAGACGCATCGGGAATTCCCTTTCGCGATAACCGGGCAGTTGTACCCGTTAGTTAACGTGAAATTTAACATTGGAACCCGCACAAAACCAAGCGTCTTGCCGTTTTGCCTGAACCCGTGTCCCGAATCGGCGCAGTTCCGTCAGATCGAAAGCGCGGCAACCTGCGCGACAAGCGCCATGCCCCTGGCGTCCTCATCGTCGAACCGGCCCGGGGTGGGGCTGTCGAGATCGATGACCGCGATTACCCGGCCTTCCACTACAACCGGCACGACCAGTTCCGAACGGCTGTCCGCATCGCAGGCGATATGGCCGGGAAAGGCATGGACATCGGGCACGGCCTGCGTGGTTCCCAGCGCGGCTGCGGTTCCGCATACGCCCACGCCGAAGGGAATACGGATGCAAGCGGGTTTGCCGATAAACGGGCCCAGCACCAGTTCGTCCCCGATCACGCGGTAGAATCCGGCCCAGTTGAGATCCGGCACGAATTGCCAGATCGCCGCGGCCAGGTTCGCCATGTTGGCCACCGGGTCGGGCTCACCTTCCACCAGTGCGTTCGCGGCGCGGGCAAGGGCGCTGTAGAGTTCGGGCTTTTCGAGGTCGTGTTGGGGGGCAAAGTCGTACATGGGCAGCGCGTTAGCGCAACTCGCGGTTGCCGCCTAGGCGCCGCGGGCCTATTCCGTGTCCATGCGTTCGATCCTCAAGAAGGCCGCCCTGGTCCTGCTCGTCCTTGTCCTTGCATTCGCAGGGGTAATTGCCTGGAGCCAGTATTCCAACAGTTCCGACCTGCCGAGCGATGCCACGGCGGGCAAGGACCCGAAACTGGTGGAGCCCGATCCGCAGTGGATTCCCAGCGTCAGGCTGGTGAAACCGGTGGGCTGGTCCAAGGGTGAAAAGCCCAAGGGGGCCGACGGGCTGGCCGTGACTCCCTTCGCCGAAGGTCTGGATCATCCGCGCACGATGCTGACCTTGCCCAATGGCGATGTCCTTGTGGCCGAAACCAATGCGCCCGCCGGAAACAAGCCTAAGGGCCTTACAGGCATGCTGATGGGCTGGGCGATGGATAAAGTGGGCGCAGGAGAGCCCTCGCCCGACAAGATCGTGCTGCTGCGCGATTCGAATGGAGACGGTACGGCGGACCAGAAGTTCGATTTCCGCACCAAGGACATGCACTCGCCTTCGGGCATGGCCTATCGTGACGGCACGCTCTACATCGCGAATGACAACGCCATTCTGGAATTTGCCTTCACGCCGGGCGCGCGGAAGCTGGAAGGTTCGCCCAAGAAGCTGATGGACCTGTGGCCTGGCGGCAATCACTGGATGCGCAACCTGCTGCTCAGCCAGGACGGCAAGCATCTCTACGTCGCGGTCGGTTCGGCCACCAACATTGCCGATAACGGCATGGCGGAAGAGGCCGGGCGCGCCTCGATCTGGGAAGTCGATACCGATACCGGCAAGCGCCGCCAGTTCGCTGCCGGGATGCGCAATCCCAATGGGCTCGACTGGAATCCGGAAACGGGGGAGATGTGGGCCACGGTGCAGGAGCGCGACATGCTCGGCCCGGACCTGGTGCCGGACTATTTCACCAATGTCCCGGTCGGCGTGCAGTACGGCTGGCCCTGGGTCTACTGGAAGAACACGTTCGATGACCGTGTCCAGTGGCCGATGCAGACCTACATGATCGAATATACCCGCAAGCCCGAATACGCGATGGGTGCGCATACCGCCGTGCTGGGCATGACCTTCGACAAGGGCGGCACACGGCTGGGCAAGGCCTTCCGGAACGGTGCGTTCATTGCCCGCCACGGATCATGGAACCGCCGCCCGCCGGTGGGCTATGACGTGGTCTTCGTGCCTTTCGATGCCAACGGCAATCCCAAGGACGTGAAGCCGCAGCCGGTACTGACCGGGTTCCTGATGGACGGCGGCAAGACTCATGGCCGGCCGACCTGGGTGGCCTGGGACAAGACGGGCGCGTTGCTGGTCAGCGACGATACCGCCGGGATCATCTGGCGTGTCGAAAAGCCCGGCGCTGAACCTTCGCCCGAAATCAAGCCGGTCGAGACCGAGCACATGAAGCCGCTCAAGGAACTCAAGGACCCGACCCTGCCCAATTCGGGCGGTGAACTGGAAGCGGGCTTCAAGGCCGGTCCCGATACGCTGCTGCCCTGAGGAAAAGGGCAGGGGCAGGCAGTCAGATGACCTTGCCTGCGCGCCCGGCCAATTCGTTGACATATTGCCACGCCACGCGTCCGGACCGGGCACCGCGGCGGCGGGACCATTCGAGGGCGTCGTTCTGTTCCCAGGTCAGGCCAAATTCGCGGGCATAGCCTTCGATAATGGCCAGATAGGCGTCCTGATCGCAGTTGTGGAATCCGATCGACAGGCCGAAGCGGTCGGCCAGCGCCAGGCGGTCGTCGACGACATCGCGCGGATTGATCGGATCATTCTGTTCGGACATCGAACGGGCCACGATCGCCCGGCGGTTGGATGTCACGGCCAGACGCACATTGGCGGGCCGCGCCTCGACGCCGCCTTCCAGCCAGGAGCGCAGCAGGCGCGGGCCAGAGCCGTCGTCTTCCTCGAAGCCGAGATCGTCGATAAAGACAAGGAAGCGGCGGTTTATTCCGCCGAGTGTCGCGAACAGCGCCGTCACTCCTGAAAGCGCTTCCTGCGCGACCTGAACAAGCGCAATGCCGCCGGGATGTGCCTGCTGCGCCGCGCGGATCGCTGCGCGCAGGACGGCGGACTTGCCCATGCCGCGCGATCCCCACAGGAGCATGTCATGCGCGGCATGGCCTGCGGCAAGGCGCTCGACATTGCTGACCACGCGCGCCTTCTGGGTATCGATCCCGCGCAGCAGATCGAGCGCCGGGGCATCGAGCCGTTCGACGGCCCGCGCCGCGCTGCCGGTCCAGACATAGGCCGGATGCGCCAGCCAGTCGCACGCAGGCGCGGGCGGCGGTGCAAGCCGGTCGAGCGCATCGGCGATGCGGGTGAGGAGCATGCTGTGATCAGGCTGGGAAGACATCGTTTGCGTGCTTTTCCTTGGCATTCGTCGCGCGCGGCTATAGCGGCGGGGCATGGATCACGCCAGCCGACCCGCCGTTTTGACCGCCGATGCGGCAGGAATCGCCGAGGCCGCGCGCCTGCTGCGCGAAGGCGGGCTTGTCGCGGTGCCGACCGAGACGGTCTATGGTCTGGCTGCCCGCGCCGACCGGGATGAATCGGTGGCGGCGATCTATGGCGCCAAGGGCCGGCCCAGCTTCAATCCGCTGATCGTGCATATCGCGGATGTGGCGGCCGCACGGGAGCTGGCGCTGTTCGATGAGCGGGCTTTGCAGATGGCCGATGCGTTCTGGCCCGGCGCGCTTACCATGGTCCTGCCGCTGCGCTCCGGCGCGCCGGTGGCAGCCGCGGTGACGGCCGGGTTGCCGACAATTGCACTGCGCTGTCCGGCCCATCCAGTGATGCGCGCGATCATTGCCGAAGCCGGACTGCCGCTTGCGGCCCCTTCGGCCAACCGCAGCGGGGGCGTCAGCCCGACCGGGGCTGCGCATGTGATCTCTTCTCTGGGCGGGCGGATCGATGCCGTGGTTGATGGCGGCTCGTGCGAGGCGGGATTGGAATCGACGATCATCGCCTTGCGCGAAGGCGGGCGCTGGCAGGTTCTGCGGCCCGGCCCGATACCCGAATCTGCGATTTGCGCCGTTCTTGGCACGCCGAGCGACGCCGTGACGTCACAGGCGATCGAGGCGCCGGGCCAGCTTGTCAGCCACTATGCGCCGGGAAAGCCGGTGCGGCTGAACGCCGCCACGGCGCAGGCGAACGAATTCCACATCGGTTTCGCGGAGGTGCCCGGCGATGTCACACTATCAGCATCGGGCGATCTGATCGAAGCGGCCGCCCGTCTTTATGCCTTGCTGCATCAGGGGGCGGAGTCCCCGAAATCGCGCATCGCCGTTGCCCCGGTACCATCCGAAGGTGTCGGCGAAGCGATCAACGACCGGCTGAAACGCGCGGCGGCCTGAGAGTCCGGTTCGAAAGCGCCTGTCTGGCGGCTTTCGAACCGGGGCTTTGATCAATAAGCTCCGTCGCCGCGCAAGTGCTGAATATCGGCACTGTCATCGCGCGCCTTGAGGCAGGCGCGGTCGTCACCATCATCGCACTGGCGCATGTGCTTGTTATAGCGGCGCTGGGCCTTGGCCAGTGCCTCATCGCGCTCGCGCATCTGGCGGCCGCGCTTTTCGTCGGCTTCGGACTGGCTGGTTGTCGCCATGTCTACGGCCTTGCCTGTCATGCGGACCGGCGCGGTGGCGAGCTTGGTGGCCGTGCCGATGCAGCCGGAAAGCAGCGGCAGCGCGGAGAGAGCGAGGGCGGAGAGGAGGGATGGTGATTTCATGACGCAGACACTCTCATAACCGTATTGAGGTACGATGAAGGAAGTGTTGGCCATAAACAAGAAGGCCGCCTCCTTGCGGAAGCGGCCTCCTGCACCATCGAATGTGCCCGTTCAGGCAGTTTCGGCGGTTTCGTAGTACTTGGGCGCGTACTCGTTGAGGATCGCGAGGATCTTCTGGAGCGCGGCGGGCTCGTCGGTCTTTTCCATGGCCGCGAGTTCGCGGGCCAGACGCGAAGAAGCCGCTTCGAAGATTTGCCGTTCGGAATAGCTCTGTTCCGGCTGATCGTCGGCGCGGAACAAGTCCCGGGTCACTTCGGCGATCGAAACGAGATCGCCCGAATTGATCTTGGCTTCGTATTCCTGGGCGCGGCGCGACCACATGGTGCGCTTCACCTTGGGCTTGCCCTTGAGGGTATCGAGCGCTTCGCGCAGGGTCTTGTCCGAAGACAGCTTGCGCATACCGATCGATTCAACCTTGTTCATCGGAACACGGAGCGTCATACGCTCTTTCTCGAAACGCAGAACGTACAGTTCGAGCTGCATCCCGGCAATTTCCTGCTTCTGCAACTCGATCACACGGCCTACACCGTGCTTGGGGTAAACGACATAATCTCCAACATCGAAGGCATCGGCCTTGGTTGCCATGAATCGTCCTTTCAGCTGCAGGGGCGGAGCAATATCTGCGGAAGGGTGTTCCGGGGGCGTGCGACCCGGAGGCATGAAACCTCCGCCGCCCGGTCAGATCACTCTCCCAACCGCTTGCTTTCGAACCCTGCCTCGCAATGAAAACGCCTGCCAAGCGAGCAGAGCGCTCGGGCAGTTGGCCTATTATATAGCACCGATGTGACAAAATTACCAGAGGCGAGAAAACGTTTCCGTTTTGCCCGCCTCAAGGCATACCGGAATGGGACACTCCGGTATTTCACAATGTTGGCAGGCCAGGCCGGTAATGCGGGAAACTAACGCAAAACGCGTGATAATTTCCGGTTTCCAGCCTTTCGCTTGGCCTGGTCAGTCGCCTTCGCCGGGCTCGGCCGAGAAGTACTTTTCGAACTTGCCTTCCTCGTCCTTCATATCGTCGGCGTCTTCCGGCGCGTCCTTCTTCGAGGTGAGGTTGGGCCATTCGGCCGAGTACTTGGCATTGAGTTCCAGCCACTGCTCAAGACCGCTTTCGGTATCGGGCAGAATCGCTTCGGCCGGGCATTCGGGCTCGCACACGCCGCAGTCGATGCATTCGTTCGGATTGATCACGAGCATGTTTTCACCCTCGTAGAAGCAGTCAACGGGGCAGACCTCTACACAGTCGGTGAATTTGCACCGGATGCAGGCGTCGGTGACGACATAGGTCATTGCTGTGAGTTCCTTCTCTCAGGCATCGTTACGGATTGCCGCTGCTATGGGATCAACGGGGTTGCCGTCAAGCACTCTGTAGCAGGCTTGTGCTTCCGGGGCCGGGCCGCGCCGCACGGGCAATTCCAGGATTTCGATTACCCGTATCCCGGCGCCGGACGGCACTGTCAGCACGTCTCCCATGGAAATCCGTTGGTGGGCGCGGTCGATGCGCCGCCCGTTGAGGCGCATATGCCCCTCTTCCGCTATCGCCTGTGCGGCGGCGCGGGTCTTGGCCAGCCGCAGGTACCATAGCAGCTTGTCGACCCGCATCAGCGGACCATACCGGCCAGTGCCGCGAAGGCGCTGTTTTCGGGTACAGGGGTGCTGCGTTCCGGCCGGGTGTCGCGCCGGGGCGGACGCCAGCGCCAGCGGATCGGTGCGGGCGGGCCATGCGCATCTTCGGCCAGCGGGCGCGGCATGACGGGCTGGAACCCGGCCAGACGCAGAAGCCGTGCATAGCTGGCGGTGGTCAGCCCCATCGAAACCGCGCGTGCGGGATCGAGTTTGAAATCGCGCGCCCTGGTTTCCTTGCGGCTGCCCTCGCCACTGGCGCCGCGGGCCTCGTGCGCTTCGCGCAAGAGCTTTTCCGCCATGTCGAGGCGCACGAGTTGCTTGCCGAGGTTGCGATAACCGGGAACGCGGCCGTGCCGGGTTGCGGGGAGGGCAGGCGGCATGCCGGTTTCCGGCAGCCCGCCGGGCGCTTGTTTGCCCGCAACTTTGGCAAGCTGGCGCCACAGTGCGATTGGTCCCGGGCGCAGCATGGCGGGCACGAACAAGTCGAGCGCACCCACCCGCACGCCGAGCCGGGCGAGCATGGTGCGGCGCTGTTTGTCGAGCCGGTCGACGCCCGATTGCTCGCGCGCGGTCATGCCGCCGCGCTCCACCAGCGTGATCAGCAGTGCGCGCAAGTCTGGCCCGGCATCCTCGGCGCGGCTGGCTTCATCGAGCTTGCGCAAGGGATCGAGCGGGGCAAGGGCCTTCTCCAGCCAGGCTTCCAGCGCCGCGACAAGGGCCTTGCGCGAAGGGCCGGGAATGGCATCGAGCGTGCGGTCGGGCACCAGTTGCGGCGCCAGCAGCGAACGGCCGCCTTCCAGCATGGCAATGCGCTCGCCATCCCAGGTCAGCACGCCGTCTTCCATGGTGATTTCGGCGGAGCCTGCGTGAATGGCATCGGCCAGCGTGCCGGCACGGGTCTGCAGCAGCGCGGCAAGGTGCTTTTCGGCGGCGGCCAGCAGCAGCTTGCGGTCCGACAGCCGGGCGCCGGGATCGACCTTGAAGGCAAACCCGCGCAGGCTGCCGATGTGCTCGCCCTCGACCAGGACTTCCTCGTCCTCAAGCCGGACGGAGAGCAGGCCTGAATCGGGTCCCAGTTTCTTCATGAGTACGGCGGTCCTGCGATTGATGAAACGTTCGGTCAGTTTGCCGTGAAGCGCATCGGAAAGCCGGGCCTCCACGGCGCGGGCCCGCGCCGCCATTTCGTCCCGCGCGAGCACCCAGTCCGGGCGCTGGGCGATATAGGCCCAGGAACGGATCGCGGCAATCCGGCCCTGCAGCGTGTCGATATCGCCCCCGGTGCGGTCAAGCTGGGCGATCTGCGCGGCCACGAAATCCGCGCCCAGCTCGCCTGTGCGCAGATCCTGCCAGAGTCGGGCGACAAAGCGCGAATGGGTCTCCACGCCCTGATGGCGGAAATCGGGAAGGCGGCAGACGTCCCAGAACCGTTCGACCTGCCCGGCGCCGCGCACGGTCTCGGCGACGGCCTGTTCCTCGGAAAGGCGCTTGAGCACGGCAAGATCGATGGCCTGGGGTGCCGGGACCAGTTCGGGGCGGAACGGCGGGGTTTCGAGATTGGCAATGAGGGTTTCGAGGTTGTCGAAACGCGGCTCCGGTTCGCGCCAGAACAGCTTGGTGAGTGGCGGGAAGCGGTGTTCTTCGATTGCGTAGACTTCTTCCGCCTCGAATTCGGAATCGTGCCCGCCGGAGCCGGTGAGCGTGCCGAATGTTCCATCTTTCTGGTGACGGCCTGCGCGTCCGGCGATCTGCGCCATTTCCGATGTCGTCAGCCGCCGGTGGCGCTGCCCGTCGAACTTGGAAAGGCCCGCGAAAGCGACATGTTCGACATCGAGATTGAGCCCCATGCCGATCGCATCGGTAGCCACCAGGTAGTCCACCTCGCCCGACTGGTAGAGCGCGACCTGGGCATTGCGCGTCTGCGGGCTCAATGCCCCCATCACTACCGCCGCGCCGCCGCGGAAGCGCCGCAGCATTTCGGCAATGGCATAGACCTGTTCGGAGGAGAACGCGACGATGGCGCTGCGCGGGGGAATGCGGCTGAGCTTCTTGGCTCCGGCATGAGTCAGCGTGGAAAAGCGCGGCCGCGTGACGATCTCGGCCTCGGGCACCAGTGCTTTTACCATCGGTTCCAGCGTGGAGGAGCCGAGGATCATCGTCTCCTCGCGCCCGCGGGCATGCAGGAGCCGGTCGGTGAAGACGTGCCCGCGTTCGCGGTCGGCGGCAAGCTGGGCCTCGTCGATGGCAACGAAGGCCATCGAGCGGTCCATCACCGGCATGGCCTCGGCCGTGCATAGAAGATAGCGCGCGTTCTTGGGTTCGATGCGCTCTTCGCCGGTGATCAGCGCGACGCTGCCTTCGCCCTTGATGTGGCAGACACGGTCATAGACCTCGCGCGCCAGCAGCCGCAGGGGAAAGCCGATCATGCCGCTCGAATGCGCGCAGAGCCGTTCTATGGCGAGGTGCGTCTTGCCGGTATTGGTCGGCCCGAGCACAGCCTTGACCCTGCCGGGAGCGTCATGCCGCGATGAGACGTGCAGGGCGGGAACCATCACGGGGCCGAATGTGGCATTGCCGCCCGCCGCTCGCAAGGGCCGGTTCACCGAAAATGGCGGCGGAAATCCACAGTCTTAGGAGGTGATTAACCTTGAGAGGACACAGGGTCTGCTAAAGGTCCTGCATCGATGTCACGGATCTCGGTTCCGGGAGATGCTTTTCCGGGGCTCCATGAGTTGCAATGTCCGAAGTATGACGGGAAACGGGGGCGTTTTGTTCAAGGCGCTGGACGATAATTGCGAACATAGCGGCAAAGGCGCGGGTCACGCCGCAGCGCTGTCGCATGCGCAGGTCGTTGCCGGACATGCTGCGGCCGCCGCGGACTCGTTCCAGCCCGCCAACGATGCCGCGGATGCCTCTCCGGACCGGAATTCGAAAGCCGGAGGACGTCTGGCCGCCGGTTTCCGCCGGTTCGAGGCATGGTGTGCCCATGTTGATCTTGCCCCGGATCTCGGCAGTGACATCGGCAGCCGCAAATGGCTGCGCGGACTGGCCACGCTGCTGGGGCTGAGCGCGGCAGCAATTGCCATGTGGCCCGACTTTTCCGCGGTCGAGGCAGCCACGGCGATGCCTGTCCACAGCCGCGAGCGCGACGAATTCCGCAGCCAATCGATCGCGCCGCTGGCGCTTGGCGCCGATAGCGGCCGCCACATGGGGGCCAGCCCGCTGGTCCGTCCGCTTGCCAAAGTGCCCGAACGCCCGAGCATTCAGCTGGTCTCGACACTGGGGCAGGGGGACAGCTTCGCCCGCATGCTCCGGCGCGCAGGCGTGGGCGGCGAAGACATTTCGCGCATTTCCGAACTCGTGGACAATGCCGTTCCCGTCAGCGATCTCGCCTCGGGCACGCAGTTCGATATTACGCTGGGCAGGCGCCCTGTGCCGAATGCGCCCCGGGCGCTCGATTCGCTCGATTTCCGGGCACGTTTCGATCTCGATCTGTCGGTCGAGCGCGGCGCTGGCGGCGGGCTGGCGCTGGTGCGCCATCCGATCGCGGTCGATGCGACGCCGCTGCGTATTCGCGGAACCGTGGGCTCCAGCCTCTACCGGTCCGCGCGCAATGCCGGAGCGCCTGTTGCCGCGATCCAGTCCTATCTGCGGGCTGTGGACAAGTACATCAATCTCGAAGACGGCATCAGTGCTTCGGACGAATATGACATGATCGTGGCCTACAAGCGCTCGGCCAAGGGCGAGCACGAAGTGGGCGATCTGCTCTATGCCGGGATCGAGCGCGGCGGCAAACCCCGCCTGCAGCTTCTGCGCTGGGGCAAGGACGGGCAGATGTTCGCCGCCTCTTCCCTCGGTAAGCCCCGCAGCGTGCCGATCGGCCAGCCAGTGGCGGGCCACATCACCTCGCGGTACGGCAAGCGCCGCCATCCCATTCTGGGTTATGTGCGCATGCACGCGGGGATCGATTTCGGAGCGGCTTACGGATCGCCGATCTATGCCGTGGCGGACGGGACCGTCACCTATGCCGGGCGGCACGGCGGCCATGGCAATTATGTGCGCCTGCGCCATGCCGGAGGGCTCGGCACGGGCTATGCCCATATGAGCCGCATCGCCGTGGCCAATGGCGCCCATGTCCGGGCCGGGCAAGTGATTGGCTATGTCGGTTCGACCGGCCTTTCCACCGGTCCGCACCTGCATTTCGAAGCCTACCGCAATGGCCACACCATCAATCCGGCCGGGCTCAGCATCATGGCCAAGCCGCAGATTACCGGCAAGGAACGCGATGCCTTCAAGGCCGAACTGCGCTCGCTGCTGACGGTGGAGCCGGGCGCAGCGCTGGCGCCGATGGCGCAGCCCGAAAGCGAGCCTGCCGAAGCCGGGCGCGAGATCGACCGGCTGGAGCCGAAGCAGATCGGCTGAGAGTCCGTTTCGAAGGACCGGCGCAACCCGGCTGGCGTTACTTGCAATTGAACCGGCGGGATTTTTCCGGCAATCCCCGGCCATGACCGGAACCTTTCCCCACACCCGCCTGCGCCGCGCGCGCGCCACGGCCTGGAGCCGTGCCATGCACCGCGAAACGATCCTCACCCCGGCCGATCTGATCTGGCCGCTCTTCATTACCGAAGGGGAAGGGATTGAGGAGCCCATCGATTCGCTGCCGGGCGTGTCGCGCTGGTCGGTCGATCTGATGGTCGAGCGGGCGCGGGAAGCCGCGGACCTTGGGATTCCCTGCCTGGCGCTGTTTCCCAATACCGAGCGCGAACGCCGCAGCGACGATGGCAAGGAAGCGCTCAATCCCGATAACCTGATGTGCCGTGCGCTGCGTGCGATCCGCGATGCGCTGGGCGATTCCATCGGCCTGCTCACCGATGTCGCGCTTGATCCCTATACCAGCCACGGGCAGGACGGGCTGCTGGGCGAAGACGGCTACGTTCTCAATGACGAGACGGTGGAAGTGCTGGTTGGCCAGTCGCTCAACCAGGCGGCGGCGGGGGCGGATATCATCGCCCCGTCGGACATGATGGACGGCCGCATCGGCGCGATCCGCGACGCGCTGGAGGACGAAGGGCACACCAATGTCCAGATCATGAGCTACGCGGCGAAGTATGCCTCTGCCTTCTACGGCCCGTTCCGCGACGCCGTGGGTTCGCGCGGGCTGCTGAAGAGCGACAAGAAGACCTACCAGATGGACCCGGCCAATACCGAGGAAGCGCTGCGCGAGGTCGAGATGGATCTGGACGAAGGCGCGGACAGCGTGATGGTGAAGCCGGGCCTGCCCTATCTCGATATCGTGCGCCGGGTGAAGGAGACCTTCGAGGTTCCGGTCTTCGCCTATCAGGTCTCCGGCGAATACGCGATGATCGAGGCGGCAGTGGCGGCCGGCACGGGGGACCGCGACGCGCTGGTGCTGGAAACGCTGCTGGCCTTCAAGCGCGCGGGCTGTTCGGGCGTGCTGACCTACCATGCCGCGCACGCCGCGCGGCTGCTTCATGGCTGATCCGGCTGAGCCATTCCGCCTGGAAACAGACCGGCTGGTGCTGCGCGAATGGGCGCCGGGCGATATCGATCGCTTTGCGCAAGTGACGAATACGCCGTCCGTCATGCGCTGGCTGGGCGGTGTCATGGATGCGGACAAGGTCGGGGCGCTCGAAAGCCGGGTGATGGGATTCCAGGCCGGATATGGCCACACCTTCTGGATCGTTGAGCGGAAAGCCGATGGGGGCAATCTCGCGGGTGAGATGCTGGGGTTTTGCGGTCTCAAGAAGATCGACGCGCCCGATGCTTCTTTTCCCGGCGAATTCGAGATCGGCTGGCGCCTGCGCGAGGATGCCTGGGGGCAGGGCTATGCCAAGGAAGCGGCCTTGGCTTCTCTCGATGCCGGTTTCGGCCGCTTCGGCGCGCCGGTGATCTATGCCATCACGGTGATCGAAAACACCGCAAGCTGGGGCCTTATGCAGCGGCTGGGCATGACCCGGCGCGAGGATCTGGACTACGTGGACAGCCGCTTCGATCCGCCACTGTGCGATACCATTGTCTATGCGATGGGCTGCGACATTTGGCTGACCAAGTGTTCAGCAGATAGTGCCTGAGTTCGGCAAGGCTGTGTTTTGGCTGGGGCGACTTGCCTGAGGGCTGGTCTTTGGCGCATGGAGAGTGCAACCCGATCCGGAGACACGCATGACCGAACGCACCGATATCACGCGCCAGGATATCACTCTGGCCGCTATCAATGGCAAGGCCCCCAAGATCCATTCGAGCGCTTTCATCGCGCCGGGCTGCCGGATTATCGGCAATGTCGAGATCGGGCCCGATGCCAGCGTATGGTACAACTGCGTGATCCGCGCGGACGTTCACCGCGTGGTGATCGGCGCGCGCACCAATATCCAGGATGGCACCGTCGTCCATTGCGACAGTCCCAAGCCGGGCAATCCCGATGGGTTCCCGACGATCATTGGCGACGATGTGCTGATCGGGCACATGGCGATGGTGCATGGCTGCACGCTGGAGAACCGGGCTTTCGTCGGGCTCGGGGCGATCGTCATGGATGGCAGCCATATTGAAAGCGACGGGATGCTGGCGGCAGGTGCGATGCTCACCGGCAAGCGGATCGGCGCGCGGCAGCTTTGGATGGGCCGTCCGGCCAAGTATCTGCGCGATCTCGACGAGGCAGCCGTTGCGGGTAATCAGGCGGGCGTGAAGGGCTATGTGATCAACGGCCGCATGCACGCCGAGGCGCTGGGCCTCAAAGACTGATGGCGAGACCCAAGGCCGATCTTCCCGCCAGCGAGGCGGTGCAGGCGCTGATCGATGGCGAGGGCCGGCTGGCGGTGCGTGTCACCCCCGGCGCGCGGGTCGAGGCGCTGGAAATCGCCGAAGGCAAACTTCTCGCCAAAGTCCGGGCCAAGCCGCAGGACGGCAAGGCCAACGATGCCGTGCGGGGCATGCTGGCGGCAGCCCTCGGGCTGGCGCCATCCCGGCTGGAGCTGTTGCGCGGCGCAACTTCGCGCGAGAAGCAGTTCAAGGTTGCAGGTTAGCGCGGGCGATCCGGTATCCGGCGAAAGTCAGCATGGCCGAGAAGCCCGCGCCGATGCACAGGCTTAGCGGTCCGAGCGACAGAAAAGACGCCGCACCCGTCGCTGCTCCGGCTGCCAGCGAGAACCACAGGACGATGAACGGCCATGCCGGGTCCTGCCGCTGCCGGGTGATCATGCCCCCCAGCCCCTGGCCGATACGTACCAGAGCGCCGGTGAGGTATGTCAGCGCCACGGGTGTCTCGCCCTTGCGCAGCGTGTTGTTGAGCGCGCCCATCGCCAGCACCAGACAGGCCATCATGGCCGCGACGTACTGCATCAGGGCACAGATCGCTCCCAGCACCAGCAGTGAGGTAACCAGCGTCAGCACGGCCGGTTTGCGCCAGGCGCCTGCCCGGTGGGCAACGACATTGCCCAGGGCCACGCCCAGCACGAAGCCGGAAATCAGCAGGGCGGGAATGATCGCTGTGTTTCCCTCGGTCACCAGATCGGTGCCAAACCGCGTGGTGTTCCCGGACATGAACGAGACGAAATACCGGTCAGCCGAAAGATATCCGACGGCGTCGATATATCCTGCGAGGGCCGAAAGCGCGGCGGCGAGAAATTTGCGGGGCCGGTCGAGACTGTGCACCGCGTTGCTTTAGAGCACTTTTCGATTCTCTGGGAACAGGTTTTCGGTCTCTGGCTAAGTTTTAGCGCCCCATTCCGCGCGCCATGTCGCCCAGAACCTCGCCCATGGCCTTGGCCATGTCGGCCGGTTCGGGCGCGACATCGGCAATCGCGCGCTGCATGGCTTCGGCCCATTGCCCGGCGGTTTCCCGGCTCATCGTAAAGGGCTTGTGAATGCTCATCATGCAGCGGCCCGGATTGGCTTCGAACCAGTCGCGCGGGCCGCCGGCCCAGCCTGCCAGGAATTTCGGCAGCGATTCCCGCATCGGCGCGAGATCGGGCGCGTGCATGGCGCGCAGCTCGGTGTAGGCCGGGTCCTGTTCCATCAGATCGTAGAAGCGGTTGCAGATCGCTTCAAACACCGGCGCGCCGCCAAGCCGGTAGAACGGGGCGTTGGGATTAGCGCCGGGATTGGCTGCTGCAGGCTTGGTTTCGGTTTCGACAGTCACGGCAGGCTCTCTCCGGAAACAGGGGGCGTATGTTGAAGCTGTAGCCGGAACGTTTCACGTGGAACCTTGATCGCGGTCAATCACCAGACCGGGGGCCTTTCGTTGGAGTGCAGGGACCGGGGTTTCCGCGCATACAAAAAAGGGGGCGGTACCCACGCAAGGTACCGCCCCCTTTTGCTGAAACCTGCCGACTCAGTCGTCGGTGTTTTCTTCCGGCTGGGCCCCGTTCTTCCGGGCCGCAGGCTTCTTTGCCGGGGCCTTGCGCTTCTTGGCCTTGCTGACCTTCGGCGCCGAGGGCGTCAGTTCGAAGCTCAGCGCGTCTTCCTTCACGGAAACGTGAACTTCGCCGCCGTGGGCCAGCTTGCCGAACAGCAGTTCCTCGGCCAGCGGCTGTTTGACGCGTTCCTGGATGACGCGGGCCATCGGACGGGCGCCATAGAGACGGTCGTAACCGCGATGGCCCAGCCAGTCGCGTGCGTCGGAATCGAACTGGATGTGGACGTTCTGGTCGGCCAGCTGCAGTTCGAGCTGGAGGATGAACTTGTCCACCACCCGGCTGATCGTTTCCTTGCCGAGGTAGCTGAACGGCACGATCGCATCGAGGCGGTTGCGGAACTCGGGAGTGAAGAGCTGCTTCACCGCTTCGTCGCCCGCGTCGGCCTTGGACACGTCGCCAAAGCCGATGCCGGTCTTGGCCATGTCCGATGCGCCCGCATTGGTGGTCATGATGAGGACCACGTTGCGGAAATCGACCGTTTTGCCGTGGTGATCGGTCAGCTTGCCGTTGTCCATCACCTGCAGCAGGATGTTGAACAGGTCCGGGTGAGCCTTTTCGATTTCGTCGAGCAGCAGCACGCAGTGCGGCTGCTGGTCGATGGCATCGGTGAGCAGACCGCCCTGGTCGAAGCCGACATAGCCCGGAGGCGCGCCGATCAGGCGGCTGACCGAGTGGCGCTCCATGTATTCGGACATATCGAAGCGCTGCATCGGAATGCCCATGATCGAGGCAAGCTGCTTGGCGACTTCGGTCTTGCCGACACCGGTCGGGCCGGAGAACAGGAACGAGCCGATCGGCTTGTCCGGATCGCGAAGCCCGGCGCGGCTCAGCTTCATGGCGGTCGAGAGTACCTCGATCGCATTGTCCTGGCCGAAGACCACGCGCTTCAGATCGCGTTCGAGGTTTTCAAGCGCCTTCTTGTCATCGGAGCTGACCGACTTGGGAGGAATGCGCGCCATCGTCGCGATCACGGTCTCGATTTCCTTGGCGGTGATCGTCTTCTTGCGGCGGCTGGGAGCCACCAGCATCTGCATTGCGCCCACTTCGTCGATCACGTCGATCGCCTTGTCCGGCAGCTTGCGGTCATTGATGTAGCGGGCCGACAGCTCAACCGCGGTCTTGATCGCATCGGGCGTGTACTTGACCTTGTGGTGCTCCTCGAAGACCGAACGCAGCCCGCGCAGGATCTTGATGGTATCTTCCACGGTGGGCTCGTTCACGTCGATCTTCTGGAACCGGCGCAGCAGGGCGCGGTCCTTTTCGAAGTGGTTGCGGAATTCCTTGTACGTGGTCGAACCGATGCAGCGGATCGTGCCGCCCGACAGCGCGGGCTTGAGCAGGTTGGAAGCATCCATGGCCCCGCCGCTGGTGGCCCCGGCGCCGATCACGGTGTGGATCTCGTCGATGAAGAGGATCGCGTGCGGCATCTTTTCCAGTTCGGAGACGACCTGCTTGAGCCGCTCCTCGAAATCGCCGCGATAGCGGGTGCCCGCCAGCAGGCTGCCCATGTCGAGCGAGTAGATCACCGCTTCGGAGAGCACTTCGGGCACTTCGCCTTCCACGATCTTGCGGGCGAGGCCTTCGGCGATGGCGGTCTTGCCGACGCCGGGATCGCCCACATAGAGCGGGTTGTTCTTGGAACGGCGGCACAGGATCTGGACCGTGCGGTCCACTTCGGGGCCGCGGCCGATCAGCGGATCGACTTTGCCCGACAGCGCCTTTTCATTGAGGTTGACGCAGAACTGATCGAGCGCGGAATCCTTCTTGCTGCCGGTGCTCTTGGCTTCGGCCTTGTCTTCCTGCGGCGCGGCGCCTTCGTCGCTGCCCTTGGGGTTGCGGTCCTCGATCCGCTTGCCGCCCTTGCCGATGCCGTGGCTGATGTAGCTGACCGCATCGAGGCGGCTCATGTCCTGCTGCTGCAGGAAATAGACCGCATAGGAATCACGCTCGGAGAACAGGGCGACCAGCACGTTGGCGCCCGTCACCGTGTCCTTGCCGGAAGACTGCACGTGCAGGATGGCGCGCTGGATCACGCGCTGGAATCCGGCGGTCGGGGCGGGATCGCCCTTTTCCTCGGTCTTGAGCGACTGGTATTCCTGATCGAGATACTGGCGCACCACGTCGCCCAGATCGCCCAGGTCCACGCCGCATGCCTGCATGACCTGCGCCGCGTCCGGATCGTCGATCAGCGCGAGCAGCAAGTGCTCTAGCGTCGCGTACTCGTGGCTCCGTTCAGACGCATGAGACAGAGCCGAGTGCAGGGTCTTTTCTAGGCTTTGGGCGAAACTGGGCATCTACGACACTTTCATTGAAAGGAAGGACTCTCCTTGCGGGAGTGTGGGCGAGGCGGGTTTAGAAACTATATAGGAACGTTCAGGACGCTTGCGAGGTGCCCGTGTGGCCAGCCCCAGGGGCTGCAAGGCGCACCTTGTTGAAATCACGTTGTCTTTGGCCTGAACAAAGCGTCCGCGGCGAGCATATGCGCGGCGGATTTCTGGCGATGGGCCTTGATGCGGGCGATTTCGTCTTCGAGAAGGCGGACGCGTGCATCGAGTTCGTCCAGCGAATAGCGCTCCAGGCTTTCGCTGGCGAGAAGGCTGGCGGCACCGAGGCTATCCTCGGGCGACCGCCGCCTCGGCCGGTCGTCATCGTCCATTGCGATGCAGCATCGGACTGATATTCTCTGCTGTCAATGGGCTGAAAAGAGTTCCCCTCAAGTGGTACAGTGTGGCAACAGGCACATCATGTTAACTAACTTAACTTCCACAATGACCGCCATCGGGTTCGATGAACCTGGCGCGTCAGATGTCTTGCACCCCGTTACTTTGCCGGTTCCCGCGCCGGGGCCGGGCGAAGTGCTGGTCAAGGTTGCCTTTGCCGGGGTTAACCGCCCGGACGTTCTGCAGCGCTTGGGGCAGTATCCGCCGCCGCCGGGCGCCTCTCCGATTCCCGGCCTGGAAATTTCCGGCACGGTTGCGGCGCTGGGCGACGGGGTCGCGGGGCTGGTGCCGGGCCAGGCGGTCTGCGCGCTGGTTTCGGGCGGGGGCTATGCGCAATATTGCCTGGCCAAGGCCGGGCATTGCCTGCCTGTGCCTGAAGGCCTGCCGCTCGCGGAAGCCGCCGCGCTGCCCGAGACTCTGTTCACCGTGTGGCACAACGTGTTTGAGCGCGGCTATGCGCGCGAAGGCGAAACAATCCTGGTCCACGGCGGCACCAGCGGCATCGGCACCATGGCGATCATGCTGGGCAGGCATTTCGGCCTGAAAGTGATCGTGACGTGCGGTTCGCCCGAAAAGTGCGCGCAGGCGCTGGAGATCGGCGCGGCCCACGCGATCGACTACAAGGCGGCCGACTTCGTCGAAGAAGTGGCGAAAATCACCGGCGGCAAGGGCGTGGACCTCGTGCTGGACATGGTCGCGGGCAGCTATGTCCCGCGCAACCTGAAATGCCTGGCGATGGACGGGCGCCATGTCACGATTGCCGTGCAGGGCGGCGCCAAGGCCGAGATCAATATGGCTGTCGTGATGACCCGCCGCTACACGCTCACCGGCTCGACGCTGCGGTCGCGGTCCGACGAGTTCAAGACGCTGCTGGTGCAGGAAATCGCGGCCAATGCCTGGCCGATCGTCGAAAGCGGCCATCTGCGCCCGGTCATGGATGCGCGTTTCCCTCTCGTAGAAGCGGCTGCGGCCCATGCGCGCATGGAAGCGGGCGATCACATCGGCAAGATCGTGCTGGAGGTTTGAGGGCGCTCTTGTAATTGTCGCGCCCATGAAAACTCTTACTCTTCATGAAGACCCGTGCAGCGGCAATTGCTACAAGATCCGCCTGACGGCGGCCCTGCTGGGCAAGCCGCTCACGCGCATTGCCTATGATATCCTGAAGGGGGAAACCCGCACACCGGCGTTCCTCCAAAACGTTAATGCCAATGGGCGTATCCCGGTGCTGCAGGCAGGAGACAGGTTCCTGCCCGAAAGCAATGCGGCCTGCTGGTATCTCGCCGAAGGTTCCGCGCTGATTCCGGGCGATGCGTTCGGCCGGGCGGACATGCTGCGCTGGATGTTCTTCGAGCAGTACAATCACGAGCCCAATGTCGCGACGCTGCGATTCTGGCTGTCGATCGTGGGAGAGGCCCATCTCACCGCGGCCCAGAAGGAGCAGATCGCAGGCAAGCGCGCAGGCGGGGAAGCGGCGCTGGCGCTGATGGAAGAGCATCTGGCCGGGCACGGCTGGTTCGTGGGGGGCAGCGTGACGCTCGCCGATATCGCGCTCTATGCCTATACCCATGTGTGTGAGGCGGGCGGTTTCCGGCTCGGGGACTATCCGGCGGTGTGCCGCTGGCTGGAGCGGGTCTCTGCCTTGCCGGGCTATGTGCCGATGGATTGATTGGGAGCCGATCGGGTCTTGAATCGGACGGCTATCGCGGCCGCGCTTGGAAATGCGCGGCTTTTGCTTGCCGAATCCGCAAACTTTGCCTACATGCAGACCGGTACGGCCGCTCCGCGAAGGGGCGGCCCTTATTGTTTCCGCCGGAGATAGAGAATGAGCCAGCCCACTCCGCTGATGCCGCACGCGACCGCCTCGTGGCTGGTCGACAATACCGCGCTGACCTTTGAGCAGATCGCCGAATTCTGCGGCCTGCACATGCTTGAGGTTCAGGCCATGGCCGACGATCTCGCGTCCAGCAAGTACACCGGGCGCGATCCCGTGCGCGCGGGCGAGCTGACCATGGAAGAGATCGAGAAGGGCCAGAAGGATCCTGAGTACAAGCTCAGGATGCACAAGGTTCCGGTCACGGTCAGCCGCACCAAGGGCCCGCGCTATACGCCGGTCTCGAAGCGTCAGGACAAGCCGGACGGCATTGCCTGGATTCTGCGCAATCACCCTGAAGTGTCGGACGCGCAGATCGGCAAGCTGATCGGCACCACCCGCAACACCATCGCCGCGATCCGCGACCGTTCGCACTGGAACATCGCCAACATCACGCCGAAGGACCCGGTCACGCTGGGCCTCTGCTCGCAGCGCGAGCTGGACGCCATCGTCGCCAAGGCCGCCAAGAAGGCTGGTATCGAGGACGAGGTTCCGGGCGATGAGCGTCTGGTCGATGACCGCGAAGCGCTGATCGAGGAACTGCGCGCCGAGCGTGAGGCCGCCGCCAAGGCCGCCAGCGAAGCCGCGCAGGAAGCCGAAGCCGCCGCCTGGCTCGAAGCCAAGCGCGCTGCCGAAGCCGCCGAGCAGAACGGCGAATAATAGAGCTTCCGTTTGACTGGTAGCAGCCCTGCCGGTCAAATCCGATAGGATACAGCTAACCCCGCCCCGGACCTTCCGGGAGCGGGGTTTTGCTTGGCGCAAAATGCAGGAAATCTGAATCTGGGCCCGCTCACCCTGAGCCTGTCGAAGGGTGTTGAACCCGGCGCCGCGCCTGCGTCCTTCGACAGGCTCAGGACGAGCGGAGGTGGTGCGGACTTCCGTTTAATTCTGCTTGAGTGCTGCCGCGCAGGCTGCGCGGTCCACGTCACGCCCGTCCGAGGCGCGGCGGGCATCGACATACGTGGCCAGCGGCTCGCGCGAGCGCGAGGTGGGATAGAGGTAGATGTCCAGCACGCAGGGCGTGCCGGTGAACTGCAGCTTGCGGGCATCGCCTTCCCAGACGTCGAGCCGGGGCTGGCCGAATTCGCGGACAAGCTGCTTCTGCGTTGCCCCGATCACGCCTTCCAGCCCGGGGATCGACTGGAACTGCGGATCGCGCGGCGCCGTGCGGCTGGGCTGGCGCACCGGAGGCACGGCGGACGTGCCCTTGGGCGGCCGGGGCGTGCTGGCAACGCCGCCTACGCCGCAGCCTGCCAGCAGCAGGGCCAGTGAACAGGCGGCCAGTGCCGCGTGAAAGCGTTTGGGGGCCCCGCCCCGATACCGTTCTTGCATAGTTGGACCATCGCATTGCGCGGCGCGGCCGGGCTGTCAACGGGCCGATTCCGGGCCAGCGCTTGCGGAGCGGCAGACCGCGCGCTACTCGCGGTCCATTGCTTTTTCGCGTTCGCGCCTCAGCTATTCAAGGATAGACCTGCTTCATGACCCAACCGAGCCTGGATGTCATCGCCATCGGCAACGCCATCATCGACGTCATCGCCAATTGCGAAGACAGCCTGATCGAGGAACTGGGTCTGGCCCGCGGCGGCATGATGCTCATCGACGATGAGCAGGCCAGCAGCCTTTATGAGGCCATGGGCCCCGCGCGCGAGATCTCGGGCGGTTCGGCTGCCAATACGCTGGCGGGCCTTGCCCAGCTCGGCGCCAAGTGCGGCTTCATCGGCCAGGTCGCGCAGGACCAGCTCGGCGACGTCTTCACACATGACATCCGCGCGGGCGGCATTCACTTCGACGTTCCCGCGCGTGAGGGCAATCCGCCGACGGCCCGCTGCCTGATCTTCGTCACGCCCGACGGCCAGCGCACGATGAACACGTTCCTCGGCGCGTCGCACTATCTGCCGGCCGAAGCGCTTGACGAAGCGCTGATCGCCGATGCGGCAGTGCTCTATCTCGAAGGTTATCTGTGGGATCCGGAAGAGCCGCGCGCCGCGATGCGTAAGGCCATCGCCGCTGCCCGCGCCGCCGGGCGCAAGGTGGCCTTCACCCCGTCCGAGACGTTCGTGATCGACCGCCATCGCGCCGATTTCCTCGACCTGATCGACGCCGGGCAGATCGACGTGCTGTTCTGCAACGAGCATGAAATGGCCGCGCTTACCGGAGAGGCGGATTTTGAGGCAGGCATTGCCGCGCTGGCGCCCAGGATTCCGGTGCTGGTCGTCACCCGCAGCGCCGATGGCGCGGTGGCTGTGGCCAATGGCGTGCGCTCGCAAGTCGCCGCCGAACCGATCGACAAGGTTGTCGACACCACCGGCGCGGGCGACCTGTTCGCTGCCGGGTTCCTGTTCGGCCATGTTCGCGGCAAGCCGGTGGAAGACTGCCTGCGCATGGGCGCGATTTGCGCCAGCGAGATCATCTCGCACTACGGCGCCCGTGCCGAGGCGAGCCTCAAGGACCTTGTCGGCACCCGCATGGGGTAAACCTGGAAGCTGAACCCGAAGGGGAAGCCTATTGATCTGTCCGGCGTTGATCGACTTCGAAGCGAGCTGCCTGCCCGAATACGGCCGGTCGTTTCCCATCGAAGTCGCCATCGCCCGGATGGACGGCAGGAACCATGCCTGGTTGATCAGGCCCGCCGCGGCCTGGCAGTACTGGGATTGGTCGCAAGAGGCCGAGAGTCTCCACGGGATCAGCCGTGAACTTGTCGAACGCGAAGGCCTGCCGCCCGCGCAGGTCGTGGCGGAAATGGCCGCGTTCGTGTGCGATTGCCGCGTCTATGCCGATGCCGATCTCGATCAGTACTGGCTCGAAGTACTGTGCCAGGCGGCAGGGGCGAAGCTGCCGTTTCCGGTGCGCTATCTGGGCGAACTGATGCAGAAGCGCGGCTACACCCGCCCGCAGGTCGTTGCCGCGCTGGAAGAGGCCAAACGGCGCCTGCCCAAGGAACACCTCGCGCGTGAGGATGCCAAGCGGCTCGCGCTGACGGTAAAGCTGCTGTTCGACGAGCCGCCGCAGGGGGTGAGCACCTGATGCTTGCCGCTTGCCGGTCAGCTATCCTGCTTGTCTTCGGTAGCGGCCTGCAGCGTGGCCAGGCATTGCGCCTTGCGCTGTTCACGGTCCCCGGCGATGTCCTGCGCGACCCGGCCGGGCAGAGCACAATCTTTCGTCGGGCGGACGGGGTGCTTGGCGTGGCAGCTTGATTCGGTGGTAAACCAGTCGTCCGCGCAGTCCTCGTAAGCAGCCACATCCGCATCGTGCAGGCTCTGGCAACTGCGCGTCCAGCGGTGCTTATAGGACAGGTCGGCGAAATTGACGCAGTCGTCGTAGGCGATTTGCGCGGCCTGCGCGCGCTTGGCGCGTTCGGCGAGGGCCTTGGTCTGCCGGTCCGAGGTTACTTTCCGGGCGGTCATGGCCATCGCCTGACGGCGGACATCCTGCGAAGGCAGATAGATGCCGTAATAGAACCCCGCACCGCTGCCCGCGAGCAGGGCGCCCGCGGCCAGTGACAGCTTCAGGATGGCATCGGCGTGCTTAAGCATGGTGCTTTTCGCGTGCTACTTCGCGCCAGCCGATGTCGCGGCGGCAGAAACCGCTGGCAAAATCGATCGCATCGACCGCCGCATAGGCTTTCGATTGGGCTTCAGTCACCGATGCGCCGCGCGCCGTCACATTGAGCACGCGCCCGCCACTGGCGGTAAGCTGGCCGTCCTTCAGCGCCGTTCCGGCATGGAAGACTTTGGCGCCATCGGCTTCGGCGGCCGCAATCCCGTTGATCGCGCCGCCCTTTTCCGGCGTGCCGGGATAGCCCTTGGCCGCCATGACCACGGTTAGCGCGGTATCGTCCGAAAAGCGCGGCGGCTCGATCGCGCCGAGGCGGTTCTCGGCGCAGGCGTGGAGCAGCTCGGCCAGATCCGATTCGAGCCGCAACAGCATGACCTGGCATTCCGGATCGCCGAAACGGCAGTTGTATTCGATGAGTTTGGGCCCTTCGCGCGTCAGCATCAGGCCCAGGAACAGCACGCCCGAATAGGGCATGCCTTCGTCCGCCAGAGTCCTCACGGTGGGGGCGATGATGCGGGTCATCGCCTCGCCTGCCAGCTCCGCCGTCAGCACCGGGGCGGGGCTGTAGGCGCCCATGCCGCCGGTGTTGGGGCCGGTGTCGCCGTCGCCCACGCGCTTGTGGTCCTGCGCCGAGGCGAAGGGGACGATGGTGGAGCCGTCGGTCAGCGCGAAGAAGCTCGCTTCCTCGCCTTCGAGGAATTCCTCGATCACCGCTTCCGCGCCCGCCTCGCCGAAGCGTCCGGCGAAAATGTCGCGCACGGCCTCTTCGGCTTCGGGCATGGTCATGGCGACGGTCACGCCCTTGCCGGCGGCAAGGCCATCGGCCTTGATCACCACCGGCGAGCCGAACTTCGCCAGCGCGGCCATGGCATCCGCTTCGTTCGAGACGCGCTCGTAACCGCCGGTGGGGATGTTCGCGCGGGCGCACAAGTCCTTGGTGAAGCCCTTGGAGCCTTCGAGCTGGGCTGCCGCCTTGCTGGGGCCGAACACGGCAAAGCCCTGATCGCGCAGGGAATCGGCAAGGCCGTCCACCAGCGGGGCTTCCGGACCGATGACGACAAGGCCGATCACCTTCTCTTCGCAAAAGGCGATCACGGAGCCATGATCGGTGGCATCGAGCGCCACGCAGGTGGCATGTTCGGCAATCCCCGGATTTCCGAGCGCGGCCCAGAGCGTTTCGCAGAGCGGGGATTGCGCCAGCTTCCAGGCCAGCGCATGTTCGCGGCCGCCGGAGCCCAGAAGAAGGATGTTCATTACCCGTGCCTTTCTACAATGACGAGTACGATGATGGTCGTTCGGGGGGGCTGGTAGCGAAGCAAGGCGCCGGGGACAACGCCGCCCCGCTTTCGGTGAGCGAGATATCCGCGCTGCTGAAGCGCACGGTGGAGGACCGCTTCGGCTTCGTGCGCCTGCGCGGCGAGCTTTCGGGGGTGAAGCGGGCGGCCTCGGGCCACCTCTATTGTGCGCTCAAGGACGACAAGGCGGTGATCGACGGGGTGATGTGGCGCGGCGGCGCGCAGCGTCTGGCCTTCCGCCCCGAAGATGGGATCGAGGTGATCGCCACCGGCAAGCTGACAACCTATCCGGGACGTTCGAAGTATCAGATCGTCATCGAATCGATGGAGATCGCGGGCGAAGGCGCGCTGCTGGCGCTGCTGGAAAAGCTGCGCGCGCGGCTGGCGGCCGAAGGCCTCTTCGCGCCCGAGCGCAAGCGGGCCCTGCCGTTCCTGCCGCGCGTGATCGGCGTCGTGACGTCACCCACCGGCGCGGTGATCCGCGATATCCTCCACCGTCTGGCGGACCGTTTTCCGAGCCGGGTGCTGGTCTGGCCGGTGCTGGTGCAGGGGGAAGGTGCAGCGCAACAGGTGGCCAATGCCGTGCGTGGTTTCTCGGCGATCGCGCCCGGCGGGCCGGTGCCACGCCCCGATGTGGTGATCGTCGCGCGCGGCGGCGGCTCGATCGAGGACTTGTGGAGCTTCAACGAGGAAGCGGTGGTGCGCGCCGTCGCCGAATCGGCGATTCCGGTGATCTCGGCCGTCGGGCACGAGACCGACACGACCTTGTGCGATCATGCGGCCGATCGCCGCGCGCCCACGCCTACGGCCGCCGCCGAAATCGCGGTGCCGGTGCGGGCTGAGCTGATGGCGCAGCTCGACGAACTGGCGCTGCGCAAGCGCCGCTGCGCGATGCGCCCGGTCGTGCTGGGCCGCGAACGGCTGGAGGCCCGCGTGCAGCGCCTGCCCAGGCCCGACGCGATCCTGGCGGCCAAGGCGCAGAAGCTGGACGAACTTGCCGACCGGTTGCGGCGCGGCCTGCAGGATCGGGAGCGCGCCAAGCGCGAGCGGCTCGGCCAGACCGCCGCCAAGCTCTCGCTGCCGCTGCTGCGCCAGCGCGTGGCGGCCAGCAATGAGCGGCTGGAGCGGGCAGGGATGACGCCGCGCCTGCTAAGCCGCCGCTGGACGCAGGCGCGCGATGCGCTGGCGCCGGTGGCACGCGTGTTGCCGCAGCTCGATCCGCGCCTGCCGCTCCAGCGCGGCTACGCGCTTGTCACCAGCGTGGACGGGCAGGCGCTCACCAGCCGCGAGCGCGCCGCGCAGGAGGCCGCGCTGGTGCTCGAATTCCGCGATGGCAAGCTGCCGGTCACGGCCGGTTCAGCCGCACCGGCGCAAAGTCCCGTTTCCCCTCCACCGGCGCCTCCCCGCAAAGCGGCGCGCCCGAAAGCCCCGGAGCCCCGGCAGGGCGATTTGTTCTGACCGGCAGGCTTTGTTAGGAAATGTCCATGCTTATGTCCTCCGCCGACCGCCCCGCAAAGCTCAGCTATGGCCCCAACGGGTTCCGCGTGATCAGCCCCGGCCACTACGTGACTTGTGCCGTAACCGGGGAGCAGGTTCCGCTCGAAGCCTTGCGGTACTGGAGCGCGGACCGGCAGGAGGCTTACGCCAGCGCGGAGATCGCCACCAAGCGCCTGCTTGAACAGGCATGAGGCGGCGTACCTTTGCCATCGCCTCGCTGCCCGCTCTTGCGATGGCAGCGATTGGCGGCGTGCTGGCCTTCACCGGCGGGTCTTTCCACGCGGGCAGCACCGCCGGTGCCGCCACGCCAGCCACCAAGGCGGCGCTCACCTATTCGGGTGAACTGACGCAGGGCGGCTGGATTCACGGCACGGTGCCTGCAGGCACCAAGGCGCTCACCCTGGATGGCCAGCCAGTGCCGGTTGCGTCCGATGGCGCCTGGTTCGCCGCGTTTGACCGCGATGCCGGGCCGAAGGCCGCGCTGGCCGTGACGGCGGCCAATGGCGGTGTCACGCGCCAGACGCTCACGATTGCCCCGCGCGCCTGGCACATCGAGCACATCAATATTCCCCGCAAGCCTGGTGGCCCCAGTGCGGCGTTCATGAAGCTGCGGCGCCCCGAACTTGCGCAAATCCATGCGGCACGGGCGATGCGGACCGGCGCGCAAGGCTGGCGCGAACATTTCATCTGGCCGGTGAAAGGCCGCATCTCCGGACGGTTCGGTTCGCAGCGCATCTATCGTGGAGAGCCGGGCAGCTATCATTCGGGAATCGACATCACTACCGGGCACAGCGGCACGCCCTTCGTCGCGCCTGCGGACGGGGTGGTGATTCTGGCGGCGAAGAAGCCCTTCACGCTGGAAGGCAACCTGCTGATGATCGACCACGGGATGGGGCTCAACAGTGCGTTCCTGCACTGCTCGCAGATCCTGGTGAAGGTCGGCGATCACGTGAAGCAGGGACAGGTCATTGGCAAGATCGGCATGACCGGCCGCGCCACCGGCCCGCATCTGCACTGGTCTATCAAGTGGGAGAATGCGCGGCTCGATCCGTTGCTGTTCACTGGCCCGATGAAGTGATGGCGCGCGGCGCTTGCAGCAGGACCGGAACGGTCTAGATAAGCGTTCGTGCGCCGCGCCATCATTATTTTCCTGCCGCTTGTGGCGATGCTGGCGCTGACATGGGGGCGTTCGCCGCTGCCTGCAGAGCATAACGGCCTTCGCATCCGCGTGACGCCGCTGGCGATGCCGCCGCAGCGTATTCTTGCGCGGTATCTGGGGCCATTCCGGTTCGAAGGCGGGTGGCAGCTCCAGTCCCGCAATTCGCAGTTCTACGGCTATTCGTCGATGGTTCCGCAACCGGACGGCCGTATCCTGGCCTTGAACGATGCGGGGGGATACCTTGCCTTTTCACCCCCGGGGCACGCGCCTTCTCCGCCGCGTGCCGGCGAGATCGTCTTCAACGAAGACAGAGGCGGGAAACTGTACCGGGACGTGGAGTCGGTTGCCTATGATCCCGCTACACGCCGTTACTGGCTGGGGCTCGAAGGGAATAACCAGATCGTCCGTCTGGATGCGCATTTGGCCGAGGAAAAGCGGGTGGCGCCCCGCACTATGCAGGAATGGGGCATCAACACCGGGGCGGAGGCCATGGCCCGGCTGCGTGACGGGCGTTTCGTCGTGATCCGGGAGACCACGCGTTCGCTGTTCGATTCGCGCCTGCATGAAGCGGTGCTGTTCGATGGCGATCCGGCCGAACATCCCGATGGCCACAGATTCCTGTTCGACGGGCCGGACAATTTTTCTGCTGTCGATATGGCCCTGCTGCCCGATGGCCGGGCGCTGATTCTCATGCGGCGGTTGCTCTGGCCTTTGCCGATGCGCTTTGCCGGACGAATCGTGATCGCCGATACCGCGCAGATCCGGCCTGGCAAGGTCTGGCACTCGGTGCCGCTGGCCTCGCTCGCGTCGGTGCTTCCCGTGGACAATTTCGAGGCGATAGGCGTCGTATCCCGGCCCGGCGGCAAGGTGACTGTCTGGCTGATGTCGGACGATAACAAAATGCGGCAATTGCAGCGCACGCTGCTCTGGAAACTCTCCGTGGATACGCGCCGTCTGCCTTGGCCGGGACATCAGAATCCCTGACAGCGTGCACGCGAAAAGGCGCGCGGAGAACCGCACGCCCTTCGTTGGCTTACCTGTCCGGCTCTCCTTGCGGAGAGCGGCGGAAAATCAGGCGGCCTGCTTCTTCTTGAGCTCGCGCTTCACCTTGAGGGCGCGCGGCGAAAGCTTCGTATCCGAAGCCTTGAGCAGCCAGTTGTCGAGGCCGCCGTTGTGCTCGACCGAGCGCAGGCCGTGGGTCGAAACGCGGAACTTGAAGCTGCGCTCCAGAGCTTCCGACATCAGCGTGACGTTCTGCAGGTTGGGCAGGAAGACGCGCTTGGTCTTGTTGTTGGCGTGGCTGACGTTGCAGCCAACCTGACGGCCCTTGCCGGTCAGTTCGCAGATGCGGGACATGTCTACTCTCGCTCGAAAAAAATCTGTTGCCGTTTGTACGGGAAGGCGCGCCCTTACCGATTCCCCCGCACAAGGTCAAGTTGCATGGCGGAATTCAGCGCGCTAGCGCGTTCCCATGACTCGCTGGCCGCTTCCCGAATACATGCAGATGGCACTCGCGCAAGCCCGTGAGGCCGCCGATTCGGGCGAAGTTCCCATCGGCGCGGTGGTGGTGAAGGACGGCCGTGTGATCGCCGCCGGGCGCAATGGCCCGCGCGAAAGCCACGATCCCACCAGCCACGCGGAGATCGAAGCGATTCGCGCTGCCGCGCGCGCGCTGGGCAACGAACGGCTGGAAGGCTGCGAGCTGTGGGTGACGCTGGAGCCCTGCGCGATGTGCGCGGGCGCCATTGCCCATGCGCGAATCGCCCGGCTCTACTACGGCGCTTCCGATCCCAAGGGCGGGGCGGTGGAGCACGGCGCGCGGGTGTTCGAGCACGAACAATGCCTGCACCGCCCCGAAGTCTATCCGGGCATCGGCGAGGCCGAATCGGCGGACTTGTTGCGGGGCTTCTTTCGCGAGCGGCGCTAAAGCCCCCGCCAGATCTTCAGGCTGGCCGAATCGGACGGGCCGAACTGCCGCTTGCTGCAACGCTTCGGCATGAAGTCCTTGCCATAGCAGAGCCGCACTTCGCGCAGCCAGCCGGTGCGGCTGAGGTTCACGCCGACGTATTCGGCTTTCCAGGCCGGATTGTGCGCGACGAACGCCTTGCGCAGATCGCCCACTGTCAGGCCCTTCTGGCGCGAGAGCCGGTCGGCATCGGGCCAGCGGACCGAGCGCCACAGAATCGCGCTGACCTTGAAATAGAGCTGCGGCGTCTTCGTCATGCACGAGCCGTGCTTGGCCCATTCGTGCACCAGCAGGCCGGGGGAGGGCGTCATGCACAAGTTGCGCCGCACAACTTCCGGCGAGGGCAGCGGCGTGCCCGCGCACCATTGCGGTGCCGGTCCGCTCTTCGCTTCGGGCCAGAGACCGTGGAGGATGAATCCGAAGCGCCCGTTGCGGTGCGAACACTGCATGGAACGCGTGTCGCCGCTCGTCTTGCAGTAGTCGGGCGACCAGCTTGCCGCGAGCGTATAGCCCGCCACCGGGAGCTTGCGCACGGGCCCGTCCGGCCTGACCGGGCGGATGGGGGCTAAGGTTCGCGGGAGAGCGCACTGATAGGCCTGCGCCATCGCGGGGGCAGGCAGAAGGCCGAGCAGGATGGCGGCCAGAACGAATAGGCGCATATTAGCTGAAAATCTCTGGATCAATTTGGCCTTTCCGTCCCCTGCTTCGCAGCCATTCCGTGGAATCGCGTTGGAACAGTGTGGCGACGGACAACAGGTAGATAGTGGAGGCGATTATTGATGCCACGACATAAAAAGGGCCGAGTGCGATATAATTTTCATAGTGCCATACCTGATTTACCAGACCTACGGCAGTCAACCCGACGAGCAACCACTTGGCAACATTGCTTGCACGGCGTGCGATGGTGAACCAGAAGATCAGATTGTAGGCTGCAACCCAGATGATGCCGATAAGGGGCGATGCGGCAGTCTGCCCGCTCTGAACAGCGTGCTGTCTTATGTCTTCAAATGAAATCAGTATCGCAAGAGCGCCAATCATTGCGGCAAGCAAGATCAGCCATTCAAACATCCTGATCGATTTTGGACGGGGTGTTCTCACAGCGGGGTGAAGTCCAGCCCGATATCGGCGGCAGGTGCGCTTTGCGTGAGGCGGCCCACCGAGACGTAGGTGACGCCGGTGGCGGCGATGGGGCCGATGGTGGAGAGGTTCACGCCGCCCGAGGCTTCGGTGGGTACGCGCCCGGCGGTGAGGGCCACGGCTTCGCGCAGCATGTCCGGGCCCATGTTGTCGAGCAGCAGGTGGTGCGCGCCGGCGGCGATGGCCGGTTCGATCTGTTCGAGATGATCGACCTCGCAGACGATCTGCGCCACGCCTGCCGCTTTCGCGCGCGCGACCGCCGGGCCGACGCCGCCCGCGACCAGCACATGGTTGTCCTTGATCATCGCCGCATCCCACAGGCCCATGCGGTGGTTCTGCGCGCCGCCCATGCGGGTGGCGTACTTTTCGAGGTGGCGCAGGCCCGGGATCGTCTTGCGCGTGTCCAGCAGCGTGGCGTGGCCGTTCATCGCCTCGACGTATTCGCGGGTCATCGTCGCAATGCCGGACAAATGCTGGACGGTGTTGAGCGCCGAGCGTTCGGCGGTCAGCATCGCCCGGGCGTTGCCGGTCAGGCGCATGAGGTGGGTGCGAGGCTCCACCCGGGCGCCTTCGGCCACGAGGATCTCGATTTCCATGGCCGGATCGAGCGTGCGGAAAAAGGCCGCCGCGATGGGCAGGCCTGCCACGGTGACGGCATCGCGCGAGTCCATGACGCCGGAAAACCGCGCCTCCGCGTCGATCACGCTTTCCGATGTGACGTCATGACCGCCACCGGGAAGGCCGGTGCCGAGGTCTTCGGCTAGGGTTGCATCGACGAAGGCGGCGAGATCGAAGCCCGGAATTGAGAATGCGTCCATGGCCCGGTTCTCTTGCGCATCGCCGCGCGATTGTCGAGGGTGCGCCGGATGAACGATTGCCGAAAGACCGCGGTATCGTTAGCTTTTGGGCCATGCATCCCGAACTGCTCCACGCGGCGGAAGATCCGCAGGCCGAACGTGCCCTGCCGTGGTACGCGCACACGTATACGCAAGTGCTGATCGCCATCGTGGCGGGGGCTGCGCTCGGGTATTTCTTCCCGGCGGCGGGCGAGGCGTTCAAGCCGCTGGGCGACGGGTTCGTGCATCTCGTCAAGATGATCATCGCGCCGGTCATTTTCCTCTCGATCGTTACCGGCATTGCCGGGATGCGCGATCTGGGATCGGTGGGGCGCGTGGCCGCCAAGGCCTTTGCCTATTTCTTCGCCTTTTCGACAGTGGCCCTGTTCGTCGGGCTGATCGTGGCCAACGTGGTGCATCCGGGCGCCGGGCTCAATATCGATCCGGCCTCGCTCGATGCCTCGAAAGTGGCAGGTTATGCGGCCAGGGCGCATGAGAATACCATCGTCGGCTTCCTGCTGGGCGTGATTCCCGAAAGCCTGCTGTCGTCGCTGACCGACGGCAATATCCTGCAGACGCTGCTGGTGGCGATCCTGTTCGGCGTGGCACTGCCGCTGGTGGGGCCGCGCGGAGAGCGGATCATCGGTGCGCTGGAGGATCTTTCGCTGGTGGTCTTCCGCATCGTCGCCATCGTCATGAAGGCAGCGCCGCTCGGCGCGTTCGGGGCCATGGCCTATACGATTGGCAAGCACGGCGTCGAATCGCTGGCGAATCTCGTGTTCCTGGTGGGCACGTTCTATTTCACCTCGATCCTGTTCGTAGTGGTCGTGCTCGGCATGGTGTCGCTGTGGGCCGGATTTTCGATTTTCCGGCTGATCGCCTACCTCAAGGCCGAGTTGCTGCTGGTACTGGGCACATCGTCTTCGGAAAGTGCGCTGCCGCTGCTGATCGAGAAGATGGAGCGTGCCGGATGTTCGCGGCCGGTGGCCGGGCTGGTGATCCCCACCGGCTATTCGTTCAATCTCGACGGGACCAATATCTACATGACGCTGGCCGCGCTGTTCATCGCGCAGGCTTGCAACGTGCACCTCTCGATCGGTGAGCAATTTCTGCTGCTGGGCGTGGCCATGCTCTCGTCCAAGGGCGCGGCGGGAGTGACGGGGGCCGGGTTCGTGACGCTGGCCGCGACGCTATCCATCGTGCCGTCGGTGCCGGTGGCGGGGATGACGCTGATTCTGGGCGTGGACCGCTTCATGAGCGAATGCCGCGCGCTGACCAATTTCATCGGCAATGCCGTGGCCTCGGTCGTGGTGTCGCGCTGGGAAGGCCAGCTCGATCATGCGAAGCTCAAGGCCGCGTTGTCCGGGAACCTGCCGGAGGAACCGGCCGTTGCGGCGCATGCCCCGGTTTTGCCGCCGCAGGAGGCGGGCGAACCCGCAGCGTCCTGAACGGCAGCCGGGCGATTCCACCTCAAAGTTCATAGCCCTTCTTCGTCATGGCGAGGAGGCGAAGCCGGCGAAGCAATCCAGGGCCGGTCAAACCGCCCTGGATCGCTTCGCCCGCGGCTCGCAATGAGGAAGGGAAAGAAGGCTTCGGGTTCAGTCCATGATGCCCGCGGCCGCCAGCACCGCGCTGGTCAGCACGTCGGGCGCGATCGAGGTCATCGGCACGATCTGCACCGGCTTTTCCATGCCCAGCAGCATCGGGCCGATGTTGGTCGCCCCGCCGATCTCGCGCAGCAGCTTGGCCGAGATATTGGCCGATTGCAGCCCGGGCATGATCAGCACGTTGGCCGGCGCCGAAAGGCGGCAGAACGGGTAGAGCGCCATGATCTTCGGGTTGAGCGCGGCATCGGGCGCCATGTCGCCATCGTACTCGAAGCCGGGATTCTGGGCGTCGAGGATGTGGACGGCATCGCGGATGGTGTCGAGCCACTTGCCCGAAGGGTTGCCGAAGGTCGAATAGCTGAGGAACGCGACGCGCGGTTCGTGGCCCAGCTTGCGGGCGACGGCGGCGGTCTCGGTGGCGATCACCGCCAGTTCCTCGGCGTTCGGGCGCTCGTTGATGGTGGTATCGGCCATGAACACCGTGTGGTTCTTGCCGACCAGCATATGGATGCCGAAAGGCAGCTTGCCCTCGGCCGGATCGAGCACGCGGCGCACGTCCTTCATCGAATGCGCGAAGGGGCGGGTCATGCCGGTGATCATGGCATCGCCCACGCCCAGCTTGAGCAGGCCCGAGGCGAAGACGTTGCGGTCCGTATTGCACATGCGCAGCACGTCGCGCTGCAGGAAGCCGCGGCGCTTGAGGCGCTCGTAGAGCATCTCCACCATCGGTGCGACATGTTCGGAGACCATCGCGTTTTCGATCTGGTAGCTTTCCGGATCGGCCACGCCCAGCTCGCCCATCAGGTCGAGGATGTTCTGCGTGCGGCCGACCAGAACCGGCTCGCCATAGCCGAAATCGCGGTACTGGATGGCGGCGCGCAGCACCACTTCATTGTCCGCTTCGGCGAAGATCACCCGCTTCGGGTTCGCCTTGACCTGGGCATAGACCTTGCTGAGCACCGACGTGGTCGGGTTGAGGCGGGCCTTCAGCTCGTGGCGGTAGGCCTCGAAATCCTCGATCGGTTTTTGCGCGACGCCCGAATCCATGGCCGCCTTGGCGACGGCGGACGGCACCACTTCCATCAGGCGCGGGTCGAACGGCGCCGGGATGATGTATTCGCGGCCGAACTGCTGGGTTTCGCCGTAAGCCGCGGCGACTTCCTCGGGCACCTGCTGGCGGGCCAGCTCGGCGATGGCGTGGGCGGCAGCGATCTTCATTTCTTCGTTGATCGCGGTCGCATGCACGTCCAGCGCGCCGCGGAAGATGAAGGGGAAGCCCAGCACGTTGTTGACCTGGTTCGGATAGTCCGAACGGCCGGTGGCGACGATCGCGTCCGGGCGCACTTCCTTGACTTCGGGCGGAGTGATTTCGGGGTCCGGGTTGGCCATCGCGAAGATGATCGGCTCGGGCGCCATGCCCTGGACCATCTCCTGCGTGACGGCGCCCTTGGCCGAAAGGCCGAGGCACACGTCGGCGCCCTGCAGCGCTTCGGTCAGCGTGCGCTTGTCGGTCATGACGGCATGGGCGGACTTGAACTGGTCGACATTCTCGCGGCCGGGATAGATCACCCCGCGCGTGTCGCAGACCAGCACGTTCTCGTGCCGCACGCCCAGCGACTTGATCAGCGAGGTGCAGGCCAGCGCCGAGGCGCCCGCGCCGTTCACCACGACCTTGATCTCTTCCAGCTTGCGCCCGGTCAGGTGGCAGGCATTGATCAGACCGGCGGCGGCGATGATCGCGGTGCCGTGCTGGTCGTCGTGCATCACCGGGATGTTCATCCGCTCGCGCAGCGCCTGCTCGATGATGAAGCACGCGGGGGCCTTGATGTCCTCCAGATTGATGCCGCCGAAGCTCGGCTCCATCAGCGCGACCGCTTCGATGATCGCGTCGGTATCCTCGGTGGCCAGCTCGATATCGATGGAATCGACATCGGCGAAGCGCTTGAACAGCACCGCCTTGCCTTCCATCACCGGCTTGGAGGCGAGGGCACCGAGATTGCCCATGCCCAGGATCGCGGTGCCGTTGGAGATCACGGCGACGAGGTTGCCCTTGGCGGTGTAGTCGTAAGCGGTGGCCGGATTGTCGGCGATGGCCTGCACCGGAACGGCGACGCCGGGCGAATAGGCCAGCGAAAGATCGCGCTGGGTCGCCATCGGCTTGCTGGCGACGATCTCGATCTTACCGGGGCGGATCGTCTCGTGATAGAACAGCGCTTCGCGCTCGGTGAACTGGACCTTGCTTTTCTCGGACAAGCTAAATCTCCTGCATTCGCCGGAGCCCCTAACGGATGTTCGCGCGACACGATAGGGGAAAGGACAGATCGCGTGCTTCACAAGAACCGATCACCGGCGCTAACGCTGCCGGGCATGAGCGGTGTTTCCAGCAAGCAGAGCGCAACCCCGATGATGGCCCAGTACCTCGCCCTGCGCGAGGAGGCGGGCGATTGCCTTTTGTTCTACCGCATGGGCGACTTCTTCGAGCTGTTTTTCGACGATGCGAAGAAGGCCGCCGCGATCCTCGATATCGCGCTCACCACGCGCGGCGAGCACAACGGGGCGCCGATCCCGATGTGCGGCGTGCCGGTGCATTCGGCGGAAAGCTATCTCGCGCGCCTGATCAAGGGCGGGTGCCGCGTCGCCATTGCCGAACAGACCGAAACGCCCGCCGAAGCCAAGGAGCGCGCCAGAAAGGAAGGCCGGGCTTCCAAGGCGCTGGTGGCGCGCGATATCGTGCGCTTCGTCACCGCGGGCACGCTGACCGAGGAAGCCCTGCTGGAGCCGCGCCGGGCCAATGTGCTGGCAGCGGCCTGCGCCATGCGCGGTCTGGTGGGAATTGCCGCCTGCGATATCTCCACCGGCCAGATGGAGCTGGAGGAATGCGCGCCGGACCGCCTCGGCGCCACGCTGGCGCGGCTGGGGGCGAGCGAGCTGGTGGTGCCCGATGGCTGGGAACTGGCGCCAGAGAATGCGATTGCGCGTTCGGGCCATGAATTCTCGTCCGAAGGGGGCGAGGAGCGGCTGAAGCTGATCCACGGCGTTGCCACGCTCGACGGGTTCGGCAGCTTCACCCGGCCGATGCTGGCGGCGGCGGGCGGGCTGATCGCCTATCTCGATCATGTCGGACGCGGCAGCCTGCCGCTGCTGCTGCCGCCGCAGGCCCGCGCGGGCGAGGCGACGCTGGCGATGGACGAGGCGACGCGCGCCAGTCTCGAAATCCTCGAATCCGCGCAGGGCGGGCGCCGGGGCAGCCTGATCGATGCGATCGACCGCTGCGTGACCGGCGCGGGCGCGCGCCAGCTGGCCGAGGACTTGTCCGCCCCGCTGACCGACCGCACTGCGATCGCCGAGCGGCTGGAGCTGGTCGAATGGCTCCACGACGATGCCCTGCTGCGCGAGGATCTGCGCGCGGCCTTGCGCGCGCTGCCCGATGTCGGCCGTGCGCTGGGCCGTATCGTTGCGGGCCGCGGCAGCCCGCGCGATCTCGGGCAGTTGCGCGACGGCCTTTCGGGCGCGCGGGTAGTGGCGGACAGGCTCGCCCGGCGCGACGATCTGCCGGTGTTGTTCGAAACGCTGCTGCCGGGGCTGAGCGGGCACGGCGCGCTCGTCGATCATTTCGAACGAGCGCTGGTGCCCGCGCCGCCGACCGAGCGTGGGCAGGGCGGCTACATCGCCGAAGGGTATGACTCCGCGCTGGACGAACTGCGCGTCATGTCCGGCAATGCCCGCCGCGCCATCGCTGCGCTGGAGACGAAATACCGCGAGGAAACGGGCGTCGCCGCGCTCAAGATCAAGCATAACAATGTGCTGGGCTACTTCATCGAAGTCCCCTCGCGCCATGCCGACAAGCTGATGGAGCCGGACAGCGGCTTCTCGCACCGCCAGACGATGGCAGGCGCGATGCGCTTCAATGCGCTGGCGCTGCACGAGGAAGCCAGCCGCATCACCGAAGCGGGTGCCCATGCGCTGGCTGCCGAGGAAGCGCATTTCGAGAGTCTGGTCGCCGAGGCCGTGGCGGCCCGGCGCGAGATCGCCCGCACGGCGGCGGCTCTTGCCCGCATCGACGTGGCCGCAGGGCAGGCTGAGCGCGCGGCCGAAGGCGGCTGGACGCGCCCGCATGTGGTCGAAGGGCTCTCGCTGGATATCGAGGGCGGGCGGCATCCCGTGGTCGAGGCCGCGCTCATGGCGCAGAGCGAGCGCTTCGTCGCCAACGATTGCCGGCTGGGCACGCATGACCGGCTCTGGCTGATCGGCGGCCCGAACATGGGCGGTAAATCGACGTTCCTGCGCCAGAACGCGCTGATCGTGCTGCTCGCGCAGGCGGGCGGCTTCGTGCCCGCCAAGGCCGCGCGGATCGGCATGGTGGACCGCCTGTTCAGCCGCGTGGGCGCATCGGACAATCTCGCGCGCGGCCGCTCGACTTTCATGGTCGAGATGGTGGAAACCGCCGCGATTCTCGCACAGGCCACCGAAAGCAGCTTCGTCATCCTCGACGAAGTGGGGCGCGGCACGTCCACCTATGACGGCCTTGCGCTGGCCTGGGCCGTGGCCGAGGCCGTGCACGAGAGCAACCGCTGCCGCTGCCTTTTCGCCACGCACTATCACGAACTGGCCCGGCTGGCGGAGACCTGCGAGGCGCTGTCGCTCCACCATGTCCGCGCGCGCGAGTGGAAAGGCGATCTCGTCCTGCTGCACGAACTGGCCGAAGGTCCGGCCGATCGCAGCTACGGCCTCGCCGTCGCGCGGCTGGCGGGCGTTCCGCCCAAAGTGATCAGCCGGGCGAAATCGGTGCTGGAAAAGCTGGAAAAGGGCCGTGCCGAAACCGGCGGTCTGGCGGCGGGGCTGGGCGACCTGCCGCTGTTCGCCGCCGCCGAAGACGCGCGCGAGGAACAGTGCGATACCCTGCGCGACAAGCTGCGCGAGATGGATGTCGATGCGCTGGCCCCGCGCGATGCGCTGGAGATCCTCTACGATCTCAAGCGCGAGGCCGGTACCGAATCTTAACCCCGGCCATGGCATCGTGCCGATCGTCATGATCAGCACGCTCGGCCCCCGCATGAACACCGTGTTCGGCAGCCGCTGGAAAGCGGTGTGGTGGAGCGCGGGTGTCCTGCTGACCGCCTACTGCTCGGTGCCTTCGGCGCAGCAGGACAAGGCGGCGGATGGCGGCAAGGGACAGGCCGATGCCGCCGCAGCGGTGGTCAGTGCGATCAAGGGCTCGCCGTCAAAGCCGGAGAAGCACGTCAATCCCTGGGCCAAGAAGCCGCAGGGCTGACTTTCCGGGTCAAACAGCCTCAGAGACCCTTCCGTCCGAATCCGGTGGCACGGCGGCCGGCCGGGGGCGGGGCGGACGTTTCCTGCGATGCTGCTGCGGTCTGGCCGCTGCGATAGGTGTCCAGCGCTCTGGCGATAGCGGCATTTTCACGGTCTTCGCGTTGTGCGCCGGCTTCGAACTCTCTCGGCACATTGCCCGTGCGATAGTTTATGGCGGATCGTGCCTTTGCCGCGCGCTGCAGCGAGTCGCCGCCGAAGATTTCGTCATAGTCGAAGGCTTCTTTGCTGCCGACGCAGCCGAGTGCGATGGTAAGCGCGAAATCGAGAAGGCCGATCAGCAGCGAGCCTGAGGATAGGGTGTGCAGGGCAGCAGGCCCTTTGGTCAGGGCTCCGCTTGATAAAACCATGATAAGCATGAGGATCTGTAGACCTTGCGCGGTCCATGGCAGCCATACGGGCCAGCCGATATCCCGGCAGCGCCCCATCATTACGAAGCGGAACCAGATGCTGAGCGGCAAAATGGCCAGCATCAGCGCGATACCCATCGCGTATTCCCGGGTGGCAATACCAACCAAGCCCAGAACCAGCAGCACAGGCACGCCGATCATGTAGACCGCGAACCGGCGCCAGTAGCCGCCCTGACCGATTTTGCCGCGATTATCCGCAGGTAATGGCACGATGCTCCTCCCTGTTTGACAAGGAGGAGCAATAGAGAGTGTCTGGATAACGCTTGGTTTAATCTTACAGATATTTAATCTGGTATTCGCCTGTTACCGGCTCGGCACCGGCGTTTCGCCCGAATAGTCGTAGAAGCCCTTGCCGGTCTTGCGGCCGTACCATCCGGCCTCGACGTATTTCTGCAGCAGCGGCGCGGGGCGGTACTTGGGATCGCCGGTGGTGGCCTGGAACACTTTCATGATCTCGTAGAGCGTATCGAGACCCACGAAGTCGGCCAGCGTCAGCGGCCCCATCGGGTGATTGGCGCCGAGCTGCATGCCCGCGTCGATATCCTCCACCGAGGCGAGGCCTTCGCCCAGCACGAAGATCGCCTCGTTGAGCAGCGGGCACAGGATGCGGTTGACCACGAAGCCCGGCGCATCGCCCGCGAGCACCACCGTCTTGCCCAGCTTCTCGCCGAAGGCCTTCATCCGGTCCGTGGTGTCCTGCGAGGTGGCAAGGCCGGGAATCACTTCGACGAGGCCCATGACCGGCACCGGATTGAAGAAGTGCATTCCGCAGAAACGCGCCGGATCGGGCGACTGCGCGGCCATGCGGGTGATCGGGATCGAGCTGGTGTTGGAGGCCATGATCGCGCCGTCTTTCAGCACTTGGCCCGCCGCTTCGAAGATCTTGGCCTTGATATCCTCGCGCTCGGTCGCGGCCTCGATAATGAGGTCGCAGCCGGAAAGGCCGGAATAGTCGCCCACCGGGGTGATGCGCGCGAGCAGCGCATCGGCATCGGCCTCAGTCATCTTTTCCTTGGCGACGAGGCGCGAGAGGCTCTTGGCGATCCCGGCCTTGCCCTTTTCGGCGACTTCTAGGCTCACGTCGGTCAGGACCACGTCCATGCCTTTGCCCGCCACGGTCTGGGCAATGCCCGATCCCATGATGCCCGCGCCGATGATGCCGACTGTCTGCACGCTAAACTCCCTCTCGCTGCTGTCCGGATTCGCGCAAGGCCTGCGGGCCTCGCGTCCGGCGCGGGACTCTAGCGGTTCTGTCCGGGCACCCAAAGCACGTCGTCGGCCCCATTGGCATTAACCGCCCGGGCGAGGACGAAGAGATAGTCGCTCAGCCGGTTGATATAGGCGAGCGCAGCCGGGTTCACCGGTTCCGAGGCGGCCAGCGCGGCGGCCTTGCGTTCGGCGCTGCGGGTGGCGGCGCGGGCGATGTGGACGCGTGCGGCGGCTTCGCTGCCGCCGGGCAGGATGAAGCTTCTGAGCGGCTGGAGGTCTGCGTTGATCGCATCGATCGCACTTTCGAGCCATTCGGCCTGCGCGCTCACCATCCGCAGCGTCATTTCGCCCGGCGTGAAATCCTCGCCCGGTGTGGCGAGATCGGCGCCGAGATCGAACAGGTCGTTCTGGATGCGCGTCAGCGTGGCGGCGTGGGGCGAGCCGGAAAGGGCGCAGACGGCCAGCCCGATAGCGCTGTTCGCCTCGTCCACCGCGCCGATGGCTTCCATGCGTGCGGCGTGCTTGGGCTGGCGCGATCCGTCGACAAGGCCGGTGGTCCCGTCGTCGCCGGTGCGGGTGTAGATCTTGTTCAGCCGGACCATGGATTCAGACCTCGGTGATTGTTGGAGCCGTTCCCGTTCGTGTCGAGCGAAGTCGAGACACGTCGCGCACTGGTGTCTCGACTTCGCCCGGCACGAACGGAGACGTCAAAGCGTCATCTGCTAGTGCGTCATCGCCAGCAAGATGGCGCAGACGAGCACGGCGGCGGCCTGATACTTGATGCGGTTGAACATCATCTTGTTCTGCAACACCTGGTTCGGCGTTGGCCCCACCGCGTTCGGATCGCGGTTGAGGTCTTCCTTGGTGCTGCTGAGGAAAGCGGCGATGCCGCGAACCAGACTGACCACGACCATGATCATCAGCACGACAATGATGGGGACAAGAATATAGTTCATGTCCCCGTATCTAGGGCTTGTGACAGCGAAATGCCAGCCGGGAAGCGGCCTGCGCGCAGCGCATCGGCGATGGCACGGCCATCCTCGCCAGCCCGCCGCCGGTCTCCCAGCGAAGGTGAACCGCGCCGCTTGGCCAGCTTCCGGCCGTCCGCTTCCACCAGCAGGCCATGGTGATGCCAGACCGGCACCGGCAGTTCGAGCAGCGCCTGCAGCAGGCGGTGGACATGGCTGGCCGGAAACAGGTCCATCCCGCGCGTGACCAGCGTGATCCCGTCCGCCGCATCGTCCAGCGTGGCGGCCAGGTGATAGCTGGCGGGCAGATCCTTGCGTAGCAGCACAACGTCGCCGAAGACCTGCGGCGTGGCGGCCTGTGGCCCGGCCCGCTCGTCCATCCATTCGAGCGGTCCGGCGATTTCCATGGCGCGGGTGACGTCAAGCCGCCAGGCGGCGCCTTCAGGGTCCACCTCCCGGTGGCGGCAAGTGCCGGGGTAGACCGGCCCGTCCGGCCCCATGGCAGTCGCGGCGGCGGCGATTTCGGCGCGGGTGCAGCGGCAGGGGTAGAGCAGGCCCATGGCCTTGAGCCGCTCGCCCGCCTGCGCATAGCTGGCCAGCCGGTGCGACTGGAACGCCACTTCGCCATCCCATCCCAGCCCCAGCCATTCAAGATCGCGCAGGAATTCCTCGACGAATTCGGGGCGGCTGCGCGCGCCGTCGATATCCTCGATCCGCAGGCGGAACGTGCCGTCCCCTTCGCGCGCCAGATCGTGGGCCACTACGGCGGCATAGGCATGGCCCAGATGCAGTGGGCCGTTGGGGCTGGGAGCGAAGCGGGTCACGGTCATGACCCGTTCTGCTTACCGCGCCGGAGCCGCGCTGCAAGATGCACAAGCTGAGGCCCTGCGGCGAATCAGGTCTGTGGATTGTCAGCGTGTTGCCATATTGCCAGCTTGACGGAGTCTCGCGCAAATGCTGGATATACTCTTATGCATTGCCATCAAACCGCAATGGCGGCCTGCGACAGGAGGCCATGCTCAAGTCGGAGCTGATAGAGCGCGCGGCCCGGTTCCGCAGCGCGGAGGATGATCCCTCCCGAAGTCTTTCAGACTGTCCTGCTCTGGTGTTGAACGCGGATTACACGCCGCTTTCCTATTATCCGCTCAGCCTCTGGCCCTGGCAGACCGTGATCAAGGCGGTGGTGCTGGAACGGGTGGATATCGTTTCCAGCTATGACCGTGCGGTCCATTCGCCGAACTGGACGATGCAGATCCCGTCGGTGATCGCGCTGCGGCAATATGTGAAGCCCAGCGAATTCCCAGCCTTCACCCGCTTCAACTTGTTCCTGCGGGACCGGTTTTCCTGCCAGTATTGCGGCAGCCCGCATAACCTGACGTTCGATCACGTCGTCCCGCGCCGTCTGGGCGGCAAGACGAGCTGGGAAAACATCCTCACCGCCTGCGCGCCGTGCAATCTCAAGAAGGGCGGCCGCACGCCCAAGCAGGCGCACATGCCCCCGCTGGTGCCGCCGATCCGCCCGACGAGCTGGCAATTGCAGGAACGCGGCAAGGCTTTTCCGCCGAACTACCTGCACGAAACCTGGCGCGACTGGCTCTATTGGGACATCGAGCTGGAGGCGTAGGCTTCTGGTGCTTGACGGAGGCGATGAATCATGACCCCGACGCAACTGCTTGCTCCCACCTATGGGCAGATGTTGCGAGCGCTCTCGGGCTGGCTCGATAAAGCGCAGAAGCAGCTTGCCGGGGCGGAAGCCGAGGCCCTACTGTCGGAGCGGCTGGCGCCGGACATGTATCCGCTTTCCAGCCAGATCCGCTTCATTTGCTTGCAGGCGCAGGAGGCCACGTTCCGGCTGCGCGGCGAGCTGGTTCCCGAACGGCTGGACGAACTGGCGGCGGAAGGGCGCGGCGCGGGCGAGCAGCCGGGGGATCGAGCTGGGCAAGGCGGACTACGTGCCGCACATGTTCGCCTATCTCCGGCCGGAGACTGCCGAGCAGGGCTGAGCGCGCAGTCTACTCTTCGTTGTCCACCCCAGCATCCACGGCGCTCGACACCGCCACGTCCATCGTCACATTGCCGACGGTGCGCATGATGTCGGGCAGCATTTCCACCGCCACCAGAATCCCCAGCGGCCAGAGCGGCACGCCCATGGCCGCCGCGATCGGGCCGGTAGAGGCGATGAAGCTGAGCGTGCCGGGCAGCGAGACGGTGCCGAAAGTCGTTACGAAAGCCACCAGCACGCCCGCCGCGATGGCCATCGGCGTCAGCGTGTGCCCCGCCAGATGCGCGGCGTAGATGGCAACGCCCATGTTCATCGCCGGGCCGGTCGAGCGGAACAGCGTGACGGCGAGTGGCAGCACGAATTCGCTGGTGGTGTTGCGCACTTCCAGCCTGCGGCAGGAGGCCAGCATTGCGGGCAGGCTGGCGAGCGAGCTTTGGGTGGAGATGGCCACAACTTGCGCGGGCAGCACTGCACGGGTGAAAGCGCCCAGCCGCTTTCGGCCTGCCAGCACGGCCAGCGGATACGCACCCAGCAGGAACACCGCGCCCAGCGAGGCGACCAGCAGGATATAGTGCACCAGCGCTCCGATTGCTGCGAGGCCGCTGCTCGCCGCCAGCGACAGGCCGAGCGCGAAAACGCCCAGCGGCGCCACTTTCAGCACCCAGCCGATCACCACGATCATCGCGCCAGTCAGCCCTTCGAACAGCAGCGCCAGATGGCGGCGCGGTTCTTCCGCCAGCCGGGTGGTGGCCGTGGCGAACAGGGCGATGAACACGATCACCGGCAGCATCGCATCGTCGGCAGCGGCCGTGAAAACGTTGGAAGGCACCAGCGAACCGAGAAAGTCTCCAAAGCCGGGCAGTGGCGCATCCGGCGCAGCGGCGGCATGGGGCATGGCGATGGCCGGGGGCGGAAACAGCGCCAGGAACGCCGGCATCAGCACGCCGCCCAGGATCGCGCTTGCGGCCAGCACGCCGACGATCAGCCCCAGCGTGCGCTTGGCCATGGCCCCGGCATTGGCGGCGGCAGCGGTTTCGACGATGCCGGTGAACATCAGCCCAGCCACCAGCGGCAGGATCGTCATCTTCAGCGCCTTGAGCCAGAACGTGCCCAGCGGCCCGGCGATGTCGAGCAGGGGCGGCAGAACCGGCGAGCCTTTCAGCAGGACACCGGCCACCAGTCCGGCGATCAGCCCGCCCAGTGTCAGCATGCCCGGTACGCGAATTTCGGGCATGCGCCCGGCGCTGCTGGTCTGTGTCATGCGATCCCTTGTTGTGGTGCCTGCGCGGCCCGAAACGCGTGACATTACCAGCCCGCCGCGACATAGCAATTTTCCAGAAAGGTGGGAGGGTATAGAGCATAGCCATGAGCAAGCAGTTCTTCGGCACGGACGGCATTCGCGGCCGCACAAACCAGGGGGCGATGACCGCCGCCACCGCCATGAAAGTGGGCCAGGCGGCCGGCACCCGCTTCCTGCGCGGCACCCACCGCCACCGCGTGGTGATCGGCAAGGACACGCGGCTTTCGGGCTATATGCTGGAAAACGCGATGGTCGCGGGGTTCACCAGCGTCGGCATGGACGTGATCCTGCTCGGGCCGATGCCCACGCCCGCCGTGGCGCTGCTCACGCGCGAGCTGCGTGCCGATGTCGGCGTGATGATCTCGGCCAGCCACAACCCCTATGAGGACAACGGCATCAAGCTGTTCGGCCCCGACGGTTTCAAATTGTCGGACGAGGACGAGCTGGCGATCGAGGCGATGCTGGCGCAGGATCTGCCGCTCGCCGCGTCCGCCGATATCGGCCGGGCCCGCCGCATCGAGGACGCGCGCGGGCGCTATATTCACGCGGTAAAGGGCTCGCTGCCGTCCACCGTGCGGCTGGATGGGCTCAAGATCGCGGTCGATTGCGCCAATGGCGCGGCCTATCAGGTGGCGCCGTCCGCCTTCTGGGAACTGGGCGCGGAAACCATTGCCATCGGCGTCAGCCCCAACGGCAAGAACATCAACGACCGCTGCGGCTCCACTCATGTGGAGCTGCTGCAGGAGACGGTGGTTTCTTCCGGCGCCGACATCGGCATCGCGCTGGACGGCGATGCCGACCGGCTGATCGTGATCGACGAGAAGGGCCAGGTCGTCGATGGTGACCAGATCATGGCACTGATCGGCACCCAGCTCGCCGCGCGGGGGCAGTTGCGCGGCGGCGGCGTGGTGGCGACGGTCATGTCGAACCTCGGGCTGGAGCGGTTCCTGCAAGGGCAGGGGCTGACGCTCGAACGCACCAAGGTGGGGGACCGCCATGTGCTCGAACGCATGCGGCAGGGCGGCTTCAATCTTGGCGGCGAGCAGTCGGGCCACATGATCCTGCTCGATCATGCCACCACCGGGGACGGCACCGTGGCGGCGCTGCAGGTGCTGGCCGCGCTGGTCCAGTCCGGCAAGCGGGCGAGCGAGTTGCTGCATCTGTTCGATCCGGTGCCGCAACTGCTGCGCAACGTGCGCTTTGCGGGCGGCAAGCCGTTGGAAGTGCAGAGTGTGAAAGCCGCCATTGCCGACGCCGAGGCTTCGCTCGACGGCAGGGGGCGGCTGGTGATCCGCCCCTCCGGCACCGAGCCGGTCATCCGCGTCATGGCCGAGGGTGACGATGCCGGGGAAGTGGAGGCTGCTGTGGCCTCGATCTGTCAGGCCGTCGAAGAGGCTACCGCCTGATCCTTCGTCAGGCTCAGGATGAGCGGAGAAAAACATGCTGGAAATGCGCCCCGATTGTGAACGCTGCGGCACAGACTTGCCCGCCGAGGCGCCCGGCGCCTTCATCTGCAGCTTCGAATGCACGTTCTGCGCCGAATGTGCGGAGGATCTGGACGATCTGTGCCCCAACTGCGGCGGCGAACTCACCGACCGGCCGACGCGCGCGAAGAAGCACCACGATGCGCACCCGCCCTCGAAAGTGCGGCACTACAAGGGATAGGCCCTGAATTTGAGCCGCTCTTCCATTTTTCGTCATTCCTGCGCACGGGGGGATCCCGCTTTGATAGCACGACGTCGGGAAAGATAGCGGAGCGCCCGCCTGCCCAAAGGGCCGTGTATTCCGAACGGCCAGCAAAGGGTGAGGGCAACGAAGGCGCTATGATGCCAACGTACGATCCCGGCAACCAACGTGTCTCGACTTCGCTCGACACGAACGGGTAGGGGAGCAGCATGTCCACTGCCAATACGCCTCCCCGCATCCTTTCCATCGCCGGTTCCGACAGTTCGGGCGGCGCCGGCATTCAGGCCGATATCAAGACGATCACCATGCTCGGCGGCTATGCCATGACCGCGATCAGCGCGATTACGGTGCAGAACACGCTGGGCGTCACCGGTGTGGAGGCGCTCTCGCCGGGCATGGTGGCAGCGCAGATCGATGCCTGCACCTGCGATATCGGCGTGGATGCGGTGAAGATCGGCATGCTGGGTTCGGCCGCGATTGCCCACGCGGTGGCGGACCGGCTGGAAGGGCTCGGCGTGCCGGTGGTTTTCGATCCGGTAATGGTCTCCACCAGCGGATCCGTGCTGGCGGACGCGGAGACCGTGGCCGCATTCGAACGGCTGATGGCGCTCGCCACGCTGACCACGCCCAATGTGCCCGAACTCGCGGCGCTGGGCGGCGAAGCGGCGATGGCGCGGCGCAAGGCCGCCTGCCTAGCCAAGGGGGGAGATGCCGAAGGGGACGAAGTGGCGGACCGGCTGACCGTGCCGGGTCGCGAACCCGTCGTCTGGACCGTCCCCCGCTTCGAAACGCGCCACAGCCACGGCACCGGCTGCACGTTGTCGAGCGCCATCGCTACGTTCCTGGGGCAGGGCATGGCGCTCGAATCCGCGGTGGAGGCGGCGCGCACATTCGTCCAGCTCGCCTTGCGCGAGGCGCCGGGATTCGGCGCCGGGCATGGGCCGATGGGGCATCAGGCGGTCCGGCTCGACCTTACCGGGGAGCCGCGCCTCAACCAGATCACGCTGCCCGCCCGCGATATGGGCGCGTCGGTCGCGTTCTATTCGGCACTGGGCCTCACTCTGATCGTGGGCAGCCCGCAATCGGACTATGTCCGTTTCGAAGCCCCGGGCGGTGCCACCTTGTCGCTAAGCACCGGACACGATGACGTGGCAGCAGGACACTTGGCGGGAGACTCCGGAGCGGGCATCTATTTCGAGTGCCTCGATCTGGAAGGAGCAATCGCCCGGCTGGCGGAGCGGGGCATCGTGGTGGAACCGGCCCGCGACCAGCGCTGGCTCTGGCGCGAGGCCTGGCTGACGGACCCGGCGGGCAACCGGGTCTGCCTCTACAAGGCGGGGCTCGCGCGGCGCTTCCCGCCCTGGGCGCTGCCGCGCTGAAGGCTCATACCAAGTCCCGGAGATGCTGACGCATCAGCCGCAATCGAGATCGTAGAACTCGCGGATCACGGACCAGCCGTCCTCGGCCGTTTCGCACCAGTGGAACAGCTCCAGATCGCGGCGGTTGATCACGCCTTCCTCGGCCAGCGCCTCGAAATTGACGATACGGTTCCAGAACTCCCGGCCATAGAGCAGGATCGGGATGCGCCGCATCTTGCCGGTCTGGATCAGGGTGAGCATTTCCAGAAACTCGTCGAGCGTGCCGAAGCCGCCCGGGAACACCGCCACGCCGCGTGCGCGCAGCAGGAAGTGCATCTTGCGCAGTGCGAAATAGTGGAACTGGAAGGAAAGGCGCGGGGTCACATAGGGGTTGGGCGCCTGCTCATGCGGCAGCACGATGTTGAGGCCCAGCGATTCCGCGCCGACTTCCGACGCGCCGCGGTTGGCTGCTTCCATGATGCCCGGCCCGCCGCCTGAGCACACCACGAACTGGCGCATACCCTTTTCCACCACCGCGCACTGGCTGGCGAGGTGCGAAAGCCTGCGCGCTTCGTCATAGTATTTCGCTTTCGCGGCCAGCCGTTCGGCAACGGCTTTTTCTTCGTCGGTTTTCGCGGCGGCGAGCACGCTTTCGCACTTTTCGGGCGAGGGGATGCGCGCGGAGCCGTAGAACACCAGCGTCGATCCGATCTGCGCTTCTTCCAGCAGCATTTCGGTTTTCAGCAATTCGAGCTGGAACCGCACCGGGCGCAGTTCGTCGCGCAGCAGAAAATCGGTGTCGCGGAAAGCAAGCTGATAGGCCGGATGCTCCGTCTGCAGTGTGCCGCCTTGCTGATCGGCGAAGCCAACTTCCTGTTCGGCTTTGTAAAAACGGCGCTCTGAGAGGGTCTTTTCTTCTTTTTCTGTCATTGGCCTTCCATGGCGGTTTCCGCGAGTGTCGTCGAGTACAGATAACCGTGCACCCGCTTGCACCGAATTCAACACCCTCTAGGTTTGTTCCCGATGTTTACCCGACGCCATGCCGTCGCGGCACTGGGTGCCGCAGCATTTCCACTCGCCGGTTTGCCGCTGGGAGCACCGCAGGCGGGCGCGGCGCCGGTTCGTCCTGTCCGCCCGCCGCGCTTGCGTGAAGGGGATGTGCTGGGGCTGGTCGCGCCTGCTGGATTCATTGCGGACCGCTTCGGCCTTGCGGAAATCGAACGAACCGTGCGGGCCATGGGCCTGATTCCCAAGCCCGCGCCGCACATGCTGGAACGCGAAGGCTATCTGGCCGGTTCGGACAAGGCGCGGGCGGGAGACCTGATGGCGATGTTCGCGGATGATGAGGTGCGTGCGATCATGGCCGTGCGCGGCGGCTGGGGCGCGGCGCGCCTGTTGCCTCATCTCGATTTCGCGGCGATCGCGCGCAGGCCCAAGCTTTTCGCCGGATTCAGCGACAACACCGCGCTGCATCTGGCCTTTGCCGCGCGCACCGGGGTGCATAGCATCCATGGACCCAACGCTTCGGCATCCTGGCCGCCTGCGGCGTGGGAGGCATTTCGCAAGCTGGCTTTCGACGCGGAGATGCCGGTCTACGCGGTGCCTTCTTCCGATGGGCCCAGCCTGTCGGGGAGGGGCGCGGCCTTGCGCACATTCCGGGGCGGCAAGGCGCGCGGGCGGCTGCTTGGCGGCAATCTCACCGTATTGTCAGCGCTGGCGGGCACGCCCTACTTGCCGGACTTTGCCGGCGCGATCCTGTTTCTGGAAGATACCAACGAATCCGAATACCGGATCGACCGGATGCTCACCCAACTCGCGCTGGCCGGGATTCTGGACAAGGTGGCGGGCGTGGTCTTCGGCCAGTGCACCCGCTGCCATAACCCGGACGGCGGCTATTCCAACTTCACAGTCTACGAAGTGCTGGACCGCCGGTTCTCAGCGTTGGGCGTGCCGGCTTTCCAGGGCGCGCTGATTGGCCATATCGCCGCGCAAGTGAGCATGCCGGTGGGAGTCATGGCCGAAATCGACGCCGATGCCGGAACCATTCGCATGCTGGAACCGGCCGTGGCGTAGTCCCGGGCAGAGGGCGCTCAGGCCGCCGCAGCCGAATCGCGGCCGAGACCGTAGTGGGCGACAAGCTCTGCAAAAACGCCGGTTTCCAGCGGTTCGGCAAATTCCAGACCGGCGCAGTGGTCGTTTGCCCAGGCGACGAACGCCATGGCGGGGCGGCACCCCGGCAGTGCCAGGCTGACGGCTTCATCCGCTTGCAGGTGGCCGATCCCTTCGATCCGCGCGCCGAAAGGGGTGAGGTCCTTGAGCATGACCGTGCTGCTGGCGAGATCGCGGCGGAACCGGGCCATCATTTCCACCTGCTTGCGCTGGTGACGGCGTTCTGCGGGATGGAACACAGCGGGGGTTTCGTCGGGATCGTGCAAGGCCATTTCATGTCATCCTGAAATATTTAACCACACTTGTTCGGCTCGTCCTGGTTCAGTCTGGCTGCCGGACGGCTGGGACCGATCCTGGTGTCTCATTGAAAAACCAGCTTCAGCAGGAAGTAAGACGGTAAACGGGACAGCAATTATAGTGAGGCTCAGGCTCGCCGCCGCTTTGCCGATGGCACCGCCAGGGCGATCTTGCCCGCGCAAGCCAGGATAGCGCGAAAATCCCGGCTCCGGCCTACTGGAATAAGGGAATTTTCGTAGTTTGCGGTCGCGATAGCATCAACCAGATATCCTTACCCTGCTGCTGTCTTCCGGAAAGTTCCGGTACTCCAAGTATTTGTGAGGGTTCCCAGCGTGTCCACGGCCTCTCCGGCAACCAGTCCGGTTCCTGAAGAAGCGGCACGCGGCCCGGTTCCTCCGCCGGTAGCGGTGGACGGCACGCTGCCCGACAAACGCGATTATCTGCTCCGCCAATCCGCGATAGCCCGCTCGCTGGGATCTCCGTTCGTCGGCGATGTGCTGACGGCGGCACGGCGCCAGCTTTCCCGCGCTCCGGCGCTGGAAGCCACGATTGCGGATTGGCCCGGCGATCCGGCGGCCAGCGCTATGTCCCTGCGGCTCAATGCCGGTCTGCACGCCCTTGCGCGGCGCGGGACCTTTCCGGACTTGTCCGGGCTCTATGCGGGCCAGCACCGGGATTTCGACCGCGCGATCGGTGAGGCGCTTGAACGGGGCGAGCACATGCTGCTGGTCTGGATGGGGCATCCCACGCAGACCAACGAAGTGCGCCGGTCGAGCGCGTTCATGGCGGCGCTGGCCGTACTGGCCAGCCGCTATGGCCTGCCTTTCGAATTGCTGGAGATCGGGGCCAGTGCGGGATTGAACCTCTTTGTTGACCGCTATGCCCATAATCTGGGCGGGCGGATGTTCGGTCAGCCGGAGTCCCCGTTGCAGCTTGCGCCGCAGTGGCAGGGCCCGCCGCCGCCGCAGGCCGATGTGCGGATTGCGGCGGCACGCGGCGCTGATCTGCGCCCGATGCGCCTTGACGATCCGCATACCCGCGAACGTCTTATGTCCTATGTCTGGCCGGGTGACGAGGTGCGTTCCGAATGCCTGCACCGGGCCATGCTGCTGGCACGCGATTCCGCTCCGCCGGTCGATCGGGCCAATGCCGTGTCATGGCTTGCGGAGCGCCTTGCGCAGCCGCAGGCGGCGGGCACGGTGCGCGTCGTGCAGCACTCGATGGTACTGCAGTATCTGCCCGAGGATGAACTCGCCGCCACGCGTGAAACGATCTGGGCTGCGGGCCGCCGGGCCACGCCGGAGCGCCCGCTGGCGCGGATGGGACTGGAATGGAATCGCGGTCGCAGCGCGGTCATGCTGTGCATGACTCATTGGTCGGGCGGGCCCGGCGATGGCCAGCGTGTCATATTGGCGCAATGCCATCCCTATGGCGCGTCCATCGAATGGAACGGTCTTCCGGCCACTGGCGGACAGACCTAAGCGTATCGTCAACAGGCTTTGAACACACAGGGCCAAGCCAGACAGAAAAAGGCCGCGCAGAGGGTGTCTGCGCGGCCTTTTCCATGGGCTGGACGAGAGTGTGGCGGATCAGAATTCCGACCAGTCGTCCTCATCGGCCTGAATTGCGAGGTTGCCTGCCACGCGCGGGGCGGACGGGGCGGCCGCCTGCACTGGCCTGGCCGCCGGGCGGACCGGTGCGGCGACGGCTGGCGCTTTGGCCGGAGCCGTGTGGCGGGACAGGCTGTCATCGACCTTGAAGGCGGAGAATGCCTCGAACAGCTGCTGCGCCTCGCGGGCCAGCATTTCGGTGGCAGCGGTGGTTTCCTCGACCATTGCGGCGTTCTGCTGGGTCATTGAATCCATCGCGCTGATGGCCTCGTTGACCTTGAGCAGGCCGGTCGATTGCTGTTCGGCGGTTTCGGCCATGGCCTCGATCGATTCGCTCACGCTGGAAACCCGCTCGATGATACGGTTGAGCGAGCCGCCGGTGTCGTTGACGAGATCGACGCCCGATGTGACGTGATCCGTTGCCGAGAGAATGCGCGACTTGACGTCGGACGCGGCATCCGCCGCACGCTGGGCCAGCGCGCGCACTTCCGAAGCGACGACCGCGAAACCCTTGCCCGCATCGCCTGCACGCGCGGCTTCGACGCCAGCGTTGAGGGCCAGCAGGTTGGTCTGGAAGGCAATGCCGTCGATCACGGTGATGATCTCGGCGATTTCCTTGGTGGCCTGATCGATGCCCTGCATGGCGGCAATCGCGCGCTGCACCACTGCGCCGCCCTGTTCGGCTTCCCCGCGCGCTTCGCTCATGGCCTTGTTGGCCTGAGCGGCGATCCCGGCGCTCTCGCCGACCTTGCGGGTGATTTCGTCCATCGCCGCGGCGGAAGACTGCAGGCGGGCGGCCTGTTCCTCCGAACGGTTGGACAGATCGGTGGTCGCCTGGCGGATCTCGGAGGAACCGGTGGAGATCGAGTCGATGCTGCCGCGGACCGATCCCATGACCGTGCAGAGCTGCTCCAGCGCGTTGTTGAAGTCCCGCGCGACCGACGAGAATGCGTCGGGCAGGTTGTCGAGCCTGGCGCGCAGGTCGGACTGGGAGAGGTCGTGGAGCTTCTCCCCGATCTCCGCCATGGCCGCCTCGCGGTCCTTGTCGGCGGCGATCTTGGCGATGGCCTCGTCACGGAAGACCAGCACGGCGCGTGCCATGTTGCCCAGTTCGTCGACGCGGGCGGTGCCCGGCACCGAGATGTCGTTGCGTCCGGCGGCGAGGGCAGCCATCGTCTCGGTCAGATCGCCGATCGGAGCGGCGATGTCGCGGCTCAGCATGCGCTGCAGGGCGATGGCGATGCCGATAAGGGCAAGGCCGCCTACGGCCAGCGCGATCCATGTGGTGGTGATGGCGCTGGACTGCCCGGCCGATTCTTCTTCCAGCCGTTCTTCCTCGTAGTCGCGAAGGTCGCGCAAGGGCAGCACGGCGGCACTGACAAGCGCCTTCTTGCCTGCGTCACGCACGCGATCGGCGGCTGCCTGGCGGTTGCCCTGCTGGACCATTTCGACCGACTTGTCGCCCCAGTCCGCACGCCACTTGAGCGTCTCGCGGCGGGATTCAAGCAGCTTGGCGCGCATGTCCGGATTGGTCAGCAGGGATTCCAGCTCGGCCGAGGTCGCATCGTATTTGTCGCGGCCGTCGTAGTACGACTTGAGATAGCCGTCATCGCCGGTCACGAGGTATCCGCGTACCTGGCTGTTCTGGCGCAGGATCTGCGTTTCCAGGGCCAGCGCCTTGGAATGGATGTCCTGGTGGAAATTGGTCCGCTCGGTCGACCGGCCGATCATGGCGATGTTGATGGCGAAGACCAACATCATGACCGCCGCCGAGAGGTTGATCGCGATGAACGCGACCGCCAGCTTCTTCGGGATGTTCAACGAGCTGAGCATGTTTTCAATCCAATCGGGTATTCGTTTTCCACGTCACCCGGCCGCCGCGCCGTATGCGCGGCAGCCGGGCTGGCTTCAGAAGTTGAAGCGCAGCGAAGTGGAGATGGTCCGCGGGTTGATCGTCCGCGCCGTCACAACACCACTCGACGGGAGGAATTCCCCGTCGACATCGACAAGACCCAGAACGTCAAACAGGTTGTTGGCGTTAAGCATGATCGTGACGCGATCGGTGGGGCGGTACTGCACAAAGGCATTGGTAACGACGTAGCCGGGCACTTTCAGCTGGTTGCTGTCACCCGTGTAGGCGCTGGTCGTCCCGTAGAAGTTTGCCCCGACGGTGAAGCGCTGGGTCTCGATCTGCGGCGTCAGCTGGAAGATCAGATCCGCCTGCTGCTTCGGCGTATTGCCGACGGTGGAAGCGTCGATGTTATCCGCGGTGATTTCGGCCTTGGTCCACGTCGCGCCGCCATTGATCAGGAAGATGCCCCGGCGGTAGCTGCCCTCGAATTCAAGGCCATACGCGCGGTAGGAGCGGTCGAGACCGACGTTGTGCTCGGCAGTCTTCGCCCAGAAGGCTGTGACGTAGGCTTCCAGGTTGCCGGTACGGTACTTGATACCGCCTTCGGCCTGCTTGACCGGGTCATAGGCCGCCGAAGGAACCGCCATCTTTCCGGTGAGCGGATTGATGTAGTTCGAGAACAGGATGCGGTCCGCATTGGCCCGGGCGCCCTTGGAGTAGCGGCCGAACAGCGAGAAGTCTTCCGCCATGCGGAAGTTCGCGCTGATCGAGTACGACAGGTAGTGGTAGTTGTAGTGCACCGGCGAGGGCTTGCTGTAGTCCACAAAGCCCACGTTGTTTTCCGGCGCGGAGATCGTGCCGTCACCATTGAGGTCGTACACCGTGCGCGTAGGAACGCCAGGCAGGAGGTCTGTCAGGCTGGTGCCGTAGATGGTGCCGCGGGCGCGGCCCATGTCATAGCGGGCGGACGCGCCGAGCGCGAACTTGCCGAACATGTAGTTGAGCGAGCCGTAAGGCGCGTTCACGTCGTACGTCATGTCGTAACGGTCGTGGCGGCGGCCGCCGATGAACATCGCGTTATAGGCCAGAACTCCGTTTTCGGTAATCGGAGTGGAGCCTGCGAAGGCATCGATCAGGTGCGCGTTGCCTCCGCCGAGCACATCGGTGAGCATGGTCGACCAAGCCCAGGCGGTGTCGATGTCCTGGCTCGACTTGTAGAAACCGGCCGTGAAAGTCAGCTTGCCCGAACCCAGATCCCACACCTTGCTCGCGCGCAAGTCGTTGGTCATGTTGTTCAGGCTGTTCAGCGCGACGTCCTGATTGCTGAGTACTGCCAGCAGGCCATTGCCGTTGAGCGCGGAGGGGTCGGCGATCACCTGTCCCGCGTTCGGGCCTGTCGCATAGCTCAGGCTCGTCGCATTCAGCATGCCCATGACCGCCGCGGCCGAATTGATGGATTGAAAAGGCAGCCGCGCGTTCGCGTTCGAGAACGTATTCGGCTGCGTGACGTGGCCGGAAATGTCGGCGTAACGGAACTTGTTGTTGATCGTCCAGCCTTCGACGTCGAACTTGGTTTCAAAGCCGATGGATTTGACCTTGGAATGCGTGGCTTTGCTGAAGGCGTTGCTGACAGGATTGTTGTCACCGTCCAGAGCCAGGGTGTTCGGAATGTAACGCGAGAACAGCGAGTCCTTGGAAACATTGAAGCCCGGTATGTTGGAATAGTGCGGGTTGTTTCCCGAACCCGAGACGAGAACCGGCGAATAGGGCGTCGGCACGGTCTGGTCGTCCAGCAGCTTGGCATAGACGCGGAAGTATCCGCCGCCTGCAAAGTCCTTCGTCATGTTGAACTTGAGCTGGCCGCCCTTGTAGCCGTCGAACCCGGTGTCGCGCGGGCCTTCGCCCTTGCGGTAGAAGCCGCCGATGTGGAAGCGCAGCGTGTCGTTGATCGGTCCGCCGTATTCGACGTCGACGCGCTTGCTGTCATAGTCGAGGCCAGTGCTGATCTGAACCGAGCCGCCTTCCACGTTCCCGGTCTTGTCGATGAGATTGACGATGCCGCCTGACGAGTTCGATGCGAACGTGGAGGCCGAACCGCCGCGGATCGCCTGAACCCCGGCGAGATTGAGGTCGGCGCGCAGAAACTGGTCGGCGGTTGCAAAGCCCATGTCGCCGAATTCGAGGGTCGGCAGGCCGTTTTCCTGAATCTGCAGGAATTTCGCACCGCCCAGAGCGATCGGCAGGCCGCGGATCGAGATATTGGAGTTACCTTCTCCGCCTGTGCTGCCCGAGCGCATGCCCGGAATGTTGCGGAAGATTTCGGCGACCGAGCGGGCGCCGAACTTTTCGATTTCCTTCTCACTCAGCGTGCTGGTGGAAGTCGCACTGTCCAGGCGGTCGCGGGCACGGGCGACGCCCGTGGTCATAAGATTGACGCGAGATTCCTTGGGCGGCGTGGTTTCGGCAGAAGCCTCTCCGTCTGCCGCCAGGACCGGCGAAGGCAGAAGGCAGGCCGTGGCAAGCAAAAGAAGTGTTTTTGTTTTCACGATTATTATCCCTGTTGCGGCAAGATTCGCAGCGCCGGGATAGGGAACACCTGCTTAAACAGCAGATCTGGCCCATTAAGGATAATTGCAGGGGTTCTTGACAACACCCATTTGATGCACGCGCCGAATTCGCGTCCGGCAACTTGGTGTGCCTTTTGCGGATACTTGGTGATTTTGGGCCCGATAGTATTTCGTCAAATCACGCTGCCCGGCATCATGGTTTCTTTCGCATGAAGAGCTAAATGCGCAGAAAACCTGCGGTTGCGGCGTGCCGGAGCATGCGGGCAGCGGCCTGGCCCTGCGGACCGGCCTGGGCGGGTGGCACGATCGGCGCTGATGATATTCCGGCACGGGCGGTTACGGCCGGAAGTGGGTGGCGGATCTGCTTCTTTTCCATCGCGGAGGCGATTTGTTCTCTAGGCATATGCGCCTCATATCGAGCCTCGTTGATCAGTACTCATATGCCTATTTCTGCAGTTCGAGTTACCTGATGCGCCATTGCTGGCTGGTAAGCTTGTTTCCAAGGCAATGGCCGCAATTGGTCCCTTCGACCAAGTGCAACCTGCAAACATGTACCCGGCAGATGGCCTGCCGGACCAGGCTCATGTCGCAAATCCGCTCTTCCAGGCAGCATGAGATCACTGCCTCACCCGGTCTGGACATCAGCAGAACCGGGATCAGGCCGTCACGACCTCGGCGTGCTGGAACGCCCCGGCGTATTCATCGTCCAGCGGCGCGTCGGTCACCAGAATATCGACAGAACTGAGCGGGGCGGTGTGGATCAGGCCGTAGCGCCCGAACTTGGAGGCGTCCGCGCCCAGCAGCACGCGTTCCGAGGTGGCGTAGGCGATGCGGCTCATGGCGGCTTCGCCGGGGTGGAAGTCCATAAGGCCCCGCTTCGCCTCGATCGCGCCTACCGACAGGATCGAAAGATGCGGCGTAAAACCGGCGACGTATTCCTGCGCCGTATGGTCCGAAAAGGCGTGGTAGTCATAGTCCATCTGCCCTCCCGCCAGGAACAAGCAGTTGCCGTTGATACCGCCCAGATCGGTGGCCACCTGCAACGAGTTGGTGATCACGGTCAGCGAGCGGCGAGCGGTGAGTTGCTTGGCGATAATGCACGATGTCGTGCCCGCATCGATGAACAGGATCATGCCATCATGCACGAACTTTGCAGCAGCCGCGGCGATCCGTTGCTTGGCTGCGGCGTTCTCTTCCATCCGCTGCATCAGCGGGCCTTCGAAGACATGTGCTGCCAGCCGGGCGCCGCCGTGCTCGCGCACGACTGAGCCCTGTTTTTCAAGGATGCGCAGTTCGCGCCGGATCGTCTCGTCCGAGACGCCGAGATCGTTTGCGAGCCCGGCAACCGAGCGGACGCCGCCGCCGCTCTCCAACCGCGCCATGATCTCGCGCTGCCGGTCCATGCGCTTTTGAATGACGTACTCTCCCTTCCACTCCCGGACAGGGGAGGATTGCCGCTGCCCCTCGGGTCCGTCAACCGGCGCGCTGCCCATTAGGCAGTGCCTGCCTCGAAAACGGCGGTCTCATCCATCGGTTCGCTGCGGCTGGGCTCGCCGTTTTCGAAGTGTCCGGCAAGGCGCTGCTCGAAACCGGGGTGCTCCTGCGCGGTCAGGCGCAGGTCATACCAGCGGTGCCCTTCCGTGAGCGGATGGGACGATGCGGCCGCATCCTTGGCGGCAAGGTGAAGCGTTCGCGGGGCTCCCGCCGCCCCGCGCGCAGGGGCGATCGTCAACGCCACGGATGCATCGCCACGATTGCGCAGCAGCAGGCGTACGGCGGGTTCCTGCGGCACGAAGACCGCCATGGCCTCGATCCGGCAGGCGCCGTCCAGCCGGTGATACGCACGATGGAAGCCGTTGGGGCCGAACACCACGAGCGAGCGCCCGTCTGCAGGCCAGCGGTCTTCCAGCGTCTGCCCGGCACCAACCGTGTAATAGCGCGCACTGCCATCATCCGCCGCGCCATAGGCCTGGAACACCGCTGCCACCGTCCCCCGGTTGACAAAGCGCAGCGTCAGCCCTGCTTCGTCCCAGTGCGGTTCGACGTCGAGATCATAGGGCAGGGCCCGGGCCGGACGCCAGCCGGGCTCCTGCTTCGCCATCACCGGCGCCTGGGGAAGGCCGGGCATGGCAAGCTGGCACGCCGCATCGCTGGCGGCCAGATAGCCGCCGACATCGGGCATCCGCGCCAGCCAGCCGGTATCGCGCCGCGCGGCCGGGGTGACGTCGAAGCCGAACGCACTGGTCAGATCGCCGCAGACGGCGCGGCGCCAGGGCGAGATATTGGGCTCGCGCACGCCGAAGCGGGTTTCGAGGAAGCGCAGGACCGAAGTGTGATCGAACACCTGCGAATTGACATGGCCGCCGCGCGTCCAGGGCGAGACGATCAGCATCGGCACGCGCGGCCCCAGCCCCACTGGCTCGCCCTTGTAAACCTCGCCGCGCGTATCGGCGGTGCTTGCGCCGAGCGCGGGCCGGGTGGCGGGAATCGGCGGCGGCATGTGATCGAAGAAGCCGTCGTTCTCATCGTAGTTGAGGATGAAGACGGTTTTCGCCCAGACTTCCGGATTGGCCGCCAGCGCGGCGACCAGCCGTCCGCACAGTTCTTGCCCGTAGGCAGGCGGTGCATCGGGGTGCTCGCACATGTTGAAGGGCGGGACGATCCACGAGACCTGCGGCAGCCGGTCCGCCGCGACATCCTCTGCGAAAGCCGCGATCAGATGTTCGGCCCGCGTGCCGTGTGCATTCTCTTCCGTAGATCCCGGCACCCAGGCCCGCCCGCGGCGATAGCGCGAGGAGGTCCGGTCCAGATTGCGGAACGCCGCGAAGTAGCCGAGCGTATTGTTGCTGTAGTTGTCGTATTCCTGATAGACCCGCCAGGACACGCCCGCCTCTTCCAGCCGGGCGGCGTAAGGCGTCCAGCCCAGCCCGGCAAAGTGCGGATCGTCCTTGGCCATGTCGGCGCCCGGATTGTCGTCGGTGCCGTCGTTGGAGACGTTGTAAGGCCCCTCGCTGCCAACCGAGAGCCCATTGGTCCCGGTGAAATGGTAGAGCCGGTTGGGGCCGGTCGGCCCGAAGATCGAGCAGTGATAGGCATCGCAGATCGTGAACTGATCGGCGAGCGCGTAGTAATAGGGCACGTCCGCGCGCGTCATGTGGCCCATGCTGAACGGGCCCTTTTCGGGCATCCAGACGTCCCAATGCTTCCAGCGGTCCTGGCTGCCCTTCCAGCTGTGATCGAGCCCCTGCAGGCAACCGGCGGCGGTGGCTGCCGTGTCGAGATGAAAGGGCAGGATGGTATCGCCGCCGTCCTTGGGCAATTGCCGCTGCGCCCAGACCGGCCGCCCGTCGGGCAGCATGAGCGGGCGCGGATCGGCATAGCCGCGCACGCCGCGCAGGGCGCCGAAGTAGTGATCGAACGCGCGGTTTTCCTGCATGAGGATCACCACATGCTCGACATCGCGGATGGAGCCTGCAGGTGCCGGGCTCGCCGCGGCGGCGGGCAGTGCGGCCAGCCCGGCTCCGGCGGAGGCGCTGGCCAGGAACGTGCGGCGATCGACGGTCATGGACGGGCCGCCTCCCCCGCTTCGGCGCTCTGCACCGGTGCGGGAACGGGCGCCTGGCCGGGCCATGTGAGCAGCCCCGCCAGATCGCCAAGCGCACACAGCTGTGCCGGGCCCTTCGCGCATTCGGGCGAGAGGATCTGGGTGGCGGGCGGCGATGCCGGGGAAAGCCGCGTGAGATGACGCATCTGGTCGAGCGTCTGCGCCTGATAGAACACCCGGACGAACTGCTTGCCGGTCTTGGTATCCGTCAGCAGCATGAAGCCCAGACCGCCGCCAATGGGCGGGTCGTCGCGGCCATAGGTGGGCATCTGGAAAGAGGCGCCCATCAGCGCGGTAAGCGCGGCGATATTGTTGTCATGCCCCACAAACAGCATCACTTTTGGCCCCTCGGCACTGGTGAGCAGCGAGCGGATGCGCGGCGCCATTTCCGCCGCCGTGCGCCGTGCCATGTAAGGGGAACGGTCGAACACGTCGAACAGCAAGGCGTGGAGCCGCGATACTTCGGTCAGTTCGGCAAGACTGGCCCGCCCCCAGCCGACCTGAGACATCGGCATCCCTTCGGCATATTGCAGCAGGAGGACTTCCGCCGTGCCCGACGTGATCATGATCGGGCCTGTCAGCCCAATGCCCGGATCGTCCGCACGCAGCCGCGACGGTACGGCGGCGATGTCGCAGGCGTCCTGCGAACCATCGGAGGAACGGCAGCCGAGGATCTTTTCCAGCACGCGGGTCTGCCGCCGGGTTTGCGCGACAAGCTCGCCCGGCCCGCCCTTTGTGTAGCTCTCGATCGAGGCCAGCGCGGCCTTGGCATCGAAGGGGGCCGAGCCAGGGGCTCCCGCCGTGAACGTCAGGTCCGGCTTTCCGGGTTCCTTATGCCGCACCGGAATCTGACAGCCCGGGGCCAGGCCTTCGCGCAACTCGTCGCCACTGCCGATGCTGCGGCTGTCGCTGTCGGTATAGATGCCGAGGCTGTCCGGCCCGGGGCAGCCGGTGGGCTGGAGCAGGCCAAGCCCGCTGAACAGCGCCTTGTCATACCGGCCCATCAACCTCAAGGCCTCGCGGCCGTGCGGCGTCAGCTGGGCATTGGCCGTGGCCCATGACGGCCAGCGGTCCCGGGAATAGTCCATGGCGCCGATTTCGGTATCCAGCGGCGCCCGCAAGCCGTGGCGATAGACGATGACAACGCGTTCGACCCGGTACCCGTCTCCGGGAGCCAAACCGGAACGGTCTCCGGCGGGCAGATCGTCCGCAAGGGCCGGACCGCCGAGGGCGGCCATCGCACAGGCCAGAAATGCCGTCAGGGCTCTGTAGTTTTTCATGATCTTTGTGAAACCCTCATGCCGGGTGGCGCTGGCTGAACTGTTCAAAGCCTTTCCGTGCCTGGAGGAGAAAGCCCCGCGCATCGCGGCCCGGTATGGCAAAATGGTGCGGCGCTGAACCAGCCTTGTGCCGTTCAGCGCCGCAATTCGAAGCGATATCAGAATTTTACCGTTGCGCTCACTTGGTAGACGCTGCCGGTTTTCAGATAGCCGCCGTTTCTGTCGTTCGAAATGTACTGCTTGGACTTGCCGACAGTGGTCCAGTAGGCATGCTCGTTGAGCACATTGCGGGCGGAGAAACCGATTTCGAGGTTGTCCGTCAGCTCATAAGCCGCACCGAGATCGAGCGATCCCACCGGCTGGATGAAGATATCGGGATCGTTGCTCTGCACCGTCGCCAGAATGCGGCCCGTGTAGTGATAGTTCACATTCGCGCGGAACTTGCCCCCCGTATAGAACAGGTTCGCATTGTAGATGATGTTCGGCGCCTGCGGCAGGCTGGTCTTGCGGATGTCCGCGTTCGACAGGGCGTATTTGGCACTCGTATCCTGCAGCGTGATGCTGCCGCCAACGCCGAAACCGTTCAGGAACGAACCGTCATCGCCGTGATAGGTGTAGCGCCCGGAGATTTCGACGCCCTTGGCACTGCCGCCCAGACCGTTTTCCGGCGTGTAGATGGTGACACTGTCGTTCGCCGTCTCATTGAGATTCTGCGAAGCGGTCGGCACGATGATGTTCTTCAGGTCCTTGTAGTACAGCGCAACCTGAACATACTGGCCAACATCGCCATAGTACTCGAAGCCCAGATCGAAATTCCATGCCGAAGTCGGCTTCAAATTCGGATTGGGACGAACGACATCGCTGAGTTCATCGTTCGGTCCGTTAAATGAATAGTTGGTCGGCCCGGCCAGATCACTGAAGCCCGGACGTGAATAGCTTGACCGCACGGAGGCGCGGACCACAAGCCTGTCGTTGGGCCGGTAGGCCAGCAACAGGCTGGGGTCCACATGGTCGTAGCTGCGCGAAGACGATACGAACGCACCGGGGGCATCCTTCGAGACGCTGGAGCCTTCAAAGTAGCTCGCGTCGAAGTGGTTACGCTCGTAGCGAATGCCCGGTACCGCTTCCAGATCGCCGAACTGAAGCTTGGCATTGGCATAGACGGCCGTGCGCGATTCGCTGCTTTTCGTCACGCCTCTGTCGAACGTGGTTTGGGAAACCCCGCTTGCCGTACCGCCCGGCGACGTGACGTACTGCGCCACTTCATCCTCGACAGCCGAACGGGACAGAACCCGGATCGGACGCACGGGATAGGCCCCGATGAAATCCGTCAGCGTGTAGCCGGGGAACGCTGCTGCAGACAGGCCGAGCACGTCCTTCTGATCGAACGGCCTTGAGAATTTATAGCGCGTGTCGTCCGGTGTGACGCGGCGCCCGTCGCGGTTGGAATCCTCGTAAAGCCCACCGGCTTCGATGAACCGCAGCGCACCGTCGCCTTCCCACCGGAGGTGGCCCTTGACGGTCTTCTTGTCTTCCGAATTGTAGGTCCAGCCCTGCTGCACATAGTATTGCGTGGGCAGATCGAGCGAGGAGACATAGGCCGTGGCCCCGGCATCCATCACGGCGACCGGCGCGCGTGGGTCACTCTGGTCTACGGTAATGCCCGATGCGCCATAGCCGACGCCGCGCCAGGCCGCCTCGATGCGGTTGGGCTGGTTGTAGGCGCCATAGGCATAGGCGCCTTCGAGCGCGGCCGAGAAACCGCCGCCCAGCTCGAATTCCCCGCCCAGCTGCGCGGAGAACAGCTTCTGGTCAGTGTCTTCGGTGCGGAAGTAGCTAGCCGGGTTCACGCCCGTACCCACGAAAACGCCATCCGCATTGTAATTGCCGGAACCGCCGCTGGCCTCGTTCGGGTTGGGCTGGCTCGAACCGTCCGCATTATCGGTCAGCTCGCTGCGCAGGCTGGTCTGGTTCATGGTGTTGGTGTTCTTGTACCGGGCGTAGTTCATCCGCAGATAAAGTTGCGCCGCATCGCCATGGTAATCGAACGAGCCCGTTGCGCCGTAGCGCTCGATCTTGTCGTTGAAGAAGTTCCACTGCAGCCCCCGGGCCGAGAGCGCATCGTAGTTGTCGCGGGGGCGGCCGGCATCCTGACGCGTCGTGACATAGCCGCTCTGCGCCGCCACCGATTCAGCGGCGTTCGAACGCTTTTCGTAGTACGTGGCAACGTAGAGACCGAACTGATCGTTGGAACCGAACTTGCGCGCGGCATCGATGCCTATGGCACCGCCGAGGCTGGGCTGATGGTTGTCCGATGCCAGCTTCGCAAGCTGTCCCAGAGCGCGAACACGCGCGAAATTGCCGGAAAAGTCAAAGGCCGTGGGCGTGTGCAGGTTGATGGTACCGGCAATCGAGTCCGAATCCTGATCCGCACCGGGCGTCTTGTCGGCGGAAATATTGCCGATCGCAAAGGGCGAGAACAGATTGAGGGAAATCGCGCGCGAGCTGCCCGCTACCTGCGGCAGGCGCAGGCCATCGAGCGTGTAGGCGTTGAAGCTGGTGTCGAAACCACGGATCGTTACGAACTGCGCTTCGCCCACTGCTGTCTGGTTCGCGCCTTGATCGTAGCTGGAGGAAATACCCGGCAGCGAACGTGCGATGTCGGCAATGCCGGTGTTGGAGCTGATCGCGATATCGCCGGTGGAAAGGATATCGACCGTTCCGGTGGCGTTGCGCTCATCCTCCAGCGCCGTGCGTTCGATGTGGCCATTGACGATGATGTCGGACGTGAGTGAATCGCCTTCACGGCTGTCCGCCTCGCCGTTCTGCGTATTCTGAGCGGATTGGGAAGGCGTGCTCGCCGCCTGAGCCTCACTGCCAGCCGCGACGGCCAGAAGGCTTGCACTGAAACAAAGATAGACGAATTTGCGACCTAGGGTTTTCATTGCCACCTCTTTGAATTGTAAAGACAATAATATCAGTGAGTTGCATGGGTGATCGACGCCCGAACCCGACTCCGGCGCTATGGCTTTCATGATTGCCCTGAGCAGGATGGGGCTCGCAGGTCCGTTGGCGCTGCCACTACCCACGGCCTGTGAAGGTTTTGAGACAAAATGGAGGTGTTTTGATGGTATTTCGGCGGTAATTTTCGATTATCCGCCACAAGTGATCAAAATATCATCAGAAAGACCGGCAGAAAGACGGCAGCGCGCACGTTGGCCCTTCCCGGGATGATGGCTGCTATCCTGCCTGCCCGGTCCGATTGACGGGCGCGCGCACCAGCAGGGCCAGCGCAAGGCCGAGCCCGGCGATTGCTGCGTGCAGCCCCCAGAATGCCGGGACCGCCATGCGGTCGTAGAATACCCCCACCGTGCCGACGACGAGGTTGGCGAAAAAGCCGTGAAGGTAGAAGAGACCGGCCATGACCCCGGCCAACCCCTTGGGCGCAGCCGCGGTCACGATCGCAAGGCCCGCAGGCCAGACCAGCGCGATGCCGAGGTCCAGCAGGGCCAGCACGCCCAAAGGCACCGCGATCGACGTGAGCCCAAGCCGCGTCGCAGCGGCAAGGCCTCCGTAGCCGCATATCAACGCCAGACATCCCAACGCCAGCCGGTCCCCGTCGCGCAGCCTCGCGAATAGGCGAAGCCGCGTCGTCGCCAGCACCATTGCGATCGTGAACACACCGTCGGCCGAGGCGAACCATGCCGGAGGGATATGGAAACCGCCAAGATCCAGGCGCACGTTGGCGGCAATCCATATCAGGAACAGATTGGTCACCTGCTCGTAAGCACAGAAGCACAAGACAACAACCGCAATGACCGCCGCCACAATCGCGAGCGATGGTCTGCCGGGCAAGGCGGCAGGCGAGGCTGCCTCCGGCCGTTCGCTCCGTGTCTCCGCCCTGGCCATGCCGGGCACACGCAGATACGTCATGAGACCCAGCATCATGGCGAGACCTGCTGCACCAAAGGCATAAGCCCAGCCCCGCGACTGGGCCAGCCAGCCGCAGACCAGCGGCCCCAGCATCACGCCGAGGTTCAGAAAGGCGAGGTAGATCGCAAAGGCGCCGCTGCGGCGCTTGTCATGCACCGGAAAAAGCTCGCCGACCTGCGCGGCAAGATTCGCCTTGAGCAGTCCCGTCCCCAGAATAAGGATCGCGAGCGCAGGCAAGAGCAGCCATGCACTGGCCAGACAGGCCGCCCCGATGCCAACGAGACAGGCCCCAAGAACTACCGCCGCGCGGCGCCCCTGACACCGGTCTCCAATCGCACCGCCGAATGGCAGCACGAAATAGGTCAGCGCGGCATAGAGGCCGTAAGTCTGGGAAGCGAAGGCACTCGGGCTCAAAGGCCCCCAAACGGCCTCAAGCCAGGAGCGGAACGCCGCCAGGCCCCAGACGCCGGTGCTGTTTTGCGCCAGCACATGCTGCACAAGATAAAGCGTCAGGAGCGACTTGACGCCGTGAAGGGCAAAGCGCTCCCACAATTCGGCCCCGGCGAGATATCTAAACCGGCGGGGCAGCCGAATCACACCTGTCTTCGTCCTTTGCATCCGGTCCTAGTCGATGGACACTGTTGCGCGTTGATGATGATTGCGCAGGCGTTTGCCGTAGAGGCGACAGGAAGTCCCTTCTGTCAACACAGCCCAACACTACTTTGGCGGAAGCGTGATTTGTGTGATTTTCTTATCGCTGATTGCGTGTTTCATCGGGATGAATAGCCCCTAGATTTCTGGACGCCTTCGATCCTAATTTTGAGGACAGGAGACGACGATGGGGAAGCCTAATTTCAGCGATGAGTTCAAGCGTGATGCGGTGGCCCAGATCACCGAGCGCGGGTATCCGGTAGCGGAGGTCTCACAGCGGCTCGGCGCCAGTCAGCACTTGCTGTATGCCTGGAAGCGGAGCTGGCGGGGCAAGTGTTGGCGATGCCGATCGCAAGAGCGCACGTTACCGTTCCAGGCGGAACGATGATGGCGCCCTGCGGGA
>NZ_JALHLG010000015.1 GCF_022832375.1 Novosphingobium beihaiense
CGGGTATCCGGTAGCGGAGGTCTCACAGCGGCTCGGCGCCAGTCAGCACTTGCTGTATGCCTGGAAGCGGAGCTGGCGGGGCAAGTGTTGGCGATGCCGATCGCAAGAGCGCACGTTACCGTTCCAGGCGGAACGATGATGGCGCCCTGCGGGAGCGCTTGCGCGAACTGGCGAACCAGCGTCGCCGGTTCGGCTATCGGCGCCTTCACATCCTGCTGCGGCGTGAAGGCGTGATGATCAACCGCAAGAAGATGCAGCGGCTTTATCGTGAGGAAGGTTTGGCCGTTCGCAGGCGACTTAGCCGCAGACGCGCCGTGGGTACGTGGGCTCCGGCCCCGGTGCTGGCCTTGCCCAACCAGCGCTGGAGCCTCGATTTCGTCCACGACCAGATGGTGTCCGGGCGACGTTTTCGTGTGCTCAACATCGTCGATGACGTCACGCGTGAGTGCCTGGCCGCGATACCCGGCACTTCGATCTGCGAGCGTCGTGTCGTGCGCGAACTGGCGCTCCTGATCGAGAGGCGCGGCAAGTCAGGGTTGATTGTCAGTGACAATGGCACCGAACTCACCAGCAACGCCGTCCTATCGTGGTGCGGCCAGCTGGTGTGGAATGGCACTACATCGCACCGGGCCGTCCCATGCAGAACGGTTTCGTCGAGAGCTGGAGACCCGCAAAAACCGATGGCGTTTCGGGAGCTATGATG
>NZ_JALHLG010000016.1 GCF_022832375.1 Novosphingobium beihaiense
GACGACAATCTCGCCAACACCGCCGGAATTCGATGCGTCTGTCTGTTGCGCCATGGCGGGCGCGGCGATCGCGATTGCCAGCGCGCCGATGGACGCGCCACTGCAATGCTTGAGCATGTATAACCCCTTGTTCTGCTTCATACGCGGTTCGAGTTGACGCAGATGCGTCAATAGGCGCTCCAGCCGTGCCGAAGCGCCACAATACCGAAGGGCATATTTGAGATATGTTGCCCTTGGGGATAACGCGTAGCAATCGGTGGGCGGGGGTCAAACGGTTTGTGCCCGATATGCGATATATCGATTTGAGACGTTGCATAATCACAACACCATGCATAAGGCGTTTATAGCGTATCCTTGTTCTCCCGGAATTCATTCGTGATAATCCGCGTGTTCAGAATTACTTAAATAATTGTCTATTGTAGTTATTTCCATGCATCAAGAATAAGGAAGTAATTCATAGGCGGAAAACTTGAGGGTCTATCCAGGTGGCAAGTCAACCTGAAAACGTGACAAGTCCCATTGCGGACTTCAAACCAACGGTCTTTTTCGGTGCGATTGCGGCTATCGGCCTGCTTATCGCCTTCGCGCTGTTCGATACGAGCGCCGCTGCAACGCGGTTCCAGGCCATCCAGTCCTGGGCAACGCATAATTTCAGCTGGCTGCTGGTGGGGACGGTGAACATCCTGCTGGTCGCGTGCGGATACCTGGCCTTTTCCCGGCTCGGGCATGTCAGGCTGGGAGGTCCGGACGCGAAGCCCGCTTACAGTGCGCTTAGCTGGTTCTCGATGCTGTTCAGCGCGGGCATGGGCATCGGGCTGCTGTTTTACGGCGTGGCGGAGCCGGTCATGCACTTCGCCAACCCGCCGATCTCCGCATTCTCCGATCCCGGGGCCACGCTGCCGCGAGGGCTAGCCCGCAACGCCCAGCACGCGATGGGGCTGACGTTCCTGCACTGGGGGCTGCACGCATGGGCCGTCTATGCGATCATCGGTCTGGGCCTGGGCTATGTGTCCTATAACAAGCGTCTGCCGCTGAGCATCGGTTCGTTCCTGCAGGCGGCCTTCCCGCGTATTCCGACCCTGCTTGTCGATCTTATCGACGTGCTGGCGATCACGGCAACGGTGTGTGGCGTGGCGGCCTCGCTTGGCTTCGGTGCGTCGCAGATCAATGCCGGGCTTCAGTTGCTGGCGGGCGTGCCGGACAGTGGCATGGTCAAGGCCATCATCATCGTTGTCATCACAGGCCTGGCCACACTGTCGGTGGCGCTGGGGCTCGATGTCGGCATCAAGCGGCTTTCCGAGGCCAATATGCTGCTCGCGCTTGGCCTTGCGCTTTTCGTGTTCCTGCTGGGGCCTACCGTCTACCTGCTTGACAGCTTCATCCAGAACATCGGCTACTACGTTCAGCGGTTCGTCTATTTCTCGACCTGGACAGAGAGCTACACCAACGAGGACTGGCAGAGTGCCTGGACGCTGTTCTACTACGCCTGGTGGATCAGCTGGTCGCCGTTCGTTGGTATTTTCATCGCCCGCATTTCCTATGGCCGCTCCGTGCGCGAGTTCATTGCCGGGGTGCTGCTCGTTCCCAGCCTTTTCACGTTTGCGTGGATGACGATCTTCGGTGACAGCGCGCTGCACATCGAACTGTTCGGGGCTGGAGGGCTTTCCCAAGCGGTCAGCGCGTCGATGCCGGATGCGCTTTTTGCCTTCCTGGGGCACTATCCGTTTAGCCAGATCGCTTCGGGGCTGGCGATCGTGATCGTCGCGACCTTCTTCGTCACGTCCGCCGATTCCGGGGCTCTGGTGACGGCCATGATCGCTTCCGGCGGCCACCACGAAGCCCGCTTCGTGCCGCGTGTGACCTGGGCGATTTCGATCGGAATTCTGGCCGGCGCTCTGCTCTATGCCGGTGGGCTGGGGGCCTTGCAGACGGCCGCGATCGTGACCGGGCTGCCGTTTGCCATCGTCTTGCTGGGGATATGCTTCGGCCTTGTGAAAATGCTGCAGCACGAAGTGGTGAAGGCTGACCATGCCAAGAGGCAGGAATAGAGTTGGGCATAGCTCGATAAAAAGGGCCGGTGGCAGCAAAGCCTCCGGCCCTTTTTACTTCAAAGCTGTCCGCAGGCGCCGTTGTGAAAGGCGCTCCGAGGTCAGCGATCGTGTCTCAGGCAAAGTCCTCGGTGTCGATCGTGTTGCGCATGACTTCCGGATAGCGATGGCCGCTGACAGTCCGCTGATTGATCAGGGCGCCCGCGCGTTCAAGCAGGGCCGGATCTATCTCCAGACCGGCGCTGGCGTTGTTCTCCCGCCAATGCCCGATGGAGCGCGTGCCCGGGATCACGTGCACGTTCTCTCCGCGCGACAGAACCCAGCATAGCGCGAGCTGCGCCGGAGCCACGTTCGCTTCGGCCGCCAGAGCATTGAACTGCCCGATCAGTTCGAGGTTCTTTTCCCAGTTGCCCGGGAGGAAGCGCGGATGCGTGCGCCGCAGATCCCTTTCGGCGAGCGTTCCGGTATCGGTCAGCTCCCCGCCCAGCGCGCCGCGCGCGACCGGGGAGAACGCGACGAGCGCGATGCCCAGTTCCTTCGTGGCTTCCAGCACGCCCAGTTCGACATTGCGCGTCCAGAGCGAATATTCGGTCTGCACCGCGGCCATCGGATGGACTGCATGCGCCTCGCGGATGTGCGCGGCGGACCATTCGGACACGCCATAGGCCCCGATCTTGCCCGCCTCGATCGCGCGGGCCATGGCGCCCACCGAATCCGCGATGGGCACTTTGGGATCGAAGCGGTGCATGTAGAACAGATCGACATGATCGGTGCCCAGCCGCTTCAGGCTGGCATCGAGCGAGGCGGTAATCGCTTCGGGGCTGCAATCGATTCCCCGGCGCGGGCCGTCGACGACGATGCCGGTCTTGGTGGCGAGGAAGAATTCGCCGCGCCGGTCCATGATCGCTTCGCCGAGAATCTCCTCGGAAGTGCCGCCGCCGTAGATATTGGCTGTGTCGAAATGTGCGCAGCCCTGGTCCAGCGCATGCCGGAACAGCGCCACGGCATCCGCGCGCGAAGGGGCATTGCCATAGGCCCAGGCCACATTCATGCAGCCCAGCCCGACGGGATTGAGAGCATGGTTCGCGAGTTGCCGCTTCATCGTCAAGACCAGCCGTCCTGTTGTTCCAGACTGGCGGCGAGTTCGCCGATCACCCGGTAGCAGTCAAGCACCGAGCCGATGGAACTGTTGGGCTCGCGCCCTTCGCGGATGGCGGCGACGAATTCGCGGTCCTGCAGTTCGATGCCGTTCATCGAGACATCGACTTGCGACACGTCGATGGCTTCCTCGCGCCCGGTCACCAGATCGTCGTAGCGGGCGATGTAAGTGCCGGTATCGCCGATGTAGCGGAAGAAGGTGCCGAGCGGCCCGTCGTTGTTGAAGGAGAGGGCCAGCGTCAGGATCTGCCCGGCTTCGGTTTTCATCTGGATCGACATGTCCATGGCGATGCTCAGTTCGGGATGTTTCGGCCCCTGCAGCACGTTGGCGGCCACCACCTTGCTGCCGGTCATGTACTGGAAGATGTCGATGGTGTGGGCCGAGTGGTGCCACAGCAGGTGATCGGTCCAGGAACGCGGCTGGCCCTTGGCGTTCATGTTCTTGCGGCGGAAGAAGAAGGTTTCGACGTCCATCGCCTGCAGCGTGAGATCGCCCGCATCGATCTTCTTCTTCACCCACTGGTGCGAAGGGTTGAAGCGGCGGGTGTGGCCAACCATGCAGGTGAGGCCGGTTTCCTGCTGCTTCTTCACCACGGCCTGCGCATCGGCCCAGCTGTCCGCCAGCGGGATTTCCACCTGAACGTGCTTGCCCGCATCCATGCAGGCGATGGCCTGCTGCGCGTGCATCTGCGTGGGCGTGCACAGGATCACGGCATCGACATCGTCGCGCGCCAGCGCATCGGCGAGTTCGGTGGAGCTGTGCCTCGCACCGTACTTTTCGGCCACGGCCGCGGCCTGTTCGCCCGTGCGGCTGATGATCGAGGTGATTTCCACACCGTCGATGTTCTTCAGGCCGTCAAGGTGCTTTTCGCCAAAGGCGCCGGCGCCGGCAAGGGCAATGCGCATGTCAGTCTCCTGTTCGTGCTGCGGGCGGCCGGCGGGCCGCCTCAGGGTATTTTGTCTTCGTCGGCGCGATAGTGATTGATCAGCGCGCGCACGACGGCTTTGAATTCGGTGGATGCTCTTCGGACCTTGCGAAAGGAATCCACGCAAAGCTCGTCATCCAGATTGATGTTCTCGACCGGCCAGCGTTCCTGGTGCTTCTCGACCCGCCAGCGGAAGGTCTCCGCAACTTCGCGCAGGTTCCGTTCGTCTTCCTCGCTCATGTTCAGATGGTCTTGCGCCAGATTCATCATCTCGATGATGCAAAGCCTTATCTGCCGGCGTGTGGACGTGTAGATTTCCTGCCAGTCCTCGGGCCGTGTCTCGAACAATGTTTCCAGTTTCTTTTCTTGTCTCTCCATTTCTTCCAGGACAGCGATCAGCAGAACTTTCTTGACCATCGAACCCTCTCCTTCTCCATCCGGCAATCAGCCGCTTATACAGTTTTGTTCCTGTTTTAGAGACGGACGAGAGTAATAAATTCTTAGTCTGGTTCTAGAACCAGATGCCCGATGGCGGTGTTGCTGCACGGGACGTGGTAGTGCCGGTGCAGGCACTTGGTTTTCTTGCCCAGCGCGCCGCGCATGATCAGCCACATGACCATTTCGATCCCTTCCGATCCGGTCTCGCGCAAGTATTCGATATGCGGGATCCAGCGGGCCTCGTCGCTGTCTCCGGTCATCATGTCGAGGAACCGGTTGTCCCACTCGGCATTGATCAGCCCCGCGCGTGGCCCCTGAAGCTGGTGGCTCATGCCGCCGGTGCCCCAGATCTGCACATTGAGGTCTTCCCCGAAGGAATCGACGGCCCGCGCGATCGCCTCGCCCAGCGCCCAGCAACGGTTGCCGGAGGGCGGCGGGTAGGTCACGACATTGACGGCAAGCGGGATCACCTTGACCGGCCATGCTTCGGGCGCGCCGAACATCATGGTGAGCGGCACGGTGAGGCCGTGATCGACTTCCATCTCGTTGATCATGGTCATGTCGAATTCGTCGAGGATCAGGCTCTGGGCGATGTGCCAGGCGAGATCGGGATGCCCTTCCACGTCCGGCACCGGGCGCGGGCCCCAGCCTTCGTCGCAAATGCCGAAACGCTCGGCGCAGCCGATTGCGAAAGTCGGGATCACTTTCATGTCGAACGCGCTGGCATGGTCGTTGTAGACCAGAACCACGGCATCGGGCTTGTTTTCGGGCTGCGCGATCCATTCGCGCGTCCAGTCGTACCCGGCGAAGATCGGCTTGAAATACTCTTCCCCGGCCTTGCCCTGATCGGCAGCGACGCCGAGCAGGGGGATATGGCTGGAGGCGATACCGGCTGTGATGCGGGCCATTTCAATAGGCTCCCTTGATCGAACGCTGGCCTTCGGGCGAGCGGCCGCCTGCGTTCATCATCGCCTGATAGTCCTCGACGCTCATGCCCGTCATTGTCGAGACGGCCTGCACGAAGCTGAGCCCGTCGGTCGAAAACACCTTGGCCATGAAATAGATATTGCCGCCCAGATCGAGCAGGCGGTTGTAATCGCGGTCGAGAACGGCCTGCTTCTGCTCTTCGCTCATCGGCCATTCGTCCAGATAGGCACGCTCGTCCGCTTTCCAGCGTTCGCGGTTTTCCGGCTTCATCAGGCTCATCGCGAACTGGTTGAGGTGATAGCCCTTGCGCGCCCGCGCGGCGGTGTAGACGCGCGTGCCGGGGATATCCTCGAAATCGGCGAGGTATTCGTGGATGTCCTTGTGATGTATCACAGCCCGCGCTCCTTCAGCTTTGCATCGAGGCGCGGGAACACGCGGCGGGTATTGCCTTCGAAGATCGCGCGGCGTTCCGCATCCGTGATGTCGAGAGCGTCGATGTAGCGTTTGGTGTCGTCGAAGTAGTGGCCCGTGGTGGGATCGATGCCACGCACCGCGCCGACCATTTCAGAGCCGAACAGGATGTTCTTGTTGTCGATCACGTCGGCCAGCAGGTTGATGCCCGGCTGGTGATAGACGCAGGTATCGAAGAACACGTTGTTCATGATGTATTCGTCGAGCGAGGGCTTCTTCAGCATATCCGCCAGGCCCCGGTAGCGTCCCCAGTGATAAGGCACCGCGCCGCCGCCATGCGGGATGATGAAGCGCAGCTTGGGGAACTGCGCGAAGAGATCGCCCTGCATCAGCTGCATGAAGGCCACAGTATCGGCGGCGAGGTAATAGCCGCCGGTGGCGTGCATCGCCGGATTGCACGATCCCGAGACGTGGATCATCGCGGGCACGTCCAGCTCGCACATCGCTTCATAGAGCGGGAACCAGTATTCGTCGGTCAGCGGCGGATGCTCGAAGTGGCCGCCGCCCGGATCGGGATTGAGGTTGCAGCCGATGAAGCCCATTTCCTCGACGCAGCGGCGCAGTTCCTTCACCGAAGCGGCAAGGTCTGCTTTCGGGCTTTGCGGCAGCATACACACGCCCGCGAAAGTGTCCGGGAAAAGCTGTGTCACCCGGTAGATCAGGTTGTTGCAGTGAAAGGCCCATTCGGCGGCCACGCCCTGATCGCCGATATGCGGGGCCATGGCCGAGGCGCGCGGCGAGAAGATCGTCAGGTCCGCACCGCGCTCCTTGACGAGGCGCAGCTGGTTGTCCTCGATCGTCCGGCGGACTTCTTCGTCCGGGATGTCAGGGTAGGGCGGGGGCGCCTTGCCGTCCTTGAAGGCCGCCTTTTGGGCTTCGCGCCAGTCCTCGTGCGCCTTGGGCAGGACGGTGTAGTGGCCGTGGCAATCGATCACGAGCGTCATGGCTCAGTCTTCTCCCTTGAATGTATCTGCCTTGGCGATGGCGGCAAGTTTGGCCGGAAGCCCCTCGGGCACCGGAGAGACAGCCAGGCTGCCCAGCGTATCCTGCCAGGCGACGGTGCCGCGGCTCATCGACGGCGGCAGGCCGAGCCCTTCCAGAGTCTTGCACACTTCGCGCAGTTCGGCGGCGCGGCGCATCCCGTGCACGAGCATGCGGTCGAAACGGTAGTCGGCGCCGGTGGCCCAGTCGTTGCCGAAGCTGGAAAGGACTTCATCGGTCACGCCCGCCCGCTCGCAAGCGATCAGGCATTCGGCGGTGAGCGCCTCTACGCCCTTGTACATCACCGAGCGCAGCATCTTGATCGTGGAAGCGCGCCCCACATCTTCGCCTGCCTCGCGCAGATCGGTGAAGCCGAGCGCGGTCAGTGCTTCTTGTCCAGCCGCCGCATGGGGGCCGGAAAGCAGCAGCGGCACGGCAAGGCATTTGGGCCGTACTGGCGCCATCACGGCAACATCGGCATAGCGCCCGCCTGCCGCGCCGATCGCTTCGGCCGCCGTGCGCTTGGTGCCGGGGGCGACCGAGTTCATATCGCAGAAGAGAGCGCCTGGCGCGATATGCGCGGCGGTATCGCGAGCCACGTCCAAGGCGGCATCGGCCGTCACCAGCGACAGGATCATGTCCGCCCCGTCCAGCGCCTCGGACAGGCTGTCGCAGGGCGTCACGCCCATGTTTTCCATGACAGCCTTCCGTTCAGGCAGGATGTCGAACGAGCGTGCGGATGAAGCCCAGTTTCCCGCAGAGGCAAAGGTCGATCCTGCTTCACCAAATCCGATCAGCGCAAGTCTCTCCATGACGGCGAGGGGTGCGCCGGGCTGCTCCGAATGGCCAATCGGAACTGCCAGCGAGTGATAAGCACTGACTAATTATGTTGGATGTGGTCTAGGGAAGGGGCCTATTTCAGCTGATCATGGGCGATAAGTTTGTCTGTTGCGTTCCGGGCAGAACGTCGCTGGCTGCCAGCAGATCGTCCATGAAGGCGCGCTGGACTTCGGTCGGGCGCCAGGATACGCGGCAGGTCATGCCGATGGTTCGGCCCAGGCCCGGCGGCAGGCTGGCAAGCTGCACGAGCCAGCCTGCCTCCAGCTCCACGGAAACCTGATCCGGCGAGAGCATCGTCATGAAATCGCTGCCCACCAGCAATTGGCGCACCATCATCACCGATCCGGATTCGATCGGCACGGCCGGGGGGCGGACGCCGGCCCTTTCGAAGAAACGTTCGAAACTGTCCCGCAAGGGTGTGCCGTGCTGCGGCACGACCCAGGGATAGCGGGCCAGTTCTGCGGGGCTTGGATCGCTTCCGGCCAACGGATGACCGGCGCGGGCGAAAACGGCGGGAAGATCCTCGAACAGCGGCGTCTGTACGAGATCTTCCTCCATCAACGGCTCGCGCAACGCGCCGATCATGAGGTCGAGCGCGCCCTGGCGTAAAGGCTCCACCAGTTCGGCGCGCGATCCCTCGGCAATGTGGAGCCGGACCTTCGGATGGCTGCGGATAAAGCGGGTGACGGCGCCCGGCAGCACGCGGGCGCGCGACAGCGGCATGGCCCCCACGGCGATGCGCCGCGTCTCGCGCCCCTTGAGCGCTTCGATCTCGGACAGGCCGGTTTCCAGCTCGATGCGGGCCAGCCGGAAAGTCCGCACCACGCCTTGGCCGGCATCGGTCAGCACGACCGCCTTGCCGCGCCGTTCGGCCAGCCGCCGCCGCATGGCCGTGGCCAGATCGGCAACTGCCCGGTGGATCGAGGGCTGCGCCAGGCCGGATATCTTGCTGGCCGCCGCATAGCTCCCCTGATCAGCCAGCGCGAGCAGCGCGCGCAGGCGGGACATGGTGACATGCGGGCTGTTGAGGTGACCCATCGCCGCTTCGATGCGCGGCGCCAGCAGACGGGCGGCATCGGTTGGCGTCATGCCGTTGAAGCAGCGTTCGAACAGCGGCAGGCCGATCTGCTTTTCCAGCCTGCCCAGCGCCTGCGTTATTGCTGGCTGGCTCAGGTTCACGGCTTCCGCCGCAGCGTTCACCGTTCCCAGTTCCACGATTTTCGCCACGGCTTGCAGGTGGCGCAGATTGAACTGCCAGATTTCCATTTCTGCATTCTTAGCGAAAACCTATAGCTTCTCCAAAGTTTCTCTTTCCGCTTCCCGCGCCCCGGGCCCATCTCGGGCAGAACACGAGAATGGAGCAGGAAGCATGGGTGTCGTCGTCCAGAACATCGAACGGGCCGATCCGGCCGTGATCGACGGGCTTGCCGCTTGCGGCGTGGCCACCGTGCACGAGGCGCAAGGGCGCACCGGCCTGCTCGCCAGCTATATGCGCCCGATCTATTCCGGTGCGCGGATCGCCGGTTCGGCGGTAACGATCAGTTCGGCGCCGGGCGACAACTGGATGGTGCACGTTGCCATCGAGCAGTTGAAGGAAGGAGACATTCTCCTTCTGGCCCCCACGTCACCGTGCGAAGATGGCTATTTCGGAGACCTGCTGGCCACCAGCGCCATCGCGCGCGGCTGCCGGGGGCTTGTGATCGACGCCGGTGTGCGCGACGTGCGCGATCTCACGGAGATGGGCTTTCCCGTCTGGTCGAAGGCGGTCTTCGCGCAAGGCACGGTCAAGAACACGCTGGGCTCGGTCAACGTGCCGGTGGTCTGTGCGGGCGCGGCGGTGCAGCCGGGCGATGTGGTGGTGGCCGATGACGATGGCGTCTGCGTGGTCCCGCGCGCCAAGGCCGCCGATGTGCTTGCCAAGGCGCAGGCGCGTGAAGCCAATGAAGCCGAAAAGCGTGAGAAACTGGCTTCCGGCATCCTGGGGCTGGATATGTACAAGATGCGCGAACGCCTTGAGGCGGCTGGTTTGAAGTACATCTGATGCCTGAAGCACGTTCGATGACTCTGTCGGCACCTGTCATGTGGATGCGGGGAGGCACGTCGAAAGGCGGCTATTTCCTCGCGGACGATCTCCCCCCCGATCCCGCAGAGCGCAATGCGTTTCTGCTGCGGGTGATGGGCTCTCCCGACCCGCGCCAGATAGACGGCATGGGGGGAGCCGATCCGCTCACCAGCAAGGTTGCCGTCGTGCGCAAGTCGGCGCGTAAGGGGATCGATGCCGATTACCTGTTTCTGCAGGTCTTCGTCGATCAGCCTCTGGTGTCGGACGCGCAGAATTGCGGCAATATCCTCGCGGGGATTGGGCCTTTCGCTATAGAGCGCGGCCTTGTCACGCCCACCGGCGATGAGACGCGCGTGACCATCTTCATGGAAAACACCGGGCAGGTTGCCGTCGCGACCGTGCAGACGCCGGGCGGGCAAGTGACATACACGGGTGATGCCGCGATCGATGGCGTGCCCGGAACCCATGCGCCGGTCCCGGTGGAATTCCGCGATACGGCCGGTTCGATGTGCGGCGCGCTGCTTCCCACTGGCAAGGCGGTGGAAGTGGTCAACGGCGTACCGGTTACGCTGATCGACAACGGAATGCCCTGCGTGGTGATGAAGGCGCAGGACGTGGGCGTGACCGGGTACGAGGATCGCGAAAGCCTTGATGCCAACAGCGAACTCAAGGCCCGGATCGAGGCCATCCGCCTGGCTGTGGGCGAGCGCATGAATCTGGGCGATGTGCGTGAGAAGTCCGTGCCCAAGATGATGCTGGTCGCGCCGCCCAGAAGTGGCGGGGCCGTGACGGTGCGCAGTTTCATACCGCACCGGGCTCACGCCACGATCGGCGTGCTTGGCGCCGTTTCGGTCGCCACGGCGTGCCTGATCGAAGGTTCGCCCGCCGCCGAAGTGGCTGCCGTGCCCGACGGCACGCGCAAGATGCTTTCGGTCGAACATCCCACCGGGGAAATGAGCTGCGTGCTGGAAACCGATGGCTCCGGTGCCGTCACCAGCGCGGCTCTCCTGCGCACCGCGCGCAAGCTGATGGATGGAACCGTCTATGTCTGATGCTTTGGCAAGTCCGTCCTGAACGGAGCCTGCCAAGTATGGAAAAACGTTCGTGCTGAGCTTGTCGAAGCGCGTTTTGGCGAGGATGAGATAAATGTCTGAACGGATTACCAGCTGGCATGCCAGCCCATCGAAACCCGCCTTCACCCCGCCGCCCGGTGCGGTGGACGCGCACTGTCACGTCTTCGGGCCGATGGCGCAGTTTCCTTTCAGCCCCAAGGCGAAGTACCTGCCGGAGGATGCCGGGCCGGATAAGCTCTTCGCCCTGCGCGATCATCTGGGCTTTTCGCGCAACGTGATCGTTCAGGCGAGCTGTCACGGCACCGACAATGCCGCCACGCTCGATGCCATTGCGCAGTCGGGCGGCAAGGCGCGCGGCGTCGCCGTTGTCGATCCCGCGATCGGCGAGGCGGAACTGGCTGCCCTGCACGAAGGCGGCATTCGCGGCATCCGCTTCAACTTCCTCAAGCGCCTTGTCGACAATGCGCCCAGGGACAAGTTCCTCGAAGTCAGCCGGCGCCTGCCCGAAGGCTGGCATGTGGTGATCTATTTCGAGGCGGACATTCTGGAGGAGCTGCGCCCGTTCATGGATGCGATCCCCGTGCCGTTGGTGATCGACCACATGGGCCGCCCCGATGTGACGCAGGGCCCGGACGGCGCCGATATGAAGGCCTTCCGCCGCCTGCTCGACAGCCGCGAGGATATCTGGTTCAAGGCCACTTGCCCGGACCGGCTCGATCCGGCAGGCGATCCATGGAACGCTTTCGCCGAAGCCGTGGCGCCGCTGGTGGCGGACTATCAGGACCGCGTGCTCTGGGGCACCGACTGGCCGCATCCCAACATGCAGGATGCGATCCCTGACGATGGCCATCTCGTCGACATGATCCCCTGCATCGCGCCCACGCCGGAGCTTCAGCGCAAGCTGCTCGTCGCCAATCCGATGCGGCTGTACTGGCCCGAAGAGCTGTAGATTTTCACGGAACCCTGACTGTGCAAGAGGGAGAGCGGCCTGGCTGCTCTCCCTCCTTTTTTGCCGGCCGGGGCGGCTTTTTAGACGAGCGGATTGTTCAGCGGCAGGTCCAGGTGCCGCCGTCCCCACAGTTCGCGCGTGACGTCCCAGTCCCAGAACGCATGCGAACACACCGTGTTGAGATCGCGCCAGATACGCTGCAGGGGCTGATCGTTGTGAAAGCTGGAAGAGCCGCAGACGGTCATCATCCGGTTCGCGGTGTCGCGGCAGTGGTTCGATACGAAGGCCACGATCCCTTTCGTGTCCAGCCGGTCTTCCAGCGTGAAGCGCCGCTTGTGCATGATCGCGGCCGAACGGTCATAGACGCCGCGCGCCAGATCCTGTGCCACGCGGGAGGCGATCTGGAATTCGCCAAGCGTTATGTGCACGTGCTGCTGATCCTTGACCACGGTTCCGGTGTGGTTGCGCACCCGCCGCTCCACGATCGCTTCGTATGCCGTCAGCGCGCCTTCCAGGCTGCCTGTCAGGACCGGCAGGATGGTGCAGTAGGCGGCGATGAAAAAGGGGATGGAATAGAACGGGTTGTCATGCAGCTTCGTGCCTTCGCTGACGCCTTCGAAAAACTCGCTCATGGGGACGGTGCGGTGATCGGGCACGAACACGTCATGCGCGGCATAGTCGTTGCTGCCGGTTCCCGACATTCCGGTGAAATGCCAGGTGTCCAGGATCTCCACGTCCTCCACCGGCATCAGGAACGCGCGCTGCCCGTCCTCGGCATTGCCGGACATCATGACCCAGTCCGCATGCACGATGCCCGATCCCCACAGCGCGCGCCCGCTGACCCGCCATCCGCCCTCGGTCTTGCGGGCGGACATGTCGGGCGCCGATGCCGCGGGAAGCAGCACATAGCCGCGTTTCCCGAACAGTTCCTCTTGTGCCTGTCCGGGGAATTTCGTCACATAGATATTGTGCATGATGTAGAACGCGGCGATCCAGCCGGTCGAAGGGCATGCGGCGCTGATCGCCCGGACCACCTCGAACATCGTCTGCAGGTTCGCTTCCGATCCGCCCCAGCGTTTCGGCACGAACATCGGGATGATCTCCGCCTCGACAAGCTCGCGGATGGAATCGTCATGCGGTCTGCGCATTCGGGCAGCCTCGGCCGAGCGCGCCTGAATGGCGGGGGCCAGTGCACGCGCCCGTTCGATGAGTTCTCTGTCAGTTGCCGGCATTCCAATCTCCCACGTTTCCGGTTGTCCTGCGCGTGCACCCGTTTTCGGGGCTGCACGCATGAAAGGCTGCGGGAAGAGGGTATCCGGGGGCGCCGGATACCGGCAGGCGCAAGCAAGCGGCATCGAGCCGGCGCCTGCCGCACATCCTCTCATCCCCATGGCATGCCTGCGCCGAATCCGCCGTTGCAGACATGCCGAATCATAATTTACAGTTTGTATGTTATGAGTATGTGTCTCGGGAGCGTCCTGTCAACATTCAGGGTTCTTCTTGAGTATGTGTCTTTTTCAATAGATTGAAAATAAAGTTTATATTTGTCGATCTTGGTGCGCTTGGGTGTCTGTAAAGAATGAGCTATGTGCATACTTTTATGCTGGATTTGCACGTTGGCCGGGTGGTGCCATAGAAAGTCTGAAAGCGCCGGAGCCGGGCGCGAAAGGATGATTTCCTCCATGCATACGGTGGACCGGGAAATGACAGGGGCGGAGAAAGCCAAGCCGCAGGATCACCGTGTGCGTGTCGCCGGGGAGCGGCGTGAACGCATGCGCGCGCGTTTGCAGGACGCGATCCTGGCATCCTGCACGGCGAACGTGGATTTCAGCATGCCTTCGGTGGAGGATGTGTGCCGCACCGCCGGGGTTTCCCGCGCGACGTTCTACAAGCACTTCGATTCGGTTCAGGATGCCGTTGGGACGCTGGGCGAGGTCTTGCTGGACGAGATGGTCAACAGTCTGGCCGCCATGTTCGATGGAGACAGCGCTCTTGAACGGATCACGATGGGGCTGCAGCTATTCCTGATGCGCAGCGTCACGGACCCGCGCTGGGCCACGTTCGTTTCCCGCGTGGTGCAGCTCGATCCGGATACGGACTTTGCCCGCAATGTCGCGAAGGATCTGAAGGCGGCTTCGGATTCAGGCGAAATCAGCATCGCCAATGCCGATGCGGCGATCAGCATGGCGCTGGGCTCGATGTTCGAGGCCATTCGTCACCTTCACAAGACGGGGGACCGCCGCCGCGAATATGTCGAGAGCCTGAGCGTGATGATCCTGCATGGCCTTGGTGTCCCCGCGGAACGTGCTGCCTCGCTCGTGCGCAAGAAATCGGCCCAGATCAGAGGGCTGGCTCCCGATTTTGCCGATTGGTGGAAGGACCCCTGGATCTGATCGGGCCCGCGGCCCGGCATGATCCGATGCCTTCGGCGGCCAGCGTCCGGTTATTCGGAGGGGAGTTCCTCGCTCTCCCGCGACAGGTCGGCAAAAGCATCCGCAAGGTTTTCCGACATGCGGCGCAGGACGGAGAGGCACAGGTCGATCTCCGCCGGATCGATACCGGCGGCGGCCACGCGATTGATCTGCGCGGCATAGTGCATCAGTTCGCCCTCAAGGGCGCGGCCGCGTTCGGTCAGCCGGATGCAGAACTTGCGCTTGTCCTGCTTGTCGCGCTCGCGGGTGACGAGGCCTTCGTTCACCATGGCGTTGATGATCGATGCGGTCGTGTTTTCGGCCACGTTCGTCATGTCGCTGAGGTATTTCTGGCTGACCCCGTCCTGAATCCACAGGATACGCAGGTAGTACCAGAAGCCCGTCTTCAGATCGTGCCGGGCCAGATAGGAATTCAGCAGGCGGTCGAAGCGCCTGTGGCAGCGGCGAACCTGATATCCGGCGCTTTTTTCCGGGTCCAGCGGGGTGGGCTTCGATGGCAAAGGTATGCTCCCTGAGCGATCGCGGGCAGGCGCGATCCTGTAGCGGGAGCATATTTCGCAGTCGGCGCCAAAACACAATGGGCCCAAACACAATGGAGAGGCGCCGCGGCTCCTTGGAAGGGCACGCGGCGCTTTTGCGAAGAGTCAGATCACGAATTCGGAGAACGTTTCCGGAGCGAACATCTCCTCCACCGTCAACTGGCGGGGGGAGAGGCCCTGTTCGTGATGATAGCGGGTGAAGGTCTCGATCACATGCCGGTTGGGCCCGGCGCCATAGGGCCACCAGTTATGGCCCATGGTCGCGATCGTGTCTTCGACCATGGCGATCTGCCAGGGCAGCATGGTCTTGAGCGAGGCGGACACCTGCAACTGCTCGTAGGTCAGCTTCTGCGCCTCGCAGAAGGCCTTGTAGAGCGCCTGTGCCACCCAGCGGTGCTTTTCGTAAACCTCGCGCCGGATGGCTACGACATGCATGATCGGGAAGATGCCCGTCTTCGCGTAATAGGCCTTCTCGACATCGACGAAATCGGGGAACAGGCGGCGCACCTTGTCCGGCTCGCTGTAGAAGGTGGAGGGCGCGCGGGCGGTGTGCAGCGCGTCGATCTCGCCATCGGCCAGCATGCGGGTGAGCGTCTGCGTGGGGCCGATTGGTTCCACCTTGAACGTGTCCGGCAGGTTGAGCTTGAGCTTTTCCTCGCGCCCCGGCGTCTCCTCGCCGCCGGTCACATAGGTGACCGAGGCGGGATCGATGCCGTATTCGTCCTGCAGGATGCCGCGAATCCAGACCGGCGCGGTCATCTGGTATTCGGGCACGCCGACGCGTTTGCCCACGAGGTCTTGCGGTTTTTCGATCCCGCTCTTCGCCGATACGAAAATGCACGAGTGCCGGAAGAAGCGCGAAGGGAAGACCGGGATCGCGATAAACGGCGGGTCTTCGCGGCCAAGCGTGACGCAGTAGGAGGACATCGAGAGTTCGGCGACATCGAATTCCTTGTTGCGCAGCATGCGGAAGAAGGTTTCCTCGACATCCAGCGCCTGAAAATTGAGATCGATGCCATCCGGACGGACCAGGCCGGTCTGCAGGGCTTCGGTGCGGTCATAGCCCCAGCAGGCAAGCGAAAGATTGAGGCGGGTCATCTGGATGACGTCTCCGATTGTTGATGATCTTGGATGATCCGGCGCGGATCGGCATCGGTGCCGGTCCGGCCGGACTGAATAAGGGCGGCGCAGCAGGCCATCGTTTCCAGGCCCCAGCGCCCGTCATGGCCGGAGGTATCCCCGCTGGCGATGGCGCGGGTGAATTCCTCGATGACAGCGGCTCTGGGAATGGCGGGGGGGGCGATCGGGATGTGTTCGCGCGCGGCATCGGCAAAGACTTCGATCCCGTCCGGCAGGACTTTCAGGTCCGCGCCTTCGCAGCTTACCAGCAGAAAGCCGAAATGTTCGTGATGCGGTGCCGGGTGGACGGGCGTTGCCGACGGGCTGCCGTAAGTGCGGGCGAGCTTCGCCTGCATCTCATCCTCGCCAGAGAGAGAGGCGAGGGCCCGGCGGGCATCGCCATAGCGCAACGGGTCCTTGTCCTGCCCCAGTTCCGAGATCCAGCCCACCAGTTCGTCGCTGTCGTAATGGGCATAGCCGCTGTAGGTCAGCGACGCGGCTGCGCCGTCCGCAAAGGTCATGAGCGCGCTGTAGGCGCCGTCGCTCGGGCGGCCGGGGTCCCAGTTGCCGGTTACGGCGCGGATCGCGGTGGCGGGCTGGCCCACGATCCGGCGCACCACATCGATCTGGTGCGCGGCCTGGCTGTAGACCACGCCGCCGCCGCGCGCCTCGTCCAGTTCCTCGGGGCGGCGGGGGCGGTACATGAAATCGGTGAAATTGAACGAGGTGATCAGGCGCACGCGGCCGAACCGTCCCGATGCCACCATTTGCGCGGCGGTGCGCACGGGTTCGTCGAAGCCATGGCTGGGGCCGGTCATCAGCACTTTTCCGGCCTGCCGTGCCGCATCGGCCATACGCAGGCACTCGCCCACCGTGGTGGCCATGGGCTTTTCGACCAGTACATGCTTGCCCGCTTCCAGAGCCGCGATCGCCTGTTCCGCGTGAAGCCCGTGCGGCGTGGCAATATAAACCGCGCCGATGGCCGGATCGGCAAGCAGCGACTCCAGCGAGAAATGCCCGCTTGCCGCGAATTCCTCCGCGAACTGCCGGACGGCATCTGCACGCAGATCGAATGCACCGGCCAGCCGGATGGAAGGATGGGCACGAAGCGCGGGGAGCGTGAGCATGAACCCGCGCCCCAGCCCCGCGATTCCCAGATTGACGGTACTCATAAGCGCGATCGTGCCTGCCTGACCCAAAATTTCCACTGCCTGTCTTGCAAAACGCATATACTTCTATATAGAAGTAATTGCAACCTGCTGATTTGATGACTTCCAGAGGGCGTTCCCATGCGAATTCGCGGGGGCGTGCATCTGTGACGGTTGGAGGGATGATCCATGACACCTGAACAAAATGATCTTCTGTGCCGCGTTGAGGGCGATGCCCCCATGGGGCAGCTGATGCGGCAGCACTGGATTCCCGCATGCATGATCGAGGAAGTGGCCGAGCCGGACGGCACGCCGCTGCGCGTGCGCCTGCTGGGTGAGAACATGGTGGTGTTCCGCGACAGCGAAGGGCGCGTGGGCGCGCTGGGCGAACTGTGCCCGCACCGCCGCGCCTCGCTGGTGTTCGGCCGTAACGAGGAATGCGGCTTGCGCTGCCTCTATCACGGCTGGAAGTTCGACGTGGAAGGCAATGTGGTCGACATGTCGTCCGAGCCCGCCGATTCCAGCATGCAGGGCAAGACCAAGGCCAAGGCCTATCCGGTGATCGAATCGGCAGGCTTCATCTGGGTCTGGATGGGCGATCCCGATAATGTGGGCGAATTTAACGCGCCCAACTGGTCGTCCGCGCCGGATGACAAGATCGCGATCATGAAGATCCACGGCGCCTGCAACTGGGCACAGATCCTGGAAGGCGCGATCGATTCCTCGCACAGCTCCAGCCTGCACTCGACCAATATGCCGACGGCAACCGATGTCAGTGGCTCGACCGCGACCGACACGGCCTGGCTGCGGCCGTCCGCCGACAAGTCGCCGCGCATCGAAGTGGAAAAGACGCCGTTCGGCTTCCGCTATGCCGCGATCCGCAAGCCGGTCCAGGATGCGGACAAGCAGGACTATGTGCGCACTTCGCTGTTCATTGCGCCGTTCACCGTGATCATCCCGTCGAACGACAAGTATCACCTGAGCCAGCTGCTGATCCCCATCGATGACGAGAACACGTTCTTCTACTGGATCGCCTGGCACACCGAAACGGGCATCACCCGCGATGCCTGGCGCAAGTTCTGCGGCGCGGAAATCGGCAAGGACGTGGAGCCGGTCACGTTCCGCAAGGTCCGCAACTACGAAAACAACTACATGCAGGACCGCGAGGCGATGAAGGCGGGTGATTTCACCGGCATCTACGGCATTCCCTGCCAGGACATGGCGATGTGGGAATCGATGGGCAAGATCGCCGACCGCAGCGAGGATCACCTGGGCACCAGCGACAAGGCGATCTTTACCTTCCGCACCCAGATGTACCGCGCCGCGCAGGCCGTGCAAAAGGGCGAGCCTGCCATCGGCACCACGGGCACGGTCCTGCCGCAGGCCAATCTGATCTCGTTCCAGGGCATGGTGCCCAAGGACAAGGACTGGCGCGAATACAATATTTCGCCCGAGGAACGTGCGCTGCGCGAACAGGGCAAGGCCACCGGCAAGCAGGAAGAGCTTGCGTGAGCGCTGCCGGTACTGTCGCAGGACTTGATGCCGGTGAACTCGACCGGTTCGTAACCTCCGTTCTTGCCGAGGATCTCGGCGAGGGCGGAGACGTCACCAGCGCCATCACGGTTCCGGCCCACGCGCGCCTGAAAGCCGAAATCGCAACCCGGCAACCGATCGTGCTGGCGGGTGTGGTGCTCGCCGAGGCGTTCTTTCGCCATGCCGATCCCGGCGTGCATATCGAACGGCTGCGGGAAGACGGAGACCGGCTGGAAGCCGGCACGCCGATCCTGCGGCTGGAAGGCGCGGGGCGGGCGATGCTGACGGCGGAACGGTCCGCGCTCAACACCTTGCAGCACCTGAGTGGCATCGCCACGCTCACGCGCACTTACGCCGATGCTATCGAGGGCACCGGGTGCCAGCTGCTGGATACGCGCAAGACCGTGCCGGGTCTCCGCGTAGTGGAGAAATACGCGGCGCGCACCGGCGGTGCGCACAATCACCGCATGCGGCTCGACGATGGCATCCTGATCAAGGACAACCATGTCGCCATCGTTGGCAGCATCGAGGAGGCGGTGCGCTCCGCCAAGGCAGCGAACACGGGCCTTGAGCTTCAGGTCGAGGTTGACCGGATCGATCAGATTGAACCGGCACTCGCGGCCGGGGCAGAGCGATTGCTGTGCGACAACATGCCGCCTGCCGTGCTTCGCGAAGCCGTCGCATTGGTCGCGGGCAGGGTGCCGATCGAGGCCTCGGGTGGTGTCCGCCTCGACACGATCCGGGCGATTGCCGAAACCGGTGTCGATTTCGTCTCGGTGGGCCGCATAACCCAGAGCGCTCCCGCCGCCGATATCGGCCTCGACTATGCGATGGCGGAAGTGGTGAGCGAAGCCTGCTGACGCGAAGAAACTCAGTTCAAAATACAATTCGTCGCCCCCGCGCAGGCGGGGGCCCCGCTTTTTCTTCTTGCGAATGCTGGCAGAAGCGGGATCCCCGCCTGCGCGGGGATGACGAAGAATAGTAGTGCGAACTTTGAGCCTGTCATACAGATGGTTGGGGCACACCTTCGTATACTTGAAGCGTATCACGGCCATTCGTGCTGAGGGCTCGACACGAATGGCCGTGATGACCACAGGCAGAGATAGGAAGGCCGGGGGAGAGCGTCCCCCGGCCTCTGTTCATGTGTTCTGATCGCGCAGGACGTTGCGTTGGATCTTGCCGGTCACGGTCTTGGGCAGATCGTCCAGCACTTCGACCATCTTGGGCACTTTGTAGCTGGCCAGCCGTTCCTTGCAGTAGGCCTGGAACTCGGCCGGATCGGCCTTGGCATCGGGTTTGAGCGAGACATAGGCCTTGACCGTCTCGCCCCGGTAGGGGTCGGCTACGCCGATCACGGCGGTCTCGCGCACGGCGGGGTGAGTGTAGAGCACGTCCTCCACCTCGCGCGGCCAGACCTTGAAGCCGGAGGCGATGATCACGTCCTTCTTGCGGTCCACCAGATAGAACCAGCCTGCTTCGTCCATCACCGCGATGTCGCCGCTGTGCAGCCAGCCGTCCACCAGCGCTTCGGCGGTCTGATCGGGCTGGTTCCAGTATCCCATCGTGATCTGCGGGCCCTTCAGGCACAGTTCGCCCGCAACGCCGGGCGGCGCGCGGTGGCCCTGCTCGTCGATCACTTTGGCTTCGGTGTTGTAGACCGGAATGCCGATGGCCAGCGCGCCCGATTCCGGATCGACCGGCGCTTCCACTTCCAGCGGGCACAGATGGGTGGGGGCGGACGTTTCGGTCATGCCATAGCTGGTGTGGATCAGCAGCCCCATGCGCTCCAGAAATTCGGTGCGCAGCGAGGGCGGGATCGGCGCGCCGCCCGAATAGACGCTTTCGAAGCAGCCGAAATCGTCCTTTTGCGCGCCGGGTGTGTTCATCAGCGCGTTGAACACGGTGATCGCGCCGATCGTGTACGTGGGCCGCGCGGAGCGGATTGCATCGAGGACGGAAGCCGCCTCGAACCGGTAGTTGAGGATCATCGAGCACCCGGCGGCAAAGGCCGCGGCGACATGGCAGACGACGCCGGTGATATGGAACAGCGGCGCGATGGCGAGGATACGCGTATCGGCATCCAACTCGCACCATTCGACGATCGTATTGCCGTTGAAAGCCAGCGCATGGTGCCGGGCCATGGCGCCCTTGGGCTTGCCCGTGGTGCCGGAGGTGTAGAGGATCAGCCCGAGATCGCCGCTTGCCGGGGAAACGGCAGGCACGGGCCGGTTCTTTCCGGCCTCGATAGCCTCAGGGAAGGAGATATAGCCGTCCGGCACTGGGCATTCGGGCGGCAGCACGCGCTCGTCATCGCGGGACTGGTAGTTGCGCGGGCTGCACACGACGAGCGCCGACCCGCTGCCCGCCGCATCCACCGCCTTTTGAACGACATCGGCGTCGTTGGCGTAACAGAAGATGAAGCGCGGCGCGCAGTCTCCGAACAGGCCGGTCAGCTCGCTGGTGCGGTACATCGGGTTCATCGGCACTGGCACCGCGCCAGCTTTCCACGCCGCGAGCATGGCGATTACGAACTGCGGATCGTTCTGCAGGACGACCGCGACCCGGTCGCCTGCCTTCGTGCCCTGTTCAAGCAGCCATCCGGCCAGCGCCTCGCTCGCCTCATCCAGTTCGCTGTAAGTCAGGCGCCTGTCGAAATAGATGATCGCCGTGGCACCGGGACTGGTTTTCACCGCGTCTCTGAACAAGTCCAGCACGCTGCCGCGCGCGGGCTGCAATTCGGCAGGGGCATCGCCGTAGAGGGAAAGCCAGGGGTGCGGGGAAAGCGTGTCGCTCATATCAGTACAATCCGTAGTTGAGTTTGAGGCCCGGTTCGTTCCAGCGCACCCGCACGATCCTGCCGCTGGCGGACAGGGTGATGTAGGCTGAGCGCATGTCTTCGCCGCCGAAGGCGATGTTGGTGGTGTATTCGTCCGGCAAGTGCAGGTAATCCATCGTGCCGTCCTCGCGCACGGTGGTAATGCCGCCGCGATAGAGCGTCGCCACACAGACCGCTCCCGATGCCGTCACCGCCAGGCTGTCCACGCCGCAATCGCCTGGAATAGTGGCCATCAGATCGCCCGTCGCAGGGCTGCCTGCGCGCGAGACATCAGGCGCGGGTTCCAGCTGGCCCGGCGCCAGGACCGGGATGCGCCACAGCCGCGATGTGGTAGTGGAAGACGTATAGAGCGTCTTGCCATCGGGGGAGAGCCCCACCCCGTTCAGTGCCACGGCGGGATAGCGCCCGCAGGTGATCAGCGAACCGTCCGGCTTGGCATAGTAGAGGCCGCCATATTCGCGGTGGCGGGCGAAGTCCTTGCCAAGGTCAGTGAACCAGAAGCCTCCGTGGCCGTCGAAAACAAGATCGTCCGGGGCGGAAAGCGGCAGGCCGTCGCAACTGTCGTAGAGCCGTTCGGACTTGCCGGTCGCCAGGTCAACGCGCTCTATGCGCCCTTCGTTGCCGGGGCCATCGAGTGCGTCCATCGTCGCAAAGTCCATGCCGCCGATATTGGCGACATAGACCGCGCCGTCCGGGCCGAGTGCGGCACCGGCAGGGCAGGCGCCCAGTTCGGCGATCGTTTCGACCTTTCCATCGCCCCAGGCGCGGGACAGCCGTCCGGCGATCAGTTCCACAAAGATGATGGAGCCATCGGGCATGACCACCGGCCCTTCCGGAAAATGCAGCCCTTCGGCAATGACATCCAACTCCATGACCTCTTCACTTTCTCTTTTATGATAAAAGGTTAGCCGGACTTGCGGAGGAGGCGCCGCGCTGTGCGTGCGCTTGCGGCATGACGGACTGGACATAGTCCAGCCCATGCCCGGCCGATCGGGGCGGTGGCAGGCGGTCTCTCGTTTCTCCCATGTTGTCCGCTGGAAGTGTCAGTGCACTTCGATATGGAACTATCTTCATTCGGATAGTGCCGATTGCAGCCGAGCGTCAAGAGGCGATCGGCGTCAAATAGCTCTGTTTCCGGAGTGGCTGCGGAAGCGTCAGGAACGGTGAAAACACCAAAAATCAACGGTAATACGTGGGTTTTGTCGCTTTCGATCCTGTAGGGCGATGGTCTTCCTTAAAAAATTTTGTAGGACAATGTGGCAAATAACGCTTGCGGAAACACTTCCATATAGTAGTGTTGATTCCATCGTTGGAGACGGATGCGGAACAGAGTCGCGAAAGAAGCGCCTCGGCTGCATCATGCAACCTGGTGGAGGAGCTTATGGCGATTGCGGCAATGACCAAGGATCAGGGGGCGGCAACGGCAGTAAAGCCTGCCGTTCGTTCGATAGAGCATCTGTCTTTCCGCTGTTTCGATCCGGAAGAGACCCGCCACTTCTATGAGGATATTCTGGGGCTTGAACTTTGCGCCGCCATTCCCACGGAAGTGGATGCCGATGGGCGCAAGGTCAAAGCTCTGCACATGCTCTTTGGCATGACCGGCGGCGGTTTCGTCGGCTTCTATCACGTGCCCGGTGATCCCCGTCCGGACATATACAAGCCCCTCGACGGGATGGATCTCCATGTGGGGATGAAAGTCTCATCGGAAGCCGATTGGAAGCGCTGGCAGGAACGGCTGACCGAAGCCGGTGTCGAATTCGCGGGGCCGCTCGATCACGACTTCGTGATTTCGGTCTACTTCCCCGATCCCAACGGGGTGATGCTCGAATTCACCTATGAGGTGGACCGCCATGAAGAGATCATGGCCGGGGAAGCCGTCAATGCGCACAGCGCTCTGGAGGCCTGGACCGGGCGGACCGGAAGTGCCGCCGCCTGAGGCGGCGCGCGCGTAAACTCCGGTTTTGGCCCTGCATCAGTTTCGAAAGGAAAAACCATGACGAGCACAGCGACAGCAACGAAGGATACCCCGGGTCTGACTTTGCCAGCGCCGCCCGTTCTTTCCATCCATCATCCGGCCTTGCGGGTAACCAATGCGGAAGTGACGCGGCATTTCTACGAAGATGTCCTGGGGCTTCCGCTGACGGCAGCCTGTCACTTCGATGATGACGGCTTCGGCAATCCGGTGGACTTCATGCACATCTTCCACCGCATGGGTGACGGCGATTTCGTGGCGTTTTTCGATATTCCCGCCAAATCCGATCCGGCCCCGCTGGCTCCCTATGCCAGCACCGATCTGCAGATGGCGCTGAAGGTCTCGGACGAGGCGGAGCTTGCCGATATCGAAGGGCGGCTTTCGGCAGATGGCCATGCCTATACCGGCCCTGTCGACAAGGGATTTTCCAGGTCGATCTACTTGCGCGATCCTAGTGGCCTGAATCTCGAAATTACGGCGCCGGTGCCGCAGTATGACGAAATTTTGAAGGCCGAAAAGGCAAAGGCGCACAACGTTCTTGATGCCTGGATTGCGGACAACGCCGCGAACTGATTTCCGGACTGCGGGCCCTTGGGCCGCCGTTTTTTAGCCCCTGCGCTCACGGTCTGCTTCTTGAGAGGCAGGCTTGTGGCCGCGCCGTCCGGCGTTGCGTGGCGGTGCCCGGGGCATAGCGCCTTCCTCTGACGGGCGGGCCCAGAGAGTATGCCGATGAAACTCGAACTCTATACCACGCCGATATCGCCTTATGCGCGCACGGTCGAAATCCAGCTTGCGATCAAGGGGGTGGAATTCACGCGGATCATCCCGGAGCGTGCCTTTGTCCGCGAGGGCGGGTTTGGCGATCTCAATCCCTTGCGCAAGATTCCGGTGCTCATGCTGGATGGGAAAGCCCTTCCGGAAACCCAGGTGATCTGCGAGACGATCGAAGACTTGTTCCCTGAGCCTTCGCTGCTTCCCGGCACGCCCATGGAGCGTTCGCTCATGCGGCTGCTCATGCGCACGGCGGATATCTATATCGCCGCGCCGTCGATCCAGCTTCTGAACATGACGGTGAATCCATACAGCGAGGATGTTGCCGCGCTGGCTGCCGGTACGATTGAGAAAGGGCTGGCGGCGCTTGAAACCTGGATCGCGCCCGGGCCTTATGCTGCCGGAAACGTGCGCAGTCTGGCCGATTGCGCCATTGCGCCTTTCCTGTTCCTGTTCCAGCAGATCCTGCCCGCGCATGGCGTGAAAGGTCTTCCCGAAGCCGGTCCGAAGCTTACCGCCTATCTCGACGCGGTGCGGCAGGACGAGCATGTCGGGGATTGCATGGCAGGCATGGAGGCCGGTCTGCAGGAGCGCATGGCAGCGGCAGGTTGATCTTCCAGGCCTGCTCGGGCAGCAAATATAATTTGATATCTAATAGATTGTAATCTACTCTATTGCGAGATAAGTATAGAACGCGATCAAGGCTCGGAAGCGGCATGAAAAGCCGTATCGATGCGGGAGAAGGAAATGAAAGCGTGAATGGCGCAGCCGGGTGGCTGGAAAACCGAAGTGATATCTAACCATTAGCGTTGAACTCTAGCTGACGCCATTCTGGCGGGTTGCGAATACGTCCTCCAACTGAGTGGTGTGTGCTGTCTTTGCGGCATGAACCGCTGTGCCGGGGGAAGGTGGATTAGCGCCAGGTTCCTAAGGTTAAAATCAATAATATCAATGTTTTGCATGAAATGCAAAACACCCGTGATGATGGCGGAATGCGGTTCTCGGGCGCATTGCGAAAAACCATGGGAGGGGAGAAAAATGCAGAAGTCACTGAAGATATGGATGACGACGAGTGCGCTGGTTGCGCCCGTTTTTGTTAGCCCGGCCGCCGCGCAGGAAGCGCCGCAGGAGTCCGCCAGCGTCGTGTATGACAGCACTACTGGCAAAGGTGCTCCGGCCGATGGGCTGGGCGATATCATCGTGACGGCACAGAAGCGTTCGGAAACATCGCAGAAAACGCCTGCCGCAGTGACTGCGGTCAACAGCGAAACGCTGGTTGCGCGCGGTGTGACAACGCTGTCTTCGGTTGAAAAGCTGGTCCCGTCGGCGAAGTTCGCGGTGCAGGGCAGCGAAACGCAGGTTTTCATCCGCGGCGTCGGGTCGCAGGTCGGCAATCCCAATATCCCGGAATCGGTCGCCACACAGTTGAATGGCGTTTTCCTGCCCCGCTACACGACGGGGGCAGGCCTGTTCGACGTCGCGCAAGTCGAGGTTCTGCCCGGCCCGCAAGGCACGCTTTATGGACGCAGCGCGGTGGGCGGTGTCGTCAACGTCAACACCCGGCGTCCGGGCTGGGACTTCGGTGTTCAGGCATCGCTTGAGAAGGGCAATTACGATTCCACCGTGCTGAACGGCGGCATCGATGTACCGCTGAACGACAGCGTGGCCGTGCGCGGCGCTGTCTATTTCGACAAGCACGATGGCTACAACAACAACGGGACGTATGACAAAAACGCTTTGGCAGGGCGTCTGTCCGTCCTGATCGAACCGACCGGCACCCTGTCCGCGTTCCTGTGGGGCAGCTACTATCGCGGGAGGTCGAAGCCGTCGCCTCTGCAGTACGTGCCCTATCCGGCAGGCGGCCCTTACGACTATCCGGAAACGGACCCCGCCTCTGCCTTCGCCTATCCGCCGGACGGCCTGGCAACGGACTATGGCAAGACCCGCTACCGCTCATGGCAGTTCGGCGGGCAGATCGATCTGGACCTTGGTGCCGTGTCGGTCACGTATATTCCCGGCTACATCTATGCCCGGGACGTGACGGCGCGATCGATCGTGGGCTTCAAGCAGGATTCGGTCATCGGCTACAAGCAGCTCAGCAACGAGGTGCGCGTTTCCAGCAATAATGGCAGCAGGCTGAAGTGGATGGTGGGTTTCTCCCAGTCGCACCAGTCCAGCCCGTTCTACTTCGTCTTCGGCCCCAACTTTGGCGGTGTCGACATGGTTGTGAAGATGGATGCGCTCGCGGGCTATGGCGAAGCGACTTATTCGGTGACGGACAGTGTGCGGCTGACCGCCGGGGCGCGCTATTCGTGGGACAAGCTGGCGGCCGACAATGCCGAGGCTTTCTTCCCGAACCCCGATTTTTCGCGCGGGATCCTGAGCTACGATTATTCCAACAGCTGGAAACGCTTCAACTGGAAGCTGGGCGTGGAGGCGGATGCCGGCCCGCAATCGCTGGTCTATGCGAATGTGCAGACCGGGTTCAATCCGGGCACCTTCCAGGTTTCCGCGCCGCTGCAGGGCGAGAATATCGATCCGCAGAAGATGATCGGTTTCACCCTCGGTTCGAAGAACCGTTTCTTTGACAACCGGTTACAGCTCAATCTTGAGGCGTTCTACTACCGTTATCGCGATCAGATCGTGCAGGCTTACGACGTGGGCACGGGCGGAACCGAGCTCTATAACGCGCCGCACAGCCGCATGTACGGTGTGCAATTGGACGGTGCCTTTGCGGTCACGCCCACGACCAAGCTGAACCTTTCGGCATCCACGCTCAATGCGAAGCTGCGCACGTTCGTCGTCGACCTGCTGAGCGGCGGGACGGCGGACTACAGCGGGCTGGTCCTGCCCTATTCGCCCAAGCTGACGCTGTCCGCCGGACTCGAACAGACCGTTCCGCTTGCCAGCGGGGCGCAGTTCCGGTTCCGGGCCGATACGTCCTACAACAGCGGGTACTGGGATACGTTCAGCCACCAGCCTGATTTGCGCCAGAAGCGCTTCAGCAAGACTGATGTCAGCCTGACGTACACGACGGCGGACAGACGGTTCGATGTAAGCGTCTGGGGCCGCAATCTGGAAAATGAAGCGACGCATGCCGCAGCGGGTGAGACGGGCCGTCCCTATCCCAATGCAGGTGCCGTCTATGTCGAGCCGCCGCGGACTTATGGCGTCACGCTGCGGGCCAACTTGTGACCCCGGCCTGCGAACGGCTTGGAACCGGCCGTTCGCGGCGCATGGCGAGGGCAGGGCGTCTGATGACGGTCCTGCCCTCAGGCCGTTTTGAATATTCGCGTTTTCGTCAGTGACCCCCAGCAGAAGCTAGTGAAAAGGAGAAGTCGCCATGTGCGTATCGGGAGATATCCCCCACGCCCGGGAATTGCTCAAGGATGCCCCCAAGAACTGGGGCAAGTGGGGCCCCGACGATGAAGTGGGCAGCCTCAACTACCTGAACGAGCCCGAAGTGCTGTCCGGCCGCGATTGCATCCGCTCCGGCAAGACCTTCACGCTAGGCCTTGAGATCGGCCGTCCCGAAGGCGATCCGATCTGGCCGGGCCGCCCGCAGCCGCAGCGCGTCCAGATCCGAGACCGGGGCGATTTTCTCGCCGGGGCCGGAAAGAACTATCCCGGCGGTCTCGAAGACTCCGATGACATGATCATCATGATGCTGCAGGGCAGCACCCAGTACGATGCGCTGGGGCATGTCTGGTACGACGATCAGATCTGGAACGGCTATCCGGCGGAAACGACGGCAGGCGGTTTGAAGAAGGCATCGGTCTGCCCGATCGGGGAGCGCGGCGTCGTCGGGCGCGGCGTGCTGATCGATATGGCGCGCCACCGCGGCAAGAAGGTTCTGGGGCGGGGCGAAACCTTCACCCACAAGGACCTGATGGAAGCCGCCGCCGCGCAAGGCGTGGAAATCCGCAAGCGTGACATTCTGGTGATCCGCACCGGCTGGATCGGCTCGTTCTATTACACTCCCGCCGAGGAGTTCTATAAGGACTTCCTGGAGCCGGGCCTGACCTACAGCCCGGAACTGGTGCAGTGGTTCGCAGACATGGAAATCCCCAGCCTGTGCACCGATACGATCGCCAACGAAGTGACGTTCGAGCCCGAGACCGGGGTGCTGCTGCCGCTGCACATGGCGCTGATGCGCAATCTGGGCATCACGCTGGCCGAGATCCTGCTGCTGGACAAGCTGGCGGACGACTGCGCCGCAGATGGCCAGTGGGATTTTCTCTACACGGCGGCGCCGCTCAAAGTGGTGCAGGGAACCGGCGCGCCGGTGAATCCGGTCGTGATTAAGTGAGGGGCTTGGCGGGGCTTTCTGGCGCCGCCAGTCTTGAACGGAAAAAACGGGGCGGAGGTGATCCTCCGCCCCGTTTTAATTTCATCCGGCATTTCGGACGTGAGGCAAAGCGCACGGAGCGTTTTCTCTCAACCTCGTCACCCTGAACTTGTTTCAGGGTCCATCAGGCGTTTTGCTTTGCCGGTCATTGTCACGCGCAAGGCCGCCGGTTAGCTCCCCGGAAGGCAGGCGAAGCGCATCAATCCAAAGGCAGAACGCGCGGCACGATGGATGCTGAAACAAGTTCAGCATGACGAGTGGGGATATGCCGTTTCACTGTCCAGGCCGCAGGTTTCGATCCTGCTGAAGGCTTGTCAGCGGCCCTTCCACACCGGCGCGCGTTTTTCGATGAAGGCCAGCGGGCCTTCCTGGAAATCCTCGGTCAGCATGATGCGGTCTTGCGCTTCCTGGCTCAGGCGCTGAAGCTCGCCATCTTCCAGATCGGCGGAGAGCTTTGCCAGTTTCAGGCTCTCTGCGACAGCGACCGGGGCATTGCTCGCGATCTTTTCCGCAATCGCCAGCGCGGCGGCAACCACTTCGCCAGCAGGGGCCAGATGATTGACCATGCCGAGTTCGGCAGCCCGCTCCGAAGGCAGGCGGTCTGCCGTCAGGATCATCTCGATGGCGATGGCGCGGGGCAGGGCGCGGGGCAGGCGGAACAGGCCGCCCGCTGACGCGATCAGCCCGCGCAGCACTTCGGGCAGACCGAAAGCGCCGCCCTCGCTGGCGACGATCATGTCGCAGGCGAGCGCCAGCTCGCAGCCTCCGGCCAGGGCCAGCCCTTCGACGGCGGCAATCCAGGGCTTGGTTCGCTCATGGAACACGAAACCGGCAAAGCCCGTTTCCGGCCGGATCAGCTTGTTGAGATTGCCTGCGGAGACTTCCTTGAGATCGGCGCCTGCCGAAAACACTTTGCCGCCGCTGCCGGTCAGCACGACGGCGCGAATATCGCCGTCCGCCTCCACGCTCTTCACGATACCCTCGATCGCTTCGGCAACCGCACCGTTCACGGCATTGCGCGCTTCGGGCCGGTTGATCGTGACGAGCGCCACGTGCGCGCCCATTTTCTCATAGAGCACGGCTTCGTGGCTCTGCTGTTCCATAAGGGTCTCCCGTTGTGTGTAAGTGTGTTTTCAGGCGCGGGCGGCGCAGGCGATGTCCCAGCCGATTTCCGCCAGCGGGCGGGCCTTGCGCCCTACTTCCTCGGCATCGGTGGCGCTGGCCTGCCCGGTCTGGGCACGGCTCCACACGCCCTGCAGGATCGCTGCGACGCGAAACAGGCTGAAGGCCAGATAGAAATTCCAGTGCGGCAGGTCCGTGCGCCCGCTGCGCGTCAGATAGCGCTGGATATATTCCTCTTCCGAAGGAATGCCCATGCCCGCGAAATCGAGCCCGGCAAGGCCGCGGAACAGATCGGGCGGAACGCGCCAGACCATCATGTGATAGGCAAAGTCCGCCATCGGATCGCCCAGCGTGGAAAGCTCCCAGTCCAGCAGGGCGATCACGCGCGGTTCGGTGGGGTGGAATACCATGTTGTCGATCCGCAGATCGCCGTGGAAGATCCGGCCCGGCTGTTCGGGCGGAAGGTGTGCGGGCAGCCAGGCGATCAGTTTCTCCATCGCATCGATCGGTTCGCCTTCGGCGGCGCGGTACTGGCGCGTCCAGGTGGCGACCTGCCGTTCCACAAAGCCCTCGCTGCGCCCGAAATCGGCGAGGCCAGCGTCGGCGGGCCGCACCTGATGCAGGTCTGCCACGGCCTGGTTCATGCCGTCGAAGATCGCGGCGCGTTCGGCGGCGGCAAGGCCGGGCATCGTCTGGTCATAGAAGATACGCCCTTCGACGAATTCCATCACATAGAACGGTGCGCCCATGACGGTTGCATCTTCGCACAGGGCGAAGACTTTGGGGGTGGGCACGGGGCTGTCCTGCAATGCGCGCAGCACGCGGAATTCGCGCTCAATCGCATGAGCCTTGGGCAGCAGCGGGCCGAGCGGCTTGCGGCGCAGGATGTACTGCCCCGATGGCGAGGATAGACGGAACGTGGGGTTGGACTGGCCGAAACCGCATTTGCTGAGCGTGCCGGGCCCACGGTATCCGGCGACGGCTTTTTCAAGCCAGCCGTCCAAGGCTGCGGGGGCGGCGTCTTCCGCCGGGGTGAGGGGTGCCTCTGCCATACATCCGTTCCATTGTGATTCGTTTTATAACGTCCTACGATTCTCGACAGAGAGATGCCAGCGATAAAGGCTGTCTGCGAGACTGTTCTGCCAGCATTACCTTCAATTGATGCTATGATTTCCGCAATATCGCGACTGCAATCCAGATGTGTGGCTTGCGCTATCCTTCCTTAAATCGTAGGACAAAAATTCTAGGAGGACATATGCTGGAACAGTCTCAAAGAAGTCAAAAGCTGGCGCAGCGATTGCACGCGTTCATGGAAGAGCACATCTATCCTGCCGAGCGCCAGTTCCAGCTCGAAGCGGAGCGGATGGGGCCCTGGAAGGTCTATCCCACGGTTGAGCGGCTGAAGGTGATCGCCCGCGATGAAGGGCTGTGGAACCTGTTCCTGCCCGCCGCGCATACCGAAGACGGGCTGACCAATCTGGAATACGCCCCGCTGTGCGAAATCATGGGCCGAAGCTTCCTTGCGCCCGAAGTGTTCAATTGCTCCGCGCCCGATACCGGCAACATGGAAACTATCCTGCGCTATGGCACGGATGCGCAGCGGGCCGAGTGGCTGGAGCCGCTGCTGGCGGGCAAGATCCGCTCCGCCTTCGCGATGACGGAGCCCGAGCGGTCCTCTTCGGATGCAAAGCAGGTGGCCAGCGAGATCGTGCCCGATGGCGATGACTACGTGATCAACGGGCGCAAGTGGTACACCACCAACGCCACGCATCCCAATTGCCAGATCATGATCTTCATGGGCCGGGTCCACCCGGAAGCCGAAGATCCCTACCGGCGCCAGTCGATGATCCTTGTTCCGCGCGCGACACCGGGGGTGCGCGTGGTCCGCTCGCTGCCGGTCTTCGGCTTCTATGGCGTGCCGGACCGGGCATCGGAAGTCGTGTTCGAAAATGTGCGCGTGCCCAAGTCCAACGTCCTGCTGGGTGAGGGGCGCGGTTTCGAGATCGCGCAGGGGCGCCTCGGGCCGGGCCGCATCCACCACTGCATGCGTCTGATCGGCCTGTCCGAACGCGTGCTGGAGCGCATGTGCCGCCGCGCCGAGTTCCGCGAACCCTTCGGACGCCCGCTGTCGGAACAGACCACCTCGATGGAACGCATCGCGCAGGCCCGCGTGATGATCGAGCAGGCGCGCCTGCTGACGCTTAAGGCCGCGCACATGATGGATACGGTGGGCAACAAGGCCGCTCGCCAGGAAATCGCCATGATCAAGGTCGTGGCACCCTCGATGGCGCAGCAGATCGTCGACTGGGCGATCCAGATGTTCGGCGGCGGCGGCACCAGCAACGATCATTTTCTGCCGATGGCCTTTGCCAACGCGCGCCTGCTGCGTCTGGCGGACGGGCCGGACGAAGTGCACCGCAACCAGATCGCCAAGCTGGAACTGCGCCGCTATCGCAATGTCTTGCCGGAAACCACGGGCGGTTTCGCCAATGTGCTGCCGCTTCAGGAAGCCGATCTCATGGCCGATGAAGGGCTCTGGCCCCGGCCCGAGGATTTTCCAGCATGAGCGGCCGCGTCGCCGGGAAGAAGGCGCTGATCACCGGCGCCGGGCAGGGCATCGGCGCGGCCGCTGCCCGCCTGCTGGCGCAGGAAGGCGCGCAGGTTCTGGTCACCGATGTGAACGAGCCTGCCGCGCGCGATCAGGCCGCGGCGATCAATGCCGATCTGGGGGAGGGCACGGCCTTTCCCGCGCGGCTCGATGTGACCAGTGAGGAGGAGTGGATCGCCGCCTTGCAGGCCGCGCGGGAGGCGATGGGCGGGCTTTCGGTGCTGGTCAACAACGCCGGGGTGGTGCTCACCGGATCGGTGGAGGATTTCGATCTCGACGAATGGCACCGGGGCATGTCGATCAATGTCGACAGCGTGTTCCTGGGCTGCAAGCATGCCATTCCGCTGCTGCGCGAAAATCAGCCGGGCTCGATCGTCAATCTTTCCTCGATTGCCGGGCTGATCGCATCGCCGACGTTCGCGAATTACAATGCCTCGAAAGCGGCGGTGTGGCTGCTGTCCAAGTCGGTGGCGCTGCACTGCGCGCGCAAGGGGTGGGATGTGCGCTGCAATTCGGTGCATCCCACCTTTATCCGCACGCCAATCCTGCAGGATCTGGTGGGAGACAAGGACGAGGCTACCGTGTTCGCCAAACTGGAAAAGCAGGTTCCGCTGGGGCGCTTGGGCGAGGCGGACGAAGTGGCCCAGGCCGTTCTCTATCTGGCATCGGACGAAAGCCGTTTCGTGACGGCGTCCGAACTGAAGATAGACGGCGGCATATCGGCAATGTGAGTGATTCCATGACGCAACCTATGTTCAGCCTTGAAGGCAAGACCGCCATCGTGACGGGCGCGACCCGGGGGATCGGGCGTGCGATTGCCGAGGCTTATGCGGCGGCGGGCGCCAATGTCATGGTGTCCTCGCGCAAGCAGGAGGCTTGCGGCGAGGTGGCCGCTGCGATCAATGCGCGCGGGGCGGGTAAGGCCGTGCCGTTTGCCGCCAATGTCGGCTCGCGTGAGGCGGTCGAAGCCCTTGTGGCCGAGACGCGAAAGCAGTTCGGTCCGGTCGATGTGCTGGTCTGCAATGCCGCGGCCAATCCCTACTACGGGCCGATGGCCGGAATCAGCGACGAGCAGTTCGAAAAGATCCTGCGCACCAACCTGCTGTCCAGCCACTGGCTGGCCGCGCTGGTGGCGCCCGATATGGAGTGCAGCGGGGGCGGCAGCATCGTCCTGATCTCGTCCATGGGCGGCTTGCGCGGATCGGCGACGATCGGGGCCTACAACATTTCGAAGGCGGCGGATTTCCAGCTCGCGCGCAATCTGGCGGTGGAATACGGCGCGCGGAACATCTGTGTGAACTGCATCGCGCCAGGCTTGATCCGTACAGACTTTTCCCGTGCATTGTGGGAAGACGACGGCAACCGGGCCAAGGCGCTGGCGGGCGTGCCGCTGGGCCGCATTGGCGAGCCGGACGACATTGCCGGAACGGCGGTGTTCCTGGCGTCCGCCGCGGCCCGGTACATCACCGGGCAGACGATCGTCATCGATGGCGGGATGACCGTGACGGTGCCGGGGATCTGAATGCGGGGGAAGGCGGGAGGCAGAGGGATGTTGATGGAATTGCGGCGGACCGGGCGTGCACTTGCGCGGCCCGGTGAACGCGGCCATTTTGCGGCGCTATGAAGACGCAGCAGAACGATGCCGGGGGGGATGCCGGTAAGGTGCAAGTGCAAGATCCACTCGGAGAGCAGGCACCGGAACCCGTGGCCAGCAAGCCGTTGAGCCCACGGGACCGGGTGATCCAGGATGTCGTGCGGGGGCTATACGAAGGCCGCCTGGAGCCGGGGCAGCGCCTGGTGGAGGCGCAGCTTACCGAACAGTACGGCATCAGCCGGGGGCCCGTGCGCGAAGCGCTCAACCGGCTGGCGGCGATGGGCGTGGTGGATCTGCTGCCGCAACGCGGCGCGCTGATCCGTATCCTGACCCTGAAGGATGCGATCGACAGCCTGCAAGTGGTGCAGGGGCTGGTCGGCATGTCGGCCCGGCTGGCGGCGGAACATAGCAGCGATGACGAGGGGCTGGAGCGCCTGCAGCATGCGGCCGCCGATATCATGCGTTTCGATCCGGCATCGCCCAGTGCGGATCATGCCAAGGCCCGCGACGCATTCTATTCCGCGCTTACCGCGATGGCGGACAATGCGGCGCTGCGCCGGGTGATGATGCAAGTGCACATTCACCTGATTCGCGTCCAGTTCCGCTCCTTGCTCCGCACCGCCGACCGGCGCCGGCATCGCGATTACACCGATATCGTGGAGGCCGTGGCCGCCGGAAATTCCAGCCGTGCCGAACGCGCGGCGCGGGCGCATATCGGCCGGTCGATATCGGCGCTGGAAGCTTTTCGCGCCGCGGAAAAGCCCGCCTGATTATAGCCTTGGGCGTGTTTTACGGCTGAATAGCCGGGGGTGTGTTGCTTGATTTCTGATCAGCGAGCAGCACTAGAATCGTAGGACAATTTCGGTATTTTCCCTTGCGTCAAATACTTCGGTATGGCAGTTGTTGTGCGGGCCAAGTGAGCGAGGTTTCTGCGTCTGATTGTAGGACGAACTGAGCCGGCTCATGTCTTGGGGAGAAGGCGGTGAATCTGCGTGGCGCATCGCTGTGCCGCTGATGGATTCGCCAAATGAAAAGGCAGAATATGCACAAGAACGTCAATGTCAGGGCCGTTTTTCTGGAATCGCCTACGAAGACGCGTATGACGCACGGGCAGTATCCCTGTAACGGCAACTATTTCTCGCCCGAAGGCGAAACGCCGACGACGGCGATTATTGCCTCTCACTATACCGCCAGTTGGGCGAACCACTATCTGGGTGAGTACGTGGCCCGGCGCGGATACGGCTTTTTGGGCTGGAATACACGCTATGCGGGCGCGCCGGTCGCCACGGGCTTCAACCTCGAAAATGCCCTCGTCGATCTTGGCGTCGGCGTGCGCTGGCTGCGCGAAGTGGCGGGCGTGGAAAAGGTGGTTATCCTGGGCAATTCGGGCGGCGCGTCGCTGATGGGCGCCTATCAGGCGCAGGCGCTTGATCCGCACATCGATCCGGGTGCAGTTCCGGTTGAGGAACTGGAGAGCCTGATCCCGGCGGACATGTACATCTCGCTGGCGGCGCATCCTGGGCGCGCGCGGATCTTCACCGAATGGCTGGACCCGTCGGTGACGGACGAGAACGATCCGCTGTCCTGCGATCCCGATCTCGACATGTACAACCCCAAGAACGGCCCGCCCTATTCGGATGAATTCCTGACGCGTTACCGCGCCGGGCAGGTCGCCCGTAATGAGCGCATTACGGCCTGGGCCGAGGCGGAGTTGGCGCGGCTGCGCGACGAGCGGCCCAAGGGCGATGGCACGCTGGATGGCAAGGGCACGTTCGGCGCCCCGTCCAAGGACGGCGTGTTCGACCGGTTCTTTGCGGTCCCGCGCCAGTTTGCCGATCCGCGCTTCCTCGATCTCAGCATCGATCCGTCGAAGCGCCGGGTGGGCTGCTACATGGGCGATCCGCGCGAATCCAACTATTCGGGCTATGGCCTGGCGCCGATTACGTCAGCACGCGAATGGCTGGCGATGTGGAGCCTGTCCAAGACGCAGGTCTGCATCGAGGAGCAGCTGCCGCGCATTACCCAGCCCGCGATGGTGATCTTCGCCAACTACGATCAGGGCGTCTACCCAAGCCACGCGCACGCGATCCACGATGCGCTGGGATCGAAGGACAAGCGTCTCGTCTTCCTGGACGGTGCCCACTACTTCGAAAGCGATGGCAGCCGGGCCGAACTGGCCAGCGTCATTTCTGACTGGCTCGAAGATCACGGCGCGCTGCCGGTCTGACAGGCCGCACGCGCGTTATCGTATAGGCAGGCGGCCTGCACCGTCTGCTGAATGAACCCAAGCCGGGGGCCGGGGCACCGCATTGCGGTGGTCCCGGTTCCTGTGCGCATGTTCGGCGTTAGAGTTGCGCTCCTTCGGGATGATCGCTAGATATCTAACTATGACTGAGCATGTTATTTCCAGAAACACCGCTGACGACGATGAATTTGCGACAAGCAAAAGCATAGGCTTTCTTGTCCGCAAGACGCACCGCTCCTTCACGCGCGCGCTGGAAAAGCGATTGAAAGAACATGATATTTCAATCAGCATGTGGTTCTTTTTGCGGCTGCTGTGGGAAAAGGACGGTCTCAGCCAGAAACAGTGCAGCGAGGAACTGAGCCTGACTCAGCCAACCACGGTTTCGGCAATGGACAATCTCGAACGGCGCGGCCTGATACAAAGGGTCCGCAATGAGCGGGACCGGCGGCTGACCAATATTTTCCTCACCGAAAAGGGCCGGGATCTGCGCGGTGAGCTGGTGCATTACGCTGGCGATGTGAACGGCATTGCGACGTCCGGCCTGGACGATTGGGAAACGCAGGCCCTGCATTCGCTGCTGACGAAGGTGAATGCCGCTCTCGAACAGGATGTGGACGGCGCATAAAAGCTGTTTCCGCAGGGCTTGAGTTTGCGGAAAACTGCGCTTCCATACAATTGCTCGATTTGATTGCGCAGCGTGTGTTTCGCACGATGACGCTTGGCGTTGGTGCAACAAGCATAAAATCTGAAACGAGCCCCCGCTGATCTGATCTTGTCGAAGGGGAGGGCAGCGCTGTGCCAGCATCCTTCGGAAAGCTCAGTGTGAGCCGAGGGCGGGATGGCCCTTGTTCGTCTTTTCACTTTCCACTCCGCGCGTCCAGCCGCGCTGTTTGGCGTGCCTGCCGCGCGGGGTGATCCCGGTTTGGACGGGCGTGCGGGATAAGATTTCGCACAATGGTCATTGACCAATATCAGTTCGATATCTAATTAATAGAAAGGATCAGAAATCTGGGGAGAGATTCGAACCGTGAGCGTCGACAGGATCGCGTTTGAAAGCCTGCAGGAGCCTCTGGCTGGGCGGCTTTCGCCCAAGGTGGAGCGCCTCGGCTATTTCGGGGAATTCTTTCAGTGCACTGCGCACCAGCCCGAAGCGCTCGATGCGTTCATGGTCTTCACCGAAGCCTTGCAGGATGCCTTGCCCAAGAAACTGGTCGAGGTGGTGTCTCTCACCGTCGCGAACTGGTGCCGCAACAGCTACGAGCGCAACCAGCACGAGCGGCTCAGCGTGCGCCTTGGCTATGGCCGTGACTGGGTAGCGGCAGTGGGAGCGCTGCGTCCTGAGGATCAGCCGCTTTTGTCCGGTGACGAACGGCTCGTGCAGCGCACGGCCTTGTCGGTTCTCGAAACCCAGGGGCACGAAACGGCCCCGTTGTTCGCCCGGCTGGTGGAGGTGCTGGGCCAGCAGCAGGCCATCGCCGTGCTCATGCTGACCGGGCGCTACTTCGTGCATGCCAGCGTGGTGAACACGCTGCAGCTTGCCGCGCCCGTCCCCTCAATTTTTGAAGATGGATTTACCGGATGAGTGATCACGCCCCCCTCTGGATCAAGGAAGCGGAAATCGTTTCGCTGATGGACCTTCACGCCGCCATCGGCGCGCTGGAAGCCGACCTGCGATCGCAGGCGGCAGGCGCGGCGATCAACATGGGCAAAACCCACGCTTCGTGGGCGGGCGGCAGCACGCTGCATGCCATCGGCGCAGTGTTTGAGGCCGATGGCGTCGTTGGCACCAAGACCTGGGCCCATACCGAAGGCGGCGCGACCCCGCTGCTGATCCTCTGGAATTCCGATACCGGCGCGCTGCTGGCGATTATCGAGGCCTTTGCAATGGGCCAGATGCGCACGGCCTCCGTCTCGGCGGTTGCCACGCGGTACCTGTCCGTGGACGCGGCGGATACCTTCGCGCTGATCGGCACGGGCAAGCAGGCGCTCGCCCAACTGGCCGCCGTGGCTGCCGTGCGCCCGCTCAAGGACGTACGGATCTGGGGACGTAACACCGAAAAGCGCGATGCCTTTGCCGAGCAGGCAAGGGGGCTGGGCTATGACTTTCGCGTCAACACGCCGGGCACGGTGGCCGAGGCGGTAGACGGTGCGGCGATCGTCACCACTGTCACCCGGGCGCGCGAACCGTTCCTGACGGCGGACATGGTCGCGCCGGGCACGCATATCAATGCCGTAGGCGCCATTACCGGCGAGCGGCAGGAACTGGCGCAGGACGTTTTCCCGCGCGCCTCCGTGATCGCGGCGGACGATCCCGGCGCTGTGCGCAGGCTTTCGTCCGAACTCATTCGCTATCTGGGGGATGCGGGTGACTGGTCCACGGTGCGGCCGCTGGCCGATGTCGTAGCGGGGGCCGCAAGCAGGCCGCAGTCATGCGATCTCACCATTTTCAAATCCATGGGCATGGGGATCTCCGATCTCTCGCTCGGCGTCGAAATCTACCGGCGCGCCCGCGCGGCCGGTCTTGGAACCGATGTCGCCACGCCCGTCCGTTCAAAGCCCCACCTCGGGCCACTCCAATCAGTAGGGGATGCATAAGATGAAAGTCGATTTCGATCAGGCCAGCGCGGGCTTCGCGCCGCTTCATGCGATGACCGAGCCGGATGCGAAGAAATGGGCGCCGGTGCTGATCTCCAAGGCGCAGATCGATGCGGAAATCGAACGTCTGGCTAGCCTTCCCAATGCCGAGGCGGGGCGCCGCTCCTCGCTGATCGTGCACCCCGATGCGCTGCCCGGCGCGCCGGGGCTGGCGCCGGGGATCTGCGTCACGCTATCGGTTCTCAAGCCCGGCGAGCGGACCGAACCGTTTCGCCACAATGCCACCGAAGTGAACTTCTGCATTCGCGGGCAGGGCCGGGCCGTGGTGGCTGGCCGGGCGATGGCGTTCAGGCAGTATGACGTGTGGAACACGCCGTCCTATGCCATCTACACGCGCGAGAACGATGGCGACGATCTCCAGGTCATGCTGACCTACAACAATTCGCCGGTCCTCAAGTTCATGAACGTCTACTTCGCCGAGCACAATCCGCCGATGCTTTCCGCCGTCGAAGAGGCGGCTGCGGAGGAAGAGGATGGCCGCAAGACAAGCCCCTACGGCACGTTCCAGATCGGTGACGACGGCGCGATGCTCATGCCTTACGAACGGCTGATCAATCCACCTGCAGTGGAAGCCAATCCGCTGTTCTGGCCCTGGGAAAAGGTAGAGGCCGAACTCGGCAAGCTGGCCGATCTGGGGCAGAACTATGTCGGGCGCCGCCTGTACCTGCTCTACAATCCGATGACGGGGCGCACCAACGGCACGACGCCCAGCTTCTTTTCGACCATCACCATCCGCCCGCCCAGGATCGTGGACCGGCCGCACCGGCACACGTCCGCTGCGATCAATTACTACTTCAAGGGATCGGGCCGCAGTTCGGTGGCGGGCAATGTCTATGAATGGAGCGCGGGAGACCTGATGCTTTCCGCGCCCGGCTGGGCCGTGCACAATCACGCCTCCTATGACGACTATGTCTATGAACTGACGGTGCAGGACCAGCCGCTCAACATCGCGATGGAATCGCTGCTGTGGCAGGAGAGCATGAAAGAGCCGCCGATCCTGCTCGGCACCCATGCTGGTTTCGATACCAACCGCGCGGTGGTGGGGTGAGGCCATGATCGAACTCAAGCCCGATTTCCTGCGCGGCTCCTATCCGCCGGTCATCACTCCGTTCACCGCCGATGGCGCGGTCGATTACGATGCTTATGCGGGCCTTGTGGAATTCCAGATCCGCGAGGGCAGCCATGGCATCGTCGTCAACGGCACTACGGCGGAACCCAGCCTGCTGACGGTCGAGGAGCGTCAGCGCTTGCTCGAAAAGGCGCTGGAAGTGGTGGACAAGCGCATTCCGGTCGTTGCGGCGACCGGTTCGCAGAGTCACGCCGAAACTGCTGCCTTGACCGATCATGCCACGAAGGCGGGGGCGGATGCGTTGCTGGTGGTGACGCCGTACTACGTGCGCCCGCCGCAGCGCGGGCTGGTTGCCTATTTCAGCGATATCGGTGCGCGCACCGATCTGCCGGTGATGATGTACCACATTCCGGGCCGCGCCGCCGTGACGGTTCCCATCGATACGCTGGAAACGATCGCGGCGGCCACGCCCAACTTCGTGGGCATGAAGCACGCAGCGGTGGACATGGGTTTGATGACCGAGGCTATCGACAGCTTCGGTCCGGACTTCCGCGTCTTTGTGGGGCTTGAGGAATTGAGCTTTCCGATGATGGCAATGGGTGCGTGCGGTATGGTCAATGCCGTGAGCAACATCGCGCCGGGCCCGATCGCGCAACTGTTCGAGGCCGTCAATCGCGGCGATCTGGCGGAAGCGCGGCGGCTGCACTACGCGCTGTTCGATCTCAACCGGGCGGTGTTCTTCGACACCAATCCGATTGCAATCAAGTACATGGCCAAGAAGCTGGGCATTCTTGCCGAAAATCACCACCGCTTGCCGATGATGCCCGCCACGCCGGACGTGGAAAGGCGGCTCGACGCCGTTCTGGCCAAGGCTGGTCTGATCTCTCAGCAGGAAACGGAATACGCCTGATGGCAGGGTCTATGGTAACGCTGACGTCCTTCGACGGGCGAGAATTCTCTGCCTATCTGGCCAAGGCCGATGCGTCCGGAGCTTCGGGTATCGTCATCCTCCAGGAGATTTTCGGCATCAACACGTTCGTGCGTGAGGCGGCGGACCGTTTCGCGGCGGCCGGGTACAACGTGATCGCGCCGGACCTGTTCTGGCGCCAGGAGCCGGGGCTGCAACTTAATCCCGGGTCTGAGGAAGACCGTGCCCGGGCGATGGGCCTGATGAAGAATCTGGACGAAGACGCAGCCATGCGCGATGCGGCGAGTTCCGCGGCCTGGCTGCGTGATGCCATGGCGTGCGAGCGGGTCGGTGCCGTGGGATACTGCCTGGGAGGCAAGCTGGCCTATCTGGCGGCGATGGACCCGGCTTTCGATGCGACCGTGGCCTATTACGGCGTCGCCATCCAGTCGGCGCTTGCCAAGGCGGATGGAATCCGGGCGCCGCTGCTGCTCCACATCGCGGCCGAGGACACGCTGTGCCCGCCGGAAGCTCAGGCGCAGATCGTAGAGGCTCTGGAGCCCAAGGGCGTCAGGATCACGACCCATGCGGGCGCGGGGCATGCCTTCGCGCGGTACAATACACCGGCCTATAACGCGGCCGCCGCAGAACCGGCTGACAGCGAGACATCCGAATTTCTGACGGAATATCTGAAATAGACATTTGTATCGAAAATTACTTCGTTGTAGAACTATGTAAAAGCATGCCGCCTGGACGGCGTTGAGCAACATGCATCATAGGGGAGAGAGGCGTGAAAGTCCTGCACATCGATAGCAGTGTTCTGGGTGAAAATTCGGTCAGCCGGAAGATTTCGGCTGGCGTCATGGTAAAGCTGAAGGCTGCACAGCCTGATGCTGACGTGCTCTATCGTGATCTTGCTGTCGATACGGTTCCCCACCTGTCGGGTGCATATCTGGCGGCCTCGCAGGGTATGACCAGCGAGCATGAGCCGGAACTGCAGGCCGATCTCGCCATTGGCGAGGCAGTGCTGGAAGAGTTTCTGGAGGCCGATGCCGTCGTGATCGGCGTGGCGTTCTACAACCTCACGGTGTCGAGCCAGTTGAAGGCCTGGCTGGACCGGATCATGATCGTGGGCAAGACGTTCAAATATTCCGCTCAGGGTGAACTGCAAGGGATGATGGGCAGCAAGCGCGTCATTCTGGGCATTTCGCGCGGCGGCATCTATCTGGAAGGTACGCCCGGCGGCGCCATCGAGCATTGCGAGACTTTCCTGAAAGCCATCTTCGCTTTCATCGGCGTGACCAACCTGGACATCATCGTTGCCGACGGCGTGAACGTGGGGCCGGAGCATCGCGCGCAAGCTCTGGAGCATGTCGACAAGGAACTCGCGTTGCTCTCGTTTTGACGAGGGATTAGTTCCTATTTTACCCGGGTTATATTGACTGAATAAAACACCCGGGTAAAATTATGGGATGATGTTACCCAGTGCCCATTCCGCCGGTATTGCCTTTGAGAGTTTCGGCGAGGAAGCGAACGAGACCATCCTGCTGATCGCGGGGCTTGGCACCACGATGCTGCGCTGGAGCGTGCCGTTCTGTGAGAGGTTGGCGGCTCGCGGATACCGCGTGATCCGCTTTGACAACCGTGACAGCGGGCGTTCCGCGCATTTCAGCTCCTTCCCGCCGCCCGATTTCGGGGAATTGGCGCGTGTGCTCATGGCTGGGGAGCAGCCGACGGTTCCCTATACCCTGGCCGATATGGCCGCCGATGCCATCACTCTGCTTGACCGGCTGGGTATTGCGCGTGCGCATGTGGCGGGACGTTCCATGGGCGGAATGATCGCCCAGATCACGGCCAGCGACTATCCCGCCCGGGTGCTTTCGCTGACATCGATCATGTCCAGCACCGGCAATCCGGCGTTACCTCAGGCGGCGCCCGGTATCATGGCGCTGATGATGCGGCCCGTACCTGTTCCAGCGGCCGATCTGGACGGATTTCTGGAACATGGCGTTGCTTTCGCCCGGTGCATTGCCGGAAGCGGCGCGCCGTTCGACGCGGCCGCGCACCGCACCTTGCTGCTGGAAGAATTGAAGCGCGGGCATGCTCCCGGGGGCGCCGCACGGCAGGTTGCCGCGATGGCCGTTAGCGGAGACCGGAGGGCGAGACTGAGAACCATCGCCGTACCGGCACTAGTGATCCATGGAGCCGAGGATCCGTTGATCCCGTCTGCTGGCGGGGTGGAAACGGCCGCGATGATACCCGATGCCGAATTGCTCCTGATCGAAGGGATGGGGCATGATATCCCTGCGCAATTCGAAGGGCGGATTGCCGATGCCATTCATCAGACCGCGCGAAAAGGGGCTACGGCGTGAAACGCGGAAGCCCCCTGAAGCATCGACGTGAAAGGGCGTGCTGTCCTTACGGCGTCGCTGTCAGCAAAGCGCCGCCATCGACATAGATCGCGCTTCCGGAGATATAGCTGTTGCGCATCAGGAAGAGATAGGCTTCGGAAATATCCTCGCAGGTTCCGACACGCCCGGCCGGGGTGGTGGCCGCCACGGTATCGTAGAGCGCCTGGCGGGCCTCGTCGGGGATGTTGGCCATCTGGTTGCTGTCCACTACGCCCGGGGCCACCGCATTCACGCGCACCGGGGCGAATTGCGTCGCCAGCACGCGCATCATGCTTTCGATGGCGGCATTGACCATCGATCCCATCAGTGCGCCGAACATCGGGCGCTGGCTGGTCGCGCCCGAGACCAGCGTGATCGATCCGCTCTTGGAGATCTTTTCGCCCGCTGCGCGCGCGACGCGGTATTGCCCCCAGAAACGCGTTTCGAAAACGGTCTTCGCATCGTCCACCGGGGCGAGGCCGCGTGCTTTCACCGGGCCGCCGACAGTCATGGCGAGGTGATCGAATGCACCGAGATCGGCGAACATGCGTTCAATCGAGGCATCGTCGTTGACATCGGCCACCAGGCCCGAGGCCTTGGGCCCCAGCGATTCCGCGGCCGCTTTCACTTTGTCCGCAGAGGGCGAGACAATCACTACGTCCGCGCCAATTCCGGCAGCGGCTTTCGCAGTGGCATAGCCGAAGCTGCCCGTGCCGCCGAACACGACCACGCGCTGTCCATCCATTCGCATGTGTTTTTCTCCCTAGGGTTTTGGCTGTCAGGGCGCCGTTCACGCGGAACAGCGCCCTGACTGTGTGTACGTTTGGAAGGCGCGCGGATCAGGCGGATTCGCGTTCGGTCTTTTCGGCTTTGGAAATGTCCAGCACCGGCATGTGTTCCTCGAAACCTTCCGGCGCCGCGACTTCGATGATCGGATCGGGCCGGGTGTCGAACTCCACCATGAAGGCGCGCGACATCTTGGCATAGCCGATGTACTGGTTCACCGCGTGGGTCAGATCGACGATCTGCTCGGCAGTGAGATGCTGTTTCAGGGCATTGAAAAGCTGATCGGGCACGCGCGCGTCCAGCACGGTCAGCGCATCGGTGTATGCGAGCACGGCGCGTTCGGCAGGCGAAAACAGATCGGAGACGGGCCAGGCCGGAATGGCATCGATCTGGTCCTGCGTCACGCCGCACGAACGCGCGATCTTGCAGCGCTGCGAAAAGACGAACTGCGATTGCACCAGCCAGCCCAGCCGCAGCAGCGCCAGTTCGCGCAAGGGCTGGGGCAGGGTGAACTTCTCAGTGTCGTACATCCACGAAATGCTGCGCGAAATGATCGCCAGCGCTTCCTGCGAATTGGCCACGGTGGTTTCCCAATTGCCTTTTACGCCGAAGGGATTGCCGGGCGCCGTATCGAATTCCTGATCGCCGAACTTGTTGTGATAGATCGCCTTTACAAAAGGATTGGTGATCGCGCGCGATCCGACTTCAGGAAGTCTGGGCATGTTGGATTACTCCCGAGATTTTATGGTCTTGATCGTCCGGCAGGGCCGCCGCCTTACCGCAAGACGGTGCTGCGCCGAGGGCAGCTCGCCTCACATCTTTCCGGCGGCCTTGGCTTCCTTCCACATCTCCAGCGCGGCCATCCAGCGCGGGGTTGTGGTCGTTTCCAGGTAGTCGGCCTGCATCTCGTCCGTGAGAATTTCGAGCATCACGCGGTTTTCCACCCAGAGCTCGACGACATCGAAGCCCATCTTGCGGCGCAGGCGCTGTGTGAACCAGCCTTCGCGCTTGCCGATGGCGAAGATCTCGTCCGCCGTCAGCTTCGTGCCGATGGCAAGGTGCGTGGCGACATAGTCGGTGGTGCTGGGATCGGGATCGGGAATGACGACCTTGGGGTCCTCATAGCTCAGGACCATCTGGTACGGGTAGACTTCCAGCGCGGTGTTGCGATCGTCCGAGGCGATGGCCATCCACGAGCCGTTGTTGGTGGGCAGAAAGGGAATAGCTTCTCCGCCCCAGAGTTCGGCCACGACTTTGGCGACATGTTCCGGATCTTTGGCGGCGATCGATGCGTGATACATCATAATCCTTCTCCTGGCGCTTTTGTTTTTCGCGGGCGTGCTGTTGCGCTTGCAGCGTCGCTTTCAGGTTCGTTCTGCTGAAAAATAGATAGATATCGTTCTATTTGATGTCAAGTTAAATGCCGGAGGCAAAGGGGTGAATTCGGCTTGCCTGCGGGGTATTTTGCCGCAGCGCTTCTGCCGCTCTGCAGAGGCGCTGAAGCGGGGGAATTACGCGGCAAAGACACGGTCCGGCAGGGCGGCGATGTCGCGGGAAAGCGAGAGCAGATAGCTGCTTGTCCGCTCGGCGGCGCGTCCGGCATCGCCTTCCAGAATGGCCGCGGCGATGCTTTCAAGCTGATCGATCCGATGGATTTCGCTGACTGCCGGGAAGGCGCGGAATTGCACGCGGACAAGGTGGATCTGCAGCGCGCCTACCACACGCTGCAATTGCAGGTTGTCCGCCGCCTTGGTGATCGAGCGGAACAGGTGGCTCACGGCGCGGCCGAATTCGAAGAAGTCGTGCTCGCCTTCGCCCTTGAACTGCGCGGCATGGGCGATGCTTTCCACGATCAGTTCGCGGTTGCCGGGCTGATCTATGTGTTCGGCGGCCAGCGATGCGGAGAGCGAAAACACCCGCTCCATCACCAGGAAGATGTCCGTGGTCTGCTTGCGCGTCAGCCGGGGGATCACCGCGCCCCGGTTGAAACTCATCGAGGCGGCGCCCTCCGCCGTCAGCCGCGCGAGCGCCTCGCGCACCACGAACCGGCTGACGTTGTATTCCTGCGAAAGATCGACTTCGACCAGCCGCTGCCCGGGAACGTAGCGCCCCTCATAAAGGCCACGGATCACGTTGCGGACAAGCTGTTCCGACGCGCTGATGCTGCGCGCGCGGCCGCCTTTGGTCTCGCCTTCAGGCAACTTCGAAGAGGCCGGCTGCACCCATTCCTCCGCCCATGCACATCGTCACCACCACGTTCTTCACGCCTCTGCGTTTTCCTTCCAGCAGGGCATGTCCTACGAGCCTTGCGCCCGACATGCCATAGGGATGGCCGACGCTGATGCCGCCGCCATCGACATTGAACTTCTCGGGATCGATGCCGAGCGTGTCGCGGCAATAGAGCACTTGCGAAGCAAAGGCCTCGTTGAGTTCCCATAGCCCGATGTCGTCGACGGCAAGGCCGTGCTGCGCCAGCAGGCGGGGAATGGCATAGATCGGGCCGATGCCCATCTCGTCCGGCTCGCAGCCCGCGCAGACGAAACCCCGGAACAGGCCGAGCACCGGCAGCCCGCGTTTGGCCGCCAGATCCGCGTTCATCACCACGCTGGCGCTGGCGCCGTCCGAAAGCTGGCTGGCGTTTCCGGCCGTCACGCTGTGCCCTTCGCCGCGCACGGGTTTGAGCGAGGCCAGTGATTCGGCCGTGGTGCCCGGACGGTTGCCTTCGTCCTTGTCGAGCGTGACGGTGCGGGTGGTGACTTCGCCGGTTTCCTTGTTGATTTCCGCCTTTTCGGTGGTGATCGGCACGATCTCCGCATCGAAACGGCCACTCTCCTGCGCGGCGGCAGTGCGCTGCTGGCTGGCGAGGCTGTAGGCATCCTGCGCCTCGCGGGAGATGCCGTAGCGCTGGGCAACCACTTCGGCCGTATCCAGCATCGGCATGTAGATATCGGGCGCATTCTCCACCAGCCAGGGGTCTTGCTGGTGGAACACATTGGTGTGCTCGTTCTGCACGAGGCTGATCGATTCCACACCGCCCGCGACTGTCACGGAAACATCCCTGCAGCGGATTGCCTGCGCGGCCATCGCAATGGCCTGCAAGCCGGAGGCGCACTGGCGGCTGACGGTGGCGCCCGCCGCCGACGCGGGAAGGCCGCCGCGCAGCAGCGCTTGCCGGGCGAGATTGTCGCTGGCGGTGCCTTCCTGCCGGGCGCATCCCAGCAGCACGTCTTCCACTTCGGCCGGATCGATCCCGGCGCGGGCGACGGCGTGCTTGATCGCATGGCCCGCGAGCGTGGGGGCAGGGGTAATGTTGAAGGCGCCGCGATAGGCCTTGCCGATCGGCGTGCGGGCCGTGGAAACGATAACTGCGTCAGCCATTGTCAGATCCTTTGAAACGCGCGGTTGAGCCGGGAAAACCGGTTCGGGCATGGTGGGATTGCAGGGGTGGGATCAGGCAGGGATCCGCTTGCCCTTCGCGTCGTAGCGGTGCCAGCCGCGCCCGGTCTTGCGGCCGCGATAGCCTGCCGCGACAATGGCCTTGAGCAACTGGCGCGGCATGAAGCGGTCGCCATAGTGGTCCTGCATGATCTGCTGCACGTCCATGCTGAGTTTGGTATCGGTAAGGTCCATCAGCTCGAACGGGCCGACCGGGTGGCCAAGGCCCAGCTTGCAGGCCTTGTCGATGTCCTCGGCCGAGACGGCGCCTTCCTCGACCAGGCGGATCGCCTCGATGAAGAAGATGTGCAGCATGCGGTTGACGGCAAAGCCCACCACATCCTTCACGTGGATCGGCTCCTTCGCGATGTCCCGCATCAATTGCATGACTTCGTCCGCCACCTGCGGATCGGTGTCGATGCCGGGAATTACTTCCACCAGCGCCATGCGCGATACCGGCGAGAAGAAGTGCGTGCCCACGAACCGCCCGCGCCGCTCTTCCGGCAGACGTCCGCCCAGTGCGGTGATCGAGATGCTGGAGGTGTTGGTCATCATGATCGCCGTTTCGGGGAGCACTTTGGCCAGACGTTCGAAGATCGCGCCTTTCACGTCGATATCCTCGAACACCGCCTCGACCACCAGATCGCGGTCGGCATAGGATTCCAGGCTGTCGCAGGCTTCCAGATTGGCCAGCGCCGCGTCCGCCTGTTCGCGGGTATAGCGGTTCTTCGCGATGCCCTGTTCGAGCACGCCTTTCAGCCGTTCGATCGCCGACTGTACCTGTTCCGCCGACTGGTCGCAGATTTTCACGGAAAACCCGGCCAGCGCATAAACCAGCGCGATTTCCGAGCCCATCATGCCGGAACCGACAACACCAACCTTGCGCGCCATCTCTTCTCCCATCGTTTCCGTCCTGCGGCAGCGCTGCGCCGGGACTCCGAATGACGCGCTTATGCCTGCGCCGGAGGTGCGGCGCAATGATTGTCTAACAATTTTGTATTGCAATAATTGACAATCAATAGAGGTAGCCGCATTTTCCGTGCCTGCCGGACACGAGTCCGGCGGCAGGCAAGCGCCAGCGTCCCCGCAAGTGCTGGGGGAGGAGAGAAACCGGTGGAACTGTGTGATCGCAGGAGGACTGATCTTCCGGGGCGTGATCGTCTTACTTTGGATCGTCATTGCGAGGCCCGCAGGGCCGCGGCCATCCAGAGCGCCGTGGCTCCGCTCTGGATGGCTTCGCTTCGCTCGCAATGACGAAGGTCTTATCCAAAAGCTATCATACCCTAGGCTGCCGCGCCGTTTGGCCTCAGCAGCACTTTCGCGCCGGTTGCGCGGGCGCAGGCGGCCGTCAGGCCGGCCGGGGTCAACAGGTCTTCCAGAGCGATTTCCCGGTTGAAGCCGCTGGCGAATGTCGTCGTCAATTCGCGCACGATGCGGTGTTTCATGGCTTCGACGGTTTCCGGCTCGATCTTGCCGAGATACGAAAACAGCAGCCAGCCGCCCACGCTCCAGGCCATGCCATAGTCCTTGTGCAGCACGGTGGGGCTGGGATCGAGCCCGCCGTAGATATAGACCTGCTTGTGGGTTTCCGATCCGTAACGGCTGTAGGGTACCTGCCGGGCACTCAGCGCCTTTTCCATCGCCGAAAGGATGCGGCTGGCGAGATCGCCACCGCCCACCGCGTCGAACCCCAGCGTTGCTCCGGTTTCGCCAATGGCGCGGGCCAGCGTTTCGTCGAAGTCCGGCGCGGCGCTGTTGCAGACGAATTCCGCGCCGATCCCGCGCAGCAGCCGCGCCTGTTCCTCACTGCGCACCACGTTGACGAGAGGAATGCCGTCCGCCTTGCATATCCGCACCAGCATCTGGCCAAGGTTCGATGCGGCGGCGGTGTGGACCAGCGCGCTGTGCCCTTCGTGGCGCATCGTGTCGGTCATGGCGAGCGCGGTCAGCGGATTGACGAAGGACGCGGCACCATCGCGGGGAGGCGTGCCGTCGGGCAGCACAAGGCAGGATGCGGCCGGAAGCTTGTGAAATCGCGCGTATGTGCCGCTGCCGACCATCGCCACGGTGCGCCCCAGCAGGGGCTGCGCAGCGGCCCCGGCGGCCACCACGGTTCCCATCCCCTCGAAGCCTACAGGCAGGGATTGTCCGGTCCGCGCGCGCAGCCGCTGGAACAAGGCGGCGGGAATGGGCGCGGAAAGGGCAGGGAATTCGCCGGTGCCGCTTGGCACGAACGCCTCCGGCTCCACCGCGCCCAGCATCAGGCCGATGTCGGAGGGATTTACCGGCGCGCCTTCTACCCGCACGACCACTTCATCATCGGCCGGAGCGGTGATCTCCACCGGTTCCAGCGTCAGCAGAAGCGTGGCGTCCTCACCCGCGCGCGAGCGCAGCTCAAGGCTTTCCAGCGGGAATGCAACGGTTTCGGCCAAGATATCCTCCTATCGCCCGGAAGGGGGCAGTTCGTAGGACAATTAGGGATGCTTTCCGGAAAGACAAATCGCTGGCGCCGAATTCCGCCACCCAAGCGCAGGACATTGCCATTATGACCGATATCATCAACCGCACGGACCTGACCTTCATGCTGCGCGACTGGCTGCGCATTGAAGACCTGTTCGAAGGGGAGCGTTTCTCCGCCCATTCGCTGGAGACGACCGAGGCGATGCTCGACACCGCCGAACGGATTGGCAGCGATCTGCTCGCCCCCGCGCTGCGGGCCGGCGATACGGACGAACCCTGGCAGGACGAGAACGGGCAGGTCCACGTCCATCCCAAAATCCGCGAGGCGGCGCGCGCGCTGGCGGAGAGCGGCCTCTTTTGCGCGGTGTTCGATGAGGACAAGGGCGGGATGCAACTGCCTTTTCTGGCCTATACCGCCGCCATGGGCATCCTGCATTCGGCCAACTGCGCGGCGGCGGGGTTCGTAATGCTGACGGTCGCCAATGCCCGCGTGATTGCCAATGCCGCGCCGGGGCCGCTGTTCGAGACCTTCGGCGCGCCCGAGGTGGCGGGCGAGACGTTCGGCACGATGTGCCTGTCCGAGCCCCACGCGGGCTCTTCGCTGGGAGACATTACCACGCGTGCAGTTCCGGCGGGGACGGACGATTTAGGCCACCGCTACCGCCTGCGCGGCTCCAAGATGTGGATTTCGGGCGCCGACCACGATGTGACGGAGAACATCGTCCATCTGGTCCTCGCGAAGATCGCGAACGAGGATGGATCGCTGCCTGAGGGATCGCGCGGCATATCGCTGTTCGTGGTGCCCAAGATCCTGCCGGGCGGGGAACGCAACGACGTCGCCGTGGCGGGCCTTAACCACAAGCTCGGCCAGCGCTGTCTGCCCAATGCCGCCTTCAATCTGGGCGAGGGCTTCGCCACGCCGGAAGGCGAGGCGGGCGCGATCGGCTGGCGCGTCGGGGAGCCGGGGCAGGGGCTGCCGCTGATGTTCCAGATGATGAACGAGGCGCGCATTTCGGTGGGCGTGTCCAGCGCGATGACGGCCTATCGCGGCTATCTGATCGCGCTCGCCTATGCACGCGAACGCCAGCAGGGCAGGCCCGTGGGCGAGCGCGGTGGCAGGCAAGTGCCGATCATCGCCCACGCGGACGTGCGCCGCATGCTCATGGCACAAAAAGCCATCTGCGAAGGGGCCTTTGCGCTGGGGCTCTACGCGGCCCGGTTGCAGGATGAAGAGACGGTGGCGGCCGATGCGGATGCGAAAGAGGCCGCAGGCAGCCTGCTCGGGCTGCTGACGCCGATCGTGAAATCATGGCCTTCCGAATTCGGCCAGACCTCGCTGCACTATGCGATCCAGGTTCTGGGAGGCTCTGGCTATACGCGCGATTTCGATGTGGAACTGCTCTACCGCGACAACCGCCTGAACCCGATCCATGAAGGCACCACCGGCATTCAGGGCCTCGATTTGGTCAACCGTAAGATTCGCAGGGATGGCGCCGCCACGTATCGACGCCTGCGCGAACGGGTCGAAGCAACACTGGCCTCGGCGTCAGGCCATGCGGTGCTGGACAGCAGCGCGCAGGCCGTGCGCTCGGCCTGGCAGGCGATCGATGCGGCTGTCGATGTCCTGCTTGGCCTGCCGGACGATGCCGCCGCTGCCGGACATGCCACGGCCTTCCTGACGGCGATGGGCCATGCAGTAATCGGCTGGATCTGGCTGGACATGGCAGCGCTGGCCAGCACGGTGACCGCCACCGCGCAAGGTGAGGCGGCGCGCCACCACCTGAGCGGCAAGATCAAGGCCTGCCGTTACTTCGCGCAGTTCGAACTGCCGCAGATTGACGGCTGGCTGGCGCCCCTCATGGCGGGTTCCGATGCGGTGGCGGTGATGACGCCGGAGGAGTTCCTGGGCGAGGCGGGGTAAGCGCGAGGCCCGCCCCCTGCCAGCCTATGCGTTTCGGGGCAGAACCCTGACCGTGGCCGCGCGGGCGCGGGGCGAGATCATCGATCCCAGATAGCGGCTGGCACCGTACTTGGCACGGTAGGCGGCATCGATGGCGTCGTTGGCGTCATCAGAAACCGGCTCGAAAGAGACGTCGTGTACTTGCCCGGCCAGGTGGATTTGTCCTGCTTTCTGCTTGAGGGCTGCCTGAAACCAGCTTGAACCGCGCCCGCTGTAGGCGCGGACGAAGAGGCCGTCCGGCGTGACCACGGACCAGATGAACGTGGGCGTTCCGGGCGTGGCGCCGTCCTCGCGGAAAGGGGCGATCCGGCAGTCGTCGGCTGCGGCGAACTGTTCGAGCTGCTGCGGTGTCCACATTTGAGTGTTCTCCTGAGATTGCGGGGGTGAGCGGAGCCGTTTTGGCACTGCCGCACTCAGGACCATATGGGATGCTGCCCAGCCGGTTTTATCCGCGCAAAGGCTGCACACGCCGGTGAATGATACTCATGCACGGGCGTGTGCAGAATGCGCCCGTGACTACTGCTCTTTGCTCAGCCGGGAGACCACAGGGCAGGCGTTTCGCCTGAACCCGCGCTGGCGAAATCGTCGAAGGCGTGGGGCGTCACGCGGATGATGTGATCGCGAATGAAGGCCGCGCCTTCGCGTGCGCCGTCATCCGGGTGCTTAAGTGCGCATTCCCATTCCATCACCGCCCAGCCGTCATAGCCGTATTGCGTCAGCTTGCTGAAGATGCTGGTGAAGTCGATCTGCCCGTCGCCCAGGGAACGGAACCGGCCGGGGCGTTCGACCCAGTTCTGGTAGCCGCCATAGACGCCGCTGCGGCTGGAGGGATGGAACTCCGCATCCTTCACATGGAACGCCTTGATGCGTTCGTGATAGACATCGATGAAGCCCGCGTAGTCCATCTGCTGCAGCAGGAAATGGCTGGGGTCATAGAGGATGGCGGCGGCGGGATGCCCATTCACCACATTCAGGAAGCGTTCGAAAGTCACGCCGTCGTGCAGGTCTTCGCCCGGGTGCAGTTCGAAGGCGCAGTGGACGCCGTTTTCTGCGAAAGCATCGAGCAGCGGGCACCAGCGGCGGCCGAGTTCGGCGAAGGCTTCCTCGACCAGCCCCGCCGGGCGCTGCGGCCAGGGATAGACATAGGGCCACGCCAGCGCGCCGGAAAAGGTGGCGTGGGACGTCAGCCCCAGACGGCGGCTGGCGCGTGCAGCGAGCGTGACCTGCCGTTCGGCCCATTCGCGCCGGGCGGCCGGATCGCCGCGCACTTGCGGAGCGGCAAAGCCATCAAACAGCGTGGCATAAGCGGGATGGACGGCGACCAGCTGGCCCTGCAGGTGGGTGGAAAGCTCGGTGATCTCCAGCCCCTTTTCGGCCAGACGGCCTTTGATGTCCTGACAATACGCGTCGCTTTCGGCGGCCGTTTCCAGTTCAATCAGGCGCGGATCGCAGGGCACCTGAATGCCCTTGTAGCCGAGGTCCGCCGCCCACGCGGCAAGCCCGTCCAGAGTGTCGCGCCCGGGCGCATCCGAAAGGAACTGGGCCAGGAATACCGCAGGCCCTTTGATCGTCTTCATGGCTCAGGCCTTTCGTATTTTCAGCGTACTGCGGAAAGATAGGCGGCGGTTTCGGCGAAGGCGGCGAAAGGGCCGTTCGGGAAGGGCGGTTCCAGATCCGCGAAGTAGCCCGATACGCCCAGCGCATCGGCGAGCTTCAGCAGCCGGGGCCAGTCGACCACGCCCGCGCCCAGCGGGGCGGGAACCTGCTGGGCGGCGAAGTTGGGTTTCATGCCGGGATCGATGTCCTTGATGTGCAGCATCTGCACGCGCTTGCCCGCTTTTGCCAGCTGCGCGATCGGATCGAGGCCTGCCGCTGCCATCCATCCGGCATCCATTTCAAAGCTCACCAGTTCGGGATCGGTCTCACGCAGCAGGATGTCCCAGCCGGTAGTCTTTTCCACTGGTGCGAATTCGAAGTTGTGATTGTGGTAGAACATCCGGATTCCCGCCGCACGGAACATTTCGCCGCGCTCGTTCAGGAACTGCGCCACACGCTGCCAGTCCGTTTCGGAAAAGGCATTGAAACGAGCCACCAGTTTAGCGAAGAAGTCGCTGCCCAACGGGGGAATGTCGTCGAACACCATGGGGATCGCCATCACCACCTTGTCCGCACCCATGGTGTGCAGATCGTCGATGATCTGCGGGACATTGTCCTGCAGGGTGTGGTCCTCGGGGGTGAAGCGGAATTGCCCGGGAACGTGCGAGGAGCGGATCTTCAGCCCGTTCGCATCTGCCGCGGCTTTCAGGTCCGCGGCGCTATGGCCGTTCAGCGCGATCGTTTCGATCGCGCGGTAGCCCAGCCGTGCAAGGTGCGCGAAGCTGCCCTGCAGGTCCGCTTTCACCTGCTCGGAGAGCCGGAACAGCTGGAGGCCGAGTTCATGGCCGCCTCGGCCGAAGAAGGGGCAGGTGTCTTTCGCAAAGGCGGGCATGGCGGCCGTCATGCAAGCGAGCCCCGCGCCGGACAGGAACTGGCGGCGGCTGGGAACGGTTCTGGCGATAGGATTCATGGTAGGCCTCTCCCTCTTCATGTCATTCCGTCAGGGCTACCCAGCCTTGCCGGGTGCGGCTGCCCGCCACGGCCCGTTCCACGAACCGCATCGAGCGGACGCCTTCCGCGATGCCGGGGATCGGGCATTGCGTTTGTGCGGCGCCGCGCAGCTTGTCCGCGAAATCGGAATAGATGTTGGCGAAAGCCTCGATAAAGCCCTCGGGATGGCCCACCGGGATGCGGGTGCCAGGCGCGAGCCCTTGGCCTGCGCGCAAGGTTTCCGTCCGCCCGTCCGCCCGGTCGATCCGCAGCGCACCGCAATTCTCGTGGTTCCATGTGAGCGTCCCGGTGGTGCCGTGGACTTTCAGCGTCAGGTCGTTGCGCTCGCCAGTGCAGATCTGCGAGGCGACCAGCACGCCCGGCTGCCCGCCCGCAAAGCGCAGCAGCACATTGCAATCATCGTCAAGCAGCCGCCCGCCGACCACGCTGGAAAGATCGGGCATGATCTCGGCGACCTCAAGCCCGCTGACGAATTCGGCGAGGTTGAAGGCATGGACGCCGATATCGCCGATGCAGCCGCCGATGCCCGCCTGCGCGGGATCGGTGCGCCAGTGGGCCTGCTTGTTGCCTTCCTCCTCGGCCCTGTCCGCAAGCCAGCCCTGGACATATTGGGCAGAGACCTTGCGCACTGTACCGATCGCGCCTTCCCGCACGAGTTCGCGGGCGCGGCGGACCATGGGATAGCCGGTGTAGGTGTAAGTCAGCGCATAGAGCCTGCCGGTGCGCGATACCGCATCGTGCAGAGCCAGCGTCCCGGCCAGATTGGTGGCAGCGGGTTTGTCACAGATCACATGGAGCCCGGCTTCCATCGCGGCGATGGCGATGGGCTGGTGCAAGTGGTTGGGCGTGACGATGGCGACGAACTCGGCGCCATCGGGCCGCGCGGCTTCTGCCGCGATCAGTTCGCGCCAGTCGGTATAGATGCGGTCATCCGGCAGGCCATAGCCGCGCCCGCCTGCCAGCGCGCGCTCCCGGTCGCTGCTGAAGGCCCCCGCGACAAGGGCGATCTTGCCGTCCAGCCTCGCGGCCATGGCGTGGACCGGGCCGATGAAGGCGCCGGGGCCTCCACCTATCATCGCCATGCGGACGGGGTTTGCGGCGCTTGCAGTGGAAGTCATGATCATAACCGTTGGCTCAGTGCGTGACGGGCGTGTGCTTCGGACCGCGCGAGGGCGGATGGAAGCCGAAGGCAAGGATCAGCGCGCAGAGCAGCGAAAGCGCGCTCGGCACCATGAACAGCAGCTTGTAATTCACTACGGTTTCAGGGCCGATGGGCCCGGCCACGGTGTGGGTGATCTGCGTCATCAGATAAGGGAACAGGAAGCTGGCGACGACCATGCCAATGCCCAGTACCAGCAGGTTCACCAGCCCTTGCGCACTGGTGCGCAAGTCTTCGGGGAAGGCATCGTCGAAGAAGATGTAGACCACCGCGAAATAGAACGCATAGCAGACGCCGTGGAAGAACTGCGCGGCCATGATCACGGGAATGCTGTCCGCGGCAAAGGCGAACACGGTGAAGCGCGCCGCGTGGCCCAGAACGCCGATGATCAGCGTCGTGCGCCAGCCGAGACGCGCGACCACCGGGCCCAGAACGAACATGGCCAGCACTTCGGCGATCTGGCCGAGGCTGAGCACGATCATCGAGAGGTTTCCGGCAATGCCCACGCGGTCGGTCAGGAAGGCATCGGCCATTACGAAATAGCCGTTGTGGATGATCGAATCGATGAAAGTGACGGCAAAGAGCACGGCCACGAACGGCTGGCGCAGCAGCTTCAGCGCGCTGCGCCAGGCAAGGCTGTCCACCGTCTCCGATTTGCGCGGTGGCGTGTGCGGTAGGGTGAGCGAGAAGGCCGCGAGAGCGAACGAGGCGATTGCCGCCACCAGAAAGATCCAGCGCACCTGATCGGGTGTCGCATGGGCGCCCAGCAGGAAGTAGAACGGCCAGCTCACCAGAATCCAGCCGATCGTGCCGCCCGAGCGGACTTTCCCGAAATCGCGATCCGGTTCCGCAAGGTTGGCAAAGGCCAGCGCGTTGGAGACCGAGATGGTGGGAACATAAATCAGGCTATAGGCCAGATAGAAGCCGAAGAACGCGGTAAAGCTGGTGGACCATGCCACGCCCAGCAGGCACAGGCCGGACAGGGCATGATTGAATGCCAGAAACCGCTCGGCGGCAAAGTTGCGGTCCGCGAACTGGTTGGAAAAGAACAGTCCAACGAGCGCAGCGATGCCCCAGCTGCTGCCCACCAGCGCCTGCTGCCCGGCGGAAAAGCCAAGGCTGGTCATGTAAGGGAAGATCTTCGGCGCCCAGGCACCCCAGATGGCGAGCTGGAGAGCCATCATGATGAACAGCTTCAGTTTCGTATTCACGTTGGAACCTCGCCTCAATCCCAGTGCTTCGAGGTGCTGAAGCTATTGCTTTGGTCCGGCCCTCGTGCCTTCTTTCCGCGCAAAATAGCTTTGAAGCTATGTAATGTAAACCATTACATAACGTGCCTTCAGGCAAGGCTGCTTGCCGGGTGGCACCGTTCGTTCTGGCTTTTTGGCTGATTTGGGGTCAAGGAACTCTGTGTGGCGACGATTATAGACATTGCCAGACGGGCGGGCGTTTCGGTCGCGACGGTTTCGCGCACTTTCAGCCACCCCGATAAGGTCCAGGCCAAGACGCGGGAACGGGTGAACCGCGCCGTGGCGGAGCTTGGATACAGCCCCAATGCCCTTGCGCGCGGCTTGCGCCAGATGCGCAGCCGTACGGTGATCGTGATCGTGCCGTGGATACAAAACCCGTTTTTCGCCGGGATCATTCAGGGCGTGGAGAATGTCGCCCATGACAATGGCTTCAAGGTCCTGCTGGGAGAGACGCAGGAACGGCAGGAGAGGCTGGACTACTATGCAGCGATGGTCTCCAGCAGGATCGCCGATGGATTGATCCTGCTGGGCTCGCTTTTACCGGCGGAGATATCGCAGCGTCTGGAGGGCGGGGGCGGGCAGCCGATGCCGCTGGTTCTTGCCTGTGAGCGGTTTGCGGAACTGACTTGCCCGCATGTCGCGATCGACAACGAAAGGGCTGCTTGCGAAGCGGTGCATCACTTGATCGGGCAGGGCTGCCGCCGGATCGCGACGGTTTCGGGGCCGTCCGGCAACACGCTTAGCGAGGACCGGACCGCTGGCTACCGCCGCGCGCTGGCCGAAGCCGGCTTGCCATGCCCGGACGGCTATATTCTGGAAGGCGATTTTTCGGTGGAATCCGGATACCGCATGATGGAGGCCGTATTGAAACTCGATCCCCGGCCGGACGGGATTTTCTTCGCCAACGATGAAATGGCGATTGGCGGACTGCGGGCGATCGGCAAGGCTGGGTTGTCGGTCCCCGGCGATTTTGCGGTCATCGGTTTCGACGATATCCGCTTCGCCGAATATGTAACGCCGCCGCTGTCGACGATCCGGCAGCCGACAGGCGAGATTGGAGAAACCGCGATGCGCCTGATGCTGGAGCATCTGAATGCAACCCCGGCCGAGGTTTCGCAGGTCATTCTCGACCACCAGCTTGTCGTCCGGGAATCATCATTGCGCGGAGCGCTGCCCAGCCAGGCCGGACAAGCAGATAAACAATAGCCCGCACCGTTTCCGGCGCGGGCTATCGGCTTGGTCAATCCGCAGTCGGCAGAGGTTTACCCTGCTTGGACTTACCCGGCGTAGACGGGGAAGACGCTGGCATCGCCATAGTCCTTGATGCGCTCGACGTTCTTCAGCACTGCCATGTCTTCATCGGAAATTGCGAAGTCCACCGCCGCATTGGCGCGGATGTGATCGAGGTTGCCGGACTTGGGCAGCGGCAGCATGCCAAGCTGCAGGCAATAGCGGATGCAAAGCTGGGCGATCGACACGCCATACTTGGCCGCGAGCGGGGCGATGTCCGCGCTGTCGAGGATCTTGCCGTGCGCGACGGGCGAATAGGCCTCGACGAGGATGCCCTTGCTCTTGGTATAGTCGATCAGATCAAAGGGCGTGTTGCTGACGTGGGCGAGGATCTGGTTGACCATCGGGGCGACCGAGCCGTTGTCGATCAGGTTGTCGAGGTCCGGCTTTTCGAAGTTCGACACGCCGATCGAGCGCAGCTTGCCTGCGCCATAGGCTTCTTCCATTGCGCGCCAGGCTTCCAGGTTGCCTTCGAAGAAGTGCTCGCCCTTGCGGAAATCGGCCCAAGGCTGCGGGCTATGGATCAGCATCAGGTCAATGTGGTCAAGGCCCAGCGTCTGCAGCGAGCCATCGATCGCGGCTTTGGCTTCGGCAAAGCTCTTGATTCCGGCATCAAGCTTGGTCGTCACGAACAGCTCGTCACGGGCCACGCCGCTGGTGCGGACGCCTTGGCCGACGCCGTTCTCGTTGGCATAGGCCTGCGCCGTGTCGATGTGGCGATAGCCCATTTCGATCGCGCCGCGCACGACCTGGGCGACATCGCCGTCTTCGATCATCCAGGTGCCGAGGCCGAGCTTGGGAATGGCAACGCCGTTGGAGAGGGTGTAGGTTTCGCTCAGGATCATTTTTCAGCCTTTCTGTCTTCGTGGACATGCAGATCCGGCGCTTCCGGTGTCCGCAGCGAACTCAAGCGAGTCCGTGTTTCCATGCTCCCAAACTAAGCCTCAGGCACGGTGCGGACTAGATAGGGTGGATGCGATGCAGCGTTGAGTTGTGCTCATCTACGGATACATCCGTGGCAGAACGCAGGAAAATAAAGTCGCACGGGTTTCCTCTCTGAGCATGAGCTGAGCTCATCGCCGCGCGAAACAGAAGAGTGGTTATCCGCAGCCGGGCAGGGCTGTAGAAGCGCCGCTTCAACCCGGCGGTCCCATAAGCGGGCACGGCCATAAGCGCCGTCCGCCGGGACCAACCGTAAAGTGGCTTTCAGACAATGACCGAACAACACACTCCCGGAGCGCGGGGAAGCGCGCTTGCTCTTCTGGCACTGGGCCTTGGCGCCTTTGCCATCTCCACCTCCGAATTCGCCAGCATGGGGCTGATGCCGCTCTTTGCCGGGGATCTCGGGCTGAGTATCCCGGCTGCGGCCAACGGGATCACCGCCTATGCGGTCGGCGTGATGATCGGCGCGCCGGTGCTGACAATCGCGACGGCCCGGCTCAACAAGAAGCGGCTGTTGATTGCCCTGATCGTGCTGGCCTTTCTTGCCAACATATGCACCGCCTTCGCGGGGGATCTCGTCTCGCTGATCGCCGGGCGTTTCCTCAGCGGCCTGCCGCAAGGCGTCTATTTCGGCGCTGCATCGACGGTCGCCACGCGCATCGTCGGGCCGGACCGGGCAGGGCGCGCCGTGTCGCTGGTGTTCTCCGGCATATCCGTGGCGACTATTGCCGGGGCGCCGCTCGGCACTTTCATCGGGCAGCAGTTTGACTGGCGCGCGGCCTATGCCGCGATCGGGCTGCTGGCGCTGGCTGCTGCGCTTGTCCTTGCCTTCGCCGTGCCGCAACGCCGCGATCTTGCCGGAGGGCCGATCCGTCAGGAACTGGCATCGCTCCGCCGCCTCAATGTGTGGATCATGGTGCTGTTCTGCTCTTTTGCCGTGGCCAGCCTCTTTGCGATCTACACTTTCATCGGGCCGCTCGTAACCGGTGTCGCCGGAATGCCCGCATCGATGACGCCGGTTGCGCAGATGCTGATTGGTTTCGGCATAGCGCTGGGCGCGCTGTGGGGCGGCGCCATGGCGGACCGGTACCGTTTCCGGGCAATGATTCTGGCCCTGATGACCGCGATGGCCGCCATGGTGGCGATGTACTTTCTTGCTCCCGTGGCTATCGCGCTGATGGCGATGTTCTTTGTCTGCGCGTTTCTGCTGAATGCCGCCGTGCCTTCGATCACGGTCCAGATGATGCGCATGGCGCCGGAATCACCAACGATGATGGGGGCGCTCAATATGGCTGCCTTCAACATTGCCAATGCCGTGGGAGCCATTGCTGGTGCCGTCACGGTCGATGCGGGATGGGGGCTGCGCTCTCCGATTCTGGCCGGGTTCGGCCTGACCGGTCTTGCGCTGGCTGTTTTTGGCTTGGCCTGGCCATGCCTTCGATCGCATCGCGGTGCCTGAATCGCAGGTATAAGCATCTGCGCCGGGCAAGGGCAGGCGGGTGGTGTGCCTTTGCCCGGCCGGCTAATGCGGGGCAGGCCGTATGGCAGGTCATGGAGGTAACGATCGCTGCGAAGGGTGACAGGGGGGTGGCGGCCGGGCCGGTTGAGGCCGATGCGATTCCGCCGCTGGATGGCGAAGGCCCGCTGTGGCTGCAGATCCGCCGGTCGATGGCGCTGGCGATCTTCAATGGAGACTGGCCTGCCGGAACCCGGCTTCCCTCCGAACTGGTCCTGACCCATCACTATGCGGCCGCGCGCATGACGGTGAACAAGGCAATCCAGAGCCTTGCCACAGAAGGGCTCGTCGAACGCCGCCCGAAAACCGGCACGATCGTCACGGGCCGCGCGCGCGAACGCCCTGTGCTCGAAATCTGGGACCCGGCCGATGCCGTGCGCCGGGAAGGCGGCCATTATGGCTACCGGCTGATCCGCTGCGGCATGATGGCGGAAGGGGCGCCCAGCCGCACCGGGCATGGGCTTGGGGAGAATGTCCCCGTTATCCAGATCCTGTGCCTGCACCTCGCGGACGGCAAGCCGTTCCAGCTTGAAGAGCGTTTCGTCAATGTCGAGGCTGCGCCCCGCATCACTTGCCAATTGCTGGAGGATGTAAGCCCGGGCCAATGGCTGCTGGCCAATGTGCCCTGGACCGAAGCGAAGCACCGCATCGCCGCGCGGGGCGCCACGCCCATGGTGGCGGAGCAGCTGGCGATTGCCGAAGGCGAAGCGTGCCTTGTCGTCGAGCGGCGCACCTGGAATGGCGATATTCCGGTCACGTTCGGACGGTTCTGGTATCCGGGGGACGACCACAGTCTGGAAGGAGGCTTCCGGCCCTCCTGGTAGGCTGTTTCCTGATGGCTAGACGGCCAGCTTGCCAGCCACGGCGGCAAAGCGGCGCTCGATGGCATCACGCTGGCAATGGCGGCCTTGCGAAACCATCCGGCATCCATTGCGCCAGACGCTGTCGATGCGCCCGTTGCCGAATATCCAGCGGTCCAGCGCATAGTCTCCCGGCCCCACCGGATCGGGGGCAAGGGCAACGATATCGGCAGGGGCACCGGCCTCTAGCGCGGGCGTTGCCCCAAGTGCCTTGCCACCGCCTGCCAACGCGGCATCGAACAGCATGCGCCCGTTGGACCGGTCTGGTTTAGCCAGAACCGTGCGCTGCTGCCGCGAGAGGCGTTGTCCATATTCGAGCCACCGCAATTCCTCGGCGGCATCGATCCGGACATTGGAATCGCTGCCGATGCCGAAAGTGCCTCCTGCCGCCATGAACCCGGCTGCAGGGAATATCCCGTCGCCCAGATTGGCTTCGGTGACCGGGCAAAGGCCCACGACAGCACCGCTGGCGGCGATGTTCGCCAGTTCGGCCTGATCTACATGCGTCGCGTGGATCAGGCACCAGCGCGGACTGGCATCGTGATGATCGAGCAGCCACTCCACCGGTCTCTGGCCTGACCACGACAGGCACTCTTCCACTTCCTTCGCCTGTTCGGCGATGTGGATGTGGATGGGGCCCTCCGGAGCCAGTGTCAGCAGCGCGGGAAGTTCGTCCGGCGTTACGGCGCGCAGCGAATGCGGTGCCATGCCCAGCACGGCGCCGGGGAGGGGAGCGATCACCTCACGGCTCGCTTCGCGCAGCGTGGCGTAACGGTCCAGATTGCAGATGAAACGCTGCTGCCTTTTATCTGGAGCCATGCCTCCAAAGCCCGCATGGGCATAGAACACCGGCAGCAAGGTCAGCGCGATGCCCGTTTCCTGCGCGGCTGCGGCGATCGCTGCGGCCATTTCGGCGGGATTGTCATAAGGCCGCCCGTCCGGCTGATGGTGCAGGTAGTGAAACTCGCCAACGCGGGTGAAACCTGCTTCCAGCATTTCGGCATAGGCCATGGCCGCAATAGCGGCCACGTCTTCGGGCGAGATCTGTCCGGCGATCCGGTACATCAGATCGCGCCAGCTCCAGAAGTCGTCGCTTTCCGGGCCCAGCCGGGTTTCCGCCAGTCCTGCCATCAGGCGCTGAAACGCGTGGCTGTGGAGGTTGGGCAGGCCGGGAAGGCCAGTGGCAAAGCGCTCGTCACCTGCTTCAGGGACTGTATCTGTTTCCACCGTACCGATCCGGCCGCCGTTGATCCGGACGCGGACACCCGATGCCCATCCATCTGGCAGCAGCGCCTGTGCGAACCATATAGCCGTCATCCGCAGTTCCCTTTCAGGGGTGGACAGTACCCGTGACTCATGTATTTGTATATACAAATAGAGGGCGACGCGATGGCAGACCGAATTTGGCGCAATGCGCGTTTGGCGACAATGGCGGATACCGGCCTCGGCGTGATCGAGGATGGCCTTGTTGCGTGCACGGACGGCCTCATCACATATGCCGGAGCCGCGGCGGATGCTCCCCCGTCGGGGAGCGCCGATGTGACCGATTGCGAGGGGCGCTGGATCACGCCGGGCCTGATCGATTGCCACACGCACCTGATCCACGGCGGCAACCGCGCGGCCGAATTCGCCCTGCGGCTGAGCGGTGCGAGCTATGAGGAAATTGCCCGGGCAGGGGGCGGTATCGTTTCAACCATGCGGGCAACGCGCGAGGCCAGTGAAGCCGAGCTGGTGCAACTGGCCTTGCCCCGCCTCGATGCCATGCTGGCCGAGGGCGTTACTACTGTGGAAGTGAAGTCCGGCTACGGCCTCTCTCTTGCCAGCGAGATGAAAATGCTGCGCGCGGCGGCGCGTTTGGAGAAGGAGCGTGACGTGCGCGTCGTGCGGACTTTTCTGGGCGCACATGCTGTGCCGCCCGAATTCGCAGGGAATGCGGACGGCTATATCGATCTCGTCTGCGGCGAAATGATCCCCGCCATCGCGCGCGAAGGGCTGGCCGATGCGGTGGATGCCTTCTGCGAAGGGATCGGCTTCACGCCGGAGCAGACCGCGCGCGTCTTCACCGCCGCCAGGGCGCACGGCCTTCCGGTCAAACTGCATGCCGAACAACTGTCCGCGCTGGGCGGTTCGAGCCTTGCGGCGCGGAATGGAGCCCTGTCCGCCGATCATCTGGAATATGCGAGCGAGGCCGATGTGACCGCGATGGCCGCCGCGGGCACCGTGGCGGTGCTGCTGCCGGGGGCATACTATTTCATGCGCGAGACGAAGCTGCCGCCGGTCGCCGCCATGCGCAAAGCAGGCGTGGTGATCGCGCTCGGCACGGACTGCAATCCCGGCACTTCGCCGCTTACTTCCCCGCTGCTAGTGCTCAACATGGCCGCCACGCTGTTTCGCATGACCGTGGAAGAGGCGCTGCGCGGCATGACGGTGAACGCGGCCCGCGCGCTTGGCCTTTCCAGCCGGATCGGCACGCTGAAAGCGGGCAAGGCTTGCGATCTTGCCATCTGGTCGATCGATGACCCTGCCGAGCTGGTTTACCGCATCGGCTTCAATCCCCTTCACACCCGTATCAGGAACGGACGATGATCCTTACTCCCGGCGCCATCCCCTACGCAGACTGGCGCGCCATCTATGAGGGCGCCGCGCCCACGCTCGATCCCGCGTGCGCCGGGGCTATTGCCGCCAGCGCGGCCGCCGTCGAGCGGATCGTGGCCAAGGGGGCGCCGGTCTATGGCATCAACACTGGCTTCGGAAAGCTGGCGAGCGTGCGGATCGAGGCCGGGGATCTGGCCGCGCTCCAGCGCAATATCGTGTTGAGCCATGCGGCCGGGGTAGGGGAGCCGATGCCGGTGCCGGTCGCGCGGCTGATGATGGCGCTGAAGCTGGCGAGCCTGGCGCAAGGCGCATCGGGCGTCCGCCCCGCTACCACGGCGCTGCTCGAAGCGATGCTGACGAACGGTCTGACGCCCGCCGTTCCCGCGCAAGGTTCGGTGGGGGCGAGCGGCGATCTCGCACCGCTGGCGCATATGACTGCCGCGATGCTCGGTGTGGGGGATATCATCGTGGACGGCCGGCATGTGCCCGCTGCGCAGGCGCTGGCGGGGGCCGGGCTGGCACCGCTGGAACTGGGGCCAAAGGAAGGGCTGGCGCTGCTTAACGGCACCCAGTTCAGCACGGCCTACGCTCTGGCGGGACTGTTCGAGGCGGAGCGCATCTACCGCTCGGCGCTGGTAACGGGCATTCTTTCCACCGAAGCGGCCAAGGGTACCGATGCGCCGTTCGATGCACGCATTCACGCTCTGCGCGGCCATCGCGGCCAGATCGATACGGCGGATGCGCTGCGCCGGATGATGACGAACTCCGCCATCCGCGCCAGTCACCGCGAAAACGATATCCGCGTGCAGGACCCCTATTGCCTGCGCTGTCAGCCGCAAGTGATGGGCGCCGCGCTCGATTTGTTGCGCCAGGCGGCGGCGACGCTGGTGACCGAAGCCAATGGCGTCAGCGATAATCCGCTGATCTTCCCGGACACGGACGAGGCGCTGTCCGGCGGCAATTTTCATGCAGAACCCGTCGCCTTCGCCGCCGACATGATCGCCATGGCCCTGTGCGAGATGGGCAGCCTGGCCGAGCGCCGCATTGCCATGCTGGTCGATCCGGCGCTGTCTGGTCTGCCCGCGTTCCTGACGCCGAAGCCGGGGCTCAATTCGGGCTTCATGATCCCGCAGGTGACGGCGGCCGCGCTTGTCAGCGAGAACAAGCAGCGCGCCTTTCCCGCCTCGGTCGATTCCATTCCGACATCGGCCAATCAGGAAGACCATGTTTCGATGGCGGCCCACGGCGCGCGGCGGCTGCAGGCGATAGCGGGCAATGCCGATGCCGTGCTGGGCATCGAACTGCTTGCTGCGGCGCAGGGCTGCGATTTTCATGCTCCGCTGACGTCCAGTGCCACCGTGGAAGCCGTCCGCGCGGCGCTGCGCGAGAAAGTGCCCACGCTCACCGATGACCGTCACATGGCGCCGGACATAGCCGCTGCCACAGCCATGGTGACGCAGGGCACGCTGGTGAATCTAGCCGGAGAACTGCCGGGAGTGTTCGTGTGATGCCCGGCTGGCTCACGGTGAAGCGGTCCGGCAGTCCGCTGATCCTTGCCATGCCGCATGGCGGAACGGCGATTCCGGCGGACATGCTGGACCGCTTTCAATCGCCCTGGCTGGCCCGGCGCGATGCCGATTGGCATATCGCCGATCTCTACGCCGGGCTGGCCGATGCGACCGTGGTTGCCACCGGCATTTCACGCAGCGTCATCGATGTGAACCGCGATCCCTCGGGCGCTTCGCTCTATCCAGGGCAGGCAACGACCGGCCTGTGTCCTGAAACCACGTTCGATGGCGAGCCGCTCTACATCGGCGATGGTCCCGATTCGGCGGAAATCGCTCGGCGGCGGGAAACATGGTTCGATCCCTATCACGCCGCGCTGGGGCAGGAGATCGCGCGGCTGCGCAAGCTTCATTCCCGCGTGATCGTTTACGATTGCCACTCCATCCGCAGCCGCATCCCGCGTCTCTTCGATGGCGCCTTGCCGGAACTCAACATCGGCACCAACGATGGTGCTGCCTGTGCCCCGGCACTGCGCGAGGCCGTTATGGCGGCTGCCGTGGCTTCCGGCCGCAGCGCCGTGCTGGACGGGCGTTTCAAGGGGGGCTGGACCACGCGCCACTATGGCTGCCCGCAAGACGGTGTGCATGCCGTGCAGATGGAACTGGCGATCCGCGCCTACCTGCCCGAGCCCACCGGCAGCGTGACCTCTGACAACTGGCCGCCCGCTTTCGATCCTGAATACGCCGCGCCGCTGCGCACGGTGCTTTCGCACGTCCTTTCCGCCTGCCTTGAGTTTGCCCGGGAGTTTCCTGCATGAACCGTCTCGATCCGGCTCGCACTATCCGCCCCGCCACCGGCACCACGCTCCATGCCAAGAGCTGGCAGACCGAAGCGGCGATGCGGATGTTGATGAACAACCTGCATCCCGATGTGGCCGAGAACCCGCAGGAACTGGTGGTCTATGGTGGCATCGGCCGCGCCGCACGCGACTGGGCAAGCTATGACCGGATCGTAGAGACGCTGGCGCGGCTGGAGGACGATCACACGCTGCTGATTCAGTCGGGCAAGCCGGTGGGGGTGTTCCGGACCCACCGCGATGCCCCGCGCGTGCTGATCGCCAATTCCAACCTCGTGCCCAAGTGGGCGGACTGGGAGCACTTCGACGAACTCGATCGCAAGGGGCTGGCCATGTACGGCCAGATGACGGCGGGTTCGTGGATCTACATCGGCACGCAAGGCATCGTTCAGGGCACGTACGAGACGTTCGCCGAGATGGGCCGCCAGCACTATGGTGGAGACTTGTCGGGCAAGTGGCTGCTGACCGCAGGCCTCGGCGGCATGGGCGGCGCGCAGCCGCTGGCGGCAGTGATGGCGGGGGCTTCGTGCCTTGCCATCGAATGCCAGCAGAGCCGCATCGCAATGCGCCTGCGCACCGGCTATCTCGACCGGGCGGCGGACAGTCTGGACGAAGCGCTGGAGATCGTCACGAACGCAAAGGAGCCGGTCTCGGTCGGCTTGCTGGGCAATGCGTCGGAATTGCTGCCGGAGATTTACGCGCGCGGCGTGCGGCCGGATCTGCTGACCGACCAGACCAGCGCGCACGACCCGGTCAATGGTTACTTGCCAGCAGGCTGGACCGTCGAACGCTGGATCGCCACGCGCGAGCAGGACCCGGCGGCAGTCGCGGCTGCCGCCAAGGCCTCGATGGCACGTCATGTCGAAACGATGCTGGCATTCCAGGCCGATGGCGTGCCGACGGTCGATTACGGCAACAATATCCGTCAGGTGGCCAAGGATGAGGGCGTGGAGAACGCCTTTGCCTTCCCCGGTTTCGTGCCCGCCTATATCCGCCCGCTGTTCTGCCGCGGTATCGGCCCGTTCCGCTGGGCGGCACTGTCGGGCGATCCCGAGGATATCTACAAGACCGACGCCAAGGTAAAGGAACTGCTGCCTGACGATGGGCACTTGCACCGCTGGCTCGACATGGCGCGCGAGCGCATCCGGTTTCAGGGCCTGCCCGCGCGTATCTGCTGGGTGGGGCTGGGAGACCGGCACCGGCTGGGCCTTGCCTTCAATGAAATGGTGGCGCGCGGTGAACTGAAAGCCCCGGTTGTGATCGGGCGCGACCATCTCGACAGTGGCTCCGTCGCCAGCCCGAACCGCGAGACCGAGGCCATGCGCGATGGGTCCGATGCAGTGTCCGACTGGCCGCTGCTCAATGCTCTGCTCAACACCGCGAGTGGCGCGACCTGGGTTTCGCTGCACCATGGCGGCGGCGTCGGCATGGGCTATTCGCAGCACGCGGGCATGGTCATCGTTGCCGATGGCACGCCCGAGGCGGCGGAGCGGCTGGGCCGGGTGCTGTGGAACGATCCCGCAACCGGCGTCATGCGCCATGCCGACGCGGGTTACGATATCGCTCTCGATTGTGCCCGGGAGAAGGGACTGGACCTGCCCGCTATCCTCTGAATTGCGGCGCGGCGGGTGGGGTTACTCCGCCACGGGGCGGCCTCGCACGACGCAGACTTCGTGGTAAAGCGCCACGTCGGGATCCTGATCCAGCAGGCGCTGCGCGTCGTGGGCCGAAAGCCGCTTCTTGCCGTCTTCATCGGCAAAGAAGTAGCACTTGAATTCCCTTTCCAGGTCCGTCCCGTGCAAGGCGCCTTCAAGAGCCACGAAGAAGGAAATGTCCGTTCCCGCATCCTGCCGCACGATTTGCGACGCGATCTTTTCCGGCTCGAAGCCGTTGGCCCGGAACATCTCGAAAATCAGGCCGGTGCCGATGCGGGCGCCGAAATTCATGACGACCTCAGCGTGAGGCGCATGTTCGCGAATCCGGCGCAGAAGGGCCTCGTTCAATCCCATGCCCACGGCATTGAAGGGATATTCGTCGAACATCGCCCACGGATAGTAATGCGCGATATGATCGTGTGCCTGCTCATCGGCCCCTTCGGGCAGGGAGACGGACTGCTCTTCGCGGAAGGCGGAAAAACGCTCGTCGTTGGGGTCTCCCACCTGGGGCAGACAGGCAATGACGACATCCGTTTTCGCAATCTTCGCGCGGGCTTCATCCGTGTCGATCAGGCTGACCGCGCCTTTGACCGGCTGAAACTGACCGGCATGTTCGGGTGAAAGGCTGGCGAGGTTGCGTTCGGCCAATTCGATCAGGCGTGGATCCAGATCGCTGCCGTAAAAGGCGGAGGCCCCGCAAAAGCGGAGTACGAAAGCGGCGTTGATCCCCGTTCCGATGCCGACTTCGTAAACGGTTTTTCCTTGTAGCTCGGCCCGCTCCAGACCTTTTTGGAAAGTCTGCGTCCACGGGTCGCGCGGATCGAATGCATAATTGGGAGCTTCGGGTTTGGGAGCGGGATTGTCCTGGTCGGGAATTGTCTCTGTGCCAGCGACAATGGTCATCTCGTTTCCTTCTTTTTGATCGCAACACCCCTCAAATGTTGCTTCCCCGACACCGTAATTGTTGCTTCAGCAACAAATTCCGCCGGTTATGTGGCAATATGCCCGGGGTATTTCAGGCAAGGTATCACTTCAAAGCAACAACCGGGCCAGGATCGCGCAAGCGCTCCCGGCCTCAAGGCAATTGCCGTATCGCTCTCATGCCTGGCGGATCACTGCCTTGTGGCGGACATCAGGCGGACGCGGCCCGCGGCAGATCCCAGCGAACCCGTAATGCGTTCAACGTCGCAGTTTTCGCCGACCAGAACGCCGATGCGCGGTTCGCCGTCCTTGCTCCCGACCAGGGCCTGCTTGATGCGCAGGACAGCCGATGCGTTCGAAAGGCCACTACAATCCAGGTTGCGCGTAACGTGCATTCAACTTGCTCCTTGTTGGCGGGCCTGCGCAGTGACAGGGCCACAAAGCCGAGCAAAAACACCCGACGTCAAAACATAGCTCTCGCCCTGTTTCCGCAATACGGACCAGCATCAAAGGGTGGCGCAGTTTCCATTTTAGGCAGGCAAAGAGCAGTAACAGACTGCCCATGAAAATCCCGCAGACGAAATGACCGTCATATGACGGCACCAAGAGCGCTACACCGCCGCACTCTCCCAAGGGCCTGCAAGCCAGAACTTACTCGCAGACAAACTTTAGTTATATTTTCTAAAAGAAAACCAATCTTCGTTGGAATTGGCAACAGGCTATGTAGGCGGGCATGCTATGTCAAGCGCCTTGGGGGCATTGATCGGGCAGGCGGCTCCGCGCCTTCGCTAGTCGCGAAAGCCCGGGTCAAGGCGGTCGAGCAGCCGCATATGCGCATCCCATTCAAGCTGCACGTCGCCATCGTCATAGGCCATCTGGTCGATCTGCCCGGTGGCGCGGCGCATGGTGGCTTCGTCCAGTTCCTGCAGCGGCAGTCCCATGGCCAGGGCCGATTCCTGAATCTCGCAGGCCCGGCACAAGTTGAACATGTTGGAGAACATCTGCGCGGCACTCGGGCCCACAGTCAGCAGACCGTGGTTCCTGAGGACCAGTGCCGGATGCGAGCCGAGGCTGGCCACGATCCGTTCCCGCTCGCCCAGGTTCAGCGCAACGCCTTCGTAGTCGTGATAGCCCAGCCGTCCATGGAACTGCAGGGCGATCTGGTTCGTGGGCAAGAGGCCGTCCGCGAGGCAGGATACCGCAACGCCCGAGCGGGTGTGCGTGTGCATGACCCAATGCGCATCGCTGCGCCCGGTATGGACGGCGCTGTGAATGGTGAAGCCGGCGGGGTTCACGCGATAGGGGCTGGAGGCGGCCTTGTTGCCCTCCACGTCGATTTTCACGAGCGAGCTGGCGGTAATCTCTTCCCACATGAAGCCATAGGGATTGATCAGGAAATGCCCCGGCTCATCCGGAACGCGCGCGGTGATGTGCGTGTAGATGAGGTCGGTCATCTTGTAGTGGGCCGCCAGCCGGTAGCAGGCGGCGAGATCGACGCGCGCCTGATATTCCGCATCGCTGATTGCAGGCGTTTCGCAACTCGTTGCCATGATATCCTCGTTCGTCGCGGACGCGCATGCCGCGCCCTTTATGCAGGAAGCCCGGACACCCGCGTTAGGGACCCGGCGCGAGGCCCTTGGGCCTAAGGCAGAGGGGCTCCCGCTTTGTTGACCGGTGTCAAACTCGCTCCTATACGTTTGTATAATTCTGGCGGCGGCGCAAGGGCGAAGTTGCCGGACGGCACGGACGGCATATTGCCTGCGGCATGCGAAAACGATTTTCAGGAGACCTTGCAAGATGGCGAACCCGGGAACGATCCACGGCGTTCTGTTGAGTGATACGTTCGATCTGAAGTCGTTCTACAATCTCGATCTGGCGGGGCGGGCAGACGATGTGCGCCTGTTCAATCCCGATGAAGTGACCGATCCCGCGGCGATCCGTTTTGCCGTATGCTGGCTGCCCGGCGCGGAGGCGTTCGCGCCTTATCCGAATCTCGAAATGGCCATGTCTGTCGGCGCCGGTGTCGATGATCTTCTGGGCCACCCCGGGCTGGACGGCGGCGTGGCGATTTGCCGCGTCCGCGATCCCTATCAGGCCGATCTGATGGCAGGCTTTGCCGTGCACGAAGTCCTCCATGTGGAGCGGGACTTTCACACTTATCAAGGGCACCAGTCCGCAGCCCGGTGGGATCCGCTGCCGCTGCGTCCGCCCCATCACCGGAAAGTGGCCGTTCTGGGGCATGGTTCGATGGGGGCTGCAGTGACGCAGGCGCTCGCCGCGCTGGGGTTCACCGTGAGCGTAGCCTGCCGCCGCCCGCCGCGTGAGCCGGTCAAGGGCGTGGCTTATTTCACCGGAGAGGACGCGATCGCGCAGGCCGTTACCGGCGTGGATACCGTCGTCAACGTGCTGCCGCTGACCCCGCAGACGCATGGCATTTTGAACCGGAATATGTTCGGCAGACTGGCACCTGGCGCCTGGCTGGTACAGATCGGCCGGGGCGAGCACCTGCATGCGGAGGATTTCGTCGCCGCGCTCGACAGCGGGCAGCTGAGCGGCGCCAGCCTCGATGTGTTCGCGCAGGAGCCGCTGCCGCCCGGTCATGCGTTCTGGCAGGACCCGCGCTTGCGGATCACCCCGCATATCGCCAGCGACACCACGCCCCATGTCGTGTCCGAACAAGCGCTCCAATCGGCGCGCGAATTGCTGGCAGGCAAGCCGCTCAGTCTGGCCGTAGACCGGGCGCAGGGATACTGAGAGGACGGTTCCGGCCTCTTGATGTATTGTTATTCATTTGTATAACAGTGGATGCGGAGGCGGAAGTGCCGCCTCCTTTCAGGACGCCAGCACATGAGCCGGAAAGCGTTTCAGCGCCTCACTCTTGATGACCGCCGCCGCAGCTTGATGGAAGCGACGCTGGCCTGTGTCGCGCGCGATGGCCTGCATGGCGCGACGGTGCGCCGCATTACCGAGGAAGCGGGCGTCACGGTGGGCCTTGTCCGGCACTATTTCGGCAGCAAGGACGAACTGGTCAAGAATGCCTACGCCTATCTGATCGGACAGCTTACATCGCAGGCCAGCGAGAGTTCCAGGCAGTGCGAGGGCGGGCCCGAGGCGCAGCTGGGCCATTTCCTGCGCGCCAACATGACCCGGCCCAACTTGTCCGAGCGCAACGTTTCGCTCTGGGCCACTTTCATCGGCCGGGTCCGGTACGACACCTATTTCGCGGAGATCCACCGGGAAGGATACCGGGAGTTCCTCACCGTGCTCGAAACGCTGATCGAGCCGGTGCTGGCCGCCCATGGCCTGCCGCACGGCGCCGCAGTGTGCAAACGCCATGCAATCGCGCTCAATGGCCTGATCGATGGCCTCTGGATGGAAGGCTCGCTGAATTCGGGCCTCTATAACCAGGCGATGCTGCCGGACCTTGCCATTGAGTCCGGAGAGCGCCTGCTGGGTCTCCCGCCCGGCACCCTTTCGCAAGCCCCGACACTTCAGGAAGAGCAGAGACAGATATCATGCGTTACGCCGGAATAACCGATCGCCTTGCGGGCCTTGGCGGAGAGAAGTGGGCGATCCACAACGCGGGCAGAGTCAAGGCGGCGGCCGGTGAGGAGATCATCGAGCTGACGATCGGCGAACCCGATATCCCGGTCGATCCCGAACTGATCCGGGTCTGCCATGAATCGATGCTGCGCGGGCGCACGCACTATTCCAACGGCCGCGGCGAATCCGGCCTGCTCGATGCCATCGTTGACAAGTACCGGCCGCAATATCCCGGGATCACCACCGGTAACGTTCTGGCTTTTCCCGGCACGCAGACCGCGCTCTATGCCGTGATCAGCGCGCTTGTGGGCGAAGGGGAGGGCGTGCTGATCGGCGATCCTTATTACGCGACTTACGAAGGGGTGGTGCGCGCGCCGGGGGCGGTTGTCGAAGCGGTTCCGCTCAAGATCGAGAATGGCTTCGTCATGCAGCCCGATGACTTGCGCGCGGCGATCACCGAAAAGAGCCGCGTGCTGCTGCTGAATTCGCCGCACAACCCTACAGGGGCGCTGCTGGACCGCGATACGATTGCCGAACTGGGCAAGATCGCGTGCGAGCACGATCTCTGGATCGTTTCGGACGAAGTCTACGAAGATCTGATCTTCGTCGATGAGGATTTCGCCTCTCCGCTGGAAATCGAGGAACTGCGCGAGCGCACCATTGTCGTCTCGTCCATATCCAAGACGTATGCGGCAACCGGTTTCCGCAGCGGCTGGGCGGTCGGCCCCGCGGAGTTCTGCGACAAGCTGCTGCCGATTTCCGAAACGATCCTGTTCGGCAACCAGCCTTTCATCGCCGACATGACCGAAGCGGCACTGCGCGGCACGTTCGATACCGCCGAGCGCATGTGCCGCAGCTATGCGTCCCGCGTCGATCTGATAACCACGGCTCTGGCTTCAAGCCCCAGCCTTACGGCGGGCAAGGTCTCGGGCGGTATGTTCATCATGATCGATGTGGCGCGGACAGGTCTGGACGGTGAGCAGTTCGCCTGGGGGCTGCTGGAGGAGCAGGGCGTGGCGATCATGCCCGGCACGTCCTTCGGCGAGAACGCCAAGACGCTGATCCGTGTGGCTCTGACAGTGCCCGGCGACGTCCTGAGCGAGGCGATGAAGCGCATCAATGCCTTTGCCGCATCGCTTGCGGACGCCCGGCAAACGGCTGCGGCGCAGTGACGTCCCGGGGAATGCCGTTCCGTATTGCCCCGTCTGCGCTGCGGAGTTGATTTCGAGCATGACGGGCGCGGATGGAAAGCGTATAGGCCTTTGGCGATGCTGCGGCTGTTTGCCTTTCTGATTGCGTTTTGCGCGATGTCTGGTCTTCTGGGCCAGGGCGTCGCTGCGGCGCATGGCGTGCCGGCGGCCGCGGCGATGCAGGGCTGCGCCCACATGACCGCCATGAAGCACAGCCGTTCCATGCATCATGACATGGCGGAGGCCCGCTCGATGGAAGGCTGCGATGATTGCCCGATGACGGGGCATCGCGGAAAGCCTTGCCCCGATACCCATCACTGTCTGGCCATGCCAGGGACGGCGCTTGCCCTTCCGGCGGCGGAGACGGTGTCGCCGGCTCCGCGCAAGGCAGCCCAGAGGCATCTGGCTTTGCTGACGGCAGAACTGAGCGGGCTTGCCGCTCCTCCCTTTACCGAACCGCCCATCCTGTCTGCCTGAAACCGCGCCGGACGTGATCCGGCAGCAGGGATGGCATGGCCTGCGTGCGCCTTTCGAAGGCGTGCCGGGCAGGGCCGGTGCCGTTCCCGTGCTGCCGTAACGCCCGCCGCGCATGTCCCATCAGGTGCTCGCGCGGCAGCTAGCGGCTGCCCGTGAGGGAACAGGAATCTTCATGCGACTATTCATGGCCCTGCCGCTTCTGGCAGGATCGGCCTGCCCTGCGATGGCAAGCCCGCTGACGTTCGAACAGGCGCTCGAACGCGCACAGGCCAATGCACCGGCGATCACGGCCAGAACGGCCGAAGTCTCCGCGCGCGAGGCAAGCGCCATAGCCGCCGGGCAATTGCCGGACCCGCGCCTATCGCTCGGTTTCGATAACCTTCCGGTATCCGGACCGCCCGCCTTCACGCTCGACGGTTCGATGATGACGGCACAGCGCGTGGGGCTGCAGCAGGACGTTCCCAATCTTGCCAAGCGTCATGCCCGGGAGGCGGAGGCGGATGCTGCCACCGGGGTGGCGCAGGCCCGGTCTGCCGTCACCCGGCTTGATGTGAAGGTTGCCACGGCGGCGGCCTGGATCGATCTGGCCTATGCAGGCAAGCGGCTGACGGCGATCGAGGATGTGCTGGACCGTCTGGGGCCGCTGATGCCGGTGGCGGAGGCGGGCGTTGCCTCGGGCAGCGCCAGGCCGGGGCAGAGCTTGCGCATCCGCCAGGCCATTGCCGGTCTGGAGGACCGGCGCAGCACTATCCTGGCCGAACGGGAGCAGGCGCGGGCCATGCTGGAGCGATGGACCGGCGATGATGAGCCGCAGGCGCAAGGCTCGATTCCCGGCTTTGCCTTCGACCCTGCCGAACTGCGCTTGCAGATCGAGAGCAATCCCCGCGTGCGGGCGGCCGATGCCGGGATCGGAGCCGCTCAGGCGGGGGCGGACCTTGCGCGGGCGGGCAAGCGGCCGGACTGGGGCGTAAGCCTGTCTTTCGGGCATCGCGATCCTGCCTATGGCAATGTCGTATCGGTAGGGGCCAGCATGACGCTGCCGCTGTTTCCCGGGAAGCGTCAGAATCCCCGGATCGAAGCCGCCGAGGCGGACGTGTCCGCAGCCCGCGCGCGGCGCGAGGACACGCGGCGGGCGCTGGCGGCAGAATTGGAGAGGGGCCTTGCCACCCATGCCATGCAACTTGCGCAATGGCGCCGCGCGCATGACACGCTGCTGCCGCTCGCCAGGCAGGAGGCGGATCTGGAAACCGCCAGCTACGGCGCGGGCCGCGTGGGTCTGATCGACGTGGTCTCGGCCGAAACCGCACTGGCCGAAACCGAACTCGATGTGCTGGACCGCGAAGCGCGCGTCACACGGCAGGCTGCAATCCTTCTTTTGACATTCGGGGGTGACGAACGATGAACCCTGTTTCCTTCCTTTCCGTTCCGCGCGCGCGTCTCTGGGCAGGGGGCGCTGCGATCGCGCTTCTGGCAGGCGCGGCTGGTTTTGGTCTTGCCGCTTTGACCCGTGCTCCTTCCGAACAGGCGGCGCCGGAGAATGCCGGCGGCAAGGTGCTCTACTGGTACGATCCGATGGTTCCCAACCAGCATTTTGACAAACCGGGCAAGTCGCCGTTCATGGACATGCAGCTTGTTCCCAAATACGCAGGCGATGCGGGGAGCGAGGCCGGTGTGCGGATCGATCCCGCGTTGACGCAGAGCCTTGGCATGCGCACGGCAGCCGCCCACCGGGGAACGCTGGGCGGCGCGATCAGCGCGACGGGTGTCATTGCCTTCAACGAACGCGACGTTGCCATCGTCCAGCCCCGGGCGGGCGGATTCGTGCAGCGGACCTACAACCGGGCGCCGGACGATCTGATCCGGGCCGGTGCGCCGATCGCGGACCTGCTGATCCCGGACTGGGGCGGCGCGCAGCAGGAATATCTAGCGGCACTGGGCACTGGCGATGCCGGACTGGCCAGCGCGGCGCGGCAGCGGCTGCTGCTGCTGGGCATGCCGGCATCGACGGTGGCCGATGTGAAAAAGCATCGGCGGACCAGAACGGTTTATACGGTTACGGCCCCGATCGGGGGCACTATCTCCACGCTGGACGTGCGGCCGGGGATGACGGTTGCCCCGGGGCAGACGCTGGCACAGATCAACGGTCTTTCCAGCGTCTGGCTCGATGCGGCGGTTCCCGAAGCGGTGGCGGGGTCGGTCTCGCCGGGCCAGCGGGTGACGGTATCGCTGTCCGCCTTTCCCGGCGAGACGCGGCAGGGACGGGTCAAGAACATCCTGCCTCAGGCGGCGGACAAGAGCCGCACGCTGACAGTGCGCATCGAACTGCCCAATCCCGGTCTCAAACTCAGGCCCGGCATGTTTGCGCAAGTGAACTTCGCAGGCAAGGAACGGCAGGCGCTGCTGGTGCCGTCCGAGGCGGTGATCCAGACCGGCAAGCGCAGCATCGTCATGCTCGCGTCCGGAAAGGGCCGCTACCGTCCGGCGGAAGTGCGAACCGGGCAGACGGCCGGAGGGCAGACCGAGATTCTTGCCGGTCTGTCCGAAGGCGAGAAGGTGGTTACTTCGGGCCAGTTCCTGATCGATTCCGAAGCCAGTCTCGCCGGGATGGAGGTGCGCCCCGTGAGCGGCGAAGCCGGTTCGGGCCAGACGGCCAAGGCCTCTTCCTATGAAGCGCGCGGTGTCATCAAGAAGATCGGCCCGGCCGGGGTCACTCTCAAACACGAGCCGGTCCCGGCGCTTGGCTGGCCGGGCATGACCATGATGTTCCATCTCGCCAAGCCCATGCTGGCACATGGCTTCAAGGCGGGGGACCAGGTGCGCTTCACGTTCACCCAGAAAGAGGCCGGGCCGGAAATCCAGAGCATGAGCAAGGAGCCCGGCACATGATCGAACGGCTGCTCGACTGGTCGATCGCCAACCGGCTGTTCGTGGTGCTTGCCGCTATCGCGCTGTCAGCGGCGGGTATTTGGGCGGTACGCACCACGCCGATCGATGCCTTGCCCGATCTGTCCGATGTGCAGGTGGTGATCCGCACCAGCTATCCGGGGCAGGCGCCCCGGGTCGTCGAGGATCAGGTCACTTATCCGCTTGCAACGGCCATGCTCTCGGTCCCGGGCGCGAAGACGGTGCGCGGGTATTCCTTCTTCGGGGACAGCTATGTCTATTTGATCTTCAAGGATGGCACCGATCTCTACTGGGCGCGCTCACGCGTGCTGGAGTACCTCAATCAGGTGCAGGGCCAGCTGCCCGATGGCGTGAACAGCGCTCTTGGGCCCGATGCCACCGGCGTGGGCTGGATTTACGAATATGCACTGGTGGACCGCACGGGCCAGCATGATCTCAGCCAGTTGCGCAGCATTCAGGACTGGTTCCTGCGCTACGAACTCAAGACCGTCCCCGGCATTGCCGAGGTGGCCAGCATCGGCGGCATGGTGAAGCAATATCAGGTCGTGCTCGATCCGGTGAAGCTCGCCGGATATGGCGTGACCTTTCAGGACGCGGTGGCCGCGATCCGCAGGGCCAATCAGGAAACGGGCGGATCGGTCCTCGAAATGGGCGAGGCCGAATATATGGTCCGCGCCTCGGGCTATCTGCAGTCGCTCGACGACTTCCGCGCTATTCCGCTCAAGACCGTTGCGGGCGGCGTGCCGGTTTCGCTGGGCGATGTCGCAACGATCCGGACTGGCCCGGAAATGCGGCGCGGCATTGCCGATCTGAACGGGGAAGGCGAAGTGGCCGGGGGCGTCGTCATCCTGCGCCAGGGGGCGGATGCGCGCAGCGCCATCGCGGCCGTGAAGACCAGGCTTGCGGACTTGCGCAAAAGCCTGCCGCCCGGTGTGGAGATCGTCCCCACTTACGACCGCTCGCAGCTTATCGATGCCTCGGTCGAGAACCTGACCCACAAGCTGATCGAGGAATTCATCGTCGTTGCGGCCGTGTGCGCGCTGTTCTTGTGGCACGTGCGCTCGGCGCTGGTTGCGATCGTGACGCTGCCGCTGGGCGTGCTTGCTGCCTTTACCGTGATGCGGTTTCAGGGCGTCAGCGCCAACATCATGTCTCTGGGCGGTATTGCCATTGCCGTGGGGGCGATGGTCGATGCTGCGGTGGTCATGATCGAGAATGCGCACAGGCATATCGAGCAGTGGACGCACGCCCATCCCGGCGAGCCTCTGGAAGGAACAACCCGCTGGCGCGTCATTGCGGATGCCGCGCGCGAGGTGGGCCCGGCGCTGTTCTTCAGCCTGCTGATCATCACGCTTTCGTTCCTGCCGGTTTTCACGTTGCAGGCGCAGGAAGGACGGCTGTTCTCGCCGCTGGCGTTCACCAAGACCTATTCGATGGCGGCGGCCGCGATCCTGTCGATCACGCTGGTTCCGGTCCTGATGGGCTGGCTTGTTCGCGGGCGCATACCCTCGGAACAGGATAACCCGATCAATCGCTTTCTCACGCGCATCTATCGCCCCGCGCTCGATTGGGTGATGCAGCGGCCCAAGACCGTTCTTGTGGCTGCGGCGCTGGTCTTCCTCACCACGGCCTGGCCGGTGGCCAAGCTGGGGGGGGAATTCCTGCCGCCGCTGAATGAAGGGGACCTGCTCTACATGCCCTCCGCCCTTCCGGGTATTTCGGCGGCGAAAGCGGGGCAGCTGCTCCAGCAGACCGACCGCCTGATCAAGACCGTGCCCGAAGTGGATAGCGTGTTCGGCAAGGCAGGCCGTGCTGACACGGCAACCGATCCGGCCCCGCTGACGATGTTCGAGACCACTATTCGTTTCAAGCCGCGCGATCAGTGGCGGCCGGGCATGACGCCGGACAAGCTGGTCGACGAACTGGACCGGGTGGTGAAAGTGCCCGGGCTTTCCAACATCTGGGTTCCGCCGATCCGCAACCGGATCGACATGCTGGCCACCGGGATCAAGAGCCCGATCGGCATCAAGGTTTCCGGTGCGGACCTCAATGCGATCGACCGCGTCGCGCACCGGATCGAAACCGTGGCAAAGACCGTCCCCGGCGTCAGCTCTGCCCTGGCCGAACGGCTTGAGGGTGGGCGTTATGTCGATGTCGATATCGATCGGCAGGCGGCGGGGCGCTATGGCCTCAACATCGCAGACGTGCAGCAGATCGTTGCCGGAGCGGTGGGCGGGGCCAATGTCGGCCGCACGGTAGAGGGGCTGGCGCGCTATCCCATCAATGTGCGCTACCCGCGCGAGGTGCGGGGCAATGCCGATGCCTTGCGGGATCTGCCGGTGCTGACGCCGTCCGGCCAGCAAATCACGCTGGGCACGGTGGCTTCGCTGCGCATTGCCGACGGGCCGCCGATGCTCAAGAGTGAGAACGGGCGCCTTGTCAGCTATGTCTATATCGATGTGCGCGGGCGCGATCTCGCCTCGGTCGTCCATGATCTGCAGAGCGCGGTCTCGGCCAAGGTGGAACTGCCGCCGGGGATCAGCATCGCCTATGCAGGGCAGTTCGAATACCTCACCCGTGCGGTTTCGCGGCTGAAGATCGTTGTTCCGGCAACGCTTGCGATCATATTCCTGCTGCTCTTCCTGATTTTCCGCCGGTGGGATGAAGCGGCGCTGATCATGGGCACGCTGCCCTTTGCGCTGACGGGCGGCTTCTGGCTGCTCTACCTGCTCGGTTACAGCCAGTCGGTGGCAACCGGTGTCGGTTTTATTGCGCTGGCAGGCGTTGCCGCCGAATTCGGCGTGGTGATGCTGCTGTACCTCAAGCACGCGCTTGAGAGGCATGGTGACAACCCGGGGCGGGCCACTGTTGAGGCGGCGGTTCGCGAAGGCGCACTGCTGCGGGTGCGGCCCAAGGCGATGACTGTCGCAGTCATCCTTGCCGGGCTTTTGCCCATTCTCGTTAGCACCGGGGCCGGTTCGGAGATCATGAGCCGGATTGCCGCCCCCATGATCGGGGGCATGATAACGGCGCCGCTGCTCTCGATGTTCGTCATCCCCGCCGGTTACCTGCTGATGCGTTCGCCGCGGAAATCGCGCTCCGAACGCAGCCTTTCGAAAGGAGAAGTCTGATGAAGCCCTTTGTTGTTACGATGCTGTTCCCGGCGCTGCTGCTGGCGGCGTGCGGGCAGGAGACGCCCAAGGCGCCTGCAAGCCCCGCCACCATGGGTGAAATGCCCGGTCATGACATGGCCGGAATGGGCGATGCCATGGGCGGCAGCGACGCTACCATGCCGATGTCCGGCACGGAGATGCCCGGTATGGTCAGCGGCATGGGCATGATCACGGCCGTCAATCCCGCAGATGGCACGGTTACGATCAAGCATGGCCCGATTCCGGCTGCGCACTGGCCTGCGATGACCATGATGTTCCATGCCGGTCCCGGGCTGCTTAAAGGTATGAAGGCCGGAGACAAAGTGTCCTTCGATCTCAAGCTGGAAGACGATGGCGGCACAATCACGGCTATGAACAAGCAGTGATTGCGTGCCTTCCGGTGTGGATCGTTCCAGGCCCACCTTTGCACATCGATGCCGGGACAGATCCCCCGCTCGCCCGAACTTAATGTTTCTTAATGCCTTCTTGGGCTTCCCCCTTGCGAAAGCGGGGGATAGTAAAGGCGCGATGCACTGGCGTTGCGGACAGTGATGCTGCCTGCCGGAACTGGGGAAACGCAAATTGGAAGGCAGAAAGTGTCGCATCGTTTGATGGCCGCTGGCTCATTTGGTTTTGCGTGTCCGGCCCGATCGCGGCGGATTTCTGTCCGATCGCTTGTTCTTGGCGTTGCCATGGCGGGGCTGGCGGGATGTACTGCGGCTAATTCTGCGCAACCGGAGCTGCCAGGACGCACGCCCGCGCAATGGTCGGAAGTGAAGGCGCGGCCCGTTTCGCAAGACCTTTCGCAGTATTGGACGCAGCTTGACGATCCGGTGCTGACCAGACTGGTCGAACAGGCCATCGCCAACAATCTGGACATGGCGCAGGCAGCGGCGCGGCTCGATCAGGCGCGGGCCGCGCTAAAGGGCGCGCAGTCGCAGTATTTCCCGCAAGTGTCCGGCAATGCCGGTGCGCAGAAGGACGTTGGCGACCTGGCGCGCAAGGATGTGCAATATTCGCTGGGCGGCAGCGCGAGCTGGGAAATCGATCTGTTCGGGCGGATCGGCGGATCGGTGGCGGCATCGCGGGCCGATCTGGCTGCCGCCGGATATTCGCTGGCGGACATGCAGCGCCTCGTGGCCGGGCAAGTCGCGCAAAACGTGATCTCGGCGCGGGCGACGGCGGCGCAGCTGGCGATTGCCCGCTCCACGCTGGCGAACGACGCGGAGAATTTGCAGATCGCGCGCTGGCGCAACGAGGCGGGGCTCGTGTCCAGCCTCGATGTCGAGCAGGCGCGGGGGCAGCGCGCGCAGAGCGCGGCCGCGATCCCGCAGCTCGAAAGCAACCTTGCCGCAACGGCCAACGCGATCTCTACGCTCATTGGCGAACCGCCCGGCCGGGTGCTGGCGCTGCTTGAGGAACAGCAGCCCGCAACAGTGCCGGTGCCGCCCGTGCTCGCCGGGTTCGCGCCTCCGGCCGAAGTGCTGCGCCGCCGCCCGGACGTGCGCGCCGCAGAGGCCTCGCTGGTGGCGGACAGCGCGCGGGTAGGCGTGGCGAAAGCCCAGCTTTTGCCGCTGCTCCAGCTTAGCGGGCAAGTGAATACGGCGGCTCCGCGTATCGGCGATCTGTTCGATATCGTGACGGGCGGCCTGTTCGCCACGGTGTCCCAGCTGATCTTCGATGGCGGCCGGGCGCGGGCCAATGTGCGCGGGGCCCAGGCTGCCGCGCGCGGATCGCTGGCCGCCTGGCACAAGGCGATCCTGACGGCGCTGGCCGATGTGGAAACCGCCGCAACGGCCGAAGACGCAGCGCGCCGCCGCCTCGCATCCACGCGCGAGGCACTCGATGCGGCCAATAGCGCCGCGATCCTCGCGCGCAGCCAGTACCGCGCCGGATTGACCGATTTCGTCACGCTGCTCAACGTGGAAAGCCGGTTGCTTTCGGCCCGCAACGCCGTTGTCCAGACGGAGGCGGCGCGGGCCAGTGCCTTCGTTCAGCTCACGCAGGCGCTGGGCGGCGGATGGACGGCAAGCCAGTATCCGCTTCTGCCCGGCAAAGGCGCTGCAAACTACGGGAATCCTTGATGAACGATCCAGAGACAGGGCAGGCCGCCAGCCAGGATGGAACCGATCTGGCCGAGTTCCTGGGGGAACAGCCCCGGCCGCGCTGGCGCCGCTGGCTCAAGTGGGGGCTGATCGGCCTCGCGGTTCTGCTGCTGGCCTTGCTGATCGCGCGCTGCGCCGGGGGCAAGGGCGAGCCGGACTATTTCAGCGAGCCGGTCCGCAAGGCCTCGCTCAGTCTCACGGTTACGGCAACGGGCAGCATCCGCCCGACCAACATGGTGCAGGTCGGGTCCGAGATTTCGGGCAAGATCGACAAGATCATGGTCGATGTGAACGATCGTGTCACCAAGGGGCAGGTGGTGGCGGTCATAAACACCGATGTGATCGATGACCAGATCCGGCAGGCCCGCGCCAATCTCGATGCCGCAAAGGCTTCGGTCGAACAGGCCAAGGCCACGCTCGATGTCGATGCGGCGCAGCTTGCGCGGCTGCAGACGGTTTACGAGGCCTCGGCGGGCAAAGTGCCATCGAAGACCGAACTGCAGGCCGCCGAGGGTGCCGTCACGCGAGACCGGGCCACGATTGCCTCTGCACGGGCCAACGTGGTTGCCATGCAGGCCACGCTGTCGAGCGCGCAAACCACGCGGTCGCGCGCTGTAATCCGATCGCCGGTTTCCGGCGTGGTGCTGGCAAGGCAGGTCGAGCCGGGGCAGACCGTGGCCGCGTCTTTCAACACGCCGACGCTGTTCATCATCGCCGAGGATCTTTCCGCCATGCAATTGCGTGTGTCGATCGACGAGGCGGATATCGGCCAGGTTCATGCGGGGGACAAGGCGCAGTTCACGGTCGATGCCTATCCGGGGCGCAAGTTCGATGCCGTGGTGGACCGCGTGGACCTGGCCTCCACCAATACGGCCAGCACGCTCAACGCATCGAGCAACGCCGCCGCCGGGGGAAACACGGACACCGTGGTGGAATACGAGGCCCGGCTGACGGTGGACAATGCGGACGGCCTGCTGCGCCCCGGCATGACTGCGACCGCCACGATCGCGACCGCCAGCACCGGGCAGCAGCTTCTGGTTCCCAACAGCGCACTGCGCTTCAAGCCGGACCACAAGAAGAAGGAAGAGGGAGGCGTGCTCAATCCCCAGATCGGACTTCAGCAGGCCGAGCAGCAGGCGTCCATTGGCATCGGCAGCACGCAGCAGGTCTACGTGCTGGAGCCGGACGGCACGCTCAAGCCGATCAAGGTCGTGACCGGACAGAGCGATGGCCGGATGACGGTGGTCAAGGCCGAGGCGCTCAAGGCAGGCATAAAGGTTGTGACCGGGATCAAGGCCAAGGGCACATGACACCTCCCGCGCCGCCGCTGATTGAGCTGGAAGGCATCACCAAAGTCTTCGGCACAGGCGATGCCGCCTTCCAGGCGCTGCGCGGTGTGGACATGCAGATCGAAAGCGGGGATTTCGTGGCCGTGATGGGCCCGTCGGGCTCGGGCAAATCGACGACGATGAACATCCTGGGCTGCCTCGACACGCCCACGTCGGGCGTGTTCCGCTTTCGCGGAATGGAAGTGCAGGCGCTCGATCGCGATCAGCGCTCGCTGCTGCGGCGGCGCTATCTGGGCTTCGTATTTCAGGGGTTCAACCTTCTGGCGCGGACCAGCGCGCTGGAAAACGTGGAGCTGCCGCTGCTCTACCGCGGCGAAAAGAAGTCCGTGCGGCGCGCGGCGGCCATGAAGGCGCTCGATCAGGTGGGGCTTGCGCCTTGGGCAGACCATACCCCGGCCGAACTGTCCGGCGGCCAGCAGCAGCGCGTTGCCATTGCCCGCGCGCTCGTAACCGAACCGGATGTGCTGCTGGCGGATGAGCCTACCGGTAACCTCGATACCGAACGATCGGCGGAAATCATGCACCTGCTGCAGGAGCTAAACCGGGGCGGCATTACGATCCTGATGGTGACGCACGAAGCCGAGATGGCGGCCTTCGCGCACAATATCATCCACTTTCGCGACGGGCTGGTGGAACGCATCGAAACAGGAAAGGACGCCTGATGTTCCGGATGTTCGGTGCCACGCTGCTGCTGGCCATGCGCGAGATCCGGCGGCATCTGCTGCGCTCGTTTCTCACCACGCTGGGCATCGTGATCGGCGTTGCCGCCGTGGTGACGATGGTGACGCTGGGCAACGGCGTCACCGCGTCGGTGCAGAACCAGATATCCTCGCTCGGTTCCAACGTGCTGATCGTCCTGCCCACACGCGGGAGCGGCTCCCAGGTCGCGTGGCGCCCGTTCAAGGAAGCGGACGTGACGGCGGTTTCAGAGCAGATCGCGGGTGTCGAATATGTCGCGGGCAGCGTTTCGAAGAATGTGAATGCCTATCACAACGGCCAGGTCTGGCAGACCAGCGTGCGCGGCGCCGACATGGCCTTCCTCTTGGCGCAGTCGATGCAGGTCGAGCGGGGAAGGGGCTTCACCTCTGCCGAGGAAAGCGCGGGCAAGGACGTGTGCATTATCGGCCAGAAGGTTGAACAGCAGATCTTCGTTGCCGGTATCGAGCCGATGGGAGAGACCATGCGTCTGGCCAATGTGCCGTGCACGGTGGTTGGCGTGATGAAGGAACGCGGCACCAGCGGGGGCGGGCAGGACGAGGACAATCAGGTCATCATGCCGCTCAAGACGGTGCAGCGGCGCTTCACCGGCAATAACGACCTGCAGTATTTCGTGGTCAAATATGCCAGCGGCTATTCCGGCACGGCGGTCCAGGACGCGCTGGTGCAATTGCTGCGCCAGCGGCGGTTGCTACAGGCCGGAGAAGGAAACAATTTCAACATCATCGATACCGCGCAGGTCAATCAGGCCGTCTCTGCCGCGACCGGGGCGCTGACGGCCATGGTCGCCGCCATTGCGGCCATCAGCCTGGCTGTGGGCGGCATCGGGATCATGAACATCATGCTGGTGTCCGTGACCGAGCGCACGCGTGAGATCGGCATTCGCCTCGCCATCGGCGCTCTGGCGCGCGAAGTGCGGATGCAGTTCCTGACCGAGGCGGTGGTGCTGTGCTGCTTCGGCGGCCTGACCGGGCTGGTGCTGGCATTTGCGCTATCGTTCGGCCTGTCGAAAGCGATCGACGTGCCGTTCATGTTCAGCCCCATGGTCAATGTGCTGAGCTTCCTGTTCTCGGCCCTGATGGGGATAGCCTTTGGCTACTACCCCGCCCGCCGGGCATCCCGCCTCGATCCGATCGAGGCCTTGCGCCACGAGTAATGCCAAAAGTGCGATGGGCCTGCCTCATCGCACTTTTGGCTCAGGCTCAGTTTTCGTGCGGCCAGAGCACGTCGAGCCGCGAACATGCGATGCGCCAGCCTGCGCCGGTGCGCAGATATTGGTCACGGTAGAGCCCCAGCAGCAGGAACGGGTGCCTTTCTTCCGGCCGGTCGGTGACGAAATCGAGGAGGTAGCAGCTGCCTTGCGCGGTGTCCGGGCCGGTGAGGGTGATCTGGTGGTTTGCCACCGCATGGAGGAACGGGAAGCTTTCACGCCCAAGCGTATCGAAGCTGACGAAAGCCTCGGCCAGGCTCTTCCTGATTTCGGCGAGCCCCTTCATCGTACCCACCGTCACGGCCACTTCGGCATCTTCGGTGAAGACTTCGTCCATGCGGCTGGCCTGCCCGCCGTCCAGCAGCGCGCTGTAGTGAAGGCGCAGGGTGCGAATGGCTTCCTTGTCGAGGAGCGCCGCGACGCGCGGATCGAGCGACGGCGGCGTGTTTTCAGCCTCAGTCATGCGATGAGGCTCCCTCTTCATAGGCGGGAAAGTCAGTGTAGCCGTGCTCACCCGAGCCGCCGTAGAAGGCCTCGCGCGAAGCTTCGGCGAGCGGCCAGCCATGTTCCATGCGCTCGACAAGATCGGGATTGGCGATGAACGGGCGGCCGAAGGCGATGAGATCCAGTGCCCCGTCGCGCAAGGCCTGCTCCGCCGTGTCGCGGGTGAAACCGCCAGCGGCGATGAGCGTGCCGGTGTAGGTCTTGCAGAAATCGTGCGCGAAGCCATCCGATATGGCTTGCGCCCCGATTGTGAGCTGGTCACTCAGATGGACATAGGCAGGCGCGCGCGCTTCGAGTGCGGCAGCCAGTTGCAGCCAGGTTTCCGCCTCATCCTCATAGGCGGCCATGTCGTACAGCCGCCCGAAGGGGGAGAGGCGCACGCCCACATGCTCTCGGCCGATCGCCTCGCTGACCGCATCGATCGTTTCGAGCAGGAAGCGCAGGCGGTTTTCGATGGAACCGCCATAACGGTCGGTGCGATCGTTGACCGCGCCGTTCACAAACTGTTCGAACAGGTAGCCGTTGGCGCCGTGGATCTCGACACCGTCGAAGCCCGCGCGCATCGCACGCCTGGCCGCAGACACGAAATCGTCGGTGATGTGCGGGATCTCTCCGGTTTCAAGCGCGCGCGGCGTGCTGGCCGGAACCTGGCCCGGCTGTCCATCCTGCCCGTGGGCATAGACCAGCGCCCCGGCAGCAGGCCGCGTGGAGCTGGAGACCGGGGCCGCGCCGCCAGGCTGAAGGCTGGTATGGGACAAGCGGCCGACATGCCAGAGCTGCACGAAAATTCGCCCGCCCCGGGCATGGACGGCATCGGTGACGGCGCGCCAGCCCTGTTCCTGTTCGCCGGTATGGATGCCGGGCGTGTAGAGGTAGCCGGTGCCTTCCGTGGAAACGGGCGCGCCCTCGGTGATTATCAGGCCCGCACTGGCGCGCTGGGCATAGTAGAGCGCGGTCAGGGCATCGGGGATGCCGGTCTGCGCGCGCGAACGCGTCATCGGTGCCATGACGACACGATTGGCCAGCGGGATTTCGCCAAGGTCATAAGGTGTGAAGAGAAGGGACATAAGGGAGAGCCTTCGGCAACTGAGGGGGAATAAGGGCGGGACTAAGCGGTCAGTGAGGGGAAATGGGGCAGGATGTCGCGCTCGATATCGGCCAGCACGTCGTCCATCGGGCGATCGGTGAAGCGGGGATTGAGGGCGATGTGATTGACCCCGGCCTCGCGCGCTTCGGCCATGAAGCGGGCAAGCGAACGGCTGCCGGTGCGAAATCCGGCGCGCACGCGCTGGAACGGATGGTCGCGGTCTTGGCTCAGGTGCAGAAATCCGGCGATCCCGAACGGCTTGAAGACTTCGCCATCCGTACCTTCGGCCACAGCCGCGCGCCATTCCGAGACGGTCTGGTCCATGGCTGCCGCCGGAGGGCACGGTACGATCATCCCGCCCATGTTGGCCGCGATCCAGCCAGTGTCCTGCGCAGCGCGCCCGATAGCGATCGTGGGGGTGCGGCCGAACGGCGGCTTGGGCAACACGCTGTAGCCGCCGGGCGAGCGCCCGAAACGCTGGCTGGAATAGGCCGGGGCATGCTCTTCGGCCATCTTGCGGTACAGTCTGTAGACTTCGCGGAACTGTTCGGCGCGCTGCCCGAAATCGGCGCCGAACAGCGGGTATTCGAAAGGCCGGTCGCCGGAGGACAGCCCTGCCAGCATGCGCCCGCCGGACAATTGATCGAGCGCCGAAATCTGCCGCGCCAGCAGGTTGGGCTCGCGAAACGGCAGGACGATGCCCGCCGTGCCCAGAGCGATCCGCTGCGTTACCGAGGCCAGCGCCGAGATGTAGACAAGTGGCTCCAGCACTTGCCCGGCATCGCCATAAGCGGGATCGAAGAAGGGAATGTCGCGCAGCCAGAGCCCGCTGATCCCGATGGCATCGGCTTTGCGGGCCATGTCCAGGTGGCCTTCCATCGTGGGGCGGCTGGTATAGGGATAAGTCTCCAGCGGCATGATGAGCCCCAGCGTCAGCTCACCCGGGGCAAAGAGCCGGGCATGGCCTGCATGGCCACTGGGGGCCGTGCTGGTGTCCACGGCTGCCGGGGCTGGAATGGTGGTTGAGGCTGTCATCGTGATTTCCTTTCGCAGCCCATGTATTCAATCTCTCGAAAATGATAATGCCGCTGAATTCCGTTCATTCCATCCTTGGATTCCGCAATGAATGCTCAATCGCCGCCCTTCGCAGGTGTTCTCGAATATGTGGAAACGGTGCGTTCCGGCAGTTTTACGGCGGCCGGGGCGCGGCTGGGGCTCACCGGATCGGCCATTGGCAAGAGTGTGACGCGGCTGGAGGAGCGGCTGGGGGTGAAGCTCCTCCACCGCACCACGCGCAAGCTGACGCCGACGCCGGAGGGAGAGCGTTTCTTCGAAGGCTGGGTGGCCTTGCTGGACGACGTGCAGGGCCTGGAACAGGATGTCGCGGTAGACCGGGGCGCGGTCGTCGGCCGCATGCGAATTCATCTGCCCGCGGCGTTCGGGCGCAGGCACGTTATGCCGGTGCTGACGCGGCTGGCGTGCGAATATCCGGCGCTCGATCTTTCGGTCAGTTTCACCGAACGCAGGATCAACCTGATCGACGAAGGGGTGGATCTGGTGGTGCGGATCGGCACGCTGGAGGACGATGCGGATCTTGTCGCCCGCCGTCTCGGCCGCCAGCGGCTCGTGATCTGTGCGTCGCCGTCCTATCTGGAAGCTCACGGAAGCCCGGCCACACCGGCGGAACTGACCGGGCATGCCTGCATAGCCGGCAGCCAGCGCAACGGGCAGGTGGCCTGGCTGCTGCGCGATGCAGGGGGACGCACTTTCCGCCAGACGATCCGCGCACGCCATGAATTCAGCGACGGCGATGCCATGGTCGATGCCGTGGCGGCGGGATGCGGCCTGTCCCAGCTTCCCACCTGGCTGGTGCAGGACCAGCTCGATGCCGGCACGCTGGTCAGGGTGCTTCCGGCATTCGAAGGGGCGGAAATGCCCATTCACGCCGTCTGGCCCCGTTCGCGCTTCCTCCTGCCCAAGCAGCGTGCCGTTATCGATGCGCTTGTGGCGGATGCCAGTGCGTCCGGCTCGGCTTACCGTATGTAGCCTGCGCTTATGATCCTTCAGCAGGTGTCACTGGGCTTGCTCCCCAGACGGATAGGCAACCCCCAGCTGATCCAGATAGCTCGGATATTTCGCCGCATCGTAGTAATAGGGTTCCATCTGGGGGCGCAGCGTTTTCATCAACTTGCCGTTGAGGTCTATCGCGGGTTTGTCTTCCGCGGTGATGACCGGATCGTAAGTGTCCGCCTCTTGTTGGACGCCCCCGAAATAGGCCTTTGCTTCGGAGACCAGCTTCGGGGTGGTCATCAGGTCCAGCACTGTCATGGCAACGGCCTTCGCACCTGCAACGGCGCCCTTGTGGGCAATCGGCGTGGCCATGGCCATGGCCGAAGTGACGTTATGGGGGATGGAGCCGGGGATGTTGGACGGGAACATCACGGTGATCGTGGGCACTGTCCACATGACGTCGCCGATATCGTCGGAGGCGCCGAAGCCTCTGCCGCCGCGCGTTTCGGGCGTGGAAAGCGGGGTCACGGTGCTGGATAGCGGTTCCTGCTTCAATCCGTTGGCCTGCTGGACGGCCTTGGCGAAAGTCTGGTCCGCCGCCGACCATTGCGGCATGCCTACAGCCCGGATGTTCTTGTCTGCCGCCAGCGCCAGCGGTTTGTTGGCGAACGTTGGAGCGGCATAACCGAGAATGCGGTGGGTGACTGTGGTGCCCGTGGCCATCGCCGCCGCTTTGGAAATGGTGTTGCCAGTTTCATAGAGATTGCGGATGGCGGCAAAGTTCTTGTCGCGGAAATAGTACCAGACGGAAGCGTCCGACGGGACGATATTGGGCTGGTTCCCGCCATTGGTGATGACGTAGTGCGAACGCTGCGTGACCGGCAGATGCTCGCGCCGGAAGTTCCAGGCAGTGTCCATGATCTCGACCGCGTCCAGCGCCGAGCGGCCATCCCAGGGGTCGCCCGCGGCATGGGCCGTCTTGCCCTTGAACGAATATTCGACCGAGACCATGCCATTGAGGCCGAGGTCTCCATACCCGGTGCCGAAACCCGAGGACACATGGGTGAAAATGGAGGCATCGACGCCGTCGAACACGCCGGCACGCACATAGTAGGCCTTGGAGCCGAGCAGTTCTTCCGCCACACCCGGCCACAACATGATCCGGCCCTTGATGCCGTGCTTGGTCATGACGTCCTTGGCGGCCAGCGCGGCGGCGATCATCAGGGGCATGCCTGCGTTGTGCCCTTCGCCATGCCCCGGCGCGCCTTCGACAAGCGGCTTGATCTGCGGCGATCCGGGCACCTGGCTGAGACCTAGCAGGCAGTCGATGTCGCTGCCCAGTGCGATGAGCGGGCCCCCTTCGCCCCAGGTCGCGGTCCAGGCGGTGGGAATGCCTGCAACGCCGCGCGTGATCTTGAAACCGTTCTTTTCGAGGATGCCGGTGAGGTATTCGGAAGTTCTGAATTCTTGAAAGCCCGGCTCGGCATAGGAAAACACGGTATCGACCATCTGCTGCACCATTCCGGCGCGGGCATCCACATCGGCCACGGCTTCCTGCTTGAGCGGGGAAGGCGCTTCCGCCCGGACAGTGGCCGGTGCGAAGGCAAGGCAAGGGGCGGCCAGAAGGACAGCGAGCGAACGGGTATAGGGCATGTCAGCACTTTCACAATGAAGGGGGAGAGGCGTGGCCGGAAAGAAAAAAGGGGCGGATGCGGCCTAGGCGTGCATCCGCCCCAGTCCCGTCATGGTGCGGGTGGGTAAGCGATACCGAGCTGATCCAGGTACGTGTCGTACTTTGCCGGATCGTAGTAGTAGGGCTCCATCTTCGGCCGCATTTCGGCCATGGTCTTTTCGTTGAGCCAGATGGCAGGCGTGTCGTCGGCGGTGATCACCGGATCGTACTTGTCTGCCTTGAACTGGACGTTCTGCTGATAGGCTTTGGCATCCTGCACCAGCTTGGGCGTGGTCATGAAATCGAGGATGGTCATGGCCAGCGCCTTGGCGCCCTGGACGGCGCCCTTGTGGGCGACAGGGGTGGCCATGGCGATGGCCGCGAGCACGTTATGGCCGATCATGTTGGGAATGTTGGAGGGATAGCGGATCGTGATCGTGGGCACGGTCCACATGATGTCGCCGATGTCGTCCGATCCGCCGCCGAGCGAAGTGCCGCGCGTTTCCGGCGTCGACAGTTCGTCGATTTCGCTGCGCAGGGGTTCCAGCTCGCGGCCGTTGGTTTCCTGAACCATCCTGGCAAAGGCCTGATCTCCGGCGGACCACTTGGGCATGCCAACGGCCTTGATGTTCTTGTAGGCGGCTTCGGCCAGCGGCTTGTTGCCCCAGTTGGGCGCGGCATAGCCGAGGATGCGGTGCGAGACTTTCGTGCCGGTTGCCATCGCGGCGGCTTGCGCAATCTCGTTCCCGGTCTTGTAGAGGTATTTGACGCCTTCGAAGCTGTTGTCGCGGAAATAGTACCAGACGGAGGCGTCCGAGGGGACGATGTTGGGCTGGTTGCCCCCGTTGGTGATGATGTAGTGCGAACGCTGCGTTACCGGCAGGTGCTCGCGCCGGAAGTTCCAGGCGGTGTCCATGATTTCCACCGCGTCCAGCGCCGAATGGCCATCCCAGGGATCGCCCGCGGCATGGGCCGTCTTGCCCTTGAACGAATATTCGACCGAGACCATGCCGTTGTGGCCCATCCGGCCCCAGGCGGTCGAGAAACTGTTGGCCACATGGGTGAAGATGCAGGCATCGACCCCGTCGAACAGACCGTCGCGCACGTAATAGGCCTTGGTGGCGAGCAGTTCCTCGGCAATGCCGGGCCAGATCATCAGGCGGCCCTTGATGCCATGCTTGATCATGGCCTCCTTGGCGGCGAGCGCGGCGGCAATGACCAGTGGCATGCCGCTGTTGTGCCCTTCGCCATGCCCCGGAGCACCTTCGACAAGCGGCTTGATCTGCGGCGATCCGGGCACCTGGCTGAGGCCCAGCAGCCCGTCGAGATCGCTGCCCAGTGCCAGCAGTGGCCCGCCTTCGCCCCAGGTCGCCGTCCATGCGGTGGGGATACCGGCCACACCGTGCGTGATCTTGAAGCCGTTCTTTTCGAGGATGCTGGTCAGATATTCGGACGTCTTGAATTCCTGAAAGCCCGGCTCGGCAAAGGAAAACCCGGAATCGACCATTTCCTGAACCAGCTTGGCCCGGGCTTCGACACCGGCGGTAACTTCCTTCTTCAGGGCGGGGCTGGCATCGGCAAAGGCAGGCGCCGCATGCGCGGAAGCGATGGCCGCAGCCATTGCCCACACGGCGGGATGCTGGAAACCCTTCATGTGAATTCCTCTCGCTTGAAACAATGTGTCTTGATGTCCGGCGGGGCCGGATGGCCCCGCCGGATCGCTGGGATTACAGTTTGACGCGAAGGCCCAGGCGGAAGGTGCGGCCGAGCGTGTCGTAAAGCCCGCGGTTAGTCTGCGGATAGGCGGACGTGTTGTTGCCGAACGGCCCGTTGCCAACCAGCACCGGATCGGTATCGAACAGGTTCTTGATCGACAGCACCGCCTGCGCGGATGCGGAACCCACCTGGAAATCGTAGGTGAAGTTGGTGTCGATGTAGAGCGCGCCGTCGATGTGGTTGGTGTTGATCGTGCGCTGGATGCCGCTGGGATCGCTGGCCGGGCAGTTCGCAGTACAGGCGATGTAGTCGTTGTCGTAGACGCCTGAACTCAGGCCCCGGCCGACAACGCCGACGGTGAAGCCGCTGTCGAAGGCATAGCTGCCGGTGATGCGGTAGCTCCAGCTCGGGATGCCGCCATAGACGCCAACGCCTGCCGCGTCGTTAGGGGCGTCGATGCCGTTGTTGGTGATGTTGTGGATCGTGTAAGTAGCCAGACCGCGCAGGCTGAGCTTGCCCGGCCCGATAATGCGGTTGTAGCTGGCCTCGAAATCGATGCCGTTCGTCTTCTGGCTGGCAAAGTTGAAGTACTTGAGATCGATGAACTCGATGTTCGTCGAGGAGCCGGCGGTATAGCGGATATTGTCGCAGAACGATTGGATGTTCTGTTCGAAGCACAAGTTGACGGTCGTCTGCGCGCTGACCGAACTGATGGCATCGCTCAGCTTGATATCGAAGTAATCCGCGGAAAAGGCGAAGCCGGGCAGGAAGCGCGGGGTTATGATCACGCCCGCGCCATAGGTCTTGGCGACTTCCGGCTTGAGGTCGGTGCTGCCGGTGAAGTTCTGCACGAACTGGTCTGCCCTGGCGCCGCCGGGCGCCGAGGCATCGGGCACGTTGACCGAATTGGTCCGCGCTGTGCCCGGATCGAACAGTTCGCTGAGGTTGGGCGCGCGGATATCGCGCGAGACAGTGCCGCGCAGGCGGATGTCCGGAACCGGCTGGTAGGTAAGGCCCAGCTTCCAGGTCGTGGCCGTGCCCGAGGTGCTGTAATCGGTGACGCGCAGCGCCCCGTTGAAGTCCAGCCCGTCATACAGCGGAACCAGCGTTTCGACGTAGGCTTCCTTCACATTGTAGGAGCCCTTGGTGACCTTGTAGTTGCCGTAGAGCCAGCGCGTCTCGTAGTTGATCGGATCGGTATAGCCGTCGACCTTCTCCTTTCGCGCTTCCGCGCCGAAGGCGAGGCTGATAGGACCGGCCCAGCCGTTGAACAGGTTCTTGGTGGCAAAGTTCAGGCCGCCCACGTCCTGCGTAATGTACTGCTTGCGCTCGGGATAGATCGCGAACAGGTAATCGAGCGCTTCGGCTGTGACGCCGCCCACGCCGATGCGGTTGATCGGAACGCAGCCGTTACCGGGATCGGTCAGGGTCGAACGGCACACGATGTTGCCGCTGCCGTCATAGACCGCGTCCTGCATTTCGGCGAGGCGGTCGTTCTGCCAGGTGTTGACCAGATGCTCGCGCGTTTTGGTCTTGCCGTGCTGGAAATAGCCGTCCCAGGTCCAGTCGATCGCGCCGGTAGAGAACACGCCGTTGCCGCCGGCGACATAGCGCTGCACTTCGCGCTTGTTGTTCGCGCCCGCTGCCGGAATGCCTGCGTTGGACGTGCCGATGGTGATGCTGGAAAGATTGTTCGCCGCCATGGCCGCCCGGATGCTGTCGGGCAGATAGGCGTTGTCGGCCATGATCTGAACGCCGGTGCTGGGTGTTTGCTGGTAGTAGCTTTCGCCCTCGTAGCGGCTGTAGGACGCCTGCACGAAGAAGCTGAACGCATCCGAGAAATCATAGCTGGCCCGGCCGAAGAAGGACCGGCGGTCCTCGTCGTTGGCCAGTGAGTTGGAACTCACGTGGTTGGCGCTGGCCAGTTCGTAGTCCCCGCCGATCATCCAGCTTCCGGTTGTCTGGCCATAGGCGAGCTCACCGGTCGTGGCTTTGCCGGTCGCGGGATCGATCGCGCCGAAGTAGGTGCCGCGAAGCGGGCCGCTGGTGATGAGGCCGCCCGGCGTGAGATTGCCCGATCCGATGCCGGACATCACCAGCCGCTTCGGCTGGCCGTTGGTATCGGTGTAGTCGGGATTGTCGACCTGGAAGAAGCCGCTCTTGTTCCAGTCGCGCGCGATCGTATCGACGCCCTTCTGGGTGAAGTATTCACCGCTCAGCAGCACATGGCCGCGGCCGCCCGCAAAGTCCATGCCGCCGGTAAGCGAGACTTTGTGGTTGGGCACGTCGCCATACGTCGTGACGCCATATTCGTAGCTTGCCTTGAGGCCGGTGAACTTCTTGTCGAGGATGAAGTTCACAACACCGGCAACGGCATCGGAGCCGTAGACCGACGAGGCACCGCCCGTCACCACTTCCACGCGCTCGATCAGCGCCTGCGGGAAAGTGCTCAGGTCGACGATGCCTGTGGATGTCGATGCGACCGAACGCTGCCCGTCAAACAGCACCAGAGTGCGGTTCTGCCCCAGCGAGCGCAAGTTCAAGGCGCTGATGCCGGACTGGCCGTTGGAAAGGGAGCCCGAGTTGGAAACCGGTGTCTGGCTTCCGGAAACCGAAGGTAAGGTGTTGACGAAATCCGCGATATTCGCGGGCGCTTCGGCGGCCAGTTCCTTGGTGCTGATGACACTGACCGGGGTGGGGGCGTCGTAACCGTTGCTGACGATGCGCGAGCCGGTGACGATGATGTCTTCGCTTACTGGTGTCCCGGCGCCTTGATCTGCGGGCGATGCGTTTTGGGCATATGCCGGAACGGAGAACCCTATAATAAAAGTTCCGGCAGTGCAGAGTAAGTGCGACCTAATTCGCGATGCGGTGGAGTTTTTAAAAGCTGCATGCGAGTTGTACTTTATGACCATAAATCCCCCAAATCATAAATCGGGCGCCATGGACATCTTCTCCCTGTTCAGGCCAAGCCGCATCTTTGCTTGCAGGAAGCCCTCGCAAGCAATTCATGTGCACTTGGTTTTTGTTGCAGAGATTGCCGATGCGACCCCAGATAAGCTTCGGCGGAGCTCTGTTTTCCTGAACGGGAGGAGGTTATCAAAAAAATCGTTGCGGTTTCTATGAAAATACAGCAATTTTTGCATACAGATTTATCGAATCTGTCAAATTTTCAGATAATTTTGTGAGATTGCGTTCCGATGGCTCTGGATGACATCGATTTCAGAATCCTTCAGGCTCTGTCCGAAGATGGGCGGGCGTCCGATGTTTCGATCGGGGAGAAAATTCACCTGTCGAGCACGGCCGTCGCGCGCAGGCGCAAGATCATGGAGGAATGCGGTGTCATCTCCGGATACGGCGCCAAGTTCGATATGGATGCGCTGGGTTTTTCCGGGGTCGTGGTGGTGGCGTTCGAACTGGTATCGCAAGCCGAAAGCGTGCTGAACGAGTTCGAGCGCGAAGTGGTGAACTGCCCTTCGGTTTCCTATTGCGCGTTCATTTCAGGCGATACAGACTTCATCGTGATCATTCACGTCAGTTCGCTCAACGACTACGATGCCATCTACCGCAAGGAGCTGTGCATCCTGCCGCATGTTGCCAAGATCCGAAGCAGCTTCGTGATGCGGGAAGTGACAAGGCTCGCGAACCCGCCGGTACTGTTTCAACGCCGTAAGTAGAAGATTCGCTATCGATCAGATCGGATGCGCAAGATATTCAAACAAACCTGGCCTTGAGGCTGGAAATCATGAGCTACTGCCAGGAATGTTTGCGGCATTAGCACGATAACGCCGTCCGCATGGTGATAGCCTGCCCCCGATTCGTCCGCAGAGTGGTTCTTCGGGTTGCACACGGGGGCAAGGTTAGTGAAAAAACGAATGATTTCATGGCGTCCAGCCGCGGAGCTGGCTTTGGCGATGGCATTTTGCGCAACCGGGCCAGCGGCCCATGCGGGAGAGGCGCCATTGCTGCCGGTGAAGGCCAGCACGGCGGACGGCCGCATATTGCTGACCTTGCCCGCGCCGGACAAGGACGGGGTTATAGGGCGCTATCTTTACTCCGTCGTCATGCGTACAGGCCTGGGCTCGCCGATGGCCCGGCTCGACAAGGCGGCGAATGGCCCCACGCAGTTGCTGGCGTTTCGCAAGATCGGAACGAAAGTAGCCGTGACATTCGAAAATCCCCGCTTTCGGGCCACCGGCGGCACTGCGGCGGAGCAGAAATCGGTAACCGACAGCTTCGCGTTCTCGACCGTATGGATGACCGATCCTGTCTCGACCGGTCCGGACGGCAGCATGGTGATCGATATCTCGCCGTTCCTGACCAAGGACGTGAACAACATTACCGGCCGCCTCAACGCGGTGGGCAAGGGATACAGGCAGACGGCCGCACTCAGCGTTGCCGATCCGGCTTCGGTCAAGGCCTTTCCCGATAATATCGAAATGGACGCGCTGCAGACGTTTGAGAGCAGCACGCCCGGGCCGCAGGTCAGCGGCATTGCGCCCGAGCCCCGGCAAGTGAGCTTCTACGTGCACCATTCGCTGATCCGGCTGCCCGATGCAGGATACAAGCCGCGGCTGTTCGATATCCGGGCAGGCGGCTTTTCCACGCAAGTGGTCGATTTCGCCAAGCCGCTTGGTCAGAATGTCGTCTACCAGCTTGCCAACCGGTTCCGGCTGGAAAAGACAGATCCCGGGGCGGCACGCTCGACCGTCAAGAAACCGATCGTCTTCTATATCGATTCCGGCATGCCCCAGCCGATCCGCGATGCCGTGTTCAAGGGCGTTGGCTGGTGGAGCGATGCTTTCAATGCCGCAGGGCTGATCGATGCCTTTCAGGTCAAGATCCTGCCCAAGGACGCCGATCCGCTGGATGTGCGGTACAACGTGGTCAACTGGGATAACCGGCTGACGCGCGGGTGGTCGTTCGGGCAGGTGATCGCGGACCCGCGCACGGGGGAAATCGTCAAGGCATCCGTCGTTCTGGGATCGCTGCGCGTGCGGCAGGACATGGTGATCTTCGAAAGTCTGGCAGGGGCCGGGAAGACCGGAACGGGCGGCCCGGACGATCCGGTCACGGCGGCGCTGGCACGCATGAGCCAGCTTGGTGCGCACGAAGTGGGCCACGCGATCGGGTTCATGCACAATTTCGCCGCCAGCACGCAGGGACGCGGTTCGGTGATGGACTATCCGGGACCCAAGATCGGCATCAAGGACGGCACGCTGGATCTTTCCGATGCCTATGCGAGCGGGATCGGCAAGTGGGACAAATATACCGTCGATTGGCTCTACGGTACGGATTCGAATGCGGTTGCCGCGGCAAAGACGCAAAACCCGGACACGCTGGCCATGCGCTGGGTGACGGACAGTGACGGCCGTTCGCCCGATGCGCCCAATCCTTGGGGCAGCATGTGGGACAATGGGCCCGATCCCGTGGCCGAGCTGGCGCATATCATGAAGGTGCGCCGGATCGCCATCGACCGCTTCGGGCCTGCCGTTCTGCATCCGGGCGAGCCCTTGGCCGAACTGCGCCGCAAGTTCGTTCCGGTCTGGCTGTTCCACCGCTATCAGGTCGATGCCGTGGCGAAGTTCATCGGCGGTATTGATTACACCTATGCCGTGACCGGCGATGCCCATACGGAGCCGGTCCCGGTTGCTGCGGACAGGCAGATCGCCGCGATTGACGGGCTGATGGCAACGCTGTCCTCCAAGGCGCTGACGATCCCGCAATCGCTGGTGATGCGTCTTTCGTCCGGCATTCACGGTTTCGGCCGATCCAATCCGCAGTTCGATATCGAGGTGTTCCGCAACGCGGCATCGGCGGCATTCGATCCGCTGGTGGCGGCTGACGCGGCAGCACAGCAGACGCTTGGCACGCTGCTGGCCCCGGCGCGCCTGACCCGCGTGTTCGAACAGCACGCGCTCGATCCGTCGCTGCCGGGCATGGAGGTATTGCTGGACAAGCTGTTCCCGGCCACCATCGATGCCCGCACCGGCGCCGTTTCGCGGCGCGTGGCCTATCGCACTGTGATTGAACTGGCCCGCGCCGCGCATGACCCGGAAACATCGCCCGAAGTCTCCGCCATGATTGGCCAGCGCCTGTCGGGCCTCGCAGAACGGGCGGGCAAGGCGAAGGGCAGCAGCGAAGATGCCGCCTGGAATTTCCAGGTCGCCCGGCTGCTGAGCAACGACGGCCTGCTGGAGCGGGAACTGAAAGCCAAGCAGCGGGCTCCGGAAATTCCGCCCGGCATGCCGATCGGCGGCAGCACCGGCTGGATGGACCGGGATTGGTCCGATGGTCTGGTGAGCAAGTAGGGCCAACAGCGCTGGGCGGCGGCGGTTTCTATTGCCAGCCGCCGCCCAGTGCCAGGAACACGGCAATCTGCTGATTGACCAGTTCCGATTGCGCCGCGGCATAGTTGACTTGCGCCGCTGCCAGCGCCCCTTGCGCGCTCAGCAGCGAAAGGAAGTCGCTGCGCCCGAAATGGAACAGCTTGCCCGCCTGATCGGCGGATACTTGCGCACTGGCGGCCGCGCGGCGCAGCGCCTCGGCTCTCTCGCGGCCGCGTGCATAAGTTTCCAGCGCGGTTTCGGTGCCGCGCAGGGCTTCCAGCACAGCGCTGTCGAAACGGGCCACATCGGCATCGGTTTGCGCGCCCGCCGCCGCGATCCGCGCCTTGACGACGGGGCGGTTGGGAAAGCTCCAGCTCAGCAGCGGCCCCAGGCTGAAGCCGAAGCTGTGCGAAGAGCCGATGTCCGCCACCTGGCCGCTGCTGGCCAGACCGCCGCCGATGCTCACTTGCGGATAGAGATCGGCCATGGCCACACCGATGCGGGCCGTGTCCGCCGCGATCGTGCGTTCGGCCTGGCGGATGTCGGGACGGCGCCGGATCAGGGCCGCGCCGTCTCCCACCGGCATCGGCGTGGCGAGGCGGGGCAGGGTGCTGCAGCTTTCCACATCGCGCGGATATTCGGCGGGCGGGCGGCCCAGCAGGGTGGCGAGCAGGTAGAGCCCGTTTCGCCGTGCGGCCAAGAGTGCGGGCAGGTTCGCCCGGCTCGTCTCCACCGCGGTGCGGGCGCGGCTCACGTCGAACGCTGTGCCTCGCCCGCCTTTCTGCAGGCGTTGCGTGGCCTCCAGAGTTTCCTGCTGGAGCGTGATGACCTGTTCGACCGTGGCGATCTGGTAATTGGCCGCGCAGACGCTGGCATAGGCGCGGGCTGTGGCGGCGGCCACGCTGATACGCACGGCATCGCGCGCGGCTTCCACGGCGTCCCGGCCGGCTTCGCTCGCCTCGATGGCGCGGCGCAGCTTGCCGCTGAGGTCGAGCGGGTAGGACACGGTTAGCCCAAGGCCATAGGTGCCCACGCCCGGAAGGTTCGTGCCACCCGAATCCGCGGAATAGTCGCGCTCGACTGCGGCGTCCGCGCTGGCCGTGGTCGAAAGTGCGCGCTGTCCGGCGGCTTCGCGCACCACTGCATCAGCGCGGCGCAAGTTGGCATCGGCGGCTCGCAGATCGGCATTGGCGGCCAACGCCTGCCCGATCAGGGCGTCGAGCCTGGGATCGTCGTAAAGATGCCACCAGCGATCGGGCAGGGGGGCATTCGCGAAAGCGGAATCGCGTGCGGAAACGAAGGCCCCGCGCGCGGATGGCGCGTTGGCGGCGGCGGTTTCCGGCGGCGCATAGTCCGGCCCGGCCGTGGCGCAACCGGCCAGCGCCAGTGTCAGTGCCGCGCCCGGCAGGAGAGCCCCGGCGCGCATCACTTGGCCTTCTCCACTGGCTGGGCGGTATCCTGCGCTTCCGGTTCGACCGTTACTGTGGCGGTGCGGCCCAGGATGAGGCGGACGCCCTTGGGCACCTCGGTCAGTTTTACGCGGACCGGAATGCGCTGGGCAAGACGCACCCATGTGAAGGTCGCCTCGACGTTGGGCAGAAGGTTGCCGGACAAGCCGCGCGCATCTTCGCCAATGCCTGCGGCAATGCTTTCGACCCGGCCATGGAGCGGCCGGTCTTCGCCCATCAGCTTGACTGTCACCGGCGCGCCCACCCGGATCAACGGCAGCTTGGTTTCCTCGAAATAGCCTTCGACCCGCAGCGAGGCGGTATCGACAAGCGCCATCGCCTGATTTCCGGCGGCCAGATAATCGCCGGGATGCAGGTCGAGATTGGTCACGGTCCCGTCCACGGAAGCGCGAACCTGCGTGCGCCGGAGATTGAGCTGAGCCCCGTCGAGCGCGCTGCGCGCCTCGGCAAGGGCGGCTTGCGCAGTGGCGACGCGCGCCACGTTCTGTTCGTGGGTTTCGGCGGCCACCAGATCGCCCAGCGCGCGGTCCCGGTTGGCTTCGCGGCGGGCTTGCCCCAGCGTGGCCTTTGCACTTGCCACGCCGGCCTGGGCCTGTTCGACCGCCAGCGTGTAGCGCGGCTTGTCGAGCACGAAGAGCAGGTCTCCTGCCTTCACGCTCTGGTTGTCATGCACGGCCACCGAGGTGACGAGGCCGGAAATATCCGGCGTTACCCGCACGACGTCAGCCCGCACGCGGCCGTCGCGCGTCCAGGGGCTGCGTTCGTAATGGTTCCACATCCACACCGCGATGGCGGCGGCGGCAAGGACGATGACGATAGTGGCCGCGCTGCGGCCCAGGCTGGCAAGGATGTTCTTCATGGGGCGAAACCGAATAGGGGGGCAAGGAAAGTGACTGCGCCGAAAACGATGACGTAAAGGGCCAGATCGACGAGCGCGCGATAAGCGACGAAGCGGTAGAAGCCGAAACGGTCGGCCAGGCGCATCAGCGCGAGAGTGCAGACCGAGGCGATCGCTCCGAAGACGAGCAGGGTCGGCAGGAAGATGCCGTAGATGGCAAATTCTCCGTTCATGACGGGGCTCCGGGGCTGGAGGGATGGGCGGCGAACGGCGGCGCATCGGCGAAAAGGCTGCGGCGCAGTGTGACGAGGGGCAAGGCTGCCCGCCGCCGGACCGGTTCGTGCGCATCGGCGTTGAACCGGTGCAGTGCAGTATCGATGCGGGCAAGAAGCTCGCGGTCCTCGGGCGGCGGCTGGTGCGGGACAAGCCGCCGGTAGTAGTCGCCAACCCCGGCAAGGACGCGGGTCACAGTGTCTTGGGCGGCGGGATCGATCTCGCCGCGCAATATCCGCAGCTCACCAATGGCCACGCCGGTGCGCAGATCGCGCAGGATATCGTAAAGCGGTTCGCCCGGAAGCTTGCCGCTCGCCGCAAGGCGCGGATCGAGCAGGGCATGCCGGTCCAGCATCCGCGATATCCAGCCCTGCACGTCCGGCATGGCCCACCGGTTGCTGCGCTCGGCAAGGTCTTGCCAGCCTGCCCGCAGCGTGCGCGCGATGGCATGTTCGATACCCGCGGTCTGCAGGATGCGGATCATCACCCCGGCAAACAGGATCGCGGTCAGCGTGGCGATTTGGCTGTTCAGGAAAGTCGCCAGATTGACTGGAACGCCGGGGGCCAGATCGGCGCCGAACTTTTCGGAAACGATGAACGGGCCACCCACGCCGAGAAGAGCAGGAAGCGCAATGCCGATGTAGCGCGGGACGCTCATCATTGCGCCCAGCACCAGCAGCACCGGAGCCAGGGCCAGCGCCATTTCCGCAAACCCGTCAAGCGCGGGAAGAATGGCAAAGGCATAGAGTGTGCCCAGCACGACCGCGATCAGCGTGCCCTTGAAGAACCCGACCACGGGCGGCAGTGAATTGTCGAGGGCCGCGAAAAGGGCGGGAAAAACCGAAGCCAGCATGACGAACGTGCCGCCCTCGGACCAGCCGCTGCCGATCCACAAGGCGCAGGCGATGACAACGGTCAGCGAAGAGCCTGCCGCAGCGCGCAGGGCGCCCCACACGTCGCGATGCAGGGGACGGTCTCCAATCTCGGCGAGAAGCCCCGGGATTCGCGGGGAGACGGGGGTGCGGTCCGGCGTCGCCAACTGGGCCTTGAGAACCCGGCAGTTGAGGTGAGCATCGATCAGGCCGGAGAGCCGCGCAAGCAGGCTCATGTGCAGCAGAACGGGCCAGCCGCTTTCGGCCCTGATTTCGGGCTCCAGCGCGGTACACCGCGCCATGAGGGCATCGCCGGTTGCTTCCACGCGTGCCAGATCATCGTCCAGCCCGTCGACCCATTCGTGGATGTCCTGAAGCAGGTGTGCGGTGCTTTCGGGCAATTCGCCGTAAGCGCGCAGGGCGGCGATGCGATCGGCAATTGCCGCGCCTAGCGGCATCAGTTTCGCAAGCTGCCCTTCGATCGCTCTTACCACTCGCACGCGCGGCGCCGGGCCGCTGGTTTCGAAAGGCAGGTGAATGGAAAGCTGGTGCAGTTCGGTGATGTCCTGCGCCAGGCGCCGCCGCTCCGTGTCCACACCCGGATTGGGAACCGGCAGGAGTGTCTCGCGGCTCCAGACTTCGGCATCGCGCACGATCCCTTGCGTGCGGAAGCGCAGAAATCTGGCAACCGAATTGGGCAGCACCACACCGTGCACGAGCGACGAACAGATGATGCCGATGCCGATTTCCTGCGCGCGCAAAGTGGCGACAGTGAAGATCTGGCCGGGCGCATCGATCGTGGGCCACACGATCAGCCCCGTCGTGTATCCGGCCAGAACGAACATGTAGGAGGCGGGTGTCCGGTCCAGCAGCGAGAGGAACACGCACAGCCCCAGCCAGCCCGCCATCGCCGCGATCAGCAGCACCGGGCTCTGGACCAGCAGGGGGACGATCAGCACGGTAAAGGCCGCCCCCGCCAGCGTGCCGATAAGGCGGAAGAGCGCGCGCGAAACGACGGCGCCCGCCAGCGGGCCGGAAACGATATAGGCCGTCAGGAATGCCCAGTAGGGACGTTCCAGCCCGATCGAAAAGGCAATGTACATGGCCAGCATGGCCGCCGCGTAGCACTTGAGGCTGTACACGGCCGCATCGGCACCCCAGCGTTTCATCATCAGCGGGGCCGCCTTTCGGCAATGCCTGAGGAGACCCGTTCGAGGACGCCGAGCGCGGTCTGCAGGTCTTCGCTGCTTATGCCATCGAGCAGTTCGCGGCGCAGTTCGATCAGGCGCGCATCGATCAGCCGGGCCAGCCGTCTGCCTTCCCCGGTCAGGCGCAGTGTTTTCGCCCGCCCGTCATCGGGATCCGCCTCGCGCTGGACCAGCTCTATCCGTTCGAGGTGCTGGAGCGTGCGCACCAGCGAGGCTTCGGTAATGCCGATTTCCCGCGCAAGGTCGGACTGGCGCACGCCTTCGCCAAGGCGTTCGAGGTGCAGCAGCGCGTACCCGGTAGAGTTCGATATCTCCAGAGAGGCCAGCACGCGATCCGCCAGTTGCCGCCAGGAGCGGGCAAGAGACAGAATTTGCGCCGGCAGGGCGGCATAGAGAGACTCACGATTGGGCATGCATAATTAGTTAGCGTCCTAACTATATAGTGCAACCTGCTTCCGCTTGCATTTTGCAGGCCCGGGCTGCCGGAAAACGCAACGGACTGCCTCTGGACAAATGGCGGATGCAGGGTGCGGCTGCGGCCCGAACATGGGCAAGCCTTCCCGGATGAAACCGCGCCACCGGGGGGCATCGCAGTCTTTGCGCTGCCCTTTAACCGGGAGCTTCGCCTCGAAAATGTTCCCGCCGTTCAAGAGTTCATCGTGCAGCGCAGCTCATGATTCGACACTCATGGCAAGGATCTGGCTGATTTGCGTGAGGGGGCGCCAGCCACTGGTTAAACGCCTTCCCTCCGCAATAGTATTGAAGAAAAGGCGAGAGCTCCTGCCCGGACACTCCTTGACGGCAAGATGACTGTGCTACGACGAGGGCGCTCCCAAACGGTTCGCGAGCCAGTTGGGGTAGGGTGCCGCAGCATGGAGTGCTGCGGCCACGCGCCGATCTTCGTCCGCACGTTCCTTTTCGCGTGCGGCGTGGCCCATGGCGAGCTTGCGCGGTGCCATGCCTGCGGGCGTCCCGTTGCCTGCAAGCAACTGGAGCCAGGCGTCGCGTGACAAGCTCTCCTCTTCGAACACGGGCAGGCGCGAGCGGCGGGCGAATTCGCGTAAGGTGAGGATGAGTTCGGGGGAGTGCTTGAGGCGCGCGGCAGCTTGCCAGAAAGGCGCCGCGAAGGCGGGGCGGGCGGTGTAGTGTGCGGCGAGAAAGTCGCGCGTGCGGTCCGCGAGAAGGGCCCAGCGCCGGTTGAATTCGTACTGTTCCAATGTGTCGATCGGCAGGCCGGGCAGGATTTCTAACAGGAGTTCGATCGCGCGCACGGCAAGGTGCAGGTTGCACCAGCCGATCGGTTCGAATTGCGCGGCGGCGTCGCCCAGCGCGATGACATTGCCAGTGAAAGCCTTTTCCAGGCGGCCAGGGGTGATTGCGATCACTTCTCCCGGGCTCGCGCCGGTGTGGCCCAGCAGGGCATCGGCCGCTTCGGCATCGCTGGTGAGGGAGGCGTTGTAGGCAAGCCCCGTGCGGGTTCCGTCGCGCCCGGGGGATGTCCAGAGCCAGCCTTCGCGGCACGCCTCGAAGCGGTCAAGCATGGAGAGCCCGGGGCGGGCGAGATCCTTTGCGGGCAGCAGGCGGTTTACTGGAAGGTGGTCCTGCCAATCGATCCATTGCGGCTGCCCGGCCAGCGCGATCAAACCCGCGCCCGGGCCGGTGGCGTCAATGAAGAGATCGGCGGCGATCTGCGCGCCGGTATCGAGGATGACTTGCGTTATTGCTCCGGTCTCGTTGTGGCTTGCCGCGGCAGGACGGCCCTCGGCCATGGTTGTGCCCAGACGGTTTGCGATCGAACGCAGGCCTGCGCGATAGGCCCGCGGATCAAAGCGCAAGGTGTAGTCGAGACCGGCGAGCGGTGATCCGGGCTGGCCATCGGGCAGCGCAAAGCGGCCTGCACGGGCAAGTGCGGCTGCAATGCCCGGGCCGGAAGGGCTTGCCGCGCCATGGCCGATGATCCATTCGGCGCCGTCTGTCCGCCAGTTCGCATAGCGCAAGCCCAGACAATGGCTGCCGCTGGCCCGGCGCAGTATGTCGTCTTCGGCGATACCGATGCGCTCGTGCAAGCGGGCAAGCCCTGGCCATGTGGTATGGGCAAGGTCTGCGAGTGCGGTGGGGTTGCACGAACCGCCCGGCGGCGTGACCAGCGTAACGCGCGTGCGCGGCAGGGCGCGGGCCAGCGCCACGGTGGTGAGACAGGCCACAGTGCCCCCTCCGAAGACGGCGACCGATCCCGGCATGTGGCGGGACTGGGTGGCATCAGGCGGCATGGGCCGTCTCCTGTTGGCGCAAGACCTCGTCATGTGCAGGCATGGCGCGGGCCAGCCGGTCGATCTCTTTCGCAAGACCGCCCATAGCCCGTTCGAGCGAACCGGCGGCGGCAATGTCCGCGCGCGGATCATAGCCTTCGGGCACGATCCCCTGGCCCAGCAGGACTGCGATCCAGCTCGGTTCGTGGAACAGCCCCTGTGCATGCGGAGCGATGCGCGCGGTGCGCCGCCACAGTTCGAGCGCGCCGGTCAGGCTGTCCGGCACGGCCATCGCGCGCATGTCCTGCCAGAACGGGGAATCGCTGCGCCGTGTGGCATGATAGTGCAGGATCAGAAAGTCGCGGATGCGATCGTATTCGAGATCGACGAGGCGGTTGAACTCGTCCCTGTCGGCGTCTTCGATTCCATTGACCGGGAACAGGTCCGCCAGCCGGGCGATGGCGATCTGGGCAAGGTAGATACTGGTCGATTCCAGCGGTTCGAGAAAGCCGCTGGCAAGCCCGATGCCCACGACATTGCGCACCCAGCTTTTCCGGCGGCGGCCCGCACGAAAGCGCAGCACGCGCGGATCGGCGAGGGGCTTGGCCCCAGCGCTGGCGAGTATCTGCGCGCAGGCCTCGTCGTCCGTCAGGTGAGCGCTGGAATAGACGTAGCCATTGCCCACCCGGCCGCGCAGCGGGATGCGCCAGCGCCAGCCCGCGGTCATGGCGATGGCGCGGGTCTGCGGTTCGATCACTGTTCCCTGCGCTGCGCAGGGGAGGGCGGCCGCGCGGTCGCAGGCGAGCCAGCGGGACCAGTCTTCCCATTCGCTGGCCATCGTCTCTCCCAGCAGCAGCGAGCGAAAGCCCGAACAGTCGACAAAGAGGTCGCCCGATATCACCGTACCGTCTTCCAGCCGCAGCGCTGTCACGTCGCCGGTTAGGCTGTTTCGTTGGACTTCGGTGATCCTGCCTTCGGTGCGTTTGACGCCATGGCTCTCGGCAAAGGTGCGCAGGAATGGGGCGAGGCGGGCCGCATCGAAATGATAGGCATAGCCATATCCCCCTTCGAGCGTGAGCGGGTGCCCGGCAGGCGGGGCAAAGCGGCCCAGCATGGCGGCCCGCACCGGCAGCGAGAACGCATCGAGCGGCGCGGCCAGCCCTTCACGGCGGGCACGCAGGTGGAAGTGGTGGAAGCCAAGGCCGTCCAGTTCGCGCCCGAAGCTGCCGAAGGGGTGGGTGTAGCACTCGCCGATGGCGCCGAAGTCTTCGAAACGGATGCCGAGCTTATAGGTGGCGCCGGTGGCGGCCATGAACGCGCGCTCGCTGATCCCGAGCGTGCCGAGGAACTCGCGCATGTGCGGAATCGTGGCTTCGCCCACGCCGACGATGCCAATCTCGGCGGATTCGACGAGGTGCACGTCAACGAGGCTGGCGAGCTGGCTCGATAGGGCGGCAGCCGTCATCCATCCGGCAGTTCCGCCACCGGCGATGACCACGCGGACCGGCTTCATGCCGGTGGGCCCCTGGCTTGCTATCACGCTTTATGCATCCTCTCTTTCCCACAAAAACCATACAAAATCCGGGGAATCGTGCCATCCAAAAACCATTAAAGTCATCAAATTTATTTTTTATGCTTGAGATTGGCGCGGGAGTGGCGTTAAGAGGAGTGCAGATAGGGCCGGGGATGCCGGCTTGATCCGCCGACTGAGAATTCGGCCAGAAACATGGGAGGGGAACGATGGCAAAAGCCATTTCTAAGCATGCAAGTTCGATTTGTGCGCAGCTGGGCCTGGGTGTTTCGGCGGTCGCCATGCTGGCCGCGGCGCAGCCCGCACTGGCGCAGAGCAGCGGTGCAGGCGCGGATCAGTCTACAAAGGACGACAGTGCTCTTGACGACACGACCACACAGAACGTCATCATCGTCTCGGGCATTCGCGCTTCGCTGGAGACTGCGCAGGCCCTGAAGCGCAATTCCGATACCGTTGTCGATGCCATCACCGCCGAGGATATCGGCGCGCTTCCCGACCGTTCGGTCAACGAAGCGCTGCAGCGTATCCCGGGCGTTGCGATCACCCGCTATGCCTCGCCGGGCGACAGCCAGCACTTCTCGGTCGAAGGATCGGGCGTGGTTATCCGGGGCCTGAGCTACGTGAAGGGCGAGTTCAACGGGCGCGATACCTTCTCCGCCAACGGCGGGCGTGAGATCAGCTTCAACGACGTCTCGCCCGAACTGGTCGGCTCGATCGAGGTGTTCAAGAACCTCACGGCCGACCGCATTGAGGGCGGCATTTCGGGCACTGTCTCGATCAACACGCGAAAGCCGTTCGATTCCACCAAGCAGCTGATCTATCTTTCGGTTGAGAATAACTACGCCGATCTTGCCAAGCGCAGCTCGCCCAGCTTCACCGGTCTCTATTCCAACCAGTGGATCCTGGGTGACGGATCGCGTATCGGCGTGCTGGTTTCAGGCACCTATTCGCGCCTCTATTCCCGCGTCCATTCCTCCTTCGTCGCTTCGCCGGTGGAGCGTTTCAACGGCACGCGCACTTTCAATGAGGGTTCGCCTTACGAGTCCACCGTCACCGATACCTTCGATTGCGGCAATGGGCTGGAAAGCTGCTACACGCCCGTCGGCGGCGGCGTGCGCGCGCAGGATTTCGACCGCAAGCGTTACGGCATCTCTGCCGCGCTCCAGTATGCCTCGCCCGACGATCGCTTCATCGCCACCGGCCAGTTCCTGCGCACCAACGGGCGCCAGACCTGGACCGAGCACACGATCGAGCCGAACGTGTGGTATTCAGACGTCAACGCGACCTTCCCGGCGGCCGGCACGAACTATACCTTCGACGATCGCGGGGTGTTCGTCTCGGGCACGGTTACGCGCCCTGGCGACTATCATTACGGCAACATTCCGGGCAGCGGCGGCACTTACGGGCTGCTGGGCAACTTCATGCAGGGCGGGCTGTTCACGACGCAGTCCAACCGCGGCTTCCTCAATGACTACACGACCGACGACTATTCGCTGAACCTCCGGTTCGAGGCCAATGACCGCCTGCGCTTCTCCGTCGACGGGCAGATGGTCAAGAGCAAGGTCAAGAACGTCGACACCATTATCGATACCGGGACATGGTCGAACGTCACGGTCGACAGTTCGGGCAAGATTCCCGATGTCACGTTCTCGCTGGGCGATGTCCCCGATTATGGCGGTACGCCGGATGTGGGCGCGTATTTCTCCGATCCCAACAGCCTCTATTTCCGCGACGCCTTCGCCAACCGCGAGGATAACAACGGCACCGAGTGGGCTTTCCGCGGGGACATGGAATATGACCTCTCGGACGATGGTTTCCTGCGCCACCTGAAGGTGGGCGGGCGCTATTCCGATCGCGATCAGACCGTGCGCACAAACGCCTACAACAACTGGGGCGCACCGTCGGAGACCTGGACATCGGGCGGCCCGCAGACGTTCGCCTCGATCGATCCAGCCTACTACGAAACATACTCGTTCGGTAACTTCTTCCGCGGCGAGGCGAGCCAGCCGCCCAGCATTACCGCGCTCAAGGGCAACCTCGCGCTCAATTACGACGCGGCGCAGGAATTGCTGCGCCAGATCAACGCGGCAGGCGGGGGCGGCTACACGCCGATGGAGGACCGCGATTGCGCCTCCATCCGCACTTACTTCTGCCCCAGCGACATCTACAAGAACAGCGAGCGCACGCTGGCGGGCTATGTCCGCCTCGATTTCTCGACCGATCATGGCGACAGCTCGTTCTTCGATGGCAACATCGGCGTGCGTTATGTCAACACCAAGGATGTCTCGGTCGGCGCGATCACGATGCCGTCCGTAAGCGCGCTGCTGGGCAGCTATTCGACGGTGGAGGCGTTCTGCGCCAACGCCGATCCAGGCCAGACCACTCCGGCACTGTGCACGATGAGCGCGGCCGATCAGGCGGGCATCGTTGCCTTTGCCAATGGCGCGGCAATCGATCAGGGGGCGAAGAACAGTTTCAGCAACTGGCTGCCCAGCTTCAACTTGCGCTGGCATGCCAGCGACAAGCTGCAGTTCCGCTTCGCCGCCTCGCGTGCGATCAGCCGCCCCGATTTCTCGGCGCTGCGCAACTACGTCTCGATCAATCCGTCGACGACATCGGACAACACGATCTATTTCACGGCCAATGCCGGGAATCCTTTCGTGAAGCCGATCGAGGCGACACAGCTTGATCTCACCGCAGAATGGTATTTCAGCAAAGTGGGCTCGCTCACCGGCACGGTGTTCTTCAAGCGCTTGGGCAATATCATCGATCCCAACGGCCAGAGTGTGCGTACCGTTTCCAACAACGGCGCGACGCAGGACGTGGTGATCAATGGTGCGGCCAACCTGAGCGGTCACGCCAATATCAAGGGCGTGGAAGTGGCCTGGCAGCAGACCTTCGATTTCCTGCCCGGCCTGCTCAAGGGGCTGGGGGCGCAGGCGAGCTTCACCTATATCGATCCCGGCCAAATTCCGGCCGGCACCCCGACCAATGGTGAGGCAGATGGATCGCGTCCGGCAGCCCAGGTGGACGACCTCTACGCCCTGCTGCCGCTGCCGCAGCTTTCGAAGTACAACGTCAATGCCGCGGTTTTCTACGACCTTGGCAAGTTCAGCGCCCGCGCCGCCTATTCGTGGCGCTCGCGCTATCTCCTGAGCACGCGGGACTGCTGCTTCCCGTTCCTGCCGATCTATTCGGAGCCGACCGGGCAGCTCGACGCTTCGCTTTTCCTGACGGTGAACGACAAGTTCAAGATCGGGTTGCAGGGCTCGAACCTGCTCAACGAGGTTACCCGCACGAGCTTCGCGCTCTACAACAACGGCGGCACGCTGGTCAGATCCAAGCGGGCGGCTTTCATCAACGACCGGCGCTTCTCGATCTCGGCGCGCCTGTCCTTCTAGTACCCCCCCAAACTGGCGGGCTTCTCCTGGCCCGTCAGTTTTTTCCTTCCCTCGTGACAATGGAACCAAGTCCCTGCATCCGATGACCAGACCTGCCCCCCCGATCGCCGGTATCGAACTGGGCGGCACCAAATGCATCTGTACCCTGGCAAACGGACCGCAGGATATCCGGGAGCAGCACAGCGTGGCGACACAGGATCCGGCCACAACGCTGGCCGGGATCCGCGCGGTGCTGGAACGCTGGTGGCACGGGCCGGGTTTCCGGGCACTGGGCATCGCGAGCTTCGGGCCGCTCGGGCTCGATCGGGCCCGGCCGGATTTCGGGCACGTGCTGGCCACCACCAAGCCGGGCTGGGCGGGCGCAGACGTCGCAGGCACGCTCTCGCGCGGCTTTGCGGTTCCCCTTTCCTTCGATACCGACGTCAACGGCGCCGCCATGGCCGAACTGCGCTGGGGGGCAGGGCGCGGCCTTGCCGACTTTGCCTATGTCACTGTGGGGACGGGCGTGGGCGTGGGGCTGATCGTCAATGGCGCCCCGGTCCGGGGTTTCGGACACTGCGAGATGGGGCATTTGCGCGTGCCGCGCCTGCCGGGAGACACGCTGCCCAGTTCCTGCGCCTTCCACGAGGATTGCGTCGAGGGGCTGGCGTCGGGCTCGGCGCTGAAGCTTGTTCTGGGCGGTCGCTCTCCTGCCGGTCTCACGCCGCAGGACCCGCTTTGGGATCGCATTACCGATGCCGTAGCCAAGCTGTGCCACGCTATGGCGAGTACCACGGCGCCCTTGCGCATTGCCATTGGCGGCGGAGTCTTCGCCGCGCAGCCGCACCTGCTGCCGCGCATCGAACCGGCCCTGCGGGCAAGCCTCAACGGCTACCTGGCGCTGCCCGAAGGGCCTTATGTCGTTGCGCCGGAACTCGGCACGCTGGCAGGACCGTTGGGACCGATCGCGCTTGCTCTCGGCGCAGATGTCCCGGTCTGAGGGTGCGGGGCTGACCGGAGGGCTGGTTAATATGTTGAACAAATTGGGTTGTTGACCCGAGGCCTGTCCGCCGCTGAAATTCGCAGGGCAAGCCAGACCCGGAGGACGGTTCATTGAAGCAGAGACACATCGCACAGGCCTGGGGGCTCTCGTTGCTGGCGCTGGGTGCGGCTGCACCGCTCGCCGCCACGCCGCGCCTCGCGCCCATCTGGAGCGAACATGCGGTGATCCAGCGCGATGCGCCGATTACGGTCGAGGGCTCGGCTGACCCGGGTGAGGCAGTGCAGGTCACGCTCGGCACCGCGAAGGAAGCGGGAAGGGCCGATGCCGCCGGGCATTTCGCGGTGCGTTTCCCCGCGCGCCCGGCCAGTGCGCAGCCGGTCGCGCTGACGCTTTCAGACAGCAGCGGCGAGGTGGAGCGGGCCGGGGACTTGCTCGTCGGCGATGTCTGGCTCTGCTCGGGCCAGTCGAACATGGAATTCACGCAGGCTCAGGCGCTCAATGCCTGGAACGAGCAGCAATCCGCCCATGACGGCGCGCTGCGGATGGCAACGGTGCCCAAAGCGGTGGCGCTGACGCCGCAGGGTGCTTTCGGCGGCCCCGTCGCCTGGGAAAAGACCACGCCGGAGACGGTCGGGCACTTCTCCGCGGCCTGCTATTACATGGCCAAGGACCTGCGGCGAAAGCTGGGCGTTCCGGTCGGCGCGATCCATGCGAGCTGGGGCGGCTCCGAGATCCGGCCCTGGCTGAGCCCGGCAGGCGGCGCGGCGATCTATGGCAAGGCCGAAGTGGCCCTGCTCGCGCTTTACGAGCGCGATCCCGCCGCCGCGCTGGCCGCTTTCGCGCCGCAATGGCAGGCCTGGTATGCCAAGGCCTCCGGGGGCAGCGAACCCTGGGCGCATCCCGATGCGCTGGCGTGGCAGGACGTGCCGCAGGCCGGGGCGTGGAACCGCTGGAGCGGCACCGCGCTTGCGGGCAAGGAGCGCGGTACCGTCTGGTACCGCCGCACTGTGACGCTGAGCGTGGCGCAGGCAAAGGGGGCGGCGAAGCTGGCGCTGGGGGCGCTCGACGATATCGACATGACGTTCGTCAACGGCCATCCGGCCGGGAACACCTATGGCCCCGCCGCCAAGCGCACTTACACAGTGCCAGCAGGCTATCTCCATGCCGGTCGCAACGAAATCATGGTTGCTGTCACCAACTTGTGGGGCGATGGCGGGATGATGTCGCCTCCGGGCACGCTCTCGCTTGCGCCCGGACAGGGAGCGGCCGTGCCGTTGGGGTCGGGCTGGCGCTATGCCGTGGCCCCGATGGATGACGCGCCGCCGCGCACGCCGTGGGACGGCTTTGCCGGGATCGGCGTGATGCACAATGCCATGATCGCGCCGATTGGACATTTCGCGCTGAAAGGCGCGGCCTGGTATCAGGGCGAGAGCGACGTGGGGAAGCCGGGATATGCCGCTAAGCTCAAGGCGCTCTTCGCGGGCTGGCGCGCGCAGTTCGGTGCGGACATGCGCATGCTGGTGGTCCAGATCGCGGGATACGGGAAGCCGCAGATCGCGCCGCAGGATTCAGCGACGGCCCGCCTGCGCGAAGAACAGCGCGAAGGGGTTCTGGGCGATCGCAACGCTGCGCTCGTCACTGCCGTCGATATCGGCGAGCGCATCGATATCCACCCGGCCAACAAGGAAGTGCTGGGCACCCGCCTTGCCGCCGCTGCCAGCGGGGAAGCGCTGCCGCAGCCGGTTTCGGCCACTCCCGTGTCCGGCGGAGTGGTGGTGCGCTTCAGCGGCGTTGAAGGCGCCTTGCATAGCTGGGGGGGCAAGGCCGTCCTCTCTTTCGAGCTTTGCGCCAAGACGCCGGATAGCTGCCGTTTTGCCGCCGCCCGGGCTGACGGTGACAGTGTCTACCTGACCGGCGATGGCCGGCCTGCGACCCGCGTGCGTTATGGCTGGGCCGATAGCCCCAGCCTCAATCTCTATGATGCGCGGCCCTTTCCGGCCCCCGCATTCGAGATGGAAATAGCAAAAAAATAGGGAGGACCCTCCGGAAAGGGCCCTCCCATGGCATCCGCTGCAAGGGAACCCGCCGTACCATCCGCGAGGAGGAGGATGGGATGGCGCGGCAGGCCCTCTTGCGGCGAAACTCTAACCCCGCGCCTCGGGCGAGGCGAAGGCCTTGGCGTGGGTGGAAATGACTTCGATCATGCCCGTGTCGCTGTCGAAATTGCCGTACCAGCCCTGCGGCTCATGCGGCGGATCGCCCATGTAGCGGGTGTCGCCGTCGCGGAAGTGATGGTCGCCATGCTGCGCGCGCGCCTCGCCGTTCCAGGCCCAGAAATTGGTGCCCTGAACCGGGCCGCCCGCAGCCAGACTGGCTTCGGCGGCGGCGTAGATCAGGCGGTAGTAACGCTCGCGGAAGGTCGTGGGCACGGACGGGTCGTAAAGCTCGCCGTCGCGCGGGAAGCCGAATTCCTCGAAGACCAGCGGCTTGCCCAGCGTCTTAGCCAGCCGCTCGTGCTGGGCGAGGTAGGCTTCCACTTTGGCTTTCCCGGCATCCCAGGTTCCGGCGAGGTCCTTGCCATCGACCCACGACCAGTTGAGCGGCCAGATATGCGCCGTCATGTAATCGATGCCGCGATGCGCGCGCAGCACGATGTCCTCGCGAAAGCCCGTGGCGATCGTGCCTTCCATGCCCAGCGAGACCATGTGGTTGGGATCGAGGCTGCGGATCAGCGCGGCGCTGTCCGCGATCCACTTGTAATAGGACGGCAGCACCTTCTTCATCAGCGAGGGTGTGACGCCCGGGCGCGGCTCGTTGCACAGCTGCCAGGACATCAGCGTGGGGTCTTCGGCATAGCGCACCCCGGTCACGCTGTTGGTGCGCGAGACCAGCATGCGCACATAGGCGAAGTTGCGCTTCACCGCCTCGGGATTGGAGTAGAAGGCGCTGCCGTAATCGGGAAAGGCGGGCCAGGGATGGGCGGGATCGTTGTTGTTGATGTACTTTCCGGTGGCGTAATAGAGCAGGCTCATCATGCCGCCCGACCATTCCCAGTTGTTGGTCAGGTAGAGCACGGCGGTCATCGAGCGCTTGCCCAGTTCGGCCATGGCATAGTCGAGCCCGGTCAGCAGATCCTGGTTGAGCGAGCCGTCCTCGCGCAGGAAGCCGGGCTTGATCGAATCCTTGACCGGGCTTTCTTCCGCCCCTGCCAGCACGCGCACGTTGGTGACGCCCATGGCCTTGAGCCGGTCCAGCTCGCGGCCGAGCCGCCCGCGGTCGCCATAGCTGCCGTCGGTTCCCAGCCAGGCGAGATACCAGATATTGGCGCCGGTATAGCGATAGGTTTGCCCATGGCGCACGAAGCGAGACCCTTCGGCGCGGATGAAGGCGTCGCTGGATGGTTTGGCTGATGGCGTGGCGGGCGATGCCGCCAGGGCTTTGCCCGTCAATGTGCCCGAAGCGGCGGCCAGTGCGGTTGTCGCAGCGGCCTGCAGCAGATTTCGTCTGTTCACGGCTTCCCTCCCTGGTTTTGTTGGGGCAGACCATAGCTGCACCGGCAATTAAAGAAAAACATTTTTTTTAAAGTCCGGTTTGTTCTAGGGTCGCGGCAAGAGACGGTAAGGGAGATGACGATGAAGGCAGTGTTCGGCACGCGGCGGACCCGTTCGCACAGAGGCCTGAGGCTTGTGGCACTGGCCGCGGTGCTCGCCATGGCAGGCCCGGCGATGAGCGATACGGGCGCCGATGCCCCGGTCGTGACGGTCACGGGCGGCGCCATCCGCGGCAAGACGGTGGACGGCGCGCTGGTCTTTCAGGCGATCCCCTTCGCCGCGCCGCCGCTGGGCGAGCGGCGCTGGCAGCCGCCCGCGCCCGTTCCCGCATGGCAGGGCGTGCGCGAGGCGACGAAAGCGGGCCCGGCCTGCCTCCAGAACGACGAAGGGTGGAACCGCGCCGACTGGCTCCACGCCAGCGAGGATTGCCTGACGCTCAATGTGCGCACGCCTGCGCTTGCCGGGAAGCGTCCGGTGATGGTGTGGATCCACGGCGGCTCCAACCGCGCGGGATCGGCGATGGGGGCGGTCCAGTCGCCTATGAGCCGCAAGGGCGTGGTGATTGTCTCGGTCCAGTACCGCCTCGGGATTCTCGGCTTCCTCTCGCACCGGGCGCTGGCGCGCGAACAGGGCGGCACCAGCGGCAATTATGGGCTGATGGACCAGATCGCGGCGCTGCGCTGGGTGCACGAGAATATCGCGCGTTTCGGCGGCGATCCGGACAAAGTGACGATCTTCGGAGAAAGCGCGGGTTCGCAGGATGTCTCGCTGCTGCTGGCCGCGCCTGCCGCGCAAGGGCTGTTCCGCTCGGCCATCATGGAAAGCGGCACGCCGGGTTTCGGCCTGCCGTTCCGCAGTCTGGCGGATGCCTTCGCTCTGGGCGACCAGCTCGACACGCTGAGCGGCAGCGGCGGCGATATCGAAAAGCTGCGCGCGCTTTCGCCGGTGGCGCTGCTGGCGCTGCAATCGAAGCTCGACGATCCCAGGGCGAAGGGCAACGACTACGTCTTCCTGCGCACGACCATCGATGGCAAGGTGCTGCCCAAGGCGCCCGATGTGCTGCTGGGCGAGGCCAAGCCCAAGCCGGTCATCATCGGCACCAACATGATCGAGTTCGGCCCCGGCAAGGGCGAGGCGCCGCTCGATGCCTTCTCGCGCTTCTGGTTCGATGGCAATGGACCCAAGGCGCTGGCGGCCTATCAGGAGGAAGAGCGCAAGGGCGCCGATCCCCGGCGCGGCAATCTGGAGCTGCGCATGCAGTCGGACGCCATGTTCCATTGCCCGGCGAACCGCATGGCGAACCTGCTCGCGGCGAAGGGCTGGCCGGTCTGGCGCTACGAATTCGATGTGGGCGACAAGAGCCAGGGCGGACTGACCCGCCACGCTTACGAAGTCGGCTATGTCTTCGACGGCAAGCCGGTGGGCGGCGGTGTCAGCATGCTCGATTACTGGACGGCACTGGCCATCGACGGCGATCCCAATGCGAAGACGCGGACTTCGGCGCCGCGCCCCTTGTGGAAGCCGCTGGCGAAGGGCAAGACCTTCACGCTGCATTTCGGCGAAACGGCGACGAAGCTGAGCAAAGGCCTGCCGCGCTCCAGCTTCTGCAACTGGACCGGCGTGTTCTGAAAACGGCCGGAGCCGGGGAGGTCAGCCGGCTTCTTCGGCTTTCCAGAGCGTGTCCGCCTGGGGCAGCAGGAAGTGCGAGAAGGGCAGGATCGCCGCGCCGATCGCGGGCGCGTCCGCCGAAAGTTGCGCGCGCATGACCGGGGCGCAGGACGGCAGCGGCTGCGCCAGTGAGGCCAGCGCGCGTTCCAGCGCATGGGCCAGCCTGTCGACGAAGCGCGAGGCGAGGCGGCTGCCGATCAGCACGGCGGCCGGGTTGATCAGGCAGTTGGCGGCCACGAGCGGCGGCACCAGCCGCTCGACCGCACCGTCCAGCCAGACGCCGAAGGCCTTGTCGCAGGCGCTGCCGGGCCCGGCGGTTTCCAGATCGGCAAGGCTGAATCCCTCAACCTCAAGGTGGCGGGCCAGGCCGGAAAGCGAGACATGGTCCTGCACCAGACCGCCATCGGGCAGGGGGATCAGGCCGATTTCGCCGCTGCGCCCGGTGGCGCCGCGCACATAGCGCCCGTCGATCACCAGCCCGCCGCCGAGCCCCGAACTCATCAGGATGTAGAGCATGCTCGAAAACCGCGAACCGGTGCCGAGCTGCTGCTCGCCCATCGCGGCGGCGGCGGCGTCGTTCTCGATGAAGACGGGCACTTCGAACGGCGCGGCGAAGAGCGCGGGAACGTCGGTTTCCAGCCAGGCGGAATATCCGGCCGGAGCGCCGGGCAGGTAGATCGAGCCGAGATCGTCGGGCAGGGCGGCGCCGATCCCGGTCAGCGCCTGCGCATCGGCCCCGGCCTCCGCCATCATGTTGGCCGCATGTTCGAGCCAGAAGCCGCGCACGTCTGCCGGCAGGGCAAAGGCGGCGTCGCAATGGCGCCGGGCGAGGATCTCGCCCGCGAAGTTGACGAGGATCAGGCTGACATGATCGCGGTCGATATTGACGCCGAAGGAGAAACGCGCGGAAGGATTGATCTTCAGTACTTTGCCCGGCTGCCCGCGCCCGTTGCGCAGGCGCCCGGCTTCGACGATCAGTCCTTCGTCGAGCAGGCGCCGGGTGATGTTGGCGACAGCAGGCGCGGTCAGCCCGGTGATCCGGGCGAGTGCGACCCGGGTGATCGCCTGATGCACGCGAATGGCATGCAGCGTGATCCGCAGGTTGTGATCGGCCGCGCGTTCCAGGTTCGTACCCGACAGCCTGACTTCGACCTTAGGCACTGTTAGTCCCCATTGACGCGGCACGAATCCGCTGTTTAAATAAATTCAATTTTTATAATCCGGCGCAGCGGATCCCCGCAAGTGCTAGCGGGAAGGGAGAGGTATGTCGAGGCAAGGTGCATTGAAGTCCGTCATGTCCGCGTTGCTGGTCTGGCTGAGCGTCAGCTCCGGCGCGGCGATGGCCGGTCAGCCGAATGCCGCGCCCGCGCTGGCAGCGACCCCGCCGATGGGGTGGAATAGCTGGAATCACTACGGCTGCCAGATCGACGAGGAGCTGATCCGCCGCACCGCCGATGCGCTCGCCGCCAAAGGGCTGCGCGATGCGGGCTACGTCTACGTCAATATCGACGATTGCTGGCAGGGCGAGCGCGATGCGAACGGCAATATCCAGCCCGATCCCAAGCGCTTCCCCTCGGGCATGAAGGCGCTGGGGGACTATCTCCATGCGCGTGGCTTCAAGTTCGGCATCTACAGCGACACCGGCGAGAAGACTTGCGCCGGGCGCCCGGGCAGCCAGGGTCATGAGTTCCAGGACGCGGCGCAATACGCGCGCTGGGGCGTGGACTATGTGAAGTACGACTGGTGCAACACCGGCAAGGACGAATGGCAGCGCAATTCGCGCGAGGGTTATCGCACGATGCAGCGCGCCATTGCCGCCTCGGGCCGGGCGATGATTCTCTCGATCTGCGAGTGGGGTGAGACCAAGCCCTGGCTCTGGGCGGCCAAGGTCGGCCAGCTCTGGCGCACGACCGGAGACATCACCAATTGCTGGGACTGCGTGCTCGGCCATGGCGACTGGCATTCCAACGGCATCATGCGCATCGTCGATATAAACGAGCCGCTGCGCGCCTATGCCGGGCCCGGCCACTGGAACGATCCGGACATGATGGAAGTGGGCAACATGGCCACTCTGGCGGAGGACCGCTCGCACTTCGCGCTCTGGGCAATGATGGCCGCGCCGCTGATCATGGGCACCCATGTCGATACGATGAAGCCCGAAGTCGCGGCGATCCTCACCAACCGGCGCGTGATCGCGGTCGATCAGGACGCGCGCGGCGTGCAGGGTCTGCGCTGGTTCGACAATGGGGCGACCCAAGTCTGGGCCAAGCCGTTGGCAGGGGGCGACTGGGCGGTTGCACTGGTCAACCGCAGCGACCGCCCAGCCAAGACTGGGATCGACTGGGCCAGCACTCCATTGGAGGACACGCTGAACGGCCTCTTTGTGGACTTCGCGGAGCAGACCTACGGCCTGACCGATCTGTGGACCGGCAAGTCCACAGGCACCACGGAAACGCCGCTCTCGGTGACGCTAGCGCCCCACGATACCGCGATCTACCGTCTCTCACCCCGGCGTTAGGGCTTTGAAGCCCCTGCTGGGGCAAAGTCCGGCGGCAGGGGCTGACTCCGGATGTTGCAGGAGCAGCAAAATATAGAGCAAAGCCGGTCTTCAGCCGAGGCCAGACCAGCCAGAGCGGCAGGTGTATGGAGTGCACCACAAGTGGCTGCGAAAAGGCCGAAGTTGGAGAAAACTGCTGGCTGGTGCGGCAGGATTCGAACCTGCGTATGCCGGTGCCAATACCCACCGAGGCCTAAAATCGGACCGCTCCAGCTTCTTTGAGAGCCACAGAAATCCGCGAATTTCAGTAGCCTCTCAATAATGCCAGTGAGAATCCTCACACATCGTGGAGGGCGATGTTGCACCACGAAGCTGCAGGTCACGAATAGTATCGTTCATACATCGCCCTTGACCAGACTTTGCATCGCTTTGGCCGCCCATTGAATTTGCGCCTCGGGCGGTTCCCCATCGGCAAGCCCGTGTATCTGGAAGGTAAGCCCCGACATCAGCGCGAACAGGCTGTTCGCGCGTGCCTCTGCATCGGGCGGACCCAGCCAATCGGCGAGCGGGGCAATCATGTGCTCTTGCCATACGCGCGTGGCGATCGCGCGCGATTCAGGGGCGGAAAGGGCCTGCATCAGCATGACGGTGATGTTCACATTGCTGCGGTCCCGGATCAGCCGCGCCATGGTTTCGCCGAAATCGTCCTTGCGCCAGGTGAACACCGAATTCGTCCGCAAGGTCTCGACCAGGGCCGCTTCGAACAAATCCGCTTTGCCATCGAAATAGCGCAGGATGAGGGACGATGATCTGCCAGCCAGCGCGGCAATGTCGCGCAAACCGGCTTGCGAATAGCCCTGCCTGCCAAACACCTCCACAGCGGCGGCCAGGATCGCCGCGCGCGTGCGCACCGGGTTACGCCAACGCACCTCGTTCTTCTCGTTCATGGCGCGAGACTAGGATGAATAAACCCTATGGACAAGATAAGTGAACAATGGATCAATTAGGGCAGGGCCGCAACAGGCCGGGGTGAGTCGCGCGTCACAGCGCGTAATGAGGATGTCGGATGAAACAGACCGTACGCAGCCATTGCCGGATCTGCACGAACCAGTGCGGCGTTTCGGTAACGGTCGAGGATGACACGATCACTCGCGTGAGGGGCGATTTCGATCACCCGCTGAGCAAGGGATATACCTGCCCCAAGGGCCGCGCGCTCGGGCGCCTGCATCATCATCCAGAGGCCATCGGCCGGCCTTTCATGCGCCGCGCGGGGGCTTTGCAGCCGGCTTCGTGGGAAGAATGCCTCGACGATATCGCCAGCCGGCTGAAGTCCGTGGTCAGCAAGTACGGACCGCAGGCAATAGGCTTCTACTTCGGCAGCGGTCTGGGCATGGATGCGGCGGCCTATCGCATGGGGGAGGCGTTTCACACTGCGCTTGGTCACTCGCCGAAGTTCTCGCCGGTCACCATAGACGGCGCCGCCAAGGTCCTGGTCAGCAGCCTGGTAGGCGGGTTTCCCGGGCTCACCGGCAAGACCGACAACGAGAACGTCGACATGTTGCTCTACGTCGGCGTGAACCCTGTCGTCAGCCACGGGCACAACACAGGCATGTTCAACCCCGCAGGCCCGATCAGGGCGATTGCGGAGCGCGGCGAGGTCTGGACGATCGATCCTTTGCGCACCGAAACCGCCAGGTTCTCGACGCGTCACCTGCGTCCCTGGCCGGGGCGCGATCATGCCGTGCTTGCCTGGCTGGTACGCGAAGTGATCGAGGGAGGTCCTCTCGCGCCGGCACAGCAGGTGCAGCAACTGGAGCAACTGCGCGCCGCGCTTGAAGGATATGACCGCGTCACGGCGGCCCGGGTTTCGGGCATCAGCGAGGACGACCTCGCCGGTCTTCTGGCGGCCGTCCGCCGGCATGGCGGCGTTACCGTCGAGACCGGGACGGGCGTGACGATGACGGAAACGGCCAACCTTACCCAATGGTTCGCCTGGCTGCTCAACATCCTGACGGGCCGCATGAACAGCAAGGGCGGCGTGTGGTTTCACCCCGGCTTCATCCACCAGTTCGACAGTTTCGAACTGCCGCTGATGAACAATCCCTTCACGCCCGGCGCGCCGACCATGCCGCATGTGAACGGGATCATCGGAGAATGGCCCTGTGCGGCCTTGCCGGGGGAAATCGAGGCGGGCAACATCCGGGCGCTGATCAATCTGGGCGGCAGTATCGTTCGCTCTTTTCCCGACGCCAATCGGCTCGTGCCCGCGCTGCGCCAGCTCGACACGTTCGTCACCTTCGAAATCGCCGCCAATGAGACGACGGCTCTCTCCACCCACGTTCTGCCGACCAAGGACCAGCTCGAACGGCCCGACATCTCGTTCTGGGATACCCTGAGCGGCAGCCTGTCGATGCTGTATTCGCCGGCAGTGGTAAAACCGTCTGGAGAGCGGCGGTCGGGCTGGTGGAGCATCGCTCGGATCATGGCGGGGATGGGCCTTGCTCTGCCCGACGACCTACCCGAGGATGATCAGACCGCGGGGGCCGACGAGGAGATGCTCGCCAGGCAGATGGCAGGCGCCCGGTGCAGTTTCGAGGAACTGAAAGAAACCGGCACGGTCTCCCTGCCGCTCGAATTTCCCGGCAGATGGGTCGACGCGCATATCGAACGGATCGGCGGCTGGCTGCTGGCGCCGGAGGTTCTCGTCGAGGAATGGCAAAGGCAGCGTCAAAAGGACGATCGGGACGGAGACCCGCCGCTCTCCTTCATCCCGCGCCGCCAGCGCCGCAAACTCAACACGTCGCTTTCGTTCCTCGGGAGCCCGGCCGACATCATCCTCCATCCCGGCGACGCGGCAAAAGCGGGCATAGCGGACGGCGACATGGTCCGCGTCTCTTCGACACGGGGTGAGATCGAACTGACCGCCTGCGTCGACGATTCTATCCGCCCTGGCGTGGCATCGATCCCGCACGGCCACGAGATCGCCAACGTCAATTACCTGACCAGTTGCGATGCGGTTGACCCGATGACCGGCATGGTGCTCTATTCCGGGATCCCGATCGGGATCGAAGCGGTCGCGGGCAGGACGGCATCCGGCCAGCCTGTTGTCCTTTAGAGCACTTTTCGACCGATCTGGATTGCCGAGACGGAGCCGATTTGGGCTCAGCGCAAGAAGCGAGGAGGGAGCAATGCTGAGGGCATTGTGACCGATGAGCGACGCAGCGCTGGGCCCAAATCGGCCCGCCGCGGGGCGATTGCGCTCGATGGACTCGCTTCTCAGACGTGGTCAAATTACTGCATGATGCAGTCGGGCGAGGGCTTCAAC
>NZ_JALHLG010000017.1 GCF_022832375.1 Novosphingobium beihaiense
TGCTGAGGGCATTGTGACCGATGAGCGACGCAGCGCTGGGCCCAAATCGGCCCGCCGCGGGGCGATTGCGCTCGATGGACTCGCTTCTCAGACGTGGTCAAATTACTGCATGATGCAGTCGGGCGAGGGCTTCAACCAATTTCATATGTTTACGATGTTCTTAAGTCACTTGGTTCTGCGAAAGATATTCTTTGAGAAAAACCGCGCTTTCATTGGGCGCCATCGCTGCGCGGCACAGGAATCCCTGCATGACTTGGCACTTGCTGTCTCGTAAATGCGCAAGTTGCTCTTCTGTCTCCACCCCTTCCGCGACGCATTCAAGGTTAAGCTGACGGGCAAGGTCGAGCACACTTTGCACGATTGCGGCGGTGTTGCGATCCTCCAGCATATCGCGCACGAAAGTTCGATCGATCTTGATCCCATCCAGCGGGAAGTGCCGCAAATAACCGAGCGATGACCATCCGGTGCCGAAATCGTCCAGCGAGAGCTTGACGCCCAGTTCCTTGAGTTCGCCCATGATCCTATGAGTGGCTTCGTCGTCTTCCAGCGTCAGGCTTTCGGTTAATTCCAGTTCCAGCCAGCAAGGTTCAAGGCCTGTTTCTTGCAGTGCATTCCGCACCGAGCCGACGATATCGTCCCGATAGAACTGCTGCGCGGAGATGTTCACCGCTACACGCACCCCGGTGATGCCCATGGCCTGCCATTCAACGTTCTGGCGGCACGCTTCGGTCAACAGCCAACGACCGACTTCGACCATGCGCCCTTGCTCTTCCAGCAGCGGAATGAACACAGAGGGTTCTATGAAGTTCAGCGTGGGATGGTTCCACCGCAGCAGGGCTTCCATCCCCACAACCTTTGACGTGCCGATCGCGATTTGCGGCTGATAGTGCAGTACGAATTCACCGCGTTCGCAGGCGCCGTGCAAATCATTGGTCAGGCTATGCCAACTATCCGCCGCGATCGAAAGGTCCTGGCTGAACAGGCGATACTGGCAACGGCCGTCCTTTTTAGCCTTGTACATTGCGGTATCGGCGGCCTGCAGCAGCATTTGCGCTTCCTTGCCGTCCTGCGGGTACATGGCGATGCCGATACTACTGGTGATGTTGAGGCTACGCCCTTCGATCTGGAAGATTGGTTCGAGAGCTTCGAGTACGCGCTGGGCTATCTGCTCGGCTTCCGCTTCGCTGGTCAGACCGCCGGCAGAAATGACGAACTCGTCACCGCCGAGCCGCGCGGCGATATCGCTTTCCCGCAGGATCGAGCGAAGCCGCACGGCAACTTCTTCCAGCAACCCGTCGCCCACGAAATGCCCCAGGCTGTCGTTGATCGCCTTGAAGTTGTCGAGATCAAGCAGCAGCAACGAAACCTGACGCTCGTTGAGGGAGGCCTCCATGATCTGATGGTTCAACCGATCCATCATCATCGTGCGGTTGGGCAGACCGGTCAGCGTGTCGTGAAGCGCCATATAGCGCATCTTCGCCTCGGCCTCCTTGCGGGGAGAGACATCGCGCAGGATGCAGTGCCCCAGCAGGCGTTCGCCGGCAAGATAGCTGCTGGCGTTAACTTCAACACTCAGCGTCGAACCATCCGAGCGGCGCCAGCTCCAATCTTCCCAGCGCGCTTGTCCTTCGTGGCAGAGTGTGGAGAGGACTTTGCTGCCGTCACTCTGTTCCCGCAGCAATGGAATGTCAGCTACCGACATACGTTGCAGGTTGCTACGCTCGATTTCGAGCATCTGGCAGCAAACCGGATTGGCATCGACGACAAGCCCATCGCGCAAATCGAACACCATGATTCCGTCGGCCGCCGTCTCGAACAAGCGGCGATAGCGGACTTCGGATTCACGCAAAGCGATCTCGGTAGCCCGGCGTGCGGCCACCTCGGTGCGCAACCGCGCTTCCTGCTCGCGTAGCGTGCGCCGCGAGCGGTAGAGCGCGACATGGCTGGCGATCCGGGCCAGCAATTCCTCGCGCTGGAACGGCTTGGACACGTAGTCCACGCCGCCAGCGGCAAAGCCGGAGATCTTGCTGTCAATGTCGGACAGGGCCGTCATGAAAATAACCGGGATGTCTTGCGTTTCCGCTTGGGCTTTCAACCGGCGGCAGGTTTCGAACCCATCAATACCGGGCATCATGACATCGAGCAGGACAAGATCGGGCTTGGCGAAAGGCATGCGTTCCAGCGCTTCCTCTCCGTCAAGCGCCACCAGCACTTCATAGCCATGGCCTTCCAGATGATCGACGATGAGCCCGAGGTTGTTCGGGTTGTCATCCACGATCAGTACGCGTGGGATTGTCTCGATATGGCCAATTGCACTCATTGGCAGGCTCCGGCTTCTTCCAGGCTGGCTTCAAGCATTTGAAGCAGCGCTTTCGATTGATAGGACCCGGCAAGCGATGCAACCCGATCGCCAAAGATGCGATATTGCGGCCCCAGCGTCATGATGTCGGGAACGGTACGGCTGATCGCGCGCAAGTTGCCGGCTCGGGCAAGGTCGAGCAACTTCTCGATCTGCGCGCGCGGGGGAGGATAACACGCCACTTCGGCTTCCGGCTGAACCGGCTTGCTGACCAGGGCACGGGCCACGGCTCTGACAATATTTGTCCCATTCGTCGTCAAAGCCATGACTTGCGTGGCGCCCGTTGCTGTCAGCGAAGCGCGAGTCTCGTTGGAGATTTCACCGGCCAGAACGAAAATGGGGGGATGCGATGTTGCATTCCCGTTTTCACACAGCCTTGCCACCAGCGCCGGGCCCGCGACCAGTGGCATGTCGCAGGCCATTATGATTGCCTCCGGGAGCATTCTGGAGGCTGCAGAAATCGTTTCGATCCCGTCGGCTGCCATCTCGATTTCAGCGCCGTAAGCCTCGAACATGCGCCGCAGGCCGTCGCGCGCCGTTTCGGCGGGGAGGGCAATGAGCAGGCGGGCTCCGCGCAGGGCGTCGAATTCAGGCTCGTGCTCCAGATCAGGACTCGTTTCGATGAGTGGGACTTTGACCGTGAAGCGGCTGCCTTCACCCGGCACGCTCGACGCACCGATATCTCCGCCCATGGTATCCACGATACGGCGGGTAATGCTCAGCCCCAGGCCAGTGCCTCCACTGCGGTCAACAGAAGTCCCGACTTGCTCGAAGGGCTCGAAAATCGCTTCCAGCTTGCCTTCGGGGATTCCGGTCCCGGTATCGGTGACGACAAGACGCAGGCGTTGCTCCGCACCACTTCCGACGGAATCCGCAGCCAAGCCGATCGTTCCTTGCTCAGTGAACTTGACGGCATTGCCCAGCAGATTGAACAGGATTTGCCGCAGACGCTTACCGTCTGCTTCGATGTGCCGTGGCAAATCGGGCGCCAGGGTGAGTTCGAGTGCAAGCCCCTTGGCTTCCGCCCGCAGGCGCATGATGCGCGCCACGCTTTGCAGGAATTGCGGCAGATCGAGGCATGACGGAGCGACTTCGAGTTTGCCGGCCTCGATCTTGGCAATGTCGAGAATATCGCCGATGACTTCCAGCAGGTGCTTTCCGCTCTCAAGGATGGTCACGGCGGAGGTTCGATCCCGTTCGGTGGCGCTGTCGCTCGCGATCAGTTGGGCATAGCCGATGATGGCGTTGAGAGGCGTGCGCAATTCATGGCTCATATTGGCCAGGAATTGCGATTTGGCAGCGCTGGCGGCCTCAGCGGCTTCCCTGGCTTCGGCGATTGCTTGGTTTTCCTGGGCGAGGCGCTGTTTGCGCGCTTCGAATTCGCGCCGACTGCTGATCAATCGATAAATAATCAGCGCGCCGCTCGCGAGGCCCCATATGCCGATCAGAAGCAGGTACCAATTGGTATCGCTGATATAGTCGCCGGTGAAGCGTATTGACCGGACATTGATACGGGCGTCGCCGCCAGGCGGCGGGGTGGTAATGGTTATCTGGACAGAGACGACCTGCCGAAGACCGGATTGACGCTGCTTGGTCTCAGAATGTTTCGCGAGCCACCAAGGCTCGATTTTTAGATCCTTCGGATTGATTTGAATGATGTTACGCCCGGGACGCGCGCTCACGGTGATGCTGTTCGGTGCGTTTTCGGCCAATACTTCCCCAGATTTCATGCTGTCGGGAGGGGACATAAGGCTGAAGATGATGCTGGCCTCTTGATCGTTCGGGGGATCAAAATCGAAATCCAGAACGATGTTCTCAAAGTGGGTGAAATCCATGCCCCGTTGATCGAGTACATAGCCGAACCCGCAATAAGCGCCGTTCTCCTTGCCGCGAAGATGGCACTCCCAGTCCATCGGATCATCGGCGCGATTGGAAATGCTCGATGCGCCGTTTTCGTCGGCGCTGGCATAGCTGTAAGGCGTGCGTGCTGAAGAGCTTCGCGTGACCGTCAGGATGTCACCCGTAAACCGCTCTTTGAAGGCAACTGCGGCGAAAGTCAGCAGGATAAGGACGAAGGCGGCGATTTCGATCTTCAGATTTTGCGGCCAAAACCTCTTGGCGCCGCCGTTGCGCTGCAAATCATTTGCTTTTTGCACCATGTTTTTGCGATCCGAAGCGTGCGCCAGTTTCGTAGTTGCGCTCGGACTAACAGGCAGAGCTTTAGAAAAAGATAGTGTTCTAGGTGGGAACTCGCGTAGTGGGATGTTGCCTGCCCTGCGCCATTTTGCCTCAAACCTCGAAAAGTGCTCTATTAGGTCCTGGGCCTAGCAGACACGGCTGTGAATGGACCGGAGCAGGCAGTTTGTTGAACGGCTGCACGATGTGCCGATGGACTGTCTGCTCACCACCCAACCTCAATAACTGTCTTGCGTCAGATACTGTCCCAAACTCCGCCGTCGACCCTGAGCGATGCGCCGGTCGTGGCGCTGGAGAGCGGCGATGCGATATAGGCGATCAGGTTGGCGACTTCGTCAACGGTTGCCGCACGCCGGATGATCGAGGTGGGGCGGTTTACCATCACGAAGTCGGCGGCCACCTCGGCAACCGGTTTTCCGCTCTTCGCCACTTCGCCGGCCAGCATATCCTCCAGACCATCCGACAGAGTTGGGCCGGGCAGGACGGAGTTAACCGTCACGCCCGTTCCGGCGAGGCGCTTTGCCAGTCCGCGCGCGAAGGCGACATCGGCTGTCTTGCTGACACCGTAATGGATCATTTCGGCCGGGATGTTGAAGGCGCTTTCCGAACCCAGCATGACGATACGGCCCCAGCCCTTCTCGACCATGGCCGGGGCATAGGCGCGAGACAGGCGCACCGCGCTCATCACATTGATGCGCCAGTGACGATCCCAGATCTCGTCATCGGTGTCGAAGAAATCGGCGGGTTCAAAGATCCCGGCGTTGTTGATGAGGATATCGGCAGGCCCGGTGGCCGCGTGAATCGCATGGCATCCCTCCGCAGTCCCGATATCGCCCGGGACGGGCTCCGCGTGTGGGCCGATGCGATCTGCAGCTTCGGCGGTGCGGGCGGCATCGCGCCCGTTGACGAAGACTTGCGCCCCGCAATCGGCGAGCGCCTTTGCTGCGGCAAATCCGATACCGGCGGTCGAACCGGTGACCAGGGCCGAACGGCCGGACAGATCAAGTTTCATTTGCGTTCTCCTGACAGAATGAGGGGGACCAGAGCATCGGCAATCGCACGATTGCCCGTCGCACCCGGATGAAGGCGGTCGCCGCTGTCATAGGCAGGGCGCAGGTGGGCCGGATCAGACGGATCGGCCAGCAGGCGGTCGAGATCGAACAGCTCAGCCGATCCATGATTGTCGCGCAGCCATGCGTTGAAGGCGAGGCGTAGGTCTTCCTTCCCGGGCGTCCAGTAATTGCCCTCCATCGGTGTGCCGGGCAGTGCATCGCCGAAGGGCGCGATGGTCGCGACGATCAATCTTGTGCCGTGCAATTCTGCCTGGGCGAAAATGCTGCGGAATCCATCGAGCAAGGCAGCCAGTGTCATTGGCGGTTCGTCGGGCTGGAACGGCGTGCCGGGCCAGGCGATGTCGTTGGTGCCGATCAGCAGGACGACAGTGTCCGCACCGGGAAGCGCGAAGGCGTCATCGGCAATGCGTTCCACGACCGGCCGCCCCATCCCCGGCGCGAGCAGGCGATTGCCGGAAATTCCCGCATTGATCACGGCGATATCGTGCGGGGCGAGTTGCTGCGAAAGATAGTCGGGCCAGCGCGCCATCGCATCAATCGGCGCGCCATTTCCGTCGGTTATCGAATCCCCCAGCGCGACGACCACATCGCGCGCTCGCGCGTCTCCATAGACGGCGGACAGGGCAAGCCGGGCGGTCATCGTTCCTTCCTTGCCATCGGCGGTGACATAGTGGCTGGTTTCCCGCCCATCCCAGTGGAAATCCCCGCTATCGGCCCCCGTAAAGCGAACTCGCACTGCGATGCGGTGGCAACCGGCGACGGCTACCGGATCGCTGACGGCGCGCGCGCCCGCCGGGATGCTCACCGTTTTCGCATGCGCGAACGTCATCGGCACGGCGCTGTCATCCCCACCATGGCCGAGGCAGCGTACCTGCCCGTCGGCAAGGCCGAGCGGCGCGCCTGCATATCTGTTGGAAAACTCGATCCGGATATTCTCGCTTGGCAATGACAGCGTAAGCGGCTGCTCGGCGACTGTGCCGGCAACCTGCTGTGGCAGGCCGGTCTGGAAGAAGGATGTGTCATTGTCCCACACAGGCTGTGCACTTGCGGTCCATAACGGCACCCAGCCTGTCTCGCTGGCATGAGCGGAAGGGGGACACAGCAGGCTGGCGAGGAACAGCGGGATCAGCCCCTTGCGGATAGATCGAAAGGTCATGGCAAATTCTCCGGTTTGACGACGAAGAAGGCGATGCCTGCCGCCATGGCGGGCGGGATCGCGGCGACGAGGAAGAGGGACGGCAAGCCCCAGCCAGCTGTCAGCACGGCGCCGCCGATCCACGCGCCGATGGCATTGCCCAGGTTGAAGGCCGAGATGTTGAAGGTAGAGGCGAGCCCTTCATCCGCGCCCTGCGCCTGCCGGATTGTCCAGGCTTGCAGCGGGGCTACGGTGCTGAACGCTACCGCGCCGAACAGTGCGATCAGCAGCCTGGCGCCAATCATGCTGGCAAACCCCCAGCGTGAGACGATCAGCGTGCCCGCGAGCGCCAGCAGCGTACCGAACACGGCAAGGCGCAAATCGCGATCCGCCAGACGTCCGCCCGCGAGATTGCCTGCGACCAGTCCGAACCCGAACAGCAGCAGCAGCGGTGAGACGCTTGTCTTCGAAAATCCGCTCATCTGCGTGAGGACCGGGGCGATATAGGTGAACAGCAGGAACACCCCTGCATAGCCCAGCACGGTCATGGCAAAGCCCAGCAACGGCCCCTTGCGAAGCATGGCTGCCAGTTCCTTGCCGAATCTCTTCCGGCCTCCCTCCACAGGCAGGCGCGGCACGGCCATGGCGATGGCCGCGATGGCGATGACGCCGATGGCGCAGATCGCCATGAAGGTCGCCCGCCAGCCCCATGCCTGCCCGATCCAGGTGCCGAACGGAACGCCCAGCACGTTTGCCAGCGTCAGCCCGGTGAACATCAGCGCAATGGCCGATCCCTTGCGTTCTGGCGGCACGAGTTGCTGGGCCACGGTTGCGCCGACCCCGAAGAACGTGCCGTGGGCAAAGCCTGTCGCCACGCGCGCCGCCATCAGCAGGCCGTATCCGGGGGCGAGTGCGCAGGCGAGATTTCCGAGGGTGAAGACCGTCATCAGCAACAGCAGCACGCTCCGGCGCGGCAAGGCGGAGGTCAGCAGCGTGAGCAGCGGGCCGCCGAACACGACGCCCAAGGCATAGCCGGAAACCAGTAGCCCCGCGCTCGCGGCCGTGACGCCGATGCTTTGCGACACTTCCAGCAGCAGGCCCATGATGACAAATTCGGTAAGCCCGATTCCAAACGCCCCGATGGCCAGCGCCAGCAGGCCACGGCGCTGCGCGGCGGCATCCGGTACATCGGCTGTCGCGACCGTACTGGAGGGCAGGGCTGGCTGTGCGTGCAAGGTCATGGCAATTCCGGTCGGTGGCAGAGGCGTCGGGATAGACCGGTTGTAGAGATGACATTAGACAAGGGTTTCTATCAGGAGATGTGAATTGAGGTCATAAATGGCGACGGCCAACAATCGCCTTGCCGAGCTTGAGCTGGTGATTGCCGTCATCGACGGCGGCAGCTTTTCTGAGGCGGCGCGCAGCACAGGACGTACCGCCTCTGCCGTCAGTAAGGCGATCGCCCGGCTCGAGCAGCGGCTTGGGGTAATGCTCTTCCATCGCAGTACCCGCCATGTGACGCCGACCGAGGCGGGGGAAGCCTTCGCCTTTCGCGGACGTGGCATCGTCGCGGAGCTGTCGTCGCTCGAACGCGACATGGCAAAAGACCGGCCCGAGGGGCTGGTGCGCATCGCAACCAGCGCGGTTTACGCCAGCTTCATCGTCGCGCCACTGCTTGCACGGTTCCACGCCGAATTTCCCGCAATCCGGATCGAGCTATGCCTGTCCGATCGCATTTCAGCGCTGACGGAAGCGGGAATGGATCTCGCCATCCGGGCTGGGCCGCTGCCCGATTCCAGCCTGATTGCCCGCTCGCTGGGCGAAGTGGAACTGGTGAACGCCGGCCGCCACGCTTCGCTCCCCTTTTTCGGGCTTGCCTATGCCCGGACGGACGCCAAGTGGAAGCGGGAAGACGCCCCGTTTCTCGCCGATGATGGGGCAACCATTATCGCCGCGGTCAGGGCAGGCGCCGCTCAAGGCGCTGTGCCCGTTTTTGCGGTTCGCGACTTGCTCGAAAGCGGCTATCTGTCCGACCTCGACGAGCAAGCGCGTTTCACCGAGCCGTTCCATATTGTCTATACTGGCCGGGCTGCGAACCTGCCCCGGCGCGTGGAAATCGTAATCGACTTTCTCGCGCGACATGGACGAGTCGGGTAGTCCAGATGGCAGCGCACGGACCCTCTCCTCTTTTCCGGTTTCAGTGACAGGAATTGGGGAGGATGACATTCATGCGCATCTTTCAGACGAGCAACATTTGGCCAGACGCAGTCCTTACCGTGATGGCCGGTTTGCTCATCGCACCTCACTAACAACCTGGATGCACAACCCGAACCCCCACGCTATTCGCGCAATAAAGCCCCGCCGACCCGATCGCCATGCGTGCAGGCGATCGGGTTTCAGGGGCGGCCGTTATCCAGCCAATACTGGGCTATCATGCATTGGCGAGCGAGGCCTTGGCAGTGTTGACGTAGAAGGACTTGAAGGCCTCGACGAGCCTTTCCTCTTCGGAATAGAGGCCGGGGCGGTAGCCGTCCGAGCGAATGCCGGCGTGGTTGAATTCCGCCAGACGCCGGTCCTGGTAGTTCGTGGCTTTCCACACGGACGTCAGGTTGCCGAGATCGTAGTCTACGCTTTCTTCGGCATCTTCATGCACCAGCCAGCTTGTACGGACGAGAGTCTTGTCCTCGGTGAGCGGGACCAGACTGAATGTGACGACGTGATCGCAGCAGAAATGGTGCCAGCTGTTGGGCTGGGTCCAAATCGACAGACTGGTTTCTTCCTTGTCCCCATGCGGCCAGATCAGCTTCTTGCAGGCTGGCTTTCCATCCATCGTCTGCGACACGGCACCCTTGGCAAGACTCAGGCGGGCGATACGGTGCCACCAGCCGTCCGGAAACTCGATGAGATCCTGGTATATACCGAGCTGGCGCCAACGTTCGCGTTGCGCTGAGGTGGCGGCTTTGGCGGCGGTTTCCCCGCCGCCGTCCTTGTCTTCCGGAAAGTCCCTGCCGAAACCGCTGCCGTCGAGCGAGTTGAGCAGTTCGAAATGGTTGCTTTCGCAGTGATGGCATTCGCGGTTGTTTTCCATCACCAGCTTCCAGTTCGCGTCATCGATCAGATCGCATTGCTCCGCGACTTTCAGCCGGTCGAGGTCGTAGAGCGCGAGCTGCTGAGCGATATCGGCTTTGGCCCGGTCGATCGGGGGAGGGGAATCGGAAAGGCAAATGAACAGCAGGCCGCCAAGATTTTCGAGTGCCACCGGGCGCAGTCCATGTTCGGCCTTTCGGAAACTTTCGGGCATTCCCCGGGCGGACAGGAGGCGTCCATCGAGGCCGAAGCTCCAGAAATGGTAAGGGCAACTGAGTCGTGCGTTGTTCCCCTTGAAGGAATTGCAGATACGCGCGCCACGATGCGTGCAGGTGTTGTGAAAGGCGCGAATTTCTCCGTCCTTGCCTCGCACGATGATGACCGAGTTGTTCGCCAGTTCGAACACGTACCAGTCGCCGGGCTTTTTCACATGCGCCACGGTGCAGGCATAAAGCCAGACGGACTTGAGCACGGCCTGCGTGTCGAAGATGAACGCGCTTTCGCTTGTATAGAGTTCCCTGGGGAGAGTGTAACCGGGACGAACTTGGAGAAGCAGATCAGCAATTTCACTGGATTTGATCATCGGATGTCTCCAGGAAACACGGATGTTTGGCAGGCGCGTGTGTTCATGCGCTGCGCAGGGCCGCGTTTCTTCCGATAGGGTTGATTGTGTTTTGTTGCCGAGGCGCTGAAAGAAGCGGCTATGTGCTGCCTATTGCAGGCAGGGCGGCCAATCACAGCGACGAAGAAAGACCTTGTGCATCGTTTATTTACAACCCGGACTAAAGAGCACGTTGCGGTGCTGTCGCTGAATGACGTTATACTGCTTTGTTGGCTGCGGCAGATGCCATGACGCAACTGTTTTGCTGTGCAGCACCTTGCAAGGAGAGCATCAGATTTTTGGGATTGTCAATTGCCTGAAATGTGTGGCTGCCAAGGGTGGTGTGCAGGTGCAGCATTCTTCCCTTCGTTCGGGAAGGAGCGTCCCATATTCGACAAGCCGGAAAATTCGGGAAAATATGGCGTGTTGCGGGACGGACGGTGCGCATGGCCCGGGTGATTAGGGGCTGTCAGCACGTTTATCATGCTGGATATTTATGGCGCCAATAAGCCAAAATTATGGCCCGTCACCGGAGGAGTTTCTCCCGCTGAACTGGCATGAGAGCGGCCGGTTGGGACAGCGGCCGCGCGGTCTAGCCTCCCGGCGCCTGTGGGCGATCCTCTGGGCACGATAGTCCGTGCGATGAGCATCATCATCTGCTCTCCTGATAATGAATAGTAGAAATGCTAATTTTTCACAGAGCGGCTTGTCGCTGGCCAGAGAGTGGCGTCATCTAATCGCAACAACAGGCCTGTCGCCGTCATCGTCCGCTTTGGCGGGTTGAGAGGGAGGGCTGATCGGAGTTGCGGTTTCTCTTGGTTTGGTGGGGCTCCTATGAAAATCCTCGTCCCCGTAAAGCGGGTGATCGACTACAACGTGAAGCCGCGGGTGAAGGCGGATGGCACGGGCGTTGACCTTGCC
>NZ_JALHLG010000018.1 GCF_022832375.1 Novosphingobium beihaiense
GGCGAGCGCGGCCGCACTATCGCCCTGTGCGACCTGCACATCGCCCAATTCATTGAAGGCTACGGAACGATCACGTTCATTCGCAGCCTTTGCGAGGGATTGATCCGCGGCATGCCGGGCATCAGCCAGGCGGCCGGCATCGAAATACAGTCGCCCCAGTTCGACCCAGTCCCAGTGCCGGGAGGGGTCCCGGCGGACGATTTCTTCAAAAAGCGCAATGGCATAAATGGTAGTGGCACTGGGCGATGCTCCACGCAGACGCAGGATCGTTCGTGCTTCGGGGCGCAGGGTTTGCTCTGTAAGACGCATATCGGAAACACGCTCAGCAATGGCGCGTTGCCGGGCGAGCAACACGATCGCCCTCTCGGTATTGTCAACTCCGCCCAGAGCGATCAGTTTGAGTGCCTGCCGCCCATCCTCCGTCTGCAGAAGGCTTTCGCCATCGGTCAGCGCCGCGTGAAGCATGCGTTTGAAATCTTCGTCCTGCGCTGCGAGCCGTTGGTTGAGGTCGTCCACCGCCTCTGCAAATGCCGTCTCGCGGGCTTGGGCTTCGCGTTCGAGTTTACGCACCTGGCCTTGTGCCGTGTTACTGCTCCGCCTGGCGCTGGCCAGTTCCCTCTCCGCCTGCTGCCATCGCATATCCGCATCAAGAGCGCGCCTGTGTTCCGCCGTGGCGAGATTACTGAGGTGCTCGTTTTTATCAATCAACTGGGTGGTGACAGTTCGGTAAGTGTAGAGGCTCACTGTGCGCGAATTGTTCTTGGCGTATGCCGGTTCGTTGGCGAAGAACAGTCCGAATAACGCCAAGAGCGCCAACGTGCTCGCAAACCGCGTCACCATTCAGTCCCCCCATAGATGAGGGGGTAAGCTAACGAATTACGGTTAGCGAGAATAGCGATTCTTTGTAAACGATCGTTTGGCGGCGATTGAGTCTAAACCTAGGATTAGGTTTCGGCGGAATGTCCGATTTGACGATGCAACGGCGAAAACCGGACCGACCTCTACCGGTCCGATGGAGCCATTGTCCCCGGCCTGAATGAACGGCCGGCTTCGACCGCCGGGCGAAGCGTCGCGAGCGTCGGCTTTGTCGGTGAAGAAAGTAATACCTAATCGTATTTCCATCGAGTCGAATGACATTCGGAACCGGCGGGCCTAACGGTTGCACATGCAGGGAAGCTGCTGTTCGAATTCAAGGGCCGGCATATGGGCGCGCGAGAGGCGGCTCAACTCTACCGCGTCGAGCGGTTCAATGCCGAGGCGATAGCTCCAGGCGCTGAGGAGACCGGTTAGAGCGACGACCTGTTCATAGCGAGCTTTGCTTTCGAACTCGTCGCGTTCTCACTGCAGGGCAAGGCAATCCCAGAAGTCCCGGGCCTGCCATGGGGTGGCGATGCCCTCTTTGGCAAGCCCCGCGCGCCGCACTTGCCCCCACGCCTCGCCTGCTCGCTTTTGGTGTTGGAATTACGCGTTCGATGTTCGCTGCACATAAGCGGATCGGGCAGCTTTCCGGCACATTTTGATGTGAGAGCTGGGTTTTGTGCATTTACGCGAAATTTTGCGCGACCTGGCCGGTTACGCAGCGATCCGCGCTGGCACGGCCTTTGCTCTTGCCCCCCTGATAGCCATGGGCGGCGCATGCCGCCCCGCACGCCGGTTCGGTTGGCGCTCCGCTGAGGGCGGGCAATGGCATCTAGGCCTTGGGGGCAATGACAAATTGACGTCTGAGGGCGCGATAGCGTCCTCAGTCCACTTCCTTTTATGTCCTTGGGGAGGGGTACAATGCCAAGTTGGCACTCGCACTGGAGGCAGAAGAAAGGCGCAGCATTTCCTCGTGCTCGCGCAAACTGTCCGCGTCCCCTTGGTACATGTATGCTAGCCGCTCCTCGTGTGAGGCTGCTGCGAGAGTTCGGTGATGGCTATTACCCGGCGCCCTTAGATTCCGCGCGATGTTGGCTAGGAGCTTGGCTGCTTGCCCGGCGGCGCGTGAAGGAACAGGTCCTGAACCCGCGCGCATCTTCTTCGTTTCCTTGAGTTTGTTGCCAAGTCTCTGCCGCAATGTGCGTAGGATCTCGATGGGAAGGCTGGCAAGATCGACGAAATAGGAATTGCTGGTCTGCTGGCGTTTTGGTCCTCCGCCCGATTCGTTATCGGTTTTGACGGTACGCCGAACCCAGTCGATGATCTTCTCACGGCGAAGGACGTCGAGTTGGCGCACGACAGTACGGCGCGAGAGTTTCGAACGCTTGGCAATCGTGTCCAGCGAGGGATCGCATCGGCCGGTTTGCCCGTCCATGACGCTGAAGAGGGCTTTCAGCACTTGCATCGCGTTCATCGAGATGGGGAGGCTTTTGCCGGGCTTCCTGATGTGATCGGAATAGGAAACAACGGTATCCCGGAGCACGTCGCGGAAGCGAAACATGTTCTCGTTGCGAGCAGTTGGCTCCCAGTGGATCTGCGAGACCTGAGCGCGATCGTCGTCTACGTCGTAGCTGCGGCGCCACACGGAATTTCGGATGAAGGCGGTGCTCATGCGCAGCCTCCACCGAATTCAGTTTTCAGGTGCGGCGCCGGCAGTCCGCAAGAGTGGCTGGCGATGGCAGGCCTTCGCACAGCAGATCCGCCCATTCCTGGGCGATGATCCGTCGTTGCCGCATGTACGCGGCGCGGTTGTAATGCGCTTCGGTTCCCCTGGGCTTGTGGGCCAGCATAAGATCGATCACGGCGCGGTCGCCAGGACGGCCGAGGTCCGCTGCACGCTCGTTCATGATGGTGCTGAACGAACTGCGCCAGCCATGCGGAACATGCTCGCCCTCGTAGCCGGTCAAACGGCGATACGCGACGTTGAGCGTGTTGTCCGAGATTGGCCGGTGCGAGAAGCGGGGAGAGGGGAACAAATAGTCGCGATTCGCCGCCAGCGACATCGCGACCTTCACAGTCTCCACGGCTTGCCGGGAAAGGGGAATGGTGAAGTCGAAAGCCGTTTGCTCGCTTTCCGCGAGTTCGAGTTTCATCTTCTCGGCGGGAATTCGCCAGCGTGGGTCCGAACCGTCCAGATCGAGAAATTCCGCAGCCTGGGCGAGTCGCAGCGGCCCCGGCCGCGAGGCCGTGAGGGCAAGCAGCCGAGAGGCCAGCTTGGTGGCAGGTTGGCCGGGCAGGGCTTCGAAATCGAGCAGGAACTGGCGTGCACGCTTGATTTCCAAGATTGCCGGGCAACGGCCCAGCACTTGCGGTTGCAGGATGGCCTGTATCGATGCAGCGGGATTTATTTCCGCTTCCCCGGCTGCAATCGCCAGGTCGAACACTGACTTGATGCGCCAGAGTAAACGGTGCGCAGTATCCACCGCTCCGCGGCGCTGCACCGCGTCTATAACGGGGCGAATGTCCGCTGGGCGTATGCTGGTGAGTTGGAGCGCGCCGATCGCCGGAAAAATGTCCCTCTCCAGGCTCCGCTGCACGGCTGCGTGGTGTTTCGCTTTCCAGCCCTTTTGTTGCAGCCGAAGCCATTCCAGCGCTGCGGCACGGAAGGTCCCTGTTTCTTCCTCCTTGCCAAGGCGGCGTGCACGCGACTTCTTTAGCAGCTCGCCCGGATCGCGACCTGCGAACAACTCCGCGCGAGCTTCGTCCTTGCGCTGCCTGGCTTCCTTGAGGGAGAGCTGCGGATAGGGACCGAACGTGAGCAATTTTTCCTTGCCGCCATACCGGTATTTCAACCTCCAGCTCTTGAAGCCCGCTTTTGTGACCAGCAGGAACAGCCCTTCGCCATCGAACAGCTTGCGGTCCTTTGTCGACGGACCCGCTGTTTTGCATTCGCGATCCGTCAACATTGGATACCCCCACCTCCGAGATTCGCTGCCCCCAAAATACCCCCAAAGTGCTTGGGTATACGTGAGAACAAAAAGAAAACTTGAAGATGGCGGATGTGCCAAAAACCCCTGATTTGCAAGGGGTTTCGGAATGTTCCGGAAGTGTCTGGAATAGGAAGTGGTGCCGCTTACAGGATTCGAACCTGTGGCCCCATCATTACGAATGATGTGCTCTACCAGCTGAGCTAAAGCGGCGTGCCTGGTGCCCTGCCGGTGTGGCCGGGACCGTTAGCAGGGGGCGCCTTTACCGGGCGATCGGGTCTTGTGCAAGAGGTTTGCTGCACAAGAATGCGCTGCGGGCGCGCGGGGCCGGTCCGTCCGGCCTGCGCGCGCCCGCAGCGGGTCAGTTCTCGAAGGCGACGCCCGGCAGGTCCGGGTTCTGGCGCCAGTCGGCCAGCATATCGCGGAAAGCGTCCCAGCCCGCGACATAGCCCTTGAACAGCGCCCACTTGGGGTTCTTCTCGCCCTCGTTGTTGAAGTAGCTGGGCGTGCACTCGTTCTGGAACGCCGACATGTCCACCTCGTTCTCGCGGCAGTGCTGCACGTAGCTTTCGACGCCTTCCTTCGTGGCCGTGAAGGTGCTGGCGCCGCGCTTCAGGGTTTCGCCGATCATGAAGGCGATGTGCTCGGCCTGACGGCCGAACTGCTCGGTCGTGCTCGAATTGGTCGCGCCCTGGATATAGCCCATGTAGAACATGCCCGGGAAATTGTCGGTGGCAACGCCGTGGAACGTGCTCGGGCCGTTTTCCCAGTGATCGTAGATCGACAGCCCCTCACGCCCCTCGACGGTATCGATGCCCCAGCGGCGCTTGAGGTCCGAGGTGACTTCGAAGCCCGAGGCGAAGATCATCAGATCGACTTCGTATTCCACCCCGTCCGCCACGAAGCCCTTTTCGGTCATGCGCTCCACGCCCTGCGTCGGCGAGACGTCGATCAGCTTGACGTTGGGCTGGTTGAAGGCCGGATAGAACTCGTTGTTGGACAGCGGCCGCTTGCACATGAAGCGGAACCAGGGCTTGAGAATCTCGGCGGTTTCCTTGTCCTCCACCAGAGCGTCCACGCGGCGGCGCAGGCGTTCCATCACCTGAAAGTCGATCACTTCGCGCCGCGCCATCAGTTCCTCGATGGAAAGCTGCGGGCGGCCTTCCTCGGCCAGTTCCATTTCGAGGTTGCGGCTGATCTCGGTCCAGATGTCGCAGATCAGGTCCGGCTCGCCGGGCAGGAACATCATCTGCGCGCCGCGATGGAAGTTCGCCATACGCTCCTGCTGCCAGCCGGGCTTGAGCGAGGCGGCCCAGTCCGGATCGGTCGGCGGGTTGGGGCGCTCGTCCACGTTCGAGGGGGTGCGCTGCAGCACGTAGAGCTGCTTGGCGTACTTGGCGAGGTGCGGCACGGCCTGCACCGCGGTGGCGCCGGTGCCGACGATGGCAACGCGCTTGTCCGCCAGCTTGTCGAGCACGGGCTGCGTCCACGAACCGCCGGAATAGTCATGCTCCCAGCGGCTGGTGTGGAACATCTTGCCCTTGAAATCGTGGATGCCGGGAATGCCGGGCAGCTTGGGCATGTTCATCACGCCGCCCGCCATGACCACGAAGCGGGCGCGGATGTCGTCGCCCCGGTTGGTCTTCACATGCCAGCGCTTGATCGATTCGTCCCAGGTGATGCTTTCGACGAGGGTGTGGAACAGCGCCTTGTCCTTGAGCTCGAAGCGCTCGGCCATCATGTCGCAGTATTCCTGGATCTCCCAGCCGTCGGAGAACTTCTTGCTGGGCATCCAGCCCATTTCCTCCAGCAGCGGCAGATAGCAGTAGGCATCGTTATCGCACTGCACGCCGGGATAGCGGTTCCAGTACCACACGCCGCCAAAGCCGCCCGCATGGTCGATATTGCGCACGTTCTTGACGCCCAGCTTCCACAAGTGGTGCCCGGCGAGAATGCCGGAGAAACCGGCGCCGAGGATCGCGGCGTCGATGTCTTCCACCACCGGCGCGCGCTCGGCCACCGGGGTGAAGGGATCGTGGGCGTAATTGTCGGAGAGATCGTCGGTGGGGCGCACGTACTGTTCGCCGCCTTCCTTGCGCACGCGCTTGTCGCGCTCGGCGCGGTACTTGGCCTTGAGCGCCGGGATATCGAGTTCCTCGGGCGCAGGCATAAGGTTCTTCTGGCAGGTCATGTCCGTTCCCACTTCTCCATGCAGGCGACTCTCGTCAGGGCGGCCGCCGTTGTGCGTTCGATGTACGTTTGCGCGTTTAATTGTCAACAGTGTTGTTCATTAAGAGGCGGTCTTCGCCCCTTCGCTGGCCATCTGGAAGCTGTATCCGATGTGGCCGACATGGCCGTGCAGGCCGAAATCGAGCACTTGCGGGTTCTCCGGCCCCTTGTCGTGGAAGGCCTCGCAAGCGGCGGCCACGTCCTCGATGGTCCACGACGGGCGATAGACGCCGCGCGTTTCGGCGAGGAACACCCGCGCGATGCGCCCGGCGATCGAGGCGATCATCTCGCCGGTGACGGTGCAGGCCTCATGCGCCAGCCAGGCGACGACCGGGGCGACGAGTTCGGGGTCCATCGGCGGATACTGCGAGACGTCGATCCCTTCGGCCATGCGGGTGACGGCGCTGGGCACGATCACGTTCGATTTGACGTTGCAATCCTCGCCTTCGAGCGCGGCGACATTGCTGAGGCCGATCATACCGGACTTGGACATGCCGTAGTTCACGCAATTGTTGTTGCCGTAGATGCCGCCGATCGAGCTGGTGAGGACGATGCGGCCGAAGTTCTGATCGCACATCGGGCCGAACGCGGCCTGCACCACGTGGAACGCGCCCATCAGGTGGACATCGACCACGGACTTGAAATCGTCGTAGCTGATGTCGCGGATCGAGCCGTAGCGCACATTGCCCGCGTTATGGATCAGCGCGTCGATCCGGCCCCAGGTGTCGAGCGCGGCCTGCACGATGGCCTTGCCGCCTTCGGGCGTGGCGACCGAATCGGCATTGGCCACGGCTTCGCCGCCCGCCGCGACGATCTCGTCCACGACGCTCTGCGCGACATTCGTATCCGGCCCATCTCCGCGAATGGCACCGCCCAGATCGTTGACCACGACCTTGCACCCGCGCGCGGCGAGCAGCAGCGCATAGGCCCGGCCCAGACCGCGTCCGGCGCCGGTGACAACGGCCACGCGCCCGTCAAAGCGCATTTCGGTTTCGGGCGTAGTCTCTGAATGGGGCATGGGGCAGGGCGTCCTCTCGCGGTTGGCGTGTCCGGATGAATGGGTATCGGAACGCCGGACGACTATGCGTCCGCGCTTTCATTTGGCAACCGGGGAACGGCCTTGCACATCCGCCCCGGCGATGGCCGCGCGCGAAGCTGGTCCGAAAGCGCCAGTGCGTTGCGCCTCCCAGAGGGCGGCGATAGGCTTTCCCTCAATGAATCGGCATGTTGCCGCGGGAGAGGGATCGATCATGCTGGAACCGAGTGGCCGCAATCAGGGTGGACTGTCCGCAAGCCCGGCGGAAGGCTGGACACTGCACCGCCTGACGCCCGCCAGCCGCCTCAACGGCGCCAACGGTATCCGCACCGGCGCGGACGGGCGCATCTATGTGGCGCAAGTCGCGGGCAGCCGGGTCAGCGCCGTCGATGTGGACACCGGCGCCATCGAAACGATCTCGCCCATGGGCGGCGGCATCGTCGGGCCGGACGATCTGGCGTTTGACAGCGCGGGCAATCTCTACTGCACCGAAATCACCGAAGGGCGCGTCTCGATGATGACGCCTTCGGGGGAATACAAGGTGATTCAGGGCGATATGCCGGTCGCCAATCCGATCACAGTCTATCAGGACCGCGTGATCGCGGGCGAACTGCGCATGGGCGCGCGGATCATGGAACTGGACAAGCACGGCGGCGCACCGCGCGTGATCGTGGAGGGGCTGCCGATGGTCAACGCCTTCGAAGTCGGCCCGGACGGCAAGCTCTATTTCCCCGCGCAGGGCGCCAACGAAATCTGGCGCGTCGGCCTCGACGGCGGCGAGCCCGAAGTCGTGGCGAAAGAGCTCGGCGTGCCGGACTCGGTGAAGTTCCATCCGGACGGCTATATCGTCTCGACCCAGGTCTATTCGGGGCAGGTGCTGAAGATCGATCTGCGCACCGGTGAGAAGACCGTGCTGGCCGATGTCGGGCCGGGGCTCGACAATGTGGCTTTCGTGAACGGGCGCACGTTCGTTTCGCATATCAACGGTTCGATCACGGAGATCGTCGCGCCGGGGCAGACGAAGCCGCTGGTCGAAAAGGGGCTGCAATGGCCGATCGGCCTCGCGGTCGGGCCCAACGGCCATGTCTTCGTGGCGGACGGGGGCTTTTGCTACCTGCTCAATCCGGGCGAGCCGCTGCAACTGATCGGGATGCTGTTTTCGCCGGGCTTCCCCGGATGGGTGCGCGATGCCGCCTCCAGCGGCGCGGACGAATGGGTTGTTACGACGGCGAATGGCGATGTCGCGCGCTGGAACCCGGCGGCGGGTGAAACGCAAGTGCTGGCCAGCGGGTTCGACCGGCTGATGGGCGTGGCCGTGGCATCGAGCGGCGCGGTGGTCTTCGCCGAATTCCCGACCGGCCGCGTGCTTTCGGCGGATAACGGAAATTCCGCCGAACTCGCCATCGGGCTCGACCGTCCGGTGGGCGTCGCCATGGACAGCGGCGATACCGTCTATATCGCCGAAAGCGGTGCGGGCCGGGTGGTGAAACTGGCGGGCGGGCGCACCGAGACCGTGATAGACGGCCTTGCGCGGCCCGAAGGCATCGCCATTGCCGGGGGCGCGCTCTACGTCGCCGATCCGGGCGCGGGCGAAGTTGTCGTCTGCGATCTTTCGGGCGGCAACCGCGAAACTGCCGCCAGCGGCCTTCCCATCGGCGGTCCGGGCGGGGCCAAGCCGGTGCAGCTCGGCGGCGTGGGCGACATGTGCGGGCCGATGAGCACGTTCACTGGCATCGCCGCCGCGCCCGATGGCACGGTGTACCTCTCCGCCGATGCCGAAGGCAGCGTGCTCGCGCTGCGCCGGGCCTGAGGAGGACTGTCATGCTCAAGCAGATCTGCTTTTTCCGCAAGCGCCCCGATATGACCATGGACGAATTCATGGACTACTACGAGAACCAGCACTCGCAGTTATCGAAGAAGATGGGCGCGCAGCCCGCGATCCCGGGCGCGGTGCGCTATGTCCGCCGCTATCTGGTGCCCGAGAAGAACCCGGTCACCGGCGAAGTGCATGATCCCGGCTATGACTGTATCATGGAAATCTGGTGGAACAGCCGCGAGGATTTCGAGCGTTCGCAGGCGATCATTGCCTCGCCCGAGCGCAAGGCGATGACCAGCGCCGACGAGGAAAAGCTCTTCGCCAGCCACGCCAATCCGGTCTGCACCTGCATCGAATACGATTCGCCGATGGGGCCGAACGGCGAGGCCACCCACGTCGATCTGCGCTATGGCAACTGACATGACGGTCCTGACAGCACGGCAGGAATGGCGCGCCCATGCCATGGTGCCGGTGGCCGCCGGGCTGGGCTATGCCACCAGCGTCATCCATATCTACGGCATCGGGCCCTATTTCGGCCCGGTGGCCGGCCAGTTCGGCTGGAGCCGGACCGAGGTGACCTTCGGCCTGACCATCGCCACGCTGGTGCAGGCGGTGGGCGGGGTGTTCATAGGGCTGGCGGTCGATCGCTTCGGTCCGCGCCGCTTCGGCGTGGCCGGACTGCTGCTGCTGGGCGCGGCTTTCGCCTTGCTCGGCACCGCCAATGGATCGCTCTTGCAGTGGTATCTGCTCTGGGCGCTGATCGCGCTCGCCGCCCTGCCGGTGCAGGCCTCGGTCTGGACGAGCGCGGTGGCATCGCTGTTCCATGTTTCGCGCGGGATGGCCTTCGCGGTGACTTTATGCGGGGCGTCAATCGCGGCGGGCGTGTTTCCGTTGATGGGCACTTATGCCATTGCCCAGTTCGGCTGGCGCATGGCCTTTTCCGCGCATGCCGGGGCATGGCTGCTGCTGGCGTTCCCGCTGATCTTCCTGTTCTTCCGGGGCCGGTACGACCGGAGCGGCAAGGGCGTGGAGACGGACGTGAAAGCGAAGACCGCCGACCTTCCGGGCGCGACGCTGCGCGAAGGGCTGCGATCGACCGTCTATCACCGCCTGTTTCTGGCGAGCCTGCTGTTCACGTTCACCATCATAGCCATCGTCGTGCACTTTACCGCGATCCTGGGGGACCGGGGTGCCGACCCGCTGACGGCGGCGGCGATTGCCTCTTTCGTCGGCTGGTTCTCGCTCGCGGGCCGTCTCGGCACGGGGATGCTGCTCGACCGGCTGCCCGCTTCGCTGGTGGGCGCGGCCGTCTTCATGCTGCCGGTCGCGGGCTGTCTGCTGCTCCTGCTCGGCGGCTCCTCGTTCACGGCGATGGTTTGCGCATCGGCGCTGATCGGGTTGACGCTGGGGGCGGAGATCGATGTGGTCGTCTATCTGCTCACGCGCCATTTCGGCCTGAAGAACTTCGGCGGCCTTTACGGCGGGGTGCTGGCGGCCCTGTCGATCGGCACCGCGATCGGCCCGTTGGCCGCCGCGCAGATCGTTGACCGTACCGGCAGCTACGAAGGGTTTCTGTGGCTGGCGCTGGCGTTCATGACCGGATCGAGCATCGCTATCGGAACCCTGCCCAGACGGCACGAGGCGTTCGCCGCGCATCAGGAATGAACGGCGGTACGTACCTCTTATTCGTCATTGCGAGAAGGCGCAGCCGGCGAAGCAATCCAGAGCGGCGCAAACTGCCCCCGGATTGCCGCACCGCCTTTGGCGGCTCGCAATGACGAAGAAGAGCGGGCGGCCCCCTTCACCGCTCAGGCGATTTGCGAGTCCGTCTCGATAATGGGATACAACGCGTAAATCCGAACACTTTCGCAGATAACGAGGATACCATGGGTGAGATAGGCAAGATCGTGCAGGCGCCGGAAGAGCTGGCGGCCCCCGTCAACGTACCCGCCGAGGCCTACATTTCGCCCGAATATGCCAAGGCTGAGCGGGACAAGCTGTGGCGCAAGGTCTGGCTGCAGGCCGGGCGCATGGAGGACATCCCCGAGCCCGGCAATTACATCACCTATGAGATCATGGACGATTCGGTGATTATCGTGCGCTCCTCGCCCACCGAAATCCGCGCTTTCCACAATGTCTGCCCGCACCGGGGCCGCAAGCTGATCGACACCCCCGCCGGGCAGCGCAACGCGCGCGGCAGCCGCATGAGCTTCATCTGCGGCTACCACGGCTGGACCTTCGATCTGGAAGGCACCAATACCTATATCGAGCATCAGGACGACTGGCAGGGCCACTTGTGCGGCGGGCTTGCCGATCTCGGCAAAGTGAACGTCGATACCTGGGGCGGCTGGCTCTGGATCAATCTCGATCCCGATTGCGGCCCGCTGGCGGAATACCTCGATCCCGCCGCGAAGATGCTCGATCCCTACGGCTTGCAGAACATGCGCGCACGCTGGCGCAAGTGGATCGTGTTCGAATGCAACTGGAAAGTCGCGATGGAGGCGTTCTGCGAGACCTACCATGTCTCCACCACCCACCCCGAATTCATGGAATTCGGCCAGTTCCGCGGCTGGGCGCGCAATCAGGGGCTCCATTCCAACATCGGCTACGAAGCGCCCAAGGGCCAGGAAGAGGATTCGGGCAAGCTGCGCCTCGGCGCCGGTGAAGACCCGCGCCTGACCACGGCGGACATGCAGAACTTCACCTGGGAAAACGCCAATACCAACACCACCCGCACGCTGGTGGACGTGGCCAACCGGCTGAAGGATGAACTGCCCGAAGGCACGCCGCCCGCCGAAGTCTCGGCCTACTGGATCACCACCGCGAAGAAGGAAGATGCCGAGCGCGGCGTCGTGTGGGCGCAAGTCGATCCGCAGCACACCGCGCAGGCGGGCACGGCCTGGCAGATCTTCCCCAACTTCCAGATCGGCCACGCGGTCAACAACATGCTGTGCTATCAGGCCCGGCCCTACGGCACCGATCCCGACAAGTGCATTTTCGAAGCGGCGGTCTACGAACTCTGGCCCGAAGGCGAGGCGCCGCAGACCGAGTGGGAATATACCCAGCCGCACGAATGGCCGCCGGTGCTGCAGCAGGATTTCAACAACATGGCCGCCGTGCAGCAGGGCATGAAGAACGCCGGCTACCGCGGCGCGCAGCCCAACCCCTACATGGAACGCTCGGTGGCTTCGCTGCACATGAACCTTGCGAAGTTCATGGGGACGGGTGCGCCGAAGACGTATTGAGGCCTCCAGCCAGGCCCTGCCGGATTACAGGCTCTTAATTTTGCCGGGCCCGGCAGGGCGGGCTACGCTGCCTCCTGAGCAGATCAGGAGGAGCCCCCGATGTCCGCCATTTCCAGCCTCGCCCTCACCGCAGCCGCCGTGTTGTCCGCCGCCGCGCCTCAGGCCGTGAAAGACACGCCCAAACAGGCTATCCCCAGCTGCCAGACCGCGTTTCAGTCAACGGGCGGGTTTCAGCGCGGCTCCGCAAACCTGCACCCCACGCGCAAGGGAGAAGACCGGATGATGATCAAGAGCGTGGACCTTCGCGTCGGGGGCTGCCGGGTCATCGTGCTGGCGGACAAGTTGATCCCCGAACCGCCCCGGGTGAAAAAGGACGCTGGATTTACGCTCCTTCCCGCGCGGTGAAACTCGGTGCCAGCAGAGGCGCGTGCGAGTAACGAAAAGCGTCCACACAGCTTAGGTCTTCGGCTGGAAATTTGGTGCCCTGCATGGCAGCTTTTTTAGCCCTCGGGCGGCACGGGCTGGTTTGGGGGTAGTGCCGATGTAGCTGCCGATGCCCCAATTCAGACTTCAATGATGGTTGCGCGGCGACTTCCAAAGAAACCGTCCGATTCCCAGCCCATAATGCCTTTTGCGTCCAACCATGCCGCGAATTCATCTGAAAAGAAGATTTTGCCCAGTTTGTATTCCGACCATTTCACCTTTCCTGCAATCAACGCCTTATTCAAAGCAAGCACTGGTGGGCCATTGGCGGTTTCACCATAGCGGTAATATTCTGGAAACTGATCTCTATTTGGCCAGACTTGTTGTAGATTTTCAGATCTATCCAGAATGATGCTATCAAGAACATTCATATTGCACCAAATGCAGTACTTTTCTTTAAGTGTTGATCCGTCGGGCATTTCTACTTCCAGTGGCAGAAATTGATGTACCCCCGGTTCCATTTCCTCCACCTTGCTTCTGACCCGATCACTTACGTAAAGAGGTCCAAGAAAATCAGGGAGGATATCGCCAGGCAGCTTTGTAATTCTTATCCTGGGCGTCATCTCTGGAACTGGAAACGGAATACCCGCCCCAAAACCCCACGCTTTCCCTATTTCGCGTGGAAAGAGTGGATCGGCCCGGTCGCGCTTGCGATTTTCCGTCCATCGTTCACGTGCAGTTGTCTCGTACCAATTGCGAAATTCCTCTGACATTTCCGTCTCGGGCCGCTCTTCGGCAAAGTCACCGCCAACAAACCGCGCCATTATGTTGCTCCTTGCGCTTAATGAAATCGCTGGTGCGACCCGCTGCTACGGCATGATAATCTGGAAACGCTGGAGCGGCCACTTGTCATGTCGGCGTTCAGATGGTCTCGGGCGGCACGGGAGTGACTGGAAAGACATGCAAAGTTACCGCTGCCGCATTGTGCCCCATCGGCGCACTATCTTGACAAAATAAACCATATAGGTTATATGCTCCTCCGCCGGGCTGACAATCCGGCACAGCAGCGACGGGGACGGAGGTGCGGAGCTGGCACCTTGGTGCTTCCGTCGGGCGGCCGGTGCCCGGACGCGAATTTGCCGGTCACCTTTCGCAAGTCTGGATGCGCGGATGAACACGGGGGTATGCCCCCGGGACAGGCGGCCATGGGAGCGAGCCCGGCCCGTCATCCCCGCGCACCACAGGGCCGCGCCGGTGCGTTTTCGTGATCCGCCCCTCGCCGGCCGTTCGCACTCTTCAGGCAGATCCAGGCAGCGCCGCCCGATGCTGGCGGCATCCGCACCGGCCGCACCCGTCGTTCGCGTGCATCGGCTTTCCCCGGCGTAAGCCCGCATTCGCCAGCGGGGGTTTTCGCGTGTCCGCGCCGGGTGGGGCTTCGCAACGACGAAGTGAAGTGTCATGCCAAAGCCTGGCTAGGATGACTCCGGTCTGCTTTCTCCCCTTAAGGGGAGAGATACGCAGGCTTGGGCCCGCAAGGGCGCTAGCCGGAGTTGAGAGGGGCGCGCAAACCCCTCTCCCAACCCTCTCCCCTGAAGGGGAGAGGGCTTTGCCGGGAAGCGTTGCCGCTACTTCGCCTCGGCAATCAGTTTCAGGGCTTCCGGGGAGGTCCAGTCGTTGCCGCCGGTGTAGCGCCACACTTCCTTGCCCTGGCTGTCGAACAGCACCGTTACCGGCAGGTTGCCGCCGTACTGGAAGCCGAGATCGCCTTTTTCGTCGATCCACGGTTCGATCTGGTCGAGCTTGCGGCGGCGCAGGATTTCCACCACCTTGTCGTCCTGATCCATGTCCTGCGAGACCGGCAGGACGCGCACGCCGAGTTCGTCCTCGCGGGCGATCAGCGCGTTGAGCGTGGGCATTTCCGCGATGCACGGCGCGCACCATGTCGCCCACAGGTTGATCAGCAGCGGCTTGCCCTTGAGCGAGGTGAGATCGAGGCTCTCGCCGGTGGGATCGACGAGCGTGAGGTCCGGCAGGGGCATGCCCTTGTGCGAACGGTCGAGCTTTTGGGCCTTGGCTTCGGGCGCGGCCGGGCTGCTCTGCGGCGCGGCTTGCGAAGCCTGCGGTTGCGTGTCTCCCCCGCTTTGCTTATCGCAGCCGCCGGTCAGCAGGGGCACGGCCCCGGCGATGGAACACAGGACAAGCGACTTGAGCGATACGGTAGAAGGCAAGGGGGCGGGCTCCAACCAGATGTGGGGCGGACGGTTCGCGGAAGGACCGTCGGCGATCATGCGCGAGATAAACGCCTCGATTCCCTTCGACAAGGCACTGTGGCGTCAGGACATCGCCGCCAGCAAGGCGCACGTCGCGATGCTGGGCGCGCAAGGCATCGTTTCCGGGGCCGACGCGGAGACGATTCGCGAGGGGTTGGACCAGGTCGCCGCCGAGTACGAGGCGAACGGGGTGCCCGAGAACTGGGACCTCGAAGACATCCACATGACCACCGAATCGCGCCTTGCCGAACTGATCGGCCAGGCTGCCGGGCGCCTCCACACTGCGCGCTCGCGCAACGATCAGGTGGCGACCGATTTCCGCCTCTGGGTGCGCGATGCGATGGATCAGGCCGATGCCGGGCTGCTCGCGCTGCAAGTGGCGCTGGTCACGCGCGCGGGCGAGCACGCGGACAGCATCATGCCCGGCTTCACCCATTTGCAGACGGCGCAGCCGGTAACACTGGGCCATCACCTGATGGCCTATTACGAGATGATCGCGCGCGACCGGTCTCGCTTTGCCGATGCGAGGAAGCGCATGAACCGCAGCCCGCTGGGCTCGGCGGCGCTGGCGGGCACCGGCTTTCCGATCGACCGCGCGATGACCGCGCAGGCGCTGGGCTTCGACGGGCCGACCGCCAACAGCCTCGATGCCGTGTCGGACCGCGATTTCGCGCTCGATTACCTGATGGCGGCGAGCCAGTGCGCCTTGCACCTCTCGCGCCTCGCCGAGGAGTTCATCATCTGGGCAAGCCAGCCGTTCGGCTTCGTGGCGCTGCCCGATGCGCTGTCCACCGGCAGCTCGATCATGCCGCAGAAGAAGAACCCGGACGCCGCCGAGCTGGTGCGCGGCCATGCCGGGCGCATCACCGGCTGCCTCACCGCGCTGATGATGACGATGAAGGGCCTGCCGCTCGCCTATTCGAAGGACATGCAGGACGACAAGCCGCCGGTCTTCGAAGCCGCCGGGCTGCTGGCGCTCTCGATCGCGGCGATGACGGGCATGGTGGCGGACACGAAGTTCCGCACCGAGCGGATGCGCGGCGCCGCCGAACTGGGCTTTGCCACTGCCACGGACCTTGCCGACTGGCTGGTGCGCGAAGGCGACATTCCCTTCCGCGAGGCGCACCACATCACCGGCGCGGCAGTGAAGCTGGCCGAGACGCGCGGTGTCGCGCTCGATCAGTTGCCGCTCGATGATCTCAAGGCCATCGACAGCCGTATCGATGCGCGCGTATTCCAGGCGCTCTCGGTCGAGGCATCGGTCGCCGCCCGCAAGAGCCACGGCGGCACCGCGCCCGATCAGGTGCGCCTGCGCGTGGCCGAAGCGCGCACCGTTCTCGGATTGGAGTAAGCGTGATGCGCAAGGTTTCCGCTCTGGCGCTGATCGCCCTGCTGGCTGCCTGCGGCCAGCGTTCGGGGCTGGGGCTGAAACCGGGGCAGCAATTGCCGCCCGCGCCTTATGGCCGCGCGCAGAAACCGGATGCAGCCGAACTGCTCGAACCGCCAACGATCGCCATTCCCGAACGCAGCGTGGAACTGCGCACGCGCTCAGAAGAGCGCGACGACGATCCCTTCGACCTGCCGCCGCCCGAAGCCCCGCAGCCCGACGAGACGGGCGAGCCGGATTGAGTTCAGTTTGGCTTTCACGGCCGTTCGTGTTGAGGGGCTCGACACGATAGCGCCGGTTAAGCGTGTCTCGACTTCGCTCGACGCGAACGGAGCGTGGTTGAGGCATGGCCAGATACGTTTATCAGGACACCCATGGACCATTTCGAACTCAAGAACGGCGAACTGCACGCCGAGGATGTGCCGCTGGCTGTGATTGCCGGTGAAGTCGGCACGCCCGTCTATGTCTATTCGCGCGCCACGCTGACGCGCCACGCTCGCGTGTTCCGCGAGGCGCTTTCGGCGCTGCCTAAAGTGCACATCGCCTTTGCCGTGAAGTCCAACCCGAACCTGGCGGTGCTGCGCCTGCTGGCGAAGGAAGGCTACGGCGCCGATGTCGTCTCCGAAGGCGAGATGAACCGCGCGCTGGCCGCCGGGATCAAGGCGGAGGACGTGGTGTTCTCGGGCGTGGGCAAGACCCGCGCGGAACTGACGGCGGCGGTGAAGGCGGGGATCGGCCAGTTCAACCTCGAAAGCGAGGAAGAGGGCATCGAGCTGGCGGAGATCGCAGCCAGCCTCGGCCAGACGGCGACATGCGCGCTGCGCGTCAATCCCAATGTCGATGCCAAGACGCACGCCAAGATCTCGACCGGCAAGGCCGAGAACAAGTTCGGCGTGCCGTATGATCTGGCCGCCGGAATCTATGCGCGGCTCTCCGCGCTGCCCGGCCTCGCCATGCGCGGGCTGGCGGTGCACATCGGCAGCCAGATCGGCGATCTGGAGCCTTCGCGGCAGGCCTTCGTGAAAATGGGCGAGCTGATGCAGGCGCTGCGCGGGCAGGGTCTTGCCGTCACCCACATGGACCTCGGCGGCGGGTTGGGCGTGCCTTACAAGGCCGGCGAGCAGCTTCCCGCGCCCGCCGAATACGGCGCGATGGTGGCCGAAGTGGCGGGCGGCTGGGATGCGACGCTGATGTTCGAGCCGGGGCGCGTGATCACCGGCAATGCGGGCGTGCTCGTCACTGAAGTCGTGCGGGTGAAGCAGGGCGTGGGCAATCCCTGGGTCGTGGTCGATGCGGCGATGAACGATCTGGCGCGTCCGGCGATGTACGATGCCTGGCACGATTTCGTGGCGGTAAAGCCGAGCGGTGAGACCATGGTGGCCAATGTGGTCGGCCCGATCTGCGAAAGCTCGGACACCTTCGCCATGGCGCGCGAGATCGACGCGGTGAAGGCAGGCGATCTGGGCGCGTTCCGCACGGCCGGAGCCTATGGCGCGACGATGGCCAACACCTACAATTCGCGCGCGCTGGTGCCCGAAGTCATGGTCGATGGCGGTAAGTGGGCGCTGGTGGCCAATCGCATCGATCCGGCGACGATCCTGGCCGCCGAGCAAGTGCCCGAGTGGCTCGATTGAATCCGGCCTGACGCCATGATCGAGAGCTTGCCCCTGTTCCACCGCATCGCCGGGAAGCCGGTGGTGGTGCTGGGCACGGGCGAGGCGGCCGAGGCCAAACGGCGGCTGGTCGAGCGCGCGGGCGGGCTCGTCATCGCCGATCTGCAGGACGGCATAGCACGGGGCGCCCGGCTGGCGTTCATTGCCCATGACGACGATGCTGCCGCCGAAGCCGATACCCTCCGCGCGCGCGAGGCCGGGCTGCTGGTCAATGCTACAGACCGGCCTGCGCTGTGCGATTTTACCGTGCCGTCGATTCTCGACCGTTCGCCGGTGCTGGTGGCGATCGGCACGGGCGGCGCATCGGCGGGGCTGGCCAAGCAGGTGCGGCTACGGCTGGAGCAGATCCTGCCGCAATCGCTGGGCGCGCTGGCTGCGGCGCTGGGGCAAGCCCGCGCCGCCTTGCGGGCGCGGTTCCCCGATGCGGGCGAGCGGCGCCGGGCATTGGACGCGGCTCTGGGGCCGGGCGGCGCGCTGGACGTCACGCTGGAGGCCGCTGGAGAAGCCAGCGCCGGGCGCGTGGAGGCATGGCTTTCGGCGGCACGCGTCGAATCGGGCGGCACTGTGGAGATCGCCTTGCGCAGCGATGATCCGGAGGATCTGACGCTCAGGGAGGCGCGCCTGCTCGGCTCGGCCGGTGTCATCGGTTTCGAGGACGGGGTTGCGCCGCAGATCCTCGACCGCGCCCGGGCCGATGCGCGGCGTCTATGCCTGGCGCGGGATGAAGAGCTGCCGCGCGGGGAAGGGCTGGCCATTATCCTGCGCGCACCGCCCGCAATGGGCTGAACGGCCTGCTGTTAACCATGATTTCAAGATTTTAACTAAGTTCCGGGCGCCAGATGGGGCACATCCGCTACTGCGGAAAGTTCACTTCTGGTCTTGGGTACGAAAATGAGCATGGCTGAATCCGGACAGGCGAAGCGATGCTGGATCGATCCGGACGCCTTGCCTGATCTTGACGTTCTGACCGGCGCCTTTGGCAGCCGGGCGGATGCGCCGCGTCTTGACGCGGAGGATGACAACTACGCCGTATTGATGCCGTGCCTGTACCCGTTTGCCTTGTTCGATTGATGCCGTTCTGATGCCCATGCAAAATATGCTGGCGGAGTTTCGCCGGGATGCGTTGGAGTGGGAGAAGGGGCAGGCGGATCTGGCACAGCGGCTTGCCGAATGGCGCGCTGGTCCTGCCGTGGCCCCGGTCCTTTCCGCCATGGAGCATTTCGGACGCGGCGATCCGCTTGAAAAATGTGCGCCGCTGGCCCGGCTCTTCGCGGATGAGCAGGCCGCGGCAATGGACTTCGTGCAAAGCTTCGCCGAGGCCGGGCTTGGCGGGCTCGGCCGCTATCCGCTTGGGCAATTGCCGCTGCTGCACGGCACGCGCCAGGCGGCGCCCGCGCTGGTGCTGGCCAGTTCGGGCCGTGCCAGCCTTGCGCTTGCGGCTTATGATGGAAGCGTGCTCGCTTCGATGCCTGCGCCCAAAACGGCCAAGTTCGTGCCGCGGGAAACGTGGATTCACGTCCTCGAAGGATCGGGCGAGGCCGAACTGGTGCTGCTTCGCGGCGAGGGAGGCGGGGAAGAGCGCGGCGTTCTGCAATCCGGCTCGCTTGCGTTGCGGCCCGGCACGGTCGCCTACCGCTATGGGCGGCGTCAGGCCCTGCAAGTGCGCTCTGCCGATGGCAGTCTGGTCCTGTTGCGCCTGCAGCGCCGTTTCCCCTGCCGCGAACCGGCGCGCGAATACAGCCTGCCCGATGGCGCTCTGGTTCATCAGGCGGCAGCGCGGGCCGAAGATACCTTGCTTGAACTGGCCGTAACGCTTCTGGGCAGGATGAACCGTCAGGACGCGGTCGCGCCGATGGTCCGGATCGCGTCCGGGGCGCTAGATATTGAAGCGGGAGAGAGCTTGCGCTGGCAGGCGATGCGCGAGGCGATCGCGCTCGACGCTGCCGCTGGCCTTGACCTGCTTTCCGTTCTGGCCACCAGTCCCGGCGATCCGCTGGCACAGCCTGCCGCCGCGCTTCGCGCCTCGCTGCTGGAAGTCTGCCCCAGGCTGGAAAGGAACAGCTAGTGGCAAGGACGATCGAGGTTCGCGATCCGACACCGGCCTCTCTTGATGAATGTATCGACGAACTTACCGCTTGGGGCTTCGATCCGGCGGAGGAGAGCAGTCTTTCGCATGCGGCGAACTGGCTGAAGCGGCTGGGGAACAATCCGGACTTTCTGGGCGATGCGCTGATCGCGATGCTGTCCGGGCAGGGCAGCGTGGCGGCGGGAACGCCGTTGCCGCAGGGTGCCGGGACGAACCGCGTGGTGCTGGCCCGGCCGCAGCGGGGCAATTTCATCCTTACCGCCGATATCTGGCCTTCGGCCACGGATCAGGTGTTGCGGGCAGGCTCGCCGCAGGCGCTGGGTTACGGCTTCGTCCATAATCACAACGCCGATTTCCTGACGCTGGGCTATTTCGGCCCCGGCTGTGAGGTGGATGACTACACGTGCGATCTGCAGGCATTGTCGGGATGGCGCGGCGAACCGGTCTTGCTGCGTCCGCTTGGCCGTTACCGGATGCGGGCTGGGCGTATGGTTCACTACCGGCCCGGGGCCGATGTCCATTGCCTGCACCCGCCCGCAACCCTGTCGGCCACGCTGACGCTGACGCACCTGCACGGCGCGGGGAGCTGGGACAGTCATTACGTTTTCGAACCGGAACCCGGCAGCGCGGGCAGCTTCCGGGTGGCCAGAGTGCTCGGTCAGGGCCCCAGCGAGACGTTCCTGCGGCTGGCCGTCGCGCTCGGCGGGGACGAGGCGCGCGATCTTGCCTTCCGTTTCGGCCTGCAACATCCCAGCGACCGCATGCGCCTCACTGCCTGGCATGCACTGGCTGGCGCTGCTCCGGGCGAGGCAGCGCGCGATGCGATCTGGCAGGAGGCGGAAGGATCGGGCAGTCGCCTGGTGGCGGAAGTGGCCAAACGGCAAAGAAGCTAAGGTGCCGCGTATGAAACTTGCACCGCCTCCGCTCGTCCTGAGCTTGTCGAAGGACGCAGGCGCAGCGCCGGGGCCATATCCCTGTGCGTGTCAGGACACCCTTCGACAAGCTCAGGGTGAGCGGGGTTTGGTGCAGCCTTCCTGCATCCGGCCCTAGAACATTCCCCCCGCCAGAGCATCGATCGCGCCTTGCAGGATCACGGCGGCGGCGGCCGAATCGATGCGGGTGGCGCGTTTGGCGCGGCTCATGTCCTGTTCGATCAGTCCGCGCTCGGCGCCGGTGGTGGACCAGCGCTCATCCCACAGCAGGATCGGCAGTCCCAGCACGGCGAGGTTGCGGGCATAGGCGCGGCTCGATTGCGAGCGGGGGCCTTCCGATCCGTCCATGTTGAGCGGCAGGCCGATCACCACGCCTTTCACCGCGCGTTCGTGGATCAGGGCTTCGAGCAGCGCCTTGTCCGCGCCGAACTTGCCGCGCTTCAGCGTCTTGCCGGGCGAGGCGAAGCGCCAGCCCGCGTCGCAGAAGGCGGTGCCGATGGTCTGGGTGCCAAGGTCCAGCCCGAGCAGCGCGCCGGCCTGGGGCAGGGCATCGCGGAATGCGAGCGCGCCGGTGGTGATCAGGGGTTCCATCAGCCTTGTGCTTTCTGCTTCGCGGCCCAGGCGGCGCTGCGCCGGGCGAAGTCCGACCGCAGGTTGGACCAGAACAGCGTCATGTCGAATACGTGGTAGTTGTTGCCCGGCAGCACGAACGCGCTCAGCGGCAGTTTGGGCGGAGGGCCGATGTGCAGGAAGTGGTCCGGCCCGCAGGCGGCGGGCACCGTCTGCGCCACCAGTTCCCCGCTGGCTGTCTTGAAATCGGGCACGAGCGTGCCGGTGTTGCGCGCGGCACCGGCGGAGCCGCCGCGCGTGCCGGTGAGCGGGTTGGTGCACAGGAAGGGGCTTTGCCCCACGGGCTGCCCGTCCAGCCCCTTGCGGCGGGCATAGGCGGCCATCATCATCGATGTGTCGGCGGGATCGGCCACGGTCAGCCAGCTCAGCACGCAGCCTGAATCGCTGGCTGTCTCGCAGGCGGGAAGGCCCATCTTCGGCAGGTCGTGATCGATCGAGACCGGCCAGCCGATCGCGTAAGCCGCGATTACCCGGCCTGCGAGCGGGGTTCCGGCAATGCGGTCGCGCAGCAGGCGGCGCAGCAGGAAGGCGCCCTGGCTGTGCCCGGCGAGCACGATCGGCCGGTCCGCGGGCACTTGCGTGATGAAAGCATCGAACGCGGCGAGGATATCGCGGTAGGCCAGATCGAGCGCGGCGCTGCCTTCGGGCTTGTCCGTCAGAAACGCGCCGACGGCGGCCTGGCGGTAGCGCGGGGCGAAAACGGCCTGCGCGCCATTGAAGGGGCTGGCCATGGTCTGGACGAAGAGCCGGGCATATTTGCGCGCGGTTGCGTCTTTCAGGTCCGCGTTCCAGTCGCCCTTTTCGATGTAGCTGGTGGGGTGGATGAAGAAGACCCATGGCCGTGCCGGGTCTTCGGCGCGCTGCGCGCCTGCCGGCAGCCATCGGGCGGGATCGGCGTCCTGCTTCATTCCCGGCCGCGCGATCCACATGTCCGGCTTGCGGTAGGCATTGTCCGCCAGCGCCGGGCGTTCGTGAAACGGGCCGTCCGGCACGAAGGCCATCTCGGAAAGGTCTTCTGCGTAGAAGGTCAGGGCCAGCCTGGCGAGGATATAGAGCACCACGCACACGGCGATGACGTAAAGGAACTTGCGGGCCATGGCCGCTGCGTCTTGCCCGCCCCGGCGCCCGGGTCAAGCGCTTCGCTTATTGCGCGGCGGGGGCGTACGCCGGATCGATCTGCGGCCGCAGGCTCTTGAACGCGCGGCCGTCGCGCAGCGCGCCCCACCAGGTCAGCGGGTTCCAGGTCTGGGTGCCGTCGAGCGAGAACGTGACGAATTCGGCGCGCCCGCCGATGTTGGAGAGCGGCACCGGCCCGCCCAGGCCGCCGCCGGGATGGCCCATGAAGTCCGTCTCGAACGGGGCACGGCTGTCGGCGGAACGGTCGCGGTCGTCGCCCATCAGGAACACATGGCCTTCGGGCACCGTGATTTCCGGATAATTGTCGAGCTGCTGGTTCATGTAGTCGATCACGTCATAAGTCGCGCCGTTGGGCAGGGTTTCGCGGTACGTCGGCAGTTCGTAGACATCATGCCCGTTGGGCAGGCGCGTGCGGTATTGCTCGAAGCCGTCGTAGCAATGGCCCGGCGTCTGCCCGTCGCACTGGAGCGAATCGTCGGCCGCGATCTGCGTCGCCGGTTCGACGACGCGCTTGATGAACTTGCCGTCGAGCCGGATCCGGCCGTTGATCACGGCGATGCGGTCCCCCGGCAGGGCGACGACGCGCTTGATCAGGTCTTCCTTGCGGTTGCCGGGCACGACGATGACGATGTCGCCATATTGCGGCGTGCGGCCCAGGATGCGCCAGGTGCCGCGCGGCAGCAGGTGAAAGCTCAGCGAGGACCAGTTCCAGCCGTAGGGATACTTGGAAACGATAAGCCGGTCCCCCACCAGCAGGTTCGGCATCATCGAGATCGAGGGGATGTAGAACGGCTTGGCGACGAACGAATGGAACGCCAGCACCCCCAGCAGCATCAGCGTGAGGCCGCGCAATTCGTGCCACCAGTTGATCTTTTCGGCCTTTTTCGCGGCTTGGGAGACGGGCTGGGCGGCGCTATCGGTCATGACGGGGGGCAACTTGGTTCCTATCCGGCGGGGAGCGGGCGGGCTTCGATGACGACGAAGGCCTGGGCCCATGGATGATCGTCGGTTAGCGTAAGGTGAACCACCGCTTCATGACCGGCAGGTGTCAGAAAATCCAGCCGTTCGCGTGCGCCGCCGGCCAGCGCCAGCGTGGGCGCGCCCGAGGGGGCGTTCACCACGCCGATATCTTTCATGAACACACCTGCCTTGAAGCCGGTGCCCACGGCCTTGGAAAAAGCCTCCTTGGCGGCGAAGCGCTTGGCCAGCGTGCCCGCCTTGGTGAACGGGCGGCGGTTGCCTTTGGCCTGTTCGATCTCGGTGAAGACACGGGCCTCGAAGCGCGCGCCGAAGCGGTCGAGCGAATTCTGGATGCGCTCGATATTGCACAGGTCGGAGCCCATTCCGATGATCATGAAACCTGTCCTCCCCGGCACGGGGAGGGGGACCGCCGCAGGCGGTGGAGGGGATTCGCCGCCCGGCACCGCGTCTCGTCGAGAGTCCCCTCCACCACGCCGCTACGTGTCGCGGTCCCCCTCCCCGTGCCGGGGAGGACAGGCATCCCGCCTATCACCGCACTTCGTCCATCAGCGCGCGCATCTTCCGCACGCTGGCTTCGAGCCCGCAGAAAATGGCCTCGCCGATCAGGTAGTGCCCGATGTTCAGCTCGGCGAGCTGGGGAATGGCGGCGATCGGCTGCACGTTCTCATACGTAAGCCCATGGCCGGCATGCGGTTCGATACCGTTCTTGGCGGCCAGCGCGGCCATGTCGGCGATTCGCTTGAGTTCCACTGCCACCTGCTCGCCGGTGGCATGGGCATATTCGCCGGTGTGCAGTTCCACGACCGGCGCGCCCAGCTTCATCGCCGCTTCGATCTGGCGCGCTTCGGGGGCGATGAACAGGCTCACCCGGATGCCCGCGTCGCACAGGCGGCCGACGATGGGGGCGAGCTGGTTGTGCAGTCCGGCCGCGTCCAGCCCGCCTTCGGTCGTGCGTTCCTCGCGCTTTTCCGGGACGATGCAGGCCGCGTGCGGTTTGTGGCGCAGTGCGATTTCCAGCATCTCGCCGGTTGCGGCCATTTCCAGGTTGATCGGCAGCCCGGTGGCACCGGCGACGCGCTCCAGATCGGCATCGACGATATGGCGCCGGTCCTCGCGCAAGTGCACCGTGATCCCGTCGCCGCCCGCCTGCGCGACGATCTCCGCCGCGCGCGCCGGGTCCGGGTGTTCGCCGCCGCGCGCGTTGCGGATGGTGGCGACGTGATCGATGTTGACGCCAAGGCGGAGGCGGGCGGGATTGAGCACGTTGGTCACGATGGTCCTGTCAGTTTGGCATCCGGACGGGTCCGGGATCAGGGCTGGGCGCGGCTGCCGGGCTTGATGGCAGGGGTTCCCGCCAGTTCGGGCGGCAGTTTGTCAGGGTCATAAGTGGGGAAGTTGATCGCCACCAGCGGGAAGAACGGCACGCCCAGATCGACGGCCCCGGCGGAACGGTCCACCAGCGAGGCGGCGGCCACGACTTTGCCGCCCGCAGCTTCGATCGCCTTGATCGCTTCGCGCGAGGATTTGCCGGTCGTTACCACGTCCTCGACCATCAGCACCTTGTCGCCCGGTTCGAGCGCAAAGCCGCGGCGCAGTTCGAACGTGCCCTCGGGGCGTTCCACGAACATCGCGTCGACTTGCAGCGCGCGGCCCATCTCCTGGCCGATGATCACGCCGCCCATGGCGGGCGAGACGACCTTCTGGATCTGCTTGCGAATGTCGTGCGGCAGAGTCGCGGCGAGCGCGACGGCCAGCCGGGCGGCGCGGTCCGGGTTCATCAGCACGCGCGCGCACTGCAGATAGTGCGCGCTGTGCCTGCCGGAGGAGAGCAGGAAGTGCCCCTCAAGCAAAGCCTTGCTGGCCCGGAACTCGGCGAGGACCTCTTGTTCGGTCATGACGGACATTTACCCCTGGTGCGATTTGCATGGATCGAGCGCACGTTTGTGCGCCCCTTGGTCAAAAATTCCCCTAGAGGCGCTTGAGACACGCGGCAAGCGCGCGTATAGCCGCTCGCGGAAGGGGGGCACTCGCCTCCGCATAAGGGGTGCGCGTAACGGGGGGCAAACTCGCTTGCGCGTCGATAAAGAGAACGGAAGCGTGACAACGATGACATCCGGCAAAAACGCCAGTGCCTTTGGCAAATCCGTGAAGGCTCTCGGTCTTTCTCTCGCAAGTTTCCTCGCCATTGCGGCCGTTCCGGCCATTGCGCAGGACGCCGCCGCTGGCAGCTACACACCGATGAAACCGGTCGAGGGTGTGGGCATGCCCGTTCCCGAAGGCATTGGCCTGCAGGACCAGTATTCGCCCACCGGCGTGTACGGCGCATGGATCCACAACGATGTGCTGCTGCCGATCATTACCGTGATCACGCTGCTGGTTCTGGCGCTGCTGATCATCGTTGCGGTGCGCTACAACCGCCGCGCCAACCCGGTTGCTTCCAAGACCAGCCACAACACCCTGATCGAAGTGATCTGGACGCTGCTTCCCGTGCTGATCCTGATCGGCATCGCGGTGCCCTCGATCGATCTCATCGCCAAGCAGTACAAGCCCGCGCCCAAGGGCTCGTTGACGATCAAGGTCACGGGCAACCAGTGGTTCTGGACTTACGGCTATCCCGACAATGGCGATTTCGAAGTCGTCTCGAACATGCTGAACGTTCCCGGCCAGCCCGTCATCAACAATGGCGTGCGCGAAGTCGGTTCCGAGCCGTGGGACGGCCCGTCGCACCTCGAAGTGGACAACCGCATGGTCGTTCCCGCCGGTGAGCCGATTCGGCTGCAGGTCACTGCGTCGGACGTGATCCACTCGTTCGCGGTGCCGTCGCTGTGGTTCAAGCTCGACGCCGTTCCGGGCCGCATCAACGAAAAGGTGCTGATGATCGACAAGCCGGGCGTGTACTACGGCCAGTGCTCCGAACTGTGCGGCGCCAAGCACGGCTATATGCCGATCGCTGTCGAGGCCCTGCCGCGCGACAAGTATGACGCCTGGGTCCTGACGCATCCCGGCGGTGTGATCGACGGCCAGAAGGCCGCCGCCACCGAAACCGATTATCTGCCGGGCGAAGAGCCCGCCGGCGCGGCTCCTGCCGCTGACGCATCCGCGTCGCCTGCGGCTGTCGAAGCCGAATAAGCGCGAAACAGGGGTCCCGAACATGGCAACGACTGCTGAACACTTCCAGGCTCACGCGGAAGACCACCATCACGAACACAAGCCGGGCTTCTTCGCCCGCTGGTTCATGTCCACCAACCACAAGGACATCGGCACGATGTACCTGATCTTCGCGATCTGCGCGGGGATCATCGGCGGTGCCGTCTCCGGCATCATGCGCGCCGAGCTGATGGAGCCGGGCATCCAGTACCTCGGCTTCTTCTCGAAGCTGGTGGGTGACGATCCGTCGAACTTCAACGCCACGCTGCACATGTGGAACGTGCTGATCACCGCCCACGGCCTGATCATGGTGTTCTTCATGGTCATGCCCGCGATCATCGGCGGTTTCGGCAACTGGTTCGTGCCGATCATGATCGGCGCGCCGGACATGGCCTTTCCGCGCATGAACAACATCTCGTTCTGGCTGACCGTCGCCGGTTTCTGCTCGCTGATGTTCTCGGCTTTCGTGCCGGGCGGCACGGGCATGGGCGCGGGCACCGGCTGGACGGTCTATGCCCCGCTTTCGACCACCGGCTCGCCCGGTCCCGCGGTCGACTTCGGCATCTTCGCGCTGCACCTTTCGGGTGCGGGCTCGATCATGGGCGCGATCAACTTCATCACCACCATCTTCAACATGCGTGCCCCGGGCATGACCATGCACAAGATGCCGCTGTTCGTGTGGTCGGTGCTGGTTACCGCGTTCCTGCTGCTGCTCTCGCTGCCGGTTCTCGCCGCGGCGATCACCATGCTGCTGACCGACCGTAACTTCGGCACCACCTTCTTCGATCCCGCGGGCGGCGGCGATCCGATCCTGTACCAGCACCTGTTCTGGTTCTTCGGCCACCCCGAAGTCTACATCATGATCCTGCCGGGCTTCGGCATCATCTCGCAGATCATCTCGACCTTCTCGAAGAAGCCGGTGTTCGGCTACCTCGGCATGGCTTACGCGATGGTCGCGATCGGTGTGGTCGGCTTCATCGTGTGGGCGCACCACATGTATTCGACCGGCCTTTCGGTGAACACCAAGATGTACTTCACCGCCGCAACCATGGTCATCGCGGTGCCGACCGGCATCAAGATCTTCTCGTGGATCGCGACGATGTGGGGCGGCAGCATGGAGTTCAAGAGCCCGATGGTCTGGGCGATCGGCTTCATCTTCCTGTTCACCGTGGGCGGCGTGACCGGCGTCGTGCTGGCGAACGGCGGCGTCGACGATGTGCTGCACGACACGTACTACGTGGTGGCGCACTTCCACTACGTGCTGTCGCTGGGGGCTGTGACGGCGCTCTTCGCGGGCTTCTATTACTGGTTCCCGAAGATGAGCGGCAAGATGCACTCCGAGTTCCTGGCGCACGTGCACTTCTGGATCTTCTTCGTCGGCGTGAACATGATCTTCTTCCCGATGCACTTCCTCGGGCTGCAGGGCATGCCGCGCCGCTATCCGGACTATGCCGAGGCCTATGCTCACTGGAACCATGTCGCGACCATCGGCTACATGATCATGGCCGCCAGCCTCGTCGTCTGGTTCGTCAACATCATCTATGCCTTCACCGCGGGCAAGAAGGCGGAGGACAACTACTGGGGCGAAGGCGCCACCACGCTGGAATGGACTCTGTCGAGCCCGCCGCCGTTCCACCAGTTCGAGACGCTGCCCGTGATCGAGGAAGCGGCTCACCACTGATGGACAAAGGTCTGCACGCCGGCTCGCCGGTCGTGTTCGGCCGTTTCCCCTCCCGCTTGCGGGAGGGGCTAGGGGAGGGCATGCCGCCCTCCCTTCGACGCGATGTGATAGATCTATGAAACAGGCCCTCCCCCGGCCCCTCCCGCAAGCGGGAGGGGAGATGACAGACGCCCCGCTCACGCGGACGGCACCTGCGCTTCCGGCCGACTGGCGCGACCTGTTCGCGCTGACCAAGCCGCGCGTGATGAGTCTGGTGATTTTCACCGGCCTGTGCGGCCTGATCGCCGCGCCGGAACGCATCCATCCCGTGCTCGCTTTCACCGCGATCCTGTGCATTGCCATGGGCGCGGGCGGTGCCGCCGCGCTCAACCAGTGGTGGGAAGCCGATCTCGATGCGGGCATGAAGCGCACGGCCAAGCGCCCGCTGCCGCAGGGGCGGCTGGACCGCACCACCGCGCGTGACTTCGCAGGCGTGCTCTGCGGGGCTTCGGTGTTCCTGATGGGGTTCGCCGTGGGCTGGCTCGCGGCCGCGATTCTGGCGGTTTCGATCGTCTATTACGCCGTCATCTACACGATCTGGCTCAAGCCGCGCACGCCGCAGAACATCGTCATCGGCGGCGGCGCGGGCGCGTTCCCGCCGCTGATCGGCTGGGTCGCCGCGACCGGGCATGTCTCGGCGATGCCCATCGTGCTGTTCGCCATCATCTTCTTCTGGACGCCGCCGCACTTCTGGGCGCTCGCGCTTTTCGTGAAGAGCGATTACGCCAAAGTCGGCATTCCGATGATGCCGGTTGTCGCGGGCGAGAAATCCACCCGCCGCCAGATCCTGATCTACGCGGTGCTGCTGCTGCCGCTCAGCGCGCTGCCCTGGTGGCTGCCGGGCAAGGAGCATTCGGGCGCGATCTACGGCATTTGCGCGCTGGTGCTGTCCAGCCTGTTCCTCGCCCTGTCGGCCCGTGTGGCCTTCCGGGAACGCCAGGGGCCGGACGATGCGATGAAGCCGGAAAAGCAGCTCTTCGCCTATTCGGTGATCTACCTCTTCGCGCTGTTCGCGGCGCTGGTGGTGGACCGGTTCATCGTGATCTGAGGGGCAGATATGAATAATCGCAATCAACGGCGCAGTCCCGGGCACGGGCAGGACCAGCAGACGATCGAGCAGATTCGCAAGAGCCGCAACCGCGTGCTGGCGCTTGGCCTTGCCGCTTTCGTCATCCTCGTGTTCTTCATTTCGATCGCCAAGATGAGCTGAGCGGCATGAGCGGGGCGATCAGCGCGGCCGAAAGGGCCCGGCAGAGCAACCGCAAGGTCGCGGTTGTCGCGCTGTCGATGGCGCTGGGCATGCTGGGGCTCGGCTATGCCTCGGTGCCGCTCTACCGCATCTTCTGCCAGGTCACCGGTTATGGCGGCACCACCCGCCGGGTCGATGTGGCGCAGGCGGCCACGGTCAAGGACAGCGGGCGGGAAATGCGCGTGCGCTTCGATGCCAATGTCGCGCGTGATATGCCCTGGGAATTCAAGCCATTGCAGCGCACCGACACGGTATCGGTCGGCGCGCGCGACATGGCGCTGTTCTGGGCGAGGAACGATTCGGACCAGACCGTTACCGGCACCGCCAGCTTCAATGTCGAGCCGGAGCAGGCGGCCAAGTACTTCAACAAGATCCAGTGCTTCTGCTTTACCGAGCAGACGCTCAAGCCGGGTGAGGCCGTGCGCATGCCGGTGCTCTACTACATCGATCCGGCGATTCTTGACGATCCGGACAACAAGGACGTGGAAGAGATTACGCTCAGCTATACGTTCCACGTAACGTCCACCGGCGATGCAAAGACACTGGACCAGAACAATGCGGGCGGTTAAGGCCTCCCGGAAATCTGTGCGCGGCGCCTATGGGGGGAGCCGCGGGAAAATAGACAGTTGGAAAACGGGGAAGTAGGCACCATGGCCGGTACGAAGAACCACGATTACCACATCCTTCCGCCGGATATCGCGCCGCTTGCCACGACTATCGGCGCTCTCACGTTCACGTCCGGCATGGTGCTGTTCATGCACGATCTGCCCGGCGGCCACTTCGTGCCGTGGCTGGGGCTGGCGGTGCTGCTGGCATCCATGTTCATGTGGTTCTCGAAGATCGTCAACGAGGCGCACGCGGGCGATCACACGCCGGTGGTGCAGCTTCACCAGCGCTACGGCATGATCCTGTTCATCGCTTCGGAAGTGATGTTCTTCGTCGGCTGGTTCTGGGCGTTCTTCGATTTCTCGCTGTTTCCCTCGACGCTCACCGAAGTGGTCGATGGCCAGTGGCCGCCCAAGGCGATCGAAGCGGTCATGGATCCCTTCGCGCTGCCGCTGCTCAACACGCTGATCCTGCTGTGCTCGGGCACCACCGTGACCTGGGCGCACCACTCGCTGATCCACGGCGACCGCGACGGGCTGAAGAAGGGCCTGTGGGCGACCGTGCTGCTGGGCCTGCTGTTCACCTCGATCCAGGCTTACGAATATCTCCACGCGCCGTTCCCCTTCGGTCAGAACACTTATGGGTCGGCCTTCTACATGGCGACCGGGTTCCACGGTTTCCACGTGATCGTCGGCACCATCATGCTGATCGTGTGCCTCGTGCGCTCCTACAAGGGCGATTTCACGCCGCGCCAGCACTTCGGTTTCGAAGCCTCGGCGTGGTACTGGCACTTCGTTGACGTGGTGTGGCTGTTCCTCTTCGTGTGCATCTACATCTGGGGCAACGCGGGCGCCGTCATAGAATAATGGCGCAAGGCTGGCATCTCGCGCAGATCAATATCGGGCGTCTGGTGGCGCCCCGGGGCGATCCGCGCGTGCAGCCGTTCTTTGACGCGCTCGATCGCGTCAATGCGCTGGCCGATCAATCGCCCGGGTTCATCTGGCGCCTGCAGGATGAGAGCGGCAATGCCATGGGGATCAGCTATTCGCCCGATCCCCTGCTGGCCGTGAACATGTCGGTCTGGGAAGATGCGGATTCGCTGTTCGAATTCGTCTATCGCAGCGCCCACACCCCGGTCATGGCCAAGCGCCGCGAATATTTCGAACGGTTCGAGGGCGCCTATCAGGCGCTCTGGTGGATTCCCGCCGGGACCGTCCCCACTGTGAGCGATGGCCTTTCGCGCCTCTGGCTGCTCGACCGTTTCGGGCCCTGCCCGCAGGCGTTCAGCTTCAAGGCGCGCTTCCCCGCGCCGGGGGAGGCTGGCGTGCCGGTCGATCACCAGCCCGATCCCTGGTGCATGGGAAATGCCTGAGAGCGAAACCGGGGCCGATCCGAAGACCGGAACCGCTCCCGCGACGGGGGAGGCCGTGGTTCTGGGGCTCTGCCCGAAATGCGGCGGCAAGACCCTGTTCGACGGCCTGCTCAAGTTCGCCCCGCGCTGCCGCGCCTGCGGGCTCGACTATACGCAGTTCAATGTCGGTGACGGGCCGGCGGCATTCCTCACGCTGATCGTCGGTGCCATTATCGCCGTGCTGGCGATCTGGCTGCAGCTCTCGTTCGAGCCGCCGTTCTGGGTCCATGTGATCCTGTGGGTGCCGCTGACGACCGCGCTGGTGATTGGGGGCCTGCGCATGGCCAAGGCCTGGCTGCTGGGCGCCGAGTACCGCCGCCGCGCGGGCGAGGGCCGCCTCAGGGACTGACCGTGCGGCGCATTCCCGTCCTTTCCACGCTTGTCGTTCTGGCGGCGGTTGCCCTGATGGTTTCGCTGGGCGTGTGGCAGTTGCACCGGCTGGCCTGGAAGGAAGCGCTGCTGGCGGACTATGCCGCCGCGCAGCGCACGGGCAGGGAGATCGCCTGGCCATCGAAGGGTGTGGACGAGACGCTGTTCTATCACCGCGCTTACCTGACTTGCACCAGTGTTGCCAGTCACAGCAGCATGGCCGGGCGCAACACCGCAGGCGAATCGGGTATTGCGCAGACGGCCGAGTGCGTGCTGCCCGGTGGCGGCACGGCGCTGGTGGTGCTGGGCTGGGCGCAGCAGCCCAAGGCCGCGCTGGCCTGGGAGGGCGGAAAGGTCCACGGAACCATCGCTCCGGGCCCGCGCCTGATTGCCGACCCGCCGCTCGCCGGGCTTCAGGCCAACGCCCGGCCCGATCCGTCCGAAATTCCGAACAACCACTTCTCCTATGCGATGCAGTGGTTCTTCTTCGCGGCAACGGCACTGGCGATCTATGCCATCGCCTTGTGGAAGCGGCTGCGGCAGGGCTGAGCGGCAAGCCAAGGCTTTCCTTTCGGGCCTCACCGGGCTAACCGCGCCCGCAAACAACAGGATTGGCCATGGAATACATCAGCACTCGCGGTGGCGCTCCGGCGCTCGATTTCGAAGGCGCCACGCTGGCGGGGCTCGCGTCGGACGGCGGCCTCTATGTGCCGCGCGAATGGCCGCGCTTCTCGCCGGACGAGATCGCCGCACTGGCGGGCCTGCCCTATGCCGAACTGGCGGCCAGGATCATGGCGCCTTTCGTCGGCGACAGCCTGACGTATGACCGCCTGCTGGAGCTGACCACGCAGGCCTATGGCCGCTTCGCGCACAAGGCGGTGACGCCGCTCAAGCAGTTCGACGAGCAGCAGTGGGTGCTGGAACTGTTCCACGGCCCCACGCTCGCGTTCAAGGACGTGGCGCTGCAACTGCTTGGCCTGTTCTTCGAGGAATTCCTCAGCCGTTCCGACCGTAACCTGACGATCGTCGGCGCGACTTCGGGCGATACCGGATCGGCGGCGATCGATGCGGTGGCGGGGCGCGAGAAAGTGGACATCTTCATGCTCCACCCGCAGGGCCGCGTCTCGGACGTGCAGCGCCGCCAGATGACCACGGTGCTGGCCCCCAACGTCTACAACATCGCTATCGAAGGCTCGTTCGACGATGCCCAGGCGATGGTGAAGCGCATGTTCAACGATACGGACATGACCGGCCGGTTCGCCATCGGCGCGGTGAATTCGATCAACTGGGCGCGGCTGATGGCGCAAGTGGTCTATTACTTCGCCGCCGCCCTGCAGCTCGGCGCGCCGCACCGCCCGGTTGCCTTCTCGGTGCCGACGGGCAATTTCGGCGACGTTTTCGCGGGCTATGTCGCGGCGAAGATGGGGCTGCCGGTCGCCAGGCTGATCGTGGCCACGAACGTCAACGACATCCTCCACCGCGCGCTGTCCACCGGCGACTATTCGCAAGGCACGGTCACGCCCACCGCCGCGCCGTCGATGGATATCCAGGTCTCCTCCAACTTCGAACGGCTGCTGTTCGACCTTGGCGGTCGCGACGGCAAGGCCATGGCGGAGCAGATGGCGGGCTTCGAGGCGACGAAGGCGATGCAGCTCACCAATGCGCAGCGCGAAGGCGCCGCCGCGCTGTTCCAGTCGGCCCGCGCCGATGCCGACGATATGACCTCGACCATTCGCTGGGCCTGGGAAAACTGCGGCGAACTGATCGATCCGCACACTGCCTGCGGCCTGTTTGCCGCGCGTGCGGCGGGGATCGATGCGGCCACGCCGGTGATCACGCTGGCGACCGCGCACCCGGCCAAGTTCCCCGAAGCGGTCGAGCGCTCGACCGGCCACCGCCCCAGCCTGCCCGCACGCGTGGGCGACCTGTTCGACCGCGAGGAAAAGTGCGTTGCACTGCCGGGCACTTATGAAGCGGTGGCGGAGTTCGTGGCTGGCCACGCCACGCCCAAGGCCTGATGGCGGACCTCGTACCCCAGCCCGTTATCCTCACCGGCGAGGGGTGGGGGGACTATGGCCTTGTCGATTCGGGCCATGGCCGCAAGCTGGAGCGCTACGGCGCTTATCGCTTCGTGCGCCCCGAACCGCAAGCGATGTGGACCCCGCGCTTGCCGGACTGGGATGCCCACGGCGAATTCGTGCCCGGCTCGGACGAGGACGGCGGCGGGCGCTGGCACTATGAAAAGCCGGTCCCGCGCGAAGGCTGGCCGCTGGCATGGAACGAGGTCTCCTTCACCGCGCAGTGCACGCCGTTTCGCCATCTGGGCTTCTTCCCGGACATGGCGCCGGTGTGGGACTGGATGCGCGCGCAGCTCAGCGGGCGGGACGATGCCTCGACGCTGAACCTGTTCGGCTATACCGGCGTGGGCACGCTGGCGCTTTCCGCGCACGGGCCGGTGACGCATGTCGATGCCTCGAAGAAGTCGGTGGCGCAGGCGCGCGAGAATGCCGCGCTGGCGGGTCTGGAAGACCGCCCGGTGCGCTGGCTGATCGACGATGCCGCCAAGTTCGCCGCGCGCGAAGTGCGCCGGGGCAAGCGCTACGACGGGATCATTCTCGATCCCCCCAAGTTCGGGCGCGGCCCCAATGGCGAGACCTGGCGTCTGGAGGAAAACCTGCCCGCTTTGCTGGGCGATTGCCGCCAGCTGCTCGATGAGAACAGCCGGTTCCTGTTCCTCACGGTCTATGCCGTGCGCATGTCCTCGCTGGCGCTGGCCGGGCTGATGGACGAGCTGTTCGCGGGGCTTCCCGGCCAGATCGAACATGGCGATCTGGCGGTGCGCGAGGATGGGCAGGGCCGCCTGCTGCCCACCGCGATCTTCGCCCGCTGGCGGCGGGATTAGCGGCTCAAATCCTCCCTGTCGCGAAGCGATGGGGAGGTGGCAGCCCGCAGGGCTGACGGAGGGGTTTCTCCCCCTCCACCACCCGCTGCGCGGGCGGTCCCCCTCCCCATCGCTTCGCGACAGGGAGGACTTTCCTGCTGTTTCAGGGCTTCACGAATTTCAGCACGAACTGATCGGTCTTGCCCCGGATCGCTGGATCGAAGACTTTCAGCGTGTGATCGTCCTGCGGGTTGGCGAGCGCGGTGCTCTTGCCTGCATAAGTGAACCCTGCGGCTTCGACTTCCTTGATCACGGTGGCTTCCTTGATCCGGTGCAGCGTCGAGGTGACATCGGCCGGGGCATCCGCCGCGGCGGCGTGATCATTGATGAGATAGACCCCGCCCGGCTTGAGCGCCCGGAACGCGGCCTTGTTGTAAAGGGCGGCGCCGTCGGTATCGCCGATCTTCGCATTCTTGAAGTCGTGATAGTTCTGGGTGGTCCAGACGATGTCGACCGGCTCGGGCGCGAGATCGTCGCCCGCCTTGATGATCGATACGGTTACTTGCGGATGATCGGCGGCCCAGGCCTCCACGGCAGGCACCGGGCGCCCCGAATCGGCAAAGACATGGCCTTCGGGGCCTGCGGCAAGGCTCAGCAAGCGGGTGTAGTAGCCGCCGCCGGGAGCCAGCTCGGCGATGCTGGCGCCTTCGCGCACACCGGCAAGGGCCATCAGTGCGGCGGGCTTGCGCTCCGCATCGCGCGCCACGTCCCCGGCCGGGCGGGCGCTGCTGGTCAGGGCATCGGTGATGGCGGGGTTAACGGCATCCCCGGCATTCGCGGCGCCGGAGCAGGCGAGCAGGAGGGCGGCGGCTGTCAGGGAAGGCATGGTCTTGCGCATGGGGGCATCTCCACCGTTGGTGTGCGGGCATTCGTCTACCACTCGATGACCGCACGCTCCACCGTGCTGTGCGCAATGGACTTTTGCCCGTGGCGATGGCATCGGCGCGGAATGGCAGACAGCCTCATCCTAGAAGTTGCCGATTTCGAGCAGGATGTCCTCACCGGCATCTATTCGGAAGAGACGGGCAAACCGCAGCCGCTGCGCTTCACGATCTCCGTGCGCCTGAAGCCGATCGCTCATTACGCGCCGGATACGCCGCTGGGCGCCAGCAAGAACTACATGGACCTGAAGTTCGCGGCGTCCGAGGCGCTGCCGCCGGGCGTCCATTTCAAGCTGATCGAGGCGGTCGCCGATCACATCTGCGAAACCCTGTTCCTGCAGGACGAGCGGGTCGAGGCGGTGACGGTCAAGATCGTCAAGCTGGCGATCGCCGAGAATGGCGAGAAGATCGGGATGACGCTTACGCGGGACCGGCGTTGATGGAATTGCTCTACGCCGGGCCATTGGCGGACGATCCGCTCGATGCCGCGACGGATTTCCATGCGCGGGTTCTGCCGGGCGTGGAAGCCACGCTGAACGCGGGCGCCGATCCGCTGACGCTGGTATTCCTGCCCGCTTCGCACGAGCACCGGGGCTGGCGGCTCGCGGTGGTGCAGGGGCTGGCCCGCCGCTTCGCCCCGTCGCGGATCAATGCGATCGAATGCGCCAGCCAGGCAGAAGCGGACGCGGCCGTGCGATGGCTGGACGGCGCGGCGGGGGTGACCGGGCAGTTTCTTCCGCTCGATGGAAATGGGGCCGGGCCAGTGCTATATCCCGCCGGATGACCTCTTCCCAGCCACTTGTGGACCAGTTCCAGCGCCGCATCACCTACTTGCGGCTTTCGGTCACGGACCGGTGCGATCTGCGCTGCGCCTATTGCATGCCCGAGCGCATGACCTTCCTGCCGCGCAAGGACGTGCTGAGCCTGGAAGAGCTGCACGACATGGCGCTGGGCTTCATCGCGCGCGGGATCACCAAGATCCGCCTGACCGGCGGCGAGCCGCTGGTGCGGCGCGACATGATCGATCTGGTGCGCGCGCTGGGCCGCAAGCTGGGCGATGGGCTGGAAGAGCTGATGCTCACCACCAATGCCACGCGCCTTGCCGAATTCGCGGACGATCTGGCCGCGGCCGGGATACGCCGGGTGAACGTCTCGCTCGATACGCTGGACCGGGCGGTGTTCCAGCGCCTTTCCCGCCGCGATTCGCTGCCGCAGGTGCTCGAAGGGCTGGCGGCGGCCAAGGCGGCCGGATTGAAGGTGAAGCTCAATACCGTGGCGCTCAAGGGCATCAACGAGGAGGAGATTCCCGATCTGGTCGCCTGGGCGCATGGGCAGGGTTTCGATGCCACGCTGATCGAGGTGATGCCGCTCGGCGATGTCGAGGAGGACCGCTTCGATCATTACCTGCCGCTCGCTGCTGTGCAGGACCGGCTTGCCCGGCAATGGACTCTGACGCCGAGCAGCCACCGCAGCGGCGGCCCGGCGCGGTACTGGGACGTGGCCGAAACCGGGGGGCGGCTGGGCCTGATCACGCCGCTGACCAACAATTTCTGCGACGGTTGCAACCGCATCCGGGTGACGGCGACCGGCCAGCTCTATGCCTGCCTTGGCGGGAACGAGCAGGTGGACTTGCGCGCCGCGCTGCGCAGCGGCGATCCCGAAGCGGAACTGTCGCGCGCGCTCGATACGGCGATGCGGATCAAGCCGGAACGCCATCATTTCGCGATCGAGGAACCCGGCGCCGCCCCGGCACTTACCCGTCATATGTCCATGACGGGAGGCTGAGAGGCGATGGCAATCAATCTGGTGTTTCTGGGGCGGCTTGAGGATGCGGCGGGCGGCGGCAGCCGTACTATTCCCCTCGTCCCGTCCATCGATGCGGTGCTCGATGGGCTGGAGCCCGGTCTGGCCAGTGCGCTGCGCGGGCCGCGTGTGAAGCTGGCGGTCAATGGCATCCTGCTGCAGGACAAGGACGCGCCGGTGCTCAAGGACGGGGACGAGATCGCTTTTCTGCCGCCGGTTTCGGGCGGCTGAGATGAGTGACGTGCGCCTGCTGGCCGATCCGTTCGATCCGGCCCGCGAACTGGCGGCTTTCACCGCCGCGCGCCCCGAGGCGGGCGGCGTGGTCAGTTTCCTGGGGCAAGTGCGCGCGGGCGGCGGCGTGGAGGCGCTGGAACTGCAGCACTATGGACCGCTCACGCTTCCCGCGATGCAGGATCTGGCCGGGCGCGTGCGCGGGCGCTGGGATCTGGACGGGCTGCTGGTGATCCACCGCAGCGGGGTGATGATGCCGGGCGACCCGATCGTGCTGGTCGCCGCCGCCGCGCGTCACCGGCGCGATGCCTTTGCCGCCGCCGATTTCGCCATGGACCACCTCAAGAGCGAATCGTGGTTCTGGAAGCGCGAAAAGGCGGACGGCGAATGGCGCTGGATCGAGCCGCGCGATCAGGATTTCGAAGATATCGCCCGCTGGGGCTGACGGGCAAAGTTGACGGCGGTCAATTTGTGAATCGCCAAACTGCGACATGGTGACACGACTGTAAGGAGGTCATCACGATGTCGAAGCGCTTCAGCCAGGAACAGCTCCAGAGCTTTGCCTGTACCGGCGATTCTCCTTTAAGTTTGGGCGCGGGGCGCAAACCGGGGCTGCCGCGCGGGTTTTTCGGCGTGATGGCCGGGCTCTATCTGGCCGTAATCGGGGGGACGGCGGCGCTGTTCCTCGATGCGGCGCTTGCGGCCGCGATCATGACGCTCGCAGGATTTGTCGTCTTTGTCTTTGCCCTTGCGGGGCGCTGGGCCAAGGCAAGGCCTGACTATGATACCGCTGCTGTGACTGGGGGCAGTCCACGGCATGCGGTATCGCTACTCTGAACGGACGGCGGCTGACCGGCCAAGCCGCCACTCAGGTCTCCTTCCGCCCGTGCTGATCCTGGGCAGGGGGCCGGCGGGGAAGCTACAGCTGCTATAACTGGCCGTTCTGTCCGGCCGGGGGGCTCTAGGACAGAAGGGCGGTCGTTCGGAGGGCCCCTTCCCCTTTCGGGGGGAAGGGGCTTCTTTTTGGCCGTTTCCGGAAAGGGGATTAGGCCGGATCGACATTCAGCCCTGAGGGCCTGCAAATGGCGTTTTCGCGCGCTTCCGGTGCTCACGTACAGAAAGTACGCTGCGCTCCGGATCACGCAAAATCACCATTTTCGGCTCGCCATCATCTGAATGTCGATCCGGCCTAGCCCGGCAGGCGGGCGGAGAGGTGCGCGATGACATCGTCCTGCGCGGCAACCCAGCCATTCACCTGATCGCGGGCCGCGGCGATGGCCTTGGCGCTGGGCGTTTCTTCCAGTGCGCCTGCCGTGCGGGCATCGACATAGAGCGTGTCGAGATCGCCGAGCGCGGCCATCGCGTTCGACCGGCTCGATTCCAGGCTGGCGAGCGCGACGCTGGCCGTGCTCCACGAATCGCTGCCCACATCACCGGCGGCGCCTACCGCGCGCTCGGCAGCGGGGCGCTGGGCCTGGAACTGGCGGTCCGCGTCGCGCGCGATGGCGACAAGCCCGTCAAGCCGGGTGACGAGACTGGCCGAGGCGGGCGGCAGCGGCCTGACAGGCGGCGCGGGATCTCCCGCAACGGGCTTGGCCCGCTCCACATCGCGCAAAGCCAGCGAGGGATAGCGGCCCGCAGTGGAGCAGGCCGAGGCCAGCAATGCCAGCGGAAGGGCCAGAAGAATGGCCGGGGGGACGAGCGGCAAACGGGCTTTCGCGCGGATCATGGGGCTGCCATAGCATGGTGCGGGAGCGAGGGGAGAGGATTTCGTCCGTGAATTCTTGGCCTGGCGGCCTGCAAAGCCCAGTCCCCGGTTGACACGAATCGGGCGTTGCCCTAACGGCACCCACTCTTTCCGGCCCTCCGCATGACGCGGGGTGTCCGGCGCGTCGCCCGCATGGCTTGCCGTTTCACGGTTGGTACAGCGGCCGGGGCAAGGTTGTTTCGGCTCGTTTCGGGCACATTGAAATTAGGTAAGGGCACCATGTTCGCAGTTGTGCGCACGGGCGGCAAGCAGTACCGGGTTGCCGCCGGAGACAAGATCGCGGTCGAAAAGCTGGCTGGTGAAGCCGGTGAGACCATCACTCTGGACGACGTCCTGCTGGCTGGCAACGACGGCGAAATCGCCGACGCGTCCGCCGTCAAGGTCTCGGCCGAGATCATCGCGCAGGCCAAGAGCGAGAAGGTCGTGGTGTTCAAGAAGCGCCGCCGCCACAACTATCGCCGCAAGAACGGCCACCGCCAGCAGATGACCCTGCTGCGCATCACCTCGGTCGGCTAAGCCGCGCGCATTCGGAGTAACGGGAAATGGCACATAAGAAAGCAGGCGGTTCGTCGCGCAATGGCCGCGACTCAGCAGGCCGCCGCCTCGGTGTGAAGAAGTTCGGCGGTCAGGAAGTGATCGGCGGCAACATCATCATTCGTCAGCGCGGCACCAAGGTGTACCCGGGCGTGAACGTTGGCATGGGCAAGGATCACACCCTGTTCGCGCTGGCCGAAGGCCGCGTGCGCTTCCACGATGGCAAACTCGGCCGCAAGTACGTGTCGGTCGATGCCATGGCAGAAGCCGCCGAATAACCGGATGGCCGGAATAAAGGGCCATCCTGACGGGATGGCCCCGCCGGTCTCTTCGGAAGACCGGCTGAACGAGGGAGAGGGCCAAGGCCTGTCTCCCTCTTTGCTTTTCTCCCTCATATCGCCGCATGCAACGCCGCTGCGGTCAGCCGTTGTCGCATTTGACCAATGCAGGCGTGGCTGGCTGCGCTTTTCAGGTGTGCATGCGTAATCGCAATGTCACGCGCCCCGGATAGAAAGGGCGCGCGGGACGGATGAGTGGAGACTCAAGATGTTCATTCGCAGCGAACGGCTGTTCCTGCGGCCCGGCTGGCCCGAGGACTGGGAAGAGATACTGCGCCTGATCGGTGACGAGAGAGTCGTGCGCAATCTCGCCAATGTGCCTTGGCCCTATACCGGCGAAGATGCCCGTTCCTTTCTCGGCCTGCCCCACGAGCGCGGCCTGCCCCGTTTCCTCATCACGGTTCCGGGGGCAGATGGCGCGCGCATGGTGGGTTGTGTCGGCCTTCACCAGGCGGCGGGATGTGCCGAACTGGGGTACTGGATTGCGCGTTCCCATTGGGGGAAGGGCTATGCCAGCGAGGCTGCACAGGCTGTGCTGGGGCTGGCTGAAACGCTGGGGCACGAACGCATCACCGCGCACCATTTCGTGGACAATCCCGCATCCGGGCGCGTGCTGGAAAAGGCAGGCTTCCGGCGGACCGGGCGTGTGTCCGAGCGGTACAGCAAGGGCCGGGGCAAGGCCTGCCCCTCGCGCGAGTACGAACTGATCTTCGCAGAGGCTGACGAGGGCAGCGAGATGGGCTGCAAACGCGCCGCCTGATCTTCCGCGCAAGGCGGCTGAAAGCTTTTGTTAACCGGACGGTGACAGGGTCTCATCGCGCCTTGTGCCCATTGCATGGAAAGCTGCGTGCAATTTTCCTTGTTTTGGCGCATCATGCGCATGCGGAGTCGGGACAACGGAGAACCGTGGCATGTTTATCCGCACGGAGAGGTTATTTCTAAGGCCCGGGTGGCCGGAGGACGTGGACGATCTCGTCGAGGCGCTCGGCGATGATCTGATTCAGCGCACGATCGCAGTGTCGGCCATGCCGAGCACGCGTGAGGCCGCGCGCAAGTATCTTGATCGCCCTCGCGATCCGCGTCTGCCGCATTTCTTCATGTACCTGCGTGGTGCCCGGGGTGCAAAGCTCGTTGGCGGTATCGGCCTGGGCAAGTTCCAGGACGATGTGGAAGTCGGTTACTGGATTGCGGCGGACTACCGGGGCCAAGGGTATGCGATTGAGGCGCTGCGCGCCGTGGTGGACCAGGCCCGCGCGCTGGGTCATCACCGGCTGATTGCCAGGCATTTCGTGGACAGCAATGCCTCGGTGCGCGTGCTCGAAGCGGCCGGGTTCCGCGATACCGGCAAGGAACAGCTGCGCTACAGCGCAGGCCGGGGGGAAGAGGCCCTGGCCGGTCTGTACGTCGTCGATCTTGACCGGCGGAGCTGGAACAGCAGCAGCGAACAGTCCGGAGAAGCGCTCAGCGCTTGAAGTCCTGCGTTCAGGACGGTTCCTGCGCGGCGGCTGGGGTCAGGTCCAGCCAGGCGGGCACTAGATCGGGCGCGATGTCGCTGACGCGCAGGTGATCGACGGCCAGCCCCAGATCGGGGTAGGCCGCGCGGCGGCGTTTCTCGTCCGAACGGTCCAGCGGAACGACGATCAGGCGGCGGTTCACTTTCTGCCGCCAGTTCATCCGCGCGGTGTTTTCCTGCCCGACGAAGCAGCCCTTGGTGAAGCAGGCGCCGCCCAGTTCGGCGGCGTTGCATTCCAGCCACAGCGTCTCGCCATCGCCCAGTTCGGCCTGTCCTTCGGTCACGCCGAGGGCGAGGCGGTGGGCGCGCCAGGCGGCGTCGGCGCCGGTTTCGGCCTCTTCGGGATCGCTGGCATCGACGGCGGCAATCCAGCGTTCGCCCAGCGCGGGCAGGCGCGGATCGGCGGCCGCCGCGTCTCCGGTGTGGGGGCGCCAGTGCACCGCGAGGCTGTCATCACGGGCAATGTCGATCGCCTTGCGCAGGCGGTACAGGGTCAGCCGCTTGATCAGCGCTTCGCTGGCGGCGGCTTCGCAATCGAGCAGAATATCCTCGCCCGCGGGCCAGACCACGAAATCGAACAGGACCTTGCCCTGCGCCGTCAGCAGCCCGGCCCAGACCGGGAGCGCCTTCTTCACGTCGGACGTGACGAGGCCCTGGAGGAAATCGGTGACACTTTCGCCGGACCCCTCGCGCGGGGACAGGCGGATCACGGCGCGGTCGAACAGGCGGGTTGCAGTCATGCAAGGAAAGGTGGGAATTGTGCAGTGCGGTACAAGACCCCGTCGCGCACTTTACCTCATGAACACTTTGCAAGCCGTTCGCGCATTTCATCGAGCACCCAGACGGCGGCAGGGCCCGGCGGGCTGTCCTTGCGCCACAGAGCAACCAGCGCATAGTCGATGGAGGGCCGCTCCGGCAGGTGCAGTTCGACGAGCGCGCCGCTGTCGAGGTCTTCCTGCACGCGGTGGCGCGGCATCGATCCCCAGCCGATCCCTTCCTTGAGCAGGTCGTGCTTGGAGCCAAGATCGGCCAGCCGCCACGAACGCGGGCTGAACACCGAATAGTCGCGCCCCTCGGTCAGCGGCGAACGGTCGGTGAGGACAAGCTGTATGTGCTTGCGCACATCGCCGGGCGCGATTCGTTTTGCCTTTGCAAGCGGATGGCCAGGCGCGGCGACAATGACGAATTCGACGCTGCCGATCGTTTCGCGTTCGATTTCAGGCAGGTCGAGCAGGTCGGGTCCGGCAATCGCCAGCGTCGCGCGCCCGTCCAGCACCAGCCCTGCCACAGCGCCCAGTGCTTCCACGTGCAGGCGCAGCGGCACGGTGGGAAACCGTTCCTGAAAGTCGCGCAGGAGCGGGGCCAGCACATTTCCGGGCACCATGACGTCCACGGCGAAGGACAATTCCGCTTCCAGCCCCTGCCGCAGGCTGCGCACTTTGGCGAGCAGGGCATCGACATCATCGGCGATCGCATGCGCTTCGGTCACGAGCGCGCGGCCCGCTTCGGTCAGGCGCGGCTTGCGCGATCCCTCACGGTCGAACAGGCGCACGTCGAGCTGGGTTTCGAGCTGGGCAATGGCGTAGCTGACGACCGAGATGGCCCGGCCCAGCTTGCGCGCGGCGGCATTGAAGCTGCCTTCTTCGACGACGGCGAGAAACGTGCGCAGGTGATCAAGACTGGGCGGGGCGATTTCAGGCATTCAACTTATCCGAACGTTTGAGTCGAATTTATCCCAATTTCCCGATCGAATGCCAAGGCCTATCTGGAGCGCATCGGGCCGCACCGGCCCCCTCTGTTCAACCCGTTCAAGCAAGGAGTGCTCCCATGATCGAACTCCGCCCTTTCAAGAGCCTCGGCGGCGCCAACCACGGCTGGCTTGACGCGCACCATCACTTTTCCTTCTCCGACTATCACGATCCGGCGCGCACCAACTGGGGCCGCCTGCGCGTGTGGAACGACGATACCATCGCGCCGAAGACGGGCTTTCCCACCCATCCGCACCGCGACATGGAAATCGTCACTTATGTCCGCACCGGCGCCATCACGCACCAGGACAGCCTGGGCAACACCGGCCGCACCGAAGCGGGCGACGTGCAGGTGATGAGCGCGGGAACCGGCATCCGCCATTCCGAGCACAATCTGGAGGATGTGCCCACCACCGTGTTCCAGATCTGGATCATGCCGGACCGGCGCGGCGAGGAGCCGGGCTGGGGTGCCCGCCCGTTTCCCAAGGATGACCGGGCCGGGCGTTTCGTCACGCTGGCCAGCGGCCGCGCGGGCGACGATGACGCGCTTCCGATCAATGCCGATGCCCGCGTGCTGGGCGCCACCGTCAAGGCAGGCGATACGCTGACCTATGCCACTGAGCCCGGCCGCCACGCCTATATGGTTCCCGCCACCGGGCGGGTGCAGATCGGCGATGTCGAGGCGCAGGCGCGTGACGGTATTGCCATTACCGGCCTCGACACCATTACTGTAACCGCGATCGAGGATACCGAACTGGTCCTCGTCGACGCGGCCTGATTTCCTCTCTTTCCAACCAAAAGGACTATTTCCATGACCGGACGTACCGCTCATCCCAGGATTGAAAAGCTGATCGTCGACCGCTGGAGCCCGCGCGCTTTTGAAGCGGCCGAGATTCCGCAGGAAGACCTGGACGTGATCTTCGAAGCGGCGGGCTGGGCGCCTTCGGCCTACAACGTGCAGCCCTGGACGTTCCTCTATGCCCGGAAGGGCGATGCCAACTGGGATCTGCTGCTTTCGCAGCTCATTGAGTTCAATCAGGGCTGGGCGCAGCATGCCTCGGCGCTGGTCTTTGTCGTCTCGGCCAACAATTCGACCGGGCCGGACGGCACGGTGGGCCCGAACCACAGCCACAGCTTCGATGCCGGTGCGGCATGGGCGCTGGCGGCGATCCAGGCGCAGGCGATGGGCTATCACACCCACGGCATGACCGGCATCAAGTTCGGCGAGGCCGAAAAGGCGCTCGGCATTCCTGACGATCACCGCCTTGAAGCCGCGTTCGTGATCGGCAAGCTCGGCCCCAAGGAGTCGCTGCCGGAGTTCCTGCAGGAACGCGAAATGGCCGTGGGCCGCAAGCCGGTGTCCGAAATCGCCAAGGCCGGCAAGTTCGCCTGACACGAAACGACCCCCCAGGCGCCCGCCACATTCCCCCCGCCCTCCCCGGTGCGGGCGCCCTTTTGGCCCGGCCTGCTCTCTCCCGAGCAGGCCGGGCTTTCGTTTATGCGGAGCTGCGAAAGCGGGACGTGCCGCGAAATCGCCATGTTCGCATGGCCTTGTGCGTGCGACATCACCCCGCGAGGTCCGCATGCCCGTCGATCTGCCCCCCGATCCGCCCGCTGCATCCGCACCGCAAGAGGCCGAAACGTTCGATCTGGCCACGATCCGGCACAAGGACAGCAGTCTCGATCTGCATATCCGCAAGCGCCGCTGCCCCGTTGCGACCGGCGGGGAAATCGTTGTGTGCGCTCCCGATCCAGAGGAAAACCGCGTGCGGCCCTTGCCTGATACCTACAAGGTGGAGGAAGGCCTGCCTCCTGCCCGGATCAGCCTTGGGGATGGGGCTTCCCTCGATGTCCATGTGGAATCGGCGGTCATGCCCGGTGGCACCGTGAGCAATCGGGTCATGGTGGGGCTGAAGCTCGGGTTCTGAATCCGGCGGGACGGCAACGATGCCGTCCGTGGGGACACGTCCTTGCATGATCTTCGCGGCGGGCCTAGTCCGCTGTGGACACGGCAAGGCGGTGCGTTTCGCGCCGGTGCCGTGTTACCCTGCCGTATAACCTCTGGACTGCGGAGAGCTTCCCGATGACCACCAACGCCCCCGAACTCGTCCTTGCCGGAGGCATGGTCCATACGCCCAATGGCGCGGATATCGCCGATGTGGCCGTGCGCGATGGCAAGATCGTGGGCGTGGGCAGCTATCCCGATGCGGCGCGCCGGATCGACTGCACCGGGCTCGACGTGCTGCCGGGCGTGATCGACAGCCAGGTCCACTTCCGCGAGCCGGGGCTGGAGCACAAGGAAGATCTCGAAACCGGCAGCCGCGCCGCGGTGATGGGCGGGGTGACGGCGGTGTTCGAAATGCCCAACACCAGCCCCAATACCGACACTGTGATGCGTGTGCATGACAAGCTCGAACGCGCACATCACCGCATGTACTGCGATCATGCCTTCTATGTCGGCGCCACGGCGGAAAATGCCGAAGAGCTGGGCGAGCTGGAGCGCGTGCCGGGCACGGCGGGCGTGAAGATCTTCATGGGCGCCTCCACCGGCAACCTGCTGGTGGCCGAGGACGCGCAGCTCGCCCGCGTGCTGGCGCATGGCCGCCGCCGCGTTGCCATCCATGCCGAGGACGAGGCGCGGATGAACGCGCGCAAGGACGAGCGGATCGAGGGCGATCCTTCCAGTCACCCGGTCTGGCGCGACGATGAAAGCGCGATGCTGGCGACTCGCCGCATCCTCAAGCTCGCGCGCGAGGCCCGGCGGCCGGTGCATATCCTCCACGTCACCACGCCCGCCGAACTCGAACTGATCGCGCAGCACCGCGACGTGGCGACGTGCGAAGTGACGCCGCAGCACCTCACGCTGGAGGCGGAGGATGCCTATCCGCGCCTCGGCTCCTATGCGCAGATGAACCCGCCGATCCGCTCGGCCGCGCATGTCGCCGGGCTGTGGCACTGGCTGCGGCAGGGCGTGCCCGACGTGCTGGGATCGGACCATGCGCCGCACACCAAGGAAGAGAAGGCCAAGCCCTATCCCGCCAGCCCCTCGGGCATGCCCGGGGTGCAGACGCTGCTGCCGCTGATGCTGGACCATGTCGCCAAGGGGAACATGACGCTGGAGCGGCTGATCGATATGACCTCCGCCGGGGTGCAGCGCGTCTTCGGCCTTGTCGGCAAGGGACGGATCGCCACTGGCTATGACGCGGACTTCACCGTGGTGGACCGCAAGGGCCGCTTCACCATCACCGAGGACTGGGTGGAAAGCCGCTGCGGCTGGTCTCCCTTTACCGGTATGGAGCTGCAGGGGCGCGTCGTCGGCACGATTGTGCGCGGCCATTCCGCTATGTGGGAAGGCCAGCTCGCCAATCAGGCGCAGGGCGAACCGCTGCGCTTCGCCGGGGCGCTCTGAGAGTTCGTTTGGGAATTCGCTGGAAGCGGGCTGGTGCCGCACTGAAAATGCACGGACGGGCGTTTTCAAACAGCCTCTGAGCGGTTGCGGCGGGACAGCAGATCCCAGCAGAACACCGCAATGGCCGTCCAGATGAACAGGAAGCAGACGAGCTGAACCGGCCGGAACGGCTCGTCGAACACGAAGACGCTCTGCAGGAACAGGCCGGTCGGCGTCACGAACTGGATGAAGCCCAGCACCGAGAAGTCGATGCGCCGGGCCGCGCTCGCGAACAGCAGTAACGGAATGCCGGTAAGCACGCCGGCACAGCACAGCAGCGCGCTGATCGAGGGAGACGTGCCCATCATCAGGCCCTGCGGGCTTGCCGCCTGCCAGCCCAGAAGGCCGAACGCGGGGATCAGCAGCACGAGCGTTTCAACCGTGAGGCCCGGCAGCGCCGTGACCGGGGCGAGCTTGCGGGTGAGACCGTATCCGGCGAAGGACAGCGCCAGCGTCAGACTGATCCACAGCGTCGGCAAGGCGTCACGCGCCAGAATGGTCACGCCGATGGCGGCAAGCGCCACCGCGAACCATTGCAGGCGCGAGAGCTTTTCGCGCAGGATCAGTGCGCCGGTAAAGACGTTGACCAGCGGGTTGATATAGTACCCCAGGCTGGCCGCCAGCACATGCCCGTGCATCACCGCGATGACATAGACCAGCCAGTTGGTCCCGATCAGCAGCCCGCTCAGCGCGAGCGCGCCCAGAATGCGCGGATTGGTGAGGGCCTGGCGCAGCTCGCCGCCCTGCCGCAGCAGCGCGATCATCACCAGGCAGAAGGGCAGCGTCCACAGCATGCGCCATGCCACCACTTCGAACGGTGAGACCGTGTGCAACAGCGCGAAATAGAACGGGAACAGGGTCCAGATCAGATAGGCGCTGAAGGCCGAAGCCAGACCGCGCAGGCGGGTGGAACTGGGGGACGTCATGGCAATACTCTGGGGAAGGGGGCCCGGAGCGGCACGCTTACGAGCCCTCGCCCGGTCCCGCAAGACTCCCGCTTTGCCGCAGGTGCGCGATAGTTTCGGGCAAAGACGCGAATTCTGACAGGCTTGTTGCATGCCGTTCAGATAACTGCGCGTAAACATGAATGTGTGTTCCGGGCACCCCGCCCGGCAGTTCACTCCGGCAACACAGGAGAGATGAGATGAACGCATTCTTCAAGGCATCGGCTCTTGCCGCAGCAGCCGCCAGTCTGGCCACTGCCGTTCCCGCTTCGGCCATGCCGGCATTCGATGGCGCGGCCTTCCAGGCGCCGGGCGAGCAGAGCTACGGACACAGCCGGAGGCACTATTCCCGCGACGACTGGCGCCGGGACTATCGCCGCCACAGCTCGTACCGGTCCTATGACGAACCGGTCTACCGCGAAACCCGGACGTGGCGCGGGCGGGACGGGCGGTATTACTGCCGCAAGCGGAACGGCACGACCGGCCTGATCGTCGGCGGCGCGGCAGGCGCCTTGCTGGGCCGTGAGATCGACGGCGGCCGGGACCGCACGGTCGGCACCGTGCTCGGCGCGCTGGGCGGTGCGCTGCTGGGCCGGGAGGTCGACCGCGGCGGATCGCGCTGCCGCTAAGCCTCTTACGAATTTCCTTCCCATCTTTTTCTCCGTGCGGACGGCGACGCGCGGAGGGACCGCCCGGGCGAGCCTTGCACGTCCGGGCGGGAGGGCGCCTGCGTTCGACGCAGGCGCCCTTGCTTTTGCCATCTCAACCTTTGGCACCGGGACATCCCGAAATGGGACGGCGGGCGGTTATGGCTGGCACTTGCCGGAAATTTCGCGTTTTATCCGATGGCGTTGATGCCCCTTACCGTTTCCGGGGCAGGGCCGCGCGCAGGCTGCGCGGTGAACAAAGGAATGCGACGATGAAGACCTCTGCCCCTTTCATGGCACGCCTGACGATTGCGGCGCTGGCCGGAACCTTGATGCTGGCCGGTTGCGGCTCGGACGAAAAGGCACCGTCGGGGGCCGAGACCGACCCGGCGATGAGCGGGGCTCTGGGGGATCAGATCATGGTCGATCCGGACATGGCCGGGCAGGATGGGGCAGCCGTGGCTGCGAACAGCGGGCAGATCACGCTGCCGCCCGAAGACCGCTCTCCCGAAGCGATTGCCGATGCGAAGAAAAAGGCCGTGGCCATGGCAGGCGGCAAGCTGCAGCCTGCTCCGCAACCCGCGCAGGGCGGAGCCGCTGCGCTGGCGGAAAGCGCCGCCACGGCCGCGCAAGTGGCCAAGGCATCGAAGGTGGCGCACACCGATTGCGCCGCCAAGGCCCAGTATTCGAACACTTGGGCGGCCAAGCTGCCCGCCGATATCCCGGTCTATCCGCGCGGCGCGGTGCAGGAAGCGGCGGGCGTGGACAGCACTGCCTGCGCGCTGCGTGTCGTCAACTTCGCCACGCCGGTTTCGCCGGATGACGTCATCAGCTTCTACTACACCAAGGCGGGCAAGGCGGGCTACGGCGCCGAATACAAGATGGACGGCACGGATCACGTGCTGGGCGGTCGCAAGGGCGGAAAGGCCTATGTCGTCTATGCCCGGAAGCTGAAGAACGGCCTTACCGAAGTCGATCTGGTGACGAGCGGCAAGTAACGCTTTTTACGGCATGGCCTGTTTCAGGCCCACGCCGATCATCGCACGCGGCTGTTCCATCTCGCCCGAGGCGACCGGATAGGCGCAGTAATCGGCGGCGTAATAGCCGGTGGGGCGGTGGTTGCCGGACAGGCCGATGCCGCCCACGGGGGCCGCATGGCTGGGGTTCACCGTCGCGCGGTTCCAGTTGACGATCCCGGCGCGCGCATTGGCCCAGAACTTGTTGTATTCCTGCGGCGTGCCGCCCACCAGCGAGGCGGCGAGGCCGAAGCGGGTATTGTTGGTTTCGGCAATCGCCTCGTCGAAATCCTCGACGCGGATCACTTGCAGGATCGGGCCGAACAGTTCCACGTCGGGGCGGTCTTTCATCGCGGTGGTATCGATGATCGCCGGGCTCAGGAACGGCAGCGATTCGTCCGGGCGCACCAGATGCTTGATCGCCTTGCCGCCGTGGCTGAGCAGGTAGAGGAAGCTTTCGGTCAGCCCGTCCGCGGCCATGTTGTCGATCACCGGGCCCATGAACGGGGCGGGATCGTCGAACGGGGCGCCGAATATCAGGCGGTCCGAGAGCGCTTTCACTTCGCTGACAAGGGCATCGTACATCGAGGATTTGACGATCAGCCGCCGGGTCGCGGTACAGCGCTGGCCAGTGGTGGCAAAGGCGGACTGCACGGCCAGCGTCGCCGCGTCGGTCAGCTTGGGCGTGTCCCACACCACCATGGCGTTGTTGCCGCCCATTTCCAGCGCCACCATCTTGTCGGGCCGGGTGGCGAGGCGGCGGTTGATGGCAATGCCGGTATTGGCCGAGCCGGTGAACAGCACGCCGTCCACGCCTTCGTGCGCGACGAGGGCCTGCCCTTCGGCAGGGCCGCCCACCGCGAACTGCATGATCGCGGCGGAAATACCGGCGCGGTTGAAGCAGCGCGCCAGAATCTCGCCCGATGCCGGCGCTTTTTCGCTGGGCTTGAAGATCACCACGTTGCCCGCGATCAGCGCGGGCACGATATGGGCGTTGGGCAGATGCGCCGGGTAATTGTACGGCCCGAGCACTGCGAGCACGCCGTGCGGCTTGTGGCGCACGGCCATGGTGCCCTGCAGGGCCGAGTCGAGCTTGCGCTGGCTGGTGCGCTCGGCATAGCCGCGGATCGAGATCTCGACTTTGTTGATGACGAGTTCGACCTCGGCGTGGGCTTCCCACAAGGGCTTGCCGGTTTCGCGCGCGATCGTGGTCGCCAGCTTTTCCGCTTCCTTGCGCACTTCGTTGGCGAAGCGGCGGACCAGCTCCATGCGGGTGGAGAGCGGCTGCGCGGCCCAGGCGGGCCAGGCGCGGCGCGCGCGCGAGACGGCATCGTCCACGTCGCAGGGCTTGCCGCGCCAGATTTCGGCACCCGTCGCGGGTTCGCAGGAAACGATCTCTGCCTTGCTCACGTTACTGACAGGCCCCCGGTCACTGGCTACCGTTGCTGTGGTTGTGGCTGCACCGTCCATTACGGCTAAGAATCCGTTACCCAGAAGTGTTCTCGAATTCGCACCCTATGGCACAGGTATTCCTACCGGGTTGCTAACGCGCAGAGAAAATTCGTTATTCGCCGCGCGGGCTGGGCGCTTCGCCGAGATTTCGGCCAAGTTCCCGAATTTCGGAGACTTTCGTTTCCAGTGCGGACCAGTCGTCATGCTCATCAATGGCGGACCAGATGCGTTCGACTTCATCGATCAGAATGCCGGGCGGGGCGTCTTCCTGCCAGAAAGCGCCGTCGCAACCGGCGGTGGGCGTATAGGCGCGCAGAAGTTCGCCAAAGGCATCGTCCCCCGCCGCGCGGCCCCCGCGGCGGGTGAAAAAGAACTGATCGGGCGCTTCGCCGCTTTCGGTCATCGCGTGCTCGGCGGCCTGGATCAGTGCGGTGTCGGCTTCCGGCCCGCGCGGCTCGACGCCCAGGCGCCAGGTGAAGTGGCGCGCCATGGCTTGCTGATAGAGCCCGCCGAACCGGTCGAGCGCGGCGACCAGCGGCTCGGTTTCCGCGAGGAGCCGCAGCGCCACGGCCAGTTGGCCGCAGTTCCACAGCAGGGCTTCGGGCTGGCGGCCGAAGGCGTAGAGGCCGCCGTAGTCGAAATAGGCGGCGGTGAAGCGCGGGTCCCACTTGGGCAGCCAGCGCCAGGGGCCATAGTCGAAGCTCTCGCCCGAAATGTTCATGTTGTCGGTGTTGAGCACGCCGTGAACGAAGCCCGCCACCATCCAGCTCGCGGCCAGGGCGGCCAGCCGTTCGACCACCTGGTGCATCAGGATCACCGCAGGCTCATCGCGGCCGGGGGCATCGGCGGGCGGTGTGCTGCCGGGGTAGGTTTCGAGGCAATAGGCCACGAGCGCTTCCATCTGCGCCTTCTCGTCAAGCGCGAGCAGGCGCTGGAAACTGCCGATGCGGATATGCCCGTGGCTCAGGCGCACCAGCACAGCGGAGCGGGTGGGAGAGGGTTCGTCACCGCGCCACAGCGATTCGCCGGTTTCGATCACCGAGAACGTCTTGCTGGTGTTTACGCCCAGCGCTTCGAGCATTTCGGTGGCAAGGATTTCGCGCACCGCGCCTTTCAGGGTGAGCCGCCCGTCGCCATCGCGGCTGTAGGGGGTGCGGCCCGATCCCTTTGTGCCCAGATCGAGCAGGCGCCCGTCCGCATCGCGCATCTGCGCGAACAGGAACCCGCGCCCGTCGCCGATATCCGGGTTGTATGCGCGGAACTGATGGCCGTGATAGCGCAGCGCCAGCGGGCCGGGCAGATTGTCCGGCAGCGGCTCGAACCGGCCGAAGTGCGAAATCCAGCTCTCGCCGGACAGATCGCCAAGGCCCACGGCATGTGCCCACCGGTCATTGCGGAAGCGCAGTTCGTGTTTGGGGAAGGCGGCGGCGGGAACCGGATCGCCGATCCATCCGGCGATGGATTCGATGTGCACATCGGGGCGATAGGCGCTTGCTTGCGGTTCGCTTCGCATCAGGCGATAGTGGGGAGTGCGCATCCGCCGATCAAGGCATGCGCTGTTACTTTGATTGAGTCTTTCACCGGGAGGCCGCCGTTTCGGCATGACGGATTACGAGGATCGGTTCTGGTCGAGCCGCGATGGACTCAAGCTGCACTTTCGCGATTATCCGGGCCCGCAAACGGGTGGAGGGGATGCGTCCGTGCCGGTGCTGTGCCTGCACGGGCTGACGCGCAACGCGCGCGATTTCGACGTGCTGGCCCCGTATCTCGCGCGAACGCGGCGGGTGCTCTGCCCTGACATGCGCGGGCGCGGGGACAGCGAATATGCCAAGGATGCGGCCAGCTATATCCCGCCGCAGTATTGCGAGGATGTTCTCGAACTGCTGGATCAGGAAGGGATCGGCCGTTTCGCCGTGATCGGCACCTCGCTGGGCGGGCTTATGGCGATGGGGCTGGCCACTCTGATCCCGGAGCGGATCGCCGGTGTGATCATCAACGACGTCGGGCCCTGCCTCGAACCGGCGGGGCTGGCGCGTATTCTGGACTATGTCGGGCAGGGGCGCAGCTATCCCACATGGGTTCACGCCGCACGCGGGATCGAGGCGGCGCAAGGCGCCGCGCATCCCGGGCAGCCGCTCGATTTCTGGATCGGTATGGCCAAGCGGGTGATGACGCTGACCAGCAACGGGCGCATCGTGTTCGACTACGATATGAAGATCGCCGAGCCTTTCATGGACTTCGATGCCGGTAACCAGCCGGATCTCTGGCCCGCATGGGAGGCGCTGGCGGGCAGGCCGGTGCTGATCCTGCGCGGGGCGCTGTCCGATCTGCTTTCCGAAGCCACACTGGCGGAAATGGCCCGCCGGGTGCCGGGCGCGGAAATGATCACGCTGCCCGCCTGCGGCCATGCCCCCACACTCGACGAGCCCGAATCGGTGGCCGCGATCGAGCGTCTGCTGGCCCGCGTGGCGTGAACGGCACGCGCTTGCGCATCCTCCATCTCCATTCGAGCTTTGCCCCGGGCGGCAAGGAATTGCGCGCCGCGCGGCTGATGAACGCGTTCGGCAGCGAAGTGGACCATGCCGTCGTGTCGGCCCAGCCTGGCGCTTATGGGGCCTTGGCCGCGCTCGATCCCGGGCTGGCCGTGACCTGTCCGCAGGACTTTCCCAGCCTGCAGGGCCGTCCCGGCCCCTTGCGTCTGCTGCGCCTCGCAAAGGCCATGCGCGGTTTCGATCTGGTGCTGACATATAACTGGGGCGCGATGGACGCGGTTCTGGCGCACCGGCTCTATGGCGCGTGGCTGGGCCTGCCGCCGCTGGTCCATCACGAAGACGGCTTCAACGAGGATGAGGCAGGCGGCCTCAAGCCCTCGCGCAACGGGTTCCGGCGGATTGCTCTGGCGCGCGCTTCGGCGCTGGTGGTGCCTTCGCAGCGGCTGGAGGCGATTGCGCTGCAGGCCTGGCACCAGCCGCGCGCCCGGGTGCGGCTGATCATCAACGGCATCGATACGGCGGCTTGCAGGGGCGTGCCTTCGCCCGATGCGGTGCCCGGCCTGGTGAAGGCGCCGGGCGGGAAATGGGTTGGCACGCTCGCGGGCCTGCGCGCGGTGAAGAACCTGCCCCGGCTGGTGCGCGCCTTCGCCGCGCTGCCGGACGATTGGCGCCTCGTAATTCTGGGCGAGGGGCCGGAGCGCGGCACGATCGAGGCGCAGGCGGAAGCCTGCGGGATCGCAGAGCGCGTGCATTTGCCCGGTTTCGTATCCGCGCCGTCGCGGGTGGTGGGGCTGTTCGATATTTTCGCGCTCTCTTCAGACAGTGAGCAGTTTCCGATCTCGGTGGTCGAGGCGATGGCGGCGGGTGTGCCCATTGCCTCGCCCGCGGTTGGCGACGTGGCGGAGATGGTTCCGGTGGAAAACCGGCCTTTCGTCACGCCCGCGGGAGACGAGGCGGCGCTGGCGGATTCGCTGGCCCGGCTGGCGGCGGACGAAGCGCTGCGGGCCTCCATCGGGGCCGCGAATCAGGGGCGGGCGATGGCGGACTACGACGAAGGCACGATGATCCGCGCTTATCGGGAGACTTATGCCCGGGCGATGGGCCGCTCTGCCTTTCCTTAGCCGCATTCTCCGTTCAGGCGTGCTTCACGGCGGGGCATGCAGCGATCATCCCCGTTGAAAAGCCCTGTTCATACGTTAAACAGCCCCGCAACCCTTCAGACTACTGCGGAAAGCGCCCAAATTGGCCCTGCCTCCTGACAAGACCTCGAAAGCCGATGACAAGAAAGCCGCGCAGACGGCCGCCCAGCAGGACGTGTTCCTGCGAGAGGTGGACGATGCCTTGCGGCAGGATCAGGTCGAAAGCTTCATGACCAACTACGGCAAGCCGCTGCTGGCCGTGATCGTGCTCGGCCTCGCTGGCTTCGGCGGGTGGATCTATTGGGACCACCGCCAGACCCAGGAACTGGAAGGCCGCACCGAAACCTTCGTGCAGGCGCTGGACAGCGTGAAGGCCAGCAACTGGGACGATGCCAAGACCAAGCTGGAGCCGCTGGCGGCCAAGGGCACCGATGGCAACGCCGTTTCCGCCCGGCTGATGCTGGCCGCGATCGCGATGGAAAAGGACGATAAGGCCGGGGCGCTCAAGCTCTACCGGCAGGTTTCGTCCGACGCCAAGGTGCCGCAACCGCTGCGCGATATGGCGAAAGTGCGCGCCGTGGCCGCCGATTTCGATGCGATGAAACCGCAGGATGTGGTGACGCAGCTCAAGCCGCTGGCAGCGCCCGGCAATCCCTGGTTCGGGGTGGCCGGTGAACTGGTGGGCATGGCCTACCTCAAGCAGGGCAAGAAGGATCAGGCGGGCCCGCTGTTCAGCGCCATCGCCAAGGACGAAGGCGTCAACGAAGGCCTGCGCAGCCGTGCCCGCCAGCTCGCGGCCGTGCTGGGTGTGGACCCGCTGGCCAGCGTCGTCGACGATCAGGGCGAACCGCTGGACAAGCCGATCGTGAAAGTGATCAAGCCTGCGGATGCCGGTAAGAAATGAATATGTCTTGTGAGGATCTGCGTATGAAGGCACCTGCCTCGAACACCTGCCGCCCTGCCGTCCGAACGCCCGGCGCACGCAAGGTCGTGCCTTTGCTCGCCATGGCTCTGCTGATGGGCCTGTCGGGCTGCAAGCTGTTTGGCGGCGGGGGCAAGGGCGGCCCCAAGACGCCGACCGTGGGCGAACGCGTTCCGATCCTCTCGCGCATCGAAAGCGGGGCCAAGGTCGATCCGACGCTGGCCTCTATGGCGGTGATCCTGCCGCCCGAACAGGTCAATGCCGATTGGGCGCAGGGCGGCGGCACGGCCAACAAGGCCTATGGCCACCTGGCCCTGGCGGCCAATCCCACCCGCGTCTGGACCGCGCAGATCAAGGGATCGTCCAAACGCGCGCGCCTTGCCGCGGCGCCGGTGATCGGGGATGGCCGTCTCTACGTGATGGATACCGATGGCGTAGTGCACGCCTTCGACGCGCAGAGCGGCGCGCACCTGTGGACCAAGAGCTTCGCCGTGAAGGGCGATGGCTCCAGTTCGGTGTTCGGCGGCGGCGTCAGCTATGACAACGGCCATGTCTACGTCACCACCGGTCTGGGCGAAGTGGCCGCGCTGGAAGCGGATACGGGCAACCAGATCTGGACCAACAAGCCCGCAGGGCCGCTGCGCGGCGCGCCCACCGTGGCATTCAACGCCGTCTACGTGATGACGCAGGACAACCAGATCTTCGCGCTCGACGTGGCGGACGGCAAGCTGATCTGGAACGAATCGGGCTCGCTCACGCAGTCGGGCGTGTTCGGCGTGGCGGCTCCGGCTGCCGGGCAGGGCACGGTGATCGCCGGGTATTCCTCGGGCGAACTGGTCGCCTACCGTTACGAGAACGGCCGCCAGCTGTGGTCCGACGCGCTGGCGCGCACCTCGATTTCCACCGAGGTCGGCAGCCTGACAGACGTCGATGCCGATCCCATCATCGACCGGGGCCGCGTCTACGCACTGGGCCAGGGCGGCCGTATGGCGGCTTACGAGCTGGTGACCGGGCAGCGCATCTGGGAACTCAACCTCGCGGGTATTTCCACGCCTTCCGTCGCGGGCGACTGGGTGTTCACGCTGGACGATCACGCCGAGATTCTCGCGATTGCGCGCGAGACCGGCCGCGTGCGCTGGCTGACGCAGCTTACCCGCTACAAGAACGAGAAGAAGCGCAAGCATCCCTTCTTCTGGGTCGGGCCGGTGCTGGCCGGTGGCAAGCTGTGGGTGGCGAATTCGCACGGCGGCGTCGGCACGGTCGATCCGGCGACGGGCACGTACACGCCGTTCACCGAGCTCAAGGACGGCGTGATGCTGGAGCCGGTGGTGGCCAACAAGACGCTTTACATCCTCGACAATTCGGGGCGGATCTCGGCTTTTCGGTAATCGGGCCGGTAACCGGGACGCTAAGCGGAGCTGTGAAAGGGACGGGGCGCGGGCGCGCCTCGTTTCCGGCGCCTTAACCATTTGCGGCTAGGGCCTTGGGCATGAGCAATGCCCAGACCGCCGCGCGCGCCCGGCCCGCAAGTGACGTCTCGGCAGGCGTTGGCCTGTCGGGCGTGGCAGCCCTCTTCGTGTGGATCATGATCTGCCGCAACTGGGCATCGATTGCCGATGCCTTTGCGCTGCCCGGTCCCCACGCGCCGATGAGCGGGCCTTATGCCTCCGTTGCCACGCTGCTGGTCACAGGCACGGCCATGGGCTTGTGGTCGGTACTGGCGGACAAAGTGCACTTGCGCCCTTCCACCGGGATCGACTGGAGCCTTGCCCGCCCGCTGTCGCAGACGCTCGATATCTCGATCACCAAGATCGCGGGCCTCTGGGCGACATGGGCGGCGATCGGCCTCTTCTACTGCATCGCCCGCTGGTATTGGGAAGGGCAGTACCTGTTCGCGATGGACGTGATTTCCGCCGCTGCGCTGCCGCTGTTCCTGCTCTCGATCCCTTACGTGCTCTGGCTGGACCGCTACCTGAAAGAACCGCGCGATCATGCCTGGCACTTCGGCGCGATGTTGATCGGGCGGGAGGCCTGGGACGGCGGTGAAGTGAAGAAGCACTGGCGCGCCTGGGCCATCAAGGGCTTCTTCGGCGCTTTCATGCTCTCGATCCTGCCGCCGGGCTTCGCGCAAGTGGTGAACGCCGATTTCGGGGCGATGGAATACAACCCGGTCGCGCTCGGCTCGACGCTGATCGCGGGGCTTTTCGTGATCGACGTGCAGATCGGCACCGTCGGCTATCTGCTGACGTTCCGCCCGCTCGATGCCCATATCCGCAGCGGAAATCCGTTCCTGGCGGGCTGGGTGGCGGCGCTGATCTGCTATCCGCCGTTCGTGTGGGGCACGATGGGCCGCGCCGACGTGCTGGGCTATGAAGTCAACACGTTCGGCTGGGCCAATGTCCTCTCGACCCATCCCGCGCTGCTGTGGCTCTGGGCCGCCATGATGGTGTTCCTGACGGGCGTCTATGCCTGGGCGACATTCTCCTTCGGCATCCGCTTTTCCAACCTGACCTATCGCGGTGTGCTCACCAATGGGCCTTACCGTTTCACGCGCCATCCGGCCTATCTGTCGAAGAACCTGTTCTGGTGGATGTCCACCTTGCCGTTTCTGGTGCGCGATGGTTCGCTGACCGATGCGATCCGCAACACGGTGCTGTTAAGCGTGGTGAGTGCGATCTATTATTGGCGGGCCCGCACCGAGGAAGCGCACATGCTGGCGGAAGACCCCAAGTACCGCGAATATTACGAGTGGATGGGCGAGAATGCGCTGATCACGCGCACGCTTTCGCGGGTGGGCAAGCACTTGCGTCCGCAAAATCCGCCGTTGCAGCCAGCGGAATAGCGGCTCCGCTCAGAGCGGTTCGCTGGCCGAGACTTCGTGAAGTTCGATGCGCCGGCCGGTCAGCCCCAGTGCCGCGCGTTCTTCCTGCCAGCGCTTCATGTGCGGCCGTTCGAAGTGGGCTGAAAGCGCGGCGCGGTCGCGCCAGGCCTCGCTGACGCGGATGAGGCCCGGTTCCAGCACGTCGTGGGCATAGGTGTAGGACAGGCACCCGTCCTCAGCGCGGCTGGCTGCGATCACGCGCTCCATGGCTTCGCGCGCTTGCGCCAGCGCGGCCACGGGCATGCGGAATTCGCCGGTGACGACGATCATCTCAGAAGCTTTTCACGCCATAGATGCGCGAAATGTCGCCGCCCCATTCGCCGTGATAGAGATCGAGCAGATGCTGCGCGGGGACTTTGCCCGATGCCACGATTTCGGCCAGCGGTTCGAGGAAGCCGGTCTCGTTATCGCCGCTGGTGTTGAGCCGCCCGCGCGCCGCCAGTCCCGAACGGGCGATATCCAGCACTTCCCCGGCGATGTCGCGCAGCGTGCCGCCGCCCGGAACCGGTGCATCGAGTCCAAGCTTGGGCACCGAACCGCGCAGCAGCTCGCGCCCTTCCATGTCCCAGTCCTTGACCAGATCCCAGGCGGCATCGAGCGCACCCTGATCGTAGAGCAGGCCCACCCACAGCGCGGGCAGCGCACAGATCCGGCCCCAGGGCCCGCCATCGGCCCCGCGCATTTCGAGGAAGGACTTCAGGCGCACTTCGGGAAAGGCAGTGGAGAGGTGATCGTTCCAGTCGCTGAGGCGCGGCCGCTCACCGGGCAGGGCGGGCAGTTCGCCTTTCAGGAAGTCGCGGAACGATTGCCCGGCGGCGTCGATATATTTCCCATCGCGGAACACGAAGTACATCGGCACGTCGAGCATGTAGTCCACATAGCGCTCGTAGCCGAAACCCTGCTCGAACACGAAAGGCAGCATGCCGGTGCGCGCGGGATCGGTGTCCGACCAGATGTGGCTGCGGTACGAGAGATAGCCGTTGGGCTTGCCCTCGGTGAAGGGCGAATTGGCGAAGAGCGCGGTCGCCAGCGGCTGCAGGGCGAGCGAGACGCGGAACTTCTGCACCATGTCGGCCTCGCTCGCATAGTCGAGGTTGACCTGGATGGTGCAGGTGCGCAGCATCATGTCGAGCCCCATGGAGCCCACGCGCGGCATGTGCTGCAGCATGATCGCATAGCGCCCCTTGGGCATGACCGGCAGCGCCTCGCGCGTCTTGTCCGGCCACATGCCGAGGCCGAGATAGCCCTTGCCGATGCGGTCGCCGATGGTCTTCACTTGCGCCAGGTGGCGGCCGGTCTCGTTGCAGGTCTCGTGCAGGTTTTCGAGCGGCGCGCCCGAGAGTTCGAGCTGGCCCGCCGGTTCCAGGCTGACGGTGCCGTCTGCGCCTTTCATGGCGATGACTTTCCCGCCTTCCTCGATCGGCTCCCAGCCGAATTCGGTAAGGGCCATCAGCAAGTCGCGGATACCGCCGGGCTCGTCATAGGACGGCGCGTGGTGATCGGCGAGATCGTAGACGAACTTTTCGTGTTCGGTGCCGATCCGCCATTTTGCGCGCGGCTTTTCCCCCGCGGCCATCGGCGCGGCGAGTTGGTCCAGGCTCTCTACGATCGGATCGTCGCGATCCGACACCTCCCTTGTGCTCATGCGCCGGGAATTAGGGATGCGCAGGAGCGGATACCAGCAATATTTCGTTTGGGATGGTCAATTTCCAGCGGCGGACCAATCACCTGCCACGGCCATCCACAGCGCCGTGGCGGCAATGCTGGCGGTCTCCCCGCGCAGAATCCGCGGGCCGAGCGAGATTGGGCGTGCCTGCGGGTGGGCGCGGATCGCCGCGCGTTCCTCATCGTCGAATCCCCCTTCGGGGCCGGTGAGCAGAGCCGCCGGGCCTTTCGCGGCGGCAAAGGCGGCGGCGGCCGGTTCGCCGCCCTGTTCGTCGGCAAAGAACAGCACGCGGTCCTCGGGCCAGTCCCGCAGCAGGGCATCGAGCCGTTCGGCCGGGGCCAGTTCGGGCAGGGCGGTGCGCGCGCATTGTTCGGCCGCTTCGGTCACGATGGTCAGCGCGCGGTCCGGATTGAGCTTGTCCGCCACGCAGCGCCGGGTCACGATGGGCTGGATGCGGCGCACGCCCAGTTCGGTCGCCTTTTCGAGCACGAGATCGAAATTCGGCTTCTTGAGCAGCGCGGCGCAGAGCCGGAAATCGGGAACCTGCTCGCGTTCGCGCAAGCGCTCGCGCGGTTCCAGAACAAGGTCGCGTTTGCCCGTGGCGGTGACTTCGCAGGCCCATTCGCCGGTCCGGTCGTCGCACAGAACCACCGCATCGCCGCATGCGGCGCGCATGACCTTGAGCAGATAGTGCGCCTGTCCCCCGGCGATCGTCACGGGTTCTCCCGCGCTGAGCGGACCGGGTACGAAAAGGCGCGGGGCCGAGCGTGGCGGCCAGGCTGGGGTTGCTCCCATGGGCAGTGGTTTCCGTCAAGAATGGGTGGCCGGAACGGCGATGGCGGCCTTGTCGCGTGATCGTTTGCCCGGCGCAATGGGCAATCGCAGGCAGCGGCCGGATGCCTTCACCCATGACATGGAAGCCGCAATCGATTAGATAAGGGGGCGTGAATGAACCATCCTCTCTTGCGGACCTCGGCGTTCCCGATACTCAGCATCGCGGTCTGGTGTCCCTTTTGCCGGAGCCTTACCGCTCCTATGCCATGCTGGCGCGGTTCGACCGGCCGATCGGCTGGTGGCTGCTGTTCTGGCCTTGCGCATGGGGCGTGCTGCTGGCCGGGGGTGAGGAGCGCTGGGGTCTGGTGTTCTGGCTGCTGCCGGGCGCGATCGCGATGCGCGGCGCGGGCTGCGTGCTCAACGATATCGTCGATGCCGATCTGGACCGCAAGGTCGCGCGCACGGCCAACCGCCCCATCGCCAGCGGCCGGGTGAGCGTGCAGGCGGCCTGGCTCTGGCTGGGCGCGCTGTGCCTGGCGGGGCTCGTGGTGCTGCTGCATCTGCGCTGGCAGGCGCAGCTCGTGGCGCTGGGCAGTCTGGCGCTGGTGGCGGCCTATCCCTTCATGAAGCGCATTACCTGGTGGCCGCAGGCCTGGCTGGGGCTGGTCTTTACCTGGGGCGCGCTGGTCGGCTGGGTGGAGATTCGCGGCGATCATCTCGAAGCGCTTGCCGCGCTCTATGCGGGCTGCATCGTGTGGTGCATGGGGTACGACACGATCTATGCCCTGCAGGACCGGGAGGACGATGCGCTGGTCGGCGTCCGCTCCTCGGCCTTGCGGCTGGGATCACACGTGCGCGCGGGCGTGGGCGTGTTCTACGTGCTGGCCGTGGCGTTCTGGGCCCTGGCGTTCTGGGCCCTGCGGCCGGACTGGGTGGCGCTCGTCGCGCTCGCCCCCGTGGCCCTGCATCTCGGCTTTCAGGTCGTGACGCTGGATACGGATAGCGGGGAGAACGCGCTTGCCCGTTTCCGCTCCAACCGCGATCTTGGCCTTGTCATGGCGCTGGCCTGCTGGGTTGTCGGCAACGCCGGCGTGATCTGAGGCCGGGCGTGATCGGGGATACCGGGGGCGGCGGTGCCACGCCCCGGTCCAGGTGATGAGCGGCTCATTCATAGCTCACCACCTCGAATTCGATACCGTCCCAGTCGAAGAAATAGAACCGCCGGCCCGGATCGTAGTCGGCATGGTTCATCGGTTCGAGCCCGGCGCCGATCACGACCTGCTCGGCCGCATCGAGATCGTCGACAAGCAGCCCGACATGGTTGAGCGGAGCCCCCTTGGCGAAACGGTCATGCACCTTGTGGTCGGTGTAGACGGCGATGTAGCTGAACTCCTCGCCGACATGGATGGACTCGCCGCCGCTCTGCGCGGGGCCGCGCCAGCGCTCTTCCCAGCCCAGCAGATCCTGCAGTAGTTTCGACGAACGCTCGACGTCGCTCACAGTGATGTTCGCGTGTTCGAGGCGGCCTTTGGGTTTGGCTGGCGTAGCCATGATTTCAACTCCCTTGCTGTCCCGGCGAATCGACCGGCTTGGCAAGGATGCAATCTCAAGTTAGCTTGAGATCAAGAACAAAAAAGAGCCCCCCACTCGATGTCCAACGATCGTCTCATTTCCATCGGCTACCTTTCGCGCCGGACCGGCGTCGCTGTTTCTGCGATCCGGTTCTACGAGGAAAAGGGCCTGCTCACCGCGCTGCGCACCAGCGGCAACCAGCGCCGGTTCCTGCGTTCGGACATCCGCCGCGTCAGCTTCATCCTGATCGCGCAGAAGCTGGGTCTTGCCCTTGCCGATATCGAGCGGGAGCTGTCCACCCTGCCGCAAGGCCGCACGCCGACGCAGGCGGACTGGGAGCGGATCAGCCTGTCTATGCGCGAATCGATCGACGGTCAGATCGCGCTCCTGCAACGCACCCGCCGCAAGCTGGAGGAATGCATCGGCTGCGGCTGCCTCAGCCTCGCGCGGTGCCAGCTCTACAATGCGGGGGATGCCGCCGGTACGGAGGGAACGGGCCCGCGCTTCGTGCTGAAGAACTGACTCAGCCTCCGGACGGGCGGCAGTGCCGTTTGGAAATCCGGTTGAGCGAGAAAAGCGCCGCTACAAGCGGAATGATGGCCAGGTGGGCTATCCATCCCTGTCGGAAATGGCTGGCAGCAAGATTCGGCAGGCTTACCATGGTAAGGACAGCGGCAATGTGCAGGATTACGATGGCCCAGCCTTTCCAGTGGCAGGGCATGTAGCTCCACAGCCATTGCTCGAACCAGATTTCGGTTTCGGTCGGTCCCGTCATTCCGCCGCCAGCAGTTCTTCGGCGCCGACAAGATCGACGCTGACCAGCCGCGACACGCCTTTTTCGACCATGGTCACGCCGAACAGGCGGTGCATGCGGCTCATCGTCACCGCATTGTGGGTGACGATCAGGTAGCGGGTGTCGGTTTCCCCGGTCATCGCTTCCAGCAGGTCGCAGAAGCGCTCGATATTGGCATCGTCGAGCGGGGCGTCGACTTCGTCGAGCACGCAGATCGGGGCGGGGTTGGTGAGGAACAGGCCGAAGATCAGCGCCACCGCCGTCAGCGCCTGTTCGCCGCCCGAAAGCAGCGTGAGCGATTGCAGGCGTTTGCCCGGCGGCTGGGCGTAGATTTCGAGGCCCGCTTCCAGCGGATCGTCCGAATCGACCAGCGCCAGATGCGCCTTGCCGCCCTGGAAGAGCTGCTGGAACAGCCGTTGGAAATGGCCGTCCACCGCCTCGAATGCGGCGCGCAGGCGTTCGCGCCCTTCGCGGTTGAGATTGCCGATGGAACCGCGCAGCCGGTTCACCGCTTCGGCGAGTTCGGCCTGCTCGGTGACGCTGGTGCCCAGTTGCGCTTCGGCCTCGGCCAATTCGTCCGCCGCGACGAGATTGACCGGGCCGATGCGTTCGCGGTCGGCCACCAGCTTGTCCATGGCGGCACTTTCCGCATCCGCGCGGCCCACGTCTGCGGAGGCGAAGGCAAAGCGTTCGGGCAGGACCGGCGGCGGGCACTGGAAGCGCTCGCCGGAAACGCGCGTCATTTCCACGCGGCGTTCGTCCTCGTTCTCGGCGCGGGCGGCGGCGCCGGCGCGGCTTTCGCGGGCGCTGGCGAGCGTTTCCTGCGCGGCGGCGAGCGCGGCATCGGCCTTGCGCGCGTTTTCGGCGGTGGTGGTGACGGCGGCCTCGGCCTTGGTCAGCTCTTCGGCGAGGCGCTGGCGGACCGCTTCGCCTTGTTCGATCTGCTCCATCAGTGATGCGGGCTTGGCGGCGATCACGGCGCGTTCGGTCTCGATCTCCTCCAGCCGCCCGGCCATCTGTGCCAGCCGGTTGGTGGCATCGCCCGCGCGCGCCTGCCAGTTCTGGATATCGCCGCGCTGCGAGGCGGTGCGTTCGCGCGCGACGGCCAGCGCCTGATCGTGCGCGGCCAGCGTGGCGGTGGCGGCCTGCAACTTCGCCTTGGCGGCCTCGTTCTTCGCCTTGGCCGCTTCCAGCCCCGCGCGCCCGGCTTCCGGATCGGGCAGGGCGGCGCGCTTGGCCTCGGCGGCGGTCAGATCCTCTGCGGCGCCCTGGCTCTGTTCGGAAAGATCCTGCGCGCTGCGGTCCAGTTCGGCGCGGCGGGCCTGATGGCGGGCCTTGGTATCCTCGGCCTGATCGGCGGCGCGCAGGGCATTGCGTTCGGCATTGGCGGCATCGGCAATGGCGCGCTCGGCGGCGATGATCGCGGCGGAGAGGGCGGCCAGTTCCTGCTGCACATGGGCCTGCCGCGCTTCGGCGGCGCTGACCGCCTCGCGCAGCGGGGGAAGCTGGGCGTCCAGCTCGGCAAAGCGGTTTTCCGCTTCCAGCCGCGCCGCTTCCGCCGCGCCTTCGCCGCGCGCGACAAAGCCGTCCCAGCGGCGCAGCACGCCGCCTGTCGTGACCAGCCATTCGCCGGGTTTCAGCGCGCGTCCATCGTCTTCCGAGACGGCATGGACCAGCGCCAGCCGCGCGGCGAGTTCGGGCGGGCCCTGCGTGACATGTGCGGCCAGGCTTTCAGGCACGGAGGAAGGAGCTTCGGCCCCGGTCCAGAACCGCCCATCCGCATTCGCCACGCTGCCAAGCGGCGCCTTGGCGTCGCGCCCGAGCACGGCGGCCAGCGCGCGCTCATAGCCCGGCGCGGCGCGCACCGCATCGATGGCCGCCGTCAGCCCATGCGCGGCCTTGGCCCCTTTGGCGCGGGCCTCCCGGTCACGCAGCAGGGCGGCGTGCTCGCGTTCGATGCCGGTCAGATCGGCGCGGGCCCCGGCCAGTGCGGATGCCGCCGTATCGCGCTCGCCCATGAGTTCGCTCTTGCGCGCCTGCTGCGCATCGAGCCCTTCGCGTGCCCTGGCGAGCGCGGCGGTGGCGGTTTCGGCCTCGCTGCGGGCCTGCGCGATCGCGGCATCCAGATCGTCGATCGCGGGCAGGGCGGAAAGCTGCGCTTCCAGCCGCGCACTTTCCGCGTTCAGCCGGTCGAGACGACTCCGCGCCTGCGTCCGCTCAGCCTCGGCAATGCGCCATTCGGCCTCGACCCCGGCCTGTGCGGCGGTGGCCTGCGCCAGATCGAGTTCGGCGGCGCGCGCGGCCCGCTCCGCGCCTTCCAGCGTATTGGCGAGGCGGGGGCGCTCCGCCTCGTCCCGTTCGAGCTGTCTGGCGCCGTCCGCCAGTTCGCGTTCGAGCCGCGCCAGTGCCTCGGCGGCATCGCGGGTCATGCGGTCGGCGTCGCTGCGGTCTTCCTCCAGCCGGGTGCGCTGGCGTTCGAGGTCTTTGAGGCGCTGTTCGGCCGCTTCGAGCTGGCTGGTGAGCGTGGCCATGCGGTGGCCGTGCGCAGTGGCATCGTCGCGCCGGTCCGCCTGCTCGTCGCGCGCCGCGATCAGCGCTTCGGCAGCGGCGGCCTGCGCCTCCTGCGCGGCTTTTGCCGCATCCTGCGCTTCGCTTACGCGCGCCTCGGCGGCCTGCGCTTCCTTTTTCGCGGCTTCCGCGGCAGCGGCGGCATCGCGCCAGCGCGCGAAGACGAGGCGCGCTTCGGCCAGCCGGATCTGGTCGGACAGCGCCTTGTACCGCTCGGCGGCCTTGGCCTGCCGCCGCAGCGCCGCGACCTGCTTGTCGAGCCCGGCCATGATGTCGTCCAGCCGGGCGAGATTGCTTTCGGTGGCGCGCAGTTTCTGCTCGGCGTCCTTGCGCCGCACGTGGAGCCCGGCAATGCCCGCCGCCTCTTCCAGCATGGCGCGGCGTTCGGCGGGCTTGGCGGCGATGACGGCGGCGATGCGCCCCTGGCTGACGAGCGCCGGGCTATGCGCGCCGGTGGCGGCATCGGCGAACGTCAGCGCCACGTCCTTGGCGCGCACGTCGCGCCCGTTGATGCGGTAGGCACTGCCCGCGCCGCGCTCGATGCGGCGCACCACTTCCAGCTCCTCGCGCGTGCCATCCTCGCGCGGGGCGGTGTCGGCCTGCAGCACCACTTCGGCGAAAGCGCGCGGCGGGCGGCCCGCGGTGCCCGCGAAGATCACGTCCTCCATGCCGCCGCCGCGCATCGACTTGGGCGAGCTTTCGCCCATGACCCAGCGGATCGCTTCGAGCAGGTTGGACTTGCCGCAGCCGTTGGGGCCGACGACGCCGGTCAGCCCCGGTTCGATGCGCAGTTCGGCGGGCTCTACGAAGCTCTTGAATCCACTGAGCTTGAGCCGCCTTATGCGCATCGCGTGACCTTAGCGGAGCAGGCGCATCAGCGTGCGCCCGCTTCCTGCAGCTTGGCCTCGATTTCCTTCCACACAGCCGAGCCGATCTTCGAACCGTTGAGGAAGAAGGTCGGCGTACCGGTGATATCGTATTCGCTGCTGGCCTTCTCGGTCTGGTCGGCCAGTGCCTTGGCCTTGGCCGTATCGGCGAGGCAAGCCTTGGCCTGATCGCGCGAGATCCCGCGCGAGGAATAGAATTCGGTCATGCCCGACAGATCGGCGATGGCGCTGATCTGCTGTTCCTTGGGCATTTCGCCCAGAGCCTTGAGCTTGGCATCGCCTGCGGCCTGCACATTCGCGAACATGTTGGGCTGCCAGGCCCAGAACTGCTCGCTGAGCGGGATCACCGCCTCGGTCGACCCGCAAGTGGCGAGCAGCGAGGCAGGGATGTCATAGGGATTGAGCATGAAATAGCGCAATTCATAGCTGACGCGGCCACTGGCGATGTAATCGTCGCGCAGCTTTTCGAAGCTTTCCTTGGCGAATTCGGCGCAGTGCGAGCAGCTCAGCGCGCCATATTCCACCAGCTTGATCGGCGCCTTGGGATTGCCCATGCGATAGCCGCCCTCGGGCGTCTTTTCGACGACATCGGCCCAGGCCTTGCCTGCGGGAGGCGCGATCTTGGCGATCGGTTCGCTGGATTTGGGCGCGCCGTCGTCAGCCTTCTTGTCACAGGCGGCAAGGCCAAGCGCGAGGGGCAGGGCCAGCATGCCAAGGGCGAACTGACGGATGGGCGTGCGGGTCATCGTGGCGAATCCTTTGCGAAGAGGGGAAAAGCTAGCTCAGGGCTGGGATGGAACAAAGCGGGGGAGGGGGAAGCCGGGGATTCTCTCCACAGCTAAACCGCCAGATTCCGGGGTTTCAGATGGCTCCGGCGCGTTCTTCGGCGATTTTGCCGGTGATGGCCTGAGAGACGGAAGCCCAGTCATGGCCATCCAGCACTTCGCCATTGAGCGTGAAGCTGGGCGTGCTGCGGATGCCGAGGTCAGCCGATTCCTTCTGCTGAACCTTCAGCTTTTCGAGCATCGCGGTGTCGGCAAGGCAGGTATTGGCCTGGGCGCGGGTGATGCCCCAGGTGGACATCTGGTCATAGAAGCCAAGGTCGCTGGCGATCGCGCGCATGCGTTCGGGCAATTCGCCCTGATTCCAGCGCTGCAACTGGGCCGGGGTCATTTTCTCGGCCTTGGCGAGCCATTTTTCCTGCGTGGCGAAAAAGGCATTGTGCCGCACGAAGAAGCGCTTGGGATCGCCGCAATTGGTGAGCATCGCCAAGGTCAGGTCGACCGGGTTGCGCAGCAGGTTGGTCACGGTGACCGAAACCTGCCCCTTGGGAACCACGGTGAGGCGCAGGACCGGGGCCGATTCCTTCTGATAATGGGCGCAATGCGGGCAGGTATAGCTGACATATTCGGTCAGCTTGACCGGTGCTTCGGGGTTGCCGAAGCGGTGGCTGCCATTGGCGGTTACGGCGATCGTGCCGTTCCAGTTGCCCGCCGGGGTTTCCAGGCTCTTGCCCGGTTTTCCGGTGGCGGCGATGCACAGGGCGGCTCCGGCGGCGAGGGCAAGCGGCGCCAGTGCGCGCCGCGCGGTGTTCATTCTGGGGGGCTTCATTACTGCTCGTCCTGATTGCTCTTTGCGCTCATGCTGCGCGCCAGCGATTCGAGCACGGCACGAAGTTCGGGATCGCCGATATCACGCAGCGATTCCCCCAGTTCCATCGGTACCGGCTTGAGCGAAGGCGGAGCAGCCTGCGGCTTTGAAGCAGCAGGCGCCTTAACCGCACCTTGCCGGATCTTCACTTTGCCCACGGCATTGTAGCCGAAGAAGCGGTTCACCCGGTCGATGATTTCGGGGATCACGTGCTGGATCATCGGCGCATGCGCGGCGACGACGACGAGCTGGAGAATGCCCTCGCTCTTTTCTCCGGGCGGGAAGCGGATCGATTCGGGGCTGCAGATGCGGGCATGGCGGGCCCCGACGATTTCCGGCCAGCGGGTGACGACGCTCGACTGCACGAAGCCGAAACGGCGAAAGGCCGTGCGCCCCACTTCGGGCATGAGGTCCGAAATCGCGCGGGCCTGCCCGCCGCGCGGGCGCTCGTAGCGCTTGAGGCCGGAGGGGGCACTTTTTTTGGTGCCCGATTGTTTGCGATCGTCCCGTTTCATTACCGGCGCTGCAATGCCATAGGCGCGGCATGGATGCCAGTTCGGATACCGGTTGTGATGCCGTTGGGCACGATCTTCTTGCCTGGTACGATGCCCATGCGCGCGTCTTGCCGTGGCGGTCTCCGCCCCATACTCCCGCGCCCGAGCCGTACCGGGTGTGGCTGTCCGAAGTGATGCTGCAACAGACCACCGTGGCGGCGGTGAAGGACTATTTCGCAAAGTTCATCGCGCGCTGGCCCACAGTAGACGCGCTCGCCGCCGCTGCCGATGAAGAGGTCATGGCCGCATGGGCGGGGCTGGGCTATTACGCCCGCGCCCGCAACCTGCTGGCCTGCGCGCGCGCGGTCGCGGCGCGGGGCGGGCGCTTTCCCGATACAGAGGAAGAGCTGCGCGCGCTGCCGGGGCTGGGCGCCTATACGGCGGCGGCCGTGGCCGCGATCGCTTTCGGGCGGCGCGCGGTGGTGGTCGATGCCAATGTGGAGCGCGTGGTGGCGCGCCTCTTCGCGATCGAAGAGGCGCTGCCGGGCGCGCGCGGAACCATCCGCGAAAAGGCGGATGGGATCACTCCCGAGGCGCGCAGCGGAGACTTTGCGCAGGCGATGATGGATCTGGGCGCGACCGTGTGCACCAGCCGCGCCCCGCGCTGCCTGCTGTGCCCGCTCTCCGCCCACTGCGCGGCGCGGGCCATGGGCGCGCCCGAGCGCTTTCCGGTCAAGGCGCCGAAGAAGGCCAAACCCGCCCGAAAGGGGCAGGCTTTCTGGATCGAGCGCGGCGATGCGGTCTGGCTGGTGCGCCGCCCCGGCAAGGGCATGCTGGGTGGCATGCGCGCGCTGCCCGACGATGGCTGGTCCGCGCGCGCGGATGGTTCGGGCGAGGGGCCGCTGGCCGGGCCATGGGAAAGCGCGGGCAAAGTCACGCACACCTTCACCCATTTCGGGCTCGACCTGCATCTGTCGGTTTACCTCGGGGCGGATTGGACTAGGTTGCCGCCCGGCGGCGGCGAGTGGTGGCCGCTGGACCGGCTGGACGAAGCCGGATTGCCCACGCTTTTCGCCAAGGCGGCGAGCCTGGCGCTGGCCGGAACCGGAGACTGACCTAATGATCGAATCGCGTGCGGCGCTGGAACGGGTTCTCGACCGGCGCATGCTGCTCAGGCTCGGGGCTTTCGCGGGGGTGAGCGCCGCGCTGATGCCACGGCTCGCTTTCGCGGCGGCGGAGCCGGAACTGCTCCCCCATGTCCGCACGCTGGTCGACAAGTGGGTGGGGCCGGGCAAGTTTCCCGGCATGGTCGCCTCGCTCGGCCTGCCCGGCAAGGAGCCTGAATACGTCGCCAAAGGCACCGAAGGGTTCCTCAACCTCGATCCGATGTCGGACGGCAGCCTGTTCCGCATCTATTCGATGACCAAGCCGGTCACCGGCATGGCGGCGATGCAGCTCATCGCGCAGGGCAAGATGGCGCTGGACCAGCCGCTCTACGATATCCTGCCGCGCTACCGGCACATGCAGGTGCAGAATACTTATGACGGCTCGATCACCGATCTGCATCCGGCCAGGAGCCCGATCACCATCCGCCATCTGCTCACGCATACGGCGGGGCTGGGCTATGCGATCATCCAGAAAGGGCCGATCCGCGATCTGCTCAACAAGAAAGGCCTGACCGGCGGGCAAGTGAGCCGGATGCCGCTGCCCGATATCTACAGCGGCCCGCAGGCGCCCAGTCTGGAGGCCTTTGCCGACCGGCTGGCCGAAGTGCCGCTGGTCTACGATCCGGGCACCAAGTGGAGTTATTCGCTGGGGCTCGATCTGATGGGCCGGGTGATCGAGGTCGTCTCCGGCAAGCCGTTCGATGCGTATCTGAAGGAAACGATTTTCGAGCCTTGCGGGATGACGAGAACGTTCTTTCAGGTGCCCGCCGCCGATGCCGGTGACTTGACGACCAACTATGGTGTGATGGGCGGTGTCTTCATCCCGATCGACAAGGGGGAAAATTCGGTGTTCCTCGATCCGCCGCCGTTCCCGATGGGCGGTTCGGGGCTGGTCAGCTCGCCGCGCGATTACGACCGTTTCCTGCGGATGCTGGCGCAGTACGGCACGATCGGCGGCACCCGCGTGCTGGACGAGGCGGCCGTGCGGCAGGGCACCAGCAACTTGCTGCCGCCGGGCGTCGCGGGCCCGGCGATGGATGCGGCCCCGGCGGATTTCGGCGCGGGCGGGCGCGTGGGTATCGGGCCGGAAGCGGGGATTTACGGCTGGGCCGGAGCGGCGGGCACGATCGGCATGGTGGACATGGCCCATGCCTTGCGCTCACAGCTTTTCGTGCAGTTCATGCCGCCCCAGTCGCTCGATCTGCTGCCCGAATTCCAGACCGCGCTCAAAGCCGATGTCCTCTCGCTGCTACAGGTGAAACCCGCATGAATTCCGCCGCTATCGCTTTTTCCGGTTCGCATATCGACCGCGCCGATCTGGTCCGCAACGACCCGGCGGCGCTCGAAGCGCTCAAGACATGGCAGGCGCGGCTGCTGCGCATGGACGGGCTCGATCCGGTGCTGACGCCGGACAACACGCTTGACTGGGGCAGCCTCTCCGATGCGGCGCCGGACAGCGAACTGGTGTTCCTCGGCCTTGACGGGGAACGCGGCTGCTTCGCCGAAGTGCGCCCCGCCTATCCCTCGGGCAGCCCGCATGCGGGCCCTGCGAGCTGGAATGCCATGGCCGTGCTGGAAGCGGGGGAACTGGCCGCCTACGGCGGTGCCCGCTCGCTGGTGAACTGGCACGCGCGGCACCGTTTCTGCGCCGTGTGCGGCAGCGCGACCATGCTTGCCAAGGGCGGCTGGCAGCGTACCTGCACGAACGAGGCCTGCAAGTCCGAACACTTCCCGCGCGTCGATCCGGTCACGATCATGACGGTGGAATACGATGGCAAGCTGCTTCTCGGCCGCCAGCCGCGCTTTCCGGCTGGGCGCTATTCGGCGCTGGCCGGTTTCGTGGAGCCGGGCGAGACGATCGAGGAAGCCGTGGCGCGCGAAGTCTTCGAGGAAGCCGGCGTGCGCGCCCGCGACGTGGAATACGTGGTCAGCCAGCCCTGGCCGTTCCCGTCCTCGCTGATGATCGGTTGCCACGCCTTTGCCGACGATCCCGCCATCGTGATGGATGAAACCGAGATGGAAGACGTGCGCTGGTTCACCCGCGAAGAGGTGACAGAAGCGGTGGAGGCGGCGGAGCGCGGCGAACAGGGCCGCGCTTTCGGGGCTCCGCCGAAGACGGCTGTGGCCCACGCCCTGCTGCGCTGGTGGGTGGAACGGGGCGCTTAAGCGGGGCCCGGCACATAAATTCCTCCCTGTTCCGCTTGCGGAATGGGGAGGTGGCAGTCGCCGCAGGCCGCTGACGGAGGGGTTTCTCCCCCTCCACCACCCGCTTCGCGGGCGGTCCCCCTCCCCATCGCTGCGCGACAGGGAGGAGTGGAAATGGCAGCTTGGTCAGGCCTGACCGGTACGTTCCTTCCTTATTGATCAGCAGACGTTGCGGCCTGCGCTGGTGCCAGCGTCCGGGTGAAGAAGGCGGTCACGTCCGCATCGAAGCTGCGATGGAAGGCGGCGCGGTCGAAGCCGGGGGCGCTGGTGCACAGGGCGGGGATGGATACCGGGCCGTCGCAGGGGGCCAGGAAGTCGAAGTGTCCAGCATGGGGCACGGTGTGGAATTCCGGCGCGGAAGGCAGGGCATCGCGCACGGCGTCGGCGTATTCGGCGGGGGGCAGGACCTTGTCGTCATCCGCACGCCAGAGTTGCACGGGCATGCGCACGGCATCGAGACCGCCATCGGCGAACGTGAAGCCCAGTGCGGGGGCGGCAACCGCCAGCGCCTTGATCCGCGCGTCGCGGCGGGCGGGCCAGGACTTCGGGGCCTTGGCGGGGGCGTCGCCGGGATGCTTGGCGATCAGCTGGCAATCGAAGCGGCCGGGATGGGCGGCGCAGTGAGCGCGGATCAGCGAGAGATCGGGAATGCCCCCGGCGGCCGTCAGTACGGTGAAACCGCCCGATGAGAATCCGAAAGCGCCGATCCGGCTGGCGTCGATGGCCGAATGGCCGCTCCAGCCGCCGAGCATGAAGTCGATCAGGCGGGAAAGCGCTGCGGGGCGGTTCGCGATTTCGGTGGCCTTGCTCTGATCCTTCCAGTTGTCGCCCGGATGGGTGAGCGCCGCCACGACGAAACCGGCCTTGGCCAAGGCGACGGCCGTATCGGCATGACCGGCGAAGGAGCCGCCTGTCCCGTGCGACATCACCACCAGCGGCAACCGCTCTCCGCTGACGGGGCCGCCCGGGATGACCTGTTGACGGTTGAGCCCCAGCGGGATGTCCCGCTCCTCACCTTGCGAGGGATACCAGACCCCCACTTCCACGCCATCGGGCGTGGTGAGGCGCTGGAACCCGGCATGGCCAGTTCCGGAAGCGGCATAGGCCGGGCTGACAAGGCAGATCAGAATGGCCGCGAACAGGGCCTGAAAGAAACGCATGATCAGAAACTCCATTGACGATGTGAGGCCTGTCTTTCCGCGGTTTCCGGGGGTGGCCAAGGGCCCATTCGCGAATGGGCGAACGGGTACGCGGCCCGGCAAGCGGCCCATTCTGCCGGGCGGCGCTTCACACTCGCGCGCGGCGGCGATAGAGACCGAAGGGATGAACCGGGACTGGACTTTCTTTGTGCGCGCCATCGTTCTGGCCACATGCGGAGGCCTTGCGCTGGCTTTGCTGGGGCCGTTCGGCACCTACCTCAACGGGCCCTTGCCGGAGCGGCTGCTGTTCTGGATGACGACGTGCTGGGCCGGGCTGCTGCTCTATGGCCTGACCGTGCATTTCCTGCTGGTGCGCTGGCGCGGCACGGTGGTGGACTGGCTGGCGCTGTTCTTCGGCGTGCTGCTGGCCAGCGCACCGGAAGCGTGGATCTCCCGCACGCTGGCCCTGTATCTGTGGCCGCACCTGGAGACGAAGTTTCCGGCCATGCCGCTCTGGTATGGCCAGACGGCGGTTCTGGGCTGTGTGTTCACCCTCATCGGCGTGCAATGGCGGCTGCGGCGCCAGCGCGCGGGAAAGGCCGCGGCACCGGCAGCAGAGCCCGCGCCGCCTGAGCCGGAAGGCGCCTTTGCCGATCCCCGGACGATCATCGCCTTGCAGATAGAGGATCACTATGTGCGGGTGCACCGCGCGGAAGGCTCGCAGATGGTGCTCATGCCGCTCAAGCACGCGATCGGAGCGATGGACGGGGTGGAGGGTTTGCAGACGCACCGCAGCTGGTGGGTCGCCCGGGCCGCCGTCTCCGAAGTGCAGGGCACGGCGCGTTCGATGCAGTTGCGCCTTTCGAACGGGCTGCAGGTGCCGGTGGCGCGTTCGGCCGTGATTACCCTGCGGTCGGCAGGCTGGCTTCCCGATTGAGCATTCGCGCCCATGGTACAGGAGTGAGTACGGATCAGGTGCGGGCGGTATCGCTGCCTGCGGCGATATGGCGCAGCTTGTCCGGGTTGCGGACGATATAGACCGCGACGACTTTGCCGCCGCGCAGGTCTACGGCCGTCGTTTGCAGGTTCCCGTCGTAGTCCCGGCTGATGAAGCCGGGCAGTCCGTCTATCCAGGTGCGCTGTACCAGTTCGCCGCCGCCGAACTTGCGGGCGATGCCGGTCAGCAGGCGCAGGGCGCGGCCGGCGCCGCGGATCGTGTTGGGGAAAGCGATCACCTTGCCGCCGCCGTCGGCCTGCAGCATCACGTCTTCGGCCAGCAGGGTGGAAAGCGTGGCAGTGTCCCCCTCCTGCACGGCGGTGAAGAAGGCGGTAACGATGCGTTCCGCCTCGGTGCGTTCCACGGCATGGCGCTTTTGGCTGACCTGCACGCGTTTGCGCGCGCGTGAGGCAAGCTGGCGGACGGCGGCAGGCTTGCGCTCCAGGCTTTCGGCCACTTCGGTCAGCGGCACGCCAAAGACGTCGTGCAGCAGGAACGCGGCCCGCTCCAGAGGCGAAAGGCGTTCCAGCGCGAGCATCAGCGAATAGGTCACGTCGCTGGCGAGCGTGTCTTCGGGGCTGGCGGCTTCGATCAGCGGATCGGGCAGCCATGATCCGAAATAGGTCTCGCGCCGGGCGCGGGCCGATTTCATCCGGTCCAGGCACAGGCGCGTCACCACGCGGTGCAGCCAGGCGGCAGGTTCGGCGATTGCGGCCGTGGAGGCGGACCAGCGCAGCCAGGCATCCTGCACCACGTCCTCCGCCTCGCTCACCGAGCCGAGCATGCGGTAGGCGAGACGCTGCAGCCGGGGACGCAGCGCCTCGAATGCATGGGTATCGCGGTCAGGCCGCGGCACGCAGTTCAGTCTCTGGATGCGGCTGGCGAAAGCCCGCCATCAGCCGGTTCCAGGTGTTGATTGCGCCAATGGCCATCGTCAGCCAGACCTGTTCGCTCTCGTTGAACTGTTCGGCCAGCGGGGCATAGACGGCATCGGGGGCGTGGGTATCGGCCAGCCGCGTCAGCGATTCCGCCCAGCCGAGTGCGGCGCGCTCGCGCGGCGAATAGAGCGAGGCTTCGCGCCAGGCGGGCAGCATGGCCAGGCGCAGTTCGCTTTCGCCATGGCTGCGCAGGTCCGCCGAATGCATGTGGATGCAAAAGGCGCAGCCGTTCATCTGCGAGATGCGCAGCTTCACCAGTTCCAGCAGGGTATGGCTGAGGCCCGACTGGGCAAGGCTGGATTCCAGCGCGGTCATGGCCGCCGTGGCTTCGGGGGCGAGGGTGAGCGGGTCTTTGATACGGGGGTCGAACATGCCGTGTCTCCATGCGCGCACCATGCGCGCTTGCAGGCATGACGAGCCGGACATGCCGGGTGTGACATCGTCATGGAAAAAATGTTTGCTCAGACCGTTACACCAGCCCCAGCTTCATCAGTTCGCGCGCCAGCTTAGGGGGCATCACGTCGCCGCTGCTTTCGCCGTCGCCCAGATCGCGCGGGGCGTCTTCCTCCTTGAGGTAGCGCCAGCCCTGATGCGCGCGTTTGGGCTTGGTGACGACGGGGATCAGTTTGGGCGCCAGATGGATGTGCCAGCGCCCGTCGTCGCGCTGGGTGAAGCGCAGGATGGGCGAGCGGCCGATCAGCGCATGCTCGAAAATCCAGTAGAGCGAGCCGCCCACCATCTCCTCATGCCGCTTGGGCAGATAGCGGGTGGTCATCAGCGCCTCGTCCGGGTGGCTTTCCAGCCAGGCGCGCAAGCTGGCCGGGCTTTCGGCGGAATAGGCGATCTTGGTCATGTGCAGCGGCATGCAGCGAAGATAGGCAATCGCACAGGCTGGGGAAAGGGTGGCGATAGTCAGCTTGTTCTTTCTGATCTTGTCCTGTTAGTCCTTGACCACGATGGAATTTCTCTTCGAACTCCTGTTCCAGTTCTTGGGCGAACTGCTGTTGCAGTTCCTGGTCGAACTGTTCGCCGAAATGGGAATGCACGCGATGGGGCAGGTCTTTTCGAGGAGGCCCAGTCCCCGTCTTGCCGTCGCGGGGTTCACGTTGTGGGGAATTGTCGCGGGCGCGATCAGCCTTGTGGTCTTTCCCCATTCGGCCATTCACAATCCGGCGCTCCGGCTGGCCAACCTCTTTCTCACGCCCTTGCTGGCGGGCGGGGGGATGCTACTGTTGGGGCGTCTGCGTGCAAAGAAGGGGCAGGATCTCGTGCGGCTCGACCGCTTTGGCTACGCGTTCCTGTTTGCCTTCACGATGGCGCTGATGCGTTACAACTGGGCGGGCTGAACCGGCCTGTCAGGCCAGTCCGGTAAGGACCGCGAGGCCCAGGAACGAGAAGAAGCCCATCACGTCGGTGGCCGTCGTCACAAACACGGCCGAGGACACGGCCGGATCGACCTTGAACCGGGTGAGCGTGACCGGCACGAGAATGCCCGCGAGCCCGGCGACGAGGTTGTTCACGACCATGGCCGCCGCGATCACCGCGCCGAGGTGCGGGTTGGCGAACAGCAGTCCGGTGCCAAGCCCGGTCAGCATGCCGAGCGCGGCGCCGTTGGCCAGCGCGATGCGGAATTCGCGCAGGATCATCCGCACGGTGTTCGAATCGGTCAGCTGGTTGGTGGCGATCGCGCGCACCACCACCGCGAGCGTCTGGGTGCCGGCATTGCCGCCCATGCCCGAAACGATCGGCATCAACACTGCGAGCAGAGCGAACTTCGCGATCGCGCCCTGGAACAGGCCGACCACGGAGGAAGCGAGAATGGCGGTCGCGAGGTTGACGACCAGCCAGGTCAGGCGGGCGCGCACCGTCAGCAGGATCGGCTCGTTGATGTCGCCGTCACCTGCACCCGAGAGCAGCAGGGTATCCTCGCCCGCTTCTTCCTGAATGATGTGGACGATGTCGTCGACGGTGATCTGGCCGATCAGGCGGCCCGAATCGTCGGTCACGGCGGCGGAGATCAGTGCGTATTTCTGGAAGCGCAGCGCGACTTCCTCCTGATCCATGCCGACGGGGATCAGGGTTTGGTCGCGCTTCATCACGTCGTAGAGCGGGATGTTGCGCGGACAGCGCAGGATCCACGACAGCGCGCATGTGCCGACCGGGTGATGCAGCGCGTCGACGCAGAACACTTCCCAGAATTCGGTGGGCAGTTCGCGGTGTTCGCGCAGGAAGTCTATCAGGTCGCCGACCGTCATCGTTTCGGGCACCGCGACGAATTCGCGGCTCATCAGGCGCCCGGCGGATTCCTCGGGATAGGCCAGCGCCGATTCGATGGCGGCGCGGTCTTCCGGCTCCATTTCGGCGAGGACGGCCTGCTGGTCGTCCTCGTCGAGGTCCTCCAGCATGGCGACGGCGTCGTCGGTTTCGAGCTGTTCGGCGATGTCGGCGACGACATCGGCGGGCAGCGCCTCGACCAGCAGTTCGCGAACCCAGTCGTTGAGTTCGGCAATGACCTCGACGCCCATGAGGTCGCGGATAGCCCGTGCGAGGGGCAGGCGTTCGTCGGCGTCGACCAGCTCGAACAGGTCGGCGATGTCGGCGGGGTGCAGCGGTTCGACGAGGTCGTAGGCGCGGTCGAAGTCTTCCTCGTCCAGCGCGTCCTTCACGGCGCGGACGAATTCGCCCTTCAGCCGGTTTTCCTCGTCGTGGCTTTCGCTTTCGGCTTCGCTGTCCGGACCGGGCTCGGCGCCGTGTCCGGACGCGGCGCGGGTGGCCTCGTCTTCGATCACGTCATCCTTGAGGTCCGCATCGCCCATAGCAGCCGGTCTACGCAGCAATTTCGCAATTGCAACAGCGGGACGGCGCGCAGTGGAAATGGTCCGGGGGATTTCCGCCGGGAGTGAGGGCGGGGCCTATCGAAAACGTGACATTGGCGGCATGGGCCCTATATCGGGCGCCAAGACGATCCGCGCCCCTGGCCGGGGGCAGGCAACAGGAGATATATGATGGCCGACGAATTTCTGACGCTCACCCTCGACACCGGCGAAAGCCAGGGCGACGTCAAGATCAAGCTGCGCCCCGATCTGGCCCCCGGCCATGTCGAGCGGATCAAGGAACTGGCAGGCGAAGGCTTCTACAACGGTGTGAAGTTCCACCGCGTGATCCCCGGCTTCATGGCGCAGGGCGGCTGCCCGCACGGCACCGGCACCGGCGGTTCGGACAAGCCCGACCTGCAGGCCGAATTCAACGCCGAGCCGCATGTGCGCGGCGTGTGCTCGATGGCCCGCACCAGCGCGCCGCACTCGGCCAACAGCCAGTTCTTCATCGTGTTCGACGACGCTACGTTCCTCGACAAGCAGTACACCGTCTGGGGCCAGGTGGTCGAAGGCATGGAACTGGTCGACGCGCTGCCCAAGGGCGAGCCGCCGCGCGAGCCGGGCACGATCGTCAAAGCGACCGTTTCGGAAGGCTGATCCCTTTCGCAGGCGAACAGAAAAGGGCGGTCCGCAAGGGCCGCCCTTTTTCATGATGCGGGTTTCGTGGCCGGGGACTTACTGCCCCCTGGCCGCTTCCTGCTTTTCCAGCTCGGTTTCGGAAAGGCCGAGGATTTTGGCCAGCTTCGTCTTTTCCGCTTTGCTGAGATCAGCGAACTTGCGCGGTTTGGGCAGGTCGGCGGTGGCGGTTTTCACCTTTTCCATGATCGCGGGCATCTGCTTCATCATCTTCGGCATGAAGGCCTGCATCTTTGCCATGACCTGCGGCGACATCATGATCAGATAGGAATCGGCGGCATATTCCTTGCCCGTGGGTGTGGCGAAAAAGGCATTGAGTTCGCCGAGCTGCTTCACGTCGAACTTCTCGGCATAGGCCTGGGCGAGCCCGTCGCGGATGTCCGGCTCGAACTCGGTCATGATCCCGGCCATCTGGGACATCATCGTATGCGTGATGATGCTTGTCCGCTCCTTGTAGGAGGGATCGTAGATCTCCATGATTTCCGCCATCGAGGCCGAGCTGAGCTTGCTGGTATCGACACCGCCGATCCCGGCCAGATCCTTGAGTGGCATCTTGAGCATGGAATCCATGATGGAATCCATGATCTTGTCCATCGTGCCGTTCATGATCCGGGCGTAGGTTCCTGCGGGGAAGACATAGTCGACCGTCTGCCGCGCGGCGGCGAGGCGTGCCGGATCGGCCGGAACTTCACTGACTGTGGCAGGGGCTGTGGCAGGAGCCGCTTCGGCAGCGAGGGCAGGAGCGGCCGCAAGCAGGGCGGGCACAGAAAGAGCAGCGAAGAGCCGGGACATGGTAATTCTCCAAGGGGGCAGGGGAGCCTCGATTGGCGGGGGATACTATCAATTCATTGTAAAACTGCGACAATCTTCCCGGTCAGAGAGCGGCCTGCAGCAGCCACTCGTGGAAGATCCGCACGGGGCGGGATTCCAGCGCCTTGGGCTTGCAGATGAACCAGTAGCGGTAGGGGCTTTCGATATCGATATCGAACAGGCGGGCCAGCCGGTTGTCGTGCGACCGGCGAAAGTGATCGTCGTGCATGATCGCGATGCCGAGGCCCTGTGCCGCCGCTTCCAGCACCAGCTGGCCGGAATCGAACTTGTCGATCGCGGCGGGCTCCAGGCCGGGCATGCCGATGGCCTTCTTCCAGGCATCGAGGCTTTCGGGCAGGTCCTGATGGATCAGGAAGGTCTGCTTCGACAGCGATTTCTCATCCGGCACCGGGCCGATCTCGGCGGCCATGTCGGGCGAGACGATGCCGTAGACTTTGTTGTGATCGAGCTGGATGCGGTAGAACGCGGGATCGGGTTCCTTGGACAGCACGATTGCCGCGTCCAGCGTGTCGCCCACGCGGTCTTCCGAATGGGCGGCAGTGTCGATGTCGATGTGCAGGCGCGGGTGCAGCTTGCGCAGTTCGGGCAGGCGCGGGAACAGCCGCTGGCCGCCGAACAGCGAAGGCACGCCCAGATGCAGGCGCAGCACCTGCCCGCGGTCGATCTGGGCTTCCACCGCTTCGGCCAGCTCTTCCAGCTTGGGGCCGATGGCGTTGTAGAAGGCCTGGCCTTCGTCGGTCAGCTTCATCGACTGGTGCTGGCGCGTGAACAGGCGCTTTCCGGTGAAATCCTCCAGCGCGGCCACGCGGCGCGAAAGGGCGGAGGGGGACAGCGCCAGTTCATTGGCCGCGGCTTTGGCGGAACCGAGGCGGACAACACGCACGAAAGCTTCAAGCGCGCGCAGGGGGGGGAGTCGGCGTACAGGCAAGATTCGTCTTTTCGTCGGGGTTGCTGGATACGCAATCTGCGATGCAGATCATGCAACCATATGTGCGCTAATCCGCCGCGTTTTCCAAGTCCCACTGTGGCGGATGGAGGCGCAAACGCGTCACATGACGCTCATTCCCGTCGATAACTTCGATCTGCCAGCCGCTCTGGTGGGTGAGCACGGTGCCGACTTCGGGCACCTTTTCGGCCAGCACGAACGTCAGGCCGCCCAGAGTGTCGACCGATTCTTCCACTTCGGCAAGGCGCGGGTCGATTCGTTCGGCCACGTCTTCCAGCTCGGCACGGGCATCGGCTTCCCACACGCCGTCTTCCAGCGGGACCAGCAGGTCTTCCGGCGCATCGTCGTGCTCGTCCTCGATCTCGCCGACGATTTCCTCGACCAGATCCTCGATGGTGATGATGCCGTCGGTGCCGGTATATTCGTCGATCACCACGGCGAGGTGCACGCGCTGGGCGCGCATGTCGGCCAGCACGTCGAGCGCGCCGCGCGATTGCGGCACATAGAGCGGCTGGCGCAGCAGCGTGATCCAGTCATCCGGCCGGGTACCGCGCGCGAGGTGCGAGAACACGTCCTTGATGTGGAGCATGCCCTTCACGTCATCCAGCGATTCGCCGTAGACCGGCATGCGCGAATGGCCATGCTCGGCAAAGGCCTCGACGACGTCTTCCCACGAAGCGGAGGCAGGCAGCGCGATGATCTCACCGCGCGGGATCGCCACGTCGTCGGCATCGTGCTCGCTGAAATGCAGCAGGTTGCGCAGCATCTGGCGTTCGAGCGGCGAAAGGTCGCCGTTGGCGGGGCTTTCGCCGTCCGCCTCGCCTTCGTGCTCGTTGATGACATCCTCGATCTGCGCGCGCAGCGACTGATCGCCTTCGGGATGGAACAGTCTCTTGATGACACGCAAAAGCGTGCCGCTACTGTCGCCTTCTCCCGAGCCGGTCTCGGTGTGGCGGCCATTGTCGGCCATCGTATCTGGTTATCCCCTGAAGTCTAAGTTCGGTCCCCATATGGGTCGGCAATGCCCAGAATCGCAAGAGCCTTTGTTTCAAGTGCTTCCATTGCCTCGGCATCGGCATCGGAAATCTCGTGATCGTGGCCGGCCAGATGGAGCAATCCGTGGACGATCAGGTGGGCAGCGTGGTGCTCCACGCAAACGCCCTTTTCCGCCGCCTCGCGCGTGCAAGTCTCATGCGCCAGGGCAATATCGCCCAGCATTTCCGGCGGCCCGTCGGGGGCTAGATCGAGCAGGTCCGCGCGTTCCAGCATGGGGAAGGAAAGCACGTTGGTGGGCTTGTCCTTGGCCCGCCATTCGCGGTTGAGGACGTGCACTTCCGCGTCCGAAGTGAACAGCACGCTGGCGATCAGGCGCGGATTGCCGAGTTCGGGGGCGGCCTGCTGGAGCGCTTCGAGTGCACCTTCGGCAAGGTCGGCCCAGTCGGTCCCAGCGGGCCAAGGGGCTTCGATATCGATTTCGAGGGTCATCGGGGATGGCTTTACTCATGCGGCAGGGAGAAGAGAAGCGGGATCCCCGCCTTCGCGGGGATGACGGTGAATTAATTTGCCGACAAAGGCTTCCCATCCGCAAAACACCTCCGTCGCCCCCGCGAAGGCGGGGGCCCCGCTTTTCTTCAGGACGATGCAGTGCCCAAAGGCGGCTGGCTATACATGACGAGCGACCGCTATCGTGGCGGCATCTACACCGGCGTCACCGCGCATCTGCAACGCCGCATCTGGCAACATCGGGAGGGCACTGGCTCCCGGTTCGTGCGCCAGTACGGCTTCACCCGCCTTGTCTATGCGGAACGGTATGACGAAATCGAAGATGCGATCCGGAGGGAAAAGGCGATCAAGAAATGGCGGCGCGACTGGAAAATCCGGCTGATCGAGACGATGAACCCGGATTGGGAGGATATGTTCGAGTGTCTCGGAGGCGTTGTGTAAGGCGCAAGGAAACGGGCCCCGATTCCGCAATGTGACGACGAAGTTTTTGAATTCGTCTGCCTTCGTATCCCCCGCGCCCGGATGCCTCGCCCGTCAGTCGGGCTTCAGCGCTTCCTCGATTTCAGCGGCCCATTTCTGGGCCAGCATTTCGATTTCGTCCGGGTTGAGAACCCACGTGCGGGTCTTCTGGCCCGGCCGGAAAGCCGGACGGGTCAGCAGCACGCGCGCCTGCGCTTTGGCGAAGGGCTTGAACAGGGAGAAGTGCGTGGCGCAATCGAAGATCGTGCCGATGATCGGTGTCTTGCCGTCCAGATCGATCAGCGTCGCGGGCTGATCCCAGGGGATGTTCATCATCAGACGCGCCTATCGTGCGATGACCGCAATGCAAAGCATGAAAGGGCAAGATAGCGAATGCAGGCCCGGGAAGCGCCGTTTCAGCCGCGACTACTCCGCCTTGCTCTCATACGCCTCGACGATCCGCCCCACGATCGGATGGCGCACCACGTCGGCGGCGGTGAAGCGGGTGACGGCGATGTCTTCCACGCCTTCCAGCCGTTCCACCGCGTCGGCAAGGCCGCTCATGCGGTCGCCGCCGGGGATGTCGACCTGCCGCGGGTCGCCGCAGATCACCATGCGGCTGTTCTGGCCGAAGCGGGTGAGGAACATCTTCATCTGTTCGCGCGTGGTGTTCTGCGCTTCGTCGAGGATGACGAAGGCATCGGCCAGCGTGCGGCCGCGCATGAAGGCAATGGGCGCGATCTCGATTTCGCCCGCCGCCAGGCGGCGCTCCACCTGTTCGGGCGGCATGCAATCATAGAGAGCGTCATAGAGCGGGCGCAGGTAAGGATCGACCTTGTCCTTCATGTCGCCGGGCAGGAAGCCCAGCTTCTCGCCCGCTTCCACGGCCGGGCGCGAGAGGATCAGGCGCTGCACCGATCCGGTCATCAATTGCGAAACCGCTTGGGCCACGGCGAGGTAGGTCTTGCCGGTGCCCGCCGGGCCGAGCGCGAAGATCACGTCGGCCTTGGCCAGCGCGCGCATATATTCGATCTGCGTGGCCGAGCGCGGCACGATCGTTTTCTTGCGCGTGCGGATCATGATCGGCGGCGCGCCCGCATCGCCGGAAATGATGCCTTCCAGTGTGGGTTCGGAGGACATGGCGATCAGCGATTCGATGGCGCCGGAATCAAGATCCTGCCCCATTTCCAGCCGGTGATACATGCCTTTGAGCGTGTCGCGAGTGCGGGCCACGGCATCCTCGGGCCCTTCCACCTGGATCTTGTTGCCACGCGCGGAAATATAGACGCCGAGCCGGTTTTCCACTTGCACGAGATTGGAGTCGAACTGGCCGAACAGGGCCCCCAGCAGTGTCGGTTCGTCGAACTCAACCTCGACACGCGCCCGGCGATGGGTCTCGGGGCGGAACTGCGCCGTATTATCGGCACGGGCTGCTTTTCGGGCCATGTGCTCCTTTCGAAACGAAGGAATTGTTCCTGTATTTATAGATACGGTCATGGCTGGCGTGCGCAAGCCATACTACGGCGCGGGGCAGTGGATAAGTCTGGCGCGTCTCTGCGGGCCGGATCGGGGCCGGGCCGGGCTGCAACCGGGGCGGAACGTGGCGGCATGCGTCCATTTTCCTTGCGGTTTTCTGACGGGCAGGCCTAACCTGCTGGCATGATGAAGCGGCTGAATATCCTCGTTATGCCTCTGGCGGCGATCCTCGCGCTGGCAGGCTGCAAGAAGAGCGAACCGGATGCCGGGCCCACCGCCCAGCCCAGCGAAGAGCCGGTGAAGCAGAGCGCCGAAAACTGGATCAAGGCCAATTATCAGGACATGGGCAAGCTGCTCTATGCCCAGGCCGAGACCGACCTCGATGGCGACGGCACGCCGGAGGTTCTCGCTTATGTCGGCGGGCCGATGATGTGCGGGACGGGCGGCTGCAATCTCGTGGTGCTGAAGCGCGATGGCTTGCAGTTTCGCAAGGTCAGCGAACTCAGCGTGGTGCAGCTTCCGGTGGGCGTGCTGGACAGCAAGAGCAACGGCTGGCGCGACCTGGCCGTCACCATCGCGGGCGGCGGCGTGCCCGCGCATATCGTGCGCCTGGCGTTCGACGGCAGCGGTTATCCCGATAACCCCACCGTGTCGCCGGCAGAGGAAACCGATTCGATCGGGAGGGAACTGATCCCGCTCGAACCGCTCAAGCCAGTCGAATAGCGCAGGTCAGGCGGGCGCGGTTTCCAGCAGCTTCGCCGATATCGAATTCGGCCCCGCTTCGGTCAGTTCCACGCGCACGAGATCGCCCACTTGTGCCTCGCCGGTGAAGTGGACCGATTGCAGCCAGGGCGATTTGCCCAGCCACTGCCCGGGATGCTTGCCCTTGCGCTCCACCAGCACATCGCAGGTCTTGCCCACGCTGGCCGTGTTGAAAGCGAGCTGATCGCGGTTGAGCGCGGCCTGCAGGCGCTGCAGCCGCTCGTCCATCACGGCGGCCGAAATCTGCGCGTCCATCGCCGCGGCGGGCGTGCCGGGGCGCGGCGAATACTTGAAGCTGAAGCACTGGGCATAGCCCACGGCATCGACCAGTTTCAGCGTATCCTCGAACTCGGCATCGCTCTCGCCCGGGAAGCCGACGATGAAGTCGCCTGAAAGCGCGATATCGGGCCGCGCGGCGCGGACCTGCTCCAGAATGCGCAGATAGCTTTCCACCGTGTGGCTGCGGTTCATCGCATTCAGCACCCGGTCGTTGCCCGCCTGCACCGGCAGGTGGAGGAAGGGCATCAGCTTGGCCACTTCGCCATGGGCGGCGATCAGCCCCTCGGTCATGTCGTTGGGGTGGCTGGTCGTGTAACGGATGCGCGCCAGATCGGGAATTTCCGCCAGTTCGCGGATCAGCCCGTCTAGGCCGATGGCTTGCCCTTTCGCGTTCTCGCCAGTCCAGGCATTGACGTTCTGCCCCAGCAGCGTGATTTCGCGCGCGCCGCCATCGACGAGGCGTTTGGCTTCCTCGATCAGGTCCGCGTGCGGGCGCGAGACTTCGGCGCCGCGCGTATAGGGCACCACGCAATAGGTGCAGAACTTGTCGCACCCTTCCTGCACGGTGAGGAAGGCGGTGGGGCCCGAGCGGCGGCGTTTGGGCAGCGCGCCGAACTTGGTCTCGGCGGGCATGTCGGTATCAGTGACGCGCTGGCCGGCGGAGGCATCGCGGATCATCTCGGGCAGGCGGTGATAGGCCTGCGGGCCGACGACCATCTTCACCGATGGCGCGCGCGCCATGATCTCCTCGCCCTCCGCCTGCGCGACGCATCCGGCGACGGCGATCAGCGGGCTGGAGCCATCCTCGCGCCGCAAGCGGCCGATATCGGAATAGACCTTCTCGGCCGCCTTCTCGCGGATGTGGCAGGTGTTGAGCACCACGAGATCGGCATCCTCGCCCTCGGGGGCGGGCGCGATGCCCTGTTCGGCCAGCAGTTCGGCCATGCGATCGCCGTCATAGACGTTCATCTGGCAGCCGAAGCTCTTGACCCGGTAGGTCTTGGGAATCTGGTTAGGACGCATCGCGCGCCCGTACACGCGTTTGCGCCGGTTTTGAAGGGGCGGGGAACGGTCGGCATGTTCCCCGCCTTTGCCGGTCAGGCCTCGAACAGGAACTCCGGCTCATAGTGTACCGGAAAGTTCACCGATCGGGCGATGAAGCAGACGCCGTGGATCTTGTCATGCAGCGCGGTGGCGGCGGCGATATCCGTTCCGGGGCGAACCGTGATGCGCGGGTGCAGCGTCGCCGCGGTGAAGCGGCCCGCGCCGCTCTTTTCCACGATGCCGGTCCCGACGGGATTGTCCTCGTACCCGCTGACGACGATGCCCGCATCCGAGGCGAAGTGCAGATACCAGAGCATGTGACAGGCCGAGAGCGCGGAGAGCAGGAGGTCTTCGGGATTCATCTTGCCCGGATCGCCGCCCAGCAGGGGATCGTTCGAGCAATGAATGACCGGCTTGCCCGGAACCGCGACATCCCAGCTCCGGTCGTAGCTGCGGTAGCTGGCCGTGCCTTCGCCTCTGTTTCCTGTCCAGACGACGGCTGACACATAGTGGTGTTCCATGGGATTGCCTTCCTGCCTTGCGAGTAGTATACATGTATACACATCGAAAGGGGCAGGTGAAATGGATATTGCCGGGCAGCTTCGAGCGGCCATTCTCGGCGGGAAATACCCGCCCGGCACGCTGCTGCCGCAAACGGAACTGGCGCGGGAATTTTCCGTCAGCCGCATACCGGTCCGCGATGCGCTGCTCAGTCTTGCGGCGGACAGGCTGGTTGAAGTGGTTCCCGGCAAGGGGGCGCGGGTGATCCGCCTCTCTGCGAAGGAACTGGAGGAGGTGTTCGCGCTGCGCATCATGCTGGAGTGCGATCTTCTGCGGCGCGCCGTCCCGAACGCGGGCGATTCGGAGAAGGCGGAGGCCGAATATGTACTTCGCCGCTCTTCGCTGGAGGCCGGAAGGCCGGGCTGGCATGTCGGGGACCGGGATTTCCACCGCACGCTCTACAGCGCTGCGGACCGCCCTCGGCAGATGGCCATTGTCGACGAACTGCGCCAGATCTGCGTCATTCACGCCAGCGGATATCACGCGCTCGCCGCCGGCACGGCCCGATGGCTGGACGATCACGGCGCCATGACCCGGGCCTATGCCGACGGGCGCGCGGAGGAGGCCGCCGCCTTGCTGGCCGGGCATCTTGAGGCCGCGCGGGACAGCTTGTTGCGGCTCCATTCCGAGTGACGGGGGGCGGCAAACCGTTTTCCTACAGGGTGAGGCTTGCGGTACTGTCCGGGCATGGTTCCACGCCGCCGATCTCCTGCCGGTTGCGCCGCGCGCAAGGTGACACTTCCGCCACAAGGTGACACATCATGCGCAAGGTGACACATTTCCCTCAGGACCGTGTCACCCGTGTCAACCGAAGTGTCACCTTGCGCGATGACGGTGCCTGTTCCCCTTTCCCCCCACATCGGCTATCCGCGCGCCACTATGAGTGAGAACCAGACCCTTTACGCCGCCTTTGCAGGCCATCTTTCCGCCGCGCTCGATGCGCTGGAAGCAGCGGGCACGCTGCCGGGCGGGCTGAAGCGAAGCGCGGTCACGGTCGAGCCGCCGCGCGATCCTTCGCATGGCGATCTGGCGACCAATGCGGCGATGGTGCTGGCCAAGCCCGCCGGTATGAAGCCGCGCGATCTGGCCGAAGCGCTGGTGGCCGAGCTTTCGAAGCTCGACGAAGTGACTTCCGCCGAAATCGCCGGGCCGGGCTTCATCAACATGCGCCTTGCCCCTGCCGCATGGCTCACCGAACTGCGCGCGATTGCCGCGCTGGGCGGGGCCTATGGCCGTTCCGCGCTGGGCGGCGGCAAGACGGTGAATGTCGAATACGTCTCGGCCAATCCCACCGGGCCGATGCACATGGGCCACTGCCGCGGCGCCGTCGTCGGCGATGCGCTGGCGACGCTGCTCGAATTCGCCGGGCACAAGGTGACGCGCGAATACTACGTCAATGACGCGGGCGCGCAGGTGCAGGTGCTCGCCCGTTCGGTGCATATCCGCTACCGCGAGGCATTGGGCGAAGAAGTCGGCGCGATCCCCGAAGGGCTCTATCCGGGCGATTATCTGGTCCCGGTCGGCAAGGCGCTGGCCGAGGAATTCGGCGACACATACGCCAAGGCGCCCGAATCGGAATGGCTGGTGCTGTTCCGCGAAAAGGCAGTCGCGGCGATGATGGACATGATCCGCGCCGATCTCGCGCTGCTGGGTATCGAGCACGAAGTGTTCTCGTCCGAAGCCGAACTGCAGGCCTCGGGCAAGCCGGACGAGGCCGAGGCGTGGCTGCGTTCGAAGGGGCTGGTCTATGACGGCGTGCTCGAAGCGCCCAAGGGCAAGACGCCCGAGGACTGGGAGCCGGTGGAACTGCCGCTGTTCAAGTCCACCCAGTTCGGCGACGATCAGGACCGCCCGATCAAGAAGAGCGACGGCACCTGGACTTATTTCGGTGCCGACCTCGCCTATCACTACCAGAAGGCGCAGGAAGCCGATGCGCTGGTGGACATCTGGGGCGCGGACCATGCGGGCACGGTCAAGCGCATCAAGGCCGCCGTCGCCGCAATGACCGGTGCGGATGGCGAGCCGACACCGTTCGAAGTGAAGCTGGTGCAGATGGTCCAGCTTCTGAAAGGCGGCCAGCCGTTCAAGATGAGCAAGCGCGCGGGCACGTTCGTGACGCTGGCCGATGTCGTCGAGATGGTGGGCAAGGACGTGGTGCGCTTCACCATGCTCACCCGCAAGCCCGACGCGCAGATGGACTTCGATTTCGACAAGGTGGTCGAAGCCTCGAAGGACAATCCGGTGTTCTATGTGCAGTATGCGCATGCCCGCGTCTGCTCCACGCTGCGCAAGGCGGCGGCGGAAGGCTTCGCGCCTTCGGCGGAACATCTGGAGCTGCTGGGCGAGGAAGAGCTGGAGCTGGTGAAGCTGGGCGCCCAGTTCCCGCGCATCGTCGAGGCCGCGGCGGCCGCACGTGAGCCGCACCGTATTGCTTTCTTCCTCCACGATCTGGCCGCCGCGTTCCACGGCTACTGGAACCTGGGCAACGACCGCGTGGAGAAGCGGTTTATTAACCATGACGACGCTAACCAGACCGGCGCGCGGCTTTTCCTGGCCGTGCAAATCGGGCAACTTGTCCGCAACGGGCTGGCGCTGCTGGGCGTTGAGGCGGTGGAGGAAATGTAATTATGGCGATCTCGGACATGGGCCGGGAAGACCTTAACGGGGATCCCAATTCCGGCGGACAGGAAGGCACTGGCGAACGTCCGTTCGATGCGCCCGCGTCCGAAACGCCTGCCGCGCCCGGCGCGGACTTCGAACAGCCGCCGCAGCTCGAACTGGGCGACGACGATGTGCGCCTGCCCTGGCTGGAAGGCGACGACGAGGAATTCGAGGACGAGGGCGGCTCGGGCATCGGCCAGGGGCTGATGCTGGCCGTGCTGGGTCTTGTGGCCATTGGGCTGATCGTGGGCGGCCTGTTCTGGGTCATGCGGGACAAGCCGGACCAGCCGCTTGTGGCCGATGGCGGCGTGATCGCCGCACCCAAGGAACCTTACAAGACCAAGCCGGAAAATCCCGGCGGTGAAGTCGTGGCCGGAACCGGCGATACCAGTTTCGCGGTTGCCGAAGGGCAAACTCGCCCCCCTCAGATCGAGGACAAGGAAGAGCCCGCCAAGCCCGGGTTCGAATCGGTCGGGAAGACGGATAATTCCAAGCCCGCAGCCAAGCCTTCCACTGCATCTGCGCCTGCCGGGGTGGGCGTGCAGGTTGGCGCCTATTCGACGAAGAAGACGGCGGAGGCGGGCTGGCTTGCGCTCAAGTCGCAGTATCCGGCGCTCGCCGATGTGCCGCACCGTGTGCTGCAGGGGCAGGCCGATATCGGCACGGTCTACCGCTTGCAGGCGGTGCCGGGCGATCTCGCGGCGGCCAAGGCGCTGTGCAGCGGGATGAAGGATGCCGGGCTGAGCTGCCAGGTGAAACGCTGACCTGACGGGAAGGGGCTGCTGCGCCGGCCCCTTCGGGTTTTGCACACCCCATGCACCGGGGTTTCTTGCGGCTTTCGCGGGTTTCTGCGACGAATTTACGATGATACCCGCGATTTTCGGCCTTTCGGGCCTTACGCTGACAGACGATGAGCGCGCGTTCTTCCGTGACGCCGATCCGGCCGGATACGTCATCTTTGGCCGTAACGTGGAAAGCCGCGATCAGCTTCGCGCGCTGACGGACGATCTGAAGGCGATCCATGGGCGCGAGCGGCTCTATATCTGCATCGATCAGGAAGGCGGGCGCGTCGCGCGGATGAAGCCGCCGGTGTGGCCTGCCTATCCGGCGGGCGAGCCGTTCGACCGGCTTTATGACGTGGCGCCTGCTTCCGCGATCGAGGCGGTGCGTGCCAATGCCGAGGCGCTGGGGCTCGACCTCGCCGAGGCGGGAATTACCGCCGATCTCTATCCTTCGCTCGACCTGCGCCAGCCCGGCGCGCATGACGTGGTTGGCGACCGGGCCTTCGGCAGCGAACCGATGCGGGTCGCCGCGCTGGGCCGCGCCGCGCTGGCGGGGCTGGCGCGAGCAGGCGTCGCCGGCTGCATCAAGCACATGCCCGGTCACGGCCGCGCCATGGCGGACAGCCACAAGGAATTGCCTACCGTCACCGCCAGCGAGGAAGAGCTGGAGAGCGATCTGGCGCCCTTCCGCGCGCTGGCGGATGCCCCCGTGGGGATGACCGCGCATGTGCGCTACACCGCGTGGGATGCGGACTTGCCCGGCACGCTGTCTCCCTTCGTGGTCGGCGATGTGATCCGTAAGCGCATCGGTTTCACCGGGCTGCTGCTGACCGATGATCTCGACATGGAAGCGCTGTCCGGTTCTGTGCCTGAGCGGGCCGCGCGGGCGCTTGCCGCAGGCTGTGACATCGCGCTCAATTGCTGGGCGAAGATGGACGATATGGCAGGCATTGCCCGTGCCGCGCCGGTTATGCCCGAAGAGACGGCGCAGCGTCTCCAGCGCGCGCTGGAGGCGGCGGATGGCGCGTCCCCGGGCGATCAGGCGGAACTCGTGGCCCGGCGCGATGCGCTGCTGGCGCAGGGCGTGGCCTGAGCGATGGAGCAGACCGGGGCCCTTTCCGATCCTTCCGGCTTTGCCGGGGACGAATGGGAGGGAGCCGCTGCGGCCGAAGCGCGCAAGGAAGCGCTCTATCTGGAGATCGAGGGCTGGGAAGGCCCGCTCGATCTGCTGCTCGATCTGGCGCGGCGGCAGAAGGTCGATTTGCGCAAGATCTCGATCCTCGAACTGGTCGGCCAGTACCTTACGTACATCGAAGAGGCCGAAGCGCTGCGGCTGGAACTGGCGGCGGATTACCTCGTGATGGCGGCCTGGCTCGCCTATCTCAAATCCGCGCTGCTGCTGCCCAAGGACGAGCAGGAAGACCCCAGCCCCGAGGAATTGGCGCTGCGCCTGCAGCTGCGGCTGCAGCGTCTGGGCGCGATGCGCGAGGCGGCGGCGCGGCTGATGGGGCGCGACCGGCTGGGCCGCGATGTATTCCTGCGCGGTGCCCCTGAAGGGCTGCGGGTGGATCGCAAGCATGTGTGGCAGTGCCAGTGGTATGGTCTGGTCCGCGCCTATGGCGATGTGAAAGTGCGCAGCGAACCCGTCGTCCACATGGTGCGCGAGCGGATGGTGATGACGCTCGACAGTGCGATTCAGCGGGTCTCCTCGATGCTGGGCGTAGCGATCGACTGGATCGAGCTGCGCGATTTCCTGCCGCCTGCACAGGATAGCTGGGCCAATCCCCAGTTGAGGAAGTCCGCGCTGGCCTCCAGCTTTGTCGCCGCGCTGGAACTGGCGCGCACCGGCAAGGCGGAACTGGCGCAGGAAGAAACGTTCGGGCCGCTGCGCCTGAGGGCCGTGAAACCGTGACGCCGGAAGAAGAGCAGGCTCCCGGCGATCTCGTCCGTGCGGTGGAGGCGACGCTGTTCGCGGCGGAACAGCCAATGACGGTGGAGCAGATATCGGCGCATCTCGGGCAGGCGAGCGTGCGGCCTGCGCTGGCCGAATTGGAGCGGCACTATGCCAGGCGGGGCGTGCGTCTGGTCGAGCGGGGCAAGCGCTGGCACTTCGAAACCGCGCCCGATCTGGCCCACCTGCTGCGCCGGGAAAAGGAGGAGCCGCGCCGCCTGTCGCGCGCGGCCACCGAAGTGCTGGCCATCGTCGCTTATCACGAGCCGGTCAGCCGGGCCGAGATCGAAGCCATTCGCGGCGTGCAGACCGCCAAGGGCACGCTCGACGTGTTGATGGAGGCGGGCTGGGTGCGCGTGGCCGGACGGCGCGAAGTGCCCGGACGCCCGGTGATCTATGCGACGACACCTGAATTCCTGGCGCACTTCGGCCTGAAATCGCTGAAGGAACTGCCGGGCGTTGATGAACTACGTGCGGCCGGCCTGCTCGATCCGGTCGATGACGAGATGATCGAGTCCGCCCTGCGCCCTGGAAATACGGGCGGGGAAAACGAGGATGACAGCGATGCGACAGGTCAGGGTCTTAACGATGACGGACTGGCAAGTTCGGGGGAAAGCGCCTAGATGAACCGGGTGGCGCGCTGAATCGATTGGAATCGGCGCAACCAATTTGGAGTAGGGAATATGGGTAGCTTCTCGATCTGGCATTGGCTGATCGTTCTGGTGATCGTGCTCGTGCTGTTCGGGCGCGGCCGCGTTTCGGAAATCATGGGTGATTTCGGCAAGGGCATCAAAAGCTTCAAGGAAGGCATGAACGAGGACGAGAAGAAGGCGGCCGAAAAGGATTCCACGCCGCCCGCGCAGATCACCTCGCAGCAGGGCGATGCCAGCCCGGCGCCGTCCGAAACCAAGAACGAGCAGGCCTGAATCTGGCCCGGAATTTGACAAGGCCGCACACCGGCGATGTTTGACATCGGTGCATCCGAACTGCTGATGGTCGTCGTTGTGGCGGTCGTCGTCATTGGCCCCAAGGACATGCCGATGGCGATGCGCACGGCTGGGCGCTGGATTGGCAAGATGCGCAAGATCTCCGGCCATTTCCGCTCCGGCATCGATGCCATGGTCCGCGAGGCGGAGCTGGAGGAGATGGAGAAGAAGTGGCGCGAGCAGAACGAGGCGATCATGAAGGCCGCCCCGCAGCTCCCCACGGCCGAAGAGATGCAGGCGCCGGCATCTCCGGCCCCGGATTCCCCAGCTCCGGATTCTCAGGCCAGCAACGCCGCCGCCGCGCCCGAAGCCTCTTCACCGGAAGCGGCCGAAGCGGCTTCCGGGGCGGAAAGCGCCACTCCCGATGACACCCGGCAGGCGGAACTGAACCTTCCGCCGCCGCCGCCCTGACCGGTCCCGCATGGCATTCAGCATTCCCGATATCGACGAGACGCAGGCTCCGCTGCTCGAACACTTGATCGAGCTGCGTACCCGGCTGCTGCGGGCCTTCCTGGCTTTCGCGGTGGCCTTCGGTGTGTGCTTCTATTTCTCCAGCGACATCTTCAGTTTTCTGGTCCGCCCATTGACCGAGGCCTTTCCCGCCGGGCAGGGCAAACTGATCTACACCAAGCTTTACGAAGCCTTTTTCGTGGAAGTGAAAGTGGCGTTGTTCGCGGCTTTCTTCGTCAGCTTCCCGGTGATTGCGAACCAGATCTGGGCCTTTGTGGCACCGGGGCTCTACGCGAAGGAAAAGAAGGCCTTCCTGCCGTTCCTGATTGCAACGCCGGTGCTGTTCACGATGGGGGCGGCGCTGGCTTACTATGTGGTCATGCCCACGGCCTTCCATTTCTTCCTGGGCTTTCAGGGGGACAAGGGCGGGCTCAAGCTGGAAGCGCTGCCCGGCACCGGTGACTATCTGGCGCTGGTGATGCAGTTCATCCTGGCCTTCGGGATCAGCTTTCTGCTGCCGGTGCTGCTGATGCTGCTCAATCGCGCGGGAATCGTGAACCGGACCCAGGTCGCTGGAGCCCGGCGTTATGCCATTGTCGGCATCTTCATCGTCGCTGCGGTGGCGACGCCGCCGGACGTGATCTCGCAGCTCATGCTGGCTTTGCCGCTGATCGCGCTGTTTGAAGGCACGCTCGTGGTCATGTGGTTTACCGAAAAGCGCGATGCCGAAGCGAAAGCGGCGGAGCAGCAGACGGCGAACGAGCCCGCCGCCTGATCCGCAAGCAGCGCGGGAAAACCGGTGCTGGTGCCGCGTGGCGCTATGTGTTTGTACTTTGAAGCGTCATTGCGAGGCCCGCAGGGCCGTGGCAATCCAGAGCGTAGTGGCACCACTCTGGATTGCTTCGCTTCGCTCGCAATGACGCGTGTTTGTTCAAAGGTGATTACACTTCAACGCTGCCGGAACACGAGCAGCAGCCCGATCACGACCAGGCCCAGCCCGAAAATCGCCAGCACGGACATCGGATTGCCCAGCAGCAGCCAGTCCATGGCCGCGGTAACGCCCGGGACAAGATAGAACAGGCTCGTCACGTTCACGAGATTGCCGCCCGCGATCAGCCGGTAGAGCAGGAACGTGGTGCCCACGGAGATCACAAGGGCAAGCCACAGCACCGGCAATATGAAGCCGGGGTGCCATGAGGCGTGAAACGGCGCGAAAGGCGTCGCGGCGCCCGCCAGGGCAAGACCAACGGCGTATTGCGTGGGCAGCACGACCCACGGCGCCTGCGTTTCGCGCTTCTGGAGGATCGATCCGGCGGTGATTCCCAGCAGTGCCAGCCCGGCGAACAGCAGGCCAAGGGCATGGAACCGCATGGCCAGGAGGCCGTCCGACACCACCAGCGCTAGACCCAGAAGGGCGCAGACCAGCCCGCCAAGGCGCAGCAGCGTGACACGCCGTTCGGTGGCGAAGATGGTCAGGATCGGCTGCACGCCCAGCAAGGTCGCCAGCGCGCCGGGGGTTACGCCGTGGCTAAGCGCAAGCAGATAGCAGGTGGTGTAAAGACCCGCGATCGAAAAGCCGGTCAGGACCGCCCGGCCGCGCGTGCCGCGTTCGGGAAGCAGTTGCCGGTTCCATGCGGCAAAGCCTGCCAGCGCGATGAAGGCGATGATGTAGCGCAGGATCAGCACCGCGAAGGGAGAGCCGTGCCGGAGCGCGATTTCGGAAACGATGGCGCCGCTGCTCCACAGCAGGACGAAGGCAGTGGTCGGCACCAGCGCCGACAAATGACGATAAGTCATGAAATTTCACCTGAAAGAATGTCGTGTCGCCTGCGCCGATGACGCAGGAGCAAAGGCCAGCTGCTTAGCTGACGGTGCTGACAGGCGGAGGGGCTACTGCCCCTGCCAGCCCCAGCCTGACATTCAGGTGAGGAGGTGAAACGGCGAACGCGGCTGCAACCGAAGGAAGCAGCGGAAAAGACAGGAAAAGAGGATCGTTCGCAGTCACGGAAGGTTGGATAGTCCATTCACGCTGCGGCAGCAAGCCTTTGGTGAGGGCCGGGCGTTTTACTGTTCTCCGGGCTTGGCCTCTGCCGCTGGGCTGTCCTGCGCGGCGGCCCAGGCGCGCTGGCCGCCGATCCAGGTTTCCAGCACTTTCGTTTTGCGGATCTGGCCTGGCGTGGCCAGCATCGGGTCGGTGTCGACGAACAGGAAGTCCGCGTCATAGCCCTTGGCGATGCGCCCCAGCTTGTCTTCGGCGAACATCGCATAGGCTGCGCCGGTGGTGTAGGCGCCGAGCGCGGCTTCGCGGCTGAGCGCTTCCTGCGGCTGCCATCCGCCGAACGGCTGCCCGTCCGCCCCCTGCCGCGTGATGGCGACGGCAAGGCCTTCGAAAGGATGGGCAGGCTCGACCGGGGTGTCCGAACCGAAGGCCAGCGTGGCCCCGGCCGCCGCGAGCGACTTCCACGCATAGGCACCTGCCAGCCGGTCCGGCCCCAGCCGGGCTTCGGCCATCAGCCGGTCCGAGGCTTCGTGCTGTGGCTGCATCGAGGCGATGATCCCGTGTTCCCCGAAGCGGGGAATATCCGCCGGATCGACGATCTGGGCATGTTCGATGCGCCAGCGCCGGTCGCCCTTGTAGGTCTCGGACAGTTCGTCGATAGCATCGAGCACGGTGGCATTGGCCTTGTCGCCGATGGCGTGGACGGCAACCTGGAAGTTGTCGATCGCCGCCCGGCTCATCAGGTTGCCGAGCTGCGTCTGGTTCATCTGCGGCAGGCCGGAGGTTTTCGCATCGTCGGCATAGGGCGCTTTCAACCACGCCCCGCGCGATCCTAGCGCGCCATCGAGAAACAGCTTGAGGCCGTTCATCTTCAGCCGGTCGTGATAGAGCCACGGCGTCGGGCCGGGGCCGCCGATCAGGCTCATGTTCTCCACCCCATCGGCATAAGCGACGATGCGGATGCGCAGGTGGCCAAGATCGGCGGCGCGGCGGAAAGCCTGCCAGTCCTCGATCGAGGTGCCCATGTCGGCAATCGCGGTGACGCCTTGTGCCAGCAGCGCGATCTGCGCTTCGCCGAGCGCGGTGTCGCGGTCTTCCGGGCGGGGCTGGGGGCGCTTGCTTTCGATCAGCGCGGTGGCGGCATCGATGAAGACGCCTGCGGGTTTCTTTCCGCCCGCGATCCGCAGAATTTCGCCGCCTGCGGGATCGGGCGTGGCTGCGGAGATTCCGGCGGCCTCCATCGCGGCGCTATTGGCCCAGCCCGCGTGGCCGTCGATCCGTGTAAGCCAGGCAGGCTTGCCACCGGTCACAGCATCGAGTTCGGCGGCGGTGGGCATGCGGCCGAGCCCCCACTGCACCTGATTCCACCCCGTGCCGAGAATCCACGGCGCATCGGGATGCGCAGCGGCCCAGGCGGCAATGCGCGAGAGCGCTTCGTCCAGCGATGCCGTGGCCGAAAGGTCCAACGTCATTCTGGCGAAGCCCGTCGCCATGACATGCCCGTGCGCGTCGATCATGCCGGGCACGACCACGCGGCCTTTGCCGTCGAGCCGGTAATCCACCCGCTGCGGGCGCTTTTCGCCGCTGTGATAGACTTGCGCCACGTGCCCGTCAGGCGCGATCAGGAAGCCGTCGAAGTGCTCGATACCGCCCTTGCCGTCCGGCGTGAGGCCATCGACATTGTCGATCAGGGTTCCGGCAACGGCCGGTTCGGGTTCGGGCCGTTTCTTCTTTTTCGCCAGCGCCGGAGTGGCGGTGAGGGCGAAGGCCAGCGCGGCAGCCAGGGCTGCCCGGGTTGCAAACGTCACTTCCTGCCCTTCTTCGGGAGCCTCTTGATGATCGCGCTGGTGTCGAGACGGCCGCCGCCCATGGCCTGGATTTCGGCGAAGAACTGGTCGATCAGCGCGGCCACCGGCAGCGAGACGCCGAGCCCGCGCCCTTCGTCGAGGCTGAGGCCCAAGTCCTTGCGCATCCAGTCGATCGCGAAGCCGAAGTCGAAGCTGTCCTCGTCCATCGTCTGCCAGCGGTTGTCCATCTGCCAGGACTGCGCGGCGCCACCCGAGATCGCCTCGTAGACCTTGTCCATGTCGAGGTGCGAGGCCTGCGCGAAGCGCACCGCCTCTGCCAGCGCGGCGACATTGCCCGCGATGCAGATCTGGTTGGCCATCTTGGCGATCTGGCCCGATCCCGGCTTGCCGACATGGACGATGCGCTGCGAATAGGCCTCCATCACCGGGCGCGCGGCCTCAATGGCATCGTCCCGCCCGCCACACATTAGCGTGAGCGTGCCGTTCTCGGCCCCGATCTGCGATCCGGTCATCGGCGCATCGACGCAGTGGACCTGCAAGTCGCGCGCTTCCACCGAGATCTGCCGGGCAATGCGGGCGGAAACGGTGGTGTGATCGATGAACACGCCGCCCTTTTTCAGCATCCTGAACACACCGTTGGGGCCCAGCACGACATCCGCCAGATCGTCGTCATTGCCGACGCAAGTGATCACGACATCGGCATCTTGCGCTGCGTGCGCCGGATTGGCGGCGATGCGGTGGGCGAGGCCGGGATTGTCGTCGGACCATTTCTTCGCGCGTTCGGGCGTGCGGTTATAGATTGTCAGTTCGTGGCCTGCCTTGGCGATGTGCCGCGCGATTGCGCCGCCCATCACGCCCAGGCCGATGAAGGAAACCTTGCGGCGTTCGTTCTTGCTCTGACTCATGGGCAGACTTGTAGACGGTTTTGCGCGAATGCAAACAGCAAGAAGCGCCCTGTCATCAGTCTTTCCCCCCAAGTTCGCTTTCAATTTACCGCAGATTCCGGTACGCGCGCCTGCCTATGAACAAACCTGCACTCGATATCGCTCCCGGGGCCGATGACGCCCTGCTGACCGCAGCCGACGTACGCGCGGCGGCGGAGCGAATTAAGGGTGCCGTGGTCCGGACGCCGACGCAATACAGCACCACGCTGAGCGCGATTACCGGCGCGGATATCTGGTTCAAGTTCGAAAACCTGCAGTTTACCGCCGCCTACAAGGAGCGCGGCGCGCTCAATGCCCTTCTCCAGCTTGACGCGGAACGCAAGGCGCGCGGCGTGATCGCGGCGTCCGCCGGCAACCATGCGCAGGGGCTCAGCTATCACGGCACCCGGCTGGGTGTGCCGGTGACCATCGTCATGCCCAAGACGACGCCGTTGGTGAAGGTCATGCAGACCGAAAGCGTGGGCGGCACGGTCGTGCTCGAAGGCGAGAGCTTCGATGAGGCCTATGCCCATGCCCTCAAGCTGGAACAGGAGCTGGGGCTCACCTTCATTCATCCGTTCGATGATCCGCACGTGGCGGCCGGGCAGGGTACCGTGGCGCTCGAATTGCTGGAGGACGTGCCGGAGATCGATACGCTGGTCCTGCCGGTCGGCGGGGGCGGGCTCGGGTCCGGCATGGGCACGATCGCGCGCGACATCCGCCCCGATATCAAGCTGATCGGCGTCGAGGCGCAGCTCTATCCCTCGATGTACAACCTGCTCAAGGGCACCAGCCTGCCGATTGGCGGGGATACGCTGGCAGAAGGCATCGCCGTTTTCGCGCCGGGGAAGTTCACATCGAAAGTGCTGCGCGGCCTGCTCGACGAGTTCCTGCTGGTCAGCGAGCCGAAGATCGAAAGCGCGCTGGCCCTGCTGCTCCAGATCGAAAAGACGCTGGTCGAAGGCGCAGGCGCCACGGGGCTGGCCGCGGTGATGGATAACCCGGACCTCTTCAAGGGGCGCAAGATCGGCATCGTGCTGTCCGGCGGCAATATCGATACGCGTCTGCTGGCCAATGTGCTGCTGCGCGATCTGGCGCGCGCGGGCCGTCTGGCGCGGCTCAAGATCGGCTTGCAGGACCGTGCGGGTGCGCTGTTCAAGGTCGCCAAGGTGTTCCACGAGCACAATGTGAACATCATCGAGGTGTTCCATCAGCGCATCTTCACGCACTTGCCCGCCAAGGGTCTCGTCACCGAGATCGAGTGCGAGGCGCGCGACCGCGAACAGCTTGAAACGCTTGTCGCGGCCCTGCGGCGCGAAGGCTACGAAGTGAAGCAGGTCGAAACCGACTAGGCGGGGACGGCGCGGGCTGTTTGCCCGAGTCTTCCGGCGGGAAGACCTGCTGCGACGGCGGGGATGCCGTTCCGCTGGAAAGGATGCTCTCGGCAAGTGCTCCGAATTGGCACGTTGGCAACCGATTGCATCGCCGCATGCGCGTTTTCGCCCCGCCTTGGCCGCATTTCGTAGTTAAAAGACTTTGAAGGTTCGGGGGTGCCGTGCATATTTGAAGGCAGACGCACAGACGGCATTGCAAGAGAAAGAGGAAGTTTCAGCTCCGTGACGGCCCAGGTTCGCTTTCCCCGGTTTTTCGTGACGAGCCCCGCGCCGTGTCCCTATCTGCCGGGGCGCAACGAGCGCAAGGTCTTTACCGAGCTGAAGGGCCCTCACGCGGATTCGCTCAACGATGCGCTGGGCCGCATTGGCTTTCGCCGCAGCCAGACCGTCGCCTACCGTCCTTCCTGCCTCGATTGCGCCGCCTGCGTTTCGGTGCGCGTGGCGGCAGAGGAATTCGTGCCCTCCGGTTCGCAGAAGCGCGCGCTCAAGGCCAACGCCGATCTGATCGCCACTGTCTGCCGCCCGTGGTCGACCAGCGAGCAGTTCGAACTGCTGCAAAGCTATCTTTCCGTGCGCCATCCCGAAGGCGGGATGACGACGATGGACGAGACCGATTTCGCGGACATGGTCGAGCATACGCCCGTTACCAGCTATATCATCGAATACCGTGAGCCTTCGGCCGATGGCGTAACGCCCGGCCGCCTGATCGGCGCCTGCCTGACCGACAAGCAGTGCGATGGCCTGTCGATGATCTACAGCTTCTATGATCCGCACCATGAAACGCGCGGCGGACTGGGCAATTATATCATCCTTGATCACATTCGCCGGGCACAGGATCTGGGGCTGCCCTATGTCTATCTCGGCTACTGGGTCGAGGGCTCCGCGCGCATGCAGTACAAGGTGCGCTACCGGCCGCTGGAAAAGCTGGGGCGCACCGGCTGGGAACGCCTGGATGCGAAGGAACAGGACCGGCTGATCGCCGCCGCTGCCGCCAATCCACGCAGCCGCGCCGAGGCCGGGCAGAAGACCGGCGGCAAGGACGGCTTGCCCTCCATCGCCAAGGTCTGACGGTACGAACAACGGTACCGGCTCTTCCCGGAAGGGGACTTGACCTGCACGGCGGCGCACGGGACTCTCTGCGGCAACACTGCCGATGGGGGAGTTCATGACGCTGGAAGACATGCTCGCCCGTGAGGCGATCCGCGATACCTTGGCGAAATACACCATGGCGGGTGACCGGTTGCGCATCGGCGATTTCGTTTCGTGCTTCACCGAAGATGCGGTGATCGAAAGCGAGCGTGTGCCGGCCGATCGCCTGTTTCGCTACGAAGGGCGCGCGGCGATCCAGGCGTGGCAGGAACGCTGGCTGCGCGGAGAAGGCGGCACGCATGGCGCCACGTTCGTGCGGCATCACTTGTCCACGTCGCGGATCGTCCTGGAGGGCCCGGATAGCGCCAGTGCGCGCACGTACTGGGCCGCCTGGACCGACATCGGCCCCGATCACGCCGGGTATTATCTCGATACCTTCCGCAAGGCCGGGGAGGACTGGCTGATCGCTCATCGCCGCGTGCGGATGGACTGGGAGGCGGAAAACAGCCTGTTCAGGAAAGCCGTGCCGAATTCGAAGGGGTGAGGTTCGTGTCCGGCATGCTGGTCAACTCCCCGGAGCAGCGGCGCGGTGCATCAATTCTAAGCCGGATCGCATGGCACGATGGATGCTGAAACAAGTTCAGCATAACGTGTAAAAACGCGCTGCCGTGGCAGTGTCGCGTAGTGTCACCGCCCCGGCGTTGTGAGGGGCATTTACGTGTTACGCCGTAGTCCGCGATGATCCCGGGTAAACGGATATTACCGTACTTGAAAAGGCATAAGACAAGCCGCGAAAGGCGGAAGGGAGAACGTCAGATTTCTGACCGCGGATGATCCTGCAGGCATAGTGACCAAGAACAAGCCGCACGGGGAGTACTATGCAGGATCAAATCATCGATCTGGCGCTTGAACTGACGACAGTGACCAAGGCCAAGATCGCCGATCTCGATCAGATCATGTTGCGCACGCAGATGCTGTCCATGAATGCCCGGCTCGAAGCGGCCCGTGCCGGCGAGGCGGGCAAGAGTTTTGCTGTCGTCGCGCAGGAAATGGGTTCCGTTTCGCAGGAGGTGACAGCGCTCTCCGCCTCGCTCAATTCGGCGATTACCGAGAATGCGAACCGGATTCAGGATGCCGGGCAGGAGATGTCGCTCAGTTTCAGGGGCAGCCGTTATGCCGATCTGGCGCGCAATGCCGTGGAGATCATGGACCGCAATCTCTACGAGCGCTCTTGCGACGTGCGCTGGTGGGCGACGGACAGTGCCGTTGTCGATGCGGCCGAAAATCCGGGCGCCGAAGCCCTTCGCCACGCGACATCGCGGCTCGCCACGATCCTGCGTTCCTATACCGTGTATCTCGATCTCTGGATCGCCGACCGCTCCGGCCGGGTCATCGCCAATGGCCGGCCCGGGCGTTACGGGAATGCCGTTGGAGCCGACGTGTCGCGGGAGGAATGGTTCCGGCAGGGCATGAAGACGGCCGATGGCGACAGCTTCGTGGTGTGCGACGTGGAGACCGCCCCGCGTCTGCAGGGCGCGCAAGTCGCAACATATGCCACGGCGATCCGCGAAGGCGGGGCCGCACAGGGCAGGCCGGTTGGCGTGCTGGGCATCTTCTTCGACTGGGAGCCGCAGGCGCAGGCCATCGTTGAGGGCATTTCGCTTTCCGAGGAAGAGCGCAGCCACAGCAGAGTCATGCTGCTCGATTCCCGTTTCCGGGTGATCGCGTCGAGCGAGAAGGGGGCATTCGGCAAGAGCTATCCGCTGCAGGCAGACAATCCCTGGGGCTATTCGCTGCAGGATGGCAAGATCGTGGCCTATGGACTGACGCCGGGCTATGAGACCTATCGCGGGCTGGGCTGGTTCGGCTGCATCGAAAGCGCGGCGGGGGCGGGCTGAACACCGCCGGGTTTTGTTCCAATAGGAAGTATTGCAAGAATAAGTATTTTGGACTCGAAGTACTGTTCCTGTTCCGGGCGGCTTTCAGGATGCCGCGGAACTATGCAGACGGCGGCCAGTCATGACTCCAGCGGAATCCCGGGTGGTCTGACGTTGCACTGTGCCTGTTGCCGCTGTGCGCCGATCTTGATGCCGCGTTTCAGAGGTATACTCTCCCAAACTGAGAACGATGTTTCCATATTTTAATCAGTGGATTTCATCGCAAATGAGGGAGAGATCTGATGAATTCCGCGTCCATCCGAATCCTGCTGTGCGCGACGTCCGCGCTTGCCTTTGCAGTACCCGCCTATGCCCAGGATTCGGCCCAGGCCACCGTCGGCACCAATGACATCATCGTGACGGCCCGCCGCAGCGAGGAACGCCTGCAGGACGTGCCGATCTCGATCACGGTCTTCAATCAGGAACAGCTGTCCGACAAGAACGTCGTTAATGCCAACGATCTTGCGACGTACACGCCTTCGCTTTCTTCGAACACGAACTTCGGTTCGGAAAACACGACATTCGCCATTCGCGGCTTTGCGCAGGATATCGGCACGCTGCCGTCGGTCGGCACGTATTTCGCCGAAGTCGTGACGCCGCGCGGTGCCTCCAACGGCCTGCCGACCGGAGACGGCGTGCTGCCGGGCAACTTCTTCGATCTCCAGAACGTCCAGGTGCTCAAGGGGCCGCAGGGCACACTGTTCGGCCGCAATACCACGGGCGGCGCCGTCCTGCTCGTTCCGCAGAAGCCGACCGACCTGCTCGAAGGCTATATTGAAGGGTCCTACGGCAATTACGACATGCGCCGCCTGCAGGGGGCGATCAATATTCCGCTGGCCGATACCTTCAAGGTCCGCCTTGCCGGAGACCGCATGCTGCGCGACGGCTATCTCAAGAACCAGAGCGGCATCGGCCCGAAGGACTTCAACGATGTCGATTACACGGCGCTGCGCCTCAGCGTGGTGGCGGACCTGACGCCCGATCTGGAGAACTACCTGATCGCGTCCTACATCCATTCGGATACCAACGGCCCGCTGACGAAGCTCGTCGCCGCCGATCCTGCAGAAGGCCTCGGCGGCATCTTCGCCGGGCAGCTCGCGCAGCAGGGCACCGGCTTCTACAACGTCATGAACCCGCTGGAGAAATCCTATTCGAAGATCGACCAGTGGCAGGTGATCAACACCACGACCTGGCTCACGTCGGATAATCTCACGGTCAAGAACATCGCCAGCTATGCCGAATACAAACAGACCATTCATGCCGGTCAGTTCGGCACCAATGCCACGATCGATTTCGATGCGCTGACCGGCGGCGCGCTGCCGATCGGATCCTACGACGTCAATTTCACCCAGATATCACCGCCGCCGGGCCTCAAGACCGCGGACCAGTACACGTTTACCGAGGAGTTGCAGCTCCAGGGCAAGGCCTTGGACAACCGGCTGGACTGGCAGGCCGGCGGGTATGCCGAAATCAGCCGCCCGCTCGGCTATGCCGGCAGCCAGTCGCCGTTCCTGGCATCGTGCACCGATGCAGGCGCCGATTTCCAGTGCTCCGATCCGATCGGCTTCCTGACGTATCTGGGTGCGGTGCAGCAAGTGATGGCGGCGGGCGGCGATCCCTCCACCGTGCCGCCGATCCATGTCGGCTCGGTGAACTACACGGTCGGCAAGACCTACTTCCAGGACTTCGGCCTTTACGCACAGGCGACTTATGCGCTGACGGACCAGCTCAAGCTGACCGGTGGCTTCCGTTATACCTGGGACAAGCAGCGCAACGAAAGCCTGCGTCAGACCTACACACTAATGTATCCGCCGTCCTACGGCCTGTTCCCGAGCCTGCCCGGCGCTCCGAACCCGCGCTGCACCGATCCCACGTCGGATGCGAACGGCTGTCTGGTGACGCTGCGCCAGAAGTCGAACAAGCCGACCTGGCTGATCGATCTCGATTACAACTTCACGCCCAATATGATGGCCTATGCCAAGTATGCGCGCGGCTATCGCGCGGCGACCATCGCGCCCAACGTGGCCGCGCCGCTGAACCTGGTGGGGGCCGAAAAGGTCGACAGCTACGAGATCGGCTTCAAGAGCAGTTTCCATGGCGCGGTGCCGGGCACCTTCAACATGGCCGCGTTCTACAACGACTTCTCGAACCAGCAGTTGCAGGTCGGCTTCAACGCCAGGGACGGGAGCGGCCAGGCATCGACGGCGGCGCCGGTGAATGCCGACAAGTCGGAGATCTACGGCTTCGAAGCCGAAGCCTCGATCACTCCGTTTGAAGGGCTGATGCTGGCGGGAAGCTACACCTATCTTCACACCGAGATCAAAAAGATCCCGGACTTTTCCGCCTTCAACGATCCCAACTTCATCCTGGCAGCGCCCTTCGATGTGGGTGATCCGGAAGTCCTTTCGCCCAAGCACAAGTTCACGGTTTCGGCCAAGTACACGCTGCCGCTGGATGAAAGCATCGGGAGGATCTCGTTCGGGGTGGACTACACCTACCGTTCGAAAATGCTGGTCAACTACATCGACCGCGAGAACCCGAATCCCGCCATCGCCGCGTTCAGCACGCTGCCTTCGCTGGGACTGCTGAATCTCAACTTCGGCTGGAATTCGATCGGCGGTTCCCCGGTCGACCTATCACTGTTCGCCACGAACGTGACCAAGGAGAAGTACTATACCTATGCGGCTGGTCTCGGCTCGCCCGAAGTCGGGTTCGAAACGGCATCGGTGGGCGAACCGCGGATGTACGGCCTGCGCCTGAAGGTCCATTTCGGCGGCTGATCTGGCTGGCTCTGCCCGCAGAAGGTGTGGGCCGCTAGGACGGATCGACATTCAGCCCTGACGGCCTGCAAATGGCGTTTTGCACGCTTCCGGTGCTCACGTACATGAAGTACGCTGCGCTCCGGCTCGCGCAAAATCACCATTTTCGACTCGCCATCTTCTGAATGTCGATCCGTCCTAGTTCGCAAAGAGGTCCGGCAGCCGCGGCATGCCGGGCTTTTTGCCTTTACAGCCCGGCGAGCACGTCCAGCATCGCGCTGGAGAACCGCGCGGTATAGGCCGTGTTGACCGCTGCGGGCTGGAAATCGGAGGCGTTCACCAGGAAGATCGCGTAGCCGAATGCCAGAAATGCCGCATATTGCCGCATCAGTTCGTCCAGAGGCGGCAGGCTGTGCCCTTCGGCCGCAATCGCGGCACGGTAGCGCGCCACCAGATCGCGTTCGCGGGTCTGCCGGTCCGCCATGTCGAGCGCGCAGGCCACATGATAGGCGACCTCGGCCATGACCGGGTCGAGGTGCGGCTGACTGTCGAAGAGCCCGGGTTCGCCATCGGTATCGATATAGAGATTGCCAAGGTGCGTATCGCCATGCAGCCGCGCCTGCGGCACCATCCGGCCGAAGCGTGAAAGCTTGCCGAGTGCGCCGAGAAACCAGTTCAGGTCATGGAACCGCACCGATGCCGCGGCACCCCGCGCGCTCCGAACAAACTCTTCCCAGACCGTCGGCGTCAGGATCGTTTCGCTGTAGCGGTGGAAGCCGTCGATCAGGCTGCCTGCCCATCCGAACCGCGCGTGCGGCGCAAAGTCCTGCGATCGTCCCAGCGTCATGGCATGGTGCCGGGCCAGCATTTCGAGCCTTCACGCAACCTCTTCCGGCGGGCGGGGGGCGGGTGCAGGAACGTCACATCGTGCGCCACCAGGTGTTCCATGATCACGATGCCCTGCCGCCGCTCCGCATCGAACCCGGCGAAGAAACACTGCGGCTGGCGCAAGGGCGAGAACGGCGCGACATCAGCATAGGCGTGGACTTAGTTGGCATGCATGTAGTCCATCATCCGGCTGTGCGGTTCGAAGCCGCCTTTCAGGATCACGGTGGCCGGGATCGCCGGGTTGTCCGTTTCCAGCGCCAGACGGATCTTGGTGCACGTGCCGTTGTTCACGCCGGTGATATGCGCGGAAGAAACCGTGCAGCCCAACGCTGCCGAAAGCCAGGCTTCGGTGATGCCGCTGGTCTCCACCGGCAGCGGCGTTGCTTGGGGCATGTCCGCCTCTCGTCCCTCTCCACCGGTCCTACGCCCCGGCAAGCGTATGTGGAGCATGGCGAAACGGCATGGGCACGCAACTGGTGAAACTGGAACACGATGCGATATTGACGTGAGGCAGAAATACCCTAAATGCCCGGTTTCCGGCATGCCGGGCGGTTAGCTCAGTTGGTAGAGCATCTCGTTTACACCGAGAGGGTCGGGGGTTCGAGCCCCTCACCGCCCACCACGGATTACACCTCATCACATCTCACTGAGCGTTGTAGCCCGCAGAAAACTGTGGTATTTACAGGGTCTGCACGTGCTCAGCACGTCCGAACCGATCTCATGGTTGCCCACCTGTTGGGGGTCTCGCCGAGTCCAATTCGGAAAAAGGCCCCCAATCATGTCTCTCGCGGACTTTACGATCAAAATGCTAGGCCGAAAGCCAAGGCATACAAGCTCGGCGACGGAGGCGGTCTTTATCTCCAGGTCAATCCGTCCGGAACCAAGCTATGGCGGATGAAGTATTGTAATCGGCGTGCGAATGGTGCCCCCTCCCTGGCTCGGTGATCGGCGCCCAATCGGGGAGTACTCCCCAGGTCATCTATTGTCGCTTGCGATGGAGGCAGGCGACGAGGCGGAGGAAGGCAAGTTCAGTTACGATCGCAAGGTTCAGCCGAAGCCCAAGCTCGGTCCCCACATTACCGAACTCAAGCGGTTACTGGTGGAGAACGAACGCAAGCCGCGCCGCGCCCACTACCGCACGACGAATTGGAAATCCTACAACGCAGCATTGGCGCAGAGAGGTTCGCTTCAGGTCTGGTTTTATCCCGGGATGCAATGGCTGTCCGCGCCGACGGGCAAGCGCGGGCGCCAACCTGTCTTTTCGGACGCCGCGATCCAGGCCTGCCTGACGCTGAAGGGAGTGTTCAAGCTTCCCTTGCGCCAGACCACCGGCATGGTCGCCAGCCTTCTCGAGATGGCAGGGCTTGATTGGCCGGTGCCGGATTTCAACACCCTGAGCCGGAGGCAGAAGACTTTGCTTGTCGAGATACCCTGTCAGCCCAGTCCCGGACCGTTGCGCCTGCTGATCGACAGCACGGGTATCAAGGCCGTTGGAGACGGGGAATGGTGCAGGCGCAAGCATGGTCCGTCCAAGCGCCGTCAATGGCGAAAGGTCCACCTGGGTGTGGATGCCGGATCGTTGGAAATCCGGGCCATCGAAGTGACCGGAAGCCGGGTTGGCGATGCCCCATGCTCCCCGAACTGCTGGAGCAGATCCCACACGATCACGCCGTCGCGATCGTCAGTGCCGACGGCGCTTTTGACACCAGGGCCTGTCACGAAGCCATCGCCGCGCGTGATGTCTGCGCCGTCATACCCGCTCGCTGTAATGCAAAAGCTTGGCCCGAGGGCACGCCGGGCGTTGCGGCCCGCAATGAAATTGTTCGCTCAAGCCAACGGTTTGGCAGGGCGATCTGGAAACGATAGAGCGGTTATCACCAGCGCAGCCTGGCCGAAACAAAAATGCATTGCTTCAAGCTGCTGGGCGAACGCGTCATGGCACGTGACTTCGATCGCCAGGTCGCCGAACTGCAAATCCGTGCAGCCATCCTCAACCGTTTCACCGCACTCGGAAGGCCTCAAACGCAGCGTGTCGTGTAACCGAATGCCCTCAAAGTCCGACTGCTGCCCTGCGACCGATTTGCGCAACAAAGCCTCTGCAAACGGTCCGACAATTGCGATTGAGTCAAAGTAAGATCTGCAACTTCGGTCCATCGAGAATATTTCAACTGCATGCCGATCAAGAAAAACCAGTTCGCCATGATAACTGGGGTACTTCTTGCCTGCAGCGTTGCAAATGAACCAGCGCCAAGCAGGCCGAAGTTAAAAGCGATAAAGTGGCCAAGCTGAGGGAAGTTCGCATAGCACTCACATGCCGATTTTCCATAACTAGATAAACGTCCGCAATGTCGGCGTATTCGAAAAGGCTGGTTCCGGACAAGAATCTTGAAAAGCGGCCGCGGCAGCCCGGGCTCGGATTTGTCCGCGCTGCTAGTACCCGGTGTACCGCCCCGGCCGGTGCCAGACGTAGAGAATGGCACCCGTCGCCATCACACCGAGCAGCGACCACAGGACGCGGGTGACATCCAGCGCGACGAGCGAAAACAGCAATACGCAGCCATCGAAGAGCATCTGCGTGCGGCCCGCGTTCCAGCCGCGCGTGCGGTAGAGCCAGAGCACGATGGCCCCCGAGCCGCCTGTGCCCGCGCCGTGGCGGGCCAGTGCCAGCGCGCCCATGCCGATCACGCTGCCGCCCGCCAGGGCAGCCACAGGCTTGCTGATCCAGTCGATATCGATGGTCTGCGCGGCGATCGCGGTCATCGCGAAAAGGCCGAAAGTGACGATCAGGGTCTTGACGATGAACAGCCAGCTCATCGCGCGCAGCGTCACGGCCAGCATCGGCAGGGTCATGGCCGCGTAGAACAGGCCGACGGGAAGCCCGGTCAGATAGTTCAGCACCAGCGAGATGCCCGCCACGCCCCCGGTGGCAAGCCCTGCGGCTTTCAGCAGAACCACGCCCAGCGAGAGCTGCACGGTGCCCACGAACAGGGCATAGGCGTCCTCAAGCCGGGTATGCGGCACCCCGGGAGCAGGGGCGCCTGCGGGTTCGGGCGGAGCGGGGCTATCGGATTTGGCAGACACGGCGGGTTCCCGGCAAAAGTCACATGCCGCAGGCTGCCTCTTCCCTTTCTTCCATGCAATCCAGGGGCCCCCTCTCTCGCGGGAGGGGGCTGCCCGGATCAGGCCGCGTCCTTCTTGCGGCTGGCGCGCTTGCGTTCGTGCGGGTCGAGGTGGACCTTGCGCAGGCGGATCGACTGCGGCGTGACTTCGACCATCTCGTCGTCGTCGATATAGGCGATGGCCTGTTCCAGCGTCATGACCTTGGGCGGGGTGAGGCGGATCGCATCGTCCTTGCCCGAGGAACGGATGTTGGTCAGCTGCTTGGCCTTCATCGGGTTCACTTCGAGGTCATCGGGCTTGGCGTTCTCGCCGATCACCATGCCCTCGTAGAGCTTTTCCTGCGGGGCCACGAACAGGATGCCGCGGTCTTCCAGGTTGTTGAGCGCGTAGGCATTGGCCTCGCCCGTGCCGTTCGAGATCAGCACGCCGTTGAGGCGGCCTTCGATCGCGCCCTTGTAGGGGCCGTACTTCTCGAACAGGCGGTTCATGATGCCGGTGCCGCGCGTGTCCGAAAGGAACTCGCCGTGGTAGCCGATGAGGCCGCGCGAGGGCGCCGAGAAAGTGATGCGGGTCTTGCCCACGCCCGAGGGGCGCATGTCGGTCAGCTCGGCCTTGCGGCGCTGCATCTTCTCAACCACCGTGCCCGAGTGCTCGTCGTCCACGTCGATCACGACGGTTTCGTAAGGCTCGGTGCGGCCGCCGTTTTCGTCGGTCTTGAACAGCACGCGCGGGCGCGAGATGCCCAGTTCGAAGCCTTCGCGGCGCATCGTTTCGATAACGACGCCGAGCTGCAGTTCGCCGCGCCCGGCAACCTCGAAGCTGTCCTTGTCCTCGCTCTCGGTGACGCGGATGGCGACGTTGGTTTCGGCTTCGCGCATCAGGCGGTCGCGGATCAGGCGGCTCGTCACCTTGTCGCCCTCGCGGCCCGCGAGCGGGCTGTCGTTGACGGCAAAGCGCATGGCGAGCGTCGGCGGGTCGATCGGCTGGGCCTGGATCGGCTCGGAAACCTGCGGATCGGCGATGGTGTTGGCGACGGTGGCCTTTTCAAGGCCGGCGAGCGCGATGATGTCGCCCGCGCGGGCTTCTTCCACCGGCACGCGGTCCAGCCCGCGGAAGGTCATCAGCTTGGAGGCGCGGCCGGTCTCGACCACGTTGCCTTCGCGGTCCATCGCGCGGATCGGATCGTTGATCTTGAGGACGCCCGACTGGACGCGGCCGGTCAGCACGCGGCCCATGAAGTTGTCGCGGTCAAGCAGGGTGGCGAGGAACGAGAACGGCGCGTCGGCATCGAGGTCCGGCGCCGGGACGTGATCGCGGATGAGCTGGAACAGCGGCTCCAGCGTGCCTTCGCGGGCATTGATGTCATCGCTGGCATAGCCGTTGCGGCCCGAGGCGTAGAGCACCGGGAAGTCGAGCTGCTCGTCGTTCGCATCGAGGCTGACGAAGAGGTCGAACACTTCGTTCAGCACTTCGTCGGCGCGGCCATCGGGACGGTCGATCTTGTTGACGACGACGATCGGCTTGAGGCCGAGGCCCAGCGCCTTGCCGGTGACGAACTTGGTCTGCGGCATTGCGCCTTCCGAGCTGTCCACCAGCAGGACGACGCCATCGACCATCGAGAGGATGCGCTCCACTTCGGCGCCGAAGTCGGCGTGGCCGGGGGTATCGACGATGTTGATGCGCAGGCCTTCCCACTCGATCGAGGTCGGCTTGGCCAGAATGGTGATCCCGCGTTCCTTTTCCAGATCGTTGGAGTCCATCGCGCGCTCTTCCACGCGCTGGTTGTCGCGGAAGGTGCCGGACTGGCGGAAAAGCTGGTCCACAAGCGTGGTCTTGCCATGGTCGACGTGCGCAATGATGGCGATATTGCGCAGGGGAAGCGGGGCGGACATCGGTTGTTTTCTTTCAAACAGGAGGGTGGTGCAAAGCGCATGCTGCACCGCAAAATCCGCGCGCCCTTAACCGATCCGCGCGATTCCGGCAAGCCGCCGTGCAGGGAATGAAATGTGGCAGGACTGTCACAGCGGTGCCATTTGTCCGCAATTTTTCGTTGCGCACGATTGTCCAACGGCCGGGAATTTTCTAAGAACACGAAGGATATCGGCGAGCCTTGCTGGCAAAAAGCGGACCGCCGGGCAGGAGAGGGACGGGGCCATGAAGGGTGTTTCCGCAAATCCCGCCGCGTGTTCGGGCGGCGGCGCAAGGGTGCGTAATGGGCTGATGCTGGGCGCTGCGCTGGCCGTGTTGGCCTGGGCGCCTCAGGCGATGGCGCAGGACGGAGCGCAGCCCGCTGACGACGTATTCTCCGACGAGATCATTGTTACGGCCACCAAGCGCGAGCAGACGCTGCAGGACGTGCCGGTGGCGGTGACGGTTACCACCGGGCAGACGATCGAGGACGCGCAGATACGCGATCTGAAGGATCTGCAGTCGGTGGTGCCTTCGCTGCGCGTGAACCAGCTGCAGTCGAGCGCCAATACCAATTTCTATATCCGCGGTTTTGGCAACGGCGCCAACAATGCCGGGATCGAGCCTTCGGTGGGGCTGTTCATCGATGGCGTGTACCGTTCGCGCTCGGCCTCGATGATTTCCGACTTTCCCGATGTCGAGCGGATCGAAGTGCTGCGCGGGCCGCAGTCCACCCTGTTCGGTAAGAACGCCTCGGCCGGCGTTATCTCGATTGTGACGAAGAAGCCCCAGTTCACCTTTGGCGGCAATATCGAGGCGGTCTACGGCAATTACGATGCCAAAGTCGTCAAGGGCATGGTCACCGGGCCGGTCAGCGATACGATCGCGGTCAGCCTTGCGGGCGGCCTCAACAAGCGCGACGGGATCGTCCGGGATCTGGCGACCGGCCAACGGACCAACGAACGCGACCGCTGGTTCACGCGCGGGCAACTGCTGTTCGACAATCACGATGGGCTCGAAGTCCGGTTGATCGGCGATTACGGCAAGATCGATGAGAACTGCTGCGCCGTCGTGAACTTGCGCCAATCGCTGCCGACGGCGGCGATCTTCGCGCTGGGCGGGGCGGTAAACCTGCCGTCCGAGGCATACGACAACATTGCCTATTACAACTTCGAGAGCTCCAACAAGATCAAGAACTGGGGCTTTTCGGGGCAGATCGATTATGATCTGGGCGCCACCAAGCTGACCTCTATCACGGCCTACCGCCGCACCGATGCGTTGACCAATCAGGATTCCGACTTCTCCAGCGCTGACCTGCTCGGCCGCAACTGGCAGGACTTGCGGATCAAGACCTTCACGCAGGAATTGCGCGCCAACTTCGATCTGGGCGAGAAGCTGCACGGGTTGCTGGGCGCCTATTATTTCAATGAGAAGATCGATCAGAACAACGCAGTGCTCTGGGGCAATGATGCGCGGACCTATGCCGATCTTCTGGTGCAGTCGCTGACGGGCGGGGCAAACAATATCGGCCATCTCGACAGCGGCGATCTGGAACTGATCCTGGGCAATCTGGAAGGCAATCCGGCGCAGTATGTGGGGCAGTTCTTCACGCCGGGCTCGGGGCTGACCGAAGCCTATACCGTCAAGAACGAGGCGTGGTCGGTGTTTGGCCAGCTTGATTTCGAAGTGGCTCCGGGCCTGACCGTTACCGGGGGCATCAACTACACGCACGACAAGAAGCGCTTCGCCACCAACACCACGTCGGACGATGTGTTCGCCGGGGTCGATCTGGTGGCGGATGGCCAGACCGCGATCTTCGCCCAGGGGCTTGCGGGGCTGGGTGTGGACCCAACCGATCCGGCGGCCATCGGCGCCTTCGCGGCTAGCAATCCGGCGGCTTATCAGGGACTGCTGGCTTACGCCGCGGCCAATGCCACGAACCCGGCGGTGAATTCGCTGCTTGGGTTGAAGCCGCTGCAGTATTTCCCGCCGTTCATGAATGTGCCCAACGCGGTCGAAGGGGGCAGGATCAGCGACGGCAACGTCAGCTACACCGCGCGCGTGGCTTGGGACATGACGCCCACGGTCAATGTCTATGCCGCTTTCGCAACCGGCTACAAGGCGGCCTCCATCAACCTTTCGCGAGACAGCCGCCCGACTCCGGCGGACCTGGCCGAACTGCGAGCGCAAGGACTGGCCGTGACCAACCTGACCTCGGGCAGCCGCTATGCCGATCCGGAGGATTCGACCGTCTACGAGGCCGGCCTCAAGGGCAATTGGGGCGTGGTGTCAGCCAATGTTGCGGTGTTCAGGCAGGTCATCAAGAACTTCCAGTCGAACATCTTTACCGGCTCCGGTTTCTTCCTCGCCAATGCGGGCAAGCAGTCCGCCTTCGGGATCGAGTTCGAAGGTTCGGCCAAGCCTGTCGATCCGCTGACGCTGACGCTTTCGATGACGTATCTCGATGCCAAGTACGACAAATTCGTGCTGTCGGCCTTCGGTGACTTGTCCGGCACGCGCCCGGCCGGGGCCACGCCGCTGTCGGTGACGTTCGGCGCGGAATATGTGCAACCGCTGGGCAATGGAGACAGGATCATCCTGCGCGGCGACTATCACTATGAAATGCCGTTCAAGCTGGTGGAAGGGCTGCCCGGCCTCGTCACTTACGATGCGTCCGGCAATATCGCCGATGTCAGCGCGGCGCTGGCCGCGGCTCGCGAATTCAAGCAGGATATCAACGATGTGAATGCCTCGCTGACATATGCGATGGCGAACGGCATTGAACTGTCGGTCTGGGGGCGCAACCTGCTCAACGACCGCACGATCCTCCAGATTTTTGACAGTCCGGCGCAGCCGGGCTCGATTTCGGGCTATCCGAACCAGCCGCGCACATATGGCGTGGCGGCGCGCTACCGCTTCTAACGGCGGAGTGTGACTGCGAACTTCGGCGGCAGGAGAAGCGCCGGGGAACGCATACTGCACAAGGGGTACGCTGCCGGGGGGCTGCGTGCCCCTTTTTCTTGCCCGCTGGATGTAAAGCGGTTAGCCAAACCGTGAAGTTGTCCGCGGGCGGGAAAGGACGGGCGCCGGTCATGCTCGAACACATGATATTGCCGTTCTACCGCTATGCCGACTTCCAGGGGCGGTCCCGGCGCATGGAATTCTGGTCTTTCGCGGTGTTGAACGTCGTCGTGATGGCGGTGCTGGCCAGCCTGGCCTTTTCGACCGGCTTTTCCCACCGCGTGCTGCTTCAGCGGGCGGAATTCGGGGGCAGGCTCGGTATCGCGGCCATTGCCTTCTTCGCGATTCTGGGCATCTACAGCCTGGCCACACTGGTTCCCAGCATAGCCGTGAACGTGCGCCGTCTGCATGACCGGGACATGAGCGGCTGGTGGTGTCTGGGTTTCGTGGTGCTGGGTGTGGTTCCGGTATTCGGCTGGATCGCGAGCATCTGCTATCTGGTGATTATGTTCCTGCCGGGGACTCCGGGGGCGAACCGTTTCGGGGAAGACCCCAAGGACCCGGCGGGTTCGCAGATATTCATTTGAGGGCCGGTTCGAAACGGATTCCTATAGGATCGCACAGCGCTTGCGGTTTGCGCTGCGGATCGTATTCTCTATAATATTCGAATACTTAGTGGTGCGCATTTTCGCACCGTGCATGAACAGGGGAATATCATGCAGCCTTACGGCGGTTTCTGGTGGCGCGTGCTCGCTTATCTCATCGACTTTGTCATTCTCTACATCGCGTCAACCGTTCTGATGATGATCCTGGGCATGGGCGCCATGTTCAGCAGTCTGGCCGGCGAACAGGCCCAAATGGCGGCAGCCATGAGCATGGGGCTGGTCATGATGGCCATCTCGCTCATTGGCAACTGGCTCTATTTTGCCCTGATGGAAAGTTCGTCGCTGCAAGCGACCGTCGGCAAGCTGGCCGTGGGCCTGGTGGTGACGGATCAGAACGGCAAACGCCTCAGTTTCGCGCGCGCCACAGGCCGTTATTTCGCCAAGATCCTGTCTGGCCTGATCCTGTTCATCGGCTACATCATGGTGGCCTTCACCGAACGCAAGCAGGGCCTGCATGACCTCATCGCCGGAACGCTGGTATGGAAGACCCGCGATCCGCGTTCGGTCGTCCAGCATGAGGACGTGTTCGCCTGATCACAATTCCCTGAGCGCCTGGGCCGGTTTCGCCCGCAATAGCGGCAGCGAACCGCCCAGCGCGAAGGCCAGCACCAGCACGACGCCCGCGCCCAGCACGGCCAGCACGCGCGGCCAGTCCGGCAGCCAGTCGAATTCGAACAGCTTGACCACCACCGCCCAGGCAAGGGCACTGCCGGTCGCAAGAGCGATCACGGCAAGCACGAGCGCCAGCAGGCCGTATTCGGCGATCTGCAGCGCCAGCAATTGCCGCCGGCTGGCCCCCAGCACGCGCAGGATCACGTTGTCGTAAGTGCGGCTGGCGCGGGCCGCGGCGATGGCGCCCAGCAGCACGGCAAGTCCGGCCAGCACCGCCACGGAGGCCGCTGCCAGGATCGCCACCGACATCTGGTCCAGAAGTGCGCGGGCATCGCGCAGCAGACTGCCCGTCTCGATCACCGAGCTGGAAGGGAAGGCGCGCGCCAGTTTTGGCAGCAGACCTGCC
>NZ_JALHLG010000019.1 GCF_022832375.1 Novosphingobium beihaiense
CCGCGGCGATGGCGCCCAGCAGCACGGCAAGTCCGGCCAGCACCGCCACGGAGGCCGCTGCCAGGATCGCCACCGACATCTGGTCCAGAAGTGCGCGGGCATCGCGCAGCAGACTGCCCGTCTCGATCACCGAGCTGGAAGGGAAGGCGCGCGCCAGTTTTGGCAGCAGACCTGCCGTGGGCGTGCCCGGCGGCACTTCGATGGTGGCGGCCAGATGGTGCGGGGCATCGGCCAGAGCATTGGGTGAGAAGACCAGCACGAAGTTGAAGCCCATCGTGTCCCAGTCGATCCGGCGCAGCGCCGCGATCCGAGCGGTGCGCTCCACGCCCAGCACGCCCACGGTAATGTAATCGCCCACTTTCAGGCCCACCGCATCGGCGAATTTCTCGTCGAGCGAAACCAGCGGTTCGCCCCGGTATATCGCGGGCCACCACTGGCCGGATATGACCGTGCTGCCTTCGGGCACGCCCACTGAATACGTGAGCCCGCGCTCTCCGCGCAGGGCCCAGGCGCCTTCGGGAATGTTATCGCCCAGACTGGCCACGCGGGTCATGTGGCCCTTCGGGCCATAGGCGAGGATCTTGCCGCGCATGTTGGGCACGATTTTCGTGACTGCCCCCGGCACCGTCTGTTCGACCATGGTGCGGAACTGCGCGGCGCCGTCCTGCGGCACGTCGAGCACGAAGAAATCGGGCGCGCGGGCAGGCACGGTCTTGCGGATATTGGCGTCGAGGCTGGTCTGCACGGCCGCAATCAGCACGAAGGCGGAGAGGCCGAAGCCCAGCGCCGTCACCAGCGCGCCGGTCTGCGCGCCGGGGCGGTGGAGGTTGGCCAGCCCGGCGCGGAGCATCGGATCGGCCGGGCGCGGCAGGCGGGCGGCCAGCTTGCGGATGGACCAGCCCACCAGTGCCAGCAAAGCCAGCATCGCGGCGGCGCCTGCCAGAAAGCCCGCCGTCACCAGTGGCTGCGCGGCGTTGGCGAAAGCGAGCGCGGCTATCGCCGCGAGCCCCAGCCCGACCGGCAGGGCCAGCGCCTTGCGATTTGCCGCCAGCGGCGCCACCCGCGCGCGCATCAGCGCCATGGCCGGGAAGCTGCGGGCGCGGACAAGGGGCGGTGCAGCAAAGACCAGGGCCACCAGCAGTCCGTAAGCTGCGGCCGTGGCCAGTGCGGCGGGGGAAACGGTAAAGCCGGTGCTCACGGGCAGCAGCGAGCCCAGCGCTCCGGCCAGCAGCGGCGTCACCAGAACGCCCGCCAGCAGGCCGGCAAGGCTACCCGCCAGCGCCGCCGTACCCACTTGCAGCAGGTATATCCGCGCGATGTCGCCGCTCGCCGCGCCCAGCACTTTCAATGTGGCGATCGAATTGCGCCGCGCTTCCAGATAGGAGGATACGCCGCCGCCAATGCCGATCCCGGCGATAACCAGTGCGGCCAGCCCCACCAGCACCAGGAATTCGCCCATGCGGCTGACGAACCGTTCGGTGGAAGGCGCTGCCTTGTTGCGGGTACGGATACGGAAACCGGCATCGGGAAACCGCGCTTCCAGTTTCTTCGCCACCGCATCCGGATCGGCATTGCCTTTGAACTTCACCCGCACCGCGCTGCGGTACATCGCGCCCGGTGCCGTCAGTCCGGCACGCCGGGGCAGATCAAGCGGGACAATGGCGGTATCGCCCAGGGCAAAGCCTTCACCCAGTTGTTCGGGATCGGTCTTGATCAGGCCCCCGGCCGTCACGGTCTGTCCGCCGATTTTCAGCGTGTCTCCGGCCTTGATGCCCAGCCGCGCGGCCGTGCCTTGCGCGATCCACGCCATGCCTTCCGGGGGAGCGCCCACTCTGCGGCCATCGGTCAGTTCCAGCCTGCCGTAGAGCGGCCAGTCCCCGGCCACGGCTTTGAGCGCGACCGGTGCGGTAAGATCGCCCTTGCTGGCGATCGCCTGCATCCGCAGCCCCGGGGAGACTTCGCCCAGTGGCCGCAGCATCGCCAGCTCCGCATCGGTGAGCCCACGCTGCCAGACGCGCAATTCGATATCGCCGCCCAGAATCTGCCGCCCGCGCGTGCCGAGTTCGCGCTCGATGGAGCCGGTCAGCGTGCCGATAGCGGCAATCGCGCCCACACCGAGGAACAGGCAGACCAGCAGCAGCCGCAGCCCCCGGAACCGTGCGGACAAATCGCGCCGGGCAATGGTCCATGCGGTGCGCCAAGGGAGGGAACTCACGCGAATTTCTCCGTTCGTGTCGAGCGAAGTCGAGACACGCCATCCCAGCGCCAAGGTGTCTCGACTTCGCTCGACACGAACGGTTTGTGGAGGTCAAGCCCCACAGCTGTCACTCTCAATCCGGCCGTCCGCCAGCGTCACCACACGTTCGCACTGACGCGCGAGATGTTCGTCATGGGTGATGATCAGCAAGGTCGCGCCTGCTTCCGCGCGGCGGGCGAAGAGCAACTCGACAATGGCCGCCCCGGTCTTCGCATCGAGATTGCCGGTCGGCTCGTCGGCGAAGACCAGCGAGGGGCGCGCCGCCAGTGCGCGGGCAATCGCCACGCGCTGCTGCTCGCCGCCCGAAAGCTGCGAGGGATAGTGCGTCAGGCGGTGCCCCAGCCCGACGGCGGCCAGTTCCGCCTCGGCCCGTCCGCGCGCTTGCGCCATCCCGGCCAGTTCCAGCGGCGTCGCCACGTTTTCGAGCGCGGTCATCGTCGGCAGCAGGTGAAAGGCTTGCAGCACGACGCCGATGCGGCCGCGCCGGGCGCGGGCCAGGGCGTCTTCGTCCATCCCCGCGAAATCCTGCCCGGCGACGGACAGCGTGCCCGATGTCGCGCGCTCCAGCCCGGACAGCACCGACATCAGCGAACTCTTGCCCGAACCCGAAGGGCCGAGCAGCGCCAGCGTCTGGCCTTGCGGCACGGTCAGATCGATACCTTTGAGGATTTCGACAGCACTGCCGCCGCTGCCCAGCGTCAGGCGCAAGTCCCGGGCAAGGACGGCAGGTTCGGGAGACTGTGCGTGCGAGGGCTGGGAAGGTCGTGTCACCTGCTCCATATGGGATAGCACACGGCGCCTCTACAAGGAGATTCCCTTGCGCTTCTTACGCTTTGCCTTTCTGGCGCTTCCAGCCCTGGCGCTCACCGCCTGTGACAAGGGCGCGCCGCCCGCGCCCGAGCCAAGCCAGGCCGCGCTCGATGCGCCGCTTGCTATCCCGGTGATGGGACCCGAGCGCCCGATCCTGGCTTTCGGTGATTCTCTGCTGGCGGGTTATGGGTTGAAGGACGGGGAATCCTATCCCGCGCGGCTGGAGAAAGCCTTGCGCGCGCGCGGCGTCAATGCGCGGATCGCCAATGCGGGCGTTTCCGGCGATACTACGGCGGCGGGGCTGGAGCGGCTGGACTTCACGCTCAAGAGCCAGACGGACAAGCCTGAACTGGCGGTCATCAGTCTGGGCGGCAACGACATGCTGCGCGGCCTCCCGCCCGGACAGACACGCAAGAATCTCGATGCGATCCTCAAAAAGCTGACGGATCAACACATCAAGGTGGTGCTCCTGGGCATGCTGGCCGCGCCCAATCTGGGCAAGGACTATGCGGACAAGTTCAATCCCATCTACCCGCAGCTTGCGCAGAAATATGGCGCGGTGCTGGTGCCGTTCTTCCTGCAGCCGGTGATCGACAAGCCGGACCTGATGCAGCCGGACCACGTGCATCCCACCGCGATCGGGGTGGATGCCATCGTTTCGGCGACGGTGGACGATGTGGCGAACGCCCTGCCGAAGGAGAAAATGCCCTAAAGAGCAGCCTGTCCTCCCCGGGACGGGGAGGGGGACCACGCGAAGCGTGGTGGAGGGGAGTTTCGCCCCACAGCAGCGTTGTGTGAGGATGCGAATCCCCTCTGTCAGCCCTGCGGGCTGCCACCTCCCCGGACCGGGGAGGACAAGGGCCGGACCGTCCCTCCGCGCACTTCCCACACGGCGGCTTCGCCCATGATCGCCTCGAACGGCGCAGTCTCCGTTCCCGTCAGCCACACTTGCGCGGAACCGGCGCGCAGGCGGGCAAACAGGGCTTCGCGGCGCACCGGATCGATGTGCGCAGCCACTTCGTCCAGCAGCAGCAGGCGCGGGCGCGTCTCGCCGCCGCTTTCCAGAAGCTGCGAATGGGCGAGCGTGATCGCGATCAGCATCGCCTTCTGCTCGCCGGTTGAGCATTCGGCGGCGGGCTGGTCCTTGCCGGCCATGGTGACGGCCAGTTCGTCGCGATGCGGACCGGTGAGCGTGCGCTGCGCGGCCCGGTCGCGCGGGCGGCTTTCGTGGAGGGCAATGGCGAGGGCATCGGCCTGCACCGGCCCGCCTGGCCGATAGGCGAGCGAGGGCCGGGCGAACGGCGAATCCGGCAATTCGGCCAGCAGACCGTCCAGCCGCGCGATCAGCCCGGCCCGGGCACTGGCGACAGCGGCCCCGGCCTCGGCAAGCTGCATCTCTATGGCATCGAGCCAGTGCGGATCGGGCGTGCGTTCATCCGAAAGCAGGCGGTTGCGTTCGCGCAGCGCGTTTTCGAGGCGCGCGGCGTGGCTGGCATGATCGGGCCGCACCGCCAGCACCAGCCGGTCGATGAAGCGGCGGCGCCCTCCGGCGCTGTCCATGAACAGGCGGTCCATTGCCGGGGTCAGCCAGCCGATGGAAAGCCACTCGGCCAGACGCACCGCCGGAGCCTCCGCGCCATTGATCTGCACCAGCCGCCGTCCGGGCCGATCGGGGCTCACGCCGGTGCCCAGCCGCACCGGATCGCCGCCGGGCGCAGTCAGCGCGGCACTGATGGCAAAGCCGCCGTCGAAACCCTGCCCCGGCATGTCCGCCAGAGCCGCGCGGCGCAGCCCCCGGCCCGGGGCCAGCAGGCTGATCGCTTCGAGGACATTGGTCTTGCCCGCGCCGTTTTCGCCCACAAGCAGGTTGAACTGCGCCGTGCCTTCCACCGCGGTATCGGCGTGGTTGCGGAAACGGGACAGGAGAATACGGTCGAGCATGGGTGGCGGGTGCTAGCCGCTCCGCCGCGTCAATGCCACTGGCCTCTCACACCGCGCGTGTCTTGGCGAAGGGGGAGAAGTCGATGTCGTCGTCATAGACATCCACACCCTCGCGCCGCTTGAGGAAGCCGACGACCATGTAGGTCACGGGGGTGAGCACCACTTCCCACAAAGTCTTGATGATCCACTGCGTCAGCGAGAGCATCAGCACCGTATGCAGCGTGAAGCCTGGCACGCCCAGGAACGCCAGTGGATAGAACAGCGCACTGTCCACGCCTTCGCCGAAAATGGTGGAGCCGATGGTGCGGGTCCACAAGTACTTGCCCTGCGTCATCACTTTCATCCGTGCCAGCACGAAGGAATTGACGAACTCGCCCGCCCAGAACGCCACCAGCGAGGCGAAGACGATGCGCGGCGTCTGCCCGAAAATCGCATAGTAGGCGGCTTGATTGGGCGCCGTTACCTGCTGCCCGCCGATGGTGTAGGTGGCCGAGGCGAGTGCCCATTCGGGATTGGCGGGAATGTTCACCACCACAAGGCTCATCACCACCATGAACAGCAGTGCGAAGAAGCCCGCCCAGATGCAGCGGCGGGCATTGGCATAGCCGTAGACCTCGGTCAGCACGTCGCCGATGATGTAGGAAATCGGGAAGAACAGCACGCCCGCCCCGAAATTGACCATGCCCAGCACCGGCAGTTCCATCTGCGCCTGCTTGGCCGCGCCGATCAGGTTTGACAGCAGCAGGATCACCACGAAGGCGGCCATGACATAGTCGAAATAGCGGAAATGGCGCCGGGCGCCGGACTGGCCGTGGATGCGGGAAAGGGGCTGATCGCTCATGGGCCCCTTGCGTAACCCGGCTTGGCTTTGCCGCAAAGCACAAGTTGTGATCCACTCCCGGTTTGCGCGGGGCAAGAAGCACGCTATGGGAGGCGCCGCGCGCGCCCGTAGCTCAGCTGGATAGAGCACGAGCCTTCTAAGCTTGGGGTCGCAGGTTCGAACCCTGCCGGGCGCGCCATTTCTTCTTTTCCCTCAAACGCCGGGCGGCCGGTCGGCCTTGCGAACCCTGTGGGTTCGGAGCTGCTGCTATCAGGCGCGCCATTTCATTCCCCAACGGGAAGTATGGCGGTGACGTCAAGGGCGGTGCCTCTCTGGGAATTGACCTGGGAAGTCAAAAGCCATGAATATATGAAATTTGTTCTTAATAAGGTGGTGTTTTTTCTTTTTAGAAATATCAATTCATAAAAATGTCATGAATTGTCTTTGAACTTTCACAAAATTCTTTGTCCCCGTCTTGGCAACATCCCTCTCTTCACGACCGTTCGCGCTCCTCTTGCGGGCCGAAGCAATCGTGAATGATGCAAGAATGAGGGAAGCAATCATGTTGACCAAGCGCAGCCTCTGGCTGGTAACCACTGCCATGGCTTTCGCGGCGCAGCCCGCACTGGCCCAGACGGATTCCGCCAGGACCGTGGACATGCCGGAAGGCGCGATCGTCGTCACCGGCTACCGCGCCAGCCTGGAGCAGGCGCGCGATGTGAAGCGCAATGCCACGATCATCCAGGATTCGATCGTCGCTTCCGACATCGCCGCTTTCCCTGATCTGAACCTCGCCGAAGCGCTGCAGCGTCTGCCGGGCGTCGCGATCAACCGCGAGGCCGGTGAAGGCCGCCGCATCAGCCTGCGCGGGCTGGGGCCGGACTTCACCCGCGTCCAGCTCAACGGCATGGAAGTGCTGGGCAATGTCGACTCGCCGCAGGACAGCCGCGGCCAGAACTCGCGCGACCGCGCGTTCGACTTCAACATCTTCGCCGCCGAACTGTTCAACCGCGTGGACGTGCAGAAGAGCTATTCGGCCGATCAGACCGAAGGTGGTCTCGCTGGCACCGTGGGTCTCTACACCGCGCGCCCGTTCGATTATTCGGGCACCAAGGTCGCGGTTTCCGCGCAGGGCGGCACTAACACGCTCACCAAGGATTTCCAGCCGCGCCTGACCGGCCTTGTCTCCCAGAACTGGGGCGATTTCGGCATCCTGATCTCGGCCGCTTACAGCCACCGCAAGACGCGCGAGGAGGGCGTCGATACCTACCGCTGGCGCCTGAATGAGCCCTATGACCCCGTAGAGGGCAGCGGCGGTTCCTATGGCAGCGACATTTCGAACCTGTCGCAGGCGGAACAGGACGCCATCAATGCGGGCGGCCTGCGCTTCCCGCGCGGCAATCGCTATTCGGTCTGGGACAGCACGCAGGACCGCTTCGGCCTGACCGCCTCGATCCAGTGGAACCCGGCCGAGACCGTCCACCTCACGCTCGACGGTCTCTACGGCCAGTTCAAGGCCGATCGTTTCGAGACCCACCTCGCTTCACGCGCCTCATTCGGTTCGACCTGGCTGGGCGGCGGTACCACCCATGCCGGTGTGACTTATCCCAACTCGACGATCAACGCGATCGAATGGAACGACCAGAACGAGGTGACGTACCTCGATGTGTCGGGCGGCAACACGGCGACTGAAACGCGCATCCAGCACACCAAGAACACCTTCAAGCAGGTCGTTTTCAACGGCGATGCCGATCTGACTGACAAGCTGAAACTGACGGTTCTCGGCGGTATCGAGCGCTCCAGCTACGATATGCCGCTCAGCGACAAGTTCTATACCGAGGCCTTCGGCGATGTCGTTTCAGACTATCGCGGCGGCACGTATTCGCTGGTCAATACTTATGCCTGGGAAACCGGCGATCCGGCCAATTACCATGCGCACGAAATCGACATGTCGGCGAACTATCAGGACAGTGCGTTCGACAACGTCAAAGGCAAGTTCGACTATGCGTTCACGCCGGATGATACGCTGAGCTTTGGCGGTGAATGGCGCCGGTTCAAGAACAGCGGCTATTCGCAAAAGGCGGACAATGTCCTGCGCAGCAGCTTCCAGGACGGTTCGGTCAGCGACGACATCTCCGGCTATACCAAGACCTACACTGGCTTCCCCGGCCAGGACTGGGTCGTCGCCGATTACGACAAGGCGCTTTCGCAGCTGGGTGTAAGCCGCGCCGCGAACCTCAGTGATCCGCAGAATGTCTTTGCCGTGGAAGAGCGGACCGCCGCCGGGTTTGTCCAGTACAGCTGGAACCACGATCTGGGTTCGATCGGGTTCCGCGGCAACATCGGTGCGCGCTACTACAGCACCGACGTGACCTCGACGGGTATCGCCAATGTCGGCGCGGTCACCGTCGACGGCCATTACGACGGTATCCTGCCCGCCGCGAACTTCGTGTTCGAGCTGAACCCGGATCTGTTGCTGCGCGCATCGGCGGCGCGCAACATCAATCGCCCGTCGCTGGGCGCGCTGGCGGTGAACGGCAGTGTTTCGGAAGAGCTTGGCGAATACAGCGTGTCCGTGGGCAATCCGCAGCTGCGCCCGTACAAGTCGACCGATCTCGACCTGTCGCTCGAATACTATTTCGGCAAGGTTGGTTCGGTGGCGGCTGCCGTGTTCTACAAGACGCTGGATGGCTTCATTACCACCAAGACCGACGAAGATGTGCCGTACAGCGCGACCGGCCTGCCCACCAATCTGTTGCCGGGCTTGACCGCTGACACCACGGTGACGTCGTTCTCGCGCCCGGTCAATCTGGGCAAGACCGACTTGTTCGGCATCGAGCTTTCGGCGCAGACGGACTTCACCTTCCTGCCCGCACCGTTCGATCACTTCGGCACCGCGCTGAATTTCACCTACGTCGATTCGAAGTTCGATTATTCGACGATCTACAGCGGCGGCACCAACACCACGCTGGAAGGCCTGAGCAAGTACAACGGCAATGCCACGCTCTACTATGAGGACGCGAAGTTCGACATGCGCGTCTCGGCCAATTACCGCAGCGGCTACGTCTACAGCGCGGCGCCGATCACCAGCGGCGGCGGCCAGGATCAGGATCTCTCGGGCTATGCGCCGACGATCTATGTCGACATGTCAGCCCACTACAAGCTGACCGATCATGTGCAGATCACGCTGGATGCGGTGAACCTCACCAACCAGCACGAGAAGCAGTACTCGGACAGCACCAAGCGTCTCTACGTCAACACCCGTTCGGGGACGACGATCCTCGGCGGCGTCCGCTTCGAATTCTGATCGAAGCATGATGGCTAGGAACAGGGGGACTTTCCCCCGTGCCCCCTGTTCCTTTTCCGCTCAGTCACATCCTTGTCACGCAGGACTGTTAGCTGCCCGCGCCGGAGGGCGCTCTTGTGTATTTGCGCGGCCGGGGTCGTATTGTTGTTGTCTGCACGTGTCTTGCCCTGGCGGTGCCGCTGGCGGCAGAGCCTGTCCGCGCGCAAGGCGCAGCCGAACCCGCGAAGTCTTTTCGTATTCCAGCGGGCCGTCTGACCCGCGCGCTGCGGGAGATGTCCCGGCAGGCCGATGTCCAGATCGTCACTTCGATCGGGCCCGAACTGCGGATTGCGCACAGTTTTCAATGCCGTTGCACCGTGGCTGAAGCGTTGGCTGCGATGACCCAGGGGCTGCCGGTGCGCGTCACCCGGGTGGCGGGCGGTTTCGTGGTTTCGCCTGCACCAGCGGCGGAACCGGTGGCGCCCCGGCCGATCCCCGTCCCGCTGCCGCCGCCCGAAACGCATGGCCCGCCGGTTATCGTTACCGGCTACCGCGAAAGCTTGCGGCAGGCCGCTGCCGCGAAACGCGCGGCACGCACGATCGTCGAAGTGACCCGGGCGGAGGACATCGCCGCCTTTCCCGATCACAATGCCGCCGATGCGTTGCAGCGGCTGCCCGGCGTTGCCGTCAGCCGCGACAATGGCGAGGGGCGCCAGGTCTCGTTGCGCGGGCTGGGGCCGCTGTTTACCCGCACCACGCTCAACGGCATGGAAGCGCTGGCGACGACGGCCTCGGGGTTCGACAACCGGGGCTCGGCGGCGCGGCAGCGGCGGTTCGACTATTCGGTGTTCGACGCGGGCCTGTTCTCGCAAGTCGAAGTGCGCAAGACCTGGATGGCGGACCGCGATGCCGGAGGGGTGGGCGGCACCGTGGCGCTCGATATCATGCGTCCGTTCGATCAGCCGGGAAACGTGGCGCTGGTGGAAGTGCAGGCCCGCACGCGCGGCAACAGCCGGGGCGTGACGCCGCAAGTAACCGCCGAACTCTCCCGCCGCGGGGCGCAATGGGGCGTTCTGGCGGCGGTCTCCTACAGCCGCAACCGTGTTACCGAATACGGCTATCGCAACTGGGACTGGGTTCCCGCCGTCTTCGGCGCGGCCAATATCGGGCCCAGCGTCAGCGATGCGGACCGCGCGCGCCTCATGGGAGAGGGCGATCCGGTCTATATGGCGCGCGCGCAGACGTATTCGACCTGGACCAACCGGTTCGAACGGCTGAACATGGCCGCCTCGATCCAGCACCGGACGGATAGCGGCTTCGAACTGACGCTCGATCTCGTCCATGCCCGGCTGGCCAACCACCGCGACGAATATTCGCTGGCCGCCGCAGGCACCCATGGTCTCACCGGCGATGTCACCGGCACGCAAGTGCTGCAGTCCGCAGCGATCGTGGACGATACGCTGGCAAGCGCAAGCCTGACCGGCGTGGACTTACGCACCGAGCACAAGCGGACCGAGGATCACACCGATTTCGATCAGGCCGTGCTTTCGCTGGCCTACCCGCTGGGCGCGGCCACGGCCGTTACCGCGCGCGCGGGCTATGCCCGTTCGGATTTCAAGGAGCCGGTGTTCGACAAGGTCTTTCTGGAATCCGCCGGGCAGACGTTCGGTTCCACCGCCACCGGGCCGCATCCGCGCAACACCTATGGGTTTGCCATCGGCGATCCGGCGAACTGGCACCTGATGCGGGCCGACACGCGCGAGGATTCGATCCTTAACGAGAATGCGACGGCGCGCGTCGAGTTGCGGCACCGGGTGGCGCACGGTCTCGAACTGCTTGCGGGCAGCGCCTACCGCTTCTTCGGCAACGATGGCTACGAACGGCGCGCCCGCGTTGATTACGAGGGCGATCCCATGGCCCCGGCGGCAGTGGCCGCCCTGTTCGACGGCCCCTCGCTGGCACCGTACATTGTGGGCGATGTCGGCCGGACATTCGCCGCGACCGGCCAGAACCGCGGCCTCACCAGCGCAGACGATATCCCGGGCGGCGATTACCGTATCTCCGAGCGGACATGGTCCGCCTTCGCGCTCGCAGCGTTCGATGGCACGATCGGGGCGCTGCCGGTGCAGGCCGAACTGGGGCTGCAATATCAGCAGGCCTGGATCCGCTCGACCGGCAAGGCCAGCGACGATCTCAGCCAGATCACTGTCAGCCGCAGCAGTTCGAACCATGCGCTGCTGCCCTCGTTCGAGGCGCGTCTGGAATTGCAGCGCGACTTGCTGCTGCGTCTGGCGGCGAGCCGCAACGTCAGTCAGCCGGATGTCGCCGACTTGCGCACTGCCGCCGAAGTGAACGCCACCCCGTTCGGCGGCACGATCACCACCGGCAACCCCGCGCTGCGCCCCTTCACGGCGGATGCGCTCGATCTCTCGCTGGAGCGCTATACCGGGCGGGATGGCTATGTCTCGCTTGGCCTATTCTACAAGCATCTCGATTCGTTCATCACGTCCGAAACCAGCGTCATGGCCTATGCCGATACCGGCTATCCGCTGGCGTTCCTCTATCCCGGGCAGGACGGGATGATCCTCTACAACGTCATCCGCCCGGTGAACGGGGCGGGGGCGACGATCTTCGGCATCGAGGGCGCCGTTCAGCAGGATCTGGTATTTCTGCCCGCTCCGTTCGACCGGCTGGGCGTACAGGCCAATCTCACGTTCGTTTCGGGAGACAGCGGGGTTACGTACAGCGGCGAGAGCATCGACCTGCCGCTGATCGACCTCTCGCGCTGGTCGGGCAATGCCACCGTCTATTACAGCGGCAAGGGATGGGATGCCCGCCTCGCCACGGCATACCGGGGAACTTACCGTTCTGGCGTCGGCAATAACGGCAATCTCGGGCAGTGGATCAAGAGCAGCGTGACGCTCGATTTCGCGGCGCATTTCAGCCTGGGCGAACGTCTTCAGGCGGTGTTCGAAGGGCGCAATCTCACCGATGCCCCGATTATCCAGTACACCGGCCGTGCAGAGCGCCGGTTGCTGGCGAAAACCCGCAGCGGGCGCGTGTTCTCGGCCGGGATGCGGCTGCGGTTTTGACCATGCCGTTGTTGCCGCCGCTTTTTTTGCTTCTCTTCCTGTCCCCGCAGGCCCCTTTCGCGCCTCTTATCCGGATGCGCTTGGGATGGCCGGGCCGGACGTCCTCACGATCGGGATGCCGAACATGTACATGAGCAGTGCCACTGCCCAGCTCTCCGCCGGGATCGCCCGGCTCAAGAGTTACGTCCGCAAGCGCATGCGCGATCCCGATCAGGTGGAGGACGTGGTGCAGGAAACGCTGGTAAGAGTGATGGAGCAGGAGCGGCGGCAGGTGATCGATCAGCCGCTGGCCTATGCCTTCCGGGTGGCCGATTCGGTGATCGTCTCGGGGGCCCGCAAGGCCGCGCGGGAAACCGAACTGGACGGGCCGGAGCTGGTCTGCGATCTGCCGCTGGCCGACGAAGTGCTCGATTACCGCCAGCGCCTTGCCCGGTTCGAAGCGGCGCTGGCGCGGTTGACGCCGCAGCGGCGCACGGTGTTCCGGATGCGGCATATCGACGGCAAATCGCGCCAGGAGATCGCGCATGACCTGAACTTGAGCGTCGAGGCGGTGAAAAAGCACCTCGTGCGCGCGATGGCCGACCTGACCGCGTCGCTGGGCGACGATCTGGGCCCGGCCCGAGTGGGAATCAGAGACAATGGATAAGTACCGGGCCGATATGCTCGAAACCGCCGCCGACTGGGCCGACCGCCTCGGCGAACTGAACGAAGCCGAACGGCGCACCCTGTCGGCATGGCTGGAGGAATCGCCCGAGCATGCGCAGGCCTTCGCCCGCATGCGCCGCCTTATGACCGACACCGCGCTGATCGAGGCGCTCGAACCGGAAGAGGGAGGCGCTGCCGAAGCCGAGCCCGCACCGGCCTTGCCGCCTGCCGCGCCCCGGCGCCATTCCCGCGTCCGCGAGCAGGTGCGCGGCGCG
>NZ_JALHLG010000002.1:0-2500 GCF_022832375.1 Novosphingobium beihaiense
ATCAGTTCCACGCTCGCCAGGATGCTTTCAGAGCGTGAAACGGAAAAGGCAAACATCGAAGCCCGTCTCGCGCATGCAACGCCTTCGCGCCCAGCGGCACAGGTCTTTCCACATCTGGAACTCGTGCGCCAATTTGCGCAGAAGGTGTCAGCCCTGCGGGAGACGCTGAGCGATGAGGCCGTGCGGACCGAGGCGTCAGAATTGATGGATAATCTGATCGAGAGCGTCACGATCTACCCTGACGCAGCCAATGGTCCGGAAGCAGAAGTCATTGCGAACGTGGCAGATTTGGCGGCGTGGGCCTTAAACGACAACGCCGCCCTGAAGGGCGGCCGCGTAAGTTCTTCATCTGGTTGCGGGGGTAGGATTTGAACCTACGACCTTCAGGTTATGAGCCTGACGAGCTACCGGGCTGCTCCACCCCGCGTCACCGATGTTTTGCGTTCGTTAGGAACGCGAAGAGGGCCGCTAGGGCCCTCTTGAGGGCTTTACGCCCTTGATCATTGAGAATGGGTTTTTTGAAGCGCGCCGGCTTCAATGCCTGGCGACGTCCTACTCTTCCAACGCTTGAGCGTTAGTACCATCGGCGCTGTCAGGTTTCACGGCCGAGTTCGAGATGGGATCGGGTGGGGCACTGACGCTATGGTCACCAAGCAATGGAGCTGGCGCGTTTCTGTAATCGATGTTCTTCGATCGACCGCTCATTTTGAGCGTGGCGAAGGATATTCCGTGCAAGTTTATGTGTCTGGCTGGCTTTATCGTCCACCGGACATCCCTTTACAGGGCTGTCATTGATGGTGGGATTCATCAAGCATGAACAGAGTTATTAGGACCGGTTAGCTCCATACGTTACCGTACTTCTACACCCGGCCTATCAACGTGATGGTCTATCACGACTCGAAGATACCTAATCTTGAGGGAGGCTTCCCGCTTAGATGCTTTCAGCGGTTATCCCGTCCATGCATAGCTACCCTGCTGCGCGGCTGGCGCCACGACAGGTACACCAGAGGCATGTTCACCCCGGTCCTCTCGTACTAGGGGCAACTCCTCTCAAGTATCGACGCCCACGGCAGATAGGGACCAAACTGTCTCGCGACGTTCTGAACCCAGCTCACGTACCACTTTAATTGGCGAACAGCCAAACCCTTGGGACCTGCTCCAGCCCCAGGATGTGATGAGCCGACATCGAGGTGCCAAACGATTCCGTCGATATGAGCTCTTGGGAATCATCAGCCTGTTATCCCCGGCGTACCTTTTATCCGTTGAGCGATGGCCCTTCCACGAGGGACCACCGGATCACTATGACCGACTTTCGTCTCTGCTCGATTCGTCAATCTCGCAGTCAGGCAGGCTTATGCCATTGCACTCTTGCAGCCGGTTTCCAACCGGCCTGAGCCTACCATCGCGCGCCTCCGTTACTCTTTAGGAGGCGACCGCCCCAGTCAAACTACCCGCCACAGAGGGTCCCTGTACCGGATAACGGTACGAGGTTAGACATTAAAAAATCACAGGGTGGTATTTCACCTATGGCTCCACACCAGCTGGCGCCGATGTTTCAAAGCCTCCCACCTATGCTACACAATAATTTTCCAATGCCACTCTGAAGCTGCAGTAAAGGTGCACGGGGTCTTTCCGTCTAACCGCGGGTACTCCGCATCTTCACGGAGAATTCAATTTCGCTGAGCATATCCTGGAGACAGTGGGGAAGTCGTTACGCCATTCGTGCAGGTCGGAACTTACCCGACAAGGAATTTCGCTACCTTAGGACCGTTATAGTTACGGCCGCCGTTTACCGGGGCTTCAATTCGGAGCTTGCACTCCTCCTCTTAACCTTCCGGCACCGGGCAGGCGTCAGACCCTATACGTCGTCTTGAAGCCGACTTAGCAGAGTCCTGTGTTTTTGCTAAACAGTCGCTACCCCCTGGCCTGTGCCCCCCACATCTGCTTGCGCAAACATGGGGCCTCCTTCTTCCGAAGGTACGGAGGCAATTTGCCGAGTTCCTTCAGGATACTTCTCTCAAGCGCCTTGGTATACTCTACCTGACCACCTGTGTCGGTTTCGGGTACGGTCTATACGGTGGGGCTATTTCCTGGAACCTCGTGAAAGCACGCCCAATCCAATAAGGACGTACAATGTAAGAGATCCGTCACACACCACCAGGCCCACGAATATTAACGTGGTTCCCATCGACTACCCCCTTCGGGCTCGTCTTAGGGGCCGGCTCACCCTGCTCAGATTAGCTTTAAGCAGGAACCCTTGGTCTTTCGGCGAGAGGGCATCTCACCCTCTTTATCGCTACTCATGTCAGCATTCGCACTTCCGATACGTCCACGGTCGGTTACCCTTCCGCTTCACTCGCCTACGGAACGCTCCGCTACCGCTCAGAACAAAGTTCTGAACCCTAAGCTTCGGTGCATCACTTTAGCCCCGTTACATTTTCGCCGCAGGAACCCTTATTTAGACCAGTGAGCTGTTACGCTTTCTTTAAAGGATGGCTGC
>NZ_JALHLG010000002.1:7500-9006 GCF_022832375.1 Novosphingobium beihaiense
GCCGCCGCAGCCCGGCTTGGCCGCACGCACCCAACCTTGCACACCGCACTCGGCAATATGGAACGGGCCATCGGCTTCAAGCTGTTCGACCGCAGCGGTTACCGGCTTGAACTGACGCAGGCCGGCTCTGCCTTCCACGCACGAGCACGGCGTGTGCTGGCCGAGATGGACGAATTGCACACCTTCGCTGAGGGTATTGCATTCGGCGAGGAAACCGAACTGCACATTGTCATCGGCGATCTGTCTCCGCTGCCGGAAATGCTCGGGCTAATCCGCAGCTTCTTTGCAGCCCATCCCCAGACGCGTCTGCACCTGAGCTTCGAGACCCTGTCGGCACCGTGGGAATTGCTGGCCAGCGGCAAGGCCGACCTGATCCTGCACCATGTGCGGGACGGCGATGCCCGTTTCGAAACGGTTCACCTTCGCCAGGTTGCCGTGGTCCCGGTGGCAGCCCCTGGCTTCCTGCCGTTTCCGGTGGCGGCCGCAACCGTCGAACGAATGCGCGGCCTCGTGCAATGCGTCATCCGGGACAGCGCCGATTCCCCGGCACCACACAACTATTTCGTTCTCGACGGCGCCCGCACCTATACGGTCAACAGCCAGATGATGAAGAAGGAGGTCATCCTTCAGGGGCTCGGCTGGGGTCACATGCCAGACTATCTAGTCTTCGAAGAACTGGCCGCAGGCAGCCTGATCCCGATCACCAACAAGTACTTTCGCGGCAGCAAGGTCGAACTCGTAGCGGCACGTCAGGCCGGAAAACCGCACGGACCGATCGCCTCCAAACTATGGGAAACGCTCAAGCGGCAGCCGCAACCAGCTGATACGCACAGCGGCTCGTGAAACGCGGCCACTCCTGGCGTCCGATGCGCAGCAGATGACATACCGGCCAGACAACCCAGCGCATCGTACAATCATATATAGTGAGAAATGGCGCGCCTCGAAGGTGAAACTTCGAACCAGCTATTCGACACATTGGAGGAATGGGAGGCTCAGCTTCAAGCTCTAGATTTCGATCTGTGAGGTGTGACCATGGCGATGCACAACCTCACAATTCGGGTCTCGGATGAACAGCGCGCACTGCTGGCGCATCGTGCTGGGAACCGCGCGGTATCGGACTATATCCGTCAGAAGCTTGATATTGCCGATAGCTCGAAGCAAACTCGCAGCTACAAACCGCAAGCCGATGCGGCACTGGCTGCAAAGATTCTCGCCGCACTTGGCTCATCGGAACTCGCTGCATCGATGCGCGATGTTGCCGAGGCGGCACGAAACGGCGCGCTGGAAGATTCAGACGATCTGCGGCTATCATTGCATGCGGCCTGCCTGACCATCGAACAGATGCGCGATGATCTTGTGCGCGCCCTCGGCCTCAAGGTTGGGGCTGAGCAATGATACTGATCGGCAATTCTCGCGGCGGTGCGCGCGATCTGGCGCAACACCTGATGAAGGACGAGAATGATCATGTGACCGTGCACGAATTGCGCGGGTTCGTGTCCGATGATC
>NZ_JALHLG010000020.1 GCF_022832375.1 Novosphingobium beihaiense
AGGCCGGCTGGTCTATGCGGGCGGCATCGATCCCGCGAGCGCGCCGACGACGCCGATCGGCGTAACCTGCCGCCTGTGCCACCGCGCCGCCTGCACCGCGCGCGCCGTGCCGCCGATCGGGCGCGATGTGCTGGCGGACGACTACACGCGGACCGCGCAGCCCTATACCTTTGCGGAGAGCTGAGCGGCTTCCTGCTCTTGCACTTCGCTCCGCAATTCCTCAATATCGATAAAAGATCTGCAATTTCGAATAATGTGCAGCCCGGCGATGACTGGGATTAGACGCTTGTCTTGCCTCTATGCAGGCGGCAGGATCGCGGGGGAGAACGGGCACGGCGCTTATGGCGGGCATGGCCGAGCGAGAGGATGACGGACATTGACCAGGGATACCGGGACCACGGATATCGGCGGGCAGGACGGACCGGGTTCGGCCAGCACGTTTCCGCAACTGATCCGCGCGGCGGCAGCGGCGTATGGCGAGGCTCCGGCGGTGATGCGGGAGGAGGACGGCCAGGAGATCGAAGCGATCACCTACCGCGAACTCGACGACCGTTCCGCCCTGATCGCGCGCGGGCTGGCGGCCCGGGGTATCGGCAAGGGCGCACGGGTCGGTTTCATCTTCGGCAATGGCCCGATGTTCGCGCTGATGCTGGCGGCGATCAGCCGGATCGGTGCGATTGCCGTGCCGGTCAGCACAATGATCCGCGCCAACGAACTTGTCCGCGTGCTGCGCCAGTCCGACGTGCAGGGCCTCGTGCTGACCCGCACGATGCTGGGCAAGGACTACGTTGAGCGCCTTCTCGAAGCGCTGCCCGAACTGGAAGGGCAAGACAGTGAGGCTTTGCGCCTGCCGCGCGCGCCGTACTTGCGCTGGATCGTCTCTTCGGGGGAAGAGTTGCCATCCTGCATTGCGCCGATGGAATTCCTGACCGATGCGGCGGCGGGCTTCGGCGAAGACCTGCTGCGCGAGATTGAATCCGAAGTGCATCCCACCGATCAGATGGTGGAGATCTACACCTCCGGCTCGATGGCGCTGCCCAAGGGGGTTAAGCACCACCATGGCCCGGTCTGCTTCCGCAGCCACACCTTGCGCGAAATGATGGAGCACACGCCGGGCAAGCGGGTCGTGTGCATGCTGCCGATGTTCTGGGTGGGCGGGCTGATGCTGTATCTCGTGCCCGGTCTGGAGGCGGGCTCGGTGGTGGTCTGCACCGACCGCACGCTCAGCAACAGCCGTTTCGCCATGGGCAGCGTGCTCGCCGAAGAGGACCTCAAGAAGATACAGGGCCCCAAGCCCTGGTGGGGGCTGGGCATGAGCGAGACGCTGGGCCCCTATTCCTGGGGCGACGATTTCCGCGCGCCGGGCTATCCGGTCTGCGCGCCGATGGATCACTTCGCCCCCGGCTATGACATCCGCATCGCCGATGACAGCAACCGTCCGGTGGCGGCGGGGGAAGTGGGCGAGATGCAGGTGCGGGGCTATCCGGTGGCGAGCGGCCTCCACAAGATCGAGAAGGCGGAGCACTATACGCCCGACGGTTATTACCGCACCGGGGACATGTGCCTTGTCGAGGACCGTCCGCAGGGCCGCCGCATCCATTTCACCGGGCGCAACGGTGACATGATCAAGGTCGCCAGCTCCAATGTCTCGCCTGCCGAAGTGGAAATGGAGATGCAGGGGCTGGACGGCGTGCACAGTGCCTATGTCGTCGGCGTGCCGGATCAGGAACGGGGCAATCTGCTGGTTGCCGCCGTTGTCCCGCGGGATGGGGTGAAGCTGGATTTCAGCTTCATAGAGGCCGAGATGCGCCGCCGCCTGTCCAGCTACAAGGTCCCGCGCGTCTATATGGAACTGGCGCGGGAAGACGTGCCGTTGCTGCACTCCAACAAGGTCGCCCGGCGCGAGATTGCCCGGATGATGGCGGAGCAGCTGGGCCGCGTGGAAGCGTAGGGGAAGGGCGAGGCCCGCGGTTTACTCTGCGCCATTTGCTCCAGCGAAGAGCCGCTTCTATTGACGAAGCACGCCAATTGCCCATACGCGTGGGAATTCGAAATAGCGAAAGAGCCCATGTCGCGTTCCTCCCCCGGCGTTGCCCGTGTGGCCGCCATTTTGAACTTCATTGCCGGCCATCCGGGCCAGGCTTTTGCGCTGACCGATCTCGTGCGGGCGCTCAAGCTCAGCCGGGCGACCTGCCATGCCCTGCTGACCGGGCTGGTCGATGTGGGCTACCTCTATCGCACGACCGACAAGACATACGTGCTGGGCCCGGCCCTTGCCGCGATCGGGCGGACGGCGGCCGAACACTTCTCGCCGCTGCAGGTGGTCCAGCCCGAGATGCGGAGCCTTGCCGATGAGTTCGACGTGGTGTGCGGCGCCTATTTTCTGGAGGGGGAGACGATCCACTTGCGCGAGCGCGCCGCCTCGCTCAGCCACGTGGGCTATCCGGTGCCGCTGGGCACACGCATGCCGCTGCGCTGGATCCAGGCGATGTCGTTCTTCGCCCGGACCCCGCGCGAGGCGGAAAACTGGGCGGCCCGCACCACCCCGGCCTTGAGCGAAGAGCAACTCGTCCCGTTCCGCGCCGGTCTCGACTTCGTGCGCGAGCAGGGCTTCCTCCCGCTCATGCGCCGTCCGGACCGGGGCGAGGAAGGCATCAGCGCGGGGACCCAAGATCCGCCGGTGGTGCCGCAGCTGACGCTGGAAGAAAGCACTGTCTATCCGCTCATGGCGATCATGGCGCCGATCTATGACAGCCGGGACCGGGTGACGATCTCGCTGGTCCTGGCCGGTTTTCACGGCGCGATGACGGGCGCCGCCGTGACGCAGGCAGGGCGCCGCCTCGCCGAGGCCTGCGCGCGTATTTCCAGCTTCCTTTCGGGCCGCGCCGCGCCGCTCGACTGAGCCCGGCAGAGAGCGGGGGCTGCGTTGTGCGCTCCCGTTTCCGTCCCGGCTTCCCCGTTTCTTCTCGTTATTCCTGCGCAGGCGAGAGGCTCCTCGCTTGACCGGCCTTTTGCGTTTCCGTATCAGATAAGTGAAAATAAATTCACAATATAGAATTATTGACGAAGGCGGGAGAGGGACCTTGTCGGATGTGATTGTTGCACCGGAAACGCGCGATCTGGAGGATCTGGCCGGACGGCTGGCGGACTGGCTCGCGCGGCGGCTTCCACAGGCCAGCGGCATTGCGATTACCGGTCTCGCCTATCCGCGCGGAGCGGGGCAGAGTCATGAGACCGTGCTGTTCGACGCGTGCTGGGACGAGGGCGGCCGCACCCGCGAACAGGGCTGCGTCGTGCGCATCAAGCCCAAAAGTTTCACCGTGTACCCTGATACCTTGTTCGACGAGCAGTACCGGATGATGAAGCTTTTGGCCGAAGACGGGCAGGTCCGTGTCGCCCGTCCGCTCTGGTTCGAAGAGGACCCGGGCATTCTCGGCAATCCGTTCTTCGTGATGGAGAAGAAGCAAGGCCGCGTGCCCGTCTCGATCCCGCCTTACGCGCGCGAAGGGTGGCTGCACGATTCCACCCCGGGGCAGCGCCGTACCCTGTGGCGCAATGCGGTGAGCCAGCTTGCCGCGATCCAACGGGTTCCGCTCGAAGGGATGGAGTTCCTGCAAGGCCCGCCGGGCGCCACACGCGGCCTTGCGCAGGAGTGGGACAAGTACACTCGCTTCGCCCGCTGGCTGCAGGACGTGGAGCCGCTGCCGGTGCTCGACGATGCACTGGCGCGGCTCAAGTCGCTATGGCCCGAACAGCAGCCCGAAGGCCTCGTCTGGGGCGACGCACGCATCGGCAACATGATGTTCGGCGAAGACTATGATGTCGTTGCGGTGATGGACTGGGAACAGCCCTCGCTTGGCGGTGCGCTGCATGATCTGGCGTGGTTCTGCGTCATCGCGGACACCATGCACGGTCCGGACTCGACCTACGGCGCGCCGCTCGAAGGCATGGGCAGCCGCGAGGAAACCGTCGCGTTGTGGGAAGAGCTGAGCGGCAAGTCCGCCGCCGGGCTGGCGTGGTACGAAGACTTCACCCGGTTCAAGATGACCTGCACCGGCATCCGCCTCGGCCACTTGCGCGGCACGCCGCTGATGGACGAGGCGGCAATGCGCAAGCGGCTGAAAGTGGACTGAGCGGTGTGCTGTTCCCGGCGCCGTGTGCGGCCGGGGTCAATCCAGCCCGAGCAGCTTGCGGCAATTGCCGTTGATGATGGCTTTCACGTCTGCTTCGGGCACGCCCTCGAAATCCCGCTGGATGATCTGGCGCGATTTGGGAAAGGTGGTTTCCGAGTGCGGATAGTCCGATGACCACATGATGTTCCTCCCGCCCGGCAAATCGCGGCACAGGATGCCCGTGCGGTCCTGAATGAACGAGCCGTAGACATTGCGGTCCATGTAGTACGATGGCGGGTTCTTCAGCGTGCTCTTGGTCCAGAAGCGCTGCTTCTCCCAGGTGCGGGTGATGTATTCGGTGTACCACGCGAACCAGCCCACGCCGCTTTCCATGCTGCCGATCTTGAGGTCGGGGAAGCGGTCGAAGATGCCGTTGAAGATGAAGATGCCGATCGGTTCGGCCATGGCCAGCTTGCTCATCGGCATGTCCGGCAGGAAGAATTCGGCCTGCCCGAAACGCGGCACCCGCGCGCCAAGGTGGAAAGTGATGACGACACCCGCGTCGCAGACCGTCTTCCACAGCTTGTCGAACGCCGGGCCGGAATATTGCAGCGCCCCCTTGGGATCGCCGGTCAGCGCCGAGACTTGCCCTTCCTTCAGCGCCTTCACGCCCGAAGACGTTTTCCACGCTTCCGGATTTTGCGGGAAAGCGGGCAGGTTGATCGCGCGGAAGCCCTTTCTGGCGAGCCGTTCCACATGCTCGCAGGTCTCGCCGATATCGCGCATCGGGACATAGCCCACCGGATAGAGCCTGTCGGGCGCGGCCGAGCAGAAATCGAGCACCCAGTTCTGGTAGGCTTCATAGCTGGCGATGTAGAGTTCGTTGTCGAACGAGCCCAGAGGGCCGCCGCCGAACAGCAGGGCGGCGTCCATCCCGTCCGCATCCATGTCGGCCAGGCGGGTGGCCGGTTCCCAGACCTTGCGCTGTTCTTCGAGGCGGCCTTTCATCTTGAAGGTCTCGCCGGTGCGGCCTGCCTGGTTGTTGATCATCATGAACGGGCGGCGGTTCCCTTCGAAGCAGATGTAGTCGCCGTCTTCGGCGTGTTCGATCGTGGGCGCGCGGTCCCGCAGATGCGCGGGCAGGTAGTCCTTCCACATGTCATGCGGGGGATCGATGTGGGCGTCGGCATCGAAGATGGGGCCGTATGTCCATTCGGCGGTCTGGCCGTCCCGGATTGCTGGATCTGCCTCGCTCATGTCCCGGTCTCCTCTCCTGCCGTTTCCCGGCTATGGCCATAAATTCGAAATACAGAACTTATTATCGCTATATTGAATTTAGGAGTCAAGCGAGCGACTCGCCGGGCTTTCATCCGCCCGCCATGGGGCAGGCACGCTCAATCGCGCCGCAGGATCATGGCGCCGTACCCGTAGCCGCCGTTGGAGATGATGCAGGTCTTGGCATCGCGCACCTGCCGCCCGCCGCCCCGGCCCCAGAGCTGGACGGTCGCCTCGTGAAGGTGCCCGTAACCGTGAAAGCGCCCGCCCGAGAGTTGGCCGCCGCCGGTATTGAGCGGCAATTCGCCATCGAGCGCGATGCGCTGTCCGCCTTCGACGAAGCGGCAGGCCTCGCCCCGGGGCACGAGGCCCAGCGCTTCCATCCACAGCCAGACATGGATGGAAAACCCGTCGTAGATCTGCGCGCAGTCCATGTCCGAAGGCTTGAGGGCGGTGCGCTGCCACAGCATGGCACCGGCCTTTCCGGCTGCGGGCAGGGCCGTGAAGTCTCCCTCGTGATGGCCCGCCCACAGGCCGCCCACGGCCATGCCCATGGCTTCGATGTGCAGTGGCGGGTTCCTGAGGTCTCTGGCGGCATCAGCGCGGGACAGCACGATCGCGGTCGATCCGTCGATGTGGGAATCGCAGTCGTAGAGGCGCAGCGGGGTGGAGATCATGCGCGCGGCCAGATAGTCCTCCAGCGAGAGCGGCTTTCTGTAGATCGCGTTGGCATTGTGCGCTGCATTGCGGCGGCTGTTCACCGCGATCATGCCGAGTTGCTCTTCGCTGGCGCCGTACTTCGCAAAATAGGCCTGGGCATAGAGCGCGAACGTGTTGATGGGCGACAAGGCGTTGAACGGCACGGTCCAGGCGTTGTTGCCTTCCACGCGGCTGCGCGATCCGGCCATCAGCGTGGACTGCCGGGCGGCCATGCGCGCACTGGCCTGCGCCACCGTGCGGAACACCACGACATGGCGCGCCAGTCCGCAGGCCAGCGCGGTCACGGCGTTGAAGACCGGCGCCATGTGGCTGAACCCCTCCGCCGAGGCGAGAATCCAGCGCGGCTCGATCCCGAGCATGGCGGCCGCTTCGGAGGGGCTGACCGGCGCGATACCGCCGCCTTCGGGCGACTTGCCGGGATAAGTGGCGATGCCGTCGATATCGGCGGGTTCGAGCCCGGCATCGGCGATCGCGGCAAGGCAGGTATCGGCGGTAAGCTGCAACGCGCTGCGCGCGGACGGGCGCCCGGCCTGCGATTGCGCGGCGCCGGTGATGCAGGCCTCTTTTTCGGGATAGGGCGTCATGCCGCATCCTCCCCGGTATCGGGGCGGAACATCGGCAGCCAAACGTCCTCGTGCTGTTCGAAAGCGACGGTCACGGCCATTCCGGCCCGCACGGCACCGGCCGGCGCAAGGATATTGGTGAAGACATAGAGTTCGCGCTGTTCGGCCAGTTCCACGGCCGCGAACACGAAGGGCACGTCGAGGCCGGGCAGCCAGGCTTCGTGGTTGACCGTATAGCTGGCGATCCGGCCCTTGCCCGAAACCGGTTCGGGCGCCACGGCCTCGCTGGTGCAGGCCGCACAGCGCGGCAAGGGCGGGTGCTGCCAGATGCCGCAGTCGCCGCAACGCTGGATGCGCAGCACGCCTTGCGCTCCGCAAGTCCAGTAGAAGGCGGTCTCCGGTTCGAGCCGGGGCAGCTTGCGGGCGGGGCTGGACGTATCAGCCATCAGAACACCACCCCTTGCACCTTGAGAGTGATGATCGCCTCTTCGCTGTAGCCGAGGCCTTGGAGCACCGCGTCGCTATCTGCGCCCAGTTCCGGCGCGCGGCGTGCGGGCATCGCCTGCTTTTCAAACAGCATCGGCAGGCTGACGAGGGGCAGGTCCGTGCCGTCTCCGCAATCCACGCGTTGCAGGTAGCGATTGGCTCTGACCTGCACGTCGTCCTTCATCTCGCCGACGTGCTGGACGACATCCCACTGCCCATCCTGCCGGGCGAGGATCGTTTTCCATTCGCCAAGCGTCTTGCTGGCGAACAGCGCCTGCATGTCCGCGAAGCAGGCGGCGCGGTTCTCGCGCCGGGCCGCGGCCGTGGCATAGCGTGGATCGGCGGCCAGATCGGGGCGGCCCGCAGCTTCGCACAGCCGCGTCCAGTATTTGTCCGCCTGCAGCATGCACAGTGCCACGAAGCGGCCGTCCCGGGTGCGGTAGTTGCAGACCAGCACGTTGTGCGGTGCCAGGTCCGCCGGGCGGGGAAATTTCAGCACGTCGTTGTCCGTGGCCTGGGCAATGACGCGCTGCATCGCCCACATCGCGGTGCCGAGCAGCGACACGTCCACTTCCGAGCCTTCGCCGGTTCTGGCTTTTTTGACCAGCGCCGCGGACACGGCGCCGGCCAGCATCGAGCCCGACAGGGAATCGCCGAACGCGGGGCCCGGCGGCCCGACAGGCCGGTCCGCCCCGTCTTCGGTGATGGAGGAACTGACGCCGCCGCGCGCCCAGAAGCTGATCGCATCATAGCCGCCTTTCCCGCTTTCGGGGCCGTTCGGGCCGGAGGCGCTGCCGCTGGCGTAGATCAGCCCGGGGAAGGCAGCGCGCAGGGTTCCGGCATCGATCCCCATGCTGCGCCGTGCGGGGGGAAGCAGGCTGGTCAGGAATACGTCCGCATCGGCCAGCAGCTTCATCAGCACCGCGCGCCCGGCTTCCTGCTTGAGGTCCAGCGTGATCGAATGCTTGCCGCGATTGTACGATTCCCAGGAATAGTCGAGGCCGCGTGCCGCGCCTTCGGTGCCGCCGGTCTGCAGGCCCCGGATCGGGTCTCCGCTGGGCGGTTCCACCTTGATGACCTCGGCCCCCAGATCGGCAAGCATGCCGCCGGTGACAGGCACGAAGGCCCACATGGCCACTTCGACGACTTTGATTCCTTCCAGTGGCTTGCTCATGGCGCTTCCCGCCTCTCCCTCGCGTTTCGGGCCACTATGCCGTGGCTGTCATTTCGCCCTCATAATTCTGTATTATGAATAGTGGACCGAAATAGCGAATTAGGTCAAGCTGCGCGGATCGTCGCCAGAACATCGCCGGAGGAGAGAGGATGCCCGAAGTGTTGACCCGCAGCCGCCCGTTCGAACCGCAGATCGCGGTTCCCGCCACGCTCGCCGAAGCGCTCGATCCCGCATGGCTGACGCAGGCCCTGTCCGGCACGTCCGGGGGCAGCCGGGTGATCGCGGTGGAGGAAACCGAAGTGATCCGCACGGTGGCCACCAAAGTGCGCTTTGCCGCGGCGTTCGAGAACGGGCAGCGGGGCCATTTCTGCCTGAAGGGGCTCCTCGATGCCGATGCCGCGACAGCGCGCGGCGGGCCGACATGCGTGCTGGAGGCCGACTTCTACGGGAAAGTGGCTCCGATCGTGGACATGCGCGTGCCTGATGCCGTCAGCACCGTGATAGACCGAAAGGCCCAGCAGGCGGTGACGGTGATGCGCGATCTGATCGCGGAGGGCGCGGTGTTCTGTTCCGCGCTCGATCCGTTCACGGCCGAAGATGCGCTGATGAGCCTGGATCAGCTCTCGCGTCTCCATGCGCGCAGTGCATTCCTTGACGATGCCGGCTGGATACGCCCGCGCGCGGCCCAGCTGGCGAAGATGACTTACGTTACGCCGGACATGCTGCAGGAGCTGCTCGACGGGCCGCGCGGGGAGGGGCTTTCGCCCAAGGTGCGCAGCGCGCGCAATCTTGCGTCTGCGATCGGGGCGCTGGCGGAGCGTGACGGCGGCCGCCCGCAATTCATGATCCATGGCGATGCCCATGCGGGCAATATCTACCGCACCGGCGGGGGCATGGGCGTGATCGACTGGCAATTGCTCCAGCGCGGCGGCTGGGCGCTGGACGTGGCCTATCACTTGAATGCCGTGCTGCCGGTGGACGCGGCCGAGGCCGGGGAACGCCGCCTGCTGGACGAATACCTGGCGATGATGCGCGGCCACGGAATCGCGATGCCCGGGGCCGAACAGGCCTGGGCGCAGTACCGCGAGGCGGTTGTCTACGGCTATTACCTGTGGTCGATCACCCGCCGTGTCGATCCGCCGGTCATCGTCCAGTTTACCCGCAGGCTGGGGCAGGCCGTCATGCGGCATGACAGTTTCGGCCTGCTGGGAATTTCCTGAACCGCCGGGACTGGCTTAGCCCTGACCGGCAGGAGCCCCGGCTATGCGTAAAGCCGGGGCTCCTGCCGTTCGGGTCACTTTCCGAAGTTTACCCGCACGCGCAGGCCGTACATGCGCGGCGGGCCATAGGCGAAATCGAGGATGCCCGAGCTTTCGTAACCGCCGCCCGAGGCGGTCTTGTAGATTTCGTTGGTGATATTCGTGGCAAAGCCGATCAGATCGATGCCCGAGCCCGCAATGTTCTTCCAGCTGGCATTGAGGTTCAGCAGGTTGGTTGCCGGGATGGTCACGCGTTCCGAGGGGGTGGTGGCGGTGTAGTAATAGCCGTCCACCGCTTGGCGCGAGGTGTAGGTGTAGGTGGCGCCGAACGAGATCTGGCCCAGACTCTCGTCTACCGGCAGGTTCACGTCCGCCGAAACGGTGAGGCGGTTCTTGGGCGAATAGCTGAGCGAGTCGCCGGGCGCGCCGCGCGGGATGATCGTCTCGAACGGGCTGTCGGCCGAGAGGGTGGGGGCGACCAGTTCCTTGATCTTGGTATCAAGATAGGTGTAGCCCGCCGAAAGGCGCAGCATGTCGAACAGCGTGGCGCCCGCGTCGATTTCGATGCCTTTGATTTCCGACTTGCCGGCATTGATGATGGCCGCACCGCCCGCCAGCCCGCTGCCCTGCTTTGCCACCAGCGCTCCGAAAATCTGCTGATTGCTGAAGTCGTTATAGAAGGCCGCGATATTGAAATAGCCGGGAACGGCGCCCCGGAATGTGAGCTTCGAGCCCAGTTCGAAGGCATCGACTTTCTCCGGCTTCCAGGTCTCAAGGCCGGGGTTGGTGAAGTTGACGCCGCCCTGGCGGTAGCCGCGGGCATACTTGGCATAGAACAGCATGTCGGGCGTGGGCTTGAAATCGAGATCGATCAGCCAGGTCGGCTTGTTCGACTTGTTCTTGATCCGGGTGCCGCAGGCGGAGGTATCGCCGCCATTGGCCAGAAGATCGACGGTCGGGTGATTGAGCACGTCGTTGCAGACGCGGTTGACCGGGATCGTTCCCAGGCCGGGGATCGTCATCAGGCCCCAGCGGTTGCTTTCGGAGTATCCGTCGATCTTGTCGAACGTGTAGCGCGCGCCTGCCGTGATCGCGAACTGATCGGTCAGGTTGTACGTGCCTTGTGCGAAGATCCCGTGGTTGTCGAAATCGAAACGCGTGCGTGATTCCGAAACGAGCGCGAGGCCGTTGGTGGAGAGCGGCAGGCCGAGCGGGAGCACTCCGGTGCACTGCAGCGTGCCCGGATCGGCGCAGTTGCCATAGATGCCCGTGCGCTGCTGGTTCCAGCCGATCGGGCGGCTGAATTCCAGATAACCGCCGATGACGTAATTGAACTTGCCGTCGGAAGAGCGCCCTTGCAGCTGCAGTTCCTCGGTCACGGTCGATTCCGCGGCGGCATGGTAATCGGGCTGGATGTCAAGCGCGATGTAGTTCCACGGCGTGCCGGGGGTGATGCCGAACGCGGCGGCCGTCGGGGTGTCGGAAATGAAGAAGTTGTCGCTGTAGAGGCCGAAGGCGGAATCCTCGCGGAATTCGCCGTAGCTCATGATGTTCTTGACGGTCAGCGTATCGCTGGCCTGCCAGGTGGTCGTATTGATCGCCTGCCAGGTTTCCAGAAGGATACGTGGATCGGGATGGCTGACTTCGACATCGAGCCTGCCGTCCCCGCGCGCGGCCTGGCGGTCGATCTGGTCGCAGGCCGAAGTCGCGGTGAAGTAGTGCGTGAACGATCCGCCCGCGAGCGGGCTCACGGCATCGCGGTCGCAGCTTTCGTAGTGGTTGGCGTAGCCGTTCGTGTCGGAGCGGCTGTAGTGGAAGATCGTGTAGTTTTCGAGATCGGGTGTCAGGTCCGCGACGATGCTCAGGCGGGCATAGACATAATCCGTGTCGTTATAGTCTTTGGGCCCGATGCCCGAGCGGTTCTTCATGTACCCGTCGCGCGTGTTGCGGTCGAACGAGAGGCGGACCTTGAAGGTATCGGCAAGCGGCAGGTTGACGGCCGCCTGCACGCGGCGCTGGTTGTAGTTGCCAACTGTGCCTTCGACGTAGCCTTCCAGCAGATCGGTGGGCTTGGCCGGAACCAGCAGGATCGCGCCGCCGGTGGTGTTACGCCCGAACAGGGTGCCCTGTGGGCCCTTGAGCACTTGCACGTTCTGCAGGTCGGTGAAGGAACCGGCCCCCACTGAGTTGCCCGAAGAGGTGCCGCCCTGCGCCCGCACGCCCACGACATCGGCGAAATAGACGCCCACGGTTGGCGCGGTCGACTGGTCCTGATTGAACCCGCGCAGCGAGAAGTTGGCCTTTTCGGGGCCGTACCGGGTGTTGACCGACAGCGAGGGGGTATATGTGGCCAGATCCGATGCCACGGCGATGTTGCGTTTCTCGATCTGCTCGTTGCTGTAGACAGTCATCGAGATCGGCACGTCCTGCAGGCGTTCCTCGACGCGGCGGGCGGTGACAATGATGGCATCGGCGTCGGAAGCCTCCTGCGCCAGCGCGGGCATCGCGGCCGATACCCCCGGTAATGCGACTCCAAGCATCAGTGCTGTTTTTATATTCTTGGCCAGCATGGTTTCTCTCTCCCTCCTGAAAACCTGTTCTCATGCGCCGGAAACAAGAACACCGGGCGGCCGGTGTTCCGGTCCGCTGCTTTGGCCAGCTTTGGAGAGATTATGGGCAGGCACAGCCCGTCCTGAGGCGGATGTCCCCCATATGTCCCTTCATGCTTCCTCTATCCCGATGTGCCGGTTGCCGACATCATTCGTTTCTCTTTTGGAGGCAGATTACTGCAGTTGCATGCCGATGCAAGCAAAAGTGGATCATATCTATTCTGTATATGGAACTATGATTTCCTAAATAGAATTACTCCGGGTATTTTGTGACGCGCGGGTAACACTGCGGGGAAAACCCGCTAGCCGATCGTTTGTGCCAGCAAGGCCAGCGTCCCGGCCCAGGCGACCCGGTGGGCGAGCGGGTCGTAAGCAATCCCTTCCGCGAACCCGTCGTGGTCGGGATCGGTGAACGCATGCTGCGCGTGGGAGAACAGCGTGATCTGGTAGCAGGCCTGCGCGTCATCGAGTTCCGCGCGAAGCGCATCGAGGTCCGCTGCGGGGGCATAAGGATCGCGCGCGCCCGACCAGACGGCAATTTGCGCCTGGACTACGTGCGGCCGGGCCGGGGCATGCGTGGTCAGCAACCCGTGGCAGCTTGTCACGCAGGCGATCGCGGCGCCGCTGCGGGCGAGTTCCAGAACGCACTTGCCGCCAAAGCAATAGCCGATCGCGGCGATGCGGTGCGGGTCAGTGCCGGGGAGGCCGCGCACGGTTTCGAACCATGCCACGGCACGTTCGCGCAGTAGTTCGGGGGCGGCCATCAGTGCGGCGAAGTGTTGGCCTGCCGCTTGCGGAGTGGAGATGTCCGCACCGGCGCCGTACATGTCTATGCCAATGGCGAGATAGCCATGGCCAGTCAGCTCCCGCATGGCTTTCAGAAAGCTCGGGCCCGGGCCGGTGGCGCCGGGAAACATCAGCACGGTGCCGCGCACGTCATCCCGCTCCGGCCGCGCCAGAATGCCCTTCAGCGCGATATCGCGGTGCATGCAAAGCAGCGGTTCGAAGTCCTCCATGCTTTGGTCATCCTCCCTTGTGTCGTAATTGTGAATTTTATTTCGCAAAACAGGATGGCGTGCCGCATCCGCCTTGTCAAAGCGCACCGTTGCCATGGCCGGGCGGGCCGTGGCATGGCGGCCGCATGACGCAGGCCGATCTCCGGACGGGGCGCCGCACACGGTGGGGTGTGGCCATATTCGTACTGCTGTTCCACCTTGTGCTGATCGCGGGGCTGATCCGGGCCTTCACGCCCCGGTTCGCGGCGGGCGTGGCCGATGCTGTCGTGCAGGTGTTTTCGATTCCCGCACCGGCGCCAGCGCCTGAACCGGCCCCGTCTCCCGCACCGTCACCAAGCGCGGCGCCTCCGGCAGAGGAAGGAGCGGCGGGCGCGCCCGGCCGCAAAGCGAAACCGCGCGATACAGCGGCTCCCGAGGCGCCTATCGCGGTCAAGCCGACACAGGCCCCGCCCGTGGCGGGCCAGGGCGACGAAAATGCTTCCGGCGCGCGCGCCGAAGGCGATGAAACCGGAGCCTCGGGCCCCGGCATGGGCACGGGTGCCGGGGCTGGCGGGACAGGGCAGGGCGGCGGCGGAAAGGGCGCGCCGACAGTGAAGATCAAGGGCGATATCAACTCTGCGAAAGACTATCCGCGCGCCAGCCGCAGCCTGCGGATCGGCGCATCCGTCACCATTGACCTGACGGTTGGCACGGATGGCCGCGTCAAGGCCTGCCGGATCGTGCGCCCCAGTCCCGATTCCGAAGCAGACCGGATCACGTGCAAACTTGCCACGAAACGCTTTCGTTTCCGGCCCGCAACGGACACTGCTGGGCACCCGGTGGACGCGATATACCGCTGGCGCCAGCGCTGGTTTTATTGAATTCGGATGTGTCTTGTGGTGACCGAACTAGCCATTTCGGCGATGTTTTACCCCTGAGGAGCCGTTGCAAAGAAGTCTGTTGGCATTCATAGCGGTGAGCCTCTCATGTACGCTAACAAACCGGAAAGCATGGTTGATATCGTCCCAGTCATCTTGTGTGGAGGCAGCGGAACGCGCCTCTGGCCGCGTAGCCGGGCCAGCAAGCCGAAACCGTTTCTGCCGCTGGTCGGCGATAGTACCCTGTTTGAGGCTGCGCTGGCCCGTTGCCCGGGCGATGGCGGGTTCGCGGCGCCGGTGGTCGTGACCGGACGCCAGCATCTCGATCACGTCGAGCAGCAGTTGGGCGCCGCCGATGGGGCACAGATCATCGTCGAACCCTCGGCCAGGAATACGGCGGCAGCCATTGCGCTTGCGGCTTGCCGTCTTCCGGAAGATGCGATCATGCTCGTTTGCCCCAGCGACCATCACATCGCCGATGCACAGGCCTTTGCGGAGGCCGCGCATGCGGCTGCCGATCTAGCCAGCGAAGGCTGGCTGGTTTCCTTCGGGATCGAGGCGACTGCGCCGGAAACCGGTTTCGGCTACCTCAAGCAGGGCGAGCCGATCGGTGCGAAGGGCTTTCGTACTGCGCAGTTCGTCGAAAAACCGGATCTGGAGCGGGCCAAGGCTTTCCTGGCCGAGGGCGGCTATGCCTGGAATGGCGGAATTTTCGCGTTCCGGGTCAAGGACTTTCTGGGCGAACTTGCAGCCCATCGTCCGCAGATCGCTCAGGCCGTGGCCGATGCCGTGGCCAAGGGCGGAACGGACGGACAGCGCTTTCATCCCGATGCCGAAACGTTCGCCACGGTGGAAAGCGATTCCGTCGATTATGCCGTGATGGAAAACACCAGCCACGCCGCAATGGTGCCGGTGAACATGGGCTGGTCCGACATCGGCAACTGGCACGCCTTGCACGAAGCGCTGGCACGCGATGCGGACGGAAACTCCGTGCGCGGCAATGCCAAGGCGGAACTGGTCGATTGCCGCAATGTGCTGGTCGATAGTGATGGGCCGCGCGTGTCCGTGATCGGTCTCGAAGATGTCATCGTCGTGGTTGATGGGAACGACGTGATGATCACGACCGTGGCCGGTGTCCAGAAAGTCGGCAAGCTGGATGGCGCAGCAAACCAGTGAAGGGGCTCGGTTAATGGCCGCATTACCCATCCGCCAGGTGGAAAAGCCGTGGGGCAAGGACACGCTCCCGCCGCCCTTCACCGCGCCTGCCGGGCAGCGCATCGGTGAGATCTGGTTTGAACCGCCGGCGCAACTGCCCGATCTTCTGGTGAAATACATCTTCACCAGCGAGAAGCTGTCGGTGCAGGTCCACCCTTCCGATGCGCAGACTCTGGCCGCAGGGATCGGGCGTCAGGGCAAGGAGGAATGCTGGCTGATCGTCGCGGCAGAGCCCGGCGCGACGCTGGGCATTGGCTTTGACCGGGAAATCGGTGAAGAGGCGATGCGCGCCGCCGCGCTCGATGGCTCTATCGAAGGGCTGATGACCTGGCATGCAGTGAAGCCGGGGGACTTCTTCTATATCCCTGCCAACACCGTGCATGCCATCGGTGCCGGGGTGAGCCTGATCGAGGTCCAGCAGAACTCCGACATTACCTATCGCTTGTTCGACTATGGCCGCCCGCGAGAGCTGCATCTGGAAGAAGGCATGGCCGTCGCGAAGGGCGAGCCTTACGACCTGGCCGCATGGTACAAGGCCGTACCGCAGCGCGGCACGCAAGTGCTGGTCGATGGCCCGCTGTTCTTGCTCGATCAGATAGAAGGCACGCTTCCCGCTGCTACGGCCGCGCGTTACCCCGGCGCCTTGCTGGTGATTCCGCGCGAGGGCGAGGTGCTGGTGGGCGGAGAGGCGGTTGCACCGGGCGGTTGCGCGCTGGCCGCCAGCCTTGACGATGTGACCTTCTCCGAAAGCGGTGTGTGCCTGCTCGCCAGGGCCTGCACGGCCTGATAAGGATCGGGGCGTCATGATCGCCCAGACCATCCAGCTCGCGCTTGCCCCGGTGTTCATGCTGGTGGCGATCGGCAACATTCTCAACCTGCTGACGAGCCGCCTGAGCCGCGTAGTCGATCGCGCGCGGGTGCTGCAAGACCGGTATGCGGCAACGCAGGGGGACGAGCATGACATGGTCGTCCTGGAGATCCGCACCGTCGATGACCGCATAAGACTGATCGGCCTGGCCATGCGCCTGCTGGTGCTCAGCGGCCTGTTCATCGGCACCACCGTGTTCCTGTTGTTTCTTGAGGAACTGGTCGGGACCGAGATCCGGCTGGTGGCCGCGGGAACCTTCATTGCCGCGCTGACCCTGCTGATGGTGGGGCTGGTCCTGTTTCTGCGCGAGACGCAGGTGGCGGCGGCATCCTTGCGCATTCCGCGCGACTATCTGGAACTGCACCGCAAGATCTGATCCTTCCTGCCATCGCCCGGGCGGCGCTGGCAGCGGGCCGATTGCCAATTTGTAAGGCTCTTCTAGGCTGCGGCCGAGAGGGAGGGCTTGCCCGCATGGAATACAGCGCGCGCACGCAGGCGCAGGAATGGTCGTCGGGCTGGTCGCTGGTTCTGGCCTCGGCGATCGGGTTTTCCTTTTTCTCGGTCCTGCTCTCGGCCATCGGCCTGTTCATGGAGCCGCTCCACCGTGAATTCGGCTGGGACAAGTCGGTGCTTTCGGCCGGGCCTGCGATCGCGACCGGGGTGACGGCGCTGCTCTCTCCCTTTTACGGGGCGATGATCGACCGGTTCGGTTCGCGCCGCTTGGCGCTTCCCGGCATTGTCATCACCATAGCGGGCACGGCCATGTTCGCGTTGGCGGATGGCAGCCGCACGCAGTGGCTGATGATGTGGGCGCTTTTCGGACTCCTCCTCACCTCGATCAAATCCACCATCTGGACCACGGCGGTCGCCGGAGTGTTCGAGAAGGGGCGGGGGCTTGCGCTCGGGATCGTGGTGGCGGGCACAGCGATCGCGCAGACGGTGGTGCCGCCGCTGGGCAACTGGCTGATCGCCACGACCGGCTGGCGCGGGGCGTTCTTCTGGCTCGGTGCGGGCTGGGGCGGGCTGACCCTGCTGCTGTGCTGGCTGTTCCTCTATGACGCGCATGACCGCTATGCGCGCGCAGCCGCCCGGCAAGGAGAGGCCGCCAGAGCGCGCGGCAGCGTATCCCTGCCCGGCCTCACCAAGGCGCAGGCCTGGCGCAGCCCGGCGCTGTGGATGGTGGGGGCGTCCACTTTCATCGTCATGCTGCTGACGATTGGCCTGGGCATTCATCTGTTTCCCATTCTCACCGAAAGCGGAGTTCCGCGCGAAACGGCGGCCTGGATGATGTCGCTGGGCGGCATTGCAGGCGTTATCGGCAAGCTCACAACCGGCGCCCTGCTGGACCGCTTTCGCCCCAACTGGATCGGCGGCCTCACCATGGGCGTGACGGCGGTGACGTTCTTCATGCTGGACCGTTTCATCGGTTCGACGGCGGCAGTGATTATCGCCGTGGTCATCAATGGCTATGCGGCGGGCACGAAGATGCAGATCTGCGCCTTCCTGACGGTCGGCTATGCAGGCATGCGCAACTTCGGTTCGATTTATGGCCTGATGTCGGCCCTTGTCGCGCTGGGATCGGGGCTTGGCCCGTTCCTGGCCGGGCGCATCTATGACACTATGGGCGATTATGGCCCGTTCCTGTGGTTCGGTGTGATCGGCTGCACGGCAGGCGGGCTGCTTCTGATTCTGCTGCCGCCTTATCCCCGGTGGCAACCCGCGGATGACGCTGCGCCTGTCTCTTGAAGGGAACAAAGAAACGGGCCGGAAAGCCTGCGCTTTCCAGCCCGCCTTTCGTCACCTCGTAAAGCCGCTCAGGCGGCGAGCTTGAAGGGTTCGATCTCGCCCGAGAGGTAGAGCTTCTTGGCCTTGGCGCGGCTCAGTTTGCCCGAGCTGGTGCGCGGCAGGCTCTTGGGCGGCACCAGTTCGACCACGCAGTGCATGCCGGTGATCGCGCGGACCTTGTCGCGGATCTGTTCGTGCAGTTCGATGCGCTTGGCCGGGTCGGAAACGCGGCAGTGGACCAGCACCGCGGGGGCTTCCTCGCCGTTTTCCATCTCCACCGAGAACGCGGCGATGTCGCCGTGGTTGAAGCCGGGAAGCTGTTCCACGGCCCACTCGATGTCCTGCGGCCAATGGTTCTTGCCGTTGATTATGATCATGTCCTTGGCGCGGCCGACAATGAACAGGTAGCCATCGGCCATGTAGCCCATGTCTCCGGTGTCCAGCCAGCCGTCGATCAGGCATTCCGCGGTCGCTTCGGGATCGCGGAAATAGGAGTGCATCACGCTGGTGCCGCGGCACCAGACCTTGCCGATGTGGTGATCGGTGAGCGGCTTGCCGTTTTCGCCCAGGATCGCGACTTCCATGTCTTTCACCGGCTTGCCGCAATTGACGATGGCGCGGTAGCGGGCCGGGCGCGAGAGATCGCGGGGGCTGCCGGACAGGCGTTCCTCCTCGACTAGCTCGACGCGGATGCCTTCGCCCGGGGGCATGATGGTCACGGCCAGCGTCGCTTCGGCGAGGCCGTAGCTGGGCAGGAACGCGCTGGCCTTGAAGCCGGCATCGGCAAAGGCATTGACGAAGCTCTGCATTACGTCGGGCCGGATCATGTCGGCGCCGTTGCCCGCCAGCCGCCAGCGCGACAGGTCGAACCGCTCGGACACCGCGGTCTGCGTGGAAATGCGGCGGGCGCAGATGTCATAGCCGAACGTAGGCGAATAGGAGATCGAGTTGCCCTCGTTCCGCGTGATCATGTCCAGCCATGCCAGCGGGCGGCGGGCAAAATCCTCGGTCTTGAGGTAGTCGCCCGAAACCTGGTTGGCGATCAGTGAGAGGAAGCAGCCGACCAGCCCCATGTCGTGATACCAGGGCAGCCAGGAAATGCAGCGGTCCTGCGCTTCCAGCTCCATACCGTGGCTGTGGGCCGAAAGATTGGCCAGAAGCTGACGGTGGGTGACGGCCACACCGTGCGGGAAGCGGGTCGAGCCGCTGGAATACTGCAGATAGCAGATATCGTCCGGGCTGAGCTGCGGCAGATCGCAGGGCGCGGTATCCCTGGCCGCGAAATCGGCCCAGGTGGCATGGCTGCAGCCCTGCCGCGCGGCAGCCGAAGCGGTCATTTCGGCGATTTCGTCCGGGCCGATCAGCAGCGCTGGGTCCGAGCTGGAAAGCTGGACGGAAAGCTGCTCGATATAGTTGTCCTTGCCGCCAAAGCTGGTCGGCAGCGGCAGCGGCACCGGCCAGGCACCGGCATAGACAGTGCCGCAGAACAGGGCGGCGAAGTCCGGCCCGGTTTCGGCGATCAGGGCGATGCGGTCCCCCGGCTTCACGCCGCGCGCGACGAGCGCATAGGCCACGGCCAGCGCATCCTCGCGCAACTCGCGAAAGGGGTAGACGCGCGCCAGCCTGCCGCGCGGATCGTGAAAATTGAACCCGCGAAGGCCGGTCGCCGCGTAATCCAGCGCCTCGCCAAATGTTTCGAAATCGGCGAAACGGCGGGGCAAAGCGTCGTCGTTTGGCGTCGGTGCCAGTGCCTGTTCCGAGTTCGTCACTATGCTGACGGTTTCGGCCATTTTCATTAACCCGTTGTTGTTATACCATTATTCCTGCGGAAACCGGGGCTTTCTGGCCGGTGTTTGCTTAACCGGAGATAACTCGCTGGCTCCGCATGATCCCACGCGCACTCCCCATTCTGAGCGGAGTGTGGCACGAATAGGGCAACATGCCGGTCCAGCGTCGTAATCCACAGCCCCTGAATGCCCAGCGCCTGGAGGAATTGGCGCTGGCCTATGTCGCGCGTTTCGCCACGACGCAAGCCAAGCTGCAGGGTTATCTCCAGCGCAAGCTTCGCGAGCGGGGCTGGGACGGGGAAGAGCCGCCGCCGGTCGAGGCGCTGGTCAGCCGCTATGCCGATCTGGGCTATGTCGACGATGCGGCATGGGCGCGAATGAAGGCAGGCAGTCTGTTGCGGCGCGGCTATGGCGCGCGGCGCGTGGGCGAGGCTTTGGGGCAGGCCGGGATCGAGGAAGACCTGCGTGCGGAAAACCGTCCGGGCGAGGGCGGGCAGCGGCGTGCGGCACTGGTTCTGGCACGGCGGCGGCGTTTCGGCCCTTTCGGGATCGAGGCACCGGACCGGGCCAGAAAGGAAAAGCAGATCGCGGCGATGCTGCGGGCGGGGCATTCGCTCGACATCGCGCGCCGGATCGTCGATGCCAGCGATCCCGATGAGGTCCAGGCATGGGCCGAATCGGCATGGGGAGACGATTGAGTGCGCCTGAACGCTGCCATGGCCGCCTTGCTGGCGGTTTCCGCTTGCTTGTCCGCCTGTTCGCAAGGCGTGCCGGATACCGCGCCCAGCGCCGTTGCCTCGGCGCCTGCAGTGCATCCGGTTTCGGGTCTGCCGGTGGTTCCGCTGACGGTCACGTCAGGCGGCAAGGTTCACAGGTTTCGGGTGGAAGTGGCCAGCAGTGCGGAAGAACAGGCGAAAGGGCTGATGTTCCGGACCGAGATGGGCGCGGACGAAGGCATGATCTTTCCCGAAGAGCATCCCCGCCGCGCCGCGTTCTGGATGCGCAACACCGTGATCCCGCTGGACATCATCTATATTGGTACCGATCACCGCATTCTCAACATCGCCGCCAATGCCGTGCCTTACGACGAAACGCCGCTGCCTTCTGCGGGGCTGGCCAGCGCTGTGCTGGAACTCAATGGAGGCCGGGCGGCGGAATTGGGGATCAATCCCGGCGATACGGTGAACTGGCAGGCGGTTCAGGGCTCGTCCGGGAAGGAGCCGAGATAGCCGGGGCCCTGCCGGATCAGGGCGGCATCGCATCCCGCATCGGTAAGCATGGTCAGCGTCGGGCGGCGGTTGGTGACGAGGGTCCATGGCCGCGCTTCGGCCGGTTCTTCGCCTCCATCGCGCGCGCCGCGCAGCGTTTCGGACAGCACGAGCGGCTCTGGCATGTGAACGGCCAGCCCCTCGTTCGCGAAAGCCGCCGAGGACAGGCCCAGCGCTTCGCAAGCCTTGGCGAGGACGGGCACGCCGGCGAGGACGGCTTGCCGGTGGTCCGCAACGATGCGGGCGGCTTCGGGATCGGCGATGGCGCCATCGCGTTCCAGTACGGGAAGTTCGCTTGCCCAGGCTTCCGGCGGGCAGAGCCGGTTTTCCGGGCTCATCGCGGTGAAGGGGCGGCTTTCCAGCGGATAGATCCGGCAGATGCGCGGCCGCCCGGCATAGTTGCCGCAGCGCATGTCCGGCAGCAGGTGCGGGCAGGGGCCGTTGTGATAGGCCACGAGGGTAACGGCAATGCGAAACGGCACCGAACCGCTGATCGCCGGGAACGAGCGGTCGCGCTGGTGGAGCGCCTGCGGATCGGCGGGATCGGGTTCGCTCACCCAGGGCAGCGCCTCGGCCAGCAGCTGCACGGTGTGCCCGCGCCCGGCCCAGACGATCGCTTCGTCCACGCTGAGCGTCAGGCGCAGGTTATGGCAGCACTTGCCGCATTGCGTGCAATCGAAGTGGACGGTCATGGCTTCCCCCGGACAATTGATGCCTCGTGAAGCCGCCCTAGGCGGGCAGTCCGGCCGCGGCAAGCCGCGCTGTTAACGCAAGGGCACGGCAAGCGCGTCCTTGATGACTTCCATCGATATGTGCGCCGAGACGTCCTGTATCGCCAGCCGGGCTATCAGCGCCTTGTAGACCGTGTCGTAATTGGCGATGTCCCGCACGGCGAGCTTCAGGATATAGTCCGCCTGCCCGGTAAGCCGGTGGCATTCGAGCACTTCGGGCGTATCGGCGAGCACGGTGCGGAACCGCTCCAGCCAGTCGGCGCTGTGCTGCGCGCGCACGATAACGAAGACCGTCAGCCCCAGCCCCAGCTTCTCCCGGTCGAGCACCGCGACCGTGCGGCGGATGTAGCCCAGCCGTTTCAGCTCCGCGATGCGCCGCGAACAGGCCGAGGCCGAGAGGCTGACGGCTTCGGCAATACGGTAGACCGGCATTTCGGCATCGCGTTGCAGCAGATCGAGAATGGCAAGGTCGCGGCGGTCGAGCATGGGACAAATTCCTGAGGCGCTGTGCGTTGGTTTGATCCAGTGCACACGTTTCATGCGTATATAGCGTGTATTTTCGATTTTTCATGCACGAAGGGGCTGGGGAGTGCCGAACATTGCACCCCGCATGCTCCCCGGCACGCCTATCATGCCGCCGCTTCCCATCCTTCAGAGAGACGGCCGTGCACAACGCGTTCAATTCCATGCCTTCGATTTCGACACTCCAGACGGCCAGTGCTGCGGCGGGCGATGCGGCCCGGTCATCGCGTGACTGGCTGGTCTGGGCGGTGGGCGTGCTCTCGGCGGAACAGTCGCGCTCGGCCGATACGCATCTGATTCCGGTGCCGCTGGCGAATGCGCCGGGGATCGCGCTCTATCTCAAGGACGAATCGAGCCATCCTACCGGCAGTCTCAAGCACCGGCTGGCGCGTTCGATGTTTCTCTACGCGTTGTGCAACGGCTGGATCGGCCCGGAAACCACAGTGATCGAGGCATCGTCCGGCTCGACGGCGGTGTCAGAGGCCTATTTCGCCCGCCTGCTGGGGCTGCGCTATATCGCGGTGGTACCGGCCGCGACCGCGTGCGAAAAGATCGCGCTGATTGAGGAACAGGGCGGGCAGTGCCACAAAGTGGAAGATCCGCGCACGATCTATGCCGCGGCGGAGCGGCTCGCAGCGCAATGCGGCGGGCACTATCTCGACCAGTTCACCTATGCCGAGCGCGCCACCGACTGGCGCGGCACCAACAGCATTGCGATGTCCATCTTCCAGCAGATGCAGGGCGAGGAGCATCCGGTGCCGCGCTGGATCGTATGCGGCGCGGGCACGGGCGGCACGTCCGCGACGATCGGGCGCTATCTGCGCTATGCCCGCCACAAGACCGGGCTGTGCGTGGCCGATCCGGCGGGATCGGTGTTCCACCGCCATTTTGAGGACCGCGCTGTGCAGGCGGTGGACGGGTTCGTCTCGCTGGTCGAAGGGATCGGCCGGCCGCGCGTGGAGCCCTCGTTCCTGCCCGGCGTGGTGGACCGGATGATCGCGGTTCCCGATGCTTCCAGCTTCCGGGCCGCGCGCCATCTCAGCCGCTATCTGGGCCGGAGCTGCGGCCCGTCCACCGGCACCAACCTGCATGCCTGCCTGGATCTGATCGAAGAAATGGCGGCAGCGGGAGAGAAGGGCTCGATCGTCACGCTGCTGTGCGATTGCGGCGACCGCTACCGTTCCACCTGTTACAACGAGGCCTGGCTGGAAGAGAAAGGCATGGCTGCCGAACCATGCGATCCGCGCCTTGGCCGTTATCTGCCGCTGGCGGGCTGAGGAGGAGACCTCAGTCCTCGTGCCACGATAGTGGGCGGGCGACGTGTTCCAGCGGCTTGCGTTCGTTGCTGAGGCCGAATGCCCAGGCGGCGGCCGCTGCGGCGAGCATCAGCCCGGCGGCGAAGAGGTAGCCGATCAGCACTTGCCCGCGCGATCCGCTTTCGATCAGCAGGCTGAACGCCCAGGGCGCCAGGACACCGCCGATCCCGGTGCCCATGGCATAGAACAGGGCAATGGCGAGCGCGCGGATTTCCAGCGGGAAGCTTTCCGCCACTGTCAGGTACGCGGATGAGGCAGCGGCGGAAGCGAAGAAGAAGGTGACGCTCCAGCACAATGTCTGCGTGGTGGCATCGAGCAGGCCCGCGTGAAAGAGCAGCCCCGTCACGGCCAGCAGCACTCCGGATATGCCATAGGTGAACGCGATCATCTGCCGCCGCCCGATCGTGTCGAACAGGCGGCCCAGCAGCAGCGGTCCCAGCACGTTGCCTGCAGCGAAAGGCAGGACGTACCAGCCCACGTCCTTCGAAGGCACGCCGTAGAAATCGCTGAGCATCAGCGCGTAAGTGAAGAAGATCGCGTTGTAGAGGAACGCCTGCGAAGCCATCAGCAGCAGGCCCAGTGCCGTGCGGTCCGGATATGTGCGCAGCAGCGTCGAGAATACTTCGCCCAACGGTGTCGAACGCCGGGCCTTCAGGCGCACCGTCTGTTCCACGGGGGCAAGCGTGTGGCCGGAGGCGGCGATCCGGCGTTCGACGGTTTCGACGATGGCCTCTGCCGCGTCCGCATGGCCGTGCGTGATCAGCCAGCGGGGGCTTTCGGGCAGATGCCGGCGCAGGAAGATGATCGCAAGGCCGGTCAGCGCACCGAACAGGAAGGCGAAGCGCCAGCCCAGGTCCACGTCCAGCACCGCCGGATCGAGCACGATCACGGCCAGGCTGCCCGCCACGGCCGCGCCGATCCAGTAGCTGCCGTTGATGACGAGATCGGTCCAGCCGCGGTGGCGGGCAGGGATCAGTTCCTGAATGGCCGAATTGATCGCGCTGTATTCGCCGCCGATCCCCGCCCCCGTCAGGAAACGCATCAGCGCAAAGCCCGGCAGGTCCCACGTCAGGGCGGTGCCCGCCGTGGCGGTGAGGTAGAGCAGCAGCGTGATCGTGAACAGCCGCTTGCGCCCCATCCGGTCGGTCAGCCAGCCGAAGAACAGCGCGCCGGTCACGGCCCCGGCCAGATAGGCGCTGTTGGCAAGCCCCACTTCGGCGGCAGTGAATCGCAGCACCGGGCTTTCGCGCAGGGCCGGGGCGACCGAACCGGCCAGCGTCACTTCCAGGCCATCGAGAATCCAGGTGATTCCCAGCGCCACGACGACCAGCCAGTGAAAGCGCGCCCAGGGCAGGCGGTCGAGGCGGGCCGGAACGCTGGTCTCGACGACGAGGGCTGCGGCGGCGGGCGATTCGGCAACCGGGGCGGAAGGCGGCTGGGGCTTCATCGTCCGCCAGTCTACCGGCCGGGCGGCGGGGGATCAAATCGGCCCCAAGTCTCTCAACACGCTTGCCTTGATGGGGGGAGAAGGGCTAACGCGCCGCTCATGGGAATCCTCGGCAAGATCTTCACCTGGTGGGACGGCGCCACCATTGGCACCTCGCTCTTCAGCGCCCGCAATGGCGAGCACGTCGGCACCGACGCGCAGGGCAACAAGTACTACCGCTCGAACAAGGTGAAAACGCCAGAAGGCTACGACAAGCGCTGGGTGATCTACGCCGGTGCCAACGATGCCAGCAACGTGCCTGCCGAATGGCATGGCTGGCTGCATCACTCCTATGACGATGTGCCGGAAAGCCACCTGGCGCCGCCGCGGATCTGGGAAGCCGATTACACGCCCAATGCCACCGGCACCGTGCAGGCCTACCGCCCGCAGGGCGCGCTGGAGCGTGGCGGCCGCCGTGCTGCCGCCACGGGCGACTACGAAGCCTGGTCGCCGGAAGGCTGAGGACTGGCCCAGTGAAACGGGCCGCTGTCTGCCTGCCGCTTTTTGCCTCGCTGTCGCTGCTTGCGGCCTGCGGAGGGGGTGAACCCAAACCCGAAGATCAGGAAACCGCCATTCCCGATGCCATCGCGGGGATGCAGGCCGGGCCTGCGCAGGCCGAAAAGGGCCGGCACCTCGGTACGCCGAACAAGGACCGCGTGGTCACGCTGGGCGTGCTCAACAAGCGTAACAACCTGACGCAGGATCTGGTGATGAAGCCGGGCGAATCGAAGCGTCTGGGCAATCTCGTGGTCAAGGTCGCGACGTGTGAGAAGACGCTGCCGTGGGAGCATCCCGCCGAAGAGGGCGCTTTCGTGCAGGTCTTCGTGGAAGAGCGCGCGACGGCCCAGGACAAACTGGCCTGGCACAAGGTGTTTTCGGGCTGGCTGTTCAAGAATTCGCCGGGCCTCAATGTCGTCGAGCATCCGGTCTACGACGTCTGGGTCAAATCCTGCGCGATGAGTTTTCCGGGCGAGGATGCCAGTCCCGCGGCCTCCACATCCTCCAGAAGAGCGGCGAACGCATCGGGCAGCGCCAGAACCTCCCCCGCGCCGGGGAGCGGCGCGGACTGAGCCGCCTTGAGCAGCTCTACATAGTGCTGCTGGGAGATTTCCTGCGCCCCCATAGAGGCCAGGTGCGGTGTCATGAACTGGCAGTCGAGCAGAACCGCTCCACCCCGGCGCAATGCCGCGACCAGCCACGCCAGCGCCGCTTTCGATGAGTCGGGCACGCGGCTGAACATGCTCTCGCCGCAGAACACCCGGTCGAAGCCGACGCCGTAGAGGCCGCCCACAAGCTGCCTGCCGCTGCCGTCCGGCGCGTCCTGCCAGCACTCGATGGAATGCGCGTTGCCCAGCCTGTGCAGGTTTTCGTAGCTCGCCTGAATGCGCAGGCTGATCCAGCTGCGGCTGCCGTCATCATCCTCATCACCGGCGCCGTCCTCTTCTTCTCCCGCTTGCGGGTCGCGCGGCGCTGCGCAGGCTTCCATCACCGCGCTGAAGGCGGTGTTGCAGGTGATGGTGAAGCGGCCGCGCCGCAGGGTGCGGGCCAGCGAGCGTGACAGATGAAACCCGTCCAGCGGCAGAATCGCGCGCAGGCGCGGCTCCACCCAGAAGATGTCCGGGTCGTCGCGGCTGTCCGCCATCGGGAAGATTCCGCTGCGATAGGCGAGCATAAGCAGATCGGGATCGATCATGTCCGGGCGGCTAGGAGCGTGCATGGTCTCATCGATAGCAAAAGCAGGGCTCTGCGAATATCTTGTTGACGCGCACTTGTAATCCTCCGCGTCTGCCTCTAGAGGCACCGGCGCCCACAGGAGTGTAGCTCAGTTGGTAGAGCATCGGTCTCCAAAACCGAGGGCCGCGGGTTCGAATCCTGCCACTCCTGCCAGTCTCTCCCGAAATTCACGCCGCCCAGGCATGTCCGGCGGGCGAATCGCGGTCCGGGAAGGACCGGATTTGCGGCTGTCCGGCAACCCTTGTAGCCTGCGCATCGCTTGCCAGACGCTCGCAGGGCGGCCAAGGCAGCGGTGTTCCGGCGATTCGCGCAAGAACGGCGCGATGGTCCGGTCCGGCTGCGGCGTAACGAGGAAAGACTAGGTCGTACATGCACGGAACGGCGCAGCCCGAGGCAAGTGGAACCGGCGAAACCGGCGAAGCCTACCGCAAGAAACGGGACGGGGCCTTCTGGCTGGGCCTGTTCCTATCGATTCTCGCGTCCCTGCCCGTGATCGTGGCCTGGGCGCCGCAGATGACGGACTATCCCTCGCACCTTGCCGGGTTCAAGGTCCTGCTCGATCACGGCAGCGATCCTTGGCTTACCTATTACTTCCTGTTCAAATGGGAATGGACCGGCAACCTCGGCGCGGAGCTGCTGATGGTGCCGCTGGCGCCTATTTTCGGGCTGGAGCAGGCCGGACGGCTGATTGTTGCGGCTATCCCGTTCCTCACCGGGCTGTCGATCATGGCGGTGGCCTGGAGCTTGCGCAAGCGCATCGGCGTCGGCGCGATCCTCGCCTTCGCGATGATCTGGTCGCCATCGTTCCTGATGGGCTTTCTCAACTATTCGCTGTCGCTGGCGATGGCGCTGTTTGCTTTCGCGCTGTGGGTGCGGATGGAGCGGTCTGCCTGGCGCCACGTCGTCTTCGTGCCGATGGCCTTCGTGGTGTGGCTCTGCCACGTCTCGGGCTGGGGCATCATGGGCGTGCTGGTGTTCGGCTATGAATGGACCAAGCGCCGCAGCTGGCTGGACTGGATTCCCTTCACCAAGCCCTGGCCGCTGATCTTCCCGCTGGTGCCGATGCTGGCGGGGATGGGGGCCAATTCCAAGGTGTCCTACGGGCGCTGGGGGGTGCTCGAATACAAGTGGGCGATCCTCTACAAGGCGATGCGCAGTTACGATCAGGTGTTCGACATCGCCAGCCTGTGCGTGGTGCTGGCGGTGATTGCCTTTGCGCTGTTTTCGAAACGTTTCGACATGCGGGTGGGGTGGGCGGCGCTGCTGCTGCTGATCCTGACGCTGATCGTGCCGCGCCAGATTTTCGGCGGAGACTATGCCGATTACCGCCTCAGCACTGCGGCGCTGCTGGTGGCCTGCCTCGCTATCGACTGGCCGGTGCCGCGCTGGGGCATGGCGCTGGCGGGGCTGCTGTTCACCTCGCGAATCGCCGTGACCACGGTGGTCTGGTATCAGGACGCGCAGACCGCGAGCCAGATGATCAAGGCCATGGACTATGTGCCCGAAGGGGCACGGGTCGCCACGGCTGTGGCCATTCCGCGCCGCCAGTGGAAGTTCGGGCCGTTCGAACACTTCGGCAGCTACGCCGTGGTCCGGCGCAGTGCGATGGAGAATTCGAACTTCGCGCTGCCCGATGTGCACATGCTGGCGATGCGAGAGACACGCTACCGTTTCAACGATCCGACCCAGCGCATCCTGTTCTCCAGCAATCAGCGCATCGACCTCCGGAAATTCAAGCCCGCGCGCCACGCGGATTACCTGTGGTTCATCGGCGACGTGCATCCCGTTGCGGTGCCGGACGGGGCGCGAATCGTGTTCAGCACGCCCAACTCGTTCCTTGCGCGCCTGCCCGATGCGGTGGACCTTGCAAATCCTGCAGACGGACGCTAAATCCCCGTTCTCTTCCGACATGAGGATCTGATTTGCCCCTCCCGGCCCCGGCCGGGGCGGCGATGTCCCCTAGGCGGAAGCGACGAGACATTTTTTGCTCAGGCAATCACGCAAGAGATACGAGAGCGACGGAACAATGGCGAAGATCAATCCCGGCGAATTCATGCGCCAGGTCCAGTCGGAAGCACGCAAGATCTACTGGCCCTCGCGCCAGGAAACGGTGACCACCGCGATCTTCGTGGGCATCATGACAGTGCTGCTGGCCGTGTTCTTCCTTGGTATCGACGCGCTGTTCGGCTGGATCGTCAGCTCGCTGCTGTCGCTGCTGTGATCGCCTGAACCCGATAGAGACTGAAGAGAGAACCATGGCCCGCTGGTACATCATCCACGCCTATTCCGGCTTCGAGAACAAGGTGAAGGAAGCGATCCTGTCCGAAGCCGAGCGGATGGGGCTGTCGCAGCTTGTCGAGGACGTGCAGGTGCCGTCCGAGACCATCACCGAAGTGAAGCGCGGCAAGAAGGTGCAGGTCGAGCGCAAGACCATGCCCGGCTACGTGCTCGCCAAGCTGGCGATGAACGACGACATCTACCACCTGGTGAAGAACACGCCGAAGGTGACGGGCTTCCTGGGCGCCAGCGGCAAGCCGCAGGCGATCAGCGAATCGGAAGCCGCGCGTTACTTCGGCGCTGCCGAAGCCGCTGCCGCCGCGCCGCGCCAGCAGGTCAGCATCGATTACGAGATCGGCGATTCGGTCAAGGTGCTGGACGGCCCGTTCGCCAGCTTCAACGGCATTGTCGAGGAACTCGATTTCGACAAGAACCGCGTCAAGGTTTCGGTTTCGATCTTCGGCCGCGCGACGCCGGTCGAGCTCGATTTCGAGCACGTCGAACTCAGCAAGTAAGACATATCTGCAGCGCCGTGCCGCTCAGGGCGCGGCGCTGCAGACTGTCACCAGTACACGGGCACGCTCGGTAAAGCCGAGCCGCTGGTAGAGCCCGATCGCGGCTTCGTTGTCCGCATAGGCGTGCAAAAACGGCACGCGCCCCTCCTCCAGAATCTGCCTCAAGACCACGCGCATCAGCCGCCGCGCCAGCCCGCGTCCGCGCGCCTGCGGGTGTGTGCACACCGCGCTGACTTCGGTATGGCCGGACGGGCGCGTGCGCTGCCCGGCCATCGCGGCGAGCCGGCCGCCGTCGAATATGCCCCAGAACCGGCCCAGATCCGCCGTGCGCGCGGCAAAGGGGCCGGGTTCGGTCAGCAGCGCCAGATCCATCATCTCTGGATAGTGTTCCGGTCCCAGCACGGCGATGTCCGGATCGGGCGTGGCCGGAGGCAGCGCGCCGCCGGTATAGGCCATCTGCACGCATTCGGCCTGTTTCTCGACCAGGATGCCCATGTCCCCGGCCCGCGCGGGCAGCGGATCGCCCGGCTGGAGCAGGGCCAGCGTGCCATAAGCGCGGATAAGCGCCGCAAGATCGGCAAGGCTCTCCGCGGACCTGTCGGCCATGCCCGCCAGCGGGCCGATATCGGTATGGAACCTCCGTGCCTTTCCTGTGCCGAGTGCAAAGCGCGCCTGTTCGCCCGTCAGCGCGTGCCATATGGCGTTATCGAGTGGATGATCGCTCATGCCCCGGCCTTTCCGGCCCGGCGGGCCAGCAAGCGCTGGCCGAACGGGGCCTGCGCCAGAGCGGTGTCGAGCCTTGCAAGGCAGCCGAGCAGATCGCCGGGCGGGCCCGCGCAAAGCTCGGCCACGGTTTCCTCCACCAGCGGAAAGATGTGCCGTTCCGCATGATCGAGCAGCTTGCGCCCCTGCGCGGACAGGCGGAATGTGCGCTGGCGCTGGTCGCCGGTGTCTCCGGCCGTCTCGACAAGACCGTCGTTCACAAGCTTGCCGACGCTGCGCGTGATTCCCGGCTGGCTGAGATCGAGCCGCCGGGCAAGCGCGCCCACTGTCGCCGGGCCTTCCGCCAACGCGGAAAGGATCGGAAATTGCGCCGTCTGCACCGTCAGGCCTTCCTGCTTAGCCAGTTCCGCTACACCTGCCTGAAGGCGTTCGCCCAGGCGGCGGAACCGGCTTCCCAGGCACATGTATCCCAGTTCGCTGATCAGATCCTGCTGCATTGCCTGCTCCATATCATAGCGTGATATATAACAAGCTATGCCTATGAAGTAAACGCGATGCGGCGTCCGCGGTGGCAGGCCGGTTGCACGATCTTAACCATTCCCCGCCATCTTCGCGGCACCGCAGAAGGCAGACCCGATCGATGCACAGCCCCGTCAAACGTCTGGAGCGCCTGGATGGCCTGCGCGGGCTGGCGGCTTGCGGCGTGGCGTTTCTCTATCATCCCCAGTCGCTGTTCACCGCTTCGGCACTGGCGGGGGCACCGCGCCCGCTGCTGTGGTTTCAGGACTGGGGCTGGACGATGGTGGACTTGTTCTTCCTGATCTCGGGCTATGTCTTCGCGCATGTCTATCTGCAGGGCGAGGGGCTGACGCGCGAAAAGCTCGGCGGCTTTGCCGTGGCGCGCGTGGCCCGGCTCTATCCGCTGCATCTGGCGGCGCTGCTGCTCTGCGCCGCGCTGTTCTGGGCGGTTCCGGCCAACACTCTGACCGCATTCGCGGCGAACATGCTGATGCTGCAGGCTTTCGTGCAACCGGTGGGGCACACGTTCAACGGACCGTCGTGGTCGATCTCGGTGGAGGTGGTCTGTTACGTGCTGTTCGCGCTGGGCGCGACGGGCGGACGCCGCACGTTGCGCTGGGTGACGGCGCTGGCGATTGTCGGGGCATTGGCCCACTTCATCCTGCAGGGGCGCCCCGGAGGGCCATGGGTCGGCGACGGCCTGCCGCGCGGATTGGCGGGTTTTTTCCTGGGGCAGGTGCTCTGGCGCATGCGCGGGCGGCTGGCGGGCACGCCGGTGCTGCTGCTGGTCTGTATCTTCCTGTTCGGGCTGCTGCTCGACATGGGCGGGATGAGCCCGCTTCTGCCGCTGTGTCTCTGTGCCTGGCCCGCGCTGCTGCTGCTGGCGCTGCGGGCGCCGTGGATGGGCAGTGCGCCAATGCGCTGGCTGGGCGAGCGCAGCTACACGATCTACCTCGTCCATGCGCCGCTGCTCATGCTGGTGGAGCGCTGGTGGGTGCCTGCGGATAGCGGCATGGCTGCAGTCTGGGCGGTGACGGCCGGTTTCGCTGCCGCCGTGCTGCTGCTTTCGGACTTGTGCTACCGCTTTTTCGAGATGCCTGCACGCCGCGCGATCCGGGCGGCGTGGGACCGTTATGCGCGGATAGCAGCGCCGCGCGCGGCATAACGCTTTCCTTTTCTCCCGATTTCGGTTAGGGGCGCGCCCTTCGGACGGGTCTCATCGGATTCGATGGTCCGTGCGATTCTCGCGCGGGAGGGCGTTTTGCGCCTGTCAGACCGCTTAACATGAGCGCGCCGCCCGCGGCGCGCGACAGTGTGAAAGGAGGCCTCTCATGGCCAAGAAAATTGAAGGCTATATCAAGCTGCAGGTGCCTGCCGGCGCAGCCAACCCTTCGCCGCCGATCGGCCCGGCGCTGGGTCAGCGCGGCGTGAACATCATGGAATTCTGCAAGGCGTTCAATGCCGCCACGCAGGAGATGGAAAAGGGCATGCCGATCCCGACCATCATCACGGTCTATGCGGATCGCAGCTTCACCTTCGTCACCAAGACTCCGCCCGCCACCTTCCTCATCAAGAAGGCTGCAAACCTCAAGTCCGGCTCGAAGGAGCCCGGCAAGGTTTCGGCCGGCAAGATCGCCCGCTCCAAGCTGAGCGAGATTGCCGAGATGAAGATGAAGGATCTCAACGCCAACGATATCGAGGCTGCGACCAAGATCATCGAAGGTTCGGCCCGTGCGATGGGCCTCGAAGTGACGGAGGGCTGATCCGATGGCAAAGCTGACCAAGAAGCAGAAGTCGCTGACCGAAAAGCTGGGCGACAACCAGCAGCTCTATGCCGTGGGCGATGCCCTCGCGCTGCTGCGTGACCTCAAGACCACCAAGTTCGACGAGACCGTCGAAGTCGCGATGAACCTGGGCGTCGATCCGCGCCACGCAGACCAGATGGTCCGCGGCATGGTGTCGCTCCCGGCCGGCACTGGCAAGACCGTCAAGGTCGCCGTGTTCGCCAAGGGTGACAAGGCCGAGGTCGCTCTCGCCGCCGGTGCCGACAAGGTGGGCGCCGAGGACCTCATGGAAGACATGCAGGCCGGCAACCTCGATTACGACCGCGTGATCGCCACGCCCGACATGATGGGCGTCGTCGGCCGCCTCGGTAAGCTGCTGGGTCCCAAGGGCCTGATGCCGAACCCGAAGCTGGGCACCGTCACGCCGAACGTGGAACAGGCCGTGAAGGACGCCAAGGGCGGCCAGATCGAATTCCGCGTCGAAAAGCAGGGCATCATCCACGCCGGTATCGGCAAGATGTCGTTCTCGGACGCTGACCTGAAGACCAACTTCGACGCTTTCGTCGATGCGATCGTCAAGGCCAAGCCCTCGGGCGCCAAGGGCAAGTACGTCAAGAAGATTTCGCTGTCTTCGTCGATGGGCCCGGGCCTCAAGATCGACACGACGGACGTTGCCGGCGCCTGATCCTTTCAGGACCGAACGAACAGAAAAGGGCCGGCAGGGAAACCTTCCGGCCCTTTTTCTTTTTGACCAAAAGATCCTCCCCAGTCGCTTAGCAACAGGGAGGAGTGAGAATCTCATGCTTTGGCGGAGATCATCCAGCAGGCCGCATCGAAACGCACCTCGTCGCCCTGCACATAGGGCAGGTAGGCTTCGTGCACGGCGGCCGTGACCGTTTCGCGCAGGCTTTCGTCCATTTGCGGCATCAGCCGTGCCACCGGGCCCATGCGGGCTGCGTAAGTATGCAGCGCGGCTGCCGGAAAGGCACAGGCAGCGTTGCATTCCTCGATCACGATGTTCGACCAGCCGGATTGCGCCAGAAGATCCGCCACATAGTTCCGGTCCGCGAACGCGAACTGGCCGGTGGGCTTGTCCAGCTGCGCCACTTCGGGCGGGAGCAGGGGCAGGGCGGTTTCGCGCGCGACGGCCATGAACGGGTTTTCGCTGGCTGGCCGCCACGTCACCATGTGCAGCGGTGAATGCGCGGTGCAGGCGCTGCGCAAGTTGGCGAAAGCAGCCACGGGATCGGCGAAGAACATCACGCCGAAGCGCGAGACGATGGCCTCGAAACGCGCCTCGCCGAAGTCGTGGTTTTGCGCATCGGCTTCGATGAAGCGGGCGGGCGAGTCTTCGCGTGCCGCCCGTTCGCGCGCAGCGCCGAGCATGGCTGCGGAAATGTCGATGCCGGTGCAGCGGCCGCCGGGGCTCATCTGATCCTGAATATCGAAAGTTGTCGCGCCGGTGCCGCATCCGACATCGAGCACGCTGGCATCCGGCATGTCTTCCAGTTGCCCGCACAGTGCCTGCGAGAAGGGCTTCAGCATAGCCTCCATCGCAGACTGGGCGGCGACCCAGCCATCGCCTGCTGTGGTGTTCCAGTCGGGGCGGAGGAGGTTTGCGGGGGCAGAAGTCATTGTCGTGGTGTCCTTTTGGCGAATCGTATTGACCGCCATTCTGCCACTTCAAGTGAACTTGAGGTCAAGTGCGAGGCTTCGGGATGTCGCAGGCGGTGAAGCGGTCCGGCGTGATGGCTGCCGGGAAGAGAAGGGGGAATGCCGCGTTCTCCAGGACTGCGGGCTTGCAAGGCGCCATCGGCGGCGTCAATCAGCCCGAATGCGCATTGCTCTTTTCGAACCTGAAATTGCCGGAAACGTCGGCGCCATTCTGCGGCTGGGGGCCTGCCTGGGGGCGGCCGTGGACTTGATCGAACCGATGGGATTCGTATGGGATGACCGCCGCGTGCGCCGGGCGGCGATGGACTACATCGATCATGTGACGATCACCCGGCACGCGGGCTTCGATGCGTTCAGGGCCACTGCCGGATCTGCGCGTCTGGTTCTGTTCACAACCAAGAGCAGCCAGTCGGCCTACGATTTCAGCTTCCGTGCCGATGACATCCTGCTGTTCGGAAAGGAAAGCGCAGGCGTGCCACCGGCCGTGGCCGACGCCTGCGATGCGCGGATCCGCATTCCCTTGCGTCCGCAAGTCCGTTCGCTGAATCTCGCAATGTCGGCAGCGCTCGCCCTTGGCGAAGCCCTGCGCCAGACCGGAACCCTGCCGGATTTGACCGCTTAGGCGGGGTGCAGGAAGCCGGGAGTTTTTCCTGCCCGGGCTCGATTCGCCATTCTGCGTGCAGCATCCGTTTACCTGTGCCCCATTTCCTTATATCAGCGTGCTGTACACCTGTTCAGCATAAGATACCGGGAGAAGGCATAAAATGGCCATACGCTTTGAAAACATTAAGGAATGCATCGGAACAAGGGTTTCGTGGGATGACCGCGCCGACCTCTTCACGCCCGAGGCCGCCCAGGCGATTCGGGAGAAAGTGGCCGAGCGCACCGTGCTCGTGTTCCCCGAAATCAGCCTGACCGATGAGGAGCAACTCGCGATCACCCAGGCCTTGGGTGACAAGGTCCGTCTGACCGCGCGCAACAACGTCCAGTCCAACGACGAAGACGTCTATCAGGTCACGCTGGATGAGGAGATCAATCCGCAGCCCGAATATGTGCTGGGCACGTTCTTCTGGCACATGGACGGCATAACCGTGGACATGCCGCCGCCCTTTGCGACGCTGCTCTCCTGCCGCATCGCGCCTGCGCTTGGCGGCGAGACCGAGTTCGCCAGCACGTATGCTGCCTACGAAGGTCTGCCTGAAGAGGAAAAGCAGGCTCTGGAAGGGTTGAAGGCGGTGCATTCGGTCAAGGCCAGTCTCTCGCCTATTGCCGATGCGATTCCTGAAAAGCACCGGGAGCGGGTGCTGAACATCGGCCTCGTCAAGGAGCATCCGCTGGTCTGGACGCATGGGGACGGGCGCAAGTCGATGGTGATCGGGACCACGGCCGATCACATCGTGGGCATGGAAGTGCCTGCCGGGCGCGCGATGCTGGTGCGTCTGGCGGAATGGGCCGCACAGCCTGCCTATTCGCTGCGGCACAAGTGGAAGAAGGGCGATTTCGTGATCTGGGACAATACCGGCGCGATGCACCGGGCGGTGCCTTACGACAAGTCCACGGGGCGCATGATGCACCGCACATCCGTGGCCGGAGCCGAGGCGGTCGCGGCGTGATTCGCAGTCTTCCCGGTGGCAGGGATCAGCCGCCGGGAAGGTTAGCGGCGGTGTAGCACTCGATCAGGTAGGCAAGGGGGCGCCCGTCGGGCAGCACCAGCATGGCGCGGTGGGTGGAGATCGTATCGGCAGGGCAGTTTTCGGCCCGGCCGCGAACGGTCTCCAGCGGCTGGCGGCGAAAGTTCAGCGGCGCCACGACTTTGCCGAACGGTGTGTCGCTGTTGCGCAGCGCCGCGTTCATTTCCGGCGTGAGCCGGGAAGGCACGTACCAGTTCCAGGCTACCGACAGCACGGTTTGTCCGCAGGCGAGCCGCACGTTGCGCATGGCGAACGTCTCGCCTCGTTTCAACCGAAGCCGGCCGCGCACGGACTTCGGCGGATCGTTGCTGGCCGCGCTGATGCTGTGTGCCGTGATCCGGGCGGGATCGGCGATGTCATGCGCGGCGCACCATTCCTCCAGTGCCAGTGTCGCACTGTCATGGCGGCGCAGCGCGGCTTCAAAGTCTTCCAGGGTGGGGGGGGAGGCGGATGATGCGGTCACGGCGGCAGCAGCGGCGATCAGCGGCATCAAGTCAGATTCCCCCCGCAACGGGCGGCTTGCCGAGCGCGTTCAGCCCCTGCACCAGTGCACGGGTGCAGGAGGCCAGATCCTTGGCATTGACCGAGCGGATCACGAAGTTCGCGCCGGTCTTGCCTTCGGCCCAGAACGGGTAGGAGCCGATCTGGCAGGTCTCGTGGGTCTTTTCCGTCTCGCGCAGCAAGTCCGCCACTTCGCTCTCGCCGACCCAGCACCCGACCGTTTCGGACAGCAGCGGAGCGCCGCCATCAAGCTTGCCGGACAGGGCATCGAGCATCCCGGCCGTGATGCTGGGCACGCCGGCCATGATGAACACGTTGCCGCAGCGGATGCCCGGCGCGCCGGTGTAGCGGTTGGGGATCAGGCTGGCGCCGTCTGGCGTGCGGGCCATGCGCAGGCGCGCTTCGGTAAGGCCGCCGCGCGTCTCGTAATAGCCTTCGAGGATCGTGCGGGCCTCTGGGTGGACGATCACGGCCACGCCCAGCGCCTCGGCAATGGCATCGACGGTGATGTCGTCATGCGTGGGGCCGATGCCGCCAGTGGTGAAGAGATAGTCGTTGCGTGCGCGCAGCGTGTTCACCGCCTCGACGATTGCCGCCGTGTCGTCCGCCACCACACGGACTTCCTTGAGGCGGATGCCCTGAACCTGCAGCCATGAGGCGACCTGGGCGATATTCTTGTCATGCGTGCGGCCGGACAGGATCTCGTCTCCGATCACGACGAGGGCGGCGGTGTAGATTCGCGAGGGGCTGGCCATGGCGAATGGCTAGTCCAAATGTTCCGCCGGGGCCAGAGAGCGTTTGCGCTCACTTGGTCCTGACGGCCATCGGGAAGCAGCCGGACAAAAAGAAAGGGCCGGTCCGGAGACCAGCCCTATGGAAGTTTTGGGAGAGGATGCCTGAAAGGCCTGATCCTTATGCTTCGCGGCACATTATGTTGCAAATGCGAAAAGGTTTAGCATGGTTGCATATCTTGCAACTTGATCAGGAGGGCTATGAAGCCTGGGAAAGTGGCTGAAACCGGCCAAAAAAAAGGGCCGGTCCGAAGACCAGCCCTAAGAAAGTTTTTGGGAGAGGATGCCTGAAAGGCCCGTCCTGTATGAGCCGCGCATCCGATTCCCGCAAATGCGAAAACCTTGCCTGGTGTTGCATAACTTGCAACTATGATATCGTCGTTTCGATGGTGCGCTACTGCGCGGCGGCTACGCCAAACAAGTCGTGCTCGTCCGCATCTTCGATAAAAACGTCAATGATATCACCAACTTGAAGATTTCTTGCGGCGTTGCGCAGGAAGACGTTGCCATCGATCTCGGGGGCATCGGCTTGCGAGCGGCCAGTTGCACCAATGTCGCCATCCTCGTCCGCTTCGCCCACTTCGTCGATGATGACGGGCAGGGTGCGGCCGACTTTCGCGGCGAGTTTGGCGGCGCTGATCGCGGCGGTCTTTTCCATGATTCGCGCGTAGCGCTCTTCCTTGACCGCTTCGGGCACGGCGCCCGGCAGGTCATTGGCGGCAGCGCCTTCGACGGGTTCGAAGCGGAACGCGCCCACGCGATCGAGCTGGGCTTCGTCGAGCCAGTCGAGCAGGTACTGGAAATCCGCCTCGGTTTCTCCGGGAAAGCCCACCACGAAGCTGGAGCGGATGGCGATGTCCGGGCAGATGCTGCGCCAGGAACGCAGCCGTTCGAGCACTTTGGCCTCATTGGCCGGGCGCTTCATCGCCTTGAGCACGGACGGGGCCGCGTGCTGGAAGGGAATGTCGAGGTAAGGCGTCAGCAGCCCTTCGGCCATGAGCGGGATCACCGCATCGACATGCGGATAAGGATAGACGTAGTGCAGCCGCACCCAGGGGCTGCGCCCTTGCGCGTCGGTCAACTGGCCGAGTTCGCGGGCGAGATCGGTCATGTGAGTGCGGACCGGATGGTCCTTCCACATCCGCTCCTCATGCCGCACGTCGACGCCATAGGCCGAAGTGTCCTGGCTGATGACGAGCAGTTCGCGGGTTCCGGCCTGCACCAGCTTTTCCGCCTCGCGCAGCACGGCATCGATCCGGCGGCTGGCGAGTTTGCCGCGAAGCGCGGGAATGATGCAGAACGCGCAAGCGTGGTTGCAGCCCTCCGAAATCTTCAGATAGCTGTAGTGGCGCGGGGTGAGTTTTACGCCTGCCTCGTCATAGGCCTGCGGGATCAGGTCCACATAGGGCGAAAGCTCGGGCGGGGCGGCATCGTGCACGGCCTCGACCACGGATTCGTACTGGTGCGCGCCAGTGATGGCGAGCACATCCGGGAAGCGGGCGCGGATCGCATCGGCTTCGTTGCCCATGCAGCCGGTGACGATGACGCGGCCGTTCTCGGCCATCGCTTCGCCAATCGCGGCAAGGCTTTCCTCCTTGGCGGAATCGAGGAAGCCGCATGTGTTGACGAGCACGACATCGGCCCCGGAATAGTCCGGGCTCATGCTGTATCCGTCCGCGCGCAGGCGGGTGAGGATGCGTTCGGAATCGACAAGCGCCTTGGGGCAGCCGAGGCTGACCATGCCGACTTTGGGCGGAGAGGGAATTTCTGTGGTCATGGGATGGCGCGCCCGATACGCTGAAAGGGCCCCAGAGTCACGAAAAACGCGAAGAGTGCCCGAGTATCATGGAAATCACGATCACGAAAGGCATGCGCGACGATGAAATTGAGGCGCGGCGCAAACGGCCTGCGCTTACTCTCATGTTCCGGTTCCGGGCGGGCTGGAAACGGCCCTGCCGGTCCTTCGGGGCGTGCTGGCCGAATTCGCTTGCCGCTGGATCGATGCACAGGCAGGGCATGTTGAGCGTCTATCCTGGCCAGTTCCAGTTCAGCGAGAGAAACTCTATGAAAAATAAGGAAGAATGCAGATGGGTCCGGTGAACTGGCTGGGGGTGTTTCTGGCTGCGGCGCTGGCCGTGGCGATCGGGCTGGTCTGGAACGGGCCGCTGTTCCGCACCGGGCGGCAACTGCTGCCGGGCAATGCGGAGAGCGGCGGCAACTATGGACTGGTTGCCTTCGTGTTTCTGGTGAGTTCGGTCATGCTGGGGCACAACTTCGCCCGCATCGGCGCGGAGACTCTGTCGGCGAAGCCCTGGCTCTATTTCATGCAGACGGGCGGGATCGCGATTGCCTTTGTCATTCCCGCCGTCTGGCTCACGCATCTGCGTGATCGCGCGGAGCCGATGCGCCGCGTGGTGGACTGCCTGTTCTGGCTGGTCGCTTATCTGGCCATGGGGCTGGTCTACTGGGCGCTAGGCTGACGGCGGCGTGGCGGTGATCTCCACGATCACGTCGCCCGCTTCCAGCACATGGGCTTCGGGTTCCCAGAAGCCGATGGCGCGCTCTCCCCGATAGATCCGCAGGCCCTTGCCGCTGCTGATACGCTCCAGCGGCTGGCCGATTTCGTCTGCCGTTACAGCGCGTTCGACGAGCTGGACCCGCCCGTTCACGGAGGCGAGGTCGGACAAATAGTCCGAAATGTGCCGTCCTTCCGCCGATCCGGCGAGCAGCAGCCCGGTGAAACGGACCGGGTTGATCACATTGTTGGCGCCGGCTTGCCGCGCGAGAAGTTCGTTATCGTCCGCACGCACGACGGCGGTGATCGGCACGTGCGGCGCGACATGGCGGGCGGTGAGGATAATCAGGATCGTCGTATCGTCGCGCCCGGCCGAAACGAGGATCGACTGGGCGCGGCTGATACGCACGGCTTCCAGCGTATCGTCGCGCGTGGCATCGCCTTCCATCACGTTGCAGCCCGCCTGCTCGGCCATGGCCAGCCGTTGCGGGCTGGGGTCGATGACGACGATGCCGGCGGGATCGGTACCGCGCGCGATCAGTTCGGCCACCGCTTCCGAACCGCTGACGCCATAGCCCAGCACGACCACATGGCCCGCCAGGCGCTCCTGGATGCGCTTCATGCGCCATGTCTCCCAACTGTGCTTGATGATGAAGTTATAGGCGGTGCCCACGAAGATGTAGATCACCGCCAGCCGGATCGGAGTGACGATCACCGCCTCGATCAGGCGTGACTTGTCGCTGACCGGAGCGATATCGCCGAAGCCGGTCGTGGTGATCGAGATCATGGTGAAATAGACGACGTCGAGAAAGCTGATGACGCCGTCGTGCGCGTCCTTCAGCCCGTCACGGTCGATCCAGTGGACCATGACGACAATGAACACCAGCGCCAGCGCGCCGCCCAGCCGCAAGGCCACGTCCGCCCAGACCGGCACCGAGAGGGCCCGGCGCAAGGGCTTGAACAGGGCAGGCGTGATCCGCTTCTTCGCCATAAGCCCGCCTTAGGGCGTCTTGGGCAACTCTTCCAGCGGATCGACGGGTTTGCCGTCCTGGCGCACTTCGAAGTGCAGTTCGCTCCCCTTGGCAAGGCCGGTGCTGCCGACAAGGCCGATGCGCTCGCCCGCGGCGACTTTGGCGCCTTCCTTCACGGTAATGCGGCTGAGGAAGCCATAGGCGGTGTACCAGCCGTTGCCATGATCGATGACGACGAGGTTGCCGAACTGGTCCTTTTCCTTGCCCGCGAACTTGACCGTCCCGGCCGCCGCCGCACGCACCATGGTACCTTTCGCGGCTTTGATATCCAGCCCGTCATGATAATTGCTGCCCGTGGCATAGCCGCGCCGGATCGGGCCGCTGACCGGCCAGCCGAAACGCGCGGTCTTGGCTGGTGCGGGAGCAGAAGGCGGGGCTGCGGCAGGAGTTTCCGGCACCGGAACCGGATCCAGCTTGGAAACGCCGGTCTGCGGCGGATTGAGCAGGGTCGGGATCAGCAGATTCTCACCCGTCTTGAGCGGGGCTGCGGGATCGAGGTTGTTGGCTGTCGCGATCTGTTCCCACGGTACGCCGTACTTCATCGCTAGCGAAAACCCGGTGTCGCCCGGAACGACCGCATGGTGGCGGGTGCGCGGGATATGCAGCTTCTGGCCGACCTTGACGATGAAGGGCGGCTGCAGCCCATTGGCTTCGGCGATCAGCACGCGCGGCACTTTGGCGCGCACGGCAATGCCGCCCAGTGTCTCGCCGGGCTGGACGACATGCGTGGTCTCTTCGGCGGGAGAAGCGGTGCCGGAGGCTGCTGGGGGCTGCCGGGCCTCGATCACGCGCGAGGCCGTGCGCACCGGTCCGGCACGCGGGATGTCCAGCGTCTGACCGATCCTGACGATGAAGGGGGCTTCAATGCCGTTGGCGCGGGCCAGATCCGCAGGCGATACGCCGGCGCGGTTCGCGATTCCGTTCAGCGTTTCGCCAGGCTCCACAACATGCGCGGTTTCGGCTGCAGAGGAGGGCGCCGCCGGTGGCGCCTCCGCCGTGCCGCGCGGAATGGCCAGCTTCTGGCCGATCCGCACGACGAAAGGCGCTTCGAGGCCGTTGGCCTTGGCGATCGCCTCGGCCGAAACACCGGCACGATTGGCGATGCCGTTCAGCGTTTCGCCGGTTTCGACGACATGGACGCTTTCCTGATCCGGCGAAATCGCCAGTGCGGGAGCCGCAGCCCCGGCAAGGGCCGCGGCGATGGCGGCCGTGGCGAGCAGACGTATGCGCATCATGCCTGATAAACGTCCGCCAGGCGGGCCAGAGAGCCCTCATGAGTCAGGTCGATCTGTAACGGTGTCACTGAAACAAAGCCCCCCGCGATTGCTTCAAGATCAGTATTGCTTCCCAAGGTATGTTCTATCCCGTGTAGTCCAAACCAGTAATAAGGGAAACCGCGAGGGTCCGTTGCTTCCACAACCGAGCCGCGCGCATAGTCGTGAAAGCCTTGCCGGACCACGCGCACCCCTTTGACTTCGCTGCCTGCGACCGGCGGGAAGTTCACGTTGATCAGGGTGCGCTGGGGGAAGGGGAAGTCCAGCAGCGGCTTGAGCACTTTCGCGCCCCACTGCTCCGCCGCCGAGAAATCGACCGCATTGCCGACGCCTTCCTTGGCATAGACCTGGCTGAGCGCGACGGCGCGAATACCGGCCAAGGCGCCTTCGAAGGCCGCCGAAACCGTGCCCGAATACGTCACGTCGTCGCCCAGGTTGGCGCCGCGGTTGACGCCCGAGAGGATCAGGTCCGGCGGTGCGGGCAGCAGCTTCTTCAGGGCCATCGTCACGGAATCGGTGGGCGTGCCGGACACCGAAAAGCGCCGCTCGGCATGCTGGCGCATCCGCACCGGCCGGGTCAGGGTGAGCGAGTGGCCCGCGCCGGACTGTTCCTCGCTCGGCGCGCAGATCCAGATATCGTCCGAAAGCTGCGCGGCGATCTTTTCGAGAACATAGAGGCCCGGCGCGTTGATGCCGTCGTCATTGGTGATGAGGATGCGCATTGAAGAGACCTCGTTAATTCCCGTTAACCGCTCGACCCGTTCCTGCCGAAGGGCGCGAGCGCTGAGCCGCCGGTGTGCGGGGTGTTATGCCAGCGGTTCCAGCTTTTCGATCCCGCCCATCCACGGCTTGAGCGCTTCGGGGACGAGAACCGAGCCGTCTTCCTGCTGGTAGTTTTCCAGCACCGCCACCAGCGTGCGGCCGACCGCGAGGCCCGAGCCGTTGAGGGTGTGGACGAACTCGGTCTTCTTGCTGCCTTCGGGCTTGAAGCGCGCGTTCATGCGGCGGGCCTGGAAATCGCCGCAGTTGGAGATCGAGCTGATCTCGCGGTAGGCGCTCTGCCCGGGCAGCCAGACTTCAAGGTCGAACGTCTTGCGCGCGGTGGCGCCCATGTCGCCCGCGCAGAGCAGAACCTTGCGGTAGGGCAGCTCCAGCGCTTGCAGGATCGATTCCGCCGCCTTGACCATGCGCTCGTGCTCGGCCTCGCTCTCTTCCGGTTTGCACACGGTGACGAGTTCGACCTTTTCGAACTGGTGCTGGCGGATGAACCCGCGCGTGTCGCGTCCCGCCGCGCCCGCTTCGGAGCGGAAGCACGGGGTCAGCGCGGTCATGCGCAGAGGCAGAGCGGCGGGTTCGAGGATCTGCTCGCGCACCGCATTGGTCAGGCTGACTTCGGCGGTGGGGATCAACCAGCGCCCGTCGGTGGTCTGGAACAGGTCTTCGGCGAACTTGGGAAGCTGGCCGGTGCCGAACACCGCGTCGTCCTTCACGAGGAGCGGCACAGCGCATTCCATGTGGCCGTTGGTGGCCGTCTGCGTGTCGAGCATGAACTGCGCCAGCGCCCGGTGCAGGCGCGCCATCTGGCCTTTCAGAAAGGTGAAACGCGCGCCCGAAAGCAGCGCGCCGGTCTCGAAATCGAGGCCAAGCGCCGGGCCGATGTCGGCATGTTCCTTCGGCGTGAAGGCGAAGGTGCGCGGCGTGCCCCATTGGCTGACTTCGAGGTTCTCGCTCTCGTCCTCGCCATCGGGCACTTCGTCGACCGGGATGTTCGGCAGGCGGGCGAGTTCGTCCTGCAGCCTTGCCGAAAGTTCCTTTTCCTCGGCTTCGAGCGCGGGCAGCGTGTCCTTGAGCTGCGCGACTTCGGCCTTGAGCGCCTCGGCGGTGTCCGTGTCGCCCTGGCCCATGGCCTTGCCGATCGCCTTGGAGGCCTCGTTGCGGCGGTTCTGGCCTTCCTGCATGCGCGTGGCGGCCGAACGGCGCTGTTCGTCGAGCGCAAGGATGGTTTCGGCGACGGGTTCTACCCCGCGGCGGGCGAGCCCGGCGTCGAAAGCGGCCGGGTTTTCGCGGATCAGGCGGATATCATGCATGGCGCGGGGCTATGCCGTGCCAGCAGGCCCCGCGCAAGCCGCAGATGATTCGAAAGCCATCACCCGTCACTTCATGGGACAGGTTCTGATTCCCAGAATGCTGTAAAGCGGGCAAGTGCGCAGCAGGCCGGTGGCCAACGGAATAATGCCGATCAGGCCCCACATCGTCTTGGGCCCCACGAAGACCAGCGCCAGAAGCACGATCCCCAGAATGATCCGAAGCAGGCGGTCGATCCCGCCGACATTGACTTTGAACATATCCAATCTCCCCAGAGGCGATTGGGCGGCAATATAGCGGGGCCGGCAGCATCGTGCATTGACTGCCGTCAAGACAGAGAGAACCGGCGATGTATGGGGAAGGGCCATCCAAAGGATGGTGGGCCCTATAACTCTAATCTAGAAAAGATATTCGACGAGTTGCAGGACTGGGAACATCAGCTGAAATACGCTGATATTGACTGGGATGCAGTCGATCCCCCTGAGCCATCCGAGCCGGAATTGTGAGGTAGGTCATGGGAACACGCCTCACCATTCGCTTAGACGATACAGAACGAACCGTATTGGAGAGAAGGGCGGGCAATCGACCGCTTGCCGCTTATGCGCGGGAGAAGCTGCTGGGCAATGATACCCGCAAGCGAGCACCTTCTCGTCGCCCAAAAGCCGATACGGTCATGCTCGCTCATATTCTGGCGGCGCTGGGTAGCTCCGATCTTCCAAGCAATATGCGCGAGATTGCCGAAGCTGCCCGTATTGGCGCGCTACCGGAAAGCGAAGATGTATTGCTCAATCTTCGTGCAGCCTGCCTCGCCATAGAGAAGATGCGCTTCGATCTGATCAAAGCTCTGGACGTGAAGCCGGAGTGAGCGAGCCATGATTCTTGTCGGCAACCAGCGCGGCGGCGCAAAAGATCTGGCGCAACACCTTCTCAAAGTGGAGGAGAACGATCATGTCGAAGTCCATGCGCTGCGGGGCTTTGCTTCCGACAATCTGAACGGTGCGCTCAATGAGGCGTATGCGGTGAGTCGTGCAACGAGGTGTTCCCGCTTTCTCTATTCGCTCAGTCTCAATCCGCCGCCCGATCAGAACGTAAGCACAGCAGACTTTGAAGCGGCAATTGATCGCGCGGAAAACGAGCTGGGCTTGAACGGTCAGCCCCGCGCGATTGTGTTCCATGAAAAAGCTGGAGCGGATGGTTTACCGCGTCGGCATGCCCATGCGGTGTGGAGCCGGATCAAGGCCGACGAGATGAAGGCCGTTCACATGTCCAAAGACCGCGAAAAACTCATGGAGGTGTCACGCGAGCTGTACCGTGAGCATGGCTGGAAGATGCCGCGCGGCATGATGAAGAGCGAGGAACGCGACCCGCGCAATTTCAGCCTTGAAGAGTGGCAGCAGGCCAAGCGGGCAAAGCGTGACCCTCGCGAGATCAAAGGCGCAATTCAGGATTGTTGGGCAATATCGGATTCACGCGCCGCGTTCGAGCATGCCTTGCAGGAACGAGGATTTAAGCTTGCCAGGGGAGACAGGCGCGGGTTTGTAGCCGTTGATATGCACGGCGAACCCTATGCCGTCGCCAGATACGCCGGGGTGCGTACAAAACAGGTGCGCGAACGCCTCGGTGAATTGGAGCCGGACTATCCCGGCATCGAAAAGCGCAAAGAGCAATTCGCTGCCGAGATCGGAAATCGACTGCACGAGTTGCGCCACGAGGAAGACCGCAAAGCCGCACAAGAGCGCGAACGGCAAGAGATCGCCCGCAAGTCCATGGTAGAGCGCCAGCGGGAGGAACGTGCTGCGCGGGATGCTGCCATGAAAGATCGGTGGGAGCGCGAAGCTGCCGCACGACAAGCCCGCTTCAATCGAGGGTGGCGCGGCCTGATCGATCACTTCTCAGGGCGATTGAAGCGCATTCGCGAACAGAACATGGCTGAGAGCTATCAAGCCGTGTTGCGTGACCGTGCTGAGAAAGATGCGCTGATATTCCGGCATATGGAAGAACGCCGTGAGTTGTTGGCACGGCACAAAGCTCAGCAACACGAATTGTCCGTACGGCGGCGCGAACTCGATACGGACATTCGGGCTCGGGCAGAGTTTTCAAACGCTGTGCAGCGTTCTCCCTCGCAACCGCGTTCTTCCATCAAGTCCGAAAGCCGCGCGCCACCTACGCCGAGCGCCAAGATGGACTTCACCAAAGCCAGCGTGGACGAAAAAGGAGATGACCGCGAAGCACGCCGTCAGGCCTTCCTTGAGACAAGGAAAGCGCAAAGCATTGAGAATCCACATGATCGGCAGCCGGATATCGAGCGTTAACTTTGGCAGACAAAAACGAGGTTCTGCGATAGAATATGCCCGACAGACAGGATGGAGGTTCTATTGAAGGCTCAATTATTTTCTGTGCTGGTAATGTCGCAGGCCGCGTTCGGCTCCTATAGTGATTATGGCGCTACCCTTCACAAAGCCGATGGTTCTTGCCGGAATTTTTCTGATTGTATTTTCGGTCTGTTTTTTGAAGACCCAGAAGTAAGAATATTGGGCAGATGGAGGCTCTCGGGCACGCAAACGGAGATGCATTTTTCCCCAAATGGATATCTAGATATCTATAAGGGAGGGGTTCGTAGCGGCAGCGGATATTGGGCAGCGGAAAGAACTTATCCGCAATTTGGCAAGATGGACCTGAATATCACAACTGACAATAACGGCCAAAAGAACACAGTATTGTATTTGGTGAGCTTCTCTAGCAACAATCAAATGAAGTTCACCTTCCAGAGGCGAAGCGCTCGCCTCGGATATGAGCCCACAAACAAACATTTTTATTGGGTGCGGGTGCAGTAATTATTTTGGATCTAAATCAACGCCTTCGGCAACGCTTTGCGAAGTAGCAGAATGCAGTGCGTCGAATTCGCAAGAACCCAATAAATATGCTGAACCGAATGCTAGTGATGCCAACCCGAAGGCTTTAACGATGCTTTTCATTGTAAAAAGTACTGTATTTAATTGATAATGATTATTACTAGCATTTAGATTATTGTATTGCTATAGGTCTTTAATCCTATGATCTGGTTCTGTTCGCTTGTCCTTTGGTGGCACGCTTCTTAAAACAGCTCCCCTTGTCTGCTTGCCTCCACATAGTTCTGCCATTCCGGCTTTTGGGATTCTTCGTTTAGCCACGCCGTGAGTTGCGCAACCACATCACCGCCATTGGCTTCGATGGTTCCAGGCTGGTGGAAGTGTGAACGATAACCGGTGCGCGTGATGGGCAACGGCGCGCGCTCTGGCGAGATGCTACGGATTTCGAGATGGGCGATGACGTTCCAGCGAAGCGGCGTGTAAACCGCCTCTATGTCTATAGCTTGCCATGTGAAGCGGTAGGTCTGCGGCTCCATCTCACAACCCCGAAAACACGTGGATTTCATCGAAGGCGGTCTGGATGGTGAATAGATCACCGCTCAATTCCGCATCCCGCGCCATGGCGTGCCAATCTATATAGAAGTGCAAGTGCTCGGGGATTTGCGTGGACTCTTCGGTCAAGTCCTGCACGTAGTCGGCCAAAGATGGAAAACAGCCATGATAGCGCTCTTCCATGGCCTCACGGGCTTCGCCGATGTCGCCGTAATGTTCGAACAGCTCCGCCCCTAGCTGCCCATGCTCGCGAAGGAAGTTCGCGAGTTCGGCCACACGCTCAATACCCTCGTATTCAGAGAGGTGGATTGATCCAAAGCCTTCATAGTCATGGATTGCCCATTCCTCCGCATCGGGGATCGGTGAGGATTCCAACATCTGGCGGATTTCATCATGGATTGCGGATGGCTCTTGCTCGGCATCGATCCAGCGTCCGTGCAAAATGCCGTTATTGTATGCGGCCAGACAGGCCACATAGATTTTGATGTCTCCTTTACACATTTTTTTTCCCTCCAATGGGTTAGGGGTTGCTCATGCAACCTTGCCCATCGGCGAGATCGGGGAGTCCAAGCGGAACGAGAAAATCGACGGCGGGCGCAGGGCTGAAGGCCCGAGCCTCGGGAGACCGTCTATTTTTCGTGAAGTGCGGTGAGGGGCTGGCCCCTAAGCAAGCGCGAGGGATTGAAGCCGGATGGCCGAGACGAAACCAGCGGGCGCGGCTCGGTTTACGAAAGCCCGGCCCGAAGGGCGTGGCCAATCTTATGGATTGAACGTTATAAATCCTCGTAGGGACTGCCGCCATTACGCAGAAACAAGTTCATCTTATCGACATCCGCGACGCTGGAAATGTGGTGAAGAAATGCGACGTTGGTGTCGTGCGACGCATCAATCAACGCCTTTAGCAGTTCAACATTCTTCAGGCTTGTGCCCTGTAGCGCATCTCTTGCCTTGGCGACCTTCTCACGTGGAGTTTGCGCAAAATAACTGTGCATCTTTCCAATAAGACCGACTACGATATCGGAAACTTGTATCCCAGGCTCCGACTTGGAATCAGCAAATCGAAAATGTGTCACGGGCACGCCATGGGAAGAAAGTTGCATGGCGTCCAATTCATCCCGAATGGAATCCTCCATGTCGAGGATGTGGTTGGAATATTTGAAAATCGCAATTCGGTTCAGATAGAATGCGGCGAAATTCTCGAGCAGGAGGTGAGGCGTAAAGCCTTCAATGAAATCGAGGTTTGGCAAGTTACGTCCGGCCTGCAACACTCCCTTGAGCATCATTGCGTTGAATTCGGGCAAAACATCACCGTTGCGTTCCAACAGCCGGAGTAGCTCGTCTACGAAAGCCCTTTGGTTTTTGGTTGCGACGTCAGGGTAGTTGTAACGAAAAAACACTTCCATCGTCGCCGCCAGATTGACCCGTAGCAGCGTAGTTAAATCAGCTTTGAGCACTGCGTGGAATTGCATCAGGCGCGGCTGGCCGATCCCGTAGAGGATGGAATCCATGATATCTACGAGAGACCAGTGCAACGGATCAAGCGCATGATAATGTACAACCAAGCCGTTTTCGGAAATCCATTGAAGAAACGTGATCAGCTTTTCGGATTTGAGAAGCTCTAGAAACTCGCCCTTGGCGACGTGCTTGAGCTTGATTTCATCCGCACTCGGTTGGATTCGCATCGCATTACGGAGCGGCTGAATATCCAACGGACGTGGCATGCCCTCGTGAACGATGCCACCCAAGATAAAGATAGCGGGTTCGGCAACATTTAAACCCTGAGCATCAAGGCGAAGCTTTTTTATATTGTTCGTTTCGTCGTGGTAAAAGGTGTAGATGCAATTCGCTTTTGACAAGCCATAGGCTTGTATTTGCGCATCTCGTATTTCGTCAATATCGATCAAATCTACTATTTTCCTGTATGCTCGCGATGCCTTCGAGATTACACCAATGACACCGAGGTTGAAGCGCTTTTTGTGTCCATTATCGCGAGTCACTTATTGGCCCTCATGTCCGCGCATGTGATATCGTGGGATCAAAGTGAGGGGATTGCGATGTGGATATTTGGATACGGTTCGCTGATGGGTGATGAATGGGAAGCGGCCTTTCGCTGCATCCGACGAGAAAAGGCATGCCTTCTCCACCATGAGCGTGCCTTCACCAAAGCTTCTACAGTCAATTGGGGCACAAAATTGCATCCTGCTCCAACCTTACAAGTCGTTCCTCGTGATGGAGGCGTTTGCCATGGCGTCGCGTTTGAATTCGATGCCGACAGCGTTGATGCGGTGCTTGCCTATCTGCAGGAACGTGAAGGAAAAGGCTTCGAGCGCAGAGAGGTTGTGCTGAAACTTGAAAATGGCGAAACGGTAAAAGGCGATTGTTTTTTCTATGCCGGGGCAAATGTGCTGACTGATCGCAATCTCGATGAGATTGCCGATCTCGTTTTGACGGCGAGCGGCAAGGATGGGACCGGAATTGAATATGTTCGTGCGGTCAAGCGCGAACTGGACACCATGGAGATTCGCGACAAGGCAACTGAAGCGCTCCTTAAGGTCATGCAGCGGAAGGGCGGTCTATGAGCCCTTGCCTTTTTCTGTTTGATGGTGGGGCGAGAGGGGTGAAAGAGCCTGCACTAAGCACATTCACGAGTGCACTTCTCGGCGCGGTTTCTACTGCTGATCCCAGCGGCACGCTTATTGCGGAATTGCGTGGGGGTTTGCCGTCGTTGTCGGACTTTGCCGCTCAAATAAGTGAAGTGTCTTCCGAACCGCGACGAACCAGTTACACTCAAAGCCACGACATGGATGTCTACAAGCTCTTGCTGTGGGATATGTCCGTGGCGTTGAGTGAAGGTGCGCAAACCTCTGATGTGCAGAATATTCTCGATGTATTGCGCAAGCGCCAGGAAGAATGCTTGGCTCTTTCGGATATACCAGAAAGCCTACGCGAGGCTTGCGATGTAATACTTAGAACTCAACCAGGTTACATTGGGTCATATCCGATCGATTTAGGTAACCCTATACTACGCCGTGCTTTCTATGACGACTTGATGCATCTTGCCCTCATCTCCGATGGCAGTGTCATTCAGCAGCTAAGCATTGAAGGTGAGAAGGATTTTGAACTTCAAGGTGCAAAGAACTTTGCACCGAACGGATTGAAGTGGATTAATTACAGCTTCATTTCGACGCCCACTGCATATCAAATCGGAACGGCACCGCTGTCAGAGAGAGGAGCGCTTTCGGTTGATCGCCTGCAACGAAAAACTCATGTGACGGTGGAAGGTCGGGTCTTTCAAGCGCTAATGGAGGCGTCGTGGAGTGACCGGAGTGGGGTGACCTATAAATTCGCTGCGGCTGAGCCCGGTCAAGACATTTTACAAGCAGTTCTGCCTGACGGAAAATTTACTGGATACTTGTTCAATCGGGACCATGAAAAAGGTGGTGCAAAGGCGCGCTTCATCATAGATGAGCTCGGCTTTGCAGCCGATGATTGGCGATATCTCGCCGCGCAGTTCTACGATGGCCTGCTTTTGTCGGAGCCACGCAATCTTGTTGTCAGGCAGTGGAATGGTGGCCAAGGCGCTCAATTTAATGCGTTCATAAAGGTTACCTCTCGGCGCGGTAATAGCGGCATTTTGCGCACGGGGTGGATGCTGGAGCCGAAAAAGCTGCCACGCCTCGTAACTGCCGTTCCTGACCGTACTGAGGATGGACTTGCAGTCGCCCCCGAACCTCCGGTTTTACCCCCGATGAGCAAAAATGCGGATTATTGGGGTGCGTTGTTCGAGTTAGCCGACGAACACGGGCAAAAAGCGTATGAAGCAACTGTACCAACACCAATGCTTCTCAAAGACTTTGGCATCATCGAAGAGGGAGAATGCGGCTCCGCGTATATCTTGGTTGCTGATGCTCGGCGTGGCTTCGCTCGTTGGCTCATCAACGAGGGCCGTGGTGATCGTCACCACAAAGGCGGTGCGGCCATTTCATGTCAGATGGCCTCTCAATCCGTTGAGCGGGCCGAAGCCTATGCGAAGGCGTTTGCAAGAGTATTGGCGTTGAATGGCGTTCCATCAAGCGTCGAGAAATATTATACGTAAGAGTTTGTAGGGCGAACTTCTTGTCATCATCCTTCGGTTGTGAAAAAATGCGCAAAAATAATAATGTACGGGCCAAAGACTTGTACGCTTGAAACCCGGACAAGGTAACAATTGATGGCGCTCAGACCTTACTTCAACAAATCCATAGCGGAGTTGGAAGCTGCCTTTGCCAATGGCAGGAAGGACGGCGCAACACTGCTCAGATTATTACATGAGCTGGAGTTCCGCAGCACGCAACGCGCCATTGCGCTGAAGGAAAAAGTTCAGGCTGCTAACGATACGTCAGGAGGCATAGCGCTTGCACCTCAGGCCCATCAGGCAACCAGACCGGATGACATCCACGTCCGCCAACACGAGCCAATTGAGGCGAAAGAGCCAGTACGCCTGATGGCAAAATCCGGCCCCAAGCCGCCCGTTATGAATGATCCTCAGAATATCCTGCGCGCCTGGACGGCGCTTGAAGTGCTCTCTCCGCAAGGGTTTCGACGGGAAACCGATCTGGTTGCGGGTGACAAGTCCCGGATAGCCCGCTTTGAAGACAGAGATTTGCCGTGGGAATTGGGCGAGCGGTCGCGTCCCAAGAAGAGGCTATATTATGAGCTGATATTGGGGGCCGTTGCCCTTGGTCCTGCGGTCGAGAGATTGCTGAAGGTTTATGCGGATAAGCGCCCCGAAAAGCCGAGCATGAGGGGGCACTGCCCGATTGCAAGCATCCTGCTCGATAAGGAAGGCCGCCCCCTTGAAGAGGATAGCAGCTTTGCCATTTCCAGCTTTGCCTGGGGCGTGCCGATCGCACTTAAGGGTGATCTGAAGGCGTTGGCGGAATGGCCAGATCAAGAAGCAAGCCTCAAGCACGCGTTTCGCAAAATTCTGATCCGCCGCGACCGTGACGATGAAGTTCTGCCCCTTACCAAGCGGCATATTGAAGAGCTTTTCGGGTTTCTTGTCGATAGGATGGGCCTAAGCCAATTGGAGGTTAAGCCTCCTTATTTTGCGTTACGGCGCTATGAGTTCTTTGCCAGCAAAACCCCGCCAGAACCCGGCCTGCTCAATTCGTTCTTCTTGGAAGACTTGGCAACGGCACGCACCCATGCGCAAAATGGCACTCTGCCACATGCTCTTCGCTATTATCTGGCGCTGGACAAGCCGTCTCGTAAAACTGACCTTTTGAAAGATGATGCGGGATTGCAGCATCTTCTCCAGCCCGCACTGACCTCAGTTGGTAGGTGGCCGGGCAATGGTCGTTTCCCCTTGGCATTATTGCAGCAAGCTGCTGTCAACGCGACCGCGCCTAGCTTAATGGAAACAGGAATACTGGCGGTAAACGGCCCGCCGGGAACAGGAAAAACAACACTTTTACGGGATGTGGTCGCAGCGCGGATCATTGAACGCGCTTCGGTAATGTGCACCTATAAGAATCCAGCCGATGCTTTCTCTCCTACATCTCAAAGCTTTCAGAGAAACGGCGCGAAGATCACACTCCACAAGCTCGACGAGAAACTGAAGGGCTTCGAGATGATCGTGGCTTCTTCCAACAACAAAGCCGTTGAGAATGTCAGTGCTGAGCTTCCGGCTCTTGATGCCATTGCCAGCGATGCGCCAGAGTTGCGCTACTTCAAGACGATTTCAGACAACGTGCTGGAGCGTGACACCTGGGGTGCTATTGCCGCCGTCCTTGGAAATTCCAGCAACCGCTTTTTGTTTTCGCAAAGCTTCTGGCGCGACGATGAAAACGGCCTATCCACCTATCTCAACCATGCCAGCGGTATTCCGCAGGTGGTTTCGGAACCGCAGGAGGATGGGCCGCCTATCCGGCGCAACCGGGAAATCGTTGATCGGGAACGCCCGCCCGCCAATGCAAGGGAAGCTGCGGTGCGCTGGGAAAAGGCCCGCACCAACTTTCTGCAAGCGCTGAAAACGTCTCGGGAGAACCAAGCAAAGCTGCAAACGCTTCATGTCGCTTTGGTGCGCTTGGTGGCAGTTGCGACCGAGATCAACGATCTTCAATCACGACTGCCGGAAATTCGGCTCGAAATTGAAGCTCTTCAACCCAGACTGTCAGAAGCCCAGTCGGCTCTTCAGGCGGCAGAGGCCTATGCGACAGAGCGGCAGCACAAACAGGATACCCACTTCGCTGTTCGGCCTGGCTTGCTCGCGCGCCTTTTCAGGACGCGCCGGTTTAAAGATTGGTCCATTGCGTTTCGCACCTTGGAGAACAAAGCCAAGGAAGCCGCGCGTGCGCAGGCTTCTCGCAAAGCGAGCGTTGATGGGCTCAACACTGAGCTGGCGGCAAAGCAAACTTTGCTACAGCAGTTAGGCCAAAACATAGAGACGTTGGAGGTCGAAAAGTGCCAGCTTGAGGGACAGACGGAACAGGCGAGGAGCGCCTTGAACGTAGAGGTGCCGGATGCCGCGTTTTTCTCCGGCGCTCATGAAGATATTCAAACGTCCAGTGTTTGGTTCGACGAGGCTGCGAGCATTCTGCGGGATGATGTGTTTGAAGCCGCCATTCACCTCCATCGCGCCTTTATTGACGCTGCCGCTGACCCGCTGCGTCAAAACCTGTCCATCTTCGTAGAGTCATTTGGCACCCGATCTCTCGGCACACCACAAAAGGACGCACTCATTGCCGATCTTTGGGCATCGTTCTTTCTTGTGGTGCCGGTGGTTTCCACGACGTTCGCTTCGGTCAACAGGATGTTCTCGCGCCTTGGCACGGAATCTCTTGGCTGGTTGCTGGTGGATGAAGCTGGTCAAGCTCTGCCGCAGGCCGCTGTAGGGGCCATGCTGCGGACCAAACGCTCGGTCGTTGTCGGTGATCCGCTCCAGATTGAACCCGTGGTCACACTGCCAAACAGCCTGACCGAAGAGGTTTGTGCCTTCTTTGGAATTGATCCTCTCAAATACAATGCGCCGGACGCCTCTGTGCAGACGGTTGCCGATAGCGCCAGCTTGTACTGCGCACGCTTTCAGATTGGCAGCGGCCATCGGGACGTTGGCGCACCCCTTCTGGTGCATAGGCGGTGTAATAGCCCGATGTTCGATATCTCGAACGAGATCGCTTATTCCAACCTGATGGTGCAGGCGAAGAAAGCCTCTCCTGAAAACGCGATTCTCGGACAATCCAAGTGGATTGATGTTCAGGGCAAACCGGGACCGGATAAGTGGTGCGCTGATGAGGCCGCAATCCTGATCGATGGCTTGAACAGGCTGAAGTATGGCGGCGCGGAACCTGACCTGTATGTGGTGACACCGTTTGTGATTGTTCAGGATAATCTACGGCAGGAAATCCTCAAAAGCGGTGTGCTGGATGGATGGGTGGAGAATCCAAGAACTTGGGTTTGGGAGCATGTTGGGACAGTTCATACGGTGCAGGGGCGGGAAGCGGAGATTGTGTTCTTCGTCCTTGGTGCTCAGATGTCTTCTCAAAATGGAGCTCGTGCGTGGGCCGGAGGCAGACCCAATCTTGTCAACGTTGCCGTTACGCGCGCCAAGACTTCTCTATACGTGATTGGAAACCGGCAACTTTGGAAGTCCGCAGGGGTATTTGCCGTGCTGGATCGGTATCTTCCTGATGGAGCTTCCTAGCCGCCTATCATCTCCAAAGTGTTGCCTACGTCTAGAGGATAGCCCCGCAATTATCGCATGGTTGCAGTAAGAGAACATTGGGCATTGGCTGATGGCTCATTCGTAACATGGCGCTGCGCTACTTAAATTCTTTGAGAAGTTTTTCTGGTGGTACTGAGGATTTCGGGAAAAATTGGCGCAACCTTCGCGCTGCACTACCGAGTGCATCGCTTCGTTTAAGCGAGAAGTGGATCAGGTAGGCAACCGTGTGCTGGGCACTGGTCTTTCCCCGCAATGCATTAGTCCAGCCAACTTCCGCGGTTTCAGCATCAATCAAAGACAATATTTCTTCGAACCGTTTGCGATTGAGTTGCTGAACCAATCGAAGAAACAAGATTGCCTCTTCGTACCAGCTGGCATGTTTTTGTGAAAGTCTGGTTGCGGCGTTCGATATGTGAGGCGCAAGAAATGAGTCAATCAAATCCGGTCGATCTTTTGCCCATCGCGCCAGTAAAATTGCTGCCCAATCCCAGTAAAAGTGGTGGGAGGTGGAGACGCCAATCAGACCTCCCATTTCAACAAATTTGTCTGAAAAGTCTGGGGCCGTATATGCCAGTCTTGGGGTAAGGATCGTGATCTTATCTTGATGCCGTTTTAGTATCAAAGATACTGCCCGCTGTGCGCTCGCTACCATGCCGCAAACGGAAAGAAATACGTCAGCATCATGAAACAGATCGTCAAGATGGGGCTCCAAGGTCGCCTCGATTATGTTCCAATCAAGCTGCTTGACGATTTGCGTGAATCGCTTTTGATCTACCTTGCGGATTAAGAGTAAAAGCCCTGCAGCACTTTGCATATCACGCATTTGGCAGCGTGATATTTTTGCTGCGAGATCGTCAATCGACCACGTTTTGGCAATGCGCTTTCCAACCTCTTTCATTTGCCCTGTCGCGCGCTTCTTTCCAACATAGATACCTAGCGGATCGTGGAGGCGCAGAGCGTGCCAGAAGATGTCGTCCATTTCGTGGAACGAACCGACGGGATCGGCTCGCAGACGATGTGCTACGCCTGTCGTGAAAATCATAACCAACTCCAAACCAAAGGGTTGGTCATGGTAAGTTAGGTGGGCACAGAGATTCGCAAATGAGGAAAGATATGCATCGTCTGGCCAATTACTTGCAAGAGAGCGCAGTTTATCCTTATCTAGCAAGTCAATGAAGTTTTTGTTCCATGTGTCCCAATCTGAACGCGCAACATTAGAGACCAGTTCAGTCATTGCGTAGACTTGATCGGGGGTAACGTCTGAGAGTTTCTTTGCAAGACTCGTCAGATCGACTCGGCTGGTGACCTTCTTGGCGAGGCCTTCATCTTTCAGGGATAGTTGGCCAAGTAGATAGCCGGTCCCATACGCAGACTGACCGGATGCATCATTAATCCAACGGGTAAGCTTCGCTCCATCGTCATTGATAATGTTTGCAAGCCAATCATCGAAATAGCACTCAAGTTCGCATAAAAGAAGACAAGCGTGATTGCGTTCCTCCTCACTTCTTTGCGCCCAACAGCGAGATACAAGCATTTCACGATGTTGTTGTTTAACAAACCAATGGAAACGCCAGTTTCCGATCCCAAATCTTAGCTCCTGTAACAGATTGCGAAGTCCGATGAGAGGATAGCAATCGTCGCCAATTACCGCATTGATGACCGCCTCTAGGGCTTGGGTGTTCTTAGCTTCTGCGGCATGCTTGAGTAACTGACGCAAGAGAACCGCGGCGAACCTTTGGTGGGGTGTGCGCAAATCCCCGCGTCCCGAGATCAACCTATGCTTGATCAACCACGTAATGGTCTGATCTACCGCTTCGGGGTCAAGTTCCAAGCATTGAACGATCTGATCAATTTCTGTTCGCGTCGCCTGTTCATCTCTGCTGGCAATCTGTCGTGCGGCGATAGCTGCAAGAACTGAATCGGCTCCAACGCTAATTGCCGACGATGCTATTGCATCGGCGCGCGTCCATCCACCGCCCAAGATGAAACAGAACTGCCAAGGCACGTCAGCCTTTTCAGCCGCGTCTATTCTTCTTTCGAGTGATTCCTCAAAGGGCCTGTCACCAACTGAAGTGTCGGCCTTGCTGACGATTTCCAGTGTGGTCGCCCGCTGAGCGCGAAGCTTGTTGGCAATTGTGCGCACCGCACGCTTAGGATCAATATGCGTCGTACCCGGAGCATCAATTTGGCTGTGTGCAGTGTTAAATGTCGTGAGCAGCCAAGCGTTTGGGCCTGTAGCCTGTTCGGCCATATTGAGAACATGCGCGGGCGTTAAATGGGCGTCATCGACGATATAAAGCACCGATGCTTCCGAGGTGAGGAAGGGAAGTCTACCAACTGCTGGATTGCGCGCTCGGAGGACATGCCAGCCGCGTTGTTTCAAGATGTATGCAACTTGCATGACACATACCGACTTGCCTGCTCCTGGAACACCAGCAAGTCTGGTCGAATAGGCCGCTTCGAGATCACGCAGCAAAATGGCAGTTTCCGCTAGCTCAGGACACGCTGCCGCATCGGCAGGGCCAAGTGATCTCCCCATCAACGCTGGACGCAGATCGCGAACTTCGGAAAACGCCAGTTCTTCCCAAATCTCCATTTGTTCGGCGGAACGAATTTTCAATGTATTAGCAACAGCCGAGCGTGCTTTTTCGTGATCGTTTTTTAAACGCCTTAATTTTTCTATGGTGTACTTGTTTGGATTGTCATCGATGATGGTATGGTGATCGCCGCAGAGAAGTATGAGATTCTCGTAAGAACGACGCTCTTCGTTTGTCATCGCTTCATTGAAGCGTTGGCCGTCAGGCAACGCGGCCTCTATATGGCATATTCTCCCAATCATCGTGCCGTCATTGGTCATCAGAACCGTGTCGCAACCGGGATATGCGCATTGATTGCCTGACTTTAGGTACAATTGCCTCTTGACGTCATTCTTGGGCTCAAGCCTTTTGGGTATCTCCTTAACCTCAGTCATATCTGTATAATATCAACTGAATTGGTTTTGGCGAATGCCAATCCGATCTAAGTTGCATTGCAGCTTTGATCGCTTATGGATGTAAGCTCTAAGTCGTGCCATTTCACCGTGTCGACAAACGCGCAGCCCAGAAAGTAGCGCTTGCACGGTAGTCTCAGATAGTTTTCTTATTGAATTTCTCGAAGGGTGGATTGCCTTGGCGCCAGTCCTCAAGGGTATTTTGCATGCGCTCGATGATAGCTTTGACGGCAATTTCGCTTACCCCGTTAGCTTGACCCGCAGCCAACAGGTTCATGACCAGGAAATCGGCAAGTGCCGGGAAAACGTCCTCGTCTGTGATCCCTTCGGCCCGCCAGTCGGCAAGCAACAGCTTGAGTAAATCCCACATACGATCATAGCCGTCACATTTTTCCATATGCTTCCTCCCGTCGGAACTTGCCGTTCCAAGAATGACCGCCGTCAACATTAACTTATGTACGGTGGATGCAAACACGCCGAATGTTTGCGAGGGATCAATAGACGATACGATTGAATGGCGCTGATCCGGCTCAATGCCGGTGAAGCCCACCGCTTGGGGTTGCACAGGGGCGGGCACCGCCCCTTGCCGAAGGTGCGCCAGCACCGAGCCAAGCGCCTTGGTGGCAGCCAAGGCATAGCTTGCGCGTAGCGTATATCTGACTTTAGGCCACAGTGCCTTCGGCTGTTCTTTTGCTCCCGTGCCCTCGGCTGACCCGCTTCTGAACCTGTCGGTTGCACCGCCGTTCCCTTATCCATCGATCCCTTGGTGGTCTTCCCAATCTTACGCCGCGCTTTCGTGCGGCTTCCAGTCCGGCCTTGGTGCGTTCGGAGATCAACCGCCGCTCGAAATGGGCAAGGGAGGCGAGGATGTGGAAGAAGAATTCGCCCATGGGGTTGGTCGTGTCGATCTGGTCGGTGATGCATTTGAAATGCGCATCGCGGCCATGAATCTCTTCCACGATATCCAGTAAGTCACGCAATGACCGGCTCATGCGGTCCAGCTTCCAGACCACCAGCGTATCCCCGGCGCGAAGGGCGTTGAGCGCCTTGTCGAACTCGGGGCGTTTGCGTTTCGCACCCGATACGCCGTGATCGGCGTAGATCGCCTCGCATCCTTCGGCGCGCAACGCATCGAGTTGAAGGTCAAGGTTTTGATCGATTTTCGAGACACGGGCATAGCCGATCATGCGCGGATGATGTGGGGTAGCGCTCATTGTAGTCCTCCTTTTTCGTAAAAAGAGGACGGCTGCGCTTAGGAATCGGAACGTTGCGCAATCACTTTTCGGGTTCCGGCGCGGCTCGACTCGGGAAAACGGTCGTTTGTTACGGGGCGTATTCCGTCCCACTCCCGAGGTTTCCGTATTGCCGCTAAGCCTTTGAATATCCTCGTATTCACATTATTTTATGGCATATTACTACGTTGCGTTTAGTAATGCAACAAAAACGACCGTTTTATACTTCGTAGTGCTTTGAATAAGCTGGCAAATATCCTTCTAAGTTCACGCATGTTGAACAAGGATATTGTCAAATGAATTTGACAAAACTGAAAGATAACTTTGAAGGAAAAGCCCTCGGCGCAGTCGGATTGGCGACAGCCGCCTTTGCAATGCCGTCCGCTACTGCGCAGGCGCAGGACGCACCGCAGGTTACAAATGTGGCGTACCAGCCCAGCGCAATGACAAAAGCTGCTATTTGGTCAGAGAAAAATCCTCTTGGTGTTGGCGTGGCAGTAAGATTCGGAACAGTCAAACAACTCACTTCTGAGCAAGTTGAAACTGTTCTTCGACGGGAGTTCCATGCTAACGGGATCGATAGTGTCCAATTTTTCTACGAGCAAAACGATACACCCGGAACCGGTTTCACATTTCACGTAGGCGGTGATCTTATAGGTGGTGTACGCAGCATTGGCGATGTACGGGCAAACGTGCCTCGGGCCGCAGATCAAGTAAGGTTGCGTAGGGATAACCCTGTGTTTGCTCTCAATCAGTGAGGATTAAGGCTTAAAGAACGTCGTAATTTCGCTGTCAGAGGCGGGGCCTGATGTTTGGCCGTCAGCTAAACTGTCTGCTCGTTTTTCTAATTCCGCGCTGCCATGCCCGTGCTTGTTCAATTCTTTGTTGGCTACAATGGCTTTTTCTAGACTTGAACCCAAGTCAGCTTGAGCTGCTTTTTTCTCAGCTTCGGTAGAATTTTCGTCGGTAAGAACTGACATTGGCTTATCAATGCCGCGTTTAGCATTCTGAGCCAGCGCCCAATCAGCCAACGCCCGCACCTCTGGATCATCTGAATTTGCGTATTCCGGTTTGATTTTACCGGTTTTGGGATCGATCATCTTTTCGATCAGCTCCTTTTCGAGCCGCTCGCGATATTCTGTGATCGTCTCGCCTTCGCGCTGTTGCGGGATTTCATCGGGATCAAGCACCTTGTTCGCCATGATCTCGCGCCACGCATCACCATGCTTGGCTTCAAACACCGCTTCCATGCGATCGATCTTGGCACCCAATTCTCGGGATAACCTGCTTGCATCGTCCAACAGCACCAGAAGCATCTGGTCGCTGCGGCGCTGTTCGGCTTTCTTGTCCGCGTCTTTGGATTGCTGGGCCATGCGGCCTTCAACGCTGGCGGCCAACGCAACGGAAGAACGCTCAACAATGCCACTCGCGACCTGACGGGCGGCATTCACTTGCGCGATTTGTGCCCATGCTCCGGTGATCCCAAGCGATAGCGCATCGACCGTATTCACGTCCGGCTGTGTTAAATTCTGTGACACCTGCGGCATGTTGCCTGCCGTTGGTTGGTATCTTTCAGGTATTGAGGCCTTTAACGCCTCAATCGTCTCCCTTGTATACATGATGTGCCCCCGCACACTTATTATTGTTGGTCGAATTAATTTCGACTTCCCGAATAATATACACAGGGGATATTAAGAAATATGTAAAATTAGATGCAATTTATCTAAAATTTGAAATACTTAGCTTTGGAGGAGGCGAGCGCTAGGCCTACTCCTCACGGAAGATGGCTTCACGGTCGCGCGCGCCGTTGAGGACGCGCATGATCTGGAGTTCATCCTCGCCAGCCATGTAGTAGATAACATAGCGGCCCAGGAATTGGGCACGCAGGCCTTCGCGTAGCTCGCCACGCGGGGCGCCGATGAAGGGGCTGGCCGTGAGGGTTAAGCACTTCTCGTAGATACGGCGAATGAAGCTTTCCGCCGCATGCGGATCATCGAGGGCGATATAGTCGAATATATCGTCGAGATCGCGCCGCGCCGTATCCGTCAGGACGAGTTTTAGCTGCTTTTCAATCGCTCTCGCCCCCGCATGATGATGTCATCGGGATCGAATTCGCTCATGCGTCCGGCATCCCGGTCGGCAAGGGCTTCATCGACATCCCGGCGCAGGGATTCAAGGGCGGCTTCACGCCGCTCGCGCTTGTATTCCCACTCGCGCATGGCCTCGCGAATGACTTCGCTCAGGCTGGCATATTCTCCGGCCTTGATGGCATCTTGGGCGAGGCGGAAATGCGCATCCGTAATGGTAATGCTGGCTTTTTCCATGTTTTAGCCTCCTTGGTAAGATTATATCCTACTTTTGGATGTGGGGGCAAGCGTGGCGAGGCAATCTACGTGAAGCTGGCGTATCAATCTTGTCGGTCGGGTATCCCAGCAAGAGTGTGTCGACCACAAATTGCCATTCCTTACCGTTGGCCGACCGGCTGCGGCCCGTTTTCCAGTTTGAGATGCGCTGCGCAGAGATTTTTGAGTATCTTGAAGGGAAGGTTCTGACCCATCGCTTCAATTCAACCTTGGTGCGTGCAAGTTCGCGGTTCAGCTCGCATCGCATTTCATCGGTGATCGGGATGTAGCCAAGCCTAAGCCCGTGAGCCTTATGCGGCGGCGGCTCGACATGGTAGGGCTTGTTGGCATCCGGCTTTTTACCTAGCCATTGCAGGACAGCGTGCCAAAGGTCTTCGCGGATTTGTGATTTCGTACCCTTCAGCAATCCGCGAATGCGTGCTGCCGTCAAGGTGTGGCCTGTCTGTATAGTGATTTCACGCCCAACCACATGCGGCTGCACACCCGTGCGTTCAAATTCACCGGCCAGAACATCCCGATCTGCTTCGGTCATGATGTAAATAGTTGAGGTGGATGACAGGCCTGGTTTTTGCGGCATTGCATGATGTGATTGTGTTATTTCAGATTACTAAAAGTTAACATGATCTCCATGCCATACTCAACCAAGCTTCGAGAAGACGCTGTGCCAATGGAGTGACGCATTGATGACGCTTGATAGCCGCCCCGTTATCCCAGGTATCTACATTGAATATTTGAAGAATGGAAATTTTGCGTCAAACGCACTCGTATATTAGAGGGGGGTCGACAGGGTGGTCTCAGATTTCCTGTATGATGAGCGCAGAGCGCTAACGGAATCTCTAACCGAGACATTCTTAAGCCAACAAAAGATTCTCATCGCATGCGCTGTTCTTACGGCCTTAACAATGCAACCGCTTTCCGCGTTGCTTATGGTCGTTGTCGTACTTCTCGTTCGAAACAAGTTTAGAAAAGAAACAAAAGATCATATTCATCAAGACCTGGGGGAGGATTTTGATCTCCCAAAAGGAACTCATTTTGTCATTGATGACGGTTTCTGCAAGGACGATATGTTTACGATATCGTTTCCAGGATTCAATCTAATTGCCCACAACAGTAAATTTTTTTCCAAGATGGATGATACAAAGAGGGCTGTTGTTTATCATGAATTTGGCCATTGCAACCGATGGGATATGGCTTTCTTCTTTTTAGCTGTCGCGGTATCGCTTTTCTATATATTGCAGCCGCTTATATATTACATCCGCATGGATGGGTATTACGACCAGAACTCCGGCATGCCGCAGGCTATGGGAGTTGTTTTTGCTCTGATCGCACTGTCAGCGCTTGTCGTGGTGAAGCATGATAGGGAGCATCTTGCCGATTTTTATGCGATGAAGTTTGTGCCCGATATATATCTTGCCTTTTTGCGCGAAAGGCTCGTGTTCGGGGACATAGAGGAGCCTGAAAACCGGCTGACCGCTTTTCTCACGACATTATGGCACCCAAGCTGGAAAAAGCGCCTCGAATATCAAAGTGGAGCTAGCACCTACTCCGGCACGAACATCTTTTTCCGATGTTTCCTTTTTGGCTTATTTATAACGGTCTTCATGATCTACGCCTCGCTTGAGCGAGAGGCTGGCAGAGTCCTATTTCCGCTGGCCATCTGCTTATACATATTTTCAGTTGCCTGCGTTATCGGCTGGACGTTGGATGGTGCTACGAAACTGCAATTCTGGAAACGCCTAAGTTTATCGGGTGGTCACTTCACCGGGGTGGCAGCGGGACTAATTGCGTTCTTTCAGATCGAGATAATTATGGGCGGTGATTACAGCTATCAATGGCAATTGCTGACAAATGTACTGCTCGCAAATTTTCTCACCCTCCTAGGTGTGCTTTTTATGCTGCCATTTTTTATTCGAAATGGAGCAAACCTTTTATGGCGAATATTTTACGCATCGGCAGTAACAGTGGCGGGATGGATGGCAGCCTATATCGTTTTCTACGTACCAGACGTACTGTTGCCTGCTTACAATGGGAGTGAGAACGCACTTTTCGCTTTTGGCGCGATTGCGTCATTCCTTTTTGTCTTTTTATTTACTGCCATCGCATTTGCGCTTTGCTGCGTCATATGGCTTGGTCAGCATGGAGTAAACTACTTCAAAAAAAGAGTGATTAGCTAGAATACGATGATTTCAGGCTTTTCGTTCGGATCATCATTGTCAAAGGTGATGTCACCAGAGGTTTTTTGCTCTGAAATAACGTCAATCAAAGCCTTTGTGAATTTTATCAATGCTCTGAGCTTTTCAGCCTCTTCTTGGGTCAGGCCATCAAATTCAAACTGCATCCGAAGGTAGGTACGCTGCGCCGATCCGCCGAAGCGCGGTGTTTCGTGGATCAGTTTGATTTGATCTTTATATTCCACGAAAAACTCGGGATTGGACTTGACCAACGCCTCGATAAGAGGCGTCAAGCTTTCTCCATCAGCCGCTTTGAACGTCAATGTCGTCATTTTACCCTCGGCTTGATTGGTGGAAGTGCCTATCGCTGCTGCTCGGCATGGACTGGGAAACGGCTTTTTCCTGTGTCTCGCAGCTGTTTGACGTGTTGCATATTGCGATGTCATAAACGCCATTCGAGCGCACAAATTCAAGGTTTAAATGATGGCAAAAGTTGGGGAAAAGTCCAAGCTCAACAAAGATAAGTCGCGCGCCGATTCTGACAAAGATGTTAGCCTGAAAAAGCTTGCTGACCAGACACGAGAAGACCTGGCAAGAGATCAAGAGCAAGTAGAGCAATCATCGAAGGAGGCGCAAGACCAGAAAGCTGGTCAGGTAGCGAAAAAGCAAATAACGATAATACCTGCTGAACAAAGATATGTAAGACGGACCAAAAAGCAATTTTCGGAAAGTGCGGCACCCCTGAGCGATGCAAGTTATCGTATGAAAAAGTTGGGTGTTTTGGCCATTCCTGAGATCATCGATGCGGTTGGGCAAAGCTCAGCCCACCTGGGCGTCGATCAGGCGCAGTGGTTGCGTGCGGCCATCCGCAAAGCGTTACGGGAGGGTCTTGATGTCGATTATGAGCTTGATACCCCGATAGAATTTTCTGTGCCCACTCCTCCAGAAGCAGAGTAGCAACACCGGGGCTATAGCTCGCCCTTGTAACTGGTACCAGTTATAGATATATCACCATCAGAAGATGAGTGATGTGACACGCTGATTCGCGTCGCCATCCACAAAAATAGATACGGCCCAACCCACTGAAAAGCATCGTGCTTTTCGGCAGCAGTAGAGGTGTGTCCGATGGTGGATCAAAGAAACGACATCAAAACACTTGAAGCGCAGATTGCGAAACAGAAGGCGCGCACAACGACCTGCACGCTGATGCTTTCCACGGCGTGGATCGCCAGCAGCTACTGGACATTCAACGGCCTCATGATGACGGCTGAGGAAAACGCAACCTCTGGCTTCACAGGCGCGGTGCAGGCCTTGATCGCCAGCATTGTTAGCGCGGTCGTCGTCGCGGGTTCCTGCTCGATGCTTTTGGCTTTCTCCGGTGATGGAGACGGCCATGAATAACAGAACCAAGCGCGCCTTGTGGCTAGGGATAGGTCTGACGCCGTTTGTCTTGTGTATTTCGACGACCATGGCGGTCAAGGGGCTGACAACCGCCCCCGCACTCCAGGCTGACATGGTTTATGAGGCCGGGCAATGGCAGACCTATGTCGAACGCCAGCAAACCAACCCGGCGGCGGCGCGATCCGTTGCTGATACTCTGGCACCACTAAAGCAGTCCATCTGTACAGCAGCCGAATTGGAAAGCTCGGGGGGAACGATTACCGGTTCAGGCGGGCCGGGCGCTGTTTCGGGCGCGCTTCAGTCTTCCTGCGCGGGCCTCAAAACGATCTTGGAGACAATTGAGGCGGCTGCTGAACGCGATCTTGCTCGGTCGAAATCGCTCACCGAGGAGATCGACAGGCTGCGGGCAATCCCGGAACGGGAAGACCTGTCGGTATTCGAAAGGCAGCGAGCCTTCCGTAAGGCAACCGACAAAATCAAAGCTGATCTGGCCGATGGCAGCGCCGAAAACCTTCGTGAAAAGATCAATGCCCAGCTAGCGGTCTTGCGTAGCTCCGTCATCGAGCTGGAGGGTGAGGACGGTCGCTTCGGAGCGCGGCAGGCTGCTGCCATCTCCAACCTCAAGAGCCAACTCGGAGAGGTTGAGAAGATAGTCAGCGACTTTCTCGGCGCAGGGAATGCCGATGAAGCGCAAGAGATGGCGGAACCGGCCGATTTGTTGTGGTCCGGCGCAGCCATCGCGCGGTGGTGGCCGCGTATGATTCCACAGATTGCACTCGGTGTAGCCGTTGATTTCATTATTTTGTGGATGGCCGCCTTTTTGGCGGTGAACCGCGCAAGTCTGCGCGAGATGCAAGATGCGTTCGCCACAAAAGAGCGCAATCGCGCCCGCCCGAACCGCACCAATCAGACAATGCGGAAAGGAGTATGACCATGCTGGCAGCTTTTAAGCGAACAGTTTCGACGCGCGTCACCCATGCCTTATTGGTCGGTGTGAACGCCGCTGTCTTTGCCACGGTTGCCGGGCTTGCGGCGCTCACGCTTATCAAGAACTTTGAAGACACGCCGGAGATCAGGACGCTGGCTTGCACTCTCGGTTTCACGAGCACGTACTGCCCGGAATACGGTCAAGAACCTATTGGAGCGCAGCATGAGAAGGCGGAGATGGAAGACCGTCTTGCCGGTATCGAGGCAATCGAACGTTCTGTCGATCAAGTTACGCTCTTCAAAACAGAAACCGACCCGCGAAGTGGATTCAAGGTCACTATCGGTACGGTCTACCGCGATCTCTTGAGCGCATCGCCACAGCCTGAAAATCACTTTTGCTACATCACCCTGCCGAGCGGAGCAGCCGGAGAGAAGCGCTCGCTCTACTTCTACACATCGTCGGGCCGTGTGGATGTGTCACCTGAAACCTTGCGCAATTCGGGGGTGGACGAGGCCACTCTGAGTTTCGGCAGGTCTGTCTGCAAACCTTTCCTGATTGTCCCTCAACCATGAAGACCTTCGCTTAGCCGCGAAGGCCCAAGCATGACCTAAATCACCACCAAAACCGGATTTTGAAAGGAGTGCGCTATGAGCAATTCGCAGTCAGGAAGCCGCTCCGGCTCCGCCATGCCTGGCGAGAAAATCTGCGCCGGTATCGGAGGCTTTCTTGTTGCCTTCTTCTTCGCCGCCCCTGTGTACGAGGCGACGATTGATCGTGCAGAAGCGCACGTAGCCGAGCATTTCCCGTGGCTCAGTCTGTGGCTGCTCTCGCTGGGCTGGGGGACAGTCTGCTTCTTGGGTCTCTTCGGCGTCACGCTGATGGCTCTCACGGCCAGCCTTCGCTTCGTGTGGGCAAAGGTCGGCAGCATGCTTCTGGGCAATTGAGTGAAATCCCGGCTTGGGAGATCAATCCATGGACCAGAATGAATTATTTCGCTTCGGAAGCGCCCGGCCTGCCACCAAACAGGAAATACGCAAGGCCGGGTATTTTGAACGAAGACCCGAAAGCGTGTTTGCAGGCTTTGCCTATGGCAAACCGCTTTTCGGCAATCAGGATGCCAGCTTCTACCTCCAAGCCGGAAGCAGGTCTGGGAAACTGACTGATATAATTGCATTTTCTCTGTGTCAGGGCATCTATATGCACTCCATCATCGCGATGGATTGCAAATTTGAGTTGGCAGATATCTCGCGCCAGCAAATTATCGGGCGCAAATACTGCATCTACTGGAACCCAACGGGCGATCCGGCTCACCCACAACACCGTATCAATCCCGTTTGCTACATTCGGATCGATAACCCGTCGCTCATATCCGATGTGAAGCTGTTCTGTCAGAACATCTTGCCGTTGTCTGGCAGTCCACAGGCGGAGTTCTTTGAACTTCGTGCTCAGGCCTTTATGGAGGCTATTATCCTTACCATCGTCCGTCTCGACGGTGTTCTGACATTCCCGCGCCTTTACCAGATCATCAACCTCATTCCGGGCAATAGCGATGAATGGCTCTCCTTCGCATGGGAAATGCACGAAGGATCGCAGCTTGAACGCGCCATAGAAGAAGAGATTGCTGCCAGCCGTCAGAGCGACAATCGTACCGTTCAAAATATCATCAGCGAGCTATTAAAGGCGTTGGCGCCGCTCACGGACAACCGATTGATGGAGTCCGTTTCGCCCCCTTATACGATGTCGATGGCCGATCTGTGTGGATCGCAACCCTATCATGTCTACATCATGGCTCCCGCTGAGTTCGTTGAAAGCTGGGCGCCGATCATCAAAGCGCTGTTCGTTTGTGCCTTCATCTACAAACGTAGAGCAGGAGGTCATTGCACGCCCCAGCTCTGGCTGCTGGACGAATGCGCTCTGCTCAAGGGTTTCCCCATTGTACTTATCGTCTTTTCCCTGGGTGCGACCTATGAAATCAGAGCTTTTGCGGTCTTCCAGACGCATTCGCAAGCCAAGGCTATCGCCAAGGACGCAGATTCCATTCTACCTGCCAGCGCAGGCCTTTCATGGCAGTTCGGCATAAGGGACACGGCCAGCGCAGAACGTCTTTCCCAGCGCTTGGGCATGCAATCTCTATACTTCGACGATACCCTGCGTCAGCATGAAGCCGACATGGCCAGAAAGAAGGCCGTTCGGGATATCATTAGCGGTGGCGACCCCATCGAAGCAGGCATGCGGGCGGAACATTACCGCCGTGCCTCGCAGCATCGTTCCTGCCAGCAACGCTTGTTGCAAACGCCTGCCGAAATACTCGGCATGCCGCGCAATCGGATGTGGATTTCAGCCGATGGGCTTGAACATTCAATTTATGCTGAACGTTGGCCATATTACGAACAGCGCTGGATGGCAGGCAATTTTCATCCCTCGCGCTTCTTCCCTCCGCTCGACAAAGTGCGCGTGAAGACGCTGCTGGGCCATGCATGGAAGCGCGTGATCCGCGAGCCAGTCCCCCAAGAATTTGCTGACATGCCGCAATACGCTGACGGATTCTGGACGAGGATCGCAGCATGACCGACACGCCCACGCCCTCAACGACAACGCGGCTGTCATTCACACATGAACGGGCAGAGCTGCGTGCTGATAATCCGCTCTATGCCCGCGCACCTTCCGCCCGCACCGCGTTCGAGGCTGAACGTATGGAGCCGGAAGCCAGCCGCGAGGAGCGGCGTGTGTCCTTCCTCGCCAAGCGCCAGCGGCCCGCACCCGTACAGCGTCCGCGCCCCGGCCTCGCGCTGGGGCCGGACGGAACCGCCTTCAATGCTGATTGGGAAGCTGAGCGCCAGCGTACCCGCCAGCGAGACCGATAGTCACCCAAGGAGAAGACGACATGGAAAAGAGCCGACCTGTAGACGTGCTGCGCGATTCAAACCTCAAAGCCAGTGTGTTCCGCAACGATGGTGAGAAAGGGCCGTTCTATTCGACGACCTTCGCCCGCACTTACACCGACGATCAAGGCCAGCCGCGCGACAGCCATAGCTTTGCCGGAAACGAGTTGTTGCGCCTGTCTGAGCTGGCTCGCAAGGCATACGACCGTACTCGCGAATTGCACCGGGAAAACGCACCAAGCCGGAATGAAAAGCGGGAGGCTTTTACGGCTCAGCGCTCACAGCAAGATCGCGGCTCACGTGGCTCCGAGCATTCGCGCTGAATCCGCTTCCCAAGAGCAAATTCAACTTGACCAAATGCTTGATTTTTGGCTTAATGTTCCTCTTTTGTTCTATTCGATGAAAGAAGAGGAGATCGAATGAGAAGGTAACCCGCACCAGCCGCAAGGAGGCAAGAAGCATGGACCACCGTGATAACGATTTAGCCAATAGCTTTGCTCGCAAAGCTGCCCAGGATGATCCAACTCCAAGCTCAGATTGGGAAAACCAATCTGATGCAGTGAAAGGTGGCAGTGGTCTTGAGGTCGAGCGCATCGTCGCCGCTATTTTGAGTGATAATCACCGGCTCAATGCTGAAGAATTGCGTTCCTTTGAAGACGTGCTGAATGAGCCCGGAATGTCCGCTGATCAACGGCAAGAGTTCCTGCAAACGCTTTGGAATGTCGTGGTAGGAATTATCGATTTCCGGTGGGAGTGCATGCGCTCACCGGTGGCGAAAATTGGCTGTGAGTCGAATGGCAAAAGTCCTCGAAGTCAGCATCAGACCAAGGGATTTATGCTAAACTGTGAGGGTATTCATTTCTCGCACAATCAAGAAAAGGCCGCCGCAACGAAGTCGCTGCCGGAAAGGAAAGCATGATCGTTGATAAGAAGCGTAAAGCGGTTCTTTATTGCCGGATTTCGGACAAGAGCCAGACAGGTCTTGGCAGTCAGGAACATCGTTGCCGTCAGTATGCCGACGCCAAACAATACGACGTCGTAGAAGTATTTTACGATAAGGTTACGGGCGGTGGCGATTTCATGAAACGTGAGGGCATGGTGAAGCTCTTGCGCTTTCTCGACGATCACCCAGAAGAGAACTTCGTCGTGATCTTTGACGATCTCAGACGCTATGCCCGTGACACCGAGTTTCACTTGAAATTGCGCCGCATGATGAAAGAGCGTGGCGCCACCCGAGAATGTCTCAACTTCAACTTTGATGACACGCCGGAAGGCCGGTTTAACGAAACGATCAACGCGGCAGTCGGCGAACTGGACCGCGAAACCATCGCTCGCCAATCGCGCCAGAAGCAAATTGCACGGCTTGAAGCAGGCTATGCGGTCTACAGCCGCCCACCCGTCGGGTACAAGTATGTGAAGGCCCAACACGGGCGCAACAAGGTGCTTGTGCCAAGCGAGCACGCCCCGATTGTAAAAGAGGCATTGGAGGGGTTTGCATCCAGACGTTTTGAAACGCAGGTCGAAGTAGCTAATTTTCTGAACGCACATCCGGGGTTTCCCAAACACGCACCCGGAGGCACGGTGCGGAAAGGGAAGGTCTTCGACATGCTCACACAGCCGCTTTACGCAGGCTACGTCGTCTCCAAAGAGCTTGGCGTCACGATGCGTGATGGAAAGCATGAAGGCCTCATCAGCAAAGCAACTTTCGCCAAAAATCAGGAACGGCTCACGTCACGCAAAAAGGCTGCGGCAAGGCGCGACCTGAACCGGGGCTTCGTGCTTCGGGGTGCGGTCTCCTGCGCTTCGTGCGGTGGACATCTCAAAGAAAGGGCTGCGACTACTACGGCAAGTCAATCCCACGCGCCAAGATCGAGGGCGAATTCGAGGAACTGCTGCAAAGTGTTCAGCCTGCCAGGAACCTCGTGAAGGTCACGATTGCCATGTTCCGCACCTATTGGGACATGAAGGTCGCGCGCGCTAACGAAAACGCACAAGCCATCAAGGCTGAAATTGCGGAAACCGAATTGCAGATCGGCAAACTCGTCAATCGGATTGTCGAAACCAATAACGATTCGGTGGCGCGCGCACTGGAGAACAAGATTTCCGAACTGGAGCGGCATAAGCTTTTGTTGACGGAAAAGGCCGCTGATTCAGCTCGTCCGCCGCCACCCTTCGAAGAAAATCTAGAACTCGCGCTGAGGTTCCTCGCAAGTCCTTATAAAATATGGAGTTCCGGCGTGTTTGAGATCAGGAGACTGGTGCTCAGAATCGTGTTTTCAGAGCATTTATCCTATGACCGGTTTGACGGTTATAGAACTCCGAAATTATCATTGCCATTCAGGGCTTTAGGGCCAGAAATTGGCCAATTTTTACCCGAATTGCGCAATGGTGGGCGCGACAGGGATTGAACCTGTGACCCCACCCGTGTGAAGGGTGTGCTCTACCGCTGAGCTACGCGCCCGCTTTCCGTTGCGGAAGCGCGCCCCTAAACAACTCGGATCGAATTGACAAGCACTGATCTCACTCTAAAGCGCTCCGCCATGACCGAAGAGACCAGCACGCCTGAGCAGGCCCCGCAGCAATCCGGCGCTGACGTGCCGCCCGATCACCTTGCGATCAATCCGCGCAGCCCGTTTTTCGATGCCGAAAAGCTGCAGCGCGGTATCGGTATCCGCTTCAAGGACACCGTGCGCAGCAATGTCGAGGAATATTGCGTTTCCGAAGGCTGGGTGCGCGTGCAGGCGGGCAAGACGCTCGACCGCAAGGGGCAGCCGCTGACGATCAAGCTGACCGGCCCGGTCGAGGCCTGGTACGAGGATCTCGGCGAAAATCCGCCGGTTGCGAAAAAAGACTAAACTTTCGCAGGCAAGCGCCGTTCTTCAATATGTACCGGCAATGATCTCGCCAATGGGATCGGCATGCCGGTGCTTGCGCGCCGTCTTCGCTTCAAGCGCTGTCCTGGGGGGGGCGGCGACTTGGGCGAGGCGGTCGCTGCCAAGGTCCGGAATGGCCCCCGGCTTGGCGTTGTAGATAAAGCCCGCGACAGGCCAATGGGTAGCTCCCAGGTTCTGGCTCGGGCCGTACCAGATGCGCACTTCGCTCCAGTCGTTTTCCGGGGAAACGTCGAGCGCAGTGACATCGCGTTCTATCTTGCCGGGATAGGACCAGTTGGCGTGGCTGAGCAGGATCGTGCGCGAATCGACGATTTCGCTGACCATGGCGACATGGCCAAGGTGCGAATTGTGGAAAGGGCGAACCGCCATGACCGCGCCGACTCGCGGCACATGTCCGCGGGCGTAACGGCCCTTCGCCTGCTTCCACCAGGTATGGGCATCGCCATAGATCTGGATGCCGGAAAGCTGGCGGGCATAGGGCACGCATTGCAGATCTCCGGAAGGGGAACTGCTTACCGTTCCGGTAATTCCGCCGCGGGCATAGTTGCCGGAAACGATCCGGTCGATGGCCGAACGGGCGAAAACCGGTGAAACCAGCATTGCGCAAGCGCCCACAAAGATGGCTTTTCTGACTATCTTCATGCCACCCGGAATACGGGAGCAAGGTTAGGGCTATCCTGCAAAGATAGGTTAATATTGCGGCAAGGATATGCCGCTTGTTTGCCGGATTTGCCGCCTATGCTTGCCAAACCCGTGCAAAATGACCAAGCGGCGTATCCATATGCTTCCTCAAGTGATCATTATCGGCCGGCCCAATGTCGGCAAGTCCACGCTGTTCAACCGGCTCGTCGGCAAGAAGCTGGCGCTGGTGGACGATCAGCCCGGCGTCACGCGTGACCGCCGCTTTGGCGATGCCGAGCTGCTGGGGCTGAAATTCCAGATCGTCGATACCGCCGGGTGGGAGGACGACGAGGCCGAAACGCTGCCCGGCCGCATGCGCCAGCAGACCGAGGCTTCGCTCGAAACCGCCGATGTCGCGCTGTTCGTGGTGGACGCACGCGCGGGGCTGACGCCGCTCGACGAGGAGATCGCCCAGTGGCTGCGCGCTTCGCCGGTGCCGGTGATCGTGCTCGCCAACAAGGCCGAAGGCCGCGCGGGCGAGGGCGGGCTGCTGGAGGCCTATTCGCTGGGGCTGGGCGATCCCGTCGCCGTCTCCGCCGAACATGGCGAGGGCATGGGCGATCTGTTCGAAGCGCTGCTGCCGCATCTCGACCCGCTTCAGCCTGCCGAGGATGAAGAGGGCGGGGACGAGTGGGAATTCGATCCCAAGTCGGTTCTCAAGCTCGCCATCGTCGGGCGTCCGAACGCGGGCAAGTCCACGCTCATCAACAAGCTGCTGAAGGAAGACCGGCTGCTGACCGGGCCGGAAGCAGGCATCACCCGCGATTCGATCGCGATCGACTGGACCTGGCACGATTCCAAGCTGGACGAGGACCGTCCGGTGCGCCTGATCGACACGGCGGGCATGCGCAAGAAAGCGCAAGTGATCGAGAAGCTGGAGCGCATGGCCGTGGCCGATGCGCGCCATGCGATCGATTTTGCCGAAGTGGTGGTGCTGCTGCTCGATGCCACGCGCGGGCTGGAGCATCAGGATCTCAAGATCGCCTCGATGGTGATCGAGGAGGGCCGCGCGCTGATGATCGCCATCAACAAGTGGGACGTGGCCGAGGACGCGAGCAAGCTGTTCAACGGCATTCGCGCCGCGCTCGACGAAGGGCTGGCGCAAGTGCGCGGCGTGCCGCTGCTGGCGGTCTCCGCGCGCACCGGCAAGGGGCTGGACGACATGATCGCCGCGGCCTTCTCGATCCGCGAGGCGTGGAGCCGCCGCGTGCCGACGGCCGGGCTCAACCGCTGGTTCGACGATGCGCTGGCCGCCAATCCGCCGCCGGCGCCGGGCGGCAAGCGGATCAAGCTGCGCTACATCACCCAGGCCAAGACGCGCCCGCCGGGCTTCGTGCTGTTCGGCACCCGGCTGGATATGCTGCCCGAAAGCTACAAGCGCTATCTGGTGAACGGCATCCGCCGCGAACTGGGTTTCGAGGCGGTGCCGATCCGCCTGACGCTGCGCAGCCCGAAGAACCCGTTCAAGAAGACCTGAGCGCAGGCCGCCGGGTCATTCGCGAGTCGTGGCTAGGGCCGGAGTCGCCCACAGGCGGCCCCGGCTTTCGCGTTACAGGTTGTCGTTGAAGAAGGTGGTGATCTTGTCGAAGGGGATCACGTCCAGCTGATCGTAGAGATCGGTATGGCTGGCGCCTTCGATGATCATCAGTTCCTTGGGCTCGGCCGCCGCTTTGTAGGCGTCCTCGCTGAAGTAGCGCGAATGCGCCTTTTCGCCGTGGATGAGCAGCAGCGGGCGCGGCGCGATCTCGCTGATGTAGGTCAGCAGCGGCATGTTCATGAACGAGAGCGGCGTGGTCACGGTCCACGAGGCGTTCGAGTTGATCGAACGCGGATGGAAGCCGCGATCCGGCGACTTGTAGTAAGCCGCATAGTCCACCACGAACTGCGGCTCGCCGCCCTGCAGTTCCAGCGACAGCGGGCCATAGGCAGGCGTGCCGTTCTTCGCGTCTTCCCAGCGCTGGCGGCTCATCTGCTCCAGCGCTTCGGTGCGCTGTTCGGGCGTGGTGCTGTCGAAATAGCCCTTCGCCTGAACCCGCGACATGTCATACATGGTGCTGGCGACGACGGCCTTGACGCGCTTGTCCACGGCGACGGCATTCAGCGCCATGCCGCCCCAGCCGCACACGCCGATGATGCCGATGCGTTCGCGGTCAACCTGCGGCAGCAGGCCGAGGCAGTCCACGGCGGCGCTGAAATCTTCGGTATTGATATCGGGCGAGGCCACGTTGCGCGGTTCACCGCCGCTTTCGCCGGTAAAGGAAGGATCGAACGCCAGGGTGACGAACCCGCGTTCGGCCATGGTCTGCGCATAGAGGCCGGAAGCTTGTTCCTTGACCGCGCCATACGGGCCGCTGACGGCAAGCGCGGCAAACGGGCCATCGCCCTTGGGCGTGTAGAGATCGCCCGCCAGCGTGATGCCATAGCGGTTGGTGAAGGTGACTTTCTCGTGCTCGACCTTGTCGCTCTTCGGGAATGTCTTGTCCCAGTCCTGAGAGAGTTCCATTGCGTATCCTTCCAAAGTTCTATGTCCCGGCGCAAGGGCCGGGGAAACGGCGTTGTTTGTGAGATCGGCAGGTCATTGCCTTGAAATTAGTTCCTGATTTTTCAAAGCTCCTTCATTTGCACGAATGAGAGGCCTGCCCTCAGCCCCACAAAGGACGCTTCGGATAGAACGCACCAGGCGCACGGATGTTCGCCGGAGGGCTGGAATTTCTCCATTCTTTCCATGCCTCTCAGATCCCGCTCTTACAGTCCGCCAGGCAGCTTGGAACGCATCATGTCCTTGCGGTCAAACCGTTCGCCATCGGCAATGAAAGTGCCGTCGCCAACAGCGTGGATCATGCGCTGGTCTGCGTGCGTGCCGCCGGTCCAGGCTGCCAGCCCTTCCAGCACGATGATGTTGTGCCGGCCGGTAATATCGGCCACCCGGCATTCCACCTGGCCGATGCACTCGCGGATGAGCGGAGCCTGCACGTGACGGGCCTTGGCGCGAGTGAGAGCGAACTTCTCGAACTTGTCCGTGTTCTCGCCCGAGCAAGTGCCGATGCCCACGGCCGTATCGATCATGCTGGCGGAAGGGATCGACAGCACGCATTCACCAGTGTCGCGCAGCGCCGCGTAGGAATGATTCCACGGGCCGGTGGCGATGGCAAAAGTGGGGGAGAAATCCAGAACCATGCTCCAGGTCAGAGTCATGATGTTGTCCGCTTGGCCATCGTGCGTGGTGAGCAGAATGACAGGTCCCGGCTCGATCAGGGTGAAGGCCCGGCTGAGTGGCAGCTCTTCCATGTCGCCTCGCTTTCCGGCGCCCGCCGGTTGCTATGAAGGATGCGCCTCCGCATTCGCTTCCGCTGTGCGCCGAGCCTCGTTGGCCGCCTCGCTGGCGGCGCGGGAGGCGGCCAGCTTGCGGTCGCGCTGCTGGGTCCACACGGCCATGAACAGCGCGGCGATCACCGGCCCGATCACGAAACCGTTGAGCCCGAACAGCTCAAGCCCCGCCAGCGTGGCGATCAATACCACGAAATCGGGCATCCGGGTATCGCGTCCGACCAGGATCGGGCGCAGCACGTTATCGACCATGCCGATGATGAACACGCCGCAGAACACCAGGATCGCGGCTTTGCCCAGTTCCCCGGTGGCGAACAGGTAGATTGCGGTGGGCACCCAGACGATGCCGGTGCCCACAGCGGGCAGCAGCGAGAAGAAGCCCATCATCACGCCCCAGATCAGCGCGCCCTCGATCCCCAGCAGCGAGAAGATCACGCCGCCCAGCAGGCCCTGCACCACGGCCACTACCACGGTGCCGCGCATCGTCGCGCGCACCACCAGCAGGAAGTGCTGGATCAGCGAATCGCGTGTGTCGTCATGCAGCGGCAGGGCATCGCGCACGAGGTTGCCGTAGCGCTCGCCGTCGCGCAGCAGGAAATAGCTGAGGTAGAGCATGACGCCGAGCCCCGCGACGAAGCTGAGCGCGCCCTGGCCGACCGTCAGCAGCCGCCCGGCGATGCTTTGCAGGCTGCTGGAGATGCTCGATCCGAACTCGCTGCGCAGCCTGCCGAAATCGGTGAGGCCATATTGCGCGATGAAGCGCTGCACGCTTTCGGGCAGGGCGGCGTGCAGATCGTGGATCATCTTGCCGATGTCGATCTGGCCGCTGCTGATCTGGCCGTAGAGGTTGGTCGCCTCGTTGACGAGGCTGATGCCGAGCAGGATCGTCGGCACCACGAAGACGGCGACCAGCCCCAGCAGCACGATCGACGTGGCCAGATTCGCCCGCCCGCCCAGCATGCGGGCCAGCCGTGCCGTCATCGGCTGGAACATGATCGCGGCGATCACGCCCCACAGCACGGCGCCGAAGTAAGGCGCCAGAAGATAGGCGAAACCAACGGTGATCAGGACGACAAGCGTGATGAAGCCGCCGTCCTCGAATTCGAATGTGCGCTTGCGCGATGCTCTCATAGCCAAGTCTTTAGCATGTTTTCCTGCTTTGCCAGCTATCTGCCTGATAAAGTGGGGCGGTGGATTGGAATTTTTCGCCGAACCGGGCAAGACGTGCGCCATCCTCCCTTTTACAGGAGTGCGACTTTTGTCCTCTATCCGAATTTCCCGCATCGCCGCGATCACGCTGGCGGTCTGCCCGCTGGTTCCCGCTCCCTTTGCCATGGCGGCCGATAGCCCGGCGAAAGCCGATGGCCCGGAGCGCGCCTTTACCCCTGCGGACTTGTTCAAGCTTGACGGCGCGACCGATCCGCAGATTTCTCCGGACGGCTCGAAAATCGCTTATGTCCGCTCCAGCGGCGATATCATGACTGATCGCGACGTGCCCTCGATCTGGCTGGTGGATGCGGCCTCGGGCGCGCAGCGGCCGCTGGTGACGGGGCCGGGCGCGCATGTCTCGCCGCGCTGGTCTCCCGATGGCAAGCGGCTCGCCTATGTGTCGAGCGACGGCAAGGGGGCGCCGCAGCTCCATGTGCTGTGGCTGGCAAGCGGGGCGAATGTGAAAGTCACCGAATTGCCGGACAGCCCCGGCGCCATCGCCTGGTCGCCGGACGGCACGCGGATCGCCTATACCATGCGCGTTCCCGGCGAACCGATGAAGCTGGGCTCGCAGCCCGCGGACAAGCCCGAGGGCGCGAAGTGGGCCGATCCGCTGCAAGTGATCGACCGCGTGACCTACCGTTTCGACGGCGCGGGCTATCTCCCGGCGGGTTTCGATCACATTTTCGTGGTCTCGGCCGAAGGCGGCGCGCCCCGCCAGGTGACGTTTGGCAAGTTCGACGATGGCGGCCCGCTGTCCTGGAGCCCGGACGGGCGGCGCATCGTGTTCAACGCCAACCGCCACGCGGACTGGCAGCGCGATATCAACAATAGCGAAGTCTACAGCGTCGATCTGGCGAGCGGCGCCGTGACCGCGCTCACCAGCCGTCAGGGGCCGGACGGCGGCGCCCGGCTTTCGCCCGATGGCAAGCATATCGCCTATACCGGCTACGACGACGTCAACCGCTCCTACGAGAATTTCGATCTCTACGTGATGAACGCGGACGGCAGCGGCGTGCGGCTGCTGACGCCGAAGCTCGACCGCTCGATTGACCGGCTGGCGTGGGCAGGCAACGGCGCGATCTACGTGCAGTATGACGATCATGGAGAAACCAAGGTCGCGCGCGTCTCGCTCGACGGTTCGATGAAAACCGTGGCCGAGGGGCTGACGGCGGGCACGCATTTCGACCGGCCTTATACCGGCGGTTCGTTCAGCGTTTCGGCCAAGGGCAAGGTTGCCTATACCAAGGGCAGCACTCGCGAACCGGCGGACCTCTGGGTGGGCGGCAAGAAGCTCACCGATCTCAACGGCACCTGGATCGATGCCAAGGCGATGGCGCCGGTGCGCAAACTGCCGGTGACGGCGCCGGACGGCCGCGCGATCGATGCCTGGCTGGTGACGCCGCCGGGGCTCAAGCCGGGGCAGCGGGTGCCGCTGATCCTCGAAATCCACGGCGGCCCGAACGCCGCCTATGGCCCTTCGTTCTCGACCGACGACCAGCTCTATGCCGCGCATGGCTATGCCGTGCTTTACACCAACCCGCGCGGCAGCACGTCCTATGGCGAGGAATTTGCGAACCTCATCGACCGGGCCTATCCCGGCACCGACTATGACGACCTGATGGCCGCCGTCGATGCCGCGATTGCCGATGGCGTGGCCGATCCCGACAACCTCTTCGTCACTGGCGGATCGGGCGGCGGCGTGCTCACCGCATGGATCGTCGGCAAGACGGACCGGTTCAAGGCGGCGGCGGCGCAAAAGCCCGTGATCAACTGGATCAGCGAAGCGCTGACGATGGATGCCACGCCCTTCACCTCGCGCTACTGGTTCGACAAGAAGCCGTGGGAAGACCCGATGAGCTACTGGAAGCGCTCGCCGCTCAGTCTTGCCGGCAACGTGAAAACGCCGACGCTGGTGGTGGTCGGCTCCAAAGACTACCGCACGCCGGACAGCGAATCCGAGCAGTATTACGCCGCGCTGCAAATCCGGGGCGTGCCCACCGCAATGGTCAAGGTGCCGGACGCGAGCCACGGCGGCATTGCCGCACGGCCCTCGCAAGCGGCGGCCAAGGCTTCGGCTGTGCTGGCATGGTTTGATAAGTACCGGACCGAGGCGAAGAAGCCGCCGCTGGTCAGCGACTAGCGGCCAGCTCTCCGGCGAGCAGGGCCACCAGCTCTGCCGCCGGCAGGGCGCGGGATAAGGGCGCACCTTGTCCCGCCCATTGCGCGCCGAAACCGCCCTCGCCCTTGGCCTTGGCGGCGGCGTTCAGGGCTTTACCCGCGTGATAGGCGCGCGGGTAGGGCGCCACGGGCGGCAGGCCTGGCGTTTCGGCTAAGGCGGTAAAGCGGTTGGCGAGGCAGCGTGCAGGGCGCCCGGAAATGGCATGGACCATCGTGGTGTGTTCCGCAGCGTTACTGGCCAGCGCGGCGCGGTAGGCTTCGTCCGCGTTGCTTTCGGGGCAGGCGATGAAGGCGGTGCCGAGCTGCGCGGCCACGGCGCCGAGATCGAGCGCGGCGCGGATGCCCCCGCCATCCATGATGCCGCCTGCCGCGATCACCGGCAGGCCGGACTGCGCCACCAGCAGCCGCGTCAGCGCCATCGTGCCCAGCCTGCCGTCGGGCGCATCGGGATCGAACACGCCCCGGTGTCCGCCAGCTTCCCAGCCTTGCGCCACCACGGCATCGATTCCAGCTTCACGCGCCAGCCGCGCTTCGGCAAGCGAAGTGGCGGAAGCCAGCAGCAGGCATCCGGCGGCCTTGAGCGCGGACACGGCGGCCGGTTCGGGCAAGCCGAAGTGGAAGCTCACTGCCGGCGGGGCCGTGTCCACCAGCGCTGCCAGCATTTCCGCGTTGCCGGTGAACGTGGGGTAGATCGTCTCCAGCGCAGCTGGCGGCCTGGCATCGAACTGTGCGAAGGCCGGACGCAGGGCATCGAGCCACGCCGCCTCGCGCGCCGGATCGGGCTCGCAAGGGGCATGGGCGAAGAGATTGACGTTGAAGGCCCGCCCGGTCGCGGCGCGCACGGCGGCGATATCGCGCCGGGCGCCATCGGGCGAAAGCGTGCCCACCGCGATCGAGCCGAGCCCGCCCGCATGGCTGACAGCAGCAGCCAGAGCGGGCGTGGACGTGCCCGCCATCGGTGCCTGAATCAGGGGAACGGAAAGCCCGAGGCGTGCAATCAAGTCCATAACCGAGCGGGCTGCACGCCTTTGGGGATCAGTCTTCGGCAGGCTTGCTCTGAAGCTGGCAGTAGTTGGGCAGGCCCATGCGCTCGATCATGTCGAACTGCTTTTCGAGGAAGTCGATATGCTCTTCCTCGCTCTCAAGGATGCGCTCGAAAATCTCGCGGCTCACGAAATCGCGCACGGCTTCGCAGTGGGCGATGGCTTCCTTGAGCAGCGGCACCGCATCGTGTTCGAGCGCGAGATCGGCCTTGAGGATTTCCTCCACCCCTTCGCCGATGCGCAGCTTGCCCAGTGCCTGGAAGTTCGGGAGGCCTTCGAGGAACAGGATGCGGTCCGCCAGCGTGTCCGCATGCTTCATCTCGTCAATCGATTCGTGGCGCTCGTACTCGGCGAGCTTCTTGATGCCCCAATTGTCCAGCATGCGGTAATGCAGCCAGTACTGGTTGATGGCGGTCAGCTCGTTGAACAGGGCTTTGTTGAGGAAATCGATGACTTGCTTGTCGCCTTGCATGGGGCGCAACTCCTGTGTCTGAGAAAGCGTACTATGCAGTCTCAGGGAAATGAGCACAAGCCCACCAGGGCGCAAGAATTAACTACACCTGGTATTATCGACAGTGTGCCGCGTGTGCAGCGCCTGATCAGGCAGCGGCTGAAACGATTGTGTCCCCGGCGATAACCTCTTCCGTAATGATGTCTTCTGCTTCTTCCAGACACTGGCAGCACTGCGGTATGTGGCCGAGTGCCGCGTAAACTGCATGTGCGCTGCCGCCGCAGCACCGTGCGGCCGTGCGCAAATCCTTTTCCCGAATGGCGTTGCAGATACAGACGTACATGAGCGAATCCTCTTCAATCCCCACTATACGCAAATGAGAATTGATCGCAACAGTTTTGCGAATGATTATCAATGCCTGTTTTTTAGAACTTTACGTTCAACCAGCGATCGCCACAGCCATTCCAGGGGGCCGCGCCGCCAGTGGCGCAGCCACGGCGCGCTCCAGCCGAGCATCAGTGTCCACCCGGCCAGCACGAAGAGCATCTGCCCGGCAGGGCCCACGGTTCCGAACAGGCCAAGGCCCCACCCGTGGAACACGAAAGTCATCACGAGGCTGGTCAGGATATAGTTGCTGAAGGCCATGCGCCCGGCCGCGATCAGCCGCTGCCCCAGCGCGGTGGGGATCAGGCGCGGCGCTGCCATGACCAGCAGCGCGGCATAGCCGCAGCCGCACAGCAGATGCGGCATGGCCAGCCCCCACACGAGTGCGGCGTGCATCGCCACCGGCGGAAAGTGCCGGGGCCAGGCCCAGCCCAGAAACAGCGCCGTCAATGCCAACCCGCCAGCGGTGCAGGCCACGCCCACCGCCACCAGCCGTTTGCGGGACAGCGTGCCGGTGAAAAAGCCGCGCCGGTAGAGCACCATACCGATCAGCATCAGCGGCAGGGTTTCGGAAAAATTGCCCGAGACCATCTGCACTTGCCAGAACGGCCGCAGTTCCAGTTTGGCCCGCAGCAGGCCCAGGAAGCCAAGATGGCTTTCGCGCATTTCCTGCGCGGCCCAGTCGCGCATGGGCTGGAGCCATTCGGATAGCAGATGAACTTGTGCGGGCGTGGCATTGCCATGGCGCACGGCGGTTTCTGCGGTGATGGCGGCGGCCGAATCGAACAGGCCCCACAAGTGCCAGACGTAATAGAGCCCCAGCGCGATGATCAGCAGCGTGCGATCCCTTAGCGGCCGCAGCAGCAGTGCGGCGAGGCCGCACACGGCATAGAGAAAGAGAATGTCGCCCCACCACAACAGCAGGTAGTGCAGCGCGCCGAGCGCCATCAGCCAGAACAGCCGCCGCACCTGCAGCACGTCCCCGTCGCGCCCTGCCGCTTCGCTGCGTTCCCAGAACAGGACAAGGCCCGCGCCGAACAGCAGTGAGAACAGCACCCGCATCTTGCCTTCGAAGAACAGGAAGGAAAAGGCGAAGGCGGCCTCGTCCATAGGGCTGGCCGGATGGGGCAGGCTGGGCGACGTGGCGGAGATCATCGGCCCGGCGAAACCGGCGATGTTGATCGCCAGAATACCCAGCACGGCAATGCCGCGGATCAGGTCGAGCGAGCCGAGCCGATGCGAGGCGGCAGCCGGAGCCTGCGTTTCCGGCGGCGGCTCAGGCAAGGATGCCGCCCAGTGTCAGTTCCGCACGGCGAGGCACGTGAACCCGCCTGCCGTCAGGCGGGAACAGGCCGCGCTGGCGTCCGCATGCGAGGCGAAACCGCCAGCCTGCAGCTTCGTCAGCCGTCCGGCCGGAACCAGCAGCTTAGCATGGCCGGACAGTTCGGGGCGGTTCTTCACTTTCGCCCAGAGCGCATCGGCATTGCCGGGAACGCCGAAAGCGCCCAGCTGCGCGCGCCATGGCCCGGAAGCCGAAACGGAAGGGGCGGCGGCGGTCCTGTGCGGCGCGGGGGCTGGCCGGGCAGGGGCCGGGCGGCTGGCGGGAGCCGCTGTGACAGGCGCCGGGGGAGCGAGCGGGCGGGCATAGTCCGCGCCTGCCGTGGCCGGGCTGTCGTTTCCGGCCACGTGCACGGCGCTGGCGATCGCCGTCTCCGGCGAGGATGTTTGCGGCACGCGAATATGCTTGGGAGCGGAACCGGACGGGGGCACTGAGATGGCCATCCCGGCTGGCGGCATGGCCGCTGCGGCACTAGGGCTTCCG